>NZ_CP033932.1:3828067-5318634 GCF_003815975.1 Chryseobacterium bernardetii
GGATCAGAATCGCCAACGTATATTATTGCGGTGGCTGGTGTAATGATCTGGTTCACTCTTCAGAAAGAAAAAACACCGTTTATTATCGGTTTATTGGTATTCGTTATCATTTTAACCTGCTTTTCCCCATCGGATCTTTTCCCGAAATTCATTAAACAGAATTATATTATTAAATATTCTTTGAAAGCCGTACCTTGTATCGTAGTTTGGCTAAGGGTTATTTATGAGCTCATGACCAAAGATTTTGAAAAGGACTACACTTTAAATTAATCTATGAAGAAAATTTCTATTGTCATTCCTGCACATAACGAAGAAGGTAATGTTGCTTTAGTTCATGAAAAAATAAAAAAAGTTTTTTCAGGGCTGAAGAATTATGATTTTGAGATCATTTTTGTTAATGACGGAAGCAGAGATAATACACAACAGAAGTTGGAGGAGCTGTCGCAACAGTATGAAGAAGTAAAATTTATTGAGTTTTCCAGAAATTTCGGGCACCAGCCGGCAGTGAAAGCCGGAATGGATTATGCATATGGAAATGCCGTGATTTCAATGGATGGTGACCTTCAGCATCCACCGGAGCTTATCCCTGAAATGATCCAAAAATGGGAAGAAGGATATGATATTGTGTATACAGTAAGAACCTATCCTAAGCAGATTTCCTATTTTAAAAGGAAAACCTCAGATGTGTTCTATAAGCTTTTATCCAGCCTTTCCGATGTGAACCTTACCAAAGGTGGCGGTTCCGATTTCAGATTGATGGATGCCAACGCCGTAGAAGCAATGAGAAGCTTTAAGGAAGATGATCTGTTCCTGAGAGGCCTTACTAGCTGGATGGGTTATAAACAGATCGGAATCGATTTTACAGCAGGAGAAAGAATGGCAGGAGAAAGCAGCTATAACCTGAAAAAAATGCTCAAATTTGCATTTACAGGAATTACTGCCTTTAGTGTGAAACCGCTTTATTTAGCAGCTTATCTGGGTTTTTTATTCTCACTGCTTTCAGTGATCGGATACGTTGCCTATGTGATCCGCTCATTTGTTGTACATACTGAAATCTCAGGATGGGCATCATTAATTATGACCATTGTATTCTTTGGAGGTATTCAACTGATTATCCTGGGGATCATTGGTATTTATTTAGGTAAGATCTTTAAACAGGTTAAAGAAAGGCCTAACTATATTATTAAAAACAAAAATTTTTAAATGGTTTTATTAAGTTTTGATATCGAGGAGTTCGACATGCCTTTAGAATACAAAGGTGAGATCTCTTTTGATAAACAAATCTCTATATCTCAGCACGGGCTTGAAAATATTTTAAATATTCTGAAAAAACATGGCGCAAAAGCTACCTTTTTTTCTACTGTAGTCTTTGCTGAAAACAGTAAACATCTTATTGAAAGATTATTGAACGAAGGGCATGAACTGGCTTCCCACACCTGGTTTCACTCAGAGTTTGAAGATAAACATCTGAAAGAATCCAGAGAAAGGCTGGAGGAATTATTCTCTACAAAAGTTACAGGTTTAAGAATGCCGAGAATGATGCCGGTAGATGAAAAAGAAGTGGAAAAAGCAGGATATTCATACAATTCATCCATTAATCCTACATTTTTACCCGGAAGATATAATAACCTTAAAGTATCAAGAACTTACTTTAATGAGGGAAATGTAATGCAGGTTCCTGCCTCTGTATCCCCGAATTTCAGAATTCCTTTATTCTGGTTAAGTTTTCATAATTTCCCTTTAGCCATCTATAAAAAGCTGGCTGCTGATGTATTGAAAAAAGACAAGTATCTTAATATTTATTTCCATCCATGGGAGTTTGCATCCATTAAAGATGAAGCATTTAAGCTGCCTGGCTTTACGGTGAAAAACTCCGGAAAAGAAATGGTGGAAAGGTTTGATACCTTTGTAGGGTGGCTTAAAGAAAAAGGTCATACCTTTGGCACCTTTCAGGAATTTCAAAAACAGATACACACATGAAAATTGCTTTTGACGCAAAACGTTTTTTCCATAATACGTCCGGACTGGGCAATTATTCAAGAGATCTGGTAAGAATCCTGTCTCAATATGAGCCGGACAATGAATATCTGCTGCTCAACAAAAACAAATCCGAGCGCGGAAAAGATATTCTTGAACGTCCCAATGTGAAGTTTGTGGAAACCTCAAAAGGTAACCTTTCGCGTCAGCTTAAAATGGGAAAAGATGCCCAGAAACAAGGCGCTGATATTTTCCATGGCTTATCCGGTGAGCTGCCTTTGAAATGGGATCAGAAACCCATTAAAAAGATCGTAACCATCCATGATCTGATCTTTGTAAGGTATCCGCAGTATTATTCTTTTTTTGACCGTAAAATACACTTCTGGAAGTTTAAAAGAGCGGCACATATGGCAGATAAGATCATTGCTATTTCAGAACAGACCAAGAGAGATATTATTGAGTTCTTAAAAGTTCCGGAAAGTAAAATTGAAGTCATTTATCAGGGCTGTCATCAGGCCTTTAAAGAACAGCAGTCTCCGGAACAGATCCAGGCTGCCAGAGATAAGTTCAAGCTTCCGGAAAGGTTTATATTGAACGTTGGAACCATTGAAGACCGTAAAAATCTTCTGAATGTGGTAAAAGCCATCAAAGACACCGGCATTCCGTTGGTAGTGGTAGGAAGAAAGACTAAATATTATCAGAAAATAGAAAGTTTCCTGAAGAAAAATAAGATGGAAAAGCAGATACAGTTTCTGGAAGGAGTTTCTATGGATGAATTGGCTGTTATTTATAAACTGGCCGATATTTTCGTGTACCCAAGCTTCTTTGAAGGCTTCGGAATCCCCGTCATAGAAGCTCTTTTCTCGAAAACTGTGGTGGTAACAAGCAACACAAGCTGTCTGCCTGAAGCAGGCGGGAAAGACTCGGTGTATATTGATCCGAAAAATGATCTTGACATCAGAGCCAAGATAAAATTTTTATGGGAAAATGCATCCGAAAGAAAACGCCGTGAGGAAAAGGGTTTCGAGTTTGTTCAGAAGTTTAATGACGAGCCCATTGCAAAGAATCTGATGAATCTTTATCAAAAAATTATCTAAAAAAACTTTGCATTTTAAAAATAAATCCTACATTTGCATCATAATTCAATACAATGAAACCAATTTTTTTAGCATTACATCATTATCATCATCATCTCTGTTAGACGGAATTGATTGATATATGTTTGTGCTAAAATCAAAAATAATTAAAACCGTCTGAGTAAATAGGCGGTTTTTTTGTTTCCTGAATTCTCCTCAGAAATTTCAACAGATCAGTTTTTATTTACTCAGACTCCAAAAAAGACGAAATGAGTAAATTAAAAATTGCGATCCAGAAAAGTGGCCGTTTGTATGAAGAGTCCCTGCAGCTTCTCAAAGACTGCGGTATCTTTGTCAACAACGGAAAAGACCAGCTTAAAGTTTCCGTAGATAATTTCCCGATGGAAATTATGTATCTGCGGAATTCAGACATTCCCCAATACCTTGAAGACGGAGTGGTGGATGTGGCTATCGTAGGCGAAAATCTTTTAATTGAAAAACAAAAGAAAATCCAGATTGTAGAGAAACTGGGCTTTTCAAAATGCCGTGTATCCATCGCTGTTCCTAAAGAAATTGAGACAGACGATCTGAACTACTTTCAGGGAAGAAGAATTGCCACATCTTATCCAAACACCCTTAAAAATTTTTTAGAAGCGAAAGGAATCTCTTCAGATATCCATGTTATTTCCGGCTCTGTAGAAATTGCCCCTAATATAGGTTTGGCAGACGGTATCTGTGATATTGTAAGCTCCGGAAGCACTTTATTTAAAAACGGACTAAGAGAAACCGTGACTTTATTAAAATCCGAAGCGGTTCTGGCAAAAAATCTTCAGCTGTCATCAGAAAAAACAGCTATTCTGGATAAATTCCTTTTCAGAATTAAAGCCGTTTTAAAAGCAAAAAATTCAAAATATATCCTGATGAATGTTCCCAATGATAAAATCCAGAAAGTGGCAGATGTACTACCGGTGCTGAAAAGTCCAACGGTCATTCCATTGGCAGAGGAAGGCTGGAGCAGCATTCATTCTGTGATTGATGAAGAAAGATTCTGGGAAGTTATTGATGAACTGAAGGAAAACGGAGCGCAGGATATCCTCATTATTCCAATTGATAAAATGGTGATTTAAATAAACTGTGAAGAAAAGTAACGAACAGTAAAGTACAATTAAGATAAGTTAAGTTTAGAGACTGAGGGGTCATACCATTTAAAACACCTTTTGCTGTCTACTTAATAACTCTTAACCAAAGAACTTAATGGTTAAAAAATAATAGTTCAATTCTAGTAAAAAAGAATAATAAAGATGAAAATATATCAATATCCAACAAAAAACACGTGGAAAGAGCTGGTACAGCGACCTGTCTTGGAACGCGAAGAAATTTCCGGACTGATTGCAGAGATATTTGCTGAAGTGGAAAATAAAGGAGATAAAGCATTAATAGCATTCAATAAAAAGTTTGACCAGGCAGAGACAAAAAGCATTGCAGTTACCCATGAAGAAATCAATAATGCGGAAAAGGAGCTTAGCAATGATCTGAAACAGGCTATTCAGCAGGCCAAAGAAAATATTTTTAAGTTCCACACTTCACAAAGCCCTGAAATCCAGAAAATTGAAACAACAAAAGGAGTAGTTTGCTGGAGGGAAAACAGAGCAATAGAGAAAGTGGGAATTTATATTCCGGGAGGCACGGCCCCTTTATTTTCAACCGTATTGATGCTTGCTGTACCTGCTGATATCGCCGGATGTGAAGAAATTATTCTTTGTACACCACCAGACAAAAACGGAGCCGTTAATCCAGCCATTTTATATACGGCAAAACTTTGCGGGGTTTCAAAGATATTCAAGACAGGAGGCGCTCAGGCAATTGCTGCTATGACTTTAGGAACTGAAAGTGTTCCGCAGGTATATAAGATCTTTGGCCCGGGAAATCAGTTTGTAGTGGCAGCCAAAGAATATTCTCAACGGTATGGAGTTGCTATTGATATGCCGGCAGGACCAAGTGAGGTTCTGGTGATTGCTGATGAACAGGCCATTCCTGAATTCTGTGCTGCAGATTTGCTTTCACAGGCTGAACACGGAAGTGACAGTCAGGTAATTTTCCTGACAACAGACCTTAAAGTTTTTAATGAGACAATTATTGCAGTTGAACAGCAAATCAAAGACTTACCAAGAAACGGAATGGCAGGAAAGGCCCTTGAGAACAGCTGTTTTATTTTATTGAACAACCTTGAAGAAGCGGTTGAGTTCAGTAATTTATATGCTCCGGAACACCTTATTCTGGCAATGGATGATTTTGAAAAATACATTCCTCTGATTCAGAATGCAGGTTCAGTATTTTTAGGGAATTATTCCTGTGAAAGTGCCGGAGATTATGCCAGCGGAACCAATCACACCCTTCCCACCAATGCATATGCTAAGAATTACAGTGGCGTTTCTCTGGACAGTTTTGTAAAGAAAATCACCTTTCAGCATTTATCCAAAAACGGTCTTCAGAATTTAGGGAAAACAATAAAAATAATGGCAGAGGCAGAGGGGCTTCTTGCCCACAGAAATGCAGTATCAATAAGATTAAAACGATAATATGAACACAATCAGTATCAATACCTTAGTAAGAGAGAATATTTTAAAATTAAAACCTTATATAAGCTTCAGGGATCATAATGAATTTAGTGAACCTACCTATCTGGATGCTAATGAAAGCCCTTTTGGAGAATGGAACCGCTATCCGGATTCTACCCAGAAAAAGCTTAAAAACAGCCTGGCTGAGCTTAGAAAACTTTCTCCTTCACAAATAGCTATAGGAAACGGAAGTGATGAACTGATCGATTTGATTATTAAAATTTTCTGTGAGCCTAAAAAAGATGCCATCCTGATGATGAATCCTTCTTTCGCCATGTATGGTTTTTATGCTGCTATTAATGAAAACAAAGTTTTGCAACTTGATTTGGATGAAAATTTTGAGATTATAAAGGAAGATTTTCTACAAATAATTAAAGAAGAGCCTATAAAGGTTTTCTTTTTATGTTCCCCGAATAATCCAACCGGGAACAGCATTGAGGACATTGAATTCTACGTTCAGAACTTTAACGGAATTGTTGTGGTAGACGAAGCTTATATTGAATTCTCCGGAAAGAAATCAAGTCTGGAACTTTTGGCTCAGTATCCTAACCTGATCGTTCTGCAAACCTTTTCGAAAGCCTGGGGCATTGCTGGGGCAAGGGTAGGTGTTGCATACGCTTCTGATGAGATTATCCGGTTAATCAATACAGTGAAGGCACCTTACAATGTTAATGCATTAAGTCAGGAACTGGTTTTGAATGCCCTTGAAGATGAAAGCAGGTTAAAGGATAATGTGCGTGGTATTATCAAAGAACGAACTTGGTTACAGGACCAGTTTGAAGGTATTGAATGCATTGTGAAAGTATTTCCAACGGATGCTAATTTCTTTTTGATTAAGTTAAATGATAGTAACGGGGTATATGCAAAGATGTTGGAACAGGAAATTTTAACAAGCAGAAGGGATCCTGCTATTCCGGGATGCATCAGGATAAATGTAGGAACCCGCCGGGAAAATGAAAAATTAATTAATCTTTTAAAAAACATTTAGTGATGAAAAAAGTATTGTTTATCGATCGCGATGGTACCCTTATCATTGAACCTCCCACTGATTTTCAGGTAGATTCACTGGAAAAGCTTGAATTTTATCCCGGTGTTTTCCAAAACCTTTCAAAAATTGCCAATGAACTGGATTATGAGCTGGTAATGGTAACTAACCAGGATGGGTTGGGAACAGAAAGCTTTCCTTCTGAAGATTTTATTGTGCCTCATGAAAAAATGCTTAAGGCTTTTGAAAATGAAGGCATCATTTTCAGTGATATTTTGATAGATAAAAGCTTTGAAAGTGAAAATTTACCTACGAGAAAGCCTGGAACAGGGATGATGTCAAAATACATCTATGGTGATTATGATCTGGAAAGTTCCTATGTAATTGGTGATCGAGGTACGGATGTTCAACTTGCTAAGAATTTGGGTTCTAAGTCTATTTTCCTTAACCAAAGCTTTAATAAAGACGCAGACCTTACCACCACAAGCTGGAATGAGATTTACCAGTTCTTAAAATCCGGAATGAGGAAAGCCAGAGTCTACAGAAAGACCAATGAAACAGAAATAGAAATTGAAGTGAACATTGATGGAAAAGGCCAGTCTGAAATTTCAACCGGACTTCACTTTTTTGATCATATGCTGGATCAGATTGCCAGACACGGAAATATGGATCTTAAGATCAAAGTAAACGGAGACCTTCAGGTAGATGAACATCACACCGTTGAAGATACAGGAATTGTTCTGGGAGAAGCTATTTTAAAAGCATTGGGGAAGAAAAAAGGAATTGAAAGATATGGTTTTCTGCTTCCGATGGATGATTGTCTCTCACAGGTGGCCATTGATTTCGGTGGCAGATCCTGGCTGGTTTGGGATGCTGAATTCAAAAGAGAAAAAATAGGAGATGTTCCTACAGAAATGTTCTTCCATTTCTTTAAATCTTTTACAGATTCTTCAAAAACGAATTTAAATATTAAAGCAGAAGGTGAGAATGAGCACCACAAGATAGAATCCATCTTCAAAGCTTTTGCAAAAGCAGTGAAAATGGCAGTTAATCAATCGGATGCCAGCTATAATTTACCTTCAACCAAAGGAAGTTTATAATATGATTGCAATAATAAAATACAACGGAGGCAACGTAAGCTCCGTGCAGAATGCTTTAAACAGACTGAACATCAGCTCAGTTATTACAGATGATCCTGAACTTATCCTTAAAGCAGATAAAGTAATTTTTCCCGGTGTAGGTGAAGCATCTTCAACAATGAAACTCCTAAAGGAAAAAGAGTTGGATTTACTTATTCCTACATTGAAGCAGCCTGTATTGGGAATATGCCTGGGAATGCAGCTGATGTGTAAAGGAAATGAGGAAGGAGAAACGGAAGGAATGGGCATTTTTGATATCAGTGTTAAAAGATTTCCGCCGCTGGAACTTGTTCCTCATATGGGATGGAACACCTTTTCAGGCCACAAATCTTCATTGTTTTCCGGAATAGAAACTGAAAATGATGTGTATTTTGTTCACAGCTATTATTGTGAACTGTCTGAGTATACCACTTCGGTCTGTGATTATATTCTTCCGTTCAGTGCCTCACTGCAGAAAGATAATTTTTATGCGGTTCAGTTTCACCCGGAAAAATCGGGAAGTGTTGGCAGTCAGATATTAAGTAACTTTATAAACTTGTCATGATGAAGATTATTCCAGCTATTGATATTATTGATGGAAAATGTGTACGTTTATCCAAAGGAGATTACAGCACCAAAAAAATATACAATGAAGACCCTTTAGAAGTAGCCCGGGAGTTTGAAGACTTTGGCATTCAGTTTCTTCATCTGGTGGATCTTGATGGCGCAAAATCAAAACATATTGTAAACCAGAAAGTGCTTGAAAATATTGCAAAATCTACTTCATTACATATTGATTTTGGAGGAGGGTTAAAAACCTCAGAGGATATTGAGACGGCTTTTAATTCGGGTGCCAAGCAGATTACACTGGGAAGTATTGCAGTGCAGGATCCGGATTTTTGTTTCAAAATGATTGGAAAATATGGTCCGGAGAAAATTATTCTGGGAGCCGACTGTGAGAACAGAAAGATTAAAACTTCTGGCTGGCTGGAAGAAAGTGATAATGATATCATTGATTTTATTCTTGAATACCAGAACAAAGGAATACAAAGCACAATATGTACAGATATTTCAAAAGATGGAATGCTGGAAGGTCCTTCAACAGGTCTTTATATTGAAATTTTACATAAAACATCATTACATCTGGTAGCCAGTGGCGGTATTTCGGGTATTAATGATGTATATAAAATGAAAGAGATCGGATGTTCGGGAACCATTATAGGAAAGGCTATTTATGAAGGAAAAATAAGCCTGCAACAACTTCAAAATTTTATTGAGAATGCTTAAAAAAAGAATTATTCCATGCCTGGATATTAAGGACGGAAATACTGTAAAAGGAATCAATTTTGAGGATCTGAAAAATGCCGGAGATCCTGTAGAATTAGCAAAAAAATATGAACTGGAGGGCGCTGATGAGCTTGTCTTTCTCGATATAACAGCCACCATTGAAAACAGGAAAACCTTTGTAGAACTGGTACGGAAAATTGCTCAGGAATTGAGTATTCCATTTACTGTTGGTGGCGGTATCGCCTCTGTTGAAGATGTCAGAAAGCTATTGGAAGCAGGGGCTGATAAAATAAGCATCAATTCTTCTGCAGTAAAAGATCCGAAACTTATCTCCGAACTGTCCAGTGAATTCGGAAGTCAGTGTATTGTAGTGGCTATAGACACTAAAAAAGTGGGTTCAACCAATCTGGTTCATATCAAAGGGGGAAGAGAAGCCACAGAACTTGAAACATTGGAGTGGGCAAGAAGGGCAGAAGCCTTGGGTGCCGGTGAAATTCTTTTAACCTCTATGGATGGAGACGGTACTAAAAATGGGTTTGATCTTGGCATTACAAAACTGGTTTCAGAAAGAATAACAATTCCTGTTATTGCTTCCGGTGGTGCCGGGTCCACAGATGATTTTGTTAAAGTATTCAATGAAACCAAGGCTACAGGTGCTTTGGCAGCCAGTGTATTCCATTTTAACGAAATAAGAATTCAGGATTTAAAACAACAATTAAAAACTCAAAAAATAGAAGTACGATGAAAATAGATTTTAATAAAGACAAAGGGCTTGTTCCGGTAGTAATTCAGGATAACCGGACATTGCAGGTTCTGATGCTCGGCTATATGAATGAGGAAGCTTTTGAAAAGACCAAAAAAGAAAAAATAGTTACCTTTTTCAGCCGTTCCAAAAACAGGCTCTGGACAAAAGGAGAAGAGTCAGGTAACTTTTTAGCTGTAAAAAGTATTGATATAGACTGCGACCAGGATACCATACTGATTAAAGTTATTCCCACCCATGTAGTATGCCATACGGGAAGTTTCAGTTGCTTCGGGGAAAAGGATACCAAAGGCTTTTTATATGAGTTAGAGGAAAAAATATCTCAAAGAATTGACAGTAAGACAGAAGATTCTTATACCTATTCACTGTATCAGAGGGGAATTAATAAAATGGCTCAGAAAGTAGGAGAAGAGGCTGTAGAACTGGTTATTGAAGCTAAAGACAATAACGATTTGCTCTTTAAAAATGAAGCAGCTGATCTCTTATACCACCTACTCATTCTGTTAAAAGCAAAAGGATTTTCGCTGGAAGATATAGAAGAAGTTCTGCTGAGCAGAGACAAGTAAACCTTTGAAATTTTTTCAAAGGTTTTTTTATTTGAAAAATTAACACGCCAAGTTCTGTCGCAATGCTTCTGTAGATTTACATCATCAGTAAGAAATCACTTAAACGCGATGAAATTTCCTGATGTTTTAAAATATTTTATATTAAATCACATTAATATGACTTGTATAAATAAAAAAAAGCTAAATTTGGGCAGAATTTTAAAAGCTAATTACTCACTCAAAAAAACACGGGAATGAAAAAGATTTATCTTAGTGCATGTACTGTATGCACCATCCTTGGGCTCTCTGCCCAGGAAGTTCTGTGGCAGAAAGATATCAGATCCTCTACCCAGGATTTTCTAAGCCAGGTTACCACTACCATCGATCAGCAGTATCTTATTACGGGAAGCTCCATACAGAGCGATAAACTTCAGCAGGGAAGCAAACAGAACAACGGTTACGATTTCATCTGGTTAAGCTTAACCAGCAGGGAGAAGAAGTCTGGGAAAAATATTTCTCCGGGAACAATCACGATTATTTATCTTCTACGGTAAGCACCCAGGAGGGTGGATTTTTAATTTCCGGCACCTCATTTTCAGGGAAAGGTTTAGATAAAAAAGAGGATTCCAAAGGCGGTTCAGACATCTGGCTCATCAGAATCAATGAATTCGGGGATGAATTATGGCAGAAAACGTTGGGAACCTCCTCGGATGAAGAAGCCAGAGCAGTAATTCAAAGTACAGATTTAGGCTTTTTTGTAGCTGGCAACGTACAAAACTCTTCTAAAGGTTATGGTTCTAAAGATGTTTGGATTGTAAGACTTGACAAGGACGGAAAAGAATTATCCCAGCTGACTTTAGGCGGAAAAGGCTTAGATGAAGTAGAGAAAATGATTCCTACCCGTGATGGCGGAGCTTTATTAGGTATCTATTCCAGAAGCTCTGTAAGTAGTTCAAAGAAAACTGAAAACTTCGGTGAAGGTGATTACTGGATCGTTAAGCTGGATAAAAACGGAAAGGTAGAATGGGAAAAGAACTTTGGCGGTAAAGGAGACGACCATGTAAGAACACTGGCTTTAACAGCAAACGGCTATATCATTGGTGGCGAATCCAGGTCTGAAAGATCAGGGAATAAAACGGTAGGTATCCAGGAAGGAACAGACCTTTGGCTGATTGCCCTTAACGAAAGAGGCGATGAACATTGGCAGAAATCCTACAATTTCAAAAACCGTGATATCCTGATGGGAATGAGCGTGATTCATTCTTCGGACGATACATCTTCAAAAGGAATTTTACTAGGCGGCTATACCCAGGCAGAAGGCAGAATAGAAAAAGATGATGAGACTTTCTGGATGCTGTACATTGATGGCAACGGAAATGAACAGTGGAGAAAGTATGTGGCCGGAGAATCCAGGCAGAAAGAAGAAAGGCTTTCAGACTTGAAATTAAACAGGGACGGTTCTATTGTTTTAGCAGGAACCAGTGCCAAGGAACTGGGGAAAGAAAACTGGAAGATCGTAAAGCTTGGTGACAAACAGGTGAATGACCTGATTGAAAAATATGACATTAAGATCTATCCAAACCCTGTAATAGAGTATGCGTATGTGGAAATTGGCTTTGATTTCAAAGAAGCTGATATTATGCTTTATGATATGGGCGGAAGACAGCTTCAGAACTTTAAAACTAAGAACAAAGTGACTAAGTTGAGTACCCAGGCTTTAATACAGGGCGCTTATTTAGTGACCATAAAAACGGATAATAATAAAACAGCGAATGCAAAGCTGATTAAGAAATAAATACCATGAAAAAAGCAATTATAACTTTAGGAACAATTTTATTATTTACTACAGCTGTTCCTGCTCAATATGTCCCTAAAATTTTACCGCCTTCACCTAATGCAACCTCGATAGCAAAGTTCGTTGAAAGTCCGGTTTCTTACTATCGTGGTACAGCAAATATTAATATACCATTATTTAATATAGATACAGGTGATATTCCTTTGAATGTATCTATACAGTATGATACGAAAGGAATCAGAGTGGCAGAAATCTCTTCTTCAGTTGGAGCTGGCTGGAGTTTATTAACTGGAGGATTGATTACCAGGCAGATAAGACAACGACCTGATGAATATAGTAAGGGGTATTTAACTTATTCTTACAATTCAGATTTTGAAAATAACACTGTTTTGAGACATCAACTGGGAGATGAAAATGCATCTTACGCAGACTCTCCTACACCGGTGGATGAGGATCCGGATATGTTTTTTATTAATTTTCTTGGAAAATCAGCCAAATTTATCATCGACAATGTTACTAAAAAAGCTGTGACCCAAAGTTTTGATGACTGGAAAATAGATATCGATTACGAGAATCCATTAGACGGTAACTACAGAATTAATAGGATTATTATTACTGATGAAACTGGAAATCAATATTTCTTTGGTCAGGACATTTCCAAACTCAATTCTGCTTATGATATTGTTACTTCTGTAAGTTCGGGACTGATAGCCCCTATTTCGGAACCCCCTACATATCAGGAAAATAGCTATAGAACTGCCTGGCATTTAAAAGAAGTCAAAACTCTAAAGAATAACTATCTGTTTAATTATACTTCGGAGCAGGTAACCACCTATTCAAAAACAGATATCAATAAAGGAGATTATATAGGTGCTATATCTTTAGCTACTACAAGAACAACACAGCAGGTTCTTCAAAATATTATTTTTCCTGAAGGAAGTCTGGATTTTATATACAGTTCTTCTGAACGTGAAGATTTAGAGGGGGGTAAAGCCTTAAATGCTTTGATATTAAAAGATAATAAGGGGGAACAAATGAAGAAAATATCATTTGTCCAAAGTTATCACTCTGGTAATCATAATAATATTCATCCTTTAGTATTGCAAAAAGACTTGAGATCAGATAAAAGATTATTTTTAAATCAGGTTAATGAACTGGATAAGAATGATAATATTCTTTCGTCTTATAAACTTGAGTATAATTCCATGGAACTTCCTAATCGACATTCCAATTCCATTGATTATTGGGGATATTATAATGGTAAATCTAATAGTATGAATATTTTTACCGATGTAAAAGATGGGAATAGAGATGTATATTCGGCCTATACTGAAGCAGGAATTTTAACGAAAATAATTTATCCTACTGGAGGCAGTGAAAATTTTTATTATGAAGATAATAATGTTTTGATTCCTACATATTTTTCAAATTTTATATTATCCAACCCCTCACGAATTTTATATGATGACAAAGTAACAGCACTTGCAAAAGCTCCTGATAATTTTGTACTGAATAATGGAAGTGCTACTATCGGTAAATATATAAAGGTTTTTGATATTCCTAATGTTTATGGGAATAAATTTTCATTTACTGCTATGTTGGGAGTTGGCTGTACTTCTGTAGAAACATCAGATTGTAAAACGAAAGTAAGGCTGTACAGGATTGATAAGAATACAGGAGCTATTTTAGCAAGCTATACAATTACTCAGGGCAATAATGTTGAGCTGGTAAATCCTCCTTTTGAAAGTGGAAAATATAGATTGGAAGTTTCTAATCCTAGCTTTACCCTAAATGATTCT
The DNA here is from genome assembly GCF_003815975.1 of Chryseobacterium bernardetii. NCBI lineage: Bacteria > Pseudomonadati > Bacteroidota > Flavobacteriia > Flavobacteriales > Weeksellaceae > Chryseobacterium > Chryseobacterium bernardetii. The sequence goes on from NZ_CP033932.1 coordinate 3,842,031, forward strand.
CAAAATTATGAGACCAATCCTTTTTCAGTGGCATTAAGATGGAAAGAGTATAAACCCGACATTCCTATAAACAGTTTTGTAGGTGGAGGGAGGAGAATCTCCAGAATTGAAGTAAATGATAACGGAAAAATTACCAAAAGAAAATATACTTACACTTTACCTAATGGAACAACATCAGGAAAATTGCTAGGAATTCCTGATTACATGTGCATTATAAAAAAATATGGGAATCTTACTATGATAGCAGGCCAGATTCAAAATAGAATACAGCCCATGTCAAGCTTCAATAATGCCGGGCAGGTAGGGTATTCCCAAGTTACAGAAACCTTTTCATCAGGTGATGATTCGGTATTATGGTCTAAAAAATATAATTTTACAAACTATCCGGATGGTGGTCAATACTATAAATTTCCTTATCACCTTCCAGATGATATGGATTGGGCAAGAGGGCTGAATCTAAACACAACAATGTATGATTCCGAAGGGAAAACAGTAGAATTATTAGAAAATAAATATAATTTTTCAGATGAACAGTTCTTTCCATATAGGTTTTACAGAACATTTAATGGTGATGTGGGTACAAATGCTCCGTATACGGAATTAACTCCATTGCCTCCGGCACAGGCGCCTTCCAGTTATCTTTTATCTCACAATATTAAAAGTATTCCAATATATAAATGGGGGAATTACCTCAATGGCCCTCTCGATTCATCAACTTTATTCAATTATGATATTTACAGAACATCTTTTTTTTATGGAGGTATGATACGTAATTATCAAAAAATAAAAACAGAATATGTAAATGGGATAGCTGTTAAAAAAATGTATATTGATATAGCAAAAGAAAGTCTTAATCATCATCAGGTAACCTCTGAGAATACTATTTACTCAGATGGTACGAGCCAGGAAACCTCCTACCAATATGCCCATGAAAAAGGAAACATAAAATTGATCAATGCCAATATGATAGGTATTCCTTTAGAGACAACTGTTATCAGAAAACAGAATGCTAATGATCCTAATGGAAAAATCATTTCAAAAACAGAAACAAAATATGATAATCCATCGAACTTATTCCCAAGTTCTGTTGTATCCACTGATTTACAAAATGTTGTATCTACTGAAGTGAGTTACGACAAATATGATAGTAAAGGAAATCTTCAGCAGTATACCACTAAAGATGGAGTTTCAACGGTAATCATCTGGGGATATAACGGCACCCGGCCTATTGCCAAGATTGAAAATGCAAAACTGGAGAACATTGGGCAGTCATTCATAGACAGTATTGTGAATGCCTCTAATACAGATGCAGCCGCAGAAAGGAATAATGATGAAACTACGCTGTTAAATGCATTTAAAACTTTTAAAGACAATTTATCCGGCTATCAGATCACTACCTACACCTATGATCCATTAATCGGAGTGAGAAGTATTACCCCGCCATCCGGCATCAGGGAAGTTTATCTTTATGATGATGCGGGCAGATTAAAAGAAATCAGAGAGCAAAACAACACCGGAAAATTATTAAAAGAATTTAACTACCATTACAAAAACTAACAACGATGAAAAAAATACTCATTCCCATAGGTATGCTGCTGATGGGCCATTCCGTCCATGCCCAGGCTACTCCGGGAGAAAACTATATTCAATCCAAGACTTATCTGGATTACAATGGAACAACTCCAACAAAAATCTCAGAAACTGTTCAGTATTTTGATGGACTCGGAAGGCCAAAGCAGGTAGTGAACGTAAAAGCTTCTCCCGGAGGAAAGGATGTGGTTACCCATATTGAATATGATCAGTTTGGAAGACAGGTTAAAGATTATCTTCCCATCCCACAATCCGGAACCCAAAGCGGAGCTATATATACTTCCCCTCTTGGGAATGCTTCCAGTGCATATGGCTCTGAAAAGATCTATTCAGAAAAAATATTGGAAAACTCTCCCTTAGACAGAATCCGGCAGCAGATCCAGGTAGGTAATGACTGGGCTAACAAACCCGTGAAATTTCAATATGATGCTAATGTTTGGGAAGACTACGTAAGGAAATATGAAACTACTACTACGTGGGTTGAAGGAAGGACACAAACCTCGGTTCAGCTCCTTCAGTATTTCCAGCCGTCACAGCTCTATAAAAACACCGTCACCGATGAAGACGGCAATAAAACCATAGAATTCAAAAATGGTAAAGGACAGGTTTTATTGGTTAGGAAAGTATTGAATTCCACACAGAATACTGATACATACTATGTTTATAATGAATATGATCAATTAGCATTTGTTATTCCTCCTTTAGCATCATCCCCCACTGTAGAGACTGGCACTGTAGAAAATTTGTATTATCAGTACCGTTATGATGGAAAAGGCAGACTTGTAGAAAAGAAGCTTCCTGGAAAAGGTTGGGAATATATGGTATATGATAAAGCAGACAGGCTGGTAATGACTCAGGATGCTAATATGAACCCTACTGGGAACTGGCTTTTTACCAAATATGATAAATTTTCGCGTGTAGCTTATACAGGAGTGGCATCCATTGGAGCTTGGTTTAAAAGATATCAAGTTCAGAGCAGTGTAGACTATTATATTGATCATGGACAGCCTGCAACGGAAGAAAGAAAGAGTACAAGTTTTACGCTCAGTGGAATGGAAATATATTATGGTAACACTGCATATCCTTTTGACATAATAAATATTTTATCGGTTAATTATTACGATACCTATCCACAATACAGTTTTAACCCTGCCTTTCCTTCAGCCATTCAGGGAGAGCCTGTATTGACAGCAGATCCCTCCTCCAATAGTGAAGGAAAAAGTACCAAAGGGCTTCCTGTAATGAGCCTGGTAAAGAATATTGAAGATGATAACTGGACAAAGAATTACACCTATTATGATACCAAAGGAAGAGTAGTAGGAACCCATTCTATTAATCATTTAGGTGGATACACTAAAACAGAATCCAGGCTGGATTTTGCGGGAGTAGCTCAAAGCGTTATCACCAGGCATAAAAGGCTGGAAACAGATACAGAAAGAGTCATTACAGAAAACTTTGAATATGACCATCAGAACAGGCTGCTTACTCATAAGCATCAGGTAGACAGTAACCCAACAGAAATCCTTACCCAGAATAAATACAATGAACTTTCCCAGCTAGAAACGAAGAAAGTAGGAGGGGCAGATACCGCTAATCCTTTACAGAGTATAGACTACAGATACAATATCAGAGGCTGGATGACCATGATTAATGACCCTTCGAACCTTAATGGAGATTTATTTGGATATAAAATGAAGTATAACAATCCGGAATCTTCGGCTTCAACAATAGGCAGGTTCAATGGTAACATTGCAGAGATCGACTGGAAAACCTCTACGGATGGTATTTATAGAAGATACAATTATAATTATGATAACTTAAACAGAATGTTTCATGCTGTTTACAGTAAACCAGGTTCAACAGTAGAAATTACAAGCGCTTATAACGAATGGGTGCAATATGATCTTAATGGCAATATTACCCGATTAGACCGATATGGGCAGTCAGATGGTAACAGTCCTATACAGATAGATCAATTGTATTATACATATAATGGTAATAGACTGGCTTCTGTATCAGATGCATCAGGGAATTTTTCGGGATATCCTACCGGTGGTAATCCTATATCCTATGATGCCAATGGTAATATGACTAATCATTTAGATAAAAATATAACTTCAATAGCGTATAATTTTTTAAACCTTCCTGCCTATGTTACTAAGAATAATAATAAAAGTCCATTTGGCAGTATAAGTTCTTATTTATATAGAACAGATGGTACTAAACTTAAAAAATTGTATTCTTACTATAAAAGAGATTCTCAAGGAAATACAAGCCTTGCACAGACTGTTACAGATTATTTAGATGGGTTTCAGTATGTTTTGAATACAACGGGAGTAGGATGTCTGGATTGTCCACCACCTTTACCTGATTTACAATTTGTACCCACATCAGAGGGCTATTATGATTTTGTGAAAAATAAGTATATTTACAACTATGTAGATCATTTAGGTAATGTAAGAATGAGTTACGAGAAAGGAACTACAGGAACACAGGTCATTGAAGAAAGTAACTATTATCCTTTTGGGTTAAAACATGAAGGATATAATACTTCGGTTGGAAATCCTTTGTACAACTATAAATATAATGGCAAGGAACTGCAAAAAGAGACTGGGATGTATGATTATGGAGCAAGAATGTATATGCCGGATATTGGACGATGGGGTATTGTCGATCCATTAGCGGAGAAGATGACAAGACATAGTCCTTATAACTATGCGTTTAATAATCCTATTAGATTTATTGACCCTGATGGAAGGGAAGGAAAAGGATGGATTAAATCAGTTGTTGATGGACAAACATCTTGGACTTATGACAAAGATGTTCATTCGCTACAAGATGCAAAAGATAAAAAATATACTGGTGTTACAGAATATCAAGATGCCTTAACAATAACTGGGACAAGTAATGGACAACAAAATTATCAATATACTTTAGATGCTTCAGGTGTGGCAACCGACTCTAGTGGAAAAGTAATGACAGAATCTTTTACAACTGGGGCAGGAACTCAAATTGGAGTTAATCCTGACAGTCAAATGTTGGCTTCTATTGGCAGTATACAAGGAGGAACAGGATTTTATGCTGGACTTACTGGTAGTATTTTAGTTGGAGGAGGAATTACAGCTTCATTAGGTCTTGTACAAGACGGGAATGGTCATGTAGAAACATATTTTACATTAGGCGGAGGCTTAGGTTTTGGTGTTTCAGGAGGTATTGAGGGAGGTGCAATCATCCCGACAGATCCCAATCACACATTTGTTACTTCTGAATTTAGAGGTACAAGTATTACATATTCTGGAGGAGAAGGACTTGTTAATGGCTCTTTTGGAGGAACATTTAGTGATAAATATAAAGGGTTTAAAAATGCTGATAATTTTGATATGTCTCATTTTGGAGTACACACTCCAGATGGATACAGAACCAAAGGCTTTGGAATTATTAAGGGAAGTGCAGGTCTGCCTGTTTCTTGGGCAAAAACAAATACTTGGGTAAGTGGAAAATAAAATTATTCAAATAGATGGTAGGATTAAAAATTATATAAAATATTGTTTTCTTGCTATATTTTTTGTTATTTTCTTTTTAGTTTTTTTTCGTAAGAAAACAACCGAAAACAGTCTAATTGACTATGAAATACATGCGAAAGTTGTTGATATTTATAGAGATAGGAATGAACATAATTTTTTATTTGTAAAATATTCCAATGGTTCGGTAGAATTATTAGATTATCCATATAAAATTGGAGATTCCATATCAAAAAAGAAAGGAGACTCAATAGAATATATACTTAGGAACGGTACTTGGTTGAAAAATAACTTAATTCAACAGGACAAAAAAAAACAAATATTAAATAAATGACTAGTCCTGAAAAAGGTTGACTAGTTTAATAATTCAAATATAGTTAAATCAGGGTAGGAATTTTCCTATTCTGATTTTGTTTTTTATAAGTTTTTAATTTCACATTATTTTTGTGTACTTGGCTTGGAATATTATAATTTAATGAAAAATGAGGCCTTAAGTTATTGTAACAGTAAATTGATTGTTCGAGCTGCTGTGAGAGATTTTTAAAGTTTTCAAAAGTATTAATCAATCCAAACTCGTATTTCAGAATACCATTGACTCTTTCCGCTACAGCATTTTCATAAGGATCCGAGTTTTCGGTCATGCTTATAAGAATATCATTTTTCTTTAGTATTTCAGTATATTCTTTACTGCAATATTGCAGCCCTCTATCTGAATGATGAATTAATGAATGCTTATACAGACGGTTTTTTATGGCTTGTTGCAATGCTTTCAATGTAGAGTTGGTTTGTAAATTATCACTCAGTTCATATCCAACAATTTTCTTAGAATAAGCATCAGTAATTAAATGAAGATAATAGTTCTTATCTTTAGTCTTCAGATAAGTAATATCTGCTACCCACACTCTCTCTGAACATTTCAGCTCTTTTTCTTTGATAATATTGGGGTATTTCTTCATCCAATGTCTGGAGTTCGTTGTTTTAAAGTAGCTATGTCTTCTGGGAATTAAAAGATAATTTGCTCGTAAAAGCTTAAATAAGCGATCTCTTCCTACATGAATTTTATCTTTCTCAAAATCATTTTTAAGTAAAAAATGAAGCTTTCGGGTACCTATTTTAGGCATCTTTTTGCGAATTGACACTACGAGTTCTATAATTCTCGCATCATTATTATTTAAAGTGGATTGGTTTTTCCTTTTATAATAAGCTTGCTTGCTATATCCAAACAATCGACAGATAGCTTCCAATGAAAGAACTGTATCTGTCCTTATTTCCTGGATTGATTGGAACCAGACTTTTTTACAATATCGATCTTAAGCTCTCGTTCTGCGATTTCTATAAACTTTCTGAATACCTTAAGTTCTTCTTCTTTTCTAGCTAGAGCTGCTTCAAGCTCCTTAATCTTTTGTTTCTGAGGATCTTTCATAGGTCTGCCTTTACTTAATTGTTTGTCATAAGTAAAGTTACCATATTTTATTAACCAATTAGGAATACAAGAATTACCTCGGATATTATATCGAGTTTGTAATTGGGATTTCGTATATAATCCTCGTTCATATTCTGAGACAACCTGTCTTTTTGAATGCCTCACTGTATTCTTGTACAGGAGATGATGTTTTTTTTAATTTCATTAGGGTGACTGTTTTTATGGATTTTTAGTCAACCTTTTTCAGGACGAGCCAGTTCTAAATTTCTTGGTGTAGAACATCTCAGATTTTAACGTCCCGAAGAAATTCTCTATCACAGCATTGTCCAGGCAGTTTCCTTTTCTGGACATACTTTGGATGATTCCTTTTTCTTTCAAAAGCATCTGATAGGCTTTCATCTGATATTGCCAGCCTTGATCCGAGTGGAGAATGATGTTTTCTGTATTTTTGATTTTACTGAAGCTTTTCTTTAACATATTAATAACCTGAATAAAGACAGGTCTCTCCGATATATCGTAACTGATGATCTCTCCGTTATAAAGGTCAATTATCGGGGATAGGTACAGTTTGTTTCCAGAGACATTGAACTCCGTCACATCAGTTGCCCATTTCCTGTTAGGTTGGTCTGTCTTGAAGTTCCTCTCCAAAACATTCGGTGCTATACTGCCTTGTTCGCCTCTATAGGACTTGTATTTCCTGACCCTTATGATGCTTTTGAGTCCCAGAACTTTCATTAGTTTCATGACTGTCTTGTGATTGATGATAATTCCTTTTTCTTTCATTACCAAAGTGATGCGACGGTATCCAAAACGTCCTTTGTGCTTGTGATAGATCTGCCTTATCAGGGTCTTGATGTCTGAATATTTATCATTCTTCTGAAGCATTTTCTGATGGTAATAGAAACTGCTCCTGGCCATACCTGTACAATCCAGCAGGACTGACAGGTCATATTTTTGCCTTAATTCTTCGATGGCCTCTGCTTGTTCTTTTTGAGAGTTAAGGCGTCTAGCTTTTTTAGAAAATCGTTCTCGGCACGCAGCCTTTCGTTCTCCAATAAAAGTTCTTCTTCCCTTGTCAATAGCTTGTCGGACTTCCTTTTCTTACGCTTGTAATCACTCATTTTTTTGGGTCTTCCTATAGGTTTGTTTTCCAAACCTAAAATACCACTTTTTTCGTAATCACGCTGCCAATTCAAGACGGTAGACTGGGCAGGGATATCAAACCTGACACACGCTTCTCTTTGTGAGATGAACTCCGTATTGATGGCTTTCAACACTTTAAGCTTAAACCTTACAGAATAGCTTTTGTTTTTTCTCGGTTGTAATCCCGATATTCCGTACTTGTTATAAAAGCCGATCCACTTGCGAAGATTACTCTCGTTAAATCCTTTTTCTGTTGCTATAGATTCAATCGAATGATAAGAATTCTGATGAAGTTCTATACATTCCAATTTGAAAGCAACGCTAAATTTTCCTTTCCTTTCCATAAAAAAATGCCCCTAAAAAGTGTCTAACTTTTTGGGGGCAGTCCACAACCGAGACGGATTTCTTTATTCTGCTAAACTGACATCGTATCCTACAATTTTAATACTATCGTTATTTTTTTCTAAAGTAATTTTTTCTTGTGTATTTTTTATATTTCTATTTACTTTATATAATAATACATTCTGATTTTGGATTTGTTCCGATAGAAACAAATGTTTCCCATGTTGTTAACTTCGTATCTGAGATTTTACTACCACAACTTGAGTTTATTTCATTCAACATCTTATTTAACTGATCCTTACGGGTTAGTTTAAAAAACTTCTCTCCAAATAATTTAAGCGCCTCTTTTCTATTATTATTTTTTATCAAAGAATAGAATTTTTCGGTTATTTTTTCAGCTTCTTGCTTGTCTTCTTCTCTGTTACGATAGGTTTTATTAAAATTACACCCTATAAAAAGCAAAGGAATTAATATTAAAGTATACTTTTTCATAGTACAGTAATATTTTTTTAGTGTTAGTATATCTTATTGGAGTTTTTTTATCTAAAAGCCTGTTTAGTTTTAAAATTTTGGATATAAGTATCAATAACATTAAAGAGAATACTTCTGGTATCAGGATCCATTTTTTGAATATCATTAATACGCTCTACAGTCCTCCGCTGCGCAAAGTCTCTCGACTTTGAGCAGATAAGAAAGTTTATCACAACTAAATGATGTGGTTGAGAATGGTTTAAACGAAAATCTTTCTCGTACAGGAATACATGAAAATTTTACAAAAAAGGCCGTTTTCACGAGTTGTGAGACGGCCTCTTTTTGTGTTTTTATAGAGTAATAAATGTTTCTACGAATACATTTCTTTAGCTTTAAAATCTCTTACCAAAGCATCAGTGACTAAATAAGTTTGTTCGTTAGCAGACTTTGGTAAATTGCCAATCTCCTCAATACGCTTTAGAGTATTACTATCTACTTCTAGAGAAGTTTTCCTACAAGATAATCCAAAGAAATTTGCAAGGCATCCGCAATAATAACCCCACTCTACGAACTTGTAAACTTCGTAGCAGATAAACAAAGAGATGTTGTCCAAAAGGGCAGTTTCCTGATCTTGAAGAAACTCCAGGCAGGAAGCTTGATTTTGTAAATACCTCAGAAGGTTTTTACAGTTTCACCGAAAACCGATATATTTACTAGATTAATAGATAAGCATAATATTGTAAACAGATGAGTGATTTTTCCGGATATGAAAAAATGCCCGATTCTTTGAAAAAAGCCGGACTTAATGAAAGTGATTTGTCAAAGCTGGATAAATTAAAATGGGTGGTTACTGAAAAAATTCATGGGGCTAATTTTAGTTTTTCCTATGAAAATAATACTCTTAAATATGCCAAAAGGAGGGAGTATCTTGCCTGGGGAGATGATTTTTTCGGGTTTCAGCTTGTTGTTAATACGCTTGAAAGCAATATGATTAGTCTGTTTGAACATTTGAATGCCGCAATTCCAGGCAATAGGTATATTGTGTATGGAGAATTGTTCGGAGGAAAATATCCCCATCCTGAGGTTTCTGTTGCTGAGCATTTGCAAGCCATTCAAACAGGAGTTTATTATGCTCCGGATATCCATTTTTCCGCTTTTGATATTGGTATTGTAAATGATCAGGGTATAAAATACTATCTCGATTATGAAACTGCTGTTTCTTATTTTGAGCAATTTGGTATTCCTTACATAAAGCCGTTGTCAATAGGAAAATTTAATGAAGCTTTGAATTTTAATATCAGAATAAATTCTCCCGTTCCCATACAACAATTTGGACTTCCTGCTTTGGAACAAAATCTCATTGAAGGAGTTGTTATTAAACCCTATAATCTGAAAAATACAGAATTATTATCCAGCCGTCCCATCATTAAACTGAAAAACCCTGAATTTGATGAAGAAGAGAAATTTCATAAAGCAGAAAAATGGTCGTTTATTCCTGATATTTCATCAAAAACGGAAAGCCTTTCCTTTATCATTGATGAGTTGAGGACTTATGTATCAAAAAATCGGCTGGAAAGTGTTATTTCTAAAATAGGAGCCTTAGATATCAATAATCCTCTTCGTGTTTCAGAAATTAAATCTGAATTCTCACAGGATATTCTCACCGATTTTAATGAAAATAATGGTAATTTACTGGAAGAATTAAGTCAGGAAGACAAGGAATGGATTACTGAAAGACTCAATTCTGAAATCCAAAGAATAATATTTATAGCTGCAAAAGAAAAATAGTGTAAAAATATTCATAAAAAAACAGAGCTTTTTTTAGCTCTGTTTCTTATGACTATTATGGTTTATCTCTCAATCAGAATATTTTTAACAACAGTCTGGTCTCCTGCTTTTAAAATGCCTACGTAAACACCCCTTTCCAATGCAGAAACGTTAATTTCAGTTTCATTATTCACCTTCAATAGGGTTCTTCCTGATATATTGGTTATTTCAAAGCTGAAACTGGCTGTTTTATCCGGTAATTCAACATGAAGGATATTATTGGCCGGGTTAGGGTAGAGCTTTACGTTTTCCAGTGCGTTTGGGGATGCAGATTTATTCACTGCCAAAGTTGTGGAAGCTGTGGCAAAATGCTGTAAAGCCCCTACTGTAGCTTTTCCGATATTATAAACATACACAGGATCTACATTGGCAAAAGTATCTTTGGAACTGTGAGGAAAAGTACTTCTGATCCTTTCAAAAAAGCCGGTAATAATCTCACCTTTCTGTTCAAAAGGAATATAATCAGTATCTTCGGCAGGATCTACAGCTGTCTGAAGTGGGGAATAAAGGGCTGTACAATTTCTGAGCTGCTGTGTTACCGCAGCTGAAGCCGCATTATTGCCGGAAAGACCACCCTGGTCTTCATCACAATATACCGTGTTATTGTTATTTCCTTTTACACCGCCTACCTGGTCCAGGTTAAAAACCAGTTTTATATCCAGTTTACGAATTCCGTTTTGATAGACCACATTATTAACGTAATGCGAACTTCCAATCAACCCTTGTTCCTCTCCTGAAAAGTGAATAAACTTGATAGAATACTCTGTAGGAACATTTTGTAATATTCTGGCTGCTTCAAGAATAATAGAAGTACCGCTTCCGTTGTCATTAACTCCAGGGCCGTAAATGGTATCAAAATGCCCACAGATAATTACATATTTGTTAGGATAAAGTGTTCCTGTCTTTGTAATAATCAGGTTTTTGGATGTTACTGATCCATAGGTGAAAGGGCTTTCTGTAATCTGGCTGGCAGTATATCCGTAAGAAAGATACTTGTTTTTAATCCAGTTCAAGGTATTTACGTTGGCCTGGGAACCGGTCTTTTTAATGCCAAGGTTACCGAATTCCTGAAGATTTGCTGTAATATTAGTTTGGGTTACCATATCAGCTCTATCTTTATAAGCCTGGATGAACGTTTGAGCGCTAATGCTCTGCGCAATTAATGAAGCGCATAAAAGAGTGGTAATTCTTTTCATATATTTAATTTTTAAATGGTATTGCGAATGTAGCAAATAAATCACAATAAAGTGTTTAAAATTTTATGGATGCCATAAAAAATCGTAAAAATGAAAACACAGAAGGATAGCATTGTGTGTTCTATTTATACTGATAGAGTAGACAATAAAACCCTTTGAAATAGTTCAAAGGGTTTATACATTTTGATAAATATTTTTTTAAATGAAGAAAAAAATTATCTGGCTATAATAACTTTTCTTACTACAGACTGATCTCCGGTCTTTATGATTCCAACGTAAGCACCATTTTCAAGGCTTGAGATATTAATTTTGTCCTCATTAATTCTTTTAAGTAATGAATGTCCCTCAAAATCAGTAATCTCAAAGCTGAAATTCTTTATTTTAGAATCCGCAAAGTCAATGCTGATAAAATCCTTTGCCGGATTAGGATAAATTTTTATAGACTCCAGAGTATTTTTGGAAACGGACTCCTGAGTTCCCAATGTTTGTGTTGCTGCAACAGCAAAGTGTTGGAGTGCTCCTACAGCAGCTTTACCGATTTTGTAAATATATTCAGGATCAGTATTGGCAAAAGTATCATTAACGGTATGCGGATAAGTACTTCTGATTCTTTCAAAAAAACCTGTAATAATTTCACCTCTTTCTTCAAACGGAATATAATCGGAAGCTTCTGCCGGATCAACTTCTGTCTGAAGAGGTGAATACAAAGCAGTACAGTTCCTCAGCTCTTGGGTTATAGTGGCGGAAGCTGCATTATTACCGGGAATACCTCCCATATCTGCATCACAATACACCGTATTATTGTTATTCCCCATTACACCCCCCACCTGATCCAGATTGAAAACAAGCTTGATATCCAGAACACGGTTGTTTCCTTGATAAACAACATTATCCACGTAATGATAACTGCCAAAAAGCCCTTGTTCCTCACCTGAAAAATGTATGAACTTAATGGAATATTCTGTAGGAACTGTTCTTAAAATTCTTGCTGCCTCCAAAATGACAGAGGTACCGCTTCCATTATCATTAACCCCTAAACCGGTAATACTATCAAAGTGTCCGCAAATAATCACATATTTATTAGGATAAACCGTTCCTGTTTTTGTGATTATTAAATTTTTTGAGGTTGTAGTTCCATAAGGAAAAGTATCTTCTGATATCTGGCTGGCTGAATATCCATAAGACAGGTATTTACTTTTTATCCAATTCAACGCATCAGCATTAGCCTGAGTTCCTGTTTTTTTTACACCCAAACCGGCAAATGCCTGCAGATTGGTGATAATATCTGTTTGAGAAACAGCATCAGCTCTGTTCTGGTAAGCCTGAATAAAGTTTTGTGCACTAATAGCAGATGAAGCCATAGCAACCAGCAAAAGGGATAAGTTTTTTTTCATCATATAATTTATAAGACTTAAGATAATATATTTAATAAAAGCTTCGAGGATTACTTATTAATGATGATTTTCTTGGTGATATGACTTTTGTCTGTTTTTATAGACACCATATACGCTCCATTAATTAATGAGGTGGTATCTATTTTATTTTGATTCTCAGAACGGAGTACTGTATTTCCGGTCATATCAGAAATTTCAATTTTGAACTGTTCCGTCTTTTGTGGAAACTCTACAGTTAACTGGTTTTTTGCCGGATTAGGATAAATATGTACAGCTTCTGATAACTTTTGTGAAGCGGGAACATCCTGGACTCCCAGTATACTATTTGCAGTGGAAGCTACCGCAAAATGCTGCAATGCTCCTACCGCTGCTTTGCCTACATTGAAAACATAAACCGGATCAATATTGGCAAAAGTATCATTCACAGTATGTTCGTTATTGCTTTCTATATATTCATAAAAACCGGTAATGGTATATCCTTTAGCTTCAAATGGCATATAATCTGAGCTGTAGGCATATGATATAGATGTTTGAAGAGGTGAGTAAAGGCCTGTACAGGTAGCTAACTCTTGTGTTACAGTATTAGAGGCAGCATTATTACCGGGAATGCCGCCTGTATCTTTTTCACAGGTGATGGTAGTATTGTTATTTCCTATTTGGCCTCCTACCTGATCAATATTGAACACAAGCTTTATATCCAGATTGCGGATACTTCCTTGATAAGCTATATTATCAGCGTAATGATAGCTGCCTTTCAGCCCTTGTTCTTCTCCGGAAAAATGAATAAACTTGATAGAATATTCAGTAGGAACATCTTTTAATATCCTCGCTGCTTCCAGAAGAATAGAGGTTCCACTACCATTGTCACTCACCCCTGGACCGGTAATTGTATCAAAATGGCCACAGATAATTACATATTTGTCAGGGTAAACGGTTCCTGTTTTAGTAATTACCAGATTTTTGGAGCTGGTACTGTTTCCGTTAAAAGTGGTATAGGTAAAGGGATCTTCCTCAATCTGGCTGGCTGTATATCCGTAAGAAATATATTTGTTTTTCAGCCAGTTCAGCGTATTGGTATTTATAGCTGTTCCGGTAGTTTTTACCCCCAAATTTTCAAAATCTGTAAGGTTGTTGATAATATTAGTTTGGGAAACCATATCTGCTCTGGTCTTATAGGCCTGAATGAAATTCTGGGCTTCAATATGCTGCAGTACTAAGGAGGTAAATAAAAAAACAGCGATTTTTTTCATTTCTTCAGTTAAAATATTTTTCAATTGCTAATATAAGGATTAATAGTGAATTTATTTTATTAATCTGTCTTATTCATTTGGGTTTAATTGTTTTTTTAATAATGATAAAGCTTATAATATCATATAATCTGAAAAATAATTTATTTTCATCTAAAAGTCATTTTAGTCTTATTTTTTACACTCAGAATAAAAGTTATTGAGTATCAGATGAAACAATTTGAAAAGGAGGGAAGTATAAAACAAAAAATCCCGAGTAAAAACCCGGGACTATATTGATAACAAAAATAGTATTCTACATTATTTTACTTGATCTACAACAGCTTTGAAAGCTTCAGGGTGATTCATTGCTAAATCTGCTAAAACTTTTCTGTTAAGCTCGATGTTGTTCTTTTTAAGAGCTCCCATAAATTGAGAGTAAGACATTCCGTGCTCTCTAGTTCCCGCGTTAATACGAGTAATCCAAAGTGCTCTGAAGTTTCTTTTCTTCTCTTTTCTACCACGGTAAGCATATTGCATTGCTTTTTCTACCGCGTTTTTAGCTACAGTCCAAACGTTCTTTCTTCTTCCGAAATAACCTTTAGCTTGCTTAAAAATTTTCTTTCTGCGAGCTCTTGAAGCTACGGCATTTACTGATCTTGGCATAATTTAAATTGTTTTTTTGAAAAGGGCGGTAACAGATGTTACTCTTATAGGCACCGTTTCAGGGTTAAAATTTTGAATTTGTTTTGAATTCTTATAAACCGAATATAGATTTATAAAAACTACTTAATTGCTAATTGACGTTGAACGCTCTTCTCGTCCACTTTAGCTACGTAAGAAGTAGTAGTAAGATTTCTCTTCTGCTTAGTTTCTTTCTTAGTTAAGATGTGGCTTTTGTAAGCGTTTTTTCTTTTGATCTTACCTGTTCCGGTAAGAGCAAAACGTTTCTTAGCACCTGATTTCGTTTTTAATTTTGGCATTGTTTTGCTTTTTTATTGTTTTTGTTATCAATATCTGTTTTGGCTATTCCTAATGACGTCAGGAATAATAGTGTGCAAAAGTACGAAAAAAATCTTAATATTTTCTTTCTAAAACAAGACTTTCTAAAAACATATTGTTATTTGGGATAATTTTAATAATTAACTGCCTGTTTTTTCCATAAATATCCACATTGAAACCTGCATTTTTATCTTCCTGATTTGCTGTTTTCCAATTTCCGGATGAAACATTGTCAATTGTGAGGCTGTACATATTTCCTTTATTCATTGTTTTTATCAGTTTACTATCAGAAAATATACTCAGATTATCTGATGAAGTCTGGAACAGATATCCCGGAATGATTAATTGATGACCGTTATTTTTAATACCTGCATTTTTTCCGTATTTATTGAAGAATAATTGATATTCCTGATCCTTTTCCCTGGTTTTCACTTTAATATAATTGTTGTTGAAGACCTTATTGGTTTTCAGCTGATCACCAATATTAAAGTTAAGCTCGCTGCCAATATGGAAGATAATGATATCAGGATTTTTGTTCATAACATAATGGGCGTCTCCCAATTCATGGCCTAAAGATCCGTTTCCGAAATTTTTAGGCGGATGCCTTGGGATATAATAGTCATTTAAGCCCAGCATATCAATAATAGGCAGCTCAGATGAGTAAGGAATACAGCCTGCTGCGGTAACAGCAACCAATGTTTGATCAGGAAATGTTTTCTTTAAAGTTTCTCCCAGTTTCATTCCTCTGAACTCCCATCTTTCATATTTTGCATTTTTATTATCAGGAATTTTAGATTGAAGAAAACCATTTATTATTAAAAGAAGAACAAGACTCCAGCTTACTTTTTTTGAAGAAAAATTGATCTTTTTGAAATAATGTAATCCGAAAATAATTGAAAAAACAAATAGAATAAGCACAACATAATAGTGCCTGAAAGCTGGAAATATATCTCCGCCCACCAAAGTTACATAACCAACCCATGAAGCAGCTAACAACAGTAAATAATACCCGAAAAGGTGTTTTCCCCTTAAAAGATAATAAAGAGATATAAGGCCTGATCCTGATAACAATAGTGTCCCGAAGAAAGCTTTAAAATTATAGAAGCCACCGCGTAAAATATGATAAATCGTCACTTTTACCTTTACCAAAGCTGTATTGGGAACCAGTTCTCCGTAAAAGTTATAACGAAATACAAGCTGCCCCAGTAAAAACAATGACGGGATAACGGCTGTAGCAATTCCTATTGTAATGAACATATCTTTCTTTTTACAGGTTGCCAACAGAAATCCTGAGGTAAGCAAAGTAAACAGAAATCCGTCAGGCCTGGTGAGAGCTAAAAGTCCCAGCCAGAATGACAAACGATAAATGGTCTTGAAATAATGGTCATTAATGATCTTGGAAACTTCAATTAAAATTAAGGTCAGAAGCAGCACATATAAAGGCTGTTCCAATCCGCCAATGGCCCAGATCATAAAGCATGGAGTAGTTACCAACAGGGCAACACCCAGAAAAACATATTCTTTTTGTATATTTTTATTTTTAAAATAGTAAAGAATACTGCCCAATATTCCCAAAGAGCATAAAATACCTATAATTCTTGCTGCAAGAATCAGATCTACACCTAATTTGCCCAGTACAGATACTGCTAAAACCCAAAGCAAATTGGAATATCCTTCAACCGGATGACCATCATTCCAGGTTAACCCTTTTCCCTCTATAAAGCGTTGAGCATACCGTAATGAAATCAAACTGTCATCTGAAAAAAAAGGATAGTAGTAAAAACACCCAAGAAAAAAAACAATGGCTGCTATGAAAAAAAAGGATAAATATCCCAATCTCATGATGAATTAGTATTTATAATAAAGTTCCTAAACTTTTTAGGATAACGACTGCAAAATAACGAAATATAAAAAAAACTACAGATATTTTTATCTGTAGTTTCTCTCTCGTATATCAAGGTAAATTATGATCTGATAAATGCGAGAAGATCTTTATTAATTGTATCAGCTTCTGTTGTTGGCATACCATGAGGAAAACCCGGATAAGAAATTAACTTCCCATTTTTAAGCAGGGTAGCCGCTACTTTTCCTGTCGTTTCAAAAGGAACAATCTGATCATCCTCACCGTGCATTACCAATACCGGTACATCTACACTTTTAAGATCTTCAGTAAAATCTGTCTCAGAAAATGCTTTAATACAGTCGTAATGAGCTTTAATAGAGCCATTCATTCCCTGTCTCCACCAGTTTCTCTGAATACCTTCGGAAACTTTTGCCCCGTCTCTGTTATATCCGTAGAAAGGGAAGGTAATGTCAATAAAAAACTGTTGTCTGTGGTTTGCAGTATTGTTTCGGATATCATCAAAAACAGAAATAGGAACTCCATTCGGGTTATTCTCATTCTGAACCATAATAGGCGTTACAGCACTTACCAGAACTGCTTTAGAAACCCTTCCTTTTCCATGTTTCGCAACATATCTGATCACTTCACCACCTCCGGTAGAATGCCCAACGTGAACAGCATCTTTCAGGTCAAGAGCTTCTACTATTTCTGCTACATCCGAAGCATAGGTGTCCATATCGTGACCATAGGGAGTTTGTTCAGACCTTCCGTGTCCTCTTCTGTCATGGGCGATAACTCTGTACCCCTGTTCCAGGAAGAAAAACATCTGCGCATCCCAGTCATCACTTGATAATGGCCAGCCGTGGTGAAAGAAAATGGGTTGCCCTTTTCCCCAGTCCTTATAGTAAATTTCTGTTCCGTCTTTTAATTTAAGTGTACTCATTATTTTTATTTTATGGATTTTATATTCACAAATGTAGGTTGAAATTTTTCACAATATCTTGATCTAAGATAATAATTGACTGGAATATAAAATGAAAACAATACTATCATTAACGGTAATTTAACAATGGCTTAAAATATTTTACAAAAACTTTTCGTATCACAAAATATAGCTGATAATTGGGATGGTGTACCTTTTTATTTTTCTCTAATATTGATGAACATTTTATAATATGAGAAAAATAATATGCAGCATTCTTTTTTTGTTGAGTTCAGTTCCCGTCTTCAATCCTTTAAATAATTAAAATATGCTTTCATCTGCAGATTTACACCTGGAAAGAGCCCTTTTTCTTACAGCTTTAATGATTTTTTTTGGAGCTGGGTTCTTATGTACACTCATAGTTTTTATTATGAATTCTATTCGGAAGAAAAGTAAAAAAGGACTTTATTACTTCTTTCTTTTCCTTATTTCCGGGATTGCTGTACTAGGGTTTGCAGCAGTTTATTTTTGTATGCTCTTTATGTAATATGCAGTGTTATCCCTTTTTGAATTCAGAGATAAAGATGGCCATATAATTAAATTTCTAAAAGATAAAACGGACCTAAACGGGAAACGGGTTACGGAACAAAAATTAAAGAAAAATTATGCCTGAAGCGCTTAAAACAGGGTTGAAAAAGTAAAAATCTTAACGAAAGGCAATGGCTTAAAAACAATAATAAAAAATTAAAAGAATTATTGGATAGTTTATCTGTTTAAAATAACTAATCTTGCAGGTCAAATTTTAAAAAGGAAAATTAAATCGTTTATCTATGTCAAATGCTGAAACGGTAATAGAAGAGATCGGGTTGTATTTGGAAAAATCAAGTCTCAAAAAATCCAACATTACCAAAGAAGAATTAATTGCTTTCATTGAAACCAAATGGGAAGAAGCTGATGATGAAAAGTATAACATTCACCAGGGCTGCATTTACATTGGAAGAATGACTAACGAATATATTTGGGACAAGGATTTTGATAATATGATGCGCTGGCTGGCAGAAGATGATAAACATACTTCTTCCCAAAAGCATGAAGCTTATATCCGGAATTATTACAAAGGCCAATGTTGTTTAGAATGTGGAAATGAAGAAAAAGCACTGGAATTTTTCAATCTTTCGTATGCCGAAAACCCTGATTATATTTTTGAAAGAGCCCCTTTTTGCTATGAATTTTTCAACAGGCATCTTGAAAATCCAAGAGAGTTAAATACTGAATTCGCAGGTGATGAACTGGAGACAGATTATTATATTGAACTGGATTACTGGAAAGCTTTTTTTGAGGAAGATGGTGAACTTTGCTATCATTTTTTAGATAGAGATGGTGAAATCATTGAAGAACCTTCAGTTTTCCAGGAAAAAGGGATTTCCTATTTAGAAGATCATCAGGAAGAAATACTGCACAATATGCTTAGTGAGCTTCTTAAGATATATCCTGATCTGCAAAAGGCATATGACTACCCGGAGGATTATAAAAAAGATTGTATGCCTAATGTAAGAACAATTAAAGGTTTTTCCGGATTATTATCTCCAACCATTTTTTACGTGACATCTGTAATCAAAGATGATTATCCATACATCGGTTTTAGTTTTAACTGTCCATGGGATGTTGAACACGATTTAGGTTTTATGGTGCATAAAGACCGTGTTGTTGAGATTGGCGATGCAGCATTGGCTTTTGATATTTCTGCAGCTGAAAATGATGCTGAGTTAAATAAGAATATTCCGGATAACTAAAAACAAATGAAACCAGGCGAAGAAGATGATGTAGAATTATCGTTGGGCAGAGAATGGGAAAAGAATATCAAAGGTTTTGAATTGGCTATTGAGCTATTCAATATTGCTTATTTTATAGATGAGCCGGGAATTACTACCATTATCCTAAAGTTTTAAGCTACAAATCCTTAAACTGATGAAAAGTTGAATGTAAAAACAAAAAGACAGCCTGGGAAATATCTGGAATCTTCAGAAAATCTCTTTAAAATATACATATGAATACCTTACAAGAATTAGAAAAAGAATACAATTTTACTTATCCTGAACTTTACAAACAGTTGTATGCTGATAAAATGCTAGACTGGGGTACAGAGGGAAACGGTTGGTATACCAATATTTTTCCCACCCTCAAGGAAAACCCACCTTTGCTTTTATTTGGAAATGATATTGAGATCTGGGATCCTATTGCTTATCATCTTGGAATCAGAGAAATTATCAACCATGAAGTTTATGATATTAATCCTAAATACCGGATGGTTCCATTTGCAGAGAACGGGGCAGGTGATCTGTATGTTTTTCAGTTGGATATGGAAACCAACGGTGAAATTCCGGTTACTTTTTTTCCCCATGACGATTCAGAAGCGGAAATTCTGGCTAAAAATCTTCAGGATTTTATTTTCAGGCAACTTTTGGAGTCTTTGACGGAAATGGATGAATATTCTATGTTTGAAGGAGATTCCGAAGAGCAGATCAAGATTCATCTGTATAACCAATTAAATACCCATCGGAAGTATTTAACTCTAAAACAAGTTGAAATTTTAGAAGATATTTACACCTGTAACATTTTTGAATACACCTACAAAACACCGAATGGCAGTGAATTTGAGGCTAAAGGCTTGCTGACTTTTGATGAGCTTGATGAAGTTTTGAGCCGGGAAATTGCTTTTGAAAAACTGAATGCAAAATTCGATTATACTGAAAAGTAATTTTGAACGCAAAAAATCTAAGGTTAACTTGATGAAGAAAGGGATGAAGCAGTCTGGTTTGCTAAGAAGTATTGAAGAAATAATTAGCAGAGATTTTACTTATCTTTACGTTCTTTACTGTAATATTGTTTAATAAAGAAAAGGATTTGAGGTACAGGTTATTATTTATATTTACATTATTTATTTGTCCGTTTTTTGCCCAGGCACAAGATGTTTTAAGCAAATTAGAGAAGGAGTATAACAATGCTTCAAACCAAACAATGGAGCAGTTGAATCTTGCCCCCAAATATGCCACTGCTTTATTCTTTCATAATGTTAAATCAAAATCCTATCAGATTTTAGCCCAAAATATTTCTGCAGCATCTAAACAGGCTGATGGGAAGTATGCCACTATTCTTTATGCTGTTCAGGCTATGAACTATCGGCTGGACAATAAAGAAGCGGAGTCTTCAAAAAGCCTTGAAATGGCCAGAACTTACAGCTTAAAAACAACCAGCAATGAAGCTAAAGGATATCTGGAATATGCAAAAGGTTGGATTCTGGTCCGTAATAATAAAACAACTGAGGCTGTCACGGCCTACCTGAAAGCAATTAATTATTTCGAAAACTCACCCACGACTTCTACGCTCTATGGAAGATACGGAAATACCGCCAAAGAATTATCCGCCATTTATGCTGACCTGAACGAATATCAACTGGAGGAAAAATACAGTAAGCAGTTTCTTTTATTAGCCTCCAAACAGAATGACCCCAATCTGATCTTCGATGCTTATATGAGAATGGGGTATATGTATGAACAGAAATATGTTCAAAATCCTTCTGATATACAGTTTAGAAATAAAGCAGAACAGTATTATGTACAGGCGATTACCACTTTCAATAAAAATAAAGGATCTATGCTCAATAAGAGCAACCTTTCCTATGCCGCTATTAATTTAGCCAATCTGTATACGGAATTTAATCCGGATAAGGCCAGGCAATATGCCCAGTTAGCTAATAAAATAAGCTTGGAAACGGGTGAGTCTATTCATATTGCTTCCTCATTTGGCATTTTGGCAGAGTTAGCTATACAGGATAAAAACTACGATTTGGCGAAATCTTATTTCCTGAAAGCCTCTATGGAAATTGGGAAAAGCCCTGTAAGAAATCATAATATAGAATTATCTATCCTTGAGTCTTTATCCAGAGTGAGTGAAGAACAAGGCAATTATAAAGAAGCATTAACGTATTATAAAAGTTACGTAGATAAATACAAGAGCGTTTACGACCAGGAAAAACTGGATATTACCAAAAGATTAGAGTCCCAGTTTGAAAAAGAAAGACAGGAACAGAAATATATAAATCTGCAGCTGGAAAGTGATAAAAAAGCTCAGCAGATCAAGCTGATCAACATCCTTCGTGCACAGCGTGAACAGGTTTATAACAACTTAAAACTCGTGGAAGAGAACCAACGGGAACGTTTAAAGTTTTCGGAGCTCGAATCTGAGAAAAAAGAGCAGCAACTTCATTTAGCGAAGTTAGAAACAAAACAGAAGAATAATGACATTAACAGTTATAAAAAGCTGCTGGCTTTCAAAGAAAAAATCAACACCTATTATATTGTTTTTATTTTCATTTTCATTGTTCTCATTTTCTTATTGCTGTATGCTTATAAGCAACGTGTAAAATCTATTAAGCAAAGGGATGAACTGCATGCCCTGGCCATGGAAAAAGAAAAACAGAACTCCAAAATTTCTACACTTACTGCATTGCTTGAAGGGCAGGAACAGGAGCGTGGCCGCTTAGCCCGCGACCTTCATGACGGATTAGGAGGCTTGCTTTCAGGAACCAAACTTCAATTGTCTATTTTAGATACTCACCGATCCGAAAATATAGAAGAAGGCATTTCAAAATCAATCAGCCAGATTGATGGGGCTGTAGAAGAACTTAGACGTGTAGCGCACAATCTGATGCCTGATTTATTAATGAAATACGGATTGGTGGCAGCTATTGAAGAATTTGCTTTAAGGATGTCCAACAGCGCTTTAAGCATCCATACTGAATTTATCAATTACAGTAATTCCATATCAGAAGAAAAACAGCTGCTGATTTATAGGGTTATTCAGGAACTGGTGAACAACGCCATTAAACATGCTAAAGCTTCTGAAATCATTATCCAGATCAGCGAAGAGAAAAATATATTGAACCTTACAGTAGAAGATGATGGTAAAGGTTTTGATCCCGCCAGCTTAGACTCAAAAAAAACAGCAGGTTTTCATAATATAGAATCAAGGGTCCAATTCTTAAAAGGGACAATGAATATTACTTCCCAACTGAATATCGGTACCAGTATAGAACTTCAAATTCCTACTCATTAAATATGATAAAAGTAGCCATAACAGACGATCATCCGCTTCTATTGGAAGGGTTGAAAAATATTTTAGGAAATAACGATAGCATAGACGTTGTAGAATGCTTCAAAAATGTTTCAGAAATGAATGCAGGATTGAAAAAACAACCTGTTGATATTTTATTACTGGATATTAATTTGGCAGATATCAACAGCATCGAACTCATAAAACCTTTAAAGAAAAAATACGAAAATCTTCAGATCATTATGCTGAGTGTTCACAATGAATTGCCTGTCATCAACAGTACATTGGCAGAAGGTGCTTTGGGATACATTCAGAAAAACGCTTCTGTTTCTGAAATCCTTGAAGGAATTAATACAGTATATGCCGGAAACCGGTTTTTATGTTCACAAACCAAGGCTGTTTTGGATAAAAAGTCACCCGACGGTTTAAATCAGGTTCCTAAATTAACCCGTAGAGAAAAGGAAATTCTGGCAGAAGCGGCAAAAGGACTTACTACTAATCAGATGGCAGAAAAACTGTTTATCAGCCCGCACACTGTGGAAAGCCATAGGAAAAACCTTATTGAGAAATTCCAGACCTCTAACCTTAGCTCAGCCATTAAACTAGCCATAGAATATGGTTTGATTATTGAATAATATATAAAACATTCAGTTTAAATGACTTGAATTTAACTAATTCCTGGCTTTGAGACTGTTCCATTACACCAGCAAAAAGGTCTGCTTACATCGTAAAGCAGACCTTTTCTATATATAAATTTAAAATTAGGTGTTCAATTAT
Source organism: Chryseobacterium bernardetii (assembly GCF_003815975.1). NCBI lineage: Bacteria > Pseudomonadati > Bacteroidota > Flavobacteriia > Flavobacteriales > Weeksellaceae > Chryseobacterium > Chryseobacterium bernardetii. The sequence continues at coordinate 3,865,820 of NZ_CP033932.1, forward strand.
TAATCTCTGAATCTCAGCGTAGCCTGAAACAGATTTTTCTTTCCTGTTAAATCATATTCTTTATTGTATGTTGGCTCATACATAAGCAAATAAACGCTGTCATCCATATCTTTTAAATTGACCGGCTGATCTACCATAATATCATAAAACCTTGTGATGGTACGCGTAGCAGTCCATTGTTTTGAATTCCCTTTTGGATTTTTATCAAATCTGTGATCTTTCACTCCGGTGTAATACCAATAAGATGGAGCAGAATCCATCAGAAACATCTCTTGATCCTTGTTATACATCTCTTCAGCCATACCTGTACTCTGAAACCAGGGAACCTCAGTATTGAATGCGCCCACAGCTCCTGCATAAATATCCTTATTTGTGGTTGCTCCCACTAAAAAACCTTCAAGGTTGGCAGTGGTAAACTCAAATACAAAAGGTGATTTTTTAAGATCATAAACATCATTTACGGGTTCAATTACTTTTCCGTCCTGCTTGATAACTACTTTTAACGATTGCGCAAAAGTTATGAAGCTCAGTAAACAGAAAAGAAATGTAAAACTTATTCTTCTCATGGTATATCTTTAAATAACTGCTGCAAAGATATTGCTCTTTATCCCCATAAACACTGGCTGGTTTCAGGGGTTTTTCCATTTTATTCCATACTCACTGTATTCTCTTTTAAAACAGATTCCCTTTCAGCTGAATTTTAATGAAAGAAGGTTTTTGTTTTTTACCTTTCGCGGCCACTGAATTGGTAGGATAAACTTCCGCATAAAACGTTTTATCATCCTTCCAGAAAGCTTTAGTTTCGTCGCCAATTTTAAAGTTAGTAAAATTAATATATAAAAGAGTTTCTAAATTAAGGTTTTGCACTGTGTATCTGCTAATTGCGAAATCACTTCCTGTATCATTATTAGAACTGATGTAGGATATCAGGTTTTTACCAGGAAGAACCTGAGGATAGCTATCTGTAGACAGGTCAAAGTTTGCCGGAGATTTTACATTGTAAAAAGTATAATAACTATCAGCAACATCAGCCGAATTTTCTTTAAAAATTTCTAAACGCAGGGAAGGGGATTGTCCTATATATTCATTGGATAACGGTCCTTCTTCTGTAGAGATATTTTCATGCTGTGTAATCATGGTTTCTTTACCATTTTCAGCATATATCCAGTTATCATCTTTCAGTTTTATCTGGGGATTCTTCACAAAAACTTCATTAATTTTATTTGCTGAAGCTGTTTTAAATTCCTGTTCAGAAACTTCTGCTATGGTACCATATTTACTGAACGATTTATTTTTAAAATCCTGAGATTACTTCAAAGTGCTGCTTCTTATTGCATACAGATCAACACCTTTTAAAGTCAGATCAAACGAAGCTGTAAATTCAGATTTTAAAACAAAAGCTTCAATACTGTTGGAAATAGTATTATTAATGCTGTAATGAATAGAGTAGAAGTCTTCAAACTCTTCAAATCCATAATAGTTGTCAAGTTTATTATAGGCAACCTTCAAACGGGCAGCGTCTTTGTTTGGTGACACAAAAAAATGTACAGAATCAAGCTTGGTAAATAACTGAAAGGGAACTTCCTGAACATTATCCACCCCTTTTATCTTTTTGAAGTCTGTAAAAGTGATGTGCTTTTGAATAACTGCTGTTTCTGCTTTTTGATTTTCCGGCGATTTATTCTGTGGATTACATCCTGTCAGCATTACAGTAGAGGATATGAAAAATTGATATATAGGTTTCATTGTTCTATTTTCGGACAAATGTATCAGTATTCAATTCAGCAGCCAACAAAACCTCTGAACATCGGCAATAAATAGCTGAAAACAGGGATATATTGAATGGTATATTTTAATCAATTTTGTAATTGTTAAAAACTAAGTATTGATAGTTAATGAAAAAAGTAATAACCGGTTTTTCAGTGGTAATAGTTTTATTGGCTTCCTGTTCACCTGCTACAGAAAAAAAAGTAAATAAAACAGATTCTACGGTTGCAAAAGCAAACGATATTGCTAAGATTGCTCCGGAAAAGAACACGATATTGAAAGCAGAAGTACCAGGTGACTTTTCAGCATTGGTTCCTGTTGATGTATTGGATACGAAAAGTGAAAACGTTTATGAAAAATATGGGATAGAGTTCTCAGGAAATTGTTATTCTTGTGATCTGGCAAGTGTATCCATTACCAAGAATAAAATAGTATGGACGAATATCTGTGATGATAAGGATACCTTTGAAATCAGTGATTTCTCTGTTTCCTCCGAAGGAAAAAAAACTATTCTGAAAACAACAGACAGAACTTATATTTTAACACAGATTGATAAAGCACCCGTTTATGAGCTGGTTGTGGAAGGTAAAAAGCTTGAATTAAAGAATAAAAGAGCATCCAAATACTTTACAACTAAAAAAGCATTACCTCTTTTTAAAGAGCATGATTGTGGTGATTTTGAAGGATAAAAACTACTAAACCTGTACGAAAGGGGGGACAATGAACGAATACAAATGATGTCTACATAGCCCCTCTTTCTTTTTTATAAAACTTGTTCGTAAAATTCTATAAAAAAAAACCTCAAATTGCTTTGAGGTTTTTATATGTAAAATAATGACTGAATTATTTTGCTGGTTTTTTAGGACTCATCATCATAATCATTCTTTTTCCTTCAAGTTTAGGAAGCTGATCTACCTTACCAACGTGCTCCAATTCCTGAGCCAGTTTTAAAAGCAGGATTTCCCCCTGATCTTTAAAGATAATTGAACGTCCCTTAAAAAATACGTAGGTCTTCAATTTAGAACCTTCTTCAAGGAATTTCTCAGCATGCTTCTTCTTGAATTCATAATCATGGTCATCAGTCTGAGGCCCGAAACGGATCTCTTTTACTACCACTTTTACCTGCTTAGCTTTAAGTTCCTTCTGTTTTTTCTTTTGCTCGTATAAGAATTTCTTATATTCCAATACTCTTGCAATAAAAGGTTCTGCCTTGTCCGAAATTACTACTAAATCCAATTCCTGTTCCGCAGCAATCTGTCTTGCTTTGTCAATTGGATAAATTCCCGGCTCTACGTTATCGCCCACCAAACGAAGCTCTCTCACACGAATTTTATCGTTGATCAAGTGAGCGTCCTCTTGTACAGGACGTCTTTGTGGGCCCCTGTTGTTAAATCTTTGTGCTATTGTATTATAATTTTATTGGTTAACTACTAATTTATACTTAAAGTATTGAGAATACAACATACAGTTCTCAATACTTTAATTGTTTTTTTAAACAGCTGCTTCTTTTTTGAAGTAAGCAGCGAAATCTTCCAGATTCATCACTCCAAGATCTCCTTCACCACGTCTTCTTACAGAAATCGTGCCTTCTTTCTCTTCATTTTCTCCTACTACAAGCATGAAAGGAATCTTCTTTAACTCAGCATCACGGATCTTTTTACCCGTTTTCTCGTTTCTGTCATCAATCTGACCGCTAATATCGTGATTTTCCAAAAATTGTGAAACTTTTTTTGCATAATCTACATATTTTTCACTGATTGGAAGAATGATAAACTGATCCGGGCTCAACCATAGAGGGAAATCTCCCGCAGTGTTTTCCAATAAGATCGCGATAAAACGTTCCATAGAACCGAAAGGTGCTCTGTGGATCATTACCGGCCTGTGTTTTTCATTATCATTTCCGATATAGTGAAGATCAAATCTTTCCGGTAAGTTATAATCTACCTGGATGGTTCCAAGCTGCCATTTTCGTCCTAATGCATCTTTCACCATGAAGTCAAGCTTAGGCCCATAGAAGGCTGCTTCTCCATATTCAACAACTGTTTTCAATCCTTTTTTCTGGGCTGCATTGATAATTGCGTTTTCTGCTTTCTCCCAGTTTTCATCCGTACCGATATACTTTTCTTTGTTATCAGGATCTCTTAATGAAACCTGAGTCACAAAATCTTCGAAACCTAAAGATTTGAATACATAAAGTGTTAAATCAATTACTTTTTCAAATTCTTCGGAAAGCTGGTCCGGAGTACAGAATAAGTGCGCATCATCCTGGGTAAACCCACGAACTCTCGTTAATCCGTGAAGTTCTCCACTTTGCTCATATCTGTATACAGTACCGAATTCAGCATATCTTTTCGGAAGATCCCTGTAGCTCCATTGTGAAGTCTTATAGATTTCACAGTGGTGAGGGCAGTTCATTGGCTTCAGCAAGAACTCTTCTCCTTCATTCGGAGTTTTGATGGGTTGGAAGCTGTCAGCTCCATATTTATCCCAGTGTCCGGAAGTTACATACAATTCTTTAGCACCGATGTGAGGAGACATTACGAATTCATAACCTCCTTTTTTCTGAGCTTCTGAAAGGAAATTTTCCAGTTTTCTTCTTAAAGCAGTTCCTTTTGGCAGCCAAAGTGGCAAGCCGGCTCCTACTTTTTCTGAGAATGCGAAAATACCCAGTTCTTTACCAAGTTTTCTGTGGTCCCTTCTTTTAGCTTCTTCCAATTTTTCAAGATACTCAGTAAGTTCCTTCTGTTTAGGGAAAGAAATACCATATACCCTTGTTAGTTGAGGATTCTTTTCGTTTCCTCTCCAATAAGCTCCTGCTGCATTTAAAATTTTAACAGCCTTTACGATTCCTGTGTTAGGAATATGTCCTCCACGGCATAAATCGGTGAAGTTATCATGGGTTACAAAAGTGATTTCTCCATCATTCAGATTAGAGATCAGTTCCACTTTGTAAGGGTTGTCTGCATATGTTTTTAAAGCCTCTTCTTTAGAAACCGGATATAAAGAGAAAGTTGAACCTTTCTTGGCGTTTTCCAGAACTTTCTTCTCAATCTTTTCAAAATCTTTTTCAGATAAACTTTCATCCCCGAAATCTACATCATAGTAGAATCCGCTTTCTATGGCCGGGCCAATAGTCAGTTTAGCATTAGGATAAAATTCAAGGATAGCCTGCGCCAAAAGGTGGGCAGAAGAATGCCAGAAAGCTTTCTTTCCAAGATCATCATTCCAGGTCAAAAGCTGTACCGTTGAATCCGTGGTTATAGGCGTGGTTACTTCTACTTGTTTGTCATTAACAATTGCGGAAATGGTATTTCTAGCCAATCCCTCGCTTATAGATTTTGCCACATCTAGAGGAGTAACTGCTCCTTCGAATTCTTTGACACTATTGTCTGGAAGTGTAATTTTTATCATTGTTTACTAAAAAATTTAAGATGCAAAAATACGCATTTTTTAGTTAAAATACTATATTAGCCTATATTTAGAATAAGAATTAATATTAACCATGAAAAAGATATTGTTCATTTTAGTTTCATTAACCACTGTATCTGCTTTTTCACAGAAAAAGTCTGCTAAATTTTCCGTCCATTACAATAAGAATATTGAGACTTATTTCCTGGCAGAAATCCTTTCAGCAGAGCATAGAAAAAACAACAGAGATTTCGAAATGTACAAAATAAAAGAATGTTCTGCTTATCAGCCTATTGTCAATCTTGCATTGAAAAAATTTGCAGGTCTTAAAAACTCAAATATTGCAATTGAAACAGCAAAAATAAATGATATTTTGCTTGAAAAATATGGCTTGGGAAATGATATGTTAATGAATCCACTGATGCATCACAAAGAATTTCCAGCTACAGAATGGATTTCTGACTATCAGTATAGTAACAATAATTTAACGGCGGAACAGAATAAAGAAATAACTCAATTAATCAAAAATTATCTCTCGGGACTTTCAAAATTCTATACTGAAGAAAATGTCGGACAGTTTTTTATTGAGAATAATGGCTTTTATAAAGGGGGAGAAGCTGAGTATAAAAAACATATTCCTGCTGGTTTTACGGATGCCATGGAGCAGTTTTATGGTGAAGGTTTTCATACTTATACCATTTTGATTTCTCCTATGATGATGTGGCCTATAGAAGATAATGAAGGAAGAGGAATCGCTACCAATGTAATTTCGAAATCCGGAAAAACCGATATTTACGAAATAGCAAGTCCGTTCGTAAAAGTTGAGAAGCAAGGCCAGTTTGGATATGATAACCAATTTCAGGCGAGATTTTTAAGTATTCATGAGTTCGGGCATTCCTTTGTAAACAAGGAAGTATACCAACGCAAAGATCAACTTGAAAAATTCAAAGCGCTGTTTGAAAAATCAAATTTAAAAGAGCTGATGATAAAAACCGGCGGTTATGGAGATTACCAAATCTGTATTGCAGAGCATTTAGTGAGGCTAGGAGAAATTGAAACTGCAAAAATCCAGAAGGATTTTGAAAGGGCTGAAAGACTGAAAGAATATCATTTAAAAAACAATTTTATCTTCCTTCCGCTACTAGAGGAAAAACTAAAAGAATATAATACCAACAGAAAAAAGTATAGAAAATTTGGGGATTTTGTTCCTCAATTGCTGCAGGTTTTTGAAAATTCAGATATTGAGTATATCAATAATGCCTTAAGCCAGAACAAAAAATAAAGCCATAAATTGCCTTTACTATGAATACAATAAACATTGATCTACACTGTGACCTGTTATATTATTTACTAAGGTCAGATTCAGCTGTCAACGATAAAGAGCTGGGATGCTCATTGCCTTATCTGCAGGATGGCAATGTAAAGCTTCAGATAATGGCTATTTATGCAGGAACTGGTGAGGGAAGCACAGCTTACGGACTGCAGCAAAGCAAATTGTTCTCAGATCTTATCAAAAATGACAACTTTTTCCTATTTGAGAATGATAATTATAAAAAACCTGAGAATGAAAACCGGATAGGCGTTATTGCTTCCATTGAAAATGCTTCTGCTTTCTGTGATGAAAACCAAAGCCTGGATTCAGGATTTAAAAACCTTGAAACAATTATTGAAAATACTGAGAAAGTATTTTATATTGGAATTACCCACCATTTAGAAAACCGTTTCGGAGGCGGGAATAATGCAACTGCAGGATTAAAGGAAGACGGCAAAGTACTGATAGACTATATTGCAGATCGTAAAATTGCTATCGATTTAGCCCACACAAGTGATCAGCTAGCCTATGATATCTTCACTTATATAGACCAGAAAAATTATTCAGTTCCTGTATTGGCAAGCCATTCCAATTACAGAGCAATTTATAAAAACAACCGTAATCTTCCCGATGAGCTGGCGAAAGAAGTGATTAACAGAAACGGACTGATTGGTTTAAACTTTATTAAGGATTATATAGATACTGAACATCCGGAAAGACTTTATGAACATATCCGGCACGGACTCGACCTGGGTGGAGAAAACAATATCGCATACGGAGCAGATTATTTCTATTGGAAGGATCATCCTGACACATCCCGTCACCCGTTTTTCTTTAGAGAACATTCTAATGCATCAGTCTATCCATCTGTTAATAAAGAAATTGAACAACAGTTCTCTTCTGAGCTTGCAGAAAAGATCAGCCACAAGAACGCTTTAAGTTTTATAGCAAGTATTTATAGATGATTTCAGTTATTGGTATGGTTCGGCTGGCTCTTAGAGCCAGCCGAATTTTTTATGAGATAAATTCACAAAAAAAATTGTTAATCAAATAGATATAAACATTTGATAGCTTTTTTATCTTAACTTTTTCTTTTATACTTCACTTTTTGTTTGATAATTTCAATTACATCCACATTCTGGACTTTAGATTTGATCCACCCATGAATATCAATATAGAATAAAGATCTTCTGTAATATTCATTTTTAGAAAATTCTTCAAGTTTGCTGTCAAACATTTCAAATGCTTTTTGTCTCTGATCCAACACCTGATTATTCAGGTTTTTAAAAAACTGGATACTTTCAAAATGGAACTCTTCGGGTTTCTTCATCTTTTTAGCAAATTTCAGCGTAGAAGCAATAAACTCATCATAATCTTCATCATTTCCGGATTCATACTTAGACATTAAAATCAGAATTCTGGTATGAAACAAAAGATCTTCCTGTACATTACCTTTGGATTCTATCACTCTCATAGAGTATTCAATTGACTTTTCATACATTTTACTTCCGAAAAACATCGCGGCCATCTTAAGATAAAGAATCATAAAGTGATGCTCATCAATCCTTTCCCGCAGTTTTTCCATTTTCAATTCAATTTCGGGAATAAGCTTCGTACCTGTGAAAAATTCACCTTTCACAAAATGAATGTTCATTAATGTATTGTAATGCGTAAGAAAAATCAGAGACTGGAGATTTTCATTCTGGGCAAAGTTTTCATCATTAACCCTTATATTAAATTCTTTAAAATTTTCTTCCAGGATGTCAATATTTCCATACAGGAAAAGGATTTTCAACAGATAAGTGTTTCCTTTAATATACCATACCGGATGGCTGAAGATCATCTCAGGGGTTTTATGAAAAAGGTCTACCCATTGGTAGGCATATTTCAAGGTGTATTTATAATCCTGCAACAATTGGTTTTTCCAGACATGAGCTTTAAAATACCATAGCTTTTCTGTAAAATTCAACTTATCGAACCTGATATTTTTAATCTCAGCATTAAAAATATCCAGAACTTCCTCACGGTCTGTATCATTTTTTACATAGCCGTGAGTAAGCATTTCACTGTACAGCTTCAGGGAAAGATTAGACAGTTTTGTAGTATAGCGGTTTTGCTTGCTTAATTCCTGAGATTGTCTGATCAGTTCTTCAGCCCGTCCTTCGAAACTGCGTGTAATGAATTGGGATTCAATCACTTTTTCCAGGTCGATAATCTCAGAGGCGATACTTTTTTCATCCAGTTCCAAAGCAGTTTGTTTGGTTTTATCCAGTATTTTCAAAGCCTGTTTGTAAAGGCCTTTCTGATACAGAATATTGGCAAAATCCAGTTGTTCCCGAAGCTGGATCCTGTAATTCTGATGGCTTGGGTTCATCCGGAGGCTTACCAGAATCTGTTTATAAAGGTGGGCTTTCAGGTTAGACAACTGCTGCTTGGTTGATATTTTCTTTTCAATGATAATACTTTCATCATATTCCTTCATTTTATCCATTTCAGAAAAAAGAAGTAAGAATTTGGCGTCTACATTAATTCCGAGGCGGTTTACATACAGCTTGAACTGTCGCTTTTCGGAAGTCGTCAATGACTTTACCAGTACAAACAAAAAATCTTTCTGCAATTCTGCCATTGTAAATTTTTAAAATTTAAATAATTAAATATCAGCAATATATCCTTATTTCTTCAATCATTGAATATTGTAATTTTCTGAAAAAATGAAAACGAAAAAATATTGCAAACTGTAGTTTTGAATCAAAATTAAGTAAAAAACTTCATTTATGAATTCCGAAAAAATTGAAATTTTTGATACCACACTGCGGGATGGAGAACAGGTTCCTGGTTGTAAACTGAATACAAAGCAGAAACTGATTATTGCTGAAAAGCTTGATGAACTGGGCGTTGATATCATAGAAGCAGGGTTTCCGATTTCCAGCCCGGGAGATTTTGAGTCTGTTTCTGAAATTTCAAAACTCGTAAAAAATGCAAAGGTATGCGGACTAACAAGAGCTAATAAGAAAGATATTGATACTGCTGCTGAAGCCTTAAGGTTTGCAAAGAAACCAAGAATACATACGGGAATCGGAACTTCTGATTCACATATCAGATACAAATTCAATTCAACAAGGGAAAATATTATAGAACGTGCTGCAGAAGCTGTAAAATATGCGAAAAGATATGTAGAGGATGTAGAATTTTATGCTGAAGATGCAGGAAGAACAGATAATGCCTATCTGGCACAGGTTTGTGAAGCTGTAATTAAAGCAGGAGCTACCGTACTTAATATTCCTGATACTACAGGCTATTGTTTACCGGAAGAATACGGACAAAAAATCAAATACCTTAAAGAGAATGTAAAAGGAATTGAAAAAGCTGTTATATCATGCCATTGCCACAATGATTTAGGTTTAGCTACCGCTAATTCAATTTCAGGAGCCATTAACGGAGCTCGCCAAATTGAATGTACCATCAACGGATTGGGAGAAAGAGCAGGTAATACAGCGCTAGAAGAAGTCGTCATGATTCTGAAACAGCATAAACACCTGAATCTGTATACCGATGTTAACTCCAGAATGTTAAATGAAATGAGCAATATGGTTTCTGATCTGATGGGAATGTCTGTACAGCCCAATAAAGCTATTGTAGGAGCCAATGCATTTGCTCACAGTTCAGGAATCCATCAGGATGGTGTCATCAAAAACAGAGAGACCTATGAAATTATAGACCCTGCTGAAGTGGGCGTAAATGCTTCATCTATTATTCTTACAGCCAGAAGCGGACGTTCTGCGTTGGCTTACCGTTTCAAACATATTGGTCATGATGTAACCAAAGACGAACTGGATTATCTGTACCAGGAATTCTTAAAAGTAGCAGACCTTAAAAAAGAAATAGGCAACGAAGATCTGGCATTGATTATGGAAACATGCAGCAGAAAAATAGGATAGAGGTTTGATTTAATTCAAGATAAAGTAAAAAATGAACAACGATAAAAAGACACTTTTTGATAAAGTCTGGGACGCACATGTAGTAGACACCGTTCCTGACGGGCCACAGATCATCTATATTGATAAACACCTGATTCATGAAGTTACCAGCCCGCAGGCATTTGCCGAACTGGAATCCAGAAACCTGGAAATATTCAGGCCGGACCAGATTGTTGCTACAGCAGATCATAATGTTCCGACTCTTCACCAGGAAGAACCGATCCGTGATGAATTATCAAGAAACCAGGTTCAGCAGTTAACGGAAAACTGTCAGAAAAATAATATTGAATTATTCGGACTAGGCCATCAGTATCAAGGGATTGTTCACATTATTGCCCCTGAACTCGGGATTACACAACCGGGAATGAGCATTGTTTGTGGTGACAGCCATACCTCAACACACGGAGCTTTTGGGACCATTGCCTTTGGAATAGGAACAAGCCAGGTGGCACAGGTCTTTGCCAGTCAGTGTCTGCTGCTTAACAAGCCTAAATCCATGAGAATTATCGTGAATGGTAAGCTTAATGAAAATGTACAGCCTAAGGATGTTATCCTTTATATCATTTCAAAAATCGGAACAGATGGCGGAACAGGGTATTTCTGTGAATATGCCGGAAATGTATTTGAGGAAATGTCAATGGAAGGCAGGATGACAGTTTGCAATATGAGTATTGAAATGGGAGCCAGAGGAGGAATGATAGCTCCGGATGAAACCACTTTTGAATACGTTAAAGGTAGAAAGTTTGCTCCAAAAGGAGAAGAATGGGAAGAAAAAGTAGCATACTGGAATACTTTGAAAACCGATGAAGGCGCTGTTTTTGATAAGGAACTTACCTTTGACGCAGCGGATATTTATCCAATGATTACTTACGGAACCAATCCTGGAATGGGAATTTCAATTCATGAAACCATTCCGGCACCACAAAATGAATCCGAAGCAAAAGCTTTGCAATATATGGGACTGGAGGCAGGCCAAACACCATCCAGTATCAAAATCAATTATGTATTTATAGGCAGCTGCACCAATGCAAGGATTGAAGATTTCAGATCTGCTGCTCAATATATCAAAGGGAAAAGTAAATCTGAAGCGGTAAAAGCATTGATTGTTCCCGGTTCTCAGCAGGTAGTAAAACAAATTTATGAGGAAGGTCTGGATAAAATCTTTAATGATGCAGGATTCCAGATCCGTCAGCCCGGATGTTCAGCTTGTCTGGCCATGAATGATGATAAAATTCCGGAAGGAGAATATTGTGTTTCCACTTCCAACAGGAATTTTGAAGGAAGACAGGGGCAAGGTTCAAGAACCATTCTGGCAAGTCCGCTTACTGCAGCTAAAGCAGCCATAGAAGGCAGAATTTCTGCTTTTGAAAGTTTAAATTAAAGATTACACATGCAAAAATTAGTTATCATAAAATCCACTGCCGTTCCATTAGCGGCAGAAAATATAGATACGGATCAGATCATCCCAGCAAGATTTTTAAAAAGTATTGACAGAAAAGGTTTTGGTGAAAATCTGTTCAGAGATTGGAGATATAATATTCATACCAACGAACCTAATCCTGATTTTGTTTTGAATAACCCCAGATTCAGTGGTGAGATTTTAGTAGCCGGAAATAATTTCGGATGCGGAAGCAGCCGTGAACATGCCGCCTGGGCATTAACGGATTATGGGTTCAAAGTAATTGTCTCAAGTTATTTTGCAGACATTTTTAAAGGCAACGCTTTAAATAACGGTCTTCTTCCTGTAAAAGTTTCTGAAGAATTCTTAAAAGAGATTTTAGAAGGAATCAATGAAAACCCGGATAATGAAATTGCCATTGATGTAGAATTGCAATCCATCAGCTTCAAAGATACCACTGAAACTTTTGAGCTTGATTCTTATAAAAAAATATGCCTTATGAACGGCTATGACGATATTGATTTTTTAATCAGCAAAAAACAGGCGATTACAGAATTCGAACTAAAAACACAGAAAACAAATGAACAACAATTATTTTAAAATCGCAGTTCTTCCCGGAGATGGGATCGGGCCAGAAATTATCAGTGAAAGCATCAAGATCCTGGATGTTATTGCTGAGGCTTTTCAGTATGAATTTCAATTCAATTATGGATTGATTGGTGCAGAAGCTATCTTTAAAACGGGAGATCCGTTGCCGGAAGAAACTTTAAAGATCTGTAAAGAGTCAGATGCAGTACTGTTTGGAGCAATAGGAGATCCTGCATTTGATAATAATCCTGAAGCTAAAGTAAGACCTGAGCAGGGTTTATTGAAACTTCGTAAGGAATTAGGGTTATTCGCCAATATACGGCCTTTGAAAACATATGCTTCCCTGATTGAGAAAAGTCCTTTGAAAAAGGAAATCATTGAAGGAGCTGATATCCAGATTTTCAGAGAGCTGGTAAGCGGAATTTATTTTGGTGAAAAATATACCGACCCTGAAGGAGCTTATGCTTATGATGTATGCAAATACAGCAGGGAAGATATTCTACCTATTGCCCATATGGCATTTCAGGAAGCACAGAAAAGAAATAAAAAACTGACATTAATTGATAAAGCCAATGTTTTGGATACTTCCAGATTATGGAGAAAAATCTGTCAGGAAATTGCTTCTGAATATCCGGATGTACAGTTAGATTATATGTTTGTAGACAATGCAGCCATGCAGCTGATCCTTAATCCAAAGCAGTTTGATGTTATTTTAACAGAGAATATGTTTGGGGATATTATTTCTGATGAAGCCAGCGTGATTGGAGGGTCTATCGGATTGCTTCCATCAGCATCAGTAGGAGAGAAGAATGCATTATTTGAGCCTATTCACGGTTCATATCCGCAAGCGAAAGGAAAAGGGATTGCCAACCCTATTGCTTCCATTTTAAGTGTGGCAATGATGCTTGATCATCTTGGATTACAGCCTGCAGCCAACAAACTGAGACAATCAGTAGAGCACGCTATTGAAAATAAATATGTAACCATTGATCTTAATACCAAGCAATATTATTCTACCAGTGAAGTGGGAAGTTTTATTGCGGATTATATTAAGTATTCTGAAAAATCATATTATAATTTTGAGAATATAAAGATTGGAAAATCAACCATCGTATAATTAGATTACAGTTCACTTAGATAGATAGTTAGAGAAAGGTTCTGCCTCATAATGAGACAGAACCTTTCATTTTTATTTTCCGAATATTTTAAACTTTAAGAAAAAACAAATCGGAATGATTATTTTATTCTTTTGTATTATCCGTTTTTCCTGATTTGTTTTTAGAAGCTTTCTGAATATCTTCTTTATCAATATCAGGGGGATTAACCTTTTTTGATGATGCAGGAATATTCTGGAAATCCTGATTTTGCTTTTGGGTTTCTGCTGAGTTAGCAGTTTCCTTTTTCTTATTATTTCCTTTTGAGTCCATTGCCTGAATTATTTTAGAGTCCAAGAATACCGATCTTTCCGGTCTTATCTTCTATCGTATAATTCAAAGCCTTTGCCAAAACAAAAATATGATCAAGATTTTCCATTAATTGTTTACGTCCTTCAGTTCTCAACTGGTTTTGATCGATGGATTTAATTGCTGTTTCCTTAGCCTTAGCCGTTACATTTTTAATATCCTTTTCAGAAATTCTATTGAAAAATGAATCATCCATAGATTGGATTTCAACGCTTGGTGTAATCCTGATGTCTGCATCAGGAAGCTCAGTGATCACCAGTTTTTTATTGATGGAATCTACCTCAATCTTCATTTTATTAAGGTCATAAGAAACTTGTGCATTGGTTTTGGTAAAGGTAATGATGCTGTTACTGGAAACTTCTTTTCCCATAAATTCGTACCCCATTTTGGTTTTCTGCATGGTGGAATTGTTCTGTTCTATTACCACCATCTTATTCATTTTGGAGATCTGGTTGGTCAGAATATAGTACTCTGACTTTTCCGTTTTTCCGCCAAGATTCAGACAGGATTTAAGTCCAAAAAACAGGAGTACCATAGCACCGGCACCGGCCACAAACGATAAAATTGGCTTATAATTTCTCAAATCTATTTAAAAATTTCTTTAATTACAGATGAGTCATTCTTTTTCAGAATTTCTGCTAAATCTCTTTCAATATATCCGCTGGTAGGCATTTCTACAATTCTTCCTACTTCCTTTCCATATCTTTTCAGGATAATGGTAGGAACTTTCTGGATGTTGTAAAGGGATTCATCTCCGCTGGGAGATTCTTTTTTACGGTTAACCGCAATAATGGTCATTTTATTTTCCGTGTAACCTACCTCTTCCAATATCCTGGTAAGCCTTGGGAAATCCCTGTGACTGTCTTCACACCAGGTTCCCATAAAAACAATAACATCATAAGATCCCAGTCTTTCCTTTCTCAGTTCACTGATCGCTTTCTGGTCCAGAGCATATTCATCATGTTCCTTTACATACCAATCTGCATAAGGGGCTTTTAAGAACTGCTCTTTCAATTGATGTCCCAGAAGCATTTTACCATCTTTTTCAGTTGTAACTTCCCGGTTAACCACTACCTTTTGAGCACTAAGCTGTTGGGCAGCTAAAAATAAACTTGAAACGGCAACAATATTCGTAATAAATTTTTTCATATTTTATTTTTCAATAATTGACTTTAGATCAGCAGGAGAGTAATATTTATTTTTTAATACTTTATGGTCTGCTTTTCTGTATACATTGAACTTTTCACCAGATTTCTCATAAAAAGATTCTACATCTTTTTCTTTATAAAATTCAACGGTTTCATTAGCCTGTTCTTCATTATCGCATGCTTTTGACATATTGGAACGCTGAACTTCGTTGAATAGCTCTACAAATTTGTTGCCAAGTCCGAATTCCAGTACAGCACCACTTAAAACGTATTGCAAATCACAAAGAGCATCTGCAATTTCTACAATATTATTATCTGCAATTGCTTGCTTTAACTCATTAAGTTCTTCCTGTAGAAGTTCTACTCTAAGATTACATCTTTCCGGAGAAGGAATTTGTGGGGTGTCTAGAATAGGGGCTTTGAAAGTAGTATGGAATTCTGCTACTTGGTTCAAACTATCAATTTTATCCATGAAATTTTTTATTTATCACAAAGATAGAAAACGATTTGTTAATGGTGAAATATAGAATACAAAATAAGGGTGGTAAATTCCTACTTTCTTAAACCTCGTATAATACGGTTTTAATTGATTTTGTATATAATAATCAGCGAAGGTCCGTGTTTAAATTAATTCTTTAGGGAATAAAAAACCACAACTCTTCAGCTGTGGTTCATTTAATTTGTTGACTGTGTTCAGTTTTAATTACTCCAGTTCCTGATACTCCCAGATCCCTGATATCTTTAAAATTTCCAGCCCCGGTTGCTTTTCTCCATAGCCAAACACACAAAAATAACGGGTCTGGCAAGCTGTACACTGAGTTCCAAAATAAAGAGTCGGCAGATCATTAACCGTTAATTCTCCATAATGCTGCATCCTCTGTGAGGTCTCATTAATCATTTGATGGTTTAATAGCTCAGATTTTGATAGCACTTTGTCTTCATGATAGATTTGAAGAATAGGAAAGCCCGAGTGATAGGGAGATATTTCAACAGTATTTTCATGGCCGCATTCACAGCAGGTAAATCTGACTATTGCAGCTGGAATGGCTTCTTCATTGATGAATTTATCTTTTTGAAGCAAAACTTTCTTACCGGTCTTTATCTTTTTTGATATTGAATACATCTGCATTTAATTTAGTTCTGAATGACTGTTCCTACCAGGTTAGGATATTTTCCGCTTGGGCTTTTTTTAATGGTAATTTTTATATATCCTTCTTCTGCTAATTTATTCCAAGTTTTTGGATATCCGGTATTAATATCTACAGGAATTTTCCACATGGTCTGTTTTCCGTTTCCGGTTTGATTGAACCAGGGAATAATATCTGCCGTTTGGGATTTAAAGGGTAATGCATTAAGAACATCTATTTCGTAATAAAAATCATATTTGTTCTCAGGCTGATTTAACGCTCTTTCAGCGAAAGTATATACATGGCCATTAATAATCGGGCTGGTAAAGTTTCCTCCTAATGTTGGGTTTCCTGTTCCATTATAAGTTCCCACAGCACCACTGTATCTGTCATATTTTTGACCGGCCTGTATGGCTACATCGTCTACGATATTATATCCGCCATTAGCTGGCGGCCAGCCACTATTCAGGTTATTGGTCTGGAATAGTTTTTCCAGCTCTTTCCAGCTTCCCTGTTTGTACAGATCAAATGCCTGATTTCTGATGGTTTGGTTTACTTTGTTCTCAGGATCATAAGTTGTTGCAAAATCATCGGCATTTTTGTAGAATACAATTTTAACAGGACTTGGTTTGATAACAATTTCTTCTTCTCTGTCATCAGAGCTACAAGCCACGGAAAAAGATGCTATGGCCAGAAAAAAGAAGTACTTAAATAAATGTTTCATATAAAAAAATTAAATTATGTGAAATTTAAATAGGTATTATCAGGGATGCAGGCCAATGCAATCTCAGGTATATGTGATGGTTTTTTAGTGCTTCTGCTAATTAAAAATATTGATGATACTTCATGAATTAGAAAAGAACAGGATAGTTTATTGTTACAAGAGCCATTGAAGCTTCCCTTCAATACGAGCCAGATAACGGTACAATAAAAGAATAATATTTGATGGCAAAATTAACCAAAATTACAATAGAAGAGGATATTATTTTTTACTAAAAACAATATCATTGAAATTAATTACATAAATATTGTTATTTTAAATAATAAAATGCAATAATTAAAGAAAAAAGACCGCTCATATGAGTGGTCTTTTCCAATTTATATCTAAGCAAACTTATTTTTTGATAAATATTTTTGATAGTTTTTCAATCTGGATCACATAGTTTCCTGTTGCCAGCCTGCTTACGTTCACAGTTCCATTTTGAAGCGAACCGTCCATTACAAGTTTTCCGGACATGTCATAGATTTTAAAACTTTCTGATTTGGTATTTGAAAGCGTCAGAATATCCTTTACCGGATTTGGATAGAGTTTAACTTCCGTGGAAGCTGCTGCCAGTTGGTTTTCTGCAGTTGATAACCCACTGGTGGTTACAGCAATATTGGAATTATTTACATCAAAGAAGATGTGATTGCTTCCTTTTACCATAATTCTTCCTAAAAGGGTTGCAATATTAGGAATGACTACAGCTTCTGAACCATCATTAGGTGTTCCTGCCAATAGAGTAGTCCAGGTTTCTCCATTATCTGTAGACCAAAGGATATCAACGTTGGCTGCATTGATATTATTGGCGGTTGTTCCTGCCACATCCCAGGTTACTGTTTGTAAACTTCCTCCTACATAAGATACGGAAGTATTCTGAGAAGTAACAAGGAAAGGCCCGGCAAGAGCATTTACTGTGATTTTAGCATCATCAGAATTGTTTCCTGCACCCCCTAATCTGTTGTCTCTAACAGTAAATCTGAAATTAAGATCTCTTGTAACGGAAGATAATGCTTCAACATTGATTTCATCTCCCATTGTTACCATTTCTCCCTTTAAAATAGTTGCCATTTGAGGAAAATATCTTACCGGAGAAGCTGCAGGAACCCATGATCTGAATGTAGGCCCGGCAGTTTTTGTAGCTGTAGCTGCAGAATTGCTTCCTGTTTGGGAAGAAGTTCCATAATCCATCTGCTCCCAGATGTAAGTGAGAGAATCCCCATCTGCATCAGTTCCTGAACCCGTTAGTACAAAAGGCGTACTTTGAGGGATTGTATAATCTGCTCCTGCATTGGCTGTAGGAATATTATTTCCTGTAGGTGTATTTACAGAACAGGTTTTTGTTTTAATATTGTCTGTGATCTGTTCAATACTGCGGGCATGAAAAAACGGATTTGAGTTTTTCTGTACATCATAAGGTGTAATTCCTGCATATCCCATAATGGTAGATCCGGAACCTGGTTCTACAGGCTGAAGACCATCTTGTGTTGTATATGAAAAGGTATGGTTCCCCCCAAACTGATGTCCCATTTCGTGAGCAACAAAATCAATATCAAAAGTATCTCCGGAAGGAATACCGTTAGAAGGTGAGGTATAGCCGCTTCCTTTATAATTTTCAGGATAGGTGGTTCCCTGATAGACATAAGTTGTCATATCATTGCTGCATATACATCCGATGCACCCAGCGTTTCCACCGCCTCCTGTAGCACCGAATAAGTGTCCGATATCAAAATTTGCATTCCCTATTTTTGAACTCAGGTCATTCATAAGCTCAAGGTTCCATTTGTTCATTTGCAAGGATTCAGAAAAGGGATCACTATTAGCATCAGTATAAACAATAACATCATTGTTAGGAATCAGAACCATCCTTGCAGCAAAGTCATTTTCAAAAATACCATTCACACGGGTTAAGGTATTATTCATGGCAGCTAGAGCATTAGCCTTAGTTCCTCCAAAATAAGCTGCATATTCTCCCGTACAGGACAATGCCAATCTGAAGGTTCTTAATATTGCATCATCAGCATTTTTAGCTGTTACCAGGGAAGTTCCTTTTTGTGCAGATTCCAGTACTTTGCATTCAAAATTATTCAGATCGCTTTTTCTATCTGATCGTTTATATACTGCATACGTAGAAAGATCTTTAGTATAAGGCTCAATGAAAACGGCGGATTTATCACCATAAATTTCCATAGATGATAAGCCTAGAGAAGAAATACTGAAATAAACTGTTGATGTCTTATCTTGTAGTCCCTGGCCAATATAGGATTTAATATCCGGATATTTAGCAGCCAATTCGGGATCGAAATTTGAGTTTTCCGTTACAGTGAAATGTTCCATCTTTCCAGATGAATTGGGAAGAGAAATAATAACCGATGATTTTTCTGTGGCTCTTTTTGGAGTTTTTGCCAATACATTTTTTAACCCATTAATGTCCAGATGAAAAATTCTCGGATCATTTATATTTTTCATATTCTCATAAACAGAAGATGAGCTTTCCTTAGATCTTCTAGACCACAGACGGTCTGTTTGTGCAGAAGAAACGCCGGACAATACCAGCATTCCCATCATTAATAATTCTTTTTTCATTTTGCGTGATTTTTTATAGATCAAAAATAGTAAAAAATATTAACAACTAATTATTCTTTTTTAGAATAATTAAAAATAATAATCAACTCTCTGAGTATAAACAGATAAAAAAACTGCCCTGTTATAGGGCAGTTTCACATCGTTTAAATTTTATAATGACTAGTTCTTAACAAATCGTTTAGAAACTTCACCTATCTGGATCATATAAGCTCCTTTAATCAAGTTACTTACATTCACAGATCCTCTCTGAAGTTTTCCTGAACCAACTACTTTTCCACCCATATCAAATATTTTGTAATCTTCAGAAGTAGTGTTGGAGATATACATGATATCTTTTACCGGGTTAGGATATAGCTTAATATCAGTCATCAGATCTTTCGTATTGGAAAGTTCTCCTCTTCCTGAAGATGTAATATTAACGGTATAATCTTCAACCTGTCCGTATGTATATGCTTCACAGGATGAAGTAGGAACTGAGCTGTATTTCATCATTACTCTCATTCTTGTTGTACCAAGAACTGCTGTAGATGGAATAGTAACTGATCCTGTAACCGGACTTGTTGTAGAACCTGTTTTTGTCCAAACAAGCTCGCCACTGTCTGCAAAGCTGCCGTTTCCGTTATAATCAATATAAACTGCATAAGCTTCACTGTATTTCGTAGAAGTCCAAACAGGAGTGATAGAAAGCGTGTAAGCCGTTCCTCTTGTCACATTGGTAGAGACAGAAGTAAAGTTTTCATAACCTGCAGTTCCTGTTGAAGTATTGTTGATGGTACCGAATTTCACATTACCAATTCTTTCATCAGCAGTATTAGATGCAGAAGCAGAACAATAAGTAACCGTTCCACCACCTGCAAGTGTTGTAACGTTCACCGTATTACTTGAAGAAGAAGCATTACCTGCTGCATCTTTTGCTTTCACAGAGAAGCTGTAAGTAGTGGACGGAGTTAAGTTTGTTACTGTATAAGTAGTAGAAGCTGTAGAACCGATTAATGAGGCGCCCATATACACATCATATCCTGTAACCCCTACATTATCTGTAGCGCCTGACCAGGAAAGGTTGGTACTGATAGAAGTAGTTCCTGAAGCCGCAAGGGTAGGTGCAGTAGGAGCAACCGTATCAGGTGTTCCTGACCCTGCATTTACAGAAATATTAGCATTGTTTACATCAAAGAAAATATGATTGGATCCTTTTACCATAATTCTTCCTGTAGTGGTAGAAACATTAGGAATAGTTACAGCCTGTGAGCCATCGTTAGGTGTTGCTGATAATAGAGTAGTCCATGTATTTCCGTTGTCTGTAGACCAAAGAATGTCTACATTGGCGGTGTTTACACCATTAGCAGTAGTTCCTGCCACATCCCAGGTTACGGTTTGTGAGCTTCCACCTGCATAAGTAGTTGCTGCGTTTTGGGAAGTAACTGCAAAAGGTCCTGCAGTACTGTTTACCGTAATCACTGCATCATCTGAATTATTTCCGGATCCGCCAGCCTTGTTATCACGAACGGTAAATCTGAAATTTAATGTTCTGGCTACTGAAGAAAGTGCTTCTACAGTAATTTCAGAACCTGCAGTAGTGGTTGATCCTGCTAAAATAGAAGCCATTCTTGGGAAATATCTTGTAGGAACGGTTGTTGGTGTCCAGGATCTGAAATTCGGTCCTGAAGCTTTTGTTGCACTTGCAGCAGAACTTGCTCCGGTTTGAGAAGAAGATGCATTATCCATCTGTTCCCAGATATAAGTTAAAGAATCACCGTCAGCATCTGTTCCGGTTCCGGTTAATACGAATGGAGTACCTTTTGGAATGGTGTAGTCTAACCCTGCATTAGCTGTTGGAATTGAGTTTCCTGTATTGGTATTTACAGAGCAGGTTTTAGCTTTAATATTATTGGTGATCTGCTGAATACTGATGGCATGGAAAAATGCGTCAGAGTGAGGCTGAACGTCCTGGCTGGTAATTCCGGCATATCCCATAATGGTTGATCCTGAACCAGGTTCCATATTAGCTCCTGTTCCTTCATTATTCATAGAGAAGGTGTGGTTTCCACCGAACTGGTGCCCCATTTCGTGAGCTACATAATCGATATCGAAATTATCTCCTGATGGAATTGCGTCTGCAGGAGACGTGTAGCCACTACCTTTTGAGCCGTTTGTACAGATACATCCTATACATCCGGCATTTCCACCACCTCCGGAAGCTCCGAACAAGTGACCGATATCATAATTAGCTTCTCCGATAACAGAAGTTAAAGTGCTCTGTAATTGGGAGTTCCAGTTGCTCATTCCTGATGCGGCAGAATAAGGGTCTGTAGAAGCATTGGTATAAATTACTGCATCATTGTTGGCGATAAGAACCATTCTTGCTGCAAAATCTTTTTCGAAAACACCATTTACACGGGTCATTGTGCTGTTCATTGCAGCTAATGCCTGAGCTTTTGTCCCTCCAAAATAAGCCGTATATTCTCCTGTACAGGATAATGCCAGTCTGAATGTTCTTAGTGTAGAATCGTCAGCATTAGGTCTTGCTGCAATACTTGTATTAGATACACCTTTCTTGGCAACGTCTATTACAGTACACTCAAATTTGCTAAGATCATCGTTTTTGTCAGATTTTTTGTAAACAACATAAGTAGAAAGATCTTTTGCATAAGGCTCAATAAACACTGCAGATTTATCACCATAAATCTCCATAGATGATAATCCCAGTGGAGAGACACTGAAATATACTGTTGAATTTGGATCTTCAAGCCCCTGGCCTACATAAGATTTGATGTCCGGGTATTTTGCAGCGAGTTCAGGAGTAAAGTTGGAATTTTCTCTTACTTTAAAGCTTTCCATTCTGCCATCAGAGTTCGGAAATGAGATGATAACTTCTGACTTTTCGCCGGCAGCCAATCTCTTTGGAGCCTTTGCCAAAGCATTCTTCAAACCGTTAATATTCAGACTGAATAATTTAGGATTTCGAATTCCTAATTTGTTTTCAAAAGTCTCCGAAGAGCTTTTTGAGAATTCCTGAGACCAAAGACGGTCAGTTTGTGCGAATGAAGCTCCGGTAATAAGAAGCATTCCAAGTAGGGTTAATTGTCTTTTCATATTAAAATATTGTTTTTATTATGGTAAATCGAAATTAATAAAAAATCTATTATGAAAAACAAAAATTTTTAAGAGAATTTTAGAACTTTCATTTAATATATTATGCAATACATTGAATTTCTTTGAATTAACATTGTCCCAAAATGAAAAAATGACATGCATAATTTACGCATGTCATTCATTATCAGTTAAAATAATTTTCAGTTATCTTATATCGTCAGCAGTAGGGCCGTAAAGTCCGGGAACTTTATTTCCGGTTGATCTTAAATAAACAACCAGTTCCCCTCTGTGATGGTACAAATGATTATAAAGAAAACCTCTTACTACCTGAATTCTTGGCGAAGGGGGAAAAAGAGTATTTCCATTCATTTCCATCTTCCATTCATTGAAGTAAGTATTTTCATCAGAGTCCTCCAGAGCTTTCTGTGCTTTAGCTACATTTTCTTCAAACTTTGCTACAATATTTTCAGCTTTGGAAATATCACCTTTGTCATATTGATAGGTGCCCATGTCAAAGACATCCTGATTAAAGGTAGGGCTGTACCAGTTATAAACTTCTGCAATATGGGAAGCCAGCTGACCGGTTGTCCAGTTTTTTTCGGACGGCTTCCAGTCTAAAGCGCTGTCTGGGATTGCTTTCAAAATTTTTCTGGTGTTTTCAGCTTCATGCAGAAATTCACCTAAAAGTGCCTGTTTAATCATTTGTATGAGGGTTAAAATTATTTTGTAATATCTCTTCCGATCACCAGTCTCTGGATTTCAGAAGTTCCTTCACCAATAGTGCAAAGCTTGGAATCTCTATAGAATTTTTCAGCAGGGAAGTCTTTTGTATATCCGTATCCACCGAAGATCTGAACTGCATTATTAGAAATTCTTACACACGCTTCAGAAGCATATAGTTTTGCCATTGCACCTTCTTTTGTCATTTTCTGCTTAGCATTTTTCAATGTTGCTGCTCTCTGGATCAAAAGTTCAGCGGCATCAATTTCTGTAGCCATATCGGCAAGCATAAAGTTGATGGCCTGGAATTCAGAAATTGATTTTCCAAACTGATGTCTTTCTTTAGCATATTTTAAAGCAGCTTTATAAGCTCCTCTTGCTGTTCCTAAACTTAATGCAGCGATAGAAATCCTACCTCCGTCAAGAATTTTCATAGCCTGCTTGAAACCTTCGCCTACTTCTCCTAAACGGTGAGAATCCGGTACGCGTACGTTATCGAAAATTAATTCTGCGGTTTCAGAGGCACGCATTCCTAATTTATTTTCTTTTTTTCCAGAAGTAAATCCAGGCATTCCTTTTTCCAAAACAAAAGCGGTAGAGTTATTCTTAGCTCCTTTTTCGCCTGTTCTGGTCATTACTACAGCAATATCACCTGAAATAGCATGAGTAATGAAGTTTTTAGCACCGTTAATGATCCATTCGTCACCATCTTTTACAGCAGTGGTAGACATTCCTCCTGAGTCTGAACCGGTGTTGTGTTCTGTTAATCCCCAGGCTCCGATTACTTTTCCTGAAGCCAACTGAGGAAGCCATTTGTTTCTCTGCTCTTCATTTCCAAATTCATAAATATGATTGGTACAAAGAGAATTGTGCGCTGCTACAGAAAGACCAATAGACGGATCTACCTGAGAAATTTCATCAAGGATAGCAACGTACTCATGATAACCTAAACCGGAACCTCCGTACTGCTCAGGAACTACAATTCCCATAAAGCCCATTTCTCCCAATTGATGAAACAAGTCTTTTGGAAAAGTCTGGCTTTCATCCCACTCCATAATATTCGGTCGGATATTCTTCTCTGCAAATTCTCTAGCTGTCTCCGCTATCATTTTGATGTTGTCAATTGTCTCTGTATTCATATAGATAATAGTTAGTTCCCAAAGATAATTAAATTGACGGAATGCTAAAAAAAATTATTGCATTCATAATAGTATCACAGCCAATATTTTAATTTCCAATTTTTTATATTCCGAAAATTAATGTATCCTTAATAAAATATTCAATCTTTTGCGTTTTTTATTTCACTAAATTAGTTGCCCAATTTTTAAAGCATGAAAAAAATTCTATTTCCTATTATTTTGATTTCTTCTTATATCTTTGCGCAGGCTCCTGCCGGATATTATAATGGGACCGCCGGATTAACCGGGTATGCCCTGAAGTCTAAACTTCATGACATTATCTCTGAAAAGAATATCAACTGGCACTATGATGACCTTCCTAATTTATATAATCAGACTGATCTTGATTGGTATTATGATAATCATACACAAGCTAATAATAGCACCATTCTATTGGATATCTATTCTGAAAATCCTACCGGTCCGGATGCTTATGAATATACATCAGCCAACCTTATCAGCAGTACAGGCGGTGAAGGAGAAGGATATAACAGAGAGCATGCTATGCCTCAAAGTACCTTCAACAGCAGCTATCCTATGTTTTCCGATTTACATTTTGTAATTCCTACGGATGCTAAAATCAACCAGCTGAGAAACAATTATCCTTATGGTATTGGCAATTCAACGTTGCATTACACATTTACTAATACTTCCAAAATTGCCAATAGCGCCATTCCAAATTATGCCTATACCAATAGAGTATATGAGCCAATTGACGAATTTAAAGGAGATGTAGCCAGAATGTTGTTGTATTTTGTTGTTCGGTATGAAAACAAGTTACCATCATTTAATTATTCAACCAATATTAATCCGGCAATAGACAGGTCTCCTCTTGATGGAACAGCAGAAAGAGCATTTGATGCACCATATATTGCAATGCTTCTTCAATGGCATCAGCAGGATCCGGTTTCTCCAAGGGAAGTCAACAGAAATAATGCTGTGTTTGCTATCCAAAAGAATAGAAACCCTTTCATTGATAATCCACAATGGGTAAATGAAATATGGAATCAGACACCGGATACAATTGTCCCTCAGGCTCCATTAAATGTAACGGCAGGACAAACCGGAGCATATTTTACAACTTTAAGTTGGTCACCAAGTACAAGTTCAGATGTGATTGGATATAATATCTATCAGAATGGAGTGTTTTTAAGCTCCACCAAGTCAACAACATTGGTTATTGACCATCTCACTCCTTCATCTTCCTATACTTATACCGTAAAATCTTATGATAATGGATATTTGAATTCATCGGACAGTAATTCTGTTGTTGTAAATACCCTTGCTTCGGACGGATTTTCAAAAGATTTATTCATTTCTAAGTATATTGAAGGAACAGCTGATAATAAAGCGATTGAAATCACAAATAAAACAGGTCACCCTGTAGACCTTAAAGATTATAAACTGTCTGTTCAGGCATACGGTAATTCTAATTATTATTTTCCGGCCGGTTTTGAAATGGAAGGAACCATACAAAATAATGAAAAAATTGTTATTTTAAATCCAAGATCCAATCTTACGTGTTTCAATATGGAGCAGGCAAGATTTGTGACAGCAGCACCTCAATTGGCTTACGACGGAGATAAATATTACGAATTGAGATATAAATCAACAACAGTTGACGCCTTGGGAACTAAAAACCAGTCCAATACTTCCACACTGAAAGATGTTTCTTTGTATAGAAAAACCTCTATCAGCCAACCTTCAAATTCTTTTAATAGTACAGAATGGGATATTTATCCTGTAAATTACTGCCAGGATCTTGGAGGAACACTATCTACTTCAGAACCTGCTCCTTCTACAGATCATTCACTGAAAATATATCCAAATCCGGTGTATGACTATATTTTTGTAAGTGGAGAAACTGCGAAGATTAAAACAGCCCAGGTTATTGATCTTTCCGGAAAAGTGATTTATACAGAAAAAGAGCCTTTCAGAAATAAGAAAAGTATTTCTGTACAGGGAATTCCTACCGGAACTTATCTTCTGAGACTTGATGATAGAGTAGAGCAGTTCATTAAAAAATAAAACAAGAGCACAATTATTTTAAGTATATCAGCCTAACAGGTTTCAACAACCTGTTAGGTTTAATTATTTAAGAGACCGATTAGACCTTGTCAAGGAAATTAGCCCTGATAGCAGCGGTTACCCCACAGCAGGCAGCTGGAAAGGACAAGAGCGAGGAGTATGAGCGGATAGCAGGAAGCAGTTTCTCAAATAAAATGCAGTACAAAAGGTTGAGTTAATATTATTCCATAGTGGAAAATTTTCATTCTATTTTGTCTTTATCTTAATTTTTAAACTTCGTATAAAGCCTTAAAAACTTTATGGTTACCATATAATTGATATAAGCAGATTCACTAATAATCAATATCTATAAGTGTTTCTGCTTATATTTTTTATTTATAAGTAATTATGCTTATATTTGCAGTATGATAGCGGTCATTACCGGTGATATTATAAATTCACAGCATGCAGACACTGAAGTTTGGATTACCAAGCTTAAAAATCTTCTCGAAACCTGGGGAAGCGCTCCTGGCACATGGGAAATTTACAGGGGAGATGAATTTCAGTTCAAATGTAGTATCGACTCTGTTTTCTGGCATTTCCTAGCCATAAAATCACTTATTAAAAGTCAGGAAAACCTGGATGTAAGAATGGCCATAGGCATCGGTGAAGAAAGTTTTTCTTCTGAAAAGATCACCGAATCTAATGGTACGGCTTATGTGAATTCCGGACGACTTCTTAATGACCTGAAGAATGACGGGCACACAGTTGCTATTAAAACGTCAAACGACTCTGTAGACAGAGATCTCAATATTTTATTGAAATGGTCATCCAAGGATTTTGATAACTGGACTATGGCTACCTCAGAAATTATTCATGAAATGATTATGAACCAGGATATTACCCAGGAAGATCTTGCCAAAAGATTTGCTATATCACAGTCTTCTATAAGCCAGAGACTGAAACGAGCTAACTATGAGCTCATCGTGGAAACCAATCAGTATTTCAGAAAGAAAATATCCGAATTATAAACATGATCTTTATCAAACTCATATTGGCACATCTACTCGGAGATTTTATACTTCAGCCAAATTCATGGGTTGCTGATAAGGAGAACTATAAACTGAAAAGTAAGTTTTTATATTTCCATATTCTGATTCATACTGTTTTAAGCTTCATTTTTCTTTGGGACCTGCAACTTTGGTGGGTGGCCGTTTTAGTAGGGATTACGCATTTTATTATTGATGCTGCTAAGCTTAATTTTCAGACCATAAAAACAAAGAAAAGATGGTTTTTCATCGATCAGCTGCTGCATATTTTAGTCATTGCAGGAGCCTCTTTTTATTTCGGTGAGTTTAATTTCAGCTTTTTACAGAATCAGGAATTTTTAAAGATCATGATGGCAGCTTTGTTTCTCACAACACCGGCTTCTATTTTTATCAAACTCCTTTTATCATCCTGGACACCCGCTCCGGATGGTCCCAATACAATTCAAACCGAATCTTTATCAAGTGCCGGAAAATATATCGGAATTTTAGAACGTCTGCTGGTATTTACCTTTATCATGGTAAATCACTGGGAAGGCGTAGGTTTCATGGTAGCTGCCAAATCTGTTTTCAGGTTCAGCGACCTTGCACAGGCAAAACAGAGAAAACTTACAGAATATGTGCTAATTGGTACATTATTAAGTTTTGGACTGGCTGTCTTAACAGGAATAATAATTAAATAAATCAATAAATCTAACTACAATTTAGAAAGTAAAATTATGAGTCAAAAAAAAGAAATGTTGTATGAGGGTAAAGCGAAACAAGTATTTGCTACCGATAATCCTGATGAAGTAGTAGTACGTTTCAAAGACGATGCTACAGCATTTAACGCTCAAAAGAAAGGCCAGGTTGACCTGAAAGGGGAGATGAATAACGCCATTACCACCCTTATTTTTGAATATTTAAATGAAAAAGGGATCAAAACTCATTTCATTAAAAAATTAGACGAAAGAGAACAGTTGGTAAAAAAAGTTTCTATCATTCCTTTGGAAATGGTGGTAAGAAACTATTCAGCAGGGAGTATGGCACAAAGATTAGGAGTGGAAGAAGGAATTAAGTCTCCGGTAACCATCTTCGATATCTGCTATAAAAAAGATGAATTGGGAGATCCGCTTATCAACGATCACCACGCTGTTTTCCTAGGCGCGGCTACTTATGAAGAGCTTGATGAAATGTATGAATTATCTTCAGACATCAATGATATCCTCATCGAACTGTTTGACAAGATCAACATCATCCTTGTAGACTTTAAAATCGAATTAGGAAAAACATCTACAGGTGAGATTATCCTTGCAGACGAAATTTCTCCTGATACTTGCAGACTTTGGGATAAAGATACAATGAAGAAACTTGACAAAGACAGATTCAGAAGAGATTTAGGAGAAGTAACTGAGGCGTACGTTGAGATCTACAACCGTCTGAAAAATCTTTTAGAGAAATAAGATTGCAGAGAAAGGGTATTATTCTGAAACTAAAAATTAAAAACTGAAGTTAACTTAGACTAATTCCTGACATCTAATATCTAAATTCTAATCATTAGAAAAAATAGAAATGAAAAGTTTAGACATTCATAAAAGTGAATATTTAAAACAGTTTGAAAACCAGGTTTACGGAAGAAACCTTTTCAGAACTCAGGAGGAGGAAAGATTAGATGCTCCTAATGAGGAATGTGGGATCTTCGGACTGTATTCAGATAATGATCTGGATACATTTTCTCTTTCACAGTTCGGGCTTTTTGCATTGCAGCACAGAGGCCAGGAAGCTTGTGGTATTTCCGTTTTAAAGGATGGAAAAATTACCAATATGAAAGATGAAGGGCTGGTTTTGGACGTTTATAAAGACATTCAGGAGCCTGAAACTTTTATGGGAAATTCTGCAATTGGGCATACCCGTTATACCACTGCAGGAGATAAAAAGAAATATAATTTCCAGCCATTTTTTGCGAAAAATGAATACGACCAGATTATACTTTCTATAGCACACAACGGTAATCTTACCAATGCAAAAGAATTAAAAGCAGAACTAGAAGCTGAAGGCGTTGTTTTCAGAGCTACTTCCGATTCTGAGGTGATTCTGAGATTAATCCAGAAAAACCTTGACCTTGGGCTTCGTGGTGCTATTAAAGCAACTATGGAAAAAATTGAAGGCGCTTATTCCGTAGTGGGAATGACGAGAAATAAATTCTTTGCTTTCAGAGATTTCAACGGAATCCGACCGCTGGTTTTAGGAGCCATTAATGAAAACTCTTATGTTGTTGCTTCCGAATCTGTAGCATTAGATGCTGTAGGCGCTCAGTATGTACGTGATATTCTTCCCGGAGAGATCATTTACACCAATGAAAATGAGCCCGGGAAACTTCATTCTTATATGATGGATGAATCTAAAGGGAAGCAGAGAATCTGTTCTTTCGAATATATCTATTTCGCAAGACCTGATTCTACCCTGGAAAACATCAATGTATATGAGATCAGAGAAAAATCCGGGGAAAAAATCTGGGAACAGGCTCCTGTAGAGGCAGACCTGGTCATTGGAGTTCCTGATTCCGGAGTTCCTGCTGCCATCGGTTTCTCAAAAGCTTCAGGAATCCCTTTCCGCCCTGTTTTGATCAAAAACAGATACATCGGAAGAAGCTTCATTGTTCCTACACAGGAAATGAGAGAAAGGGTAGTAAACCTTAAGCTAAACCCGATCATTTCAGAAATGAAAGATAAAAGGGTAGTAATTATTGACGACTCTATCGTTCGCGGAACAACCTCCAAGAGACTGGTTAAGATCCTTAAGGATGCAGGAGTAAAAGAAATTCACTTCAGAAGTGTTTCTCCGCCAATTATTGCACCTTGTTATCTGGGAATTGATACTCCGTCAAAAGATGATCTGATCTCAGCAAATATGACTACAGAAGAACTTAAAAACTATTTAGGAGTAGATTCCTTAGAATTTTTAAGTATAGACAACCTTAAAGAAATTTTAGGATCTTCCAATCACTGCTTCGGATGCTTCACAGAAGAATATCCGGTAGGAAAAGGAGAGGAAGTAGAATTATTTAATTAAAATATTTCTTACATAAAAATAGAAAGCCAGGTAGTAAATATCTGGCTTTCGTTTATACACGATGTCATTCCGAGGAACAAGGAATCTCAAGACACGCTATTAAATTTTCCAATACTCTAAAATATGATAAAATGTAGCACAACCTTAATATTCCGGTAGTATTCAGTACACATGCAGGTTTTAATTTTAGATTAAAATTTAGGAGTATGAAAAATACATTTTTAACAGGTCTGTTTCTTATTGCCACTCAACTTTATTCAGCGCAGTTTTTCGATAATCAGGCGCATCGTGGCGGAAAGTCTCTATATCCGGAGAATACAATTCCGGCGATGAAGAATGCTTTAAAAATGAATATAACAACGCTGGAAATGGATCTGGCCATCACAAAAGATAAAAAAGTAATTCTTTCCCATGATGCCTTTCTTTCTCCTGAACTCGTTACCAAAGCCAATGGAACCTATATCCCGCAAGACTCCGGATTTTACTACAAAATTTACGATATGCCTTACTCCAAAATCCAAACCTTTGATGTGGGGTTAAAGAAACTTGGCAACTATCCTGATCAAAAGAAAATGAAGGTACAGAAGCCTTTGTTTTCAAAGGTTATAGATGAATGTGAAGCTTATTCCCGTGAATTGAAAAGACCTTTACCCTATTATAATATAGAAACAAAAACACGTCCTTTCTCCGACAATATTTTTCATCCGGAACCTAAAGAATTTGTAGACCTCATGATGAAGATTATTATAGAAAAAGGAATTCAGGACAGGGTTATTATCCAGTCTTTTGATCCCAGAACATTGGAGATTGTTCATAAAGAATATCCCAAAATAATGACGGCATTACTTGTAGAAAAAGTTGATGATAAGAAGATAGAACAGCAACGGGCTCATTTTAAAAATATTTCTCCAGAAAAGTTTAAATTATATCCGGATCATCTGAATGGAGTAGCAGGAGATATGAAATTTCTAAGTTTCACTCCAACCATTTATAGTCCGGACCATAGACTTGTTACCTCTTCACTCATACAGGAATGTCATGCATTAGGGATGAAAGTAATCCCGTGGACTGTGAATACCAAAGAAAGATTACGGGAGCTAAAAAACATGGGAATAGATGGTGTAATCAGTGATGATCCCAGAATATTTGAATAAGTATTCTCAAAAAGGCTGAAACAGATTCTTCATTTCACCCCCAGTTTCATTCATTATTACAGCACATATAAATTTTAACGGCTCAGTCTCAAAAGTTGGGGGGAATGTTAAGTAGTTTTATCTTTGCATCATGTTAAGCGATCACGACCTTCTTAAATTATTACTTCCGGAATTTTTAGTAGAGCACTTTGATATCCTCAAAGCAGAAACTCATGATGCAGAACTTCATATTTATTTTGAAGAAAGAAATAGTATTCCCCATGAATTTAAAGAAAGGAGATTTGAATCCAAGGGCTTTTTACCTGAAATCATTGTAGATGATTATCCATTACGGGGTAAAATCGTAAAGCTCCATGTGAAAAGAAGAAGATGGACAGATAAATCCTCCGGTGAGATCCTTCAGAGAGACTGGCAGCTTGTAGCGAAAGGCACACGGATGACAAAGGATTTGGCAGGCTTCTTAAAAAAAATTAGCCGACACTAAAGCTCTTCCCCTAAAAGTTATAGCAGAATTTTTCGGGATCAAAGGCAAGACCTTCCAGAGGCAATACAAGAATAATCTCAGCGAATATCATAGCTGGGAACAAAAACCGCACGCAGAGGACTGGATCATTTACCCTGAAAATGTCTCAGCCTCCTTATCTTTAGACGAAGTAGCATTATCTGATGGAGAACTTTATACCGTTCTTACCTCCAAAAAAGCAAAAGGGAGAAAAGGAAGTATTGTTGCTATGATAAAAGGTACCCAAAGTGATTTTGTCATCACACATCTTTTGAAGATCAGCAGAAAACTTCGGATGAAGGTAAACGAAATTACATTGGATATGGCGGGTTCCATGAAACGTATTGCCCAACGCTGCTTTCCTGATGCAGTACAGGTTATTGATCGTTTTCATGTTCAGAAGCTGTCCATAGAGGCCCTTCAGGAGATCAGGATCAGGCATCGCTGGGAGGCTATTGAAATGGAAAACAATCCTTTTAACAGTCACTCAGCTGAAACAGAAGTTTTTGCAAACGGAGATACCCGGAAACAGCTCCTGGCAAGAAGCAGGTATTTACTATATAAAAGCCGTGAGAAATGGACTCTGTCCCAGAAACAAAGAGCTTCGATCCTTTTTACCCAGTATCCTGATCTGGAACAGGCATATGAATTGACTGATGGACTTAGAAAAATTTATAACCAAAATATTTCGAAATCTGTAGCAATGACTAAACTGGCCCATTGGTTTAGAAATGTGGAAGAAGCAGATTTTAAATCTTTTTCTACCTTAAGAAAAACAATAATGAATCATTATAGAAATATTCTCAACTACTTTGATCAAAGAAGCACCAATGCTGCTGCTGAATCTTTCAATGCGAAAATAAAAAACTTCAGAATGCAGCTCAGAGGAGTAAAAGACAGAACCTTTTTTATCTTCAGATTAGCTAAACTTTTTGCCTAGTCCCCAACTTTTGCGCTTGATCCATTTTAACACTACAACATTCACTTCACCAAAATATAAATAGCCGAAAGAAACTCTCCCGGCTATTTTATGCGATGCAAAATCTGCATCTGAAGTTAAAAATTGGTTTATTTTTTATTAGAACTTATAGTTCAGACCTAGTTGGAAAACTCTGTTATTGTTTTCAGCAGCCGGTCTGCTCTTTTCGATCTTTGTTAAGCTGTTGGTATATCTTGCACTAATTCCGATATTGTTAGTAATATCATATCCTAAACCTAGACCAAGGCCAAAGTTGAATCTGTTGATATTATCCTTGTTAATATCATCAGACTGAGATTGAGTTGTTGTTGTAGTTATTCCTCCTGTAGTAGACGAAATAGTAGCTTCCCCTTTAGTTTTTCCATTGATGAAATAACTGAACTCAGGACCTGCTTCAATATAGAATTTGTCCATAGGTCTCATCTGAACCATTAATGGAACTGAGATATAGTTCATCGTTACTTTGTTTTCACCTTTAGTTTTTACAGTAGTTGCCCCTGTAGTGGTTTCTGTAGAATAAGCAACATCTCTTGCTCCCATTTGGTTATACAATACCTCTGGCTGGATGCTGAATTGCTTAGAGATAGGAATGTTTACAAAAGCTCCTGCATGGAAACCTAATTTCTGACTGTTCATTCCGAATTTCTGCTCGCTGAAATACGCTGAGTTACCTCCGGCTTTAATACCGAATCTTACAGGTTGAACGTCTTTTTTAAGAGGTGATGTATTTACAGTTGTTGATTCCTGAGCAAAGGCTAGTGTACCAGCAGTTAATGCCAGTCCTAAAAATAACTTCTTCATAATTTTTATTTTTTAATTTTTACTACTTGATGACTTTTCAGCCATTCGCGGTTTATTTTGCAAAATGCTTGCCAAACTTAAAAAAACCAGATACACAGCCATTTCCAAGAGATTTTTCAATTAAACAAAAGAAGCATTATACTTTATTTCATATAAAATATTTCAACACATATTGAATATTGTGATAAATTTCATGTTAAAATTATTCTATCCGATAATATATCCTAATTGGCAAATAATAACATTTTATAAACCTGAAAAACCTTAATTTGCCAATATTATATTAAAAACAAAAAAGCCAGACATAAAAATGTCCGGCCTACATCGAAAAATAATAAATATCTACTTGAATTTATATGCTACACCAACCTGAAAGGAATTGTTTTTTATTTTATACTCAGGTTCCTTCATAATATTCGTAAGTCTTGCCAAAAAAATACTTCCTGCAAAAGCCAATCCCATAAATAATTTTTTCACGATTATTATTTAAATTTTCAGTTCACACTGCAACAAAATTCCCGCCAAAGAGATAAAATTGATAAAAATCATATAAAAGCGAAAAAGTCAGATTTAACAAGTAAACCTGACTTTTTCTATTGAAATCAAAATGTATTCTTTTTAATGTGGAAATAACTGATATTCCCGTTATCTATTTCTCAGCTTTTAATTATAAGTTAAAAACTCTAATGTAAAACATTTTCAAAACAGATATAACTTTATACGCAAATTCCTTGCCAAAAAATTAATTCAGAGTTTCAGGTATAAAAAAACCGGATTAAATAAATAATCCGGTTATAGTTTTGTTATTAAAGCTATGTATAAGCTTAGAATTTATAAGATAAACCTGCTTGGAATACTCCGTTTTTAGCAGAGTCACCGCCAATTCTGTCTTTAACGATATCTGTTAATCCTGCAACATATCTTAAATTAACTCCAATATTTGGTGTAAAATAATAACCAGCACCAAGACCTAGTCCGAAATCAAATCCTTTTGTAGCATCTTTAACATCAACAGAACCGTTGTTGAATTTGCTTTTAGCACTTACTAAGAACCCAAATTGAGGACCTGCTTCTACATATAAGTTAGGTAGTGCATTATATTGGAACATCACTGGTACAGCAATATAATCTAAATTTAATTTATCACTGCTATCGTGTTTAGATTTAGCACCTACACCACTATATAATACTTCCGGCTGTACTGAGAAATCCTGTGCAACTGGGATTGTAGCAAATGCACCAGCATAGAACCCTGCTTTTGAGTTAACGTCATAATTCGAGATTGTTGAAACGTTAAGACCTGCTTTTAATCCAAATCTTACTGGAGAAGAAGCTGTATTATTAGAAGTTTTTTGTGCGAAAGAGAAAGTACCTGCTACTAATGCAAGACCTAAAAGAATCTTTTTCATAAGTTTTTATTTAATAGTTTTTAAGTTTTGTTTAACACTTTCTTTATTAACAAATTCTATGCCAAAAAAAATAAAACTATCTATTCATCTTTATAGCAGAGAAATAATAATTTCTATTTTAGTATGATTTTACACGAAAACTAAAACTTATTAACATATTTTAAGATTTACAATAAAAAAGACCAGATTAAAATTATAATCTGATCTTTTATTGAATATAAAATTTGTTACTGAATGTTGATGAAGCTTATTTGAATTTATAAGCTAATCCTACCTGGAATACATTATTTTTTACAGCGTCACCGGAATTGTTTTTATAAATATCCGTAAGACCCGCTGTATATCTTGCTGTAAGACCTAAGTTTGGAGTGAAATAATATCCTGCACCAATACCGATACCAAAGTTGAATGTTTTGAAATCATCCTTATTAAGGGAAGCTACATGAGAACTTGTATTGCTGTTGGTAGAGCTTTTGAACTTGTCATTAGCACTTACCAAAAATCCGAACTCTGGACCTGCTTCAAAGAAAAACTCAGGAGTTGCATTATACTGGAACATTACAGGCACTGCAACATATCCCAGATTTCTTGAATATTCATCTTTATAAGTATTTCCTAATACATTATATTCTCTTGTTACTTTAGAACCTAAGTCATTATAAATAACCTCCGGTTGTACGCTGAATGAACTAGCTAGAGGAATATTAGCAAAAACACCTGCGTTAAAACCGATTTTAGACTTAGAGTCACTTAAATCTGCTCCGTTAGAAAGTGATGACACGTTCATACCTCCTTTAATACCAAACGTTGCTGCACTTGTAGAAGTTGTCTGTTGTGCAAACGCTAATGTTCCTGCAGTTACTGCTAATCCTAAAATTAACTTTTTCATAACTTTAATTTTTTAATTTTACTCTTTCTTAATTTTAAATTTTACTACTTGTTCACATTTCTGTTGAACGCTGGAGATATTCCAAATTGCTTGCCAAAAAATATTTCGTGGAATAAAATCAATAAAAAAACCACTTGTAAAACGAGTGGTTTTGAAATTATTTAATTGATTAATAGTCACTTATAAAATCAATTAAACATTTGTTTAGAAGAGGTCTAAATTGACAATTTTGTCAAAAATTTTGTTTTAAAGTGTAATAATTCATTAAAAATCTGTTATGCATCATTCAGTTTTCTATAGAAAGATAATGATTTAATGATATTTTTCTGGCTGCATTGGTAATCATAATTACACTCACCAATACCAGTAAGCAGAGAAAAATTGATCTTACTGTCAACATTCTTTTTATCATTTAAAAGCAAGGCTGTGATCTCTTCATTTTTAAAATCACTGATATCTAAATAAGGATAATACCTCTGGATATTTTCTATCACTACTTTTGAATCTTCCTCTGAGATAAGGTTTTCAAGATAAGCAAGATGTGCCTCACAAATCATTCCCATGGCAACAGCTTCGCCATGCAGGATAGGGTTTTCCTGCTGTAAACAAAGGCTTTCTACCGCATGACCTATTGTGTGTCCGAAATTCAGGGTTTTTCTGATATTACTTTCATGGAAATCTTTTTCTACAACATCCTGTTTAATATCCATAGAATTCTGAATATAAGGAGTTACGGCATCCACATCAAGCTTATGGATCTGAATCAGCTGATTCCAGTGTGCTTTATCTGCAATAAGGCCATGTTTAAGCATTTCAGCAAATCCGCTTCTTAATTCTTTAAAAGGTAATGTTTGCAAAAATTTAGGATAAATAAAAATCTGCTCAGGGAATGCAAACGTTCCTACCATATTTTTATAATGCATCAGATCAATACCTGTTTTACCGCCAATAGAGGCATCACACATGGATAAGAGGGTAGTAGGGATATTGATGAACTTAATTCCTCTTTTATAAGTAGATGCTACAAAACCTCCCATATCAGTAATAACTCCGCCGCCCAGATTAATCACCAGTGCTTTTCTGTCTGCCTGCATTTCTGTGAGAATTTCCCAAAGCTGATTGGCTGTCTGGATATTCTTCATTTCTTCTCCGGCTTCAATCTCCAGAATCTCAAACCCAAGATCTGTTTCCATATTGCCTAAAAGAACAGGAAGGCAGTATTCATGTGTATTTTCATCCACCAAAATAAAAATTTTACTGAATGTTTTTTCATGAAGAAAATCGTTGAGTTGAGAAAAATTATCGTTTAATATTGTTATCATCTTCGAAAATATGTAAGGTTAAAATAAAAACTATACTGCAAAGTTATGATTCTTAATTTTTAACTCGTAACTAAATTACTATCTTTGCAGAAATTTTTAGAATGAGCAGAGATAATAATAATTCAGACAGACCAAAGAGACCAAGAATTTCAACCAAGAAAAGTTCTGATGATTCTCGTGCTTCCAGATCTGGAAATTCTTCAGGATCAAAACCTTATAAAAAACCTTTCTCTAAAGACGGCGGAAGAAAAGGTCCCGAACATAAAGGGTCCAATTCAAAATTTGAGAAGAAACCGTTCAAGAAAAGTACAGGAGGCTTTGATGGCTCCAATGATGATTTTGACTCAAAATCTGAAAGAAAACCTTATATCACGAATAAAAGTGAGAGTTTTGAGAAAAAATCTTTCGGAAGGCCTAAAAGAGGTGGAAAAAACTTTGACACGAGAGATAAGTATGAAAGAGGCAGCCTGAAATACGGTAGAAGACCTTCTGCTAATGGAGAGGAAAGAAGAGAGGATAAAACTAAATCTTTTGTACAGAAAAGAAGGCTGAACAAGATTGATAAAGACATTCATAAAGACAGCATCCGTCTTAATAAGTATATTGCTAATTCCGGGATCTGCAGCAGGAGAGAGGCTGATGAACTTATCACTCAGGGACTTGTAGAAGTGAACGGAAAAGTGGTAACTGAAATGGGATATCAGGTACAGAAAACCGACAGAGTTGTTTTTGACGGACAAAGTATTACACCGGAAAAACCTGTTTATGTACTTCTGAATAAGCCAAAAGGGTATATTTCTACCACTAAGGATGATAAAGCAAGAAAAACAGTAATGGATCTTGTAGCCAATGCTTCTCCTTACAGATTGTTCCCGGTTGGAAGATTAGACCGTTCCACTACAGGGGTTATTTTGTTGACCAATGACGGACACATGACTAAAAAACTTACGCATCCATCTTTTGATGCCAAGAAGATTTACCATGTAACGTTGGATAAGAAACTAACGGGTGAAGATTTACGTCTTATTGCTGAAGGAATCCGTCTTGATGAGGGAGTAGCTGTGGTTGACCAGATTTCATACATTGAAGGTAAACCTAAAAATGAGGTCGGAATTGAGATCCATATCGGATGGAACCGTGTTATCAGAAGAATTTTCCAAAGGTTAGGATACGAAGTAGAGTCTTTAGACAGAGTAATGTTTGCCGGATTAACGAAGAAAAACATCAAAAGAGGACACTGGAGAATCCTTACAGAACTGGAAGTAAACAACCTAAAAATGCTTTAAAAATAAAATCATTTTTAGGATTGAAAAATATAAAGGCGCTGAAATTAATCAGTGCCTTTTATTTTTACAGATATTCAAATTCTAAAAGATTAATGTTTATCAATCATCATTAATCAATTATACAATATTTTATCCCAATACTGTTACTCCTTTTTCAATCATATCATAGATTGCATCTCTTCCGTTATCAGGCTTTACATTTACAGCTCTGGTTCCGTTGAAATGAAGACAGGTTACATATCCGTTGGCTACAGCATCCTGAGCAGTATACTTTACGCAATAATCCATTGCCAGACCTACAATTTCCACTAACTGGATATCATGGTATTTCAGAAAATCATCCAACCCGGTTTTCATAAAATGATTATTATCCTGGAAGCCACTATAGCTGTCAATTTCAATATTTTTTCCTTTCTGTATGATATGGGTAACCTTGCTTTGGTTTAGATCTTTATGGAATTCTGCACCAAAAGTTCCCTGTACACAATGATCCGGCCACATAAACTGCGGAACCCCATTAAGGATAATGCTTTCACCTACCTTACGCCCATTGGTGCTTGCAAAACTTTTATGGCCTGCCGGATGCCAGTCTTGTGTTAAAATGATCTGATCATATTCATTTTCTTCCATCAAAAGATTGATATAAGGAATAATCTCGTTAGCTCCCGGTACTGCCAATGCTCCGCCTTCACAAAAATCATTCTGTACATCGACTATTATTAACGCTTTTTTCATATTTTGAATTCTCGAATTTTTGATAAATTTACAAAACTAATTGGCAAAAATTTGTCCAAAAATGAATTATCGGACAAATCGGCAAAAAAATAAAGGCTGGAAGACTGAGGAGAGAATTTGTAAATTACCTTTAGTGATACAACGACGAACTGTCACCTTTAAAAGGAGGATCAATATTTTTTGATTATCACCACACCCTTCTTCCATCATCCATCATCCATCCTTTTAGCGTATCTTTGCATAAATAAATAGTTTTTATGTCATTTGAATCTTTAGGTTTATCACACAATATTATTCGCTCTGTTAAAAAACTGGGATATTTAAAACCTTTTCCAATTCAGGAACAGGCTGTCCCTGTTATTCTTCAAGGCAAAGACCTTATGGGAATTGCAAAGACTGGTTCCGGGAAAACGGCTTGTTTTGTTATGCCGATTTTGGAAAAGTTACAGAATACGGAAGCAAAGAAAGGACGTAATGTACAGGTTTTGATATTGGTGCCTACACGTGAACTGGCCATTCAGATTGATGAAGTGTTCAGAGCATTTACAGAAACCCTGAAGCGTGATATCCGTACTATGGCAGTTTATGGCGGAGTTTCTATCAACCCACAGATGAAAGGGATGTTTGGCGTAGAAGTTCTTATAGCCACTCCCGGACGTTTATTAGATTTGATTGATCATAATGCACTGAGCATTTCAGAAATTAAACATTTGGTTATTGATGAAGCAGATAAAATGTTTCAATTAGGTTTTGGTGAAGAGATGAACAGGCTTTTTGAGCTGATGCCTGTGGTAAAACAAACAACTTTGTTCTCAGCCACTTTAAATGATAAAGTTACTGAAATGAAAGAACGTCTATCTATTAACCCAACAATAATTGAAATTAAAAAAGAAGATGTTGAGATTGATAACATCGAACAGTTTGCCTATCATGTTGCCCCGGAAAATAAGGGACCTTTTTTACGATATTTAATCAAAGAAAAGAAAGTTGAAAAGGCTCTGATCTTTGTTTCATCTACGAGATCTGCTGATAATTTGGTGGAAAAGCTTAAGAAAAATAAAATTAAGGCTGTAGCTATTCACAGTCAGAAATCCCAGGGTGCCCGAAAGAATAATTTAGAGGAATTCAAATCTAACGGGGCTCAGATTTTGGTTGCAACGGACTTAATAGGCCGTGGAATCCACATAGATTATTTGCCTTGTGTCATCAATTATGAGCTGCCGCGATCTCCTTTGGATTATATTCACCGAATCGGAAGAACGGGGCGTGCGAACGAAAAAGGAACTGCCATTAACATTCTGACGGATGATGAACTGCAGCATTTCAGGGTAATTCAAAAGAAAATGGGTAAAAAAGTACCTTTGGAAAGAACAGAAGGAATTAACCTGCATGGTTATTAAAATATAAATTAA
Organism: Chryseobacterium bernardetii; assembly: GCF_003815975.1. NCBI lineage: Bacteria > Pseudomonadati > Bacteroidota > Flavobacteriia > Flavobacteriales > Weeksellaceae > Chryseobacterium > Chryseobacterium bernardetii. The sequence continues at coordinate 3,906,939 of NZ_CP033932.1, forward strand.
AAGCTCTGATTGTCTGCAATCGGAGCTTTTATATTTCCTGTATAATCTTTATAATTAACGTTTTTTTCATATTTAATTTTCCTGAATTTTAATACATTTACAAAACCGGATAAAAAGGCTTGCCCACCGGATTACCAGGCAAACTAGCCACAACTAAGACTTAAAAACCTGAACAATGAATGATTTTGAGAATAAAAAATTCCCAATAGGGCCGTTTGAAGCACCGGAAAATATCTGTGATACCACTTTAGACACCTATATTAAAGCAATAAAAGACTTTCCCGGAAAATTGAAGAATCTCATTGAACATTTTACAGATGAACAGCTTGATACACCTTACAGAGAAGGAGGATGGACAGTGAGACAACTTGTTAATCATATTGCTGACAGCCACGCCAACAGTTTTATCCGTTTTAAGCTGGCACTTACAGAAGACAATCCAACCATAAAACCTTATGATGAAGCTAAGTGGGCAGAACTTCAGGACAGTATTCATATGCCTATAAAGCCTGCGATGAGAATGATAAAGGGAACTCACCAGCGGTGGACAACACTTCTTAAAAGCCTTACCAACAAACAGTTTGAAAGAACTTTTCATCATCCTGAGCATAACAGGAACTATAATTTAAGGGATAATCTTGCTTTATATGTCTGGCATTGTAATCATCATTTCGCACACATTGAAAATCTGAAGAAAGAAAAAGGTTGGTAAAGAAACTCCTCACTCATCCAATATATTTTAAGGAAATTACGGACAGAATTTCCAGATTATCTGCGGACAGCCAAAAAAAATGGGGAAAAATGGATGTCTGCCAGATGTTAACGCACTGTGATCTAGTTCTTCAGGTTGCCCTACGCAAAATTGAACTTCCCCGCATTAATCTTGTTTTCGGGACAATAGGAATCGTTACAAAATTGGAAATGTATGTTTTCAATAACGGAATTCCCAGAAACATGCCTACTTTTCAAAAACTAATCGTTAATTTTGAGTGTGATTTTGATGAATCAAAAACCAATCTGCTGAATACGCTGGAGGAATTCCGGGAAGCCTGTGAAAACAGAAAACTGCCGGACAGTCACAGATTATTCGGAAACATGACTGAAAAAGACTGGGATTTTTTAGAATATAAGCATCTTGATCATCATTTAAAACAATTTAATGTATGAGTTTTTTTGAAAAAATATTCGGCGGAAATAATAGTGAAACCTCTGATCAAAAATCTTTCTGGCAAAATATAAAGTCTGAAGAAGACCTGGAAAAAGCCATTGAAAGCTCCTATCAGCATAAAATAGCGATATTTAAACATTCAACAAGCTGTTTTATCAGCAAAACAGTATTGAGGAATTTTGAAAAAGAAATTGAAAATTCGGATCAAAAGGTAAACGTTTATTTTCTTGATCTGCTAGCTCACCGGCCTATTTCAAATAAAATTGCTGAGGATTTCGGGATAAGGCATGAAAGTCCGCAGCTGATTGTTATTGAAAACGGAAAGCCCGTTAACAGCGCTTCGCACCAGGACATTTCTTTAAGCCAGATCGTATAATGAAGAATATTAATAATTATTTAGCCAAAGTCTTAAACGTTCCCCTTCAAAGTGTGAATACCTGCAGCCTGCATTATGAAGTAAAAAAGATCCCTAAAAACCAGTTTCTTCTTCAGTACGGCGAAATCTGCAGACACATATTCTTTGTTGAAAAAGGACTTTTGAAGATGTACTCTATCGATAAGAATGGGAAAGAACATATTATACAGTTTGCCCCTGAAAGCTGGCTGATTTCTGACCGAAGCAGTCTTTATTTCAATGAAAAATCCAATTATTATATTGAAGCTGTAGAAGATTCGGAAGTGTTGTTTCTGCATCCTGATTTCTTCAATAAATTGGTAGAACAGTTCCCAAACAGCATTGAACGCAGTGATTTTCTGCTTCAGAAACATATCAGAAGCCTTCAGAACAGGATCAACTCTTTATTGGGAGAAACTGCAGAAGAAAGATATATGAAATTCATAAAAATGTATCCGGACCTTCTTCTTAGGGTTCCTCAATGGATGATTGCTTCTTATCTTGGCATTACCCCGGAAAGTTTAAGCCGCGTAAGAAAAGAGCTGGCAAGAAAGAACTTTGTTCCGGATAATAAATAAAAAGGCAGGAAGATGGGAGAAGGAGGCCGGAAGTTCTGTTGAACACAATAGAACTTTAGCCCAATTGTTTTAATCCTTTTTTTAATTTTAATAAAATTGGCATAAGTTATTCCTAAGACAGCAATGGCTTCCATCTTCCTTACCTTGAATAAATCTTTTTAGCAAGCTGCCCCACCTGTTTGAGTTTTGCCTGGGTTTCATCTGACCATGGAAGCCCGATACAAAGTCTCATACAGTTTTCAAACTGATCCTGAAAAGTAAACATTCTTCCGGGAGCAATACTTATATTCTCTTTAATAGCAAGATCATACAACTCTGTGGTACGGATCTTTTTATCAAATTCTACCCATAAGGATAATCCGCCTTGCGGACGGCTGGTTTTAGTTCCTTCCGGAAAATATTCGGCAATGGTTTGTACATAATTCTGGTAATTACTCTGCAACGTCTTTCTAAGCTGCTGAAGGTGCTTCTCGTATCTTCCTGATTTCAGGAAATTAGCAACAGCCTCATTCACAATGGATATAGAAGAGGTAGAATGCAGAAGCTTAAGCTTTAAAAGCTTGTCTTTATATTTCCCCGGAGCAATCCAGCCTACACGATATCCCGGAGCCAGTGTTTTTGAAATAGAACTGCAATACAGCACATTTCCATCCTTATCAAAAGATTTACAGCATTTAGGGCGGGTAGAACCAAAATAAAGATCTCCATATACATCATCTTCAATCAACGGAATGTTATTTTCTGAAAGGACCTTTACAATTTCTTTCTTATTCTCATCAGGCATACAGCTTCCCAGTGGTGAATTGAAATTAGGAATCAACAGGCACAGATCAATTTTGGGGATCAGCTTTTTGAAGGCATCAATTTCTATCCCGGTAGTAGGATGGGTAGGTAATTCCAGAACTTTCAGTCCCAGGCCGTTGGCAAGCTGAAGAATTCCTGGATAGCACGGGCTTTCAATAGCAATGGTATCTCCTGGCTTTCCCAAAGCCATTAAACAGAAAGACAGCGCATTCATTCCGCCATTTGTGGTTATCAAATCATTTTCATTAAGATTTCCGCTCCATTGTAAAGAACGTATGGCAATCATTCTTCTCAGCTTCAGATTTCCCTGCAGTTCCTCATATTCTGTTCCGCCTTCTTTTAATTCCCTTATAGCATGTACAATCTCTTTTTTAAGTTTGGCCTGAGGAAGAAGATCTCCGGATGGAATCCCAATAGAAAAGAATGTAATATCTTTTTTGCCAACATTTTCAAAGACTTTACTGATTAATTCATCAGGTTCGTCATTGTTGGCAATCAAAGAAGGGCGGCTCACTTCAGGTAATGGAAGTTTTACAGACAATAACGGGCTTACAAAATAACCGGATTGAGGCTTCGATTCTACAAGAGACAGAGATTCCAGCTCAAGAAAAACACGCTTTGCGGTATTCATACTTACCTGATGTTCATTACATAACATTCTTACTGACGGGAGTTTATCTCCTGCCTTTAATACTCCGTTCCTGATCTGAGTGGCAATACCATCTGCAATTTCTGTGTATAAAAACTCTTTACTCATTTTCTTAACTGTGCTCATGCAAATATACAAAACTGATACTGTGTTTGTCTAATGATCTTCTTTAATTTTGATCTAGTTAATTAAAGCTTATTAAAATGATGACAGAAACAATTTCAAAAGACCAGGCTGTAAGCGGCTGGATCAATGGTTTCATAGGTGTATTGCTTTTCAGTGGTTCTATGCCCGCTACCAAACTTGCAGTGATGGAAATGGATCCTATATTTGCTACGATTGCCCGTGCAGTGATTGCCGGAATCCTGGCGCTTTCAGTTTTATTGATATACCAAGAAAAACGTCCGGCAAAAAAACAGTTATTCTCTCTGGTTCTGGTTGCTATAGGCTGTGTCATAGGATTTCCTTTGCTTTCTTCACTGGCATTACAATACCTTACCTCTGCGCATTCTATTGTATTCCTGGGAATGCTTCCTTTAGCCACAGCTATTTTCGGGGTTTTCCGGGGTGGAGAAAAGCCACATCCCGTATTCTGGCTCTTTTCTGTGATCGGAAGTCTTTTGGTAATTGGTTATGCTTTTTCCCAGGGAATTTCAGCCTCTCCTGTTGGGGATATCCTCATGCTTCTGGCTATCATTCTGTGCGGAATGGGATATGCAGAAGGTGCAAAGCTTTCCAAAACATTAGGTGGATGGCAGGTTATTTCCTGGGCACTTGTTATATCATTACCGGTTATGCTTCCTTTGTTTTTCATCTATTTTCCAACCAATGTAGAATCCATAAGTTTTAGAGGCTGGTTCGGATTAGGGTATATTTCTCTCTTCAGCATGTTTATCGGGTTTATATTCTGGTATAAAGGGCTGGCACTTGGTGGTATTACCACAGTAGGCCAGCTTCAGCTATTACAGCCTTTCTTCGGGCTTGCTTTAGCAGCATACCTTCTTCACGAGCAGGTAAGTATAGGAATGCTGGGAATTACAGTTGGGGTTATTCTCTGTGTAATCGGGACTAAGAAATTTGCGAAATAATCATAAATAAAGCATTATGACCTGGGTCATAAACAAACGGTATCCTAATAGTCTACTTTTGACCTATCACACACAAAATATACTATTATGAAACTTATCATGTCATTTATGCTTATTGGATTTCTTGCCTTAAGCTGTAAAAAAGAAACGCGAACAGAACAATCTACAAGTACTGACACTATAATAGCTGATAGTATGCAGACGGATACAGCTGCTAATCATCAGCCAACGTCATCTCCGCTTCCTTCAGATACACTTAATAAGGACAGTACATCTTCAATGAATAAAAAGGATACAGCGAGAGCCGTACCTAACACGAACAGAAAAAAATAATTGTTTTAACTCCATATTTGATAAAACCCGTTGTCATCCGCTGAGACGGGTTTTGTTAACTCAACACTATAAATAAAATCACCTACTTAAGAAATAAAAATAATGCGTTTTTAATGTTAAAAATTAAACAATAACATTAAATTAAAATAAAATATATAATAAATTTAACTTTATTTAACTTATAAAATAAAGACTAAGGTTCGATATTTGTATGTATTTATTGTCAATTCCAGTGATATTTTTACTAAGATTAAGAAGAAGAAGAAAACAACAAAAAAAAGCTATTATGGTTATTGACGAAAATATTTTAATTTCAGCAGGAGCTGAAATTAAAGAATATAAGCCTACAGAAAATATTTTCTGTGAAGGAGATAGCCCTCACTATTATTATCAGATTATTACCGGAGAGGTAAAGCTGAATAATTATAATGAAGAGGGAAAAGAATTTATCCAAAACTTCTTATCAGAAGGGCAGAGCTGTGGAGAGTCTATTCTGTTTATAGATAAACCATATCCAATGAATGCAGAAGCTGTTACTGATTGCAGTGTTTTAAGGCTTCATAAATCTACATTTTTCAGTTTATTAAATAAATCTCCAAAACTTTGCATGGAGGTAAGCAGTTTTTTATCATAGCGTCTTTACTATAAATTTATTATGATGCTGAACATTTCATCTCAAAACCCATCCACTAGATTAAAGGGATTGATGGATTATCTTAAAAGCTTTCAGGATGATGAAAGCCCTCTTATTCTTTTATGATTCCTTTAACGAGGCAGCAGATGGCCAGTCTTACAGGCCTTTGTGTAGAAACAGCCATAAGGACCATCAAACATATGGAAAAGGAAAAAATCCTGAAAATTGAAAATCGTAAAATCCTGTATTAGAATCAATACTGAAGTTTTACGGTTTTTCTGTTAAAATTAATATGGAATATGAAAACAGTAAGCTGCATGAATATTGATGAAGGACTTCTGCATTCTTTTGGTGCAGGGTTCAGAACCTATAAAAAGCGTGAAATAATCTTTAAAGAGGGAGATCAGGCACAATATTATTTTCAGATTGCCAAGGGAAAGGTAAAACTTAATAACTACAATGAAGACGGAAAGGAATTTATCCATAATATTTTAGGAAAAAAACAAAGTTTCGGAGATCCGCTTCTGTTTTTAAACCAGAGTTATCCCATGAATGCTATATGTCTGGAGCCTTCTGAAATTATAAGGCTCCCTAAGAGCAATTTTATAAAAATGCTTAAAAAACATCCTGAACTTTCCCTTGAAATGAATGCCTGTTTTTCTCAGCAGGTTTATTATAAGTTCATCATGATGCAGAGCTTATCATCCAAAAAACCAATGCTGCGTCTTACAGGACTGCTAAATTATCTGAAAAGCTATCATGATGGCGATTGCACCCATTGCTTTACTGTTGAACTTACCAGACAGCAGCTTGCCAACCTTACAGGATTACGGGTGGAAACAGTGATCCGTACCCTGAAAAAAATGGAACAGGAAGGGGATATCATATTTAAAGACAGGAAAATTTTGTATTAATATTACCCAACATGACTCAGGTCATAAAAAAGTGAGTTATACAGTCGTACATTTGATCTATCAATTTACAATACAATTCTTTAAACCTTAGTAAAGGAACGAAAAAAGCATTTTAGCTTTTGGTCAATTTGAATTTATCGGAACCCAACCATTGCCGTCTAATACTAGTCACGGGTGGCAATACATCACTAAATATTAATATAAAAAATTCAGTTATGAACACTAGAAATTCAAGAAATCGTAGCTCAAGAGGAAATTCACACTCACCTGAAAACCTTGAAGAAGTTTACCAATTAGGATATGATCATGGTTTTAATGACGCATCGAGAGATGAAGACTATGACGATGATTTTTCAGAATATGAAGACTATTTTGAAAATGATGATGACGATGATTATGATGAAGATTATGACGACTATGATGACTACGATGAAGATGACGACTATGATGACGAAGATGAGGATGAAGATGATGACGATTATAACCAAAGAGGCAGTGGCGGAAGAGGTTCCAGAAGCAGCGGCGGAAACAGAAACCAACAGAGAGACAGCATGGGAAGATTCACCTCTGGAAGAGGAGGTTCTTCACGTAGCAGCAGCTCCCGTGGCGGTTCCCGTGGAAGGTCAGGCTCTGGCTCAGGACCAGGTTCAAGGTCTGGCGGTGGCAGAGGCAGATCTTCAGGAGACGGAACATCAAGAAGAGGTTTTGCATCAATGAGCAAGGCTGAACGTACCAGAATTGCAAGAATGGGAGGACAGGCATCTCACGGAGGCGGACGATCTTCGGGAAGATCCGGTTCAGGTAACTCAAGAGGCGGAAATTCCGGTAACGGTTCATCAGGTCGTAGTTCAAATTCAAATTCAGGATCCGGTACATCAAGAAGAGGTTTTGCATCAATGAGCAAAGCTGAACGTACCAGAATTGCAAGAATGGGAGGACAGGCATCTCACGGAGGCGGACGATCTTCGGGAAGATCCGGATTCGGAGGCAGACGTAATTCATAATTCTTTTTCCTGATTGCCTCTTTATTGAATATAAAGAGGTAATCTTTTCAACTTTAAACACCACTTCACATTATGGCAAATAAAATTTTAGAAACCAATACAGCCGTTTCTGCAAAAAAAGGAACAGCAGACAAGGCAACCACCAAGAAAGATGAAATGAAAAATTCACCGCTTCACAAATTTTTTGTAAGTGCTCTTAAAGATATTTATTACGCTGAAAATGCTATTCTTGAAGCGTTGGAAAAAATGCAGGACGCAGCAACCAGCGAAGATTTAAAGGATGCTTTTGAAGACCACCATCTTCAGACCCAGAAACATGTAAAACGTCTGGAAAAAGTATTCAAACTTATTGATGAAACTCCTGAAAAGAAAGAATGTAAAGCAATAAAAGGAATTATTGAAGAAGGCGAAGAAACCATTAAGTCTACTGAAGAAGGTTCCGCAACCAGAGATGTGGGACTTATTATTGCGGCTCAAAAGGTTGAACACTATGAAATTGCCACATACGGAGGGCTTGCCCAGCTTGCTATTACTATGGGACATGACAAAGCGGCTGATCTTTTGGAAAGAACTTTACAGGAAGAAGAGGATACGGACGCCGGACTTACGGAAATAGCAGAAACCTCCATCAATTTTGATGCGGAACAGGAAGACTAAACCAGCCAAACAATAAGCCATATAGGCTGTTTCGATCTATATGGCTTATTTTAAATCATGAACTCAAAATGTATATGGACTGCCAGAAAATAATAAAGACCCTGAAGCACAAAAGCTTCATAAAAATCAACAATAATGGTAAGTGTTTTGAAAATGGAGCCGCTGTTTATGCCAAGGAGATAGAAGACCATATTTTTCTGTTATTCGTTATTCTTAAAGATATTGATATTGAAAACATTCAGGCATTTATTGCTCATTTTGATAGTTTCAACAGTATCGGATTAAAAGAACCGGAACAGGTTATGTTCTACCTTTCCATTAAGGATAAAGATGACATCCATTATTTTGAGCAATATTTAAAGGCTTCCAACAACTAATAACTTTTTATATATGGTTTTTGAAAATGACACTTTACAGCATTCCGGACTGAATGATAAGAATAATGTGATTGAAAATGAATCCTTATTTCCCGGTATTATCAACTCATATGGAGTAACAGCTTTCTTGATTAAATCTCTGGAGAAGATCAAGCGCAATGCAAAATGTGAAGTCTTTAAAAAGGTAATAGACAACTATATTGAAGAATACATCCTTCATATCCGTGAATTCCATACCCAAAACGTAGTGGATTCCTCTGAAATGGATGCTGAAATCAGAATTGATACTCCCTCTTTTACATTATATGCCAAAACGGCTTATTATAAAGTATTAAAGGAAGAAGAATGCATCAGCAAATTGCTCAATATGCTGGAAAACAGTAAAGACTGAAGTTACTATCCCCTTATCTGACTGCTTTTAAAATATACATCAACCCCAAAAATCAATATCATATGAAACCCGAAGAAAATAATGAAAAAGCAGACCAACTGAAACAGTACAGCACATCTAATGACAATGAAAAGCTGACTACCAATCAGGGCTTAAAGATCAACAACAATCAGGATTCCTTAAAAGCCGGAGAGAGAGGTCCGTCGTTACTCGAAGACTTTATCCTTCGTGAAAAAATAACCCATTTCGATCATGAAAGAATCCCGGAAAGGGTGGTTCATGCCCGTGGATCCGGTGCTCACGGAGTCTTTAAACTAACAAAAAGCCTTGCAGGGTATACAAAAGCAAAATTCTTAACGGAGTTGGGCAAAGAAACCCCTGTTTTTGTAAGGTTTTCCACCGTAGCAGGAAGCAAAGGAAGTACAGATCTGGCCAGGGATGTGCGTGGTTTTGCGGTCAAATTTTATACAGAAGAAGGGAATTACGATCTGGTAGCGAATAATATGCCTGTATTTTTTATTCAGGACGCTATAAAATTTCCCGATCTTGTACATGCCGTTAAACCGGAACCTGATAACGAAATTCCCCAGGCCGCTTCAGCTCACGATACCTTCTGGGATTTTATTTCGCTGATGCCGGAAAGCATGCATATGATTATGTGGCTGATGAGTGACAGGGCAATTCCAAGAAGTTTAAGAATGATGGAAGGATTTGGAGTGCATTCCTTTAAATTTATTAATGAAGAAGGAAGAGTACACTTTGTAAAATTTCATTTTAAGCCAAAACTCGGAGTACATTCCGTAGCCTGGAACGAAGCTCAGATCATATCAGGTGTAGATTCTGATTTCCATAAAAGAGATCTTTGGGAAGCTATTGAAAACGGAGATTATCCTGAATGGGATTTCGGAGTACAGCTTATTCCTGAAGAAGATGAAGACCGTTTTGATTTTGATCTTCTCGACCCCACCAAAATTGTTCCTGAGGAAGAAGTTCCTGTAGAAATCGTGGGAACATTAACCCTAAACAGAAATCCGGATAATTTCTTTGCAGAAACAGAACAGGTTGCATTTCACCCGGGACACATTATTCCCGGAATTGATTTCACCAATGACCCACTGCTACAGGGAAGATTATTTTCATATACCGACACCCAGCTGTCAAGACTTGGATCACCCAACTTTCATGAAATTCCGATCAATCGCTCAATTAACACCGTTCACAATAACCAGCGTGATGGCCACATGAGACAACAGATCGTAAAAGGAAAAACCAGCTATGATCCTAATTCCATTGGAGGCGGATGCCCTTTCCAGGCCATGATGTCTGAAGGTGGCTTTGTATCCCAACAGGAAAGAGTGTCAGGCGCTAAGATCCGCGAAAGAAGCAAAAGCTTTGTAGACCACTATTCTCAGGCTAAACTCTTTTATAACAGCCAGTCAACACCGGAAAAAGAACACCTTCAAAATGCATTGATTTTTGAATTATCAAAAGTGACACTTCCAGCTGTAAGAGAAAGGGTAGTAGGCCAGCTTGCCTATATTGATATGTTTCTTGCATGGCGTGTAGCTGAAAAACTTGGGGTAGAAGTTAAAAAACTGGATTGGCCTAACCAAAGCTTACCGGCAGACAGTAATATTGTGGAACTGCAGAGCGAAGAAAAAGAGCCTAAAACAAAAGTCTCTGAAGCACTAAGCATGAAAAACACGGTTAAAAATACCATTAAGAGCAGAAAAATAGGGTTTATTATGGCCAACGGAATAGATGGGAAAGAAACAAACGCCCTTAAAATAAAACTGGAATCAGAGGGAGCACGCGTTGAATTCATTGCTCCAAGTCTGGCTAAGGTAAGAACCAATGACGGCTCAGAGCTTACTCCCAAACATTCTTTAACCAGTACTGCCAGTGTTTGCTTCGACGCCCTTGTAATATGTTCAGGTGAAAATTCTGTAAAAGAACTTATGATCCCTGAAAATAAACATCTGGTATTACATTTTATCAATGAAGCGTACAAACACTGTAAAGCTGTATATTTTGGTTCAGATACAGAACCTGTTTACCATAACAGTAATGTAGCTTCAAAAAAGCATGAGGATCCCGGGATCATTACATGGGCAGATCAGGATGCCGCAGATCAATTTATCAATGCCATTGCTCAGCACAGAGTCTGGGATCTTGAAATGGAGAGAAACGCTCAATCATAAAAATAAAACACCCTTCACACCAATCACACTAAATATAATATTATGAAAGCAGCAGTTTTTCACACACCGGGTAAAATTACCTGTGACACCATTGACGATCCGGAAATTCATGACGATCATGACATTATACTGAGAGTAACATCTACAGCGATTTGCGGCAGCGATCTGCATATGTATTCTGGAGGAATCCCCCAGGCACGCCCAATGGTAATGGGACATGAATTTATAGGAATTGTGGAAGAAACCGGAAAGAATATTAACCACCTGAAAGCAGGAGACAGAGTAGTGGTTCCTTTTCCTATTGCCTGTGGAAGCTGTTATTTCTGCCAGCATGATCTTCCCACGGCATGTGAACACAGTAATCCTGAACATTACGGTCCTGAAGGCGGTATTCTTACAGAAAAAGGAGGAGCCTTATTTGGATATACAGATCTCTATGGAGGATATAATGGCGGACAGGCACAGTATGTAAGAGTTCCATATGCTCATTTTGGCCCCAGAAAAGTACCGGAAAGCCTTACTGATGAACAGGTACTCTTTCTTACCGATATTTTCCCAACCGGCTATACAGGCGTTATGTGGGGAGACTTGAAAGGAGGTGAAACCGTAGTCATTTTTGGTGCCGGACCAGTAGGCTCAATGTCAGCTAAAAGTGCCATTCTTCACAATGCGGAGAAAGTTATTGTGATTGATACTCTTCAATACAGATTGGATAAAATAAGAAAGCTCACAGGCTGCCAAACCATTCTCTGGAAAGACGCCGAAAGTACTATAGAACAGATTCGTGATATGACCAACGGAAGAGGTGCAGATTTATGTATTGATGCAGTAGGATTTGAACCCGAAAGAGACCTTTTAGACCGTGCAAAAGCTGTTTTAAATTTTGAGAAAGGCTCCATAAAAGTACTTGAAGCCTGTATGAGTGCTGTACGAAGAGGCGGAACAGTATCCGTACTTGGGGTTTATCCTGTTAACTATGATAACTTCAGGCTTGGGCAGATCTTTGATAAAGGAATTACTCTGAAAGCAGGACAATGTAATGTACATCCTATCATAGACCGGCTTATGAGCTATGTAGAAAAAGGACAGATCATTCTTGACGATATTATTACACACCGCCTTCCTCTTGAAGCAGTAGCCAAAGGTTACGAGATCTTTGATAAAAAAGAAGACGGTTGCGTAAAGGTTGTTCTTGATCCATGGAAGACTGCCGGACTGTAAATACAAATTGTTAATCAATATTTTCAAAAACAAAATGTTATGGAATTTCAAAAAAATCTTCTTGAATATATAAGCCATTGTCTGATGACTGCGGATGAAACCATCTCTATTGCTGAAAGCGTAACATCAGGCTGCTTACAGCTGGCTTTTTCACAGATGCCGAATGCCTCCATGTTTTATAACGGAGGAATTACGGCCTATACTTTACCCGAAAAAGTAAAGCTCTTAAAGGTAAACAAAAAAGAAGCGGAAGAATGCGACTGCGTTTCGGAAAATATTGCAGAAACGATGGCTTTAAATGTTGCCAGCCTTTTTGAAACCGATTGGTCTATTTCAACAACGGGCTACTGTACACCGATCCGTAATTCTGCCTATAAAATATTTGCTTATTTCTCATTTTCATATAAAGGAGAGATCATCCTTACCAAAAAACTGGAACTGCACCCCAAAACCCAGGCTCTGAATGCCCAGCTATATTATACAGAGTTCATCTTGGGGTGCTTTAAAAGTGAACTGAACAGGCTTTTAATTTTAAAATAAGAAAACATGGAACGTAAAAATCAATATGTCCTGATTACCGGAGCAACAAGCGGAATAGGATACGAACTGGCCAAACAGTTTGCTAAAAATGGCTACGACCTTGTTATCGTTGCCCGGGATTACGAAGAGCTTAGGAACAAAGCCAATGAATTTAAAGAATATGGAATTAACGCCATTCCGATATCCAAGAACCTCTTCCTGCAGGATGAAGCCTATTCCCTCTATTCTGAACTGAAAATGAATGGGATAAGCCCTGAAATTCTGGTAAATGATGCCGGCCAGGGCGTATTTGGAAAATTTCAGGAAACTGATATTCACCGGGAAGTAGATATTGTGAATCTTAATATCATTTCAGTCATCATATTAACCAAACTGTTTATTAAGGACCGGTTGCCTAAGAGATCGGGAAAAATTCTGAATCTGGCTTCTATAGCCAGCAAAGTTCCCGGTCCCTGGCATTCGGTATATCATGGAACCAAAGCTTTTGTGCTATCGTGGTCTGAAGCCATCAGAGAAGAACTTAAAGATGCAGGAATTACCGTAACAGCCCTTTTACCGGGACCTACAGATACTGATTTTTTCAATAAGGCGGATATGAACCAAAGCAAAATAGTTGAAGACAGAGAAACTTTAGCTTCTCCTGAAGAAGTTGCTATGGATGGTTATAATGCATTGATGAATGATGAAGATAAAATCATTTCAGGATTAAAGAATAAATTATCTGTAGCCATGTCTAATCTTTCTACAGACAGTATGGCGGCCCACAGAATGGCTGAAATGCAGAAACCGGTAACCGAAAAATAAAGATTATGGGAAAACTGGAAAAAAAATCTGTTCTCATAACGGGAGCTGACAGCGGAATAGGCAGGGCAGTAGCTCTTCTTTTTGCAACAGAAGGAGCAGATATTGCCATTATTTATCACTCAGATGATGCCGATGCAGCAAAAACCCAGGCTGAAATTGAAAATCTGGGCAGAAAATGCATCATCTTCCAGGGAGATATTAATGATTATGATTTCTGTGAAGAGACAACACAGAAAGTAATATCAATTTTCGGAAAAATTGATATCCTCATCAATAATGCCGGGGTTCAGTTTCCTGCAGATTCTATTGAAGAGCTTGAGGAAAAAAACATCCGTCATACCTTCAATTCCAATATTGTAGGAATGATTCTGCTCACAAAAGTAGTATTTCCTTACCTGAAAGAGGGAAGCTGTGTGATTAATACAACATCAGTCTCAGCCTATGAAGGGCATCCGGAACTGTTAGACTATTCTGCAACAAAAGGAGCTATAGTGTCTTTTACCCGGTCACTCGCTTTACAGGCAAAACCTAAGGGCATTCGTATCAATGCTGTAGCTCCCGGCCCGGTAGCAACACCGCTCACCAAGGAAACTTTTGATGAAAAGGAAGAAGATCCCAATAAGCCTCCATTAGACAGAAACGCGACTCCTGAAGAAGTTGCCTTTAGTTTCCTGTTCCTCGCCAGCGATGATGCAGCACAAATTACAGGACAGGTCATTCATCCTAATGGAGGAATCATTGTAAACGGCTAACAAATAATTAAAAAGATATGAAAACTACAGCATTTATTTTAGGAATCTTAGGTGTATTTTCATTTGCTTCGTGCAGATGTAACCTTGAGGAAGACGAACCTTCTGATAAAAAGAAAAATAATGTGCAAGCCAGCAGTAATACGGCAAGATCACCGGAAAATGATTCACTGAGCATCAGATAATTTTTTAACTCTAAAAATACTGGTTATGTACAGAGATGGCGCAAGAAAAAGTATATGGCAGGATGAAATCAGGAAATTTTCAACAGAAAATGATCTCAGCCAGTGGTTTGATACTGTCATCGTAGGCGGTGGGATTACAGGAGTTTCCACCGCCCTGAAACTGCAGGAATCCGGACAGAAATGTATTATTATAGAAGCAGCTAATATAGGATTCGGGACTACAGGAGGAACAACAGCCCATTTAAACGATTTCTTTGATACCACTTTTGCACAGGCCATTAAGGATTTTGGGCTGGAAAATGCCAAATTGTATGCAGAATCCGGTAAAGATGCCATCCGGATTATAGAGGACAACATCGAAAAATACGACATTAGCTGTGATTTTATCAGGAAGGATGCCTATCTTTTTGCACTGGATGAAGATCAGGAAAAACAGCTTAAAGACATTGTAACAGGAGCTGCTCAGGTAGGTCATGAAATGATGTATGTAAATGAAATTCCATTTCCAATTCCTTTCAGGGAAGCCGTACGTATTCCGGATCAGGGGCAGTTTCATCCCATAAAATATATCAAGGCGCTTTGTGAAGCTTTCATTCAGTTAGGGGGTGCTATTGAAGAAAAATGTGTATCTGAAGAGCATGAAGAATACGACGATCATATTGTACTTACAACCTCCAAAGGAACAATAAAAGTAAAAAACCTGGTTTATGCCACACACATTCCGCCCGGAATCAATGTGCTTCATTTCACCAATGCCCCATATCGCAGCTATGCAATGGCTTTCAGTTTAAAAGATAACAGTTATCCGCGGGAATTGGGGTACGATCTCTGTGATCCTTATCATTATTACCGGATTCAGGAATATGAAGGAGAGAACCTATTGATTGCAGGCGGTGAGGATCATAAAACCGGTCATTCTGAAGATACCGGAGAATGTTTCTCAAGACTGGAGAGTTATGTAAGAGAACATTTTGATGTAGAAACAACCTATTTCAGCTGGTCCAGTCAGTATTATGAACCTGTAGATGGTTTACCATATATCGGCAGACTGCCCGGAACTAAACAAAGAATATTTACAGCTACTGGTTTCAGAGGAAACGGAATGATCTTCGGAACCCTTTCTTCACAGATCTTACATGATCTCATAGTTACAGGCCAAAGTAAATATGAACCCCTGTTCAATCCTTTAAGAATAAAACCTATTGCCGGATTTGCAGATTTCGTAAAAGAGAATGCTGCAGTGGCTTTTGATTATATAAAAGATAAAATTTTTGTCGAAAGAATTGATTCCCTGTCTGAAATCAAGCCTGGCGAAGCAAAAGTTTTCCGCTACGAATCGGATACCTATGCTTTGTATAAAGAAATTAACGGTACTTTCCATCTCCTGAGGAGTACCTGTCCGCATGCTTCCTGTGAGGTAAGATGGAACAGTGCTGAGCTTAGCTGGGATTGCCCTTGCCATGGTTCACGATTTAATATCAATGGTAAGCGGCTTAATGGACCCACAACAAAAAACCTTGATAAAATATTTCCATTTCAAAAAAAGTAAATCATGACCCACAGAAGTTTTCTATACCGCAATAGTTTGAGTATTACAGTTATTATACTTATGCTGCTTTCTCTTACGGGGCAGTTCTTTACCGGCTGGAAAACAGAGAACAAAGAGCTTGAAGAAAATGGATTTCCGGCCTTAACGATTAATGAATATTTTTATAGCGGGCATTTTATCCAGGCTACTTTTGAAAACTGGGAAAGCGAATTTCTTCAGATGATGTTATATGTTTTATTAACTGTATCTCTCCGGCAAAAAGGTTCCAGCGAATCTAAATCGTTGGAAGGAACTGAAGACGTTGACAGAGAGCCAATACCACATCCCCAAGCTCCATGGCCTGTAAGAAAAGGAGGAATATGGTTGAAAATATACAAACATTCACTATCGCTGGCCTTTGCTTTACTGTTCCTGTGCAGTTTTGGAATGCACTTTTACGGCAGCCTTAAAAATTATAATAATGAACAGGCAATGAAAGGAGAACCCGGGGTAACAGCTATACAATATCTTTCGGAATCACGGTTCTGGTTTGAATCATTTCAGAACTGGCAGATTGAATTCCTTGCAGTTGCCTCCATTGTTATTTTGTCTATCTGGCTACGGGAGAAAGGATCACCGGAGTCCAAGCCGGTAGATATGCCTCATGATGAAACCCCATGATTTTTCTTGGACTTGGGTTTTGCTTTCATCACAGCAAAATAAGATGAGGTAAAGGCAGATAGACTCTGATAGCCTACTTTGTAAGCTATCTCACTTAAAGTATACTGTTTCGTATCAATCAGTTCAATACTTTTTAATATTCTGGTCAGCTGAAGATATTTTTGCAGGGTAATTCCGGTTTCATTCTTAAAAATCCGCTGCAAACTGCGTACAGACATCTGTGCTTTGGCAGCCAGGGAATCAATATCCAGATTATATTTAAAATTGGAATTGATGTCATTGCAAACAGGAATTAATCTTGTGTCTTTTGGAATAGGAATTTCGAGTCCGTTACTTTCTTTGCAAAAGTTTGGAAGACTCTTTAATATGGCTTTAAAGAAAATACCCTGTTCTTCGTTTTCATCCAGAGATTGATTCCATTTTGAAGCATAAAGCAGCATTTCTTTTAGAACCGGCGGAACAGCAAATACATGTACACTCTGATAAAACTCTTCATCAAACACAGATTTGAACAGAAAGACCATCAGATTAAGCGTTTTTGCTTCAGAAGTAATTTTATGGGCTATTCCGGAAGGAATCCATATCACATGATGCTGTGGAACCAGATAAATTTTCTGATCAATATGAAAATACTGATACCCGTCTTCCACAAAGGTTAATTGGGCACGGTGGTGAACATGTTCATAATCATCATGTTTCCAGTCTTTTTCGCACCAAACATAAGCTTCTTTGTTGATGGTGTCTACAAACTGGCTCTCTGTTCTTTCAATCAGTCCACATTTCATTCTGTCGTTTTGTATATATTTTTTGGCAAATTTAATAAAAACGCCAATATTAATTTTGTATCATTAATTCATACCCCCTTCAGAATGAAAAAAATATGTTCTTTATTTATTTTAATTTTACTATTTAACACCACACAGATTATGGCACAGAATAAAGCTAAAATATTAGTCCTTATCCACTCAGACAATGGTAGAACGTACGAACTGGCCAAAGAAATTGCCAAAGGTATTGAGAGTGAAAATAATGCTGATTCTTATATCAAACTGGTGAAGCCATCACAAAATCCCAACCTGAAAAGTTTACCTGTAGCAACAGTAGATGAGCTTGCCAACTACGATGGAATCGCTTTCGGATCACCTGTTTATTTTGGAAATATCAGCACCGGAATGAGTGAATTCTTATCTAAAACCGTTCAGCTTTGGACAGAACATACTCTGGAAGGAATTCCGGCAACCGTATTCATGTCTGCAGGAAGCGGTGCGGGAAAAGAATTGGCTATTCAGTCTTTTTGGAACAGTCTTGCAGTGCACGGAATGATTTTAGTTTCTAATGGAATTCGTGGAACAGAAGAACTTAACAAAGCGATCCCACAGGGAAATTCGGTACTCGGAATCACAACTATGGCCTCCCTGAAAGATGTTGAACGTCCCACAAAAGGAGAAAGAGCGCTGGCGGAACTTCAGGGAAGAAATTTTGCGAAAGTATCACTGGCATTGAAAGATACCCATCCGAAAAGAGCTGTATCCGTCACTGAAAATCATCAGAATTTTAATGAGATTCTAAAACAGAAAAATATTGTTCTGCCACAAGTTCCTAAACCAGCAGGCAATTACCAGCCGTTTGTACGTTCCGGAAATCTTGTTTTTATCAATCAGGTAGCTTTAAAAGATGGAAAGATCTTTAATCCGGGGAAGTTAGAAGTAGAGGTTAACGAACAGCAGGTAAAAGATGCAACCAGGGTAACTATGCTTAATGTCCTGGCTGTTCTTCAAGAAGCAGTAGGCGGTGATCTGGGTAGGGTAAAACAATGTGTACAGCTTACCGGGATTTTCAACACAAAGGATGATTACGCCAAACATGCTGAGCTGATGAATATTGCTTCTGATCTTACGGCTGAGGTTTTTGGAGATAAAGGGAAACATGCAAGAGCAACATTTGGGGCGTCTTCCATTCCGGTAAATTCTTCCGTGGAGATTCAGGCTGTTTTTGAAGTGGAGTAGTTTTTTCTATGAATCTCACGAAAGATATTGGGAAATATAGATAATTTATAGCGCAAATGGATAATAATTTGCGCTATTTTTATGCTTTGGGGATTATGTAATGTCTCGCAGATTGTGCAGATAACGCAGATAATAATTCTATACAATCCGTGTGATCTGCGGGAAACAATTTTTTAAGATTCTTCTTTTGTCAGAATAACAAAAATCATGTTTATTTATCTCGCTGATTGAAAAGATCTGGATGATAATAAACTATATAAAATCTGCTAATCTGTGAGAACCTTATTACAAATACTGATTAAAAACTTCTGCAATAATCGGTATACTTTGTTCCAGTTGTTCCTCCGAAACAGAGCCATAACTTAGTCTGAAACCATTGACATGATTTCGGCTGTATTGCTTAGGATGGATGATCTTAATATTCTTCTCTAACAGTAATGAGGTTACTTTATCCCAATCCAATACTGCTTTTGGGACAATCCAGAATGCCAATCCGCCTTCAGGTAAAGTAAAATGAGCAACTCCTTTCATATATTGATTCAAAAGGCTGTATACAAAATCCCTTTTACTTTTATAATGAGCTGTAGCTTTTCTGATGTGTTTTTTTACCGCTCCTTCTTTGATTAGCTGTAAAACAGCCTGCTCCATAATAACATCTCCGTGTACGTCAATAATTTTTCTTAAACTTCCGATCTTTTGCAGTAAATCCTGATTTTTAGTGGCCAAATATCCTATCCTCAAGGCTGGAGCCACTACTTTACTCAAAGTTCCCACATACACATAATTATTTAGTTCGGGAAAGCTTGAAATAGGCAAAATAGGGCGGTAACCAAAATGAAACTCATTGTCATAATCATCTTCAATGATCGTAATATTATATTGATTGGCTAATTCTATTAATCTTAACCGCCTTGATAAGCTTAAAGTAACCATCGTTGGATATTGCCTGTGAGGGGTTATATAAACTGCTTTTATGTTTTTGTACTGAGATAAAAGTTTTTCAATAGCCTGTACATTAATTCCTTCTTCGTCTACGGAAACAGGAAGAAGTTTGGCTCCTGAGTATTCAAAAGCCTGCCACGCAGGTTGGTAACCAGGGTTTTCTACAATGACACAATCTCCGGAAGTTAAAAGACTCTGAGCGGTCAGAAACATGGCCATCTGGCTTCCTCTTGTAATAGATATTTCTTTTTCATGGATCTGCATACCCCGCTGATGGTTCAGCATTTGAGAAATCATTTTCCGGAATTCTATATCACCGTGCTCATCTCCATAACCCATCATCTGCCATTTTGCTTTGATTCCGAAGATCTGGCGGTAGGCTCTTGCCAATTCTGTGACAGGAGCTATTTTACTGTCCGGATGGCCATCATCAAAATTAACCATGGTACCATGATTATGGATAGGATGATCCGAAACATCAGAAAGCCTTTCAATTCTTTTTTCATGTAAAACAGGAAGATGGCCCGAAACAAAAATTCCTTTTCTCTCCTTAGAAATTACCCATTCTTCGTTCAACAAGACCTGATAAGCTTCTACTACAGTATTTCTGTTGATTTTTAACATAGCTGCCAGGTTTCTGCTTCCGGGAAGGGTATCGCCGGGCTTCAGTCTTCCTGACTTGATGTCTGTAATAATGGTGTCTGCTATTTGCAAATAAACAGCTTTATCAAGTTTTTTATCAATTTCGAATTCTAATTTCCAAGGCCTTAGCATCTGGACTATCTATTTATATAAAAACTGAATCATTTAAACAGTCCAAATATAAAATAATTTTGTCATGCAATAAAGCACAGAATCTTTAAATTTTTAAAATTATGGACAAGAAACAGTTCAGTTCAAAAGACTTTCACGAAACGTATGCAAGACCAAAGTATGTAAAACCAAGCCATTTAATTCATAAAAATGTGGAAAATGCAGGTGAGCATAATCAGTTTTCAACGGAAAGGAAACATCCTGTTTTTTTTGTTGACCTTCCCAGTAAAAATGTGAGCATGACAATTGGGGGACTAATCCCGGGACAACAAACGAACAGACACCGCCATACCTATGAAACTGTATTATTCGTCATTGAAGGAAAAGGCTGGACAGAAGTAGAGGACGAAAGAGTATATTGGGAAGCCGGAGATGCCGTTTACATTCCGTCATGGGCATGGCATAAACACCAAAACCTGAGCGATACCGAACCTGCCAAATATATAGCCTGCGAAAATGCCCCACAGCTGCAGAACTTAGGCGTTGCCCTTAGGGAAGAAGAGGGTAGAGACCTTTAATTTTACACTGGCAGAAAGGAGTAATAAAAATATTACAGTTCTTTCATTTTAAACTTAGTTTACTTCTTTCTGTCATTTCAATTCTATTACAACAAACAATATTTATTTTAAATTCAAGACATATGAAAAATGTTCCATTTAAAGGAATTATCGCATATCCCATCACTCCGTTTCATGAAAATGATACCATCAATATTCCGCTTTTCAAAGAGATGGTTGAAAAACTTATAATTTCCGGAAGCCATGGAATTGCATCCCTGGGAAGTGCCGGTGTTATGCCTTATCTATCAGACGAAGAGAAGGAAGCTGTAACTGAAGCTACAGTACAACAGGTCAGAGGCAGGATCCCAACGCTTATAGGAGTTTCTAACCTGACTACTGAAAAGACCATCCATCATGCGCAGTTCGCAGAAAAGGCAGGTGCTGATGCCGTTATGATTATTCCCATGAGTTATTGGAAGCTCACCGATGATGAAATTGTGGCTCATTATGATGCTGTAGCCCGCAAAATTTCTATCCCGATTATGGCCTACAATAATCCGTCAACGAGTGGAGTAGACATGTCCCCAGCCCTTTTGAAAAGACTTCTCGAAATTCCCAATATAACCATGATTAAGGAAAGCACGGGAGATGTGCAGAGAATGCATTACCTAAGAAAGGAATTGGGTGAAGATGTGGCTTTTTACAATGGCTCCAATCCATTGGCATTAGCTGCTTTTTCTGCGGGAGCAACAGGCTGGTGTACGGCAGCACCCAATCTTATCCCGCAACTGAATCTCGATCTTTATCAGACAATTCAGGAGAACCAACTGCATAAGGCTCAGGATATTTTTTATAAACAGGTAGAATTATTGAAATTTATTGTGGCTAAAGGATTACCCAGAGCGGTTAAAGCGGGTCTGGATATTTCAGGTGAAGAAAGCGGTTATTTGAGAAGTCCTTTAAAACCTTTGACAGAAATTGAAACTGAAGAACTGAGAAAGATTCTTGATGAAATAAAGAATTGATTAATGTTTGGAAACACAAGGCATAAGTTTTCTCTACCTAATATTCTGCGGAATCTTTGTTAAAAATTATCTTATTTAATCGCCACGCAATTCACGAATAAAATCCCGTGAATTGCGTGGCAAATAATTTTTTTTTCTAATTGAAGCAGCAAAATCTATATTGTGGCATTTCCTTCTACACCGTCAGAATTGTCAGTCTTATTGCCTGTAATGGCTGATATTGCAAAACTGAACAAACTCACTAATTTCCCTGCTTTTGTATCCCAATAATAAGTTTCCTGCGGTTCTACACGAATGATCGTAACATTAGGATCATCTTTACCATCGAACCATGCTTTGGCCAAAGGTGACCATTTTTCTTCTATTGTTTCTTTATCCTTATAAACAGAAGCTTTTCCATATACTGAAAGGTATTGGGAGTCTTTATTGTTCATGAAGAACAGTTGCACTCTACGGTCTTCTTTAATTTCAAAATTCTTGTTGCTCGTTCCACTGCTGATAAACCAAAGATTACCGCTGTCATCTGTTTCCTGTAAAGTCATAGGACGGGAATTAACAGGTACCGTTTCCAGTTCTGTACAGAACATACATATTCTTGCATTTTCCGATAGTTCTTTGATCTTTTTGATCGCTTCTAAATGGCTAAGATTCTGTGTTGACATATTATATATTTTAAGTGATTGGCTGAATAGTAAAATTCTACAGAAAATAGAACTCATTTCTAATAACGCATTCAAATACCCGACCAAATGAGGAAAATGTGGTACATACGGTTAAATTTTTAACATTCAAATTATCTGAAGTGGCGAACTTTGCACATAGAAGTACACATAAGTTTCGAAAAATCTCTGATTCTTTAAATACTAAGAAAAGGTTTGATTCTAAAAAATCTTAAACCTCATAAATCCCCTCACCCGTAAACACAAAGAACTTACTTTTTCCCGGCAGGTTTTTAGTATCCAAACCAGTAAATTCACTGAAAGCCGGAAGTAACAATTGGTTTTCATTGAGGGCAAAACAGGGAAGCCTGATGCTTTTAACAGCCGAATTTAAAACAATTCCCGGATGAATATGCCCGGTGATCTGAAAACCGGATATTTCTTTATCAAAATCATGGATCAGTGTAAACGCTCCCAGTTCCAATAGGGATTCTTTAAAATCCAGGCAAAGCTTTTTCTCCAAAGGCTCTGAAATACGGTCGTGATTTCCTTCAATGAGATAGAATTTTAAATCTGGATACTGATTTCTCCATTGGCAGAATTCATCCACATCCGAATTATCTCCCGCATGAAGCAGATCTCCCACCACCATAAATTTATCGGGCTGAAAATATTCGATCAACGCAGATAGCCTCTCCAAATCACTTTTCATGATATGATTGGCCAGTGCAATACCATTTTTTCGGAAATGGGCCGTCTTCCCGATGTGAAGATCAGAAAGAAGTAAGGCTTTTTCTTTTTCCCAGAATACAGCACGCTGATTGGTTAGTGTAAAAACTTCATTTTGAATGGTAATTTCTTTGGTAACAATAAACACGGATAAAATGGTTCTAAGTTTAGGGTTAAAATTTAAGGGTCTCTTCTGCTTACATGAAAATTTTCATCAAAGATATAGGTTATCGGGATACCGGTTGCAATTTCTCTCTCCAGGATTTCTTCGGGAGATAAATGTTCCAGATACATGATAAGGGCACGAAGGCTGTTTCCGTGGGCAACAATCAATACATTTTCTCCTTTCTTCAACAAAGGAGCAATTTCTTTTTCGAAATAAGGAATCACCCTGTTATATGTATCTTTAAGACTTTCTCCACCCGGTGGAACCACATCATAAGATCTTCTCCACGTATGTACCTGCTCATCTCCGTATTTCAGTGCGGTTTCTGCTTTATTAAGACCTTCAAGATTTCCATAAGAACGTTCATTCAAAGCTTTATCCATAACAATAGGAATATCGGGTTTTCCAAGTTCATCAAGGATAATGGAAAGGGTATGTTTCGCTCTGATTAAGACTGAAGTAAAGGCAATGTCTATTTTTTCTTTTTTTAAGGCAATTCCTGCTTTTTTTGCTTCTTCAATTCCCATGTCTGTAATATCAATATCATGCCAGCCTGTGAACCTGTTCTCAAGATTCCAAAGCGACTGTCCGTGACGGACTAAAAATAATTTTGCCATTATGTATTTTATTTTAGCTTCCTGAAAAAGCTATACTCTAAGTTACGGCGATTATTTAAATTTATCAAGAAATTTTTGTCAGAATATTAGACTGGTAATACTCCTGATTCTTTAAAACATACTTATGTCAGATATCTGTTATATTGGAAAGTTTCAGCATTCTTTTAATTCTTGCATCTAAGCCTTCACTGGAGAGAGTCTGTCTGAGACTGTCTACTTTGATTGGAAAACTTAAAGGCGTAAAAGAGCGGGAATGCTTTAAAATAACTGCTGATTTTTCAATTCTCTTAAAAGCTTCTACCAATCTCTGCTCCTGGAGCTGCATATTAAAAACTTCTGTATAAGCCTGTCTGATTAAAAAATGGCTGGGATCATGATCTTCCAGAACTTTAAAAATGAGACCGGCTGAACTTTGTAATGATTTATTGGAGCGCTGTTGTCCCGCATAATTTTGAATCACCATTCCGGAGATTACAGCAATATCCCTGAATTTCCGTCTTGCCATTTCTGCTGAATTGATACTGGCAATAACATCATTCATCAGGTTTTCCATGGTCAATATCTGCTGTAAATTCTCTTCATTCAAAGGAATTTCCTTATCACTGAACAATTCAAATCCATAGTCGTTCATCGCCATTGAAAAGGAAATAGGAGCCAGCTTCGAAATCCGGTAGGCGATTAACGCCGCCATCACTTCATGTACCAGACGGCCTTCAAAAGGATACATAAACAGATGGTAGCCTTCGCGGTTTTTAATCATTTCCACCAGAAATTCATTTTCCTAGGGAATATGAGAGTTTTTTTCCTGATTAATCAACAACGGGTGCAAAAATTTAAGTTCTTTTTCCGAAGCTTTCGGACTTAAGGCATGTGAAAGTTTTTCTCTTAAAAAGTGCCCCAGATCGGAACTCAGGGGCAGTCTGCCGCCAAGATAACTCGGAACCAGGGCCTTTCCTTTGGCAGACCTTACATAAACCGTCATATCCTTAATCATTGCTACTTCCAGGGTACGGCCTGCAAGAATGAATTTTTCTTCTTTTTTCAGTTTGGAAATAAAATATTCTTCAATCATTCCTACATAACCACCGGAAATAAATTTGACTTTAAGCATGGCATCACTGACGATAACCCCCATATTCATCCGGTGAAGCATGGCTATTTTCCGCGAAGTTACTTTGTATAAACCATCGTCCATAATCACAATTTTATGAAACTCTTCATAGTTCTTTAGAACACTTCCGCCAATGGTAAGGAACTCAAGAATACTTTTCCATTCTTCATCCATCATTTCCTGAAAGGCATATACTTTTTTAATCCTTTCATACACTTCATCAGGATAAAAACCATTCCCAACCGCCAGAGTCATCAGGAACTGAACCAGAACATCAAAACACAGAACCTGCGGATCTCTAGGTTCCACCACTTTCTGTTTTACAGCTTCTTTTAAAGCAGAAACTTCTATTAATTCCAAAGAATGGGTAGGAACACAGTAAATTTTAGAGGTTTCAAAAGGGGAGTGCCCGCTGCGGCCTGCCCGTTGAAGAAATCTTGCCACACCTTTTGCAGAACCAATCTGAATGACCGTATCAACAGGTTTAAAATCTATCCCCAGATCTAATGATGACGTGGAAACAACAGCTTTTAATTTCCCTGAGCTTAAATTCTCTTCAATCCAGATTCGTAAATGGGCATCAATAGAACTGTGGTGAATGGCTATTTGCCCTGCAAAATCAGGGTAGGCATCCAGAAGTAACTGATACCACATTTCACTTTGACTTCGGGTATTGGTAAAAACAATGGTAGATTTCGATTCAAGGATGATGGGAACTACTTTATCAGCAAGCTTATGCCCAAGATGTCCTGCCCAGGGTAATATTTCAACCTCGTCAGGAAAAACGGGAATAATATCTATCTTTTTATGTTCTTTGGCTGTAATTTTTGTTTTTTTTATATCATAAGGGATCAAAACATCCATGGCTTCATCCAGATTTCCAATGGTTGCCGTAATTCCCCAGATCTGCAGTTTCGGGACATACTTCCTGAGCTGTGATATCCCCAGCTCAACCATGACGCCGCGTTTTGAACCTAACAGCTCATGCCACTCATCCACTACAACACATTTCATATCCCTGAAAAAAGCTTCATGATTCTTCTGTGCGAGTAAAAGATGTAAACTTTCAGGAGTTACTACTAAAATTTCAGGCATTTTTTTAACCTGCTGCTGTCTTACTTTAGGATCTGTATCTCCGTTTCTTACCCCAACCACCCAATCAAGCCCAATTTCATCCATCGCTTCCTGCATCGCCTTGGCAATATCTTTGGATAAAGAGCGGAGTGGGGTAATCCAGAGCATCTTTAATCCTTTTTTATAGTTTTCAGGATGATTTAGAAAGTCTGAGATCAATGCTAAAAAAACAGAAAAGGTTTTTCCGAATCCTGTGGGAGCCACCACCATACCGCTATAACCGCTTCCAAATTTCCGCCATGTATCAACCTGGAATTTAAAAGGAGAAATGCCTTTATCCTTCATCCATTGCTGAATGATGGTAAATCCATGAGTATGTTCAAATGCTGTCACGCTATTGTATTAACTTTTTAATTTCTTCCAGAGTATCAATCTCATCTACCGTCTTATCTTTCCGCCATCTTACAATTCTTGGAAACCGGAGGGCTACACCGCTTTTATGACGGTTACTGAATCCGATTCCTTCAAAGGCAATCTCAAAGACCAGTTCTGCTTTTACGGTTCTTACGGGGCCAAATTTTTCAATTGCATTCTTTGTTACAAATTTACTGACCTCCATAATTTCTTTGTCGGTTAATCCTGAATATGCTTTGGCAATAGTGACCAGTTTCTCTTCATTTTTCACAGCAAAAGTATAGTCTGTGTAATAGGCACTTCGCCTGCCGCTGCCTTTTTGGGCATAAATCATAACGGCATCAATGGTGAAGGGATTAATTTTCCATTTCCACCAATCACCTTTTTTACGTCCTGCATGATAAGGTGAGTTTTTCTGTTTCAGCATCAGTCCTTCACTGTTCACACTTCTTGAATTTTCCCGGATATCATTCAATTCTTCCCACTTCTCATAACTTATACTCTGGGAAATCTTTATATTTTCAGGCGCTTCATTCAACAAGAGTTCTTCTAACATAGCCCTTCTTGCAGAAACAGGTTTTTCTCTCAGATCATGGCCTTCCAGTTCCAATAAGTCGTACACAAATACTTCAACCGGAATTTCAGTAAGCATTTTTTTAGTTAAAGTTTTCCTGTTTAATCTTTTCTGTAACTCGTTAAAATTTAAAACCTTACCTTCTTTTACTGCAAGTATTTCTCCATCCAGCACAAAATTGCCTTTCATCGCCATTACCGTCTGGGTAATTTCAGGGAATTGCTCTGTGACAAGCTCTTCACCTCTGGACCATATGAATACTTCATCGTTTCTCCTGATGATCTGCCCACGGATACCATCCCATTTATATTCTACGAGCCACTCATCAGGTTGTCCTAAATCATCCAGCTCTTTTTCCAAAGGATAGGCAAGGCAAAACGGATAAGGCTTGGAGTTATCAGGGTTGATATTTTCTGCCGAGATCAGTTCCTGGAAAGAGACTTCACCAGGCTGCCATTTGCCCATTAAACTGTGGGTTAAGGTACTGGCTTCCTGCCCGGAGAATTTGGTTAATGCATTAATCAGTGTCTTGTCTGATACTCCGATCCTAAAGCTTCCGCCAATTAATTTATTGAAAATCAAACGTTCCGTATAATCCAGTCCGTTCCATGAATGCAAGACAAATTCTTTCTTTTCAGTATCTTTTTTATCCTTTAAATCTACAATATCTGTCATCCATTGGGAGAGGCTCCGTTCAATCTTTTCCTGTGGTGGCGGAAGAATCAATGAAAGGGTTTCCCCAAGGTCACCAACAGAAGAGTAACTTTCCTGAAAGAGCCAGAAGGGAAGTCCTGTGATCTCCAAAGCCCATTCTTTCATTGCATTGGTATTCACATTTCTTTTAGGCCTTTTTCCTGTAAACAAAGCAATAAACCATACTTTATCTTCATCCGGGGCGCGTTCCAGATAATCAATAATGGCATCAATTTTAGCATTGGTCTTATTCGTAGTTTCCAAAGCATTGATAAGATCTGCAAAATGTCTCATAATTTCGGATTTTCAAGGGTTTCCGGCTCTGGTACCTCTTCATCTTCACCAAACAGAGTTTCTATAACATCAGCCTTTATCCCGATTTCATTCAGATATTTTGAAAAAACATCCGTCTGCCCATGCGTAACATGCACAATTTCCGCTTCTGTTGCTTTTACAGTTTGCAGTAATCCTTTCCAGTCGGCATGGTCACTCATAGCAAAACCTGCATCAGCACTGCGCCATCTTCTTGCTCCGCGAACCTGCATCCATCCTGAACATATTGCTGTGGCCGGATCAGGAACCTTTTTGATGATATTACTGTCAAGTAAAGCAGGAGGAACAATAACAATTTCATGTTCCATTTCTTTTGGGCGTTCTCTGAAATCCGCAACAGTGTACTCCGGAAGGTCAATTCCTACCGTTTCAAAAGCTTTATTCAATTTTCCGATAGATTCGTGAACATATATTTTCCCCAATTCCTCTACAGCTTTCATAATACGTTGAGCTTTTCCTAAGGAATAGCCGATAAACACTGAGGTTTTGCCGTTCTCCTGATTCTTCAGCACCCAATTCTGAAGCTTTTTATTCAAATCATCTACTTCCAGCCAGTTATATATGGGAAGTCCGAAAGTGCTTTCTGTAACAAATTCATTGCATTTCACCAGCTCAAAAGGAGTACTGAGACCATCATCCTGAACTTTATAATCTCCGGAAACAACGGTTACAAATCCTTTATATTCCAATCGTATCTGTGCTGAACCAATAATATGCCCGGCAGGATGGAAGGAAACAATTACTCCGTTAATATTGATCTTTTCTCCATATCCGGTGCTCTGACATTCTATATCAATTCCAATTCTCTGATATAAAATAGGCTTGGTAAAATGATGGCAAAGATATTTTTTCATTCCCCAGCGGGCATGGTCGGCATGTCCATGTGTAATGACAGCCATATCTACGGGCCGCCAGGGATCTATATAGAACTTTCCCTGAGGGCAGTAAATTCCTTTTTTAGTAAATGTGATTAGTTTCAATGGTGTGATTGGTTTGTTTAAATACTTCAAAAACTTAACCAATTTACGACAAACGGTTGATTTTATTACAATTCAAGGTTTTATTGTAGCGTAATCATGTCAGTTATCTGACTCAATATATCTCATTTTATTGTTCGAAATCATAGAAATTGATTCCCGTTTCTTCATCTTTTATTTTTACAGCTTTTGTATCTAAAGGATAAAAAATAAATTCCCCTGCACCATGAACCTTTGCTTCTAAAAGATGTCCCGCTAAAGCTGTGTAATCTTCTCTTCCCAATGTAATATGCATATGAAGCGAAGAAGTTCCATTTATTACAGAGACATTTCCTGAGATATTGGACACTTCCATCTGTTCTTTAAAGGTCCTATCAGCGTACGTTTTTGTTTTGAAATTAAAGAATCTAAGTGTAGCTTCGCTTACAGCACCTATCCCGGAAACTTCTCCTGCCTGAATATTCTGGTGCTGAACAAAATCCGTCAAAGCTTCTACAATATTGGAGTAATTCTTAAGGCTGACAATATAGATATGGTCTACTTTTCTTGCTGACCACTGTTTTCCCTGGATATTTTGTATTTCCATGATGATAGGTATTTGATAAATTTGTAATGAGTGTTAGATAACATTAATATCAAGAATCATGCATATCAAATTTCGGCAACCTTTTTCTAAATATTTTTGTTAATAAAAAATTAGTAGGCATTTTACTGGTAAAAACAGAAAATTTGCAGAAATTTGCAGTAAATTAAAATCAATGAAGATCGTAGACCTCGAGCAATGGAACAGAAAGGAGCATTTTGAATTTTTCTCTCAGATGGCAAGCCCGTATTTTGGATTTACTACCGAAGTAGATTGTACAAAAGCTTATGACAAGGCCAAAGAAAACGGATATTCTTTCTTTGCCTATTACTATCACAAATCTATGATTGCCATAAATACCGTTGATGAATTAAAACTGAGAATTGTTGATGGTCAGGTAGTTCAGTTTCACACTGTTCATGCCGGAAGTACAATTGCCAGGCCGGATGGGACTTTCGGTTTTTCATTTACTCCTTTTTCAGAGGATTTTGAAACGTTCAACACTGCACTGCAGGAGGAAATTAAAGGGGTTCACCATTCTACAGGACTCAGATTAAGCAATAACAGATTGGGTAAAGACCACGTAAGACATACCACCATTCCGTGGAATTCCTTCAGTGCCATCCTTCATCCAACCAATTTTAACAATGATGAATCGGTACCTAAGGTTTCTTTTGGAAAATTCAATATCCGCGATGGCAGAAAATATATGCCGGTTTCTATAGAAGCACACCACGGATTGGCAGATGGTATCCATATTGCAAAATATCTTGAAGAATTCCAGAGGCAACTGGATCTGTAGGAAAAGAGAAAAATAGATATCTTAATAGTATATCTTTCTTTTTTCAATCTTCAGTATCTTATCTTTTTCCATTTGTTTTATGGTACGTATTACCGTCTCCACCCGGAGGCCTACCAATGAGGCTAGTTGCTGTCTTGTAAGCGGGATCTGGAAAGAGTAGGGCGCTTTATCATCATGGTAGCTTTTCAGGTAATCCAGCAGCAGTTTCAGTTTGGATACTGGATTCTGAAATGAAAGGTTATAGAACATAATATACTTGTAGTACATTCTTTCCGCCAAGCACTGGTAAACATTCAAAGAAATCTCCCTATTGCTTTGTACAAGCTCAAGGAAGCTGGATTTTGGTAACCTGAAAACAGATGAGTCTTCTATTGCTACTGCATTCATAGGATACGGACGTTCTACAAACAAAAGAGATTCTCCAAAGCTGTGACCATCTGAGAATATATTCTGAATAAATTCTTTCCCATCCTCAGTATAATTATTAAGCTTTATTTTTCCCTTTTTTATCTGATAATAATATAGGGGCGAATCTTCTTCACGAAAAATAATTTCTCCTCCTTTATAGTTCTTTATTTCTGCTCCAAATGAAATTAATACATCTTCAATAATCATATCTGTGACTCCGTTAGAAATTTAAAACCTGATAAAATCTTTTTCCATCATTCAAATTCTGTTAATTCAGTTCAGAATTTTCAGAGAATAAAGAAACGGGTATTTCAGTCAATAGCCATGAAATAAGGTACCATTCACATACCACAAATAATAATTTTTTTTATTCCGCTATTTCAAAACTATTGACTGTAATCATAAAAAGTGAAAGGATTATCCCCTTACATTTATAGCCTTAATTAAGGAGAACACAAATAATGGAGAAACGGGCTGATAAAAGCGGTTAAGATATTTTATTGAAAAACATAACGTGGTATGTATGTGGTACGCTGTTTTAACAGAATTTTAATCATTTTTTATTTCTTTGCCCTATGCAAAAATGAACTAAAATTAATATGTATGAGTTTTTTAACCCAATCATTTAACAAATGCATTATATATACATAAAAATTTTACATATTATTAAAGAATAACAAACAGATTTTGAATATATAAAAATAATTTTATTCCCAATAACAGCTATAAAACGCAAAATTGATAAAAGAAAAGATTTTTTACTGGCATGCAAAGGATGCATACCAGAAATGAGTAGAGATGAGAAAGTATTATGAAAAACAAAAAACCTGAACCCAACCTGGAGGATTTGAACCAGAAGATTCTTGTACAAGATGAGATTATCGCATTGGCCAAAGCAAATTCTCCCCGTCTGCTTAATAAATTCAGATTGGTCTATCCGGATTTTTTCGAAAAATTATCTGCTATACAGCCTGGCCTTAAAAATTCTGAACTGATCTTTTGTATTTATCTTAAGCTCAATATGACGACAAAGGAAATAGCTACCTGTATCTTTGTCACCCCAAAAGCAATACAAAACCGGAAAAACCGGATCAGAAAGAAGCTTAATATTCCTTCTGAATTTGATATTTATAAATGGTTTAATGAAATTTAAACCATTTTTTGTTTTTTAGACTTCAATAACGGCTTTATCCAGATCATGGTAAAGAAGTATTTTCCAGTTATTCTCCCTTGCTTCATTTTCCCATAAAAGCCTTAGTTCCATTGCTTTCCTGCCATCAAAATCACTTTTGTAGGCCAAATGGTATTTCAGATAGGAAGCCTGCGGCAGATCATCTGCCCCATAGAAAACGGTTTCACCATTTTCCCTGATCCAGAAAACCTGCATAAATGGAGTATGGCCTCCTACTACTTCATATGAAATTTCATTGGTAATCTGCCCTTTATCATCATTCATCCAGACAATATTAGGCAACTGAATTAAGGTTTCTAAAATATCAAAATCAAAAGAGGGATTTCCTTTATTTTCCATGGCAAAATCCAGTTCGCGCTTTTGAATATAGATCTGTGCATTGGGAAAGGCAGCTTCATAACCATGATCTGTATGGGTTACTGCACCATCAATATGATCTTTATGAAGATGGGAGAGAAGGAGTTTCGTAATCTGTTCAGGGTGTATATTTTCTCTTTCAAGAATTGCTGAAATTACGGTCTTTCCAGTTTCGTTTTTCCAGCCAATACCGGCATCCAGAAGGATATAATCTTTCTCAGTAATGATAAGAAAAGGTTGTACAGACATTTTTATCCCCGAAACAGTATCAAAATTGTCTTCTGTTAAAAGTGTAAAGTCTTTGGTTTTACTCACTGCGAAGTTACCTTCTTTGAGTGGAATGATTTTCATGCTGCAAATTTCCTGAATATTTACAACATTCAAAAGGGTTTTCATCAATAGAAACGATCGGCAAAAACAATAAAAGCACCTTACCAGTTATTAAGACCATCTTCCAGGGCTTTTTCGTAGTTTTCAATGTCAAAAGAGTAGAGTTCGGGGGCTCTGTGAGCTCCCACATATCTTTGTTCATCAAGTTTTTTTAAAACATTCAGGTTTTTGATCTTCCTGTAGAAATTTCCGCGGTTGAGTGATTTTCCCAATATCGCCTCGTACAATTTCTGCAGTTCCGGAAGGGTAAATTTTTCAGGCATCAGGTTGTACCCGATTGGTTTGGTAGATATTTTCTCCCGTAAAGTAAGCAATGCTTTTTCAATGATTTCACGGTGATCCATTCCAAGAATAATTTCGGGCAGCTGGCGCAGGTACACCCATTCACAGGCTTCACTCACATCATCGGCTATGGGATTAATTTCAGAAGAATTATAGAGCGCATAATATCCTACGGAAATAAATCTCTGTTTTTGAAAAAGGCTGTCATCAAACTCTTCAAAATAAAGCTGGCTTCTGTTTTTTCTTCCGAAAACGCCAAATTCTTCCAGAAATACATCCGTAACACCAGCTCTGTCTTTCAATACCCTTACTACTGCTTCATCCAGATCATCATCCTGTCTTACATATCCACCCGGCAAAAGCCATTGTTTTTTGTAATTCATTTTCACCAGCAATACCTTAAGCTCATTCTGGTCAAAACCAAAAACAACCGGGTCTACTGAAATATGAGGAAGATAAAGTTCTTTTGCTTCAGCAGATTTCTGTAAGATCTGTTCTCTGGAATCCATATAATCCATAAAAATAAATGTGTTATTACAAATGTAAAAATAAAATTGCATAATACTTAAAAAAAACTCTTTGTTAAAGCGGCAGTAAGAACAAATCATATAACACCTACAGGTGAAATCAATCACAATAAACCTTTCTTTTTTATGAAAATGCCTACCTTTGGGGCTGTTAAAAATAGTTTCAAAAACATTCCGTCATCAGAAAATATTTCTGTTCAATAAAAATTTTAAGATGCAGGTGAATTCTACCAACAGTATTTCCAGAACAGTGGTCTGGTTAATGGCTATTATTTCAGGGCTTGTAGTGGCTAACAATTATTATAACCAGCCTTTATTGGCTTTGATTTCAGAAGATCTTCATGTTTCCGAGGCTGCAGCCAGCAAAATTTCGGTGCTTACCCAGATTGGCTATGCACTCGGGCTGTTGCTGATCGTACCGCTTGGTGATAAGTTTTTCCGTAAGAAATTAATCCTGATTGACCTGTTCCTTGTTTTTGGTTCCCTGCTTTGGATTACCTTTGCCAACCAATTATGGATGTTGTATACTGCCAGTTTATTGATTGGGGCTACTTCTGTAATTCCCCAGCTTTTTGTTCCTATTGCTGCTGAACTGTCTTCAGATAAAGAGAAATCAGCCAATATCGGATTGGTAATGTCCGGCCTTTTATTGGGTATTCTCCTTTCCCGTTTCATTGGTGGAATTGTAGGTGAAGTATGGGGCTGGAGAGCCATGTTCGGAATTGCTGCAGGTTTAATGATCCTAGTATGGCTGGCTGTTTATAAAATGCTTCCGGAGTTATCCCCTAATTTTATAGGTACCTATAAAGAACTCATGCGCTCTGTGGCTCACCTTGCCAGAACCCAGCCGATTCTCCAGCTGGCATCTTTCCGCGGGGCTATGGCATTCGGATCTATGTGTGCATTGTTTACAACATTGGTTTTCCACATGGAGAAGCCGCCTTTCAATGCAGGTTCATCCGTAGTAGGAAGTTTTGGGCTGGCCGGAGCTGTTGGAGCTTTAGCTGCTGCAAAAGTGGGAAGTCTGCAAAAATATTTGGATATCAACCGTATTATCCTGTACTCACTACTGATCCTGATCGGAAGCTGGGGATTCACCTATTTTGCCGGAGACACTTATTGGGGTCTAATCGTAGGAGTAATTCTTGTAGATCTTGGAGTACAATCCAGTCACATTATGAACCAGACCAATTACTTTTTAATTAAATCTAACGCTGTGAACAGACTGAATACAGTTTATATGGTTTCCTACTTCATCGGAGGTTCATTGGGAACATGGCTGGCATCCGTTGCATGGCAGAAAGCGCAATGGACAGGTGTATGTGCTGTAGGAGCAACATTCGGAGTTTTTGCTTTAATAGCGCATGTTCTGTTTTGTAACAAAGTCAATAAGTCTTAGCCTTGTTGTTGGGATACGCAAAGAAATAAAAACATTTTGACTTTGCTCCGACATAAGGTTTCAAAAATACTTCTTTTTTCACCACGAATTCGTTTTGCAAAAGGAATTCATGGTGAAAAAAAGATTTACAGTTTGTATTTATTAAAAATTATTCTTCAGATTG
Organism: Chryseobacterium bernardetii; assembly: GCF_003815975.1. NCBI lineage: Bacteria > Pseudomonadati > Bacteroidota > Flavobacteriia > Flavobacteriales > Weeksellaceae > Chryseobacterium > Chryseobacterium bernardetii. Next base: position 3,942,575 of record NZ_CP033932.1, read on the forward strand.
TTCCTGTTGTTCAATAAACTTCCTGTGTTTTCCGCCCCAAGTATTTAATGCATCCCATATAGGAATCAATTCTCTGGCAATATCAGTAAGTTCATAATCTACTCTTGGCGGAACTTCCGCATACACTGTCCTTTTTATCAGGCCCTCCTTTTCCAGCTCTTTCAGCTGAAGTGTAAGCATTCTTTCTGTAATTCCTGAAATGGCTCTTTTAAGTTCACTGAAGCGCAGTTTATCATCTTTTAATCTACTCAGAATAAACAGCTTCCATCTTCCGCCAATTTTACACACGGCATAGCTCAGATCACATTCGTATATATATTGTTTATTGATATTATTGGTGGAATTCTCTTTTATCTTACCCATACTTACAAATTTGTCAGTACCATACATTGGACTGTTTATAGTGCAAATGTAAGACTTGAAAACTAAATTTGCCCCTACAAAAGCAGATCAATAACAATAGCGCTACTGTTCACTGCAAATCAAATAACTTAAAATTAAAACAAAATGCAGTTGACACCTAAAATCAGCCAGATTTTAAACCATTTAGGAAAAATACAGTCATTCCACCCTAAAAATCCTTTGGATGATACCCGTAAATACCTTGAAGCGATGTCTTTACAGCTAAGTGCTAAAAAAGAGGCCGTTGCTATGATTGAAGAATTGGATATTTCCCATGAAGATCACCAGATCCCAATCAGAATATATCGTCCAAAAGGAAAAACCGTTCACAGATCATCAGCAATTATTTATATCCATGGCGGATGGTTTATCGCCGGAGGGTATGAAACTCATGATGCAGTTGTCCGTAAATTGGCCAATGCTACAGGATCTGTTGTCATTTTTATAGATTATCGTCTTGCTCCGGAACATCCTTTTCCTGCAGGCTTGAATGATTGCCTTAACACAGTGCATTGGATCATACAAAACGCAGATTCCTTAGGAATTGACCAGACTCAGATAGGCATTATAGGAGACAGTGCCGGTGGGGCTTTATCAACGGCCGTCTCTACCCAGATAGGAGAGCGCTTCAGGTTTCAGGCTCTGATTTATCCTGCTGTGGATAACCAGCTTAATACGAAAACCTGGGAAATCTATGAAAACGGACCGGTTCTTCATAAGCAGGGTGGAATAGATGCCTGGAACTGGTACCTTCCCAAGAAAGAAAGCAACAACCCACTGGCGGTTCCTGTTTTAATAAAGGATTTCAAAAATACTCCGCCCACATTGATTATTATTGCTGAACATGATCCTTTAGCGGATGATGCAAGACACCTCTCTGAAAATATGCAAAATGCAGGAGTCTCCCTCACAACAAGCTTTTACAGGGATATGGTTCATGGTTTTATGCATATGGGAGAAATTTTGGAAGAAACCCAGCTGGCGATTAATGAAATGGCAGATTTTGCAAAACAGCACTTTAAATAACCCAATCCATAGAAATAATGAAAAAGTACGCCTATATCGGATGTTTGGGATTTATTGCTGTGATTACTACAGAGTTTGGAATCATTGGGATTCTGCCACAGGTCGCCAGACATTATAGCATCAGCATAGATAAAGCAGGTTATCTTTTAAGTGCTTTTGCTTTGGTTATTGCACTTACAGGACCATTCATAACATTACTCACCTCAGGAACTAACCGTAAAAAGATCATGATAATCGCTATTCTTATGTTTCTGGTAACGGGTATTATTTCTTCTCTTTCACCTCCTTTCTGGCTGTTGCTGACCGTAAGGATTCTTCCAGCATTTTTACAGCCCGTGTATATTGCAACAGCATTGTCTGTTGCAGTATCCGGAGCTGATAATAATAGAAAGAACGAACAAATGAGTATTGTTTTCAATGGTGTAGCCATAGCAATGGTTACTACAGTTCCTTTTGCTACCTGGATTTCGGGGCTGTATTCATGGGAATATTCGTTTATAGTACAAGCTGTTGTAAGCCTGATTGCGTTAGGAGTTATTTATTTTCTTCTTCCTTCCATGCCTGTTAAAGAGAAGAAATCTTACGGAAGCCAAATCAGGATTTTAAAACAACCGCCGTTTATTTTAAGCATACTCACAAACTTTTTTATGATTACTGCCTGGTTTTCTACCTACAGTTATTTTGCAGATTATCTGGAGAAGGCTAAAGGAATGGATACAGCAATGGTAAGTTATATACTCTTCCTGTTTGGATTCATAGGCATTATAGCTAACAGAACAGCGGGTAAAATGCTCAATAAGAATGTAACTGCAACGCTTGCATTCTTCCTCTCCGGAACATTGCTGATTCCTGTATTATTATATATCTCGGATAGAAATTTCCCGGCAACCGTTATCGTTATAGGAATTTGGGGATTCTTTTATTCTCCAAGCTTCCTTAACGCTTCTACGTACATGATTTCTGCTGCCCCCGATGCTTTGGAATTTGCAAACAGCCTCGCCACCTCATTTGGAAATCTGGGCATTACTTTAGGAACTACAGTTGGAGGCTGGATTATTATCACTGAAGGAGTAGAATATACCCCCTGGATTGGCTTTATTTTTGGAGCTATCGCATTTCTGATGATGATTGCAAGAAATATTTTTGAAAAGAAAACAGCTTATTCGGGCAGCCTTAAATAAATGTAACAAATTTTATTACATTAAAATAATTCCGTATCTTTGCAATACTCAATTCGAATTAAAATTAAATAGAATGAAAATAGAAATCTGGTCGGATGTAATGTGTCCGTTTTGCTATATCGGAAAAAATAACTTTGAACAGGCATTGGAAAAATTGCCATTTAAGGATGAAGTAGAAGTAGAGTGGAAAAGCTTTCAGCTTGATCCGACTTTAGACTCCAATACAACTCAGGATACTATTCAATATTTCAGAGAGAAAAAAGGAGTGGGTGAAGCCCAGGCCAATCAGATGCTGGCTCAGGTTACCCAAATGGGAAAAGGAGCAGGTATTGACTTTGATTTTGGAAAGACCCTGATCACCAATACTTTCAGCGCTCACAGATTGCTTCATTTAGCTAAGAAGCATAACAAGTCCAATGAAATGGAAGAAGCTTTATTTATCGCTCATTTTATTGACGGAAAAAATGTGGGTGATCCTGAGGTATTGATTTCTCTTGCTGCAAACTTAGGCATTGCCCAGGAAGAAGCAAAAGAAGCTATCACTACTGATCAAATGGATTATGAGGTAAACCAGGATATAATGGAAGCAAGAAATAATGGGGTTTCAGGAGTTCCTTTTTTTGTTCTGAACGGTAAATATGCGGTTTCAGGAGCCCAGCCGGTGGAAGTATTTGAAAATGCATTACAACAGACTTATAAAGAAACAGTAAGTCCTTTTAAGGATCTCTCGGGAAATAACGGAGCTTCCTGTGATGCTGACGGATGCAGCATTTAATCATATAAAACCCCAGACTTTTTAGTTTGGGGTTTTATTTTAATAACTTGATTAGGGCAGCACATTCAATTTGCTTGTGAAAAATTAATGCAGCTCGTGCTGAAATTTATCCAAAAGATTATGAAAACAGTTAACACTCTATTATATCCGGCAAAACTCTCGTATCTTTGTACAACAGTACAAATCTATATTTTTCAATGATAAAAATTAATAATGATATTCATTTTCATGTTGCAGACACTCTATTTGTTTTTGCACTGGATTCTGAGGCGGGAACGGTATTCGATGGAAAAAATAAATTAATAACAGGGATCGGAAAGGTGAATGCTGCCATAGAGCTTACCAAAGAAATTCATACCAGAAAACCGAAATTAATTGTGAATCTGGGTTCTGCGGGAAGCAAAGGCTTTCATAAAGGAGAAGTGGTTTGCTGTACAAAGTTTATCCAGAGAGATATGGATGTGAGGGGTTTAGGCTTTAAACTGTATGAAACCCCATTATCAGGAATTCCGCCAGTGTTGGAATACGGTCTGAAAATGGACAGCCTGAAAGAAGGAATCTGTGGAAGCGGCGATAGTTTTGAAATGAATCATTCTGAAACCGATTACAATATCGTAGATATGGAAGCTTATCCCTTGGCATTAATTGCCCAAAAAGAGAACATTCCGTTTCTATGTTTAAAATACATCTCTGATGATGCAGGAAGCGATGCTGCCGATGATTGGAGTGTGCAGGTACATTTAGCTTCAGAAGCATTCAAAAAAATATTATTTTCATAAAACCTTAAATTAAAAATGGCATCAATTATTATTAACAAAGCATCTGCTGAAGATACGGACATTATCCAGAAGCTGGGTATCCAGACTTTTTCTGAAACTTTTGCAAAAGACAATACAGAAGAAGCCATGGAAAAATACCTGAAAGAAAGTTTCAATACAGAAAAGGTAACTGCTGAACTGAAAAATCCGGATTCTCATTTTTATATTGCCTGGGAAGAAGACAATCCTGTTGGGTATTTGAAAGTGAATACCGGTAAAGCACAGACAGAGTTACAGGATGATACCAGCCTTGAAATTGAAAGGATTTATGTGAAGCAAAGCCATCATGGTAAAAAAGTAGGCCAGCTTCTTTATGACCAGACGCTAAGCATTGCCCAACAACTCGAAAAATCATATTTGTGGCTGGGAGTCTGGGAAGAAAACCTGAGGGCTTTAAACTTTTACAGGAAAAACGGATTTGTTGAGTTTGATAAGCACATTTTCAGGCTTGGGAATGAAGAACAGACTGATCTGATGATGAAGAAAATCCTTGATTAAAAAAGTGATTGTTTTCCTGAAGATTAATTTTTACTTTAACTTAAAAAATGAACAGTTCTGAGTTTTTAAAGCAAATCAACAGCTATTATCCATTATCAGAAGAGACTACTGCAGCATTGATGAGTATCTGCAGTGAAGAACTGTACAAAAAAAATGATTTCCTGCTGGAATCCGGGAGCATGGCAAGGTATTATTATTTCCTGCAATCCGGATTAATTGGCTATTATACAATTGATGAGGAAGGCAATTCCATTTATAAGATTTTCTTTGAAGAGAACAGCTTTGTAGCTTCCACATCTGCCATTATTAAAAATGAACCGAGTGATTTCAGTATTATTGCCCTTGAAGATTGCTCAGTCATCAAATATCCGGTTAAAGCCTATCGGGAGCTGCTGGAAAAGTATCATGATCTTGCTCTTTTTCATATAAGGTATCTGGAGAAAAACTGGGTGGTAAAAAAAGAGCCTCTTGAAGTTTCCTTAAAATTTGAAACTGCAAAACAAAGGTATTTGTTATTACTTGAAAATAAATCGCTGCATAACAGGCTAAAACAGCATCATATATCATCATATTTAGGAATAACCCCTACACAGCTCAGCCGGATAAAAAAGGAAATCAACAGATAATACCATCAATTTTTTATTCCCATTTCCAAAACTCCCATTTATCTCTGAATAGGAAAGTTATCTGATAGAATAATTTTTCTTAATACAGTTTTTAGTGCAGTATATTTTTTTAAATTTACAATAAATCTCAATATAGAGAATTATTGTATAATCTTAACTCAAAATCAACTAAACATTCAGACTATCATGAAACTGCAGCACACTTATTTCTATCATCCGGAACACATGGAAAACAATGAAGCCATTATACAACATTTCGAACAGCAGAACATCTCCATGCAGAAGATTCAGAATGCACTGGGCAGAAATAATCGTTTTATTCTGACTGATGATGCTGACGAAACGACTCTTTCTATGGGAATTGAAGCAGCTAAAGGTGTACTCAGAGAAAGCAAAACCTCAATTCAGGAAATAGGTGTAATTGTATTTGTAACCAGTACACCTGAACATCATATTCCCTGTGATTCCATAAAAATACATCAGGCCCTGGAAGGAAAACCCAATACATTATGTTATGATATCAATGCTAACTGTATCGGAGCTTTTGCAGCCCTGGATCAGGTTTCAAAATACCTGGAAGGATCTTCTACAGCTCATAAAGCATTGGTAATATGTTCAGAAAGGCTTTCCAGAATACTGGATCCTGAAAATCCGGTGACAGCATTTTGTTTTTCAGATTCCTCATTTGCTTTTATTGTGGAAAAAGATTCCTCATCATCAGGATTAATGGATGTTATGTACCATACGGACAGCAGTTTTCACGATACCGTCTTATATCCTCCCAAAGGATACGCCTGCCAGCATCATAATGATGTGACAATATGGGATAAACGTTTTGACGGAAGCGGAAGTGTAGATTTTGCTTTAACCCACATGACTCAATTTTTAGAACAAAACCAGCTCACTGTTGAAGAAATTGATTTGTTCTTATTCTCACAGTTTTCAATAAAAAATATCAATACCATTATTGAACATTTCAATTTACCCCCGGAAAAAGTTCCTTTCTATGCACGGGAAGTAGGATATACCGGTTCTTCAAGTCCTTTTCTGGCTTTGCATGAATACCAAAGAAAAATAAGAAAACTTCAGGAGGGTGAACATATTCTCATATGGACGTTAGGAGCAGGTTACCAGGCAGGATTAATGCTGTGGAAATACTGATCACAGGAACGGTATAAATAAATAATTGAATAAAAGCTTCAACATTTGTTGAGGCTTTTTATTTTTTTGTGGTGCAATTTTGCCCTGTTATAAGATCATTGGCCATTGACTGCTTAAGTGAAATACCTTAAATGTATCAAAGGACATGATCTTTCATCATTAATTAAATTTTAAAGCATGAAAAAGTTAATCAGCATTGTTGCTTTTACAGTCTTCGCACAGATTTCAGCACAAAAGATCATTCATCAGGAAGTTTTCAGTCCCAAAATGAATAAAAAGATCAAAACAATCATTATTACTCCTGACGTACAGCCCAATACAAAGTATCCATCTGTCTATATCCTTCATGGCTTCAGCGGTAATCCGGACAGAACTATAAAGGAAGATATTCCTGACTTAGCTCAGAAAGCCCAGCAGTACAAAACCATTTATGTATTACCTGACGGAAACTATAGTTCATGGTATGTAGACAGCCCTATTGTTAAAGATTCTCAGTACCAAACTTTTATCGGAAAAGAACTTGTGGATTTTATTGATAAAAATTATCCGGTAAAAGCTGAAAAGAAATTCCGTGGAATTTTGGGATGGAGTATGGGAGGTTACGGGGCTACAAATATTGGTGTTACCTATAACAAAACATTTGGAATTGTGGGTAGTTCATGCGGAGCATTAGATTTTAACTCATTCGGAGAAGGGTACAATAAATACATGGTAAATAAAGTACTAGGCCCTATGGAATCTCTGAATCCTAATTTTCTTACTGACAGCAGGATCAAATTAATGGCCACAGCCGGGCAGCATTATATTTTCGACTGTGGTACGGAAGATGAACAGATGATAGGACAAAACAGAAAATTCCATACAAAACTCACTGAACAAAAGATCCAGCATCTTTATATAGAATCTTTGGGAGTTCATGATACTTCATATTGGAGCCGTTCACTTTCTGAACAGCTGGCTCTGTTTGATAAATATTTCAAATAATACACAGATCATTTAAAACTTATAAAATCCTTTCTAAGCATTGTTCTTAAAAAGGATTTTTTTGTTATGAGCATTTCATAGAAAGCAGTTAAATGAAATGGGCTACATTTTCAGAAAGAATATCAATACTTTTTTCCATTTCATCAAAGCTCATATCACCAAAACCCAGCCTCATCGCTGTAAGGTTTTTATTTTGGTAAAGCAGTGTTTTCGGAATAAAAAGATTGTCCTGAGCGCATTTGCGGCTCAGCTGCATCAGATTAACGGGCACATTCCATTCCATCCAGATGGCAAGCCCTCCGGAAGGTCTTTCAAATGTAATCAGATCACCAAGATTTTCATAAAGCAGGACACTGAAATGATCCCGCCTTTCCTGATAAACTTTTAAAGATTTTTTCAGATAGCGGTTGATTTCTCCTTCCTCAATCATTTCTCCCAATGTTCTTTCCATCAGAATATCACCCTGGCGATCAATGATCCCGAGATGTTTCCGCATTTCCGCCATCAGGTTTTCAGGCGCTACAATGAACCCGGTCCTGAATCCCGGTGCCAGTGATTTTCCGAAAGACCCTATATAGATCACCATTCCATTCGTATCAGCACTTGCCAAAGGCAGAATGGGGCTTTTATCATAGTGGAATTCATAATCATAATCATCTTCAAGAATTACAAACCCATACTCATTCGCCAGTTCCAGCAATTCCAGGCGACGCTGTGCACTTAAAGCCACAGTTGTAGGGTAGTGATGGTGCGGGGTAAGATAAAGCATCCTTATTTTCTGTTTTTTACAGGCAGCCCGTACACTTTCTACAATAATTCCATCCTCATCAATAGGGAGGGTAACAATAGAAACGCCTGCCTTCTGAAAGATCATATTAACGGAAAAATAGCTCAAATCACCTACCAGAACTGTATCCCCTGCGGATAAAAGAATTTCGGAAACAATATAAATACTCATTTCCGTACTTCTTGTAATCAGAAGATTGTTTTTAGAGATGGGCAGTCCACGGGATAAATTGAGATAACGGGACAAGTGCTCTTTAAAAAACTCACTCCCATCATGATTATAATGTCCAAGCCCTTTCTGGGTCGACTTTCTCTTAAGGATAGAGCTGTAATACCGCGAATGCTGCCCTATCTGAGTAAGCCTGATATCGGGCACACCATCATTAAAGACATATTCACAATCTGAATGTTCAAAAGGATTATCTAAGATATTAGAGGTTTTAAAAGTGAAACCGGTGGTCTTAGGGTAGTTCTGAAGGCTATTTTCTGCAAAATCTTTAACTTTAACGGGCTTTTCCTGCTCTTTTCCAATCACAAATGTTCCTTTATTGGGAAAACTCTCCACCCAGCCCTGTGCAGAAAGTTCATCATATACTGCTACTGCTGTATTTCTGTGTACATCCAGGATCTCACTGAAGGCTCTGGTGCCCGGAAGCTTGGTTCCAAACGGCAAAAAACCTCTTTGAATGGCATTCACCAATTGATTAGCAATTTGCAGATAGATTGAAGTCTCAGATTTTCTATCTATTTTAATAAAACTTTCATAAGGAATTTTAACCGGACTATCCATAATGTAAAAACTGGCACCATAGAACCATCCGGCAATATACTACTTTTGACCTCAAAATAAAAATCTATGGAATTTCATCATCTGCTCAAAAGAATAGTACAGGATGAGCGTACCCATGCCAAATGGCTGAACACCCTTTCTTTTATGGAAAATGCCGGTGCAAGAAAAATATCAAAATGTGAACATCCGGTTTTGGTTACCCAGATTCAGCTTAAACATGCTGCCGAAGAACACCGTCATGCCTATTATCTAAAAAAACAGATCGGGAAAATAGATCAGGAACTCTGCAAAACCTATGAAAGCAGGGAACTTCTTGCTGCCGTTGCTACCAGGCAATATCTGCACGCATTGGATATTAAGGCCTGCAGATACCTTCAGGAGGCTTTTAAGCTTAGCAAAGAAGACCTCAAATATGCCGCCTACCTTTTTGTAACCTATGCTATTGAAGTACGTGCTGATAAACTTTATCCTGTTTATCAGGAAGTTCTTACAGAAGAAGCCTCTAAAATCATGGTAAAATCTATTATCCTGGAAGAAGAAGGACATCTGGAAGAAATGATTAACCAACTCCATGAATTTTCTCAAAACTGGCAGCTGCATGCAGATCATATTCTGGAAATAGAAAAAAAACTGCATCAGCAATGGATTAATGCTATTACAGAAGAAGTTACCTTACTGAACTATGCTTAAAAACATAACCCGTTTTCAGGAAGCACTCCGTAAAAGAAATCAGCTGGGAACCTTAAGAACTTTAAAGCAAAAAGCTGAAGGAATTGATTTCTGTTCCAATGATTATTTAGGATTGGCAGGAAATAAAAAACTTCAAACAATAATGCTGGAGAAGATTAATAAGAACCCTCAATGGCTTTCCGGAAGCACAGGTTCAAGGCTGATCAGCGGAAACAGTCAGATCGCAGATTCTACAGAGGATTTTATTGCGGAAAAACATCAGTTTTCTTCTGCATTACTGTTTCCATCAGGTTATAATGCCAATTTAGCCTTGTTCTCCACACTTCCGGACCGTCATGATACAATTATTGCAGATGAACAGATTCATCGTTCCGTACATGATGCCTGTAAAATGTCAAATGCCAGAAAATTAAAGTTCAGGCATAATGATATTGAAGGTCTGGAAAGTATTTTAAAAAGACAGAAAGGACATTGTTATATTGCTATAGAAAGTCTTTATTCTATGGAAGGTGATCTTGCTCCGATTCGTGAGATTGCAGATCTGGCCAAGCAGTATGAATCATATTTAATAGTAGATGAAGCCCACGCATTCGGTGTTTTTGGAAATGGTTTGGTGAGTCAATACGGTTTACAGGATAAGGTAACAGCTAATGTAATCACTTATGGCAAGGCTTTAGGCTCTCATGGTGCAGCAATATTGTGCAATGATATTATAAAATCTTATCTGGTCAATTTTGCTTCTCCATTTATTTATACCACTTCCGCCCAAAGCTTTCAATGGATGAGCATCAAAGCAGGTTACGATTTTCTGGAAGATCATAAAGAATTATCCATACAGCTTCAGGAAAATATAAAAATATTCCGAAGCCGGGAACTTCGGTCTCCATCCTGGGAAGGCAGTCCGGTGCAGGCGATTATCATTCCAGACAATCAGAAATTACAATTTTTACAGGATACCTTATCACAGGAAGGATTTTTAACTTATGCCATCTACAGCCCAACCGTAAAAGAAGGAACCGAAAGACTCCGGATATGCCTCCACAGCTTTAATACAGAAAAGGAGATTATCAGGCTTACAGAAATAATTAAAGATTTCATTTAAAAATAACAACGCAGAAAATGGAGCCTTAGACCTTCACATGACTTAACTCAATATACCGTATGAAATTATTTATAACAGGAATAGGAACTGAAATTGGAAAAACAGTCTGTTCCGCCATTTTAGTACAATATTTTAAAGCAGATTACTGGAAACCGATACAGTCAGGAGACCTGCATTATACAGACACGAATAAAATCGAAACCTGGACTGACCATACGTTCTGCCATCCTGAAACATACCGTCTCCAATTGGCCGCATCCCCCCATCAATCCGCAAGGGCTCAAAACATACAGATCCGTCTTGATGATTTTCAACTCCCGGAAACTCAGAATACACTGATCGTAGAAGGAGCAGGAGGCCTTATGGTACCGCTTTCAGATGATATTTTTATGATTGACCTGATTAAAAAGCTACAACTTTCTGCTGCACTTGTAGTGAGAAACTATCTAGGCTGTATTAACCATACTTTATTATCAATATCAGCCTTACAGCAAAGAAATATTACACTGGATTACCTAATCTTCAACGGTGAGTTTCCCGAAGATACCGAAAGGGTGATCTTAAACTTCATTACAAAAGAAACAAAAATTATCAAAATACCCGAAATAAAAAGTTTGGATAAAGAACACATCACAGCTATTACAAAACAATTAACAATAACAAAATTATGATAATGGATAAAACAACAAGCATCAGAAACAACTGGACCAAAGAAGAAATAGAGGAAATTTATCATTTACCACTCATGGAACTTATTTATAAGGCAGCCACTGTACACCGCGAATGGCATGATCCATCCGAGATACAGATTTCAACTTTATTATCCATTAAAACCGGAGGCTGCCCGGAGGATTGCTCATACTGCGGGCAGGCTGCACGTTATCATACCAATATCAAAGTACAGGCTCTGTTACCCACTGAAACTGTGATTGCCCATGCTCAAAAGGCAAAAGATAATGGATCATCCCGATTCTGCATGGCAGCAGCATGGCGTGAGGTTAGAAACAACCGCGATTTTGACAGGGTCATCGATATGGTAAAAGGAGTGAACGACCTTGGCATGGAAGTATGCTGCACCCTGGGAATGCTTACCGAAGAGCAGGCTATAAGACTTCAGGAGGCAGGATTATATGCTTACAACCACAACCTCGATACTTCAGAGCAATATTATGAAGAAATCATATCCACCAGAACTTTTGACAACAGGATCAATACTATTAACAACGTCCGAAAAGCAGGCATTACAGTATGTTCCGGTGGAATTATCGGGCTTGGAGAAACCCACAGAGACAGAATTTCCATGCTCTTAACATTAGCTACAATGCCTAAGCATCCGGAATCTGTACCAATTAACGCATTGGCAAGGGTAGAAGGAACTCCATTGGAAAATAACGAGAAAGTAGATCCATGGGAAATGGTAAGAATGATCGCTACTGCAAGAGTCGTAATGCCATCATCTATGGTAAGACTAAGTGCTGGCCGTATAGAAATGACTGAAACAGAACAGGCATGGTGTTTTATGGCCGGCGCCAACTCTATCTTTACCGGTGAAAGAGAAACATTACTGGTAACACCTAATCCGGGTGTTTCCGAAGATATGCAAATGCTGCAGACCCTAGGATTAAAACCCATGGTGAAAAAAGAAACCTATTGTTAAAAATTAAAAAGATGAGTTTCTGAATTTTAACATTGAGCATCTTGAATTTTATAACGTTAAGACCGCAGCGATACATAATGAAACTGCATATTGGCATTGCATTCGGCAAAAAAAGCATATCTGACAAAATCTGGCTGAATGAAATGCCTTTACGAACGCTGCGTTAAACCGAAAAATTCAACAGTAACTTTAAAATCATCAATACTCCAATATATGGATACAGTAACACAAATAAGCCTTCAACAAAGAGATAAAGCCGTCAACTGGCATCCTTACACCCAGATGAAAACGGCTGATGAAATTATCCCAATTGTTAAAGGACAAGGGCTTTATCTTTATGATAATGAAGGTAAAAAATATATGGATGTTGTTTCATCCTGGTGGGTAACCCTGCATGGCCATTCACATCCTTATATCGCCCAACGGATATTTGAACAGCTTAATACGCTGGAACAGGTTATTTTTGCAGGATTCACCCATGAACCAGCTACACAGCTTTCAGAGAATTTACTACAACTTCTGCCTGACAATCAGAACAAGGTTTTCTATTCTGATAATGGTTCTACTGCGGTGGAAGTTGCTTTAAAAATGTGTATTCAATATGCACACAATCAGGGAAAAGAAAAAACAAAAATCCTTGCTTTTAAAAATGCATACCACGGCGATACCTTTGGAGCTATGTCTGTAAGCGGAAAAAGCTATTGGACCAGACCTTTTGAAAGCAGACTGTTTGAAGTGGTTTTTATTGATACTCCCAATGCAGAAAACCTAAAGAGTTTACAGTCTCAGATTAAAGAGATCGCCGATGAAGTGGCCTGTTTCATTTACGAGCCATTAATTCAGGGTGCAGCAGGCATGTTGATGTATAATGCTGAAGACCTTAATAACCTGATGAAATTCTGCAGAGAACAGGAAATCCTGATGATTCAGGATGAGGTTTTTACAGGCTTTGGAAGAACCGGAAAACTCTTCGCGGCCCATTATCTTACCGAAAAGCCGGATATTATGTGCTTTTCTAAAGGACTTACAGGCGGAACCATGCCTATGGGAATTACAACATGTTCCCAAACGGTTTATGACGCGTTTTGGTCTGATGACAAATATAAAACTTTATTCCACGGACATTCCTTTACCGCTAATCCATTAGCCTGTACCGCAGCATTAGCCAGCATGGAATTATTACTTCAAAAAGAAACCCAAATGAATATCAAACGTATTTCTCAGCAACATTCAGAGTTTATCAAAATACTGACTTCACATCCAAAAGTTGAAAACGCGCGTCAGATAGGAACTATTCTGGCTTTTGACTTTCAAACCGGACAGGGAACATCATATTTTAATGAAATTGGGAAAAAGCTCTATAATGAGTTTTTACAGCGAGGAATTATCATGCGGCCTTTAGGAAACATTCTTTATCTGGTACCTCCGTATTGTATATCTTCTGAAGAATTAAACACAGTATATCAAAATATTCTGGAAGTTTTGGATCAGTTTAAAGATTAGGTATCTTTTTTTACAGACAAACCTTATAGATTCCGAAAGCCTATAAGGTTTGTTTGAATCTAATCCTAATCTTCTACATATTTATTCCTGGCAGCTCTCAGTCCGAAATATAGCATTATTAATACGGCAACACTCAGAAAGTAAAATGAAGTATTCCAGGAAATATCCCAGTCATGCAGCTTTCCAAATACCGGAGGTCCGAATGCTGCGATCAGGTAACCTACAGACTGCGCCATTCCGGAAATCTTAACTGCATTGATACTGCTTTGGGTTCTTGTAGAGAAAAACAGGATAGACAGGCTAAATGATAATCCGTTAGAAAGCCCTATAATAACAGCATTTACATAGATCCATTGAGATTTCAGAAATACAAACATCATGGTGCTTCCAAACATCAGTGTACAGATAAACAGAATCATTATTCTCTGATCTTTCATTTTACTGGCAATAATCGGGCAGCAGAATGTTACCGGAATCATTGTAACCTGAATCACAAAAAGTACCCATCCCGAACTTTCACCAGACATGTTATAATCTGTGAGAAATGAAGGCAGCCATGTCACCATACAATAATAAAACAAAGACTGTAACCCCATAAAAATACTGATATTCCAGGCTTGGGAAGATTTAAACATATTAAAATCAGAAGTTCCCAAAGCTGTTTTAGGCTGTTCAGAATTCTTTCTGTTAAACAGCATTTCAAGAATCAGCACCACAAAACCTAAAGCAGCAATCACCAGCCAGATCCCAAGAGAACCTCTCCATCCGAATCCTGTCCATTCTCCGATTCTAACACTGAAACCTGAAGCCAGAGCAGCCGTAAGATTCATAGAAACAGCAAAAATTCCGGTCATTAAACCAATCTGCTTCGGAAAATTATTTTTAACATATCCGGGAGTCACCACATTTCCGATACAGATTCCCAAACCAATAAATACCGAACCTGCAAACAACAGCCAAAGAGAGCCTGAGATTCTCAGGAACAGGCCAAAGCTCAGAATAATAAGAGAATACATCAGCAGTTTACTGATCCCGAACTTATTGGAAAAACGGCTCACCAAAACGGAACACACTGCAAACATAAAAAGTGGAATAGAAGTTAAAAGACTCACCTGGAAATTATCCAGCTTCAAAGCATCCCTCACATCCCCAAGTACCGGAGACACAGCAACAATAGGCGATCGAAGATTACTGGAGATCAGTATTACCACCAACACATTCAGGATCATTAAACCATAAGAAACATTCTTTCTTACTTCGTTCTTCATCATAGTAAAACTTTTTGCACAAAATTAACATAGTAATTTTGTTTAATTTTGCCAAAGTTTTAACCTGAAACGACATGAATGCTAACGACAGTATCAAAATAGATGAACTTAAAAAGCCTTATTTTGTATGGTTTGAAGAAAACTGGGTTCATGACAATGTTCTCCATCAGCATAAAAAAGGTCAATTGGTCTTTGTAGAAAGCGGCTTTCAGTATATCACGATTGAGGAAAGAATTTATCTTCTTCCTCAAAATCACGCAGCCTGGATCCCGTCAAATGCCATACATAAGACCAACTCCCATTCTGAAAAGATCAAGCTGATGATTATGTTTGCCGATACAGACAGACACAATTCCTTTTATGATGAGGTAATTGTATTTTCTGTTCCTCCGGTATTGAGGGAAATGATAAAGTATGCTGAAAAGTGGTCTAAATTAAAGGAAAAAAATACAGATGAAATGGTATTCTTAAAAGCACTTTTTAATGAACTTCCTCACTTTGTAGAACATTCTCTGAAGTTACACATCTGTCTGCCAAAAGATAAACGCCTGGAAAAAGTAATTGAATACCTTCATGGTCATTATAATACAGCAATAAAAATAGAAAGCCTAAGTGAACTTGCCCTGGTTTCTTCCCGGAGCCTGGAAAGAATATTCAAAAAAGAGACAGGTCTCACAGTAAGCAAATACCAACAGATGCTCCGTATTATTAAAAGCCTTGAACTTTTAAGCTCAGAAAGTTTTACGATTTCAGAAACAGCTTTTAAAGTAGGGTATAAGAGTGTACAGGCATACACCAGAAGTTTCCAGTCTGTAATGCATTTCAGACCGACAGATTTTATGAAAAACATTAACCTAGGAACAGTAAAAGGGATTTATTAACATTAAAAATAATTATATCCGGCTATATAAAAGCACTTATATCTTCTATTGTAAAGAATAATTCTCTTTTTTATCATTTATCACATTAATAGGAAATTCTTAACTATATACTTAATTAAAGCAAAAAGGCCTCCAAGTGTGGAGACCTTAAAAAAACACAAATGATGAAAAAAAATTATTTCGATTCACAAATATAAGCAAAATTTATATTATGCAATACATCGTATGTGTATTTTTTTTAAAAAATATTGATTTTAGATAAAAATCATCATTCATTAAAATATTCTGATTTTCCTTAACATTTTGAAACATAATCCCATCATACAAATAACTCCACCAAACCACAATTCATCTATAAAGCAGTTTTTACAAAAAAAACTCTGGACTCAATATAACATCAAGATAATCGATAATCTAAAAGCAAAATACCACTCATTTGAACTGACCATCAAAAAAGACAGAATCTTTACAATGAAAAGTAAAAACGTGATCCGGGTCATAAAAAAAAGTGAATAAATTATTTTAATTTGGTCAAAAAGAGATGAAGCCAAAACAGATTAAAGGAGTTCCAGAACAAAAATCAGGGGGATTCCATGACACAGAAACATATGTGAAGTTTGAAAAGGCATTAATTCCGCTAAAATATGAGGCCTTAAAAAAGCGGTTTTTCTCAGTCAATCAATGGAAGAGCTATTGCGGAGAAGCGTTTGCAGATTTTAAACTCTATTCATCCAATGGCAGTCCGGTTGAGCGGGATCCACAAAAAGGAGACTTTGTCAGGATTAACATTCCCGGTCCCGGAGAAACAGAAGCCAAAGGGTATGATTGGGTAGAAGTGGTTGATATCTGCTATTATGAAGATAGCCATTCGGAAAGTATTGTAATGACCTGCAGACCTTCCAGGAATCCTACTGATAAAAGCAGTCATATTGCCCATTTTTACAGTTCTAAAGCCACTTCTTCTTTTGTGATCCAGAGGTATTCCACTCATTTAAAGGCAGCTGTATACGGCAGGAATGAATCTCCAAACCTTAATGCCAACTTCATTGATATTATACGAAATTTAGCAGTAGCCATAGGAGGAATGATGGGAATCGCTAAAATTCAGTGGAGACAGCTTACCAACGGATTTTTAGATTTCGACTGAGCAATACTTATTTTATCTACGTAAAACAAACAGGCAAAAACAGAGCATTTATCACTACATTTGCTGATGATTAGCTCAAATACATGCAAGAACAACTGGTTTTATATATTAAAGATAAAATATCGGTAACAGATAACGAGATGGAAACTATTCTGTCTTATTTTAAGCCTATTGCATTAAAAAAGAATGAACTGCTGCTCACTAACGGACAATTCAGCCAAAAGACTTTTTTTGTGGCTAAAGGCTGCCTAAGAATATTCTTCATCAATAAAGACGGGCAAGAATCTACCCGTTATTTTGCTTTTGAAAATCAGTTTGCAACGGCATTGGTAAGCTTTATCACTTCCGAGCCATCCGAAGAGTTCATTCAGGCTGTGGAAGACACTGAAATCTATTATATTACTCACAAAGACTTTTACCACCTGCTGGACATTGTACCAAAATGGGAAAAATTCTACAGAATTTACCTGGAAATAGCTTATATAACCAATACTAAACGGCTGATGTCTTTTCTTGTTCAGGATGCATTGGAAAAATACCGTCAGCTACTGAAAGAAAATCCTATGATTGTCCGCAGACTCTCCAATAAAATGGTGGCTTCTTATCTTAATATTTCCCAGGAAACCTTGAGCAGGCTTAAATCTAAGCTTTGAGATATTGTATAAAACGGTCAAAAAACCTCTTTATTAAACAAAAATTAATCTTTTACATTTTTCTCAGGAAAAATTTAAGCCTTATATTTGCAGGAATGTTAAAATGGTTCTCCATAATATGTTCAATGATGTATGTGCTGGCTACCACCAATATGGGGGAAGTATTGAAGGTGCCTATGTTTATCGAACATTTTATGGAATATGAAGGAAATCTTTCAGAGTTCGTTATGGAACATTATGATAACCATAAAAAAGATGCTGACTGGGATCTGGACCAAGAGCTACCATTTATCAATCCACCTATCGTACTTACTGTACATGCTCAGCTTCCTGATTATACCTTTGAGATCAAAAAACCTAAGGAAGTCCGAATTCCTCAAAAAAACAGTATTTACAAGGAAAAAGATTTCTCAGACCTTTACCTTTCCAGTATTTTCCAGCCTCCACGGCTTTCTTAACGGATTTAAATTAAAAATTAATGTTTTAAGTTTTACTTGAAACAACAGATTCTTATTACTTATCAATCAAATCTGCAGTATAATATCATTCTGCCTGTTTATTCAATAGATCTATGAAAATCTTTGATTTTCTTCTTTTGTAAACTTCCGGAATAAGCATACTACAGATTAGCCATTAATAATTTTTCATGTTAAACAAAATTATTGAGTTTTCTGTAAAGAATAAACTCATCATTGCTCTGTTCACTATAGGATTAGTCCTTTTCGGAGTATATGAAACCACCAGATTACCCATTGATGCTCAGCCTGATATCACCAATAACCAGGTACAGATTATTACCACCGCACCTTCTTACGGAGCTGCAGATATAGAGCGTCTCGTAACATTTCCCATTGAGCAGGCAACCAGCAACATCAGCGGAATCACCGAACTCCGAAGTCTTTCAAGATTTGGGTTATCACTGGTAACTGTTGTTTTTGACGATGATACCGATGTGTATTGGGCCCGCCAACAGGTTCAGGAGCGATTGCAGCTCGTTCAGGACAATATTCCCGCTGGAATTGGGAAGCCTGAACTGGGACCTATTTCAACCGGGTTGGGAGAAATCTTCCAATACGTGGTGAGAGCCAAGAAAGGCTATGAAAACGTATATGACGAAACGGAACTGAGAACTATTCAGGACTGGGTAGTCAGACGACAATTGCTCGGAACCAAAGGAGTGGCAGACGTCAGCAGTTTCGGAGGAAAACTGAAGCAGTATGAGATTGCTATCAACCCCAATAAACTTCAGGCCTTTAATATCAATATCAACGATGTATTTTCTGCATTGGAAAGTAATAACCAGAATACCGGAGGGGCCTATATTGAAAAGAAAGAAACGGTTCTTTTTATCCGGAGTGAAGGACTTTTGGGAACCAAAGAAGATATAGGGAATATTCAGGTAGCTAAAACCAGAGAAGGCATCCCGGTTCGCATTAAAGATGTAGCTTCTGTAAAGATCGGATATGCAACAAGGTATGGTGCCATGACCTATAATGATTCGGGAGAGGTATCCGGAGCCATTGTACTGATGCTTAAAGGAGAAAATGCCAACGAAGTTATAGGTAACATTAAGCAAAGGCTTGAGAAGATCCAGGAATCTTTACCGGAAGGTGTTGTAATTGAACCTTTCCTGGATCGTGCTAAAATGGTGAACAATACCATCAGTACGGTAAAAACTAACCTTATGGAAGGTGCATTGATCGTAGTTTTCATCCTGGTTGTATTCCTTGGAAACTTTAGAGCTGGGTTATTGGTAGCCTCTGTAATTCCTTTAGCCATGCTGTTTGCCATTATTATGATGAATATCTTCGGCGTTGGAGGTAACCTGATGAGCCTTGGAGCCTTGGACTTCGGCCTTATTGTAGATGGTGCCGTTATCATTGTGGAAGCTGTTCTGCATCAGCTGGCTCATAAAAAACATTTTGGAAAGGACAACATGCTCAGCAAAAAAGAAATGGATGGCCAGGTATCCAGTTCTGCTACCAAAATGGTTAACAGTGCGGTATTTGGGCAGATCATTATCCTTATCGTATACCTTCCGATCTTTACCCTGCAGGGGATTGAAGGAAAAATGTTCAAACCTATGGCTCAAACAGTAGCTTTTGCATTAATTGGAGCATTTATCCTTTCCCTTACCTATATTCCTATGATGAGTTCACTGGTATTAAGCAGAAAGAAAAAAGAAAAAGACAATATTTCCGACAGGGTAATGGCCAAAGTGGAAACAGGACATCAGAAATTCCTGATAAAAGCTCTGAAATACAGAAAAACAATCATTTTGGGTGTTCTTATTCTTTTTGCAGGAGCTGTTTTCACTCTATCAAGAATGGGTGGAGAGTTTATTCCATCTCTGGAAGAGGGGGATTTCGCAGTTGAAATGAGAATTCTTCAGGGAAGTAATATCAATGAGACCAAAAAGGTAACCACACAGGCTTCGGGTATCTTGTTGAAGCAGTTTCCCGAGGTTCAGAAGATCGTTGTAAAGATCGGAAGTGCCGAGATCCCGACAGAACCTATGCCAATGGATGCTGGTGATATGATTATTGTTTTAAAACCTAAAAAAGAATGGACCTCTGCAAAATCATTCCCTGAACTCTCTGAAAAGATGAGCAAGGCATTAAGCGTCATTCCCGGGTTAACTACCAGCTTCCAGTTCCCGGTACAGATGCGTTTTAATGAACTGATGACCGGGGCAAGGCAGGATGTGGTCTGTAAAATTTATGGGGAAGACCTTGACAGCCTCACTACCTATGCCAAAAAGCTTGGAAGCATCATCAATACGGTAAAAGGAGCACAGGACCTTTATATAGAGCCTGTTGAAGGAGCTCCACAGGTTGTTATTGATTACAACCGCTCAGAATTATCAAGATACAATATTTCTGTGGGAGAGATCAACAGAGTGATTAATATGGCTTTTGCCGGGCAGACGGCAGGAGCTTTATACGAAGGAGAGAAAAAATTTGACATTGTTGTCCGTATGGATAATGATTATAAAAAAGATATTACCAGCATTCAGAATCTGTTGGTACCTACTGCTTCAGGAGAGCAGATCCCATTATCCCAGCTGGCAAAAGTAGAACTTAAAGACAGCCCTAACCAGATCCAGAGAGAAGACACCAAAAGAAGGATCATCATAGGATTTAATGCCAGAGAAAGGGATGTTCAGAGCATTGTGGAAGAACTGCAGCAAAAAGTAGGGAAAAACCTTAAATTCTCACCGGGATATACCATTGCCTATGGAGGAACTTTTGAAAACCTAAATGAGGCTAAAGCAAGATTAGGCATTGCCGTTCCTATTTCCCTGGTGATGATTTTCTTACTGCTATTCTTTGCATTTGGATCTGTAAAACACAGCTTATTAATTTATACAGCAATACCATTATCAGCCATTGGCGGTGTATATTTCCTTGCTTTAAGAGGAATGCCCTTCAGCATCAGTGCAGGGGTTGGATTCATTGCATTATTTGGAGTGGCTGTACTTAACGGAATTGTTTTGATATCAGAATTTAACAGATTGAAAAACAACGGAATAAACAACACCAGCAGAATTGTATTAATGGGAACAAGAATCAGGCTTCGTCCGGTCCTGATGACTGCTTTTGTAGCTTCATTAGGATTCCTTCCAATGGCGATCAGTAACGGAGCAGGAGCTGAAGTACAGAGACCGCTAGCCACAGTAGTGATTGGCGGGCTGATGCTTGCAACACTTTTAACCCTGTTTGTACTCCCAATTCTTTACGTCTTATTTGAACAAATTAATAAAGATAAAATGAAATTCTCCAAAAAAATAAACTATAAAAAACGGTCTGCTTTCTTACTGATGATCTCTTTCGGAAGCTTCCAGGCTCAGGAAAATATCACCTTTGAACAGGCACTTGAAAGAGCCTATCAACAAAACGGAACACTTAAAAACTCAAAATTAATCTCTGACTATCAGGAAAAATTAAAAGCCAGTTACCTTAATCTTCCCCAACTGGAAATAACAGGAGCATTCGGGCAGATTCAAGGTGAAGAAACGGATAATTCATTCGGAATTTCTCAAAGGTTTAGTTTTCCAACCGTTTATTCAAAGAGAAAACAGATGCTGGATGCGGAATGGACGGCAAGCGTTATCAATCAGAACCTTACAAAAGCTCAGCTTACCAAAGAGGTCAGTGATGTTTTTTACAGAATCCTGGTGCTTCAGGAAAAGAAAAAAGTGCTGGAATACATCAGTAAACTGTACACCAACTTTGCTGATAAAGCCGGCTTAAGATTAAAAAAAGGAGAAGCCAATATCTTAGAAGAATCTACTGCTGAAATTCAAAAAGAACAGATAAAAGTACAGTTGAATACCCTTGAAAATGATCTGAATATTACAAAATTGCAGCTCCAGCTGCTTCTTCAGTCGGAAACAGCTTATCAGCCCATTGCAGATCAGCCAACAATGAATATCGGACTTCAGGTTTCGGAGGAAATGGTAAAAAAGCATCCCGAGCTTCAGTATCTGCAACAGCAGATTAAAATAGGAGAGGCTGAAGTACAACTTGAAAAAAGCAGACTGCTGCCTGAACTTCTTATCGGATACACCAATCAGAGTATGAAAAACATTAATAACAACCGCTTTAATTCAGTTCAGGTGGGTGTAGGAATTCCGTTGTTTACCAAAGGACAAAGAGCGTTGGCAAAAGCCGCAGAAGCTAAAATTGCCATTTCTGAAAATCAATACCAGAGAAAAGAAATTGAACTGAGAAACAGGTTAGTGCAACAGCTGAGCAATTATATGAATCAGCAGAAAATCATTGAAAATTATAAACAGAAACAGCTCCCAAAATCTGAAACCATCCTAAAAGCGGCCCAAAAACAAATGGATGTAGGAGAAATTGATTATCTGAACTGGGTAATACTGGTCAATCAGGCTGTAAAAACAAAAGCAGATTATATCGACAGCCTTGAAAGGCTGAATCAGATAGGAGCAGAGCTTAATTTCTTAATTTCAAAATAACAGAATCATGCAATTCAAAATAATATCAATATACAGTCTGGCTTTAATATTGGCTTTATCATCATGCACAGGCAAAAAAGAAGAGGAAAAAACCGTATATGAAAACACAAAATTTGCTAAAGGAACTGAAAATACTGTTCATCTGACGAATCAGCAGATTCAGTCTGTAGGCATTACCACTACATCCATCCAGGACAGAAATATGGAAAAGCTGGTCCGCCTGAATGGAAAAGCAGAGATTGCACCATCCCATATCAGCTCCGTTTCAAGTATTATGGGCGGACATATCAAATCTATCAATGTGATGAATGGAAGTCATTTCACTAAAGGTCAGGTATTAGCTGTAGTAGAAGACCCGCAATTCATCCAGCTTCAGCAGGATTATCTGGTAACCAAAGCACAGCTTGAAGCTGCAAGGCTGAACTTTAACCGTCAGAAAGACCTTAATGCCAGCAAGGCAAGCAGTGATAAAACCCTTCAAACCGCTCAGGCAGATTATTCAACCTTAAATGCCACATTGAGAGGGCTTGAAGAAAAATTACAGATCATTGGCATCAGTGCCAAAAGCTTAAACACAGGAAATATCAGAAGCAGAATTAATGTGTATGCCCCATTCAGTGGTTTTGTAAGTAAGATTATGGTAAATAACGGACAGTATATTAATCCGGCAGATACATTATTTGAATTGATTAATCCGGCAGGGTTACTTTTAGAATTAAAGGTCTTTGAAAATGATATTAATGATATAAAAGTAGGACGGGAAATTCTGGTTTACAATAATCAGAAGCCTGATATAAAGTCCAGTGCCAGAATTGTTAGTGTAGTTCCAAATATTGAAACAGGTGGCTCTGCAACAGCTATTGCTAAACTATCATCTGTTAACTCAGAATTCGTAAAAGGAATGTACGTGAATGCAGAAGTGAATATCAGCAACCGGTATACGCAAGGGCTTCCGAATGATGCCGTAATTTCTTTTGAAAACAAAAATTATGTTTTTGAAGACCTTGGAAAATCAAACTATAAAATGATTCCTGTGGTTACCGGAATTTCAGATGATCAGTTTACAGAAATTCTGAAAGCAGACTTCTTAAAAGATAAAAAGATTGTGCAGAAAGGAGCTTACAGCCTCCTGATGATGTTGAAAAATAAAGCGGAATAATTGCTTATCATTAATAATTTTTAAAGGTTTTGTTTACTGAAGGTAAATAAAACCTTTTTTATTATACAGGGTATAAACTCTCGCGGATCTTGTTGATTTCGCAGACTTTTTTTAGATTGTAAAGTACATGTTAAATTTTCAATTATTTAAAAGTAATCCTACAAATTCAAATAACTCCTATAAATGACTTTTAGCATATTTTTAATATTAAAGATATTATTTAATGCATAATTAATTAAAAAATAATATTTTTAGGCAGTGAATTAGTTGAAAGAATTTTTAGTTGCATTAAGTAAAACTTTTATTGAAACATAATGACAACTAAACCGTTACACAATTTCCATATTCCTGTGATGGGACTGGCTTATACCATAGACAGCCCAATCCGCGTTGCACAATATGGAATTTCTTCTGTGATCTCCATCATTGATGATGAAATCCTGGAAAAAATGAAAAACTTTTACAACCAGAAGTTTAATTTAAATTATTCAGGAATATCAACAAAAACAGAAGATTACAGAGCCAAAAGAATTACTGCTTATCTGGACATGGTAGATGATATCGTGAATGAAAAATTCGAATCTTTCAAACAGGAAATCAGTAAGAATAAAGAGGCTCTGAAAGATTTTGTGGCCATGCTGCCCAACACTTCAGACCTGAAAAACAGTCTTCAGAACATTATTGCTCAAACAGATAACTGGAGTGATGCAATCAAAAACTTCATAGAAACCAACCTGTTACCGGGAAGTATAGATGTCAATATCATGACAAAAGTTGATAAAGACAATTATAAAAAGAATGAACAGCTTCCTGTGATGTATAACGATGCGCATGCTTCACTGCGCGGGTTTGCAAAAAGTAAACTATCTTCCTCTATGGTACTTTCTGCAGGGATGAATCCTCGTTTATACAGTTATATAGAGGAGTTCGATGATTTTTATCCTGATGAAAACGGATATCTGAAAAAGAAAATCATTCTTAAAGTGAGTGATTTCCGTTCTGCAATGATCCAGGGAAATTATCTGGCTAAAAAAGGATTATGGGTTTCGGAATACAGAATAGAATCCGGATTGAATTGCGGCGGTCATGCATTTGCTACAGAAGGAATGCTATTGGGACCTATCATGGAAGAATTCAGGCAGAAAAAGAACGAGCTGATACAGTCTGCCTATACTTTAATGAACAGTGCATTGGAACAAAAAGGGAAAACAGTTCTGTCCAAACCTCTGGAAATGAAAATTACCGTACAGGGAGGAGTAGGCACCTCTGAAGAGCATGATTTTTTATTAAATACCTATAATGTAGACAGCGTGGGATGGGGATCTCCTTTTTTACTGGTTCCTGAAGCCACTTCCGTAGATACTGAAACCCGGAATCTGCTTCTGAAAGCTAAAGAAAAAGACTTTTATCTAAGCCAGATTTCCCCTTTGGGAGTGCCTTTCAATACCATAAAAGGAACTTCTAATGAGCTGTTGAAGAATCAAAAGGAAGCCAAAGGAAGGTATGGAAGTTCATGTCCAAAAAAGCTACTGGCATTAAGCAAAGAATATTCTCCGGAAGGGATGTGTACAGCCTCCAGAAAATATCAGGATATTAAGCTGAACGAACTTTATACCCAAAAAGAAACACTGTCGACAGAAGAATTTGACAGAAGAAAAGCTGAAATTACAGATAAAGCCTGCCTTTGCGTTGGACTTGTCAATTCTGCCTATATGGAACAGGGAATGGAAATTAAAGGAGAAAAGCAGGGTGTTGTCATCTGCCCGGGGCCGAATATCGCTTTTTTTGACAAGGAAGTTTCTCTTTCGGAAATGGTAAAGCATATTTATGGCAATACCAATATTCTGCCCGATAACAACCGTCCGAATATGTTCATCAACGAGCTGAAAATGTATGTTGATTACCTGAAAAAAGAAATAGCAGCAACAACCCAACAGATTACAAATGCCCAAACAAAGAAATGGAATACCTTCAGAAAAAATATGCTGGAGGGAATAGAGTATTATCAACAGCTTTTTGCTACATCTTCATTCTTCAAACAGGGATTATCAACAATTAATAATCAGTTACAGGAATATAAGCTGATGCTGAACACCATTGAAATTCCTCAAGTTGAAAAGTAATAGATTTTTCTGAAGATTTTGCGAATGTAGCTTCTAATTATCATTCCGTAGGAATCCTAACCGTTATATTCAAATAACAAAGTAAAAGTCCTACGGAATGATAAATAATATGGCTGTTACACATTATGTAAAAGCTATTGGCTTTCCATTTATAATAACTATACATCGTATGGTTATTTTGAATAGCCATACAGTACAATATTCCTTACCTTAGATATCAGTTAGTAAAATTATTTTTATGGAAAAAAGAAAGATTAAAAACACTGATTTGGAAGTAGCTCCTGTTAATTTCGGAGGAAATGTCTTTGGGTGGACACTGGATGAAAAACAGTCATTTGACATACTGGATCAGTTTACACAAGCCGGATTCAACTTTATAGATACAGCAGACACTTATTCATGGTGGGTAAATGGAAAAGGAGGCCAGTCTGAAGAGATCATAGGAAAATGGATGAAAAGCCGCAATAACCGTAAGGATATTGTTCTGGCAACCAAAGTAGGTTCCGAAACCAAAGAGCATGGCTATGATATCAGCAAAAAGCATATCCTGAAATCAGTAGATGAATCGCTGCAAAGGCTTCAGACCGATCATATTGATCTTTATTATACCCATTTTGATGATAATATAACCCCGGTAGAGGAAACATTATCAGCGTATGACGAAATCATTAAAGCCGGAAAAGTACGTTATATTGCAGCATCCAATCTTTCTCCTGAACGCTTAAAAGCATCTTTTGAAGCTTCTGAAAAGAATAACCTTCCTAAATATGTTGCCTTACAGCCTCATTATAACTTATTGGAAAGAGAAGGTTTTGAAAAAAACTATGCTCCTTTGGCAGAACAGTTTAACCTGAGTGTATTTCCCTACTGGTCACTGGCTGCAGGATTCTTAACAGGAAAATACCGTGATGAAGCAGATTTAGCTAAAAGTGCAAGAGGAGAAGGCGTAAGAAAATATTTAAATCCGAAGGGACTGGAAGTTCTAAAAGCATTAGATCAGGTGAGTGCAAAACATCACAGCAATCAGGGAACAGTAGCTTTAGCTTGGTTATTGTCCAATCCGTTGGTTACGGCTCCTATTGTAAGTGCTACAAGTTCTTCACAGCTTGAAACACTTTTCAACGCACCGAAGCTTATTTTAGATCAGGAAGATATTGATTTGCTCAATAAAGTAAGTCATTAATTTCAACCCTTTATCAAATAAAACAAATCCGTTCAATACTAATTTGAACGGATTTGTTTTTTTAACACTTAAGTTATTTTAAGTTACTATTAAACTGTTTGATTACAATTTTAGATTTTACGGAATGGTTATTATTTAATCCGAATATTCCTTCAGTAACTGTCTATAGCTCATCAGAATAGAAGATTTGGAAATAAATCCTATAAAACCGTTTTTCTCATTCACCACCGGAAGATTCCATACCCCCGTATCATCAAAGGTCTGGAGGATATCTAACGGCTTATTTTCCGGATGAAGTACTGCCGGCGGAGCCTTCATAATCTGAACTACCGCCTGAGAAGCATCAATTTCTTTGTTAAAAAGATAAGGCCTTATATCATCAAGCGTCAGAACCCCTTTTAATGTTCTGGAATCATCCACTACCGCAAAAATATTCTTATCTCCGCTCTTTACCATTTCGAAAAGATCTGTAATAGAGGCATTTTCCTGAATCGTCTGTGAATATTTATCGATAAAATCATCTGTTCTTAAAGCAAAAAGAAGGTTTTTATCGTGCTTATTGGTAAAAATCTTTCCTTCATCGGCAAGAGATTTCAGTTCCGGAGAGATTGGAGAGAACCATTTGGCAATAAGATAAGATATAATGGAAACAATCATCAGCGGAATAAAAAGATCATAACCAAAACTGGATTCCGCAATCAGGAATATGGCGGTAAGCGGCGCATACATAACACCACTCATAGCTCCGGCCATTCCTACCAATACAAGATTTGTTACCGGAACATCCGTAAATCCTATGTGCTGGCATACCAGGGCAAAAAGATATCCTAAAGTTCCGCCTGCAAAAAGGGAAGGAGCAAAATTTCCTCCATTCCCGCCACTGAATATGGTGAAAGATGTGGCAAAAGCTTTTAATAACAGGACAAGCACTAAAAATATGATAATCGTCCACTCTCCAATTTCAAAATATCTGAAAAGACTGTTTTCAATAATGGAATGGGTATTTCCGTTAGTAAAAGCTTTCACGGTATCATATCCCTCTCCGAATAAAGGTGGAAACAATACACAAAGCAGGGAAAGTACCGCCCCTCCGAACATGGCTTTACGCATTTTAGAAAGCTGAAGTCCTTTTATAAAATGTTCTACTTTTTGCGAAATAATAACGAAATATCTGGCATATAAACCAGTTACAATTCCAAGAATAAGATAGTACGGTACATTTTTATAATTAAAGGCTTCTCTGGTATAAAACCTGAAAAGGACATCTTCCTGAAGCAGAATTCTGGATAAAAGACTCCCGCAGACTGCTGCAACCACTAATGGAATAAAATCGGTAAAAACCACTCCGGTCAGCAGGATTTCAAAAGCAAACATAATCCCGGCAATAGGAGCATTGAAAGCAGAGGCAATTCCCGCAGTAGCTCCTGCAGCAAGCAATAACGTACGTTCTTTATAATTCAGTCTGTAAGTCTGCGCATAATTTGATCCTATGGCTGCACCCGTAACTGCAATAGGACTTTCCAGTCCGGCAGATCCTCCCAGCCCGACAGTAACTGCGCTCTGGATTACCTGGGAATACATTTTAACCGAGGCTACAATACTCGAATTCTGGGCAATTTCGTAGAGGATAGCACCGATTCCTTTTCTGTCCTGTCCTTTAAATAGCGTCAAAACGATCAAAGTAGTAAGAACAATTCCTAAAAATGGGAAAACAATATAGAAAAGAATCTGATATTCAAAGTGAACTTTATTGGTGATGAAATAGTGGATGTTATGCACCAGTGTTTTCAGGATTACCCCGGCCAATCCTGCAGTACAGCCTACAAGAATTCCGGAAAGCACAAGAAACTGATTCCGGCTTAATCTGTTATTCAGCCAGTGCAGAATAAGCTCATAGCTACGGGCTTTTTCCAGTCCGTATTTCTGGAAATCTCTTTTAAATTTTAGAAAGCTTAGGTACTTTTTTTTGTTGTGAATTTTCACCTGGGAAGAATTTTAATGCGGGTCTCAATTTGAAACAGCTCTGTAAATTTATGAAATATCTGATAAAAATTTTCCCAAAAGATATTTTAAAAGTTTTCCAGGGACAACAAAATAGAATATATGACTGATCTTATACTTAATCCGTTTTACTTCAGACAGCATTTAAAATCATAAAAAAACAGCTACAATTCTGACAAGATTCAACATTGTAGCTGGTCTATTTTTTTAAATTAAGCTTCATTAACCCTTTTAGAAATTCCCGAAAACAGAAATTTGACAGTAACAATGCCTAAAATTCCGGCGGCAGTCCATATCAGGGGCTTAGCAGAAACAGAAAATAACGATTTTCCGTCAATTCCCATATTTCCTTTTGAAGGTTCCAGTACATTTCCCCCCGAACGCTGATCTTTATTCGCTTTTTTCATTACCATCCGCATTACTGCTGAAGAAACATATCTGATTAATCCCGGAGACATTTCATATAAACCTTTAAAAACTATGGAAGACCAATCCGGATAAGATGCTTCCTGAGGATTCTTTGCTGTTTTTACAATAGAAGCAGCCAACTTTCTGGGATCAAATGATGGAGGAGGTGTACTGAGTTTTATGCCTGAATAATTGGCAGCATGTTCAATTCCTGAGGATTTCTGAAATCCCGGATACAACGCACAGATATGAATATCCGGAAAATCAGAAACTTCGCCCTGCAGGGTTTCAGTCATTCCCCTGATGCCATATTTTGAAGCGGTATAAGCCGTTCCGTAAGGGGCCGGCATCCATCCGCCAATTGAAATATTATTGAGCAATACTCCTTTTTTCTGGCGTTTGAAAACCGGTAATACTGCATGCGCCGAATGCATATACCCCAAAAGATTGGTCTTAATAATCTGATCGGTAACATCCACCGGGATCTCTTCGAATTTTCCAAATGCCAGAACACCTGCATTATTCACCCAATAATCAATTTTGCCACTGAACTGAAGCGCTTCATTCACAAGATGAGCCACTTCTTCTGCTACAGAAACATCAGTAGGAACAGCAAGAACGGCTACTCCCAGGCTTCTGCATATTTCAGCAGTTTCTTTCAGAGCTTCTTCATTACGGGCGGCCAAAACAAGATCGGCACCCTGTTCAGCAAAAGCTTCTGCTGTGGCTTTACCAATCCCGCTTGAGGCTCCGGTAATAACAACTGTTTCTCCGAAAAACGGAGGTTTTCTACGATTTTTCATATCAATGGGTTTAAGTGTTAGTAATCTTCTTCAACTGAATTCAGGAAGATCCGTTTTCAGTATTTCTTTTCGGATAAAGAATCAGTCTGATGGAAGGATTATTGGTAATAAATAAACGGAACCAGTCAAAAGCAAGCTGAAGTTTATTCTTAAAACCGATCAGAGGGATAATATGAATAAAAAGCCAGGTAAGCCAAGCTAAAAATCCATTAAAAGAATGCTTGGGAAGATCCACTACTGCATTGTATTTAGAGATAATTGCCATGCTTCCTTTGTCATGATACTGAAAAGGTTCCAACACCTTCTCATCCTCAATCCGTTTAAAATTGGCAGCCAGATTTTTTCCCTGCTGAATAGCTACCTGAGCGAGCTGGGGATGCCCATTAGGATATTTTTTCTCAGAAAGCATCAGACATAGATCTCCCAGGGCATATATATTGTCGGTTTCCTCTACTTTATTATAGGCATCTACAAGGATTCTTCTTCCTTTGCCAATGCTTTTTTCAGGTAGGCCCGGAACCTCACGGCCTATTACACCGGAAGTCCAGATCAGGGTTTCTGTTTCAATAGCTCTGCCGTCGCTTAAGATAACTTTACAATCTACATAATCTTTTACAGATACGTTCAGGATGATCTTAACTCCTAATTCTCTGAGGGTTTCATACGCTGTTTTTTTAGCCATATCGCTCATAGGAGAAAGGAGGGTAGGAAGAGCATCCACCAGATATAGGTTGGAAAGCCCTAATTTAATTTCCGGATATTCTTTTTGAGCAATATATTTCCCCATTTCCGCCAACATTCCCGCCAGTTCCACTCCTGTAGGGCCACCCCCTGCAATAACAATGTTCTGAAGCTTTTCGGCCTGTTTTATATCTTTATTGCGGGCTGCTTCTTCAAGGGTTAACAGGATATGATTTCTCAGGTAAAGAGCTTCTTCTATAGTCTTCATCGGAAGAGCATGTTTTCTTACATTTTCCATTCCGAAGAAATTGGATTCTGTACCCAAAGCCAATACCAGATAATCATAGCTGAGAATTCCGGTATCCGTTTCTATGGTTTTATCCTCAGCATTGATCTTCAGCAGGCTTCCCATATGAAAATTGACATGTTTATTACTGGAAAACAGTTTCCGGAAAGGATAGCTGATGTTGGAAGCTTCAATGAAAGAAGTGGCTACCTGATAGATCAATGGCGGAAAAAAGTGATAATTGTTTTTATCTACCAGGGTAATTCTGAAGCGGCTGTCGTTTCTGAGGGATTTGATAAGGTTAATACCCGCAAATCCTCCTCCTACGATTAGAATGTGCTTTTTCATATGAAGTGATATTGAAATGGTGTAGCCTAAATCATTCAATTACAAGACCAAAAGGAGGCAATTACAAATATTTAACATAATATTAAACCCTCTTATCTTATTTTTCAGAGCCTGTTTAACTGCCTGAAAAAGCACACAATACTATTACCGCCTTTTCTTTTTAGGTCTGCATGATGTTTGCAGCGTATATAAAACACCATAAAATTTATCAATATGAAAACGCTGCTTTTAACAGAAAAACACAGATTAGGAATAGGAGGGGTTGCTATAGGAACTGCTTTTGAGAACATTACGGATGAAGAAGCCCATAACATTCTTCAAACAGCCTGGAACTCCGGAATAAGATATTATGATACTTCCCCGTGGTATGGCCTTACCAAAAGCGAAAGAAGATTCGGTGATTTTCTTAAAGATAAAGATCACGATGAATTTATATTTTCAACAAAAGTAGGAAGACTCTTCCGGCAGGTTCCTGAATCTGAAGTACCGCCTACAATGTGGAAAAATCCTCTGAACTATGATTTCGAGCACAATTATACAGCAGATGCTGTAAAACGATCTATTGACGAAAGTCTCCAAAGAACGGGTCTGGATCATATTGACATCGTCTATATTCATGATCTGTCTGAAGACCAGGTAGGCGACCGCTATCCTTATTTCCTGAAACAGGCTAGGGAAGGAGCATTTAAAGTGCTTTCAGAACTTCGGAATGAAGGGGTTATCAAAGCCTGGGGAATGGGTGTCAACAAAATTGAACCTATTCTGGACTGTATTGAATCTGCAGACCCTGACATTTGCCTCTCTGCCACACAATATTCTATATTGGAACATGAAGATGCTGTAGACAGACTTCTTCCTGCTGTTAAAAAAGCAGGAGTGCAATTGGTTTCTGGAGCAGGATATAATTCAGGGTATGTTACGGGAAAAGAGCGGTATAATTATAAGGATGTGATTCCGAAAGGAATGGAACAAAAAAGGGCAAGAATTATGGCTATTGCAGAGAAATATAAGATCAATATTGTAGATGCTGCCCTTCATTTTGTATTGGCATCTGAAGAATTTGTGTCTATCATTCCGGGCGCCAGTAAGCCTGAACAGGTGCAGAATAACGTACAGGCACTTCACGCTCAGATCCCTCTGGGTTTTTGGCAGGAACTGAAAGCTGAAGGTCTGATCTATGAAAAAGCAGAGGTCCCTCAGTAATGGTATACATCAAATTAATATTCATAAAAACCACACTTCCCGTGTGGTTTTTATAGTATTACCAACAGCTTATTTATTTTATTCTTTATAGAAATCCTTTCAGACTACTTTTGCCTTCCTGATTACTTTTGCCAGCAGGGCAGGGAAGAACCTTTTCAGATAAACGCCCAATACTTCTTTGCCGCCAATGACTTTCTGGTTTTTCTTTTTTTCGATAGCGTTCAGCATTTTTTTAGCAAAAATATCTACAGGCATTCCTTTCATTGTAGCATCATCCATCGTTCCCTGAGATGAACCGTCACCGGTTACCGCATGAATGGAAATATCGGTTTGTATAAATCCGGGACAAATAATGGTTATCAAAATATTTTGAGCGTACAATTCTGCACGCAGAGCATCAAAGAACCCATGAAGAGCATGCTTTGCCGCAGCATAGCCACTACGCATGGGCGCTCCGAATATCCCCATAAGACTTGAGACTACCGCAATATGACCTCCTTTATTTTGAATCATATAAGGGATAACAGCTTTGGTTAGTGCCACTGTTCCTATAAAATCAACATCCATTAAACGCTTGTCTACTTCTATATCTGTTTCTATGGCAAGAGAGCGCTGGGATAATCCTGCATTATTGATGAGAATATCTATTTTTCCAAAGGCAGCTACGGCTTTAGCTGCTATCTCAGGCATTTCTTTATAATTTTTCAGATCCAAAGGAATTACAGCATACCGGCTAACTGTAAGTCCGGCACTTTCTGCCACTTCATAAAGCTGCTGTCCGTTTCTGGACGAAAGAATAACTTTTGCATTGCTTTTTTGAACCAATTCTTTTACCAGGGCTTCCCCAATTCCTGATGATGCTCCTGTAATCCAGATCACCTTATCGTTATAATAATTGCTCATTATGGCTATTTTAAATTGAATGATCTTTATTTAATCCTGCAATATATTTTCCGGCTTTCATTCCTGAGAAAATACACCCGCCGAGGAATGTTCCCTCCAGCGCTCTGTAGCCATGCATTCCGCCACCGCCAAAACCTGCCGCTTCCCCTGCAGCATAGAGTCCTTCAATAATACTATCGTCTTCTCTTAACACCTGTCCGTTCAGATTGGTTTTTATACCGCCCAGTGTTTTCCGGGTTAGAATATTCAGCTTTACAGCAATTAAAGGCCCGTTTTCAGGAGAAAGGATTTTATGGGGAGCAGCCACTCTTCCCAATTTGTCTCCTAAATAACTTCTGGTACTTCTGATATAATTCACCTGTGTGTCTTTTGAAAATTTATTATCAAGTTCTCTGTCTCTGGCTTCAATCTGAGATCTTATTTTTTCATAGTTCAGAAGGTGATCTCCAGACAGCAGATTCATTTTATCCACCAGATCTTTAAGATTATCCGCAACAATGAAATCTTTGCCATGTTCTTTAAAAGCTTCTACAGGACCGGGTGCCTTTTTTCCAAAAATACGTTTAAGAAAAAGGGCATAGTCTTTATTCGTAATATCAGGATTCTGCTCTGAGCCTGAAAGTGCAAATTCCTTTTTGATAATTTTTTGTGTCAGAATAAACCACGAATAAGAATAACCTGTATCCTGAATATATTTCAAAGTTCCCAGTGTATCAAATCCAGGAAGGAAAGGAGCAGGTAAACGTTTTCCTTTGGCATCAAACCAAAGCGGGGAAGGTCCCGGCAATATCCTTATCCCATGATTAGGCCAGATGGGATTCCAGTTTTGTAAACCTTCCGTATAATGCCACATTCTGTCGCGATTAATAATATTCGCACCTGCATCTTCGGCAATACTGATCATTTTACCATCTACATAAGCCGGAACTCCGCAAACCATACTTTCCGGAGGTTTTCCTAATCTTTCAGGCCAGTTTTTCCTTACCAACTCGTGATTAGCCCCAATTCCTCCTGAAGCAATGATGATATGAGGAGCGGAATATTCAAATTGAGAAATGATATTTCTATTGGTAGCAGCACCTCTTTCCTGAGTATCATTTTCCAGAATGTCACCTTTTAAACCGGTTATTTTTCCTTTGTCTACAATCAGTTCTGTAACTCTGTGCCGGAACTTCATTTGCAATAATCCTTTCTCTTTTGCCTGATATGCTTTTTCCACAAATGGCTTCACCACACCTGTTCCGGTTCCCCAGCTTACATGAAAACGGGGAACAGAGTTTCCATGTCCGCTAGCTGATCCGTCACCACGTTCTGCCCAACCTACCATAAACATCAGCTTAATCCCAAGCCTGGAAATATATTTGTATTTTTCTCCTGCTGCAAACTTTAAATAAGCTTCGGCCCATTTGCGGGGCCAGTAATCTTCTTCACGGTCAAAGCCTGCTGTCCCTTTCCAGTCCTGTAAGGCCAGCTCATAAGAATCCTTGATTCCCATCCTTCGTTGTTGAGGAGAATTGATAAGGAAGAGTCCACCAAAGGACCAGAAAGCCTGTCCACCAATATTTTGCTCAGTTTCCTGGTCCAGTAAAAGTACTTTTTTCCCGGCATTGGTGATTTCCATAGCTGCAGTAAGCCCTGCCAATCCGGTTCCTATGATAATGGCATCTGGTTGGAATGTTTCTTCCATGATAAAGGTGTTTTTTGATTTACAATACTTGATATAAATGTATAAATTATTTGTACTTCAATGAATAAAACACTTTCAAAAATAAAAATAAATTATAATAATACCCGGAAACCTGTAAAACTGGTGAGTAATTTCAGCCCAAAGCCTCAAATTCAACCTTTGCGCCAAGTTCTTCCAATTGCTTACGGTCATATTCAAGCCACATGCTGTAACCGGTTCTGAACAATATTTTAGGTTTTTTACTGATTTCAAGAGCTTCTGTTCCGGAGAGACTAAACTTTTTCTTCAATAATGCAATAACCTTCATTTTGTTGGGGCCGATATCTGTAATGTATAAACTGACTTCGGGGCCTAATTCATAATTATTTACAGGTTCCGGTTCTCCTTCTTCTTCCTCTGCAATATTTGCATATACTTCCTTCCATAAAGAGGTTTCAAGATCTATATTTTTATCAAAATATTCAATTAATTCAGCTTTATTCCATCTTATATCCTGAATATCCTGCAGTATTTTCTGAAATATACTTAAACTTTCAGCTATTTTTAGAGGCGTCCATTTTCCCTGCCCGTGATAGGCAAAATAAACAGGAAAATCATTTTCATCTTCATTCAGATCAATAAAAAAAGGGTCTGCAAAATAATTAGAAGCTAAAACAATCCAGCCTGGTTTCATTTCTCCCGGAGCATCACTTGTCAGAATTTTATTCTCTGCAGAATTATAGTGGTATCCATCCTGAAAGTAATAAATATACTCTGGAGAGGCATAATTTTCCGGTAATCCAAGCCCCGGAATACTTATAGATGCCTTTAAAAACTCAATAATGGCAGGAAATGAAGATATTTTTTGAAACCATGAAGTGTTTTCCTGTTCTCTTTCCTCAATTCCTATAGGTGAGATTGTATTTCCTTTTCTTTCAAAAGGAAATTTTATCTGCATCCAGTGCATCAGATCCCGGTCTAAAATCTCTAAGTTTTCTTTCTGCAATACACCGTATGAGCTCAGATACACTTTTGTATCCCTATTATTTTTTGAAATAACAGCCACCTGTCCGCCAGAATCATCTGCAACCGGAATATAATCCGGAAGAAAGTCTTCAAACTCATAGGTATCATAACGCTCCCTAATTTCTTCTTCAGTACGGAATACATGCACTATATCATAAACAATTTCTTCATTATATTTTTTAATAAAAACATTTATAAAGTCTGACCAATGACCGGGAAGATTGATTTTCATAGTATGAAAGGATACTTTAAATTATTGAAACGACTGTCAATTATGAAGTATGATTTGTTTCCGCGGCTAAAATACAAAAGAGGATTCATTTGAAGTCCTATCTTTGCTAAAATCATATCACGATGGAAGAATTTAAATCTTCCACCTTTAAAATTAAGCAAATCATTTATATTTGTGAAAAATAGAAGTATGAAGTATTTGTTTATCATGGTGTGCTTTGTCTGCTCCATTTTCAGTCAGGCACAGCAAACACAGAATCCATGGAAGGACAGCCAGCTGATGGATCCTACATTATTAGCCTCAAGAATTGTAAAGCAAAAAACCAAGGATTTACTGATTATTTCAGTAGGACCTGAGGCAATCATCAAAGGATCTGTAGACATAGGCCCAACCCATGAGCCTGAAAATCTGGAAAAATTAAGAAATTATCTTAAAAATATTCCTAAAAATAAGAAAATTGTAATCTACTGCGGATGCTGTCCTTTTGTAAAATGCCCGAATATCCGTCCGGCATTTAATCTATTGATGGAAATGGGATTCAGAAATGCCAAACTTTTAAACCTTCCTAAAAATATAAAAACAGATTGGCTGGACAAGGATTATCCAACAAATGATTAATATGAAAACGAATTTTACCATATTGTTTTTAATCCTTTTCTCAGGATTTACATTCGCTCAAAATAAGATTGAAACAGGAAAGAAGGCTCCTGAAATAACAATGTCTAAACCGGATGGAACACCGTTTTCCCTTTCAAGCTTAAAAGGGAAATTGGTTCTTATTGACTTTTGGGCTACATGGTGTGCTCCTTGTGTAGGAGAACAGCCTGAATTGAAAAAACTGTATGATGCCTACTCAGAACAGGTGAAAGCCAATCAATTTGAAATTGTAGGAGTTTCTTTGGATAAAAACAAAGAAAGCTGGCAGAAAGCTATAGAACGGTTTAATATCAACTGGATACAGGTCAGTGATTTAAAATTCTGGAAAAGCCCTGTTGCTAAAGCATATGAGATAGATGAGCTTCCTTTTAACGTCATCATTAACGGAGAAGGGACAATCATTGCTAAAAACCTTCATGAAAAGGAGCTGGAAGAGTTTCTAAGAAAGAATCTAAGCAAGCATTAATCTCAAAAAGAATAATTATACAAAAGAGTGGTCAGGATGGCCACTCTTTTTACATTAAACTGTTATTTGTGTATTAGAATCGGGGCCGATATAACTTTTCATCATTACCGGAAGGACATTGGAGGGAACAATGAGAACTCCCGATTAAGTATAAGTTTTTTTAAGCCAGCTTTTATTAAATTCTTTAATTAATGCCGTAAAAATAAGAATTAAATCTATAAAAAATCACATTTAAGGGAATAATTTAAATGTTAAATTTTCAATTTCTTTTAATAACAATTAATTAATAAAAGGGTATAGGTAAAAAAGATATGGTACATCCCTAATAAAGTGAGATTTAGGCACTTTTACTTTAAAAAAAATATATAAAAAGAATGTGAAAAGAACTATTGTGGAAACAATTACTTCAATATTACTTTTCCGCGATGTTAACACAGAATTTCATATTTAAACCCTAAAATTGAAATAGGATAAAACCCAACAATGCACCACCTGCAACAACAATTGCACTATTGATTTTTTTATATTTAAAAACCATAATACCACTTAGAATTGCTATTACAATAGCCCGCCAATCAGTAATAGCTTCTTTACCCATTGTCAAACAAACAGATACTATAATTGCTACCGATGCTACATTTACAGCATCTAGAAATACTGATAATCCTTTTGAATTGCGCATTTTTTTAACTAACGGATTTAAAAGTGCTACAAATACAAAAGAAGGAAGAAATATTGCTATTGTTGAAACAATTGCCCCCGACAGGCCGTTAATCTGATAACCTATAAAAGTAACTGATGAGAAAACGGGTCCTGGAGTGAACTGTCCAATTGCAATTGCATCTATAAGCTGCGTCCTCGAAAGCAAACCGGTTTGTACCAATTCAGTATCTAAAAATGCAAAAAGTACGTAGCCGCTTCCATAAAGTATTGCACCAATTTTTAAAAAAGTCAGAAATAATTCAACATCTGTAGTGTTCCGGAAAGATACTTGTGAAATTTTGATATAAGCAAAAGGTATAAAACTTTGCAAAGTATCAGCACGGCTGTTTTTAAAAAAATACAAAATATAAGCTAAAGAACCTGCTCCAAACATTAAATATATTTCGCTAATACCGAATAAAGAAGCAAGCAACACTACAAGCCCTATTGCACATAAAAATATTGATTTTACCGATTTTTTTGCCAATGGATATACTGCTCCAATAATAACGGATATAATGGCTGGTTTTATCCCATAAATAAAAGGCTGTATTTCAGGGATTTTTCCATAATTACGATATAAAACAGCTAATATTCCAGTAATAAAAACTGCAGGGAGAATAAAGCATAAGCCTGCTATTATCAGTCCTTTCCATCCCCCTTTATCATAGCCGATGTGAATGGCCATTTCTGTGCTGTTAGGGCCAGGAATAAGATTAGTAGCCCCAATCAGATCCAGAAAATGTTGTTCACTGATCCATTTTCTTTTCACAACAACTTCCTGTTGCATCATAGCAATATGAGCAGCAGGCCCTCCAAAGGCCGTAAATCCCAATTTCAGAAAAAGTTGGGCCAGTTCTTTCAGGCTACAATTATTCTCCACTGTCTGTTATATATTTATCAACTGAATAATTACCACCTCCAAAATAAAGAAGCATAATTAATAATAAGGTCATGGCAAAATCAGTACGGTATTCATGAGCAAAGCTCCAGAATCCTTTTTCACTAAGGATTGGGATTTTAGTAGTAATAAATGCTACAGCCATAATAATCAGCAAAAATACAGAGGCCAGTCTGGATAACAAACCGATTAATAATAAAACCCCACATATAATTTCTACCAGCCCCACCAACGCAGCCCAAAATTCAGGATTCTGAAAACCTATTTTAGCAAACCGACCCGGACCAACTGTTTCAGGGGTAACAAATTTCTGTATTCCTT
Source organism: Chryseobacterium bernardetii (assembly GCF_003815975.1). Lineage (NCBI taxonomy): Bacteria > Pseudomonadati > Bacteroidota > Flavobacteriia > Flavobacteriales > Weeksellaceae > Chryseobacterium > Chryseobacterium bernardetii. The sequence continues at coordinate 3,982,576 of NZ_CP033932.1, forward strand.
CTGAAAGGAAAATTAAGCCAATTATCATTCTTGGAATTATCAATGGCAGCGGGTGTGTTTTGATAATATTCTTTTTCATTTTATAACATGAATTAAGGCCTTAATTTATATTTTGCTGGGTTTGCTTACATATGGATTGCCCTTTACAAAAAAACGCCAGGGTAACAGAGCATCTTCTTCTGCATAGGCAACACCTATACGGGGGGCCGTAACAATTTCATCAGAAGCATACCGGATTCCATGATCCTCAATCCAGATTTCATTTCCATTCAGGTCCTTTTTATTAAAGGAGCGGTCAATTCCCAATGCTTTAGCAGCAGATCCGGGACCGGAGGAAATCGCAGCTCTGGAAGCCGGCATATTTCTTCTGAGCTCCATAATTTCTTTCCCGATTAATGGTTCAACGGCTCTCACCAGAACAGCATGCGGATCATCTTCCACAGAAGTCACTACATTGAAAAGATGATGAATTCCATAACATAAATACACATAGGAAACCCCGCCATGGTTGTATAATGTTTCAGTTCTGTGGGTTCTCCGCCCGCCATAGGCATGAGAAGCTTTATCTTTCACACCAAAATAAGCTTCTGTTTCTACAATAATCCCGGCTGTTATTGCACCATCAATATCCGTAAAAAGCACTTTTCCAAGAAGATCCTGAGCCAGAAAAAGAACATCTTGGTTGGAGTAATAGGAGTGTGGTAATTTCAAATGGATGGTTTTTAATAGTTCTCACTCAAAATTAGTGATAATTTTGTTAAATGAGAGGGGGAAAGCCGGGAGAAGGAAGTTATTATTGGCATATAAAAAAGTTCTGGAGAATATTTTAACCTCTTAAACATTTATGAAAAGGAGATCATCTCACTACCAACCTCAGATACTTCCATCTTCCAGCTCCCAGCCCCAACCCCAACAAAAAAAGCCCCACATTCCTGTGAGACTTTTTATCATTATCTTCCTCCAGGAGGACAATGTTCTTTTAGGTATTTCGTAAACATTGTTGCCAAGTGGAGTGATGTACCTTCTCCTTCACTGATAGAGTGCGTTCTGTTAGGATATGACATCAGCTGAAACTGTTTGTTGTATTTTACAAGCTCATTAATATAAACTTCCGTATTCTGGTAATGTACATTGTCATCACCGGTTCCGTGAACCAATAGAAGGTTTCCTTTCAGGTTTTTAGCATAAGCCAATGGGGAACCGTTAACAAAATCTTCCCTGTTTTCCTGTGGAAGTCCCATATAACGTTCCTGATAAATATTGTCGTAGAACAATTGATTGGCTACAGGCGCAATCGCAATTCCCGTCTGGTAAATATCAGGGTATTGTCCCAGAAGATTTAATGTAGATGAGCCGCCACCGCTCCAACCCCATACAGCCACTCTGGAAGTATCTGCATAAGGCCATCTTGCAAATAACGCTTTAGCCCCCATCGCCTGGTCGCGAATATTGAGCTGTCCTATTTTACGGTAAATGGACTTTCTCCATTCACGTCCTTTGGGAGCAGGCGTTCCCCGGTTTTCAAGGGAGACATACAGGTAACCATCCTGAGCCATATCCCCAATGTACAAACCATTCTTTCCTGTATAGAAATTATCGGTTACTGTCTGTGAGCCCGGTTCGCCATACACCATGAAAACAATCGGGTATTTTTTATTAGGATCAAAATCCTTAGGTTTTACAACCCACCCGTCCAGTGCAACACCATCCTGTGTTGTGATCTGGAAAAATTCTGTTTTAGAGCTTGCAGGATCAGCTTTTGAAGCACTTTTGGCGGCAACAAGTTCCTTATGTTCGGGAAGTGACACCACAGCTCCTGCTGAATATGCATTGACGCTACTATTGTTAAATATCGCGATTTTCCCATTTGGAGATATCATATACTGATTGGATCCCGTGTAGGACTCAGGAGTGAGTCTTTGAGCTTTGCCGCCTTGCATGCTTACTTTGTACAGATATTTCTGAGTGGCATTACCAGGAGAAGCCAAAAAGTAGATCTGCTTGTTCGGAACATCAAAAAACTCCGGTTTTATGACATCAAAAGCATCTTTTGTAAGCAAAGTTTCTTTACCGCTCATATCTATTTTGTAAATATGCCTCCAGCCGTCTTTTTCAGAAAGCCATAAAAATTCTTTACCATTGTTGATCCAGTCCCAACCGCTTGGATCATTATCATTCCATCTTGATTTGATATCAATCCATGCAGCATCTGTCTCCGTATGAATGGTTCTGCTGACTCCTGACTGAGCATTAACCACAATAATTTTACTCTGATTCTGTTTTCTGTTCAGCTGCTGCAGAATAATAGATTTGGAATCCAGTACCCATTCCATTCTGGGAATATAATGCTGTACCTCATCACCTTCGATATCTGCCTTCTTAGTAGACTTTGAGGTAAGATCATAGAACCAGATGCTGCATCCCGAAGGATTTTCACCCACTTTCGGATATTCTACAGGAATGGTAAATGAATATAAACTATCTGTATTGTTAATCATCAGAAAGTTTTTTGTTCCTCGTGCGTCCAGTTTCCAGTAAGCAATTTTACTTCCGTCCGGCGACCATCTGAAACCATCCTGAGTACCGAATTCTTCCTCATAAGCCCAATCAAAGGTACCATTAATCATTCTGTCTGTACCATCATCAGTAATTTTAGCAAGATGATTATTGGAAAGATCTTCAATATAAATGTTATGCTTAGATACATAAGCTACTTTTTTACCATCAGGAGAGAACTTTGCAAACATTAATGAGGATTCTGGTAAGTTTTTTCCAAGCTGGGTAAGTTTCTTGGTATTTTTATCAAAGATCCAGTAATCTCCTCGGGTATTATCCCGCCATACTTTCCTGGTATTTGTGAAAAGCAGCAAACTTTTGCTGTCAGGAGAAACCTGGAAACTCTGTACCTCTAGAGCCGTAGAGCTTCCGGCAGGAATCAATTCATTATTGCTTAAAAAAGCCTGGTCTTTTCCGGGGTTCAGTACATCAATAATTCCAACGCCATTTTTAGTAAATGAATAATAAGCATTGCCATCAGGAGTCCATTGGGTTTTCTGGGCAGCTAATGGCGAAAAACACAGAAAATACAAGGCAATAGCCGTAATTTTTTTAATATTCTTCATAGATGATATCTCAATTAATATAAATGTTCTGCTCTGTAGTTTTCAATTTCATCAACCGTTGTAATCAACCCATTTCCAAGAAGCCTGTAACCGTCATTTGTAATCAGGAAATCGTCTTCTACACGAACACCTCCAAAATTTCTGTATTCATTTACTTTATCATAATTAATAAATTCTGCATTTTTATTTTCAGCCTGCCAGATGTCAATCAGTTCAGGAATCATATAAATACCAGGTTCTACCGTTACTACATAACCGGATTCTAAAGCTTTTCCTAAACGTAAAGACTTAAGACCAAATGTTTTGGTATCTTTCGGTTCTTCTTCTGTATAGCCGATGTACTGCTCACCAAGATCTTCCATATCATGTACATCCAGTCCCATCATATGCCCTAATCCACATTGGAAGAACAGGGTATGGGCATTATTTTTCACCGCCTCTTCAGGATTCCCTTTCATCAGGCCTAAATCAACAAGCCCTTCTACCAGATATTCAGAAGCTTTCAGGTAAATATCTTTAAACTTAACTCCCGGTTTCAAAAGGTTGTGGGCATTATTAAATGAATTCAGAACAATTTCATACATTTCCTTCTGTTTAGTGCTGAAGGTTTTACTCACAGGAAATGTTCTTGTTAAATCACCTGCATATCCCATCGCCGTTTCAGCACCGGAATCATTAAGGAAAAGATCTCCTTCTTTCAACGTATTAAGACGGTAATGGTTGTGAAGGATGCCTCCGTTTATGGTAACAATGGGAGGATAAGACATCTGGCATTCTTTATTGGCCGCAAGATATTGAATAGCATTGGCTATTTCATATTCTTTTACACCAGGTCTGGCCATTCTCATCGCCAAAAGGTGCATTTCATTGGATACATTCACCGCCTCTTCTATCTGTACAATCTCCTGGGCTTCTTTTACAGAACGCTGTTTTACCACAGCCTTTATCATCTCTACAGAAGGCTGTAATTCTGCGATTTTTATCCCTAAAAGATCTGTCAGTAAAATTTTATTGGAAGGCTGGTAAGGAGGAAGGTAATGTACCTTTCTTCCGGATGTTTGTGCTTTTAAAACGTATTGGGCAAGCTCTGCATAAGGCAGGGTTTCCTTTACACCTGCTTTCAGACTCTTTTCTTTCAAGGTTTCCTGTCTGCCCATCCATACAATATCATCAATACTCAGTTCATCTCCGAAAATAATGGTTTTATTTTCATCAATATCAATAATAGCGGCAATCTTCGGCTCCTGAATTCCGAAATAATACAGGAAAGTACTGTCCTGACGGAAATAATAAGGATTATGCTCAAAATTTACAGGATTCTCTATATTTCCTAAAAACAATAGGATTCCACCCGCCACATTACTCTGCAATACGGCTCTTCTGTTTTGATAAGTCTCTGCTGAAAACATATATTTATGAATAGTTTTTATTTTAAAAGGTTAAAGTTACGATTTTGTACTATTTGAAGTCCTTTATTCATTAAAATAATGAAGATGTAAAGTTTGGATTTTAATATGATATGTAATGTTCATATTTTGCTTAAATTCGGCAATATTTTAACCTTCCTATTCATTAGTTCCATAAAGTATTGATTGTATGAAGAGTCTTCAGTTCTCAGTTCCGGCCGACACCAACAAAAGTATCCGCATCCAGGAAGATATTATGCCTAATTTCTATCCTTATTTCCACAGGCATACCGAAACTCAAATCATGTGGATCCTTAAAGGGCATGGTACGCTCGCTATAGAACAAAACCTCTTCACCTTTAAGCCCGGAGATATTTTCTATCTTGGAGCCAATCAATCCCACGTTTTTAAGGGGGATTTCGCTGAAAATGAAAAGCAGAAGGTTCATGCTATCTCTATTTTCTTCGATCCTGATAAAAAAATATCCGCTTTTTTTGATTTACCTGAATTTGAAGAGCTTAAAAACTTTATTGAACACTCAAAAGTAGGATTCCAGGTAGTTTCAAAATTAAAAGAAAGTGTTGCCGGGAGCATGGCTGCCCTACAGAAAACACAGGGAATAGAGCAGATCATAGATTTTATAAAAATCCTCAACCACCTGATGCAAAACAGGCATCTGCATATTCCATTATCTTCAGAAAAGAACCTTCCTAATCATATTTCAGACAATGATCAGCGAATTATAGATGCACAAAACTATATTAAGAAAAATTTCACTCAGCATAAGCTTACCCTAGATAACATTGCAAAAGAAGCCTGTATGACTCCGCAGGCATTCTGCAGATCCTTTAAAAAACGTACCAGGATTACTTATATTCAATATCTTAATGAATTGCGGGTACAAAGAGCCTGCAGATTATTAACATCCAGCAATATGTACAGCATTTCTTCTGTAGCTTTTAACAGCGGCTTCAATAGTTTAACCAATTTTAACCGCGTTTTTAAATCCATTATGAAATATTCCCCAAAAGAATATCTGAAGCATTATAAAGAAGCAACGATGGACCACGAATAACAACATGTTAAAATACGGTTAGAATTCATTAAAATATTAACATTTACTGTTTTAAAATTCACTTAGTTTTGAATAAATATTATTTGATATGAGTACAAAACTAAACTGGGAAGGTATTTATCCTGCTGTATTAACTCCTTTTACGAAAGAAGGAAAGATTGATTTTGAAATGTTTACGATCAATACAGAGGCCCAGATTAAAGCCGGAGTTCATGGGATTATCCTTGCCGGAACATTGGGAGAAGCCAGTGCGTTGGAAACTGAAGAAAAATTTGAACTTCTTCAATATGCTAAAAAAATTACAAAAGGCAGAATTCCCGTTATCCTCAACCTTTCTGAAAATACAACTAAAAATGCGGTTCATTTTGCCCAAAAAGCAAAAGAATTGGGAGCTGATGGATTAATGTTACTTCCTCCAATGCGTTACAAAGCCGACAGCCACGAAGTGGTAGAATATTTCAAAGCGGTGGCCACTGCTACAGATCTTCCTATCCTTATCTATAACAATCCTGTTGATTACGGAATCTACGTGACCCTGGAAATGTTTGATGAGCTTATTAAGTATCCAACTATTCAGGCTGTTAAAGAATCTACACGAGATCTGGCCAATGTAACCAGAATGATTAACCGTTTTGGAAACAGAATCAAAATTCTTGGCGGAGTAGATACCATTTGTCTTGAAACCTTAATGCTTGGTGCTGATGGGTTGGTAGCAGGATTGGTAGATGCTTTCCCTCATGAGACTATGGCCATGTACAACTATGTTAAAGCGGGGCAATATGATAAAGCGGTGGCCATTTACAGATGGTTCATGCCATTATTAGAGTTAGATATTCATCCTAAGCTTATCCAGTATATCAAACTGGCTGCAACCGCTGAAGGAATCAGCAATCCGTATGTAAGAGCACCACGCCTTGAACTTCAGGGTGAAGAAGCTGAAAGAATCCATAAGGTTATTGAAGAGGGCAGAGCTAACCGCCCTACATTAGACTAATTCCAAAACAAAAGCTATGATTGAAGAAACATCAAAACAAAACATTGAGGTAAGAATTCAGATGGCTTCCGAAGCATACCAGTTCCTGAAGAATACCACTATAAAACAACGGGCAGCATTGATGAATGCTGTGGCCGATCGGATTGAAGCTTTAGGAGAAGAACTTTTAACTACCGCTCATGCTGAAACTTCATTACCTCTGGCAAGACTTACGGGTGAAAAAGCCAGAACAGTAGGACAATGGAGAAGTTACGCAAAAGCAGTAGCCTCAGGAATATACACAGAACCAAGAATTGATCTAGCCCAGCCTGAAAAACAGAAAGGAGATCTCAGAAAATATAATATTGGTCTAGGGCCTGTGTTGGTTTTCGGAGCCAGTAATTTTCCGTTTGCTTTTTCTACTGCTGGCGGTGATACCGCGAGTGCCATAGGAGCAGGCTGTCCTGTTATTGTAAAGGCACATCCGGCACATCCTAAGACCTCTCAAATGATGGCGGATACAATCTCAAATGCAGTAAAAGAGTTCGGATGGCCGGCAGGAATTTTCAGTCATATTACCGAAACCTCCTATGAAACCGGAGCTTACTTAACGCAGCACAAAGAAATTCAGGCAGTAGCATTTACCGGTTCATTCAATGGTGGAAAAGCTTTGTTTGATATGGCCAGCCGTCGCGAAAACCCTATTCCGGTATTTGCTGAAATGGGTAGCATTAATCCTGTATTTGCACTTAAAAACCTGATTGAAGATAAAGCAGAAGCTTTAGCAAAAGAATATATCAGTTCATTAACATTAGGAGTAGGACAGTTCTGTACTAATCCGGGAGTTTTTATTGCTTTGAAAGGAAAATCTCTGGACCGTTTCATCTCTGCAGTTAACAATGAAGTTCAGGAAGTTACACCTGCTCATATGCTTCACAATGGAATCTATGAGAATTTTGAAAAGCATAAAACAACAGCCATTACACAGCCTGATATTGAAGTAATTGCCTCAAAACAACAGGAAGAAGGAAAAGGAAGTGCTACGGTTATAAAAACCAATGCTCAAAACTTCCTCCATAATCCTGTACTAAGTGAAGAAGTCTTTGGGCCTTTTGGAATCATTGTAACCTGTGAAAATCAGGAAGAACTTGTACAAATCGCTCGACATTTAAAAGGACAGTTAACCATTACAGTAGCAGCAACTTCAGATGATGTACGCGAAAATGCAGAACTGATTCACCTTTTGAAAGATAAATGCGGCAGACTGCTCTTCAACGGAATGCCTACCGGAGTAGAAGTGGTTTATGCCATGCAACACGGTGGGCCGTTTCCTTCTACAACAGATGCCCGTTTTACTTCCGTAGGACCAGATGCCGTAAAACGATTTGTTCGCCCTATTTCTTTTCAGAACTGGCCGGATGAATTTTTACCGGAAGAACTGAAGAATCAAAATCCATTGCAGATCAGCAGAATCGTAGATGGAGAAGTGAATTCAGGATCATTAAAACCAGAAACCGTATGAACAGAACATTTTTTTGCATAGATTCCCACACCTGTGGCTGTCCGGTACGCCTGGTTGCAGGTGGCGGGCCGATTTTAAAAGGAAATTCCATGATGGAGCGCAGGCTTCACTTCATGAAAGAATACGACTGGATCCGAAAAGGTCTCATGTTTGAGCCCCGCGGCCACGATATGATGAGCGGAAGCATTCTTTATCCACCTCTTGATGAGCAAAATGATATCGGCGTTCTGTATATTGAAACCAGCGGCTGCCTTCCCATGTGCGGACACGGAACCATCGGAACGGTTACCATTGCCATAGAAGAAGGATTGGTAGTTCCTAAAATCCCGGGAAAACTTCGCCTTGAAACACCAGCAGGACTAATCCTCATAGATTATATCCAGGAAGGGAAAAAGGTAAAATCTGTAAAGTTAACCAACGTAAAATCTTTCCTTTATGCTGAAAACCTTGAAGTGGAATGCCCGGATCTTGGATTGATAAAAGCCGATGTTGCTTATGGTGGAAATTTTTACGCCATTATTGACCCTCAGGAAAATTTCAGAGATATTTCTGATTTCTCGGCTAGTCAGCTTATTGACTATGGGAAAATAATAAGAAGACTGCTTAACGAAAAATACCAGTTCGTTCATCCTGAAAATGAACATATTTCCGGATTAAGCCATATCCAATGGACCGGAAATCCTACAGATCCTAAAGCCAGCGGAAGAAACGCCGTATTAGTAGGTGAGAATGCTTTAGACCGTTCTCCTTGTGGTACCGGAACTTCAGCAAGAATGGCTCAATGGTATGCAAAAGGTAAATTAAAGGAAGGCGAAGAGTTTATCCATGAAAGCTATATCGGGTCCCAGTTTATAGGCAGAATTGAAGGAACAGCTACTGTAGATGGTAAACCTGCTATTATCCCTTCAGTAGAAGGTTGGGCAAGAATTACCGGCTATAATCAGATTATTATTGACGATGAAGATCCTTACTGGCAAGGATTTCAGGTAATGTAAAATTTACAACGAATTATGACACAAAATAAAGGCAAAGCACTGGTTATAGGTGCCGGAATCGCAGGATTAAGCTCAGCCTATTATCTTTTGGAAAAAGGCTGGCAGGTAGAGATCCTGGAACAGAATGATCTTGGCAATAATTGCTCTTATGGGAATGCAGGAATGATTGTTCCCAGCCATTTTACTCCTTTGGCCGCTCCCGGAGTTGTTGCACAGGGTATTCGGTGGATGTTTGATAGTAAAAGTCCGTTTTATGTGAAACCATCGCTAAGCACTCAACTTTTATCCTGGGGCTTAAAATTTCTGAAATATTCCAATCAAAAGCATGTAGATCGTTCTGCACAGGCCATCAGGGATCTTAATCTGGCAAGCAGCAGTCTTTATAATGAAATTGCAGGAAAAGAAGAATTTGATTTTGAATTGAATCAAAACGGAATTCTGATGCTCTATAAAACCGAAAAAGTAGCCGAAGAAGAAACTGAGCTCGCTCATAAAGCTATCAGCTTGGGTTTACCTGTTGATATTCTTGACAAAAAAGGAATTCAGGAACTGGAACCCAATGCCCAACTGGATGTCATCGGAGGAATTAATTACAAATGTGACGGACATATGAATCCGGTAAAACTAATGAAGCAAATGATCTCTTACCTTAAAAACAATGGGGTTATTTTCCATACCCAACATAAGGTAACAGAGTATGAAATCGCTGGAAATAATATTAAAGCAGTGATCGCCAATGGTAAAAAGTTTTCAGCGGACCGTTTCATTATGACCGGAGGTTCATTTTTACCCGAACTGGCCCGAAAAGCAGGGATTAAAATTCAGCTCATGCCAGGAAAAGGCTATTCTTTCATGCATAGCCCTGAAAATCCAGTTAATACATTAGAACATGCGGCATTATTACTGGAAGCAAGAGTAGCCGTAACTCCCATGAATGGACAGATTCGCTTTGGAGGAACCATGGAACTGGCTTCTCATCATGATAAAGTGAATATGAAAAGAGTAGAGGGAATCATCAACTCTATCCCCAAATACATGCCTGATTTTCAGGTAAAATTGCCCAAAGAGCCTGAAATATGGTTCGGATACAGACCTTGTGCCCCAGATGGACTTCCTTATCTGGGACAGTCTTCCAAATTAAAGAACCTGATTATTGCAGGCGGAGGCGGAATGATGGGCTTAAGTCTCGGACCTATTTTTGGAAAAACAGTTTCTGAGCTTGCCAATGACCAAAAGCCAACGGTTGAGATAAAGATATTCAACCCTGAAAGATTTAGTTAAAAAAACATCACATAACACACAAAATTATGCCCAAAACAATTTGATTATTTAAACAATTTATTAACAAACAAATCCAAAAATCATGAAAAAATTTAAATTACTACTACTTGTTTCCCTATTTCCAATAATAGGTTTTGCTCAAGAAAACAGACCTCATGAGTGTAAAGCAGATGAAATGATGAAAAAACATTTTGAACTGCACCCTGAATCTAAGGCTGAATATGAAAATTTTGAAAAATTCACCAAAGATTTTGTAAAAAAAATGGAATCAAACAAAACTCCATTGAATCAAAAGGTCAATGCTCCCAACTACATCATCCCTGTGGTTTTTCATGTGTATGGAGAATCTCAGAGTAATATAAAAGTAAATTACCAAAAAGTAGTTGACTTGCTGCGACAAATCAACTTAAATTTCAATGGAACTAATACTGATTCAAACACTATAGATTCTTACTTCCAGCCTATTAGGGGCACATTAAGTATTGAATTCCGCTTAGCTAAAATTGACCCAACCGGAAAAGCAACAAGCGGAGTGGTATTTCACCCTTTCAAAAGCGGATATGGCAACGGAGGCGGATATGATGCCCAAATTGGCGCAGATGCATGGGATAATACAAAATATATGAATGTGTATATACAAAATGATCTATATGCTGATAAAGACTTATATCAATCGGGAGTTGCCTGGTATCCGGATTCATACATGACTTCAGTAAATACAGCCAGAGTTGTTTATAATGGCCGTTATATATATGATGCTGCAGGAACTGTGGCTTCAAACGAGTTTTCGGATACATTCACTCACGAATTTGGGCATTGGCTAAATCTTCAACACACGTTCAATGTTCTTTGTTCAACGGCAAACCCTGGCAATGATGGTGACGGAGTTGCTGACACCCCTGTAGAAAATAATTCTTCCGGATTAGGATGTACAGCTGGAAACAATTGCCTTGGACAAAAAGTGAACGTTGAAAACTATATGGGATACAACGGTTCCGCTGGTTGTTATAAAATGTTTACCAATGGACAATTTAACAGAATGTTAGCCGCATTAAATCACCCGTCAAGAATAAATTTATGGCAGCCTGCCAACTTAGCCGCAACCGGAGTTGCCAATACTCCTCCTAAATTAACCCTTAGCAACAGTACATTTACTGAGAACTTAAACAATAATGGAGCCGTATCATTAGATGGAACAGTAGCATCTGCTCCTACATCAACCATTACCTTAAACGGAGCAACATTTGCCGTACCCAATGGAACAACTCTTGCTACAGGAACACATTTCACCTCTTCATTACCAGCAGGGTTAACAGCAGCTATAGTAGTTACAAGTCCTACTACTGCTACACTTACCATAAATGGTGCGGCAACCAGTCATCCTAAAAGTCAGGTCCTGAATTCATCAATTATGTTCCTGAATCCCGCTATAACAGGAGGGGTAACTTCATTAGGATCAACTACAGCTTTGGCATTAACTTTTTCTTACAAAGATCCCTATAAAATAGTTACAGGAACTCCTCTGGAAAGTTATGCCAACCCAACACCAACAACGGTAACAACGAACTCCGGAGCGCCTTGGAAATATTTTATCATTAACCCGGAGCTTAGTGATGATGCAGGGTATGGCGCTTGGTACTATGGAGCCAATCAATTAAAATTGGAAACCTATTGGAAAGGATTGGTTTGCCAAACAGGAACACGAAATATCAGTTTAATTCCAGCCTGCACCACTATAACTAATGCAAATAATATAGGGTATCCAACTGGTACTCCCGGACAACTTGACGTGTACACCCCTACATACACTACCTGGTCTGGCCAAACCGCTTATGTTGGTTTTAGAAACCAATTCGAAGGTTACAATATTAACGGCTATTTCAAACTTATTGTTAGGGCCAATGGTTCAGGCTATTCTGTAACTGAGTTTGGATACAATACACAACCATATGGCAGTATTACAACACCTTGTGCATTATCTTCATTATCCACTTCAGACATTGATACAACAAACTCAGAAACATCCATCTATCCAAATCCAGTTTCTGATGTATTGAATATTAAAACAAAAGGTAAAATTAAATCAATTTCTGTTTACGACATGTCTGGAAGAAAAATGAATGCTAAAGTTATTGGTGATAAGGTTGATGTTAAACACTTCCTAAGCGGAACTTATTTAATTGATATTGAAACTTCTTTAGGAAAATCTTCCCAAAAATTCATTAAAAAATAGGATCAAAACGCTATATCGATACAATATTGAAGATGGACAGTATTCTGGAAATGGAACCCTTCTTGGCCGCCAGTCTCCTGATTACTACTTCAATTACAGACTTTTTAAACAGATACATTTAATGAAATAATTGAGTATTGATATGTGAGTATTCATTTGTTGAATAAAAGATGGGCTTAAAAAATTAAGTCCATTTTTATTTTACAACGAATTATATTCTATTTTGTCAGCAATTATAAGTTTATTTCTGTAATTTTATTCAATCATTTAAACGCAAATTATTTTTATGTATTTTAAAAACGAAAACATCATTATACGGGAGTTCACTTCACAGGAACTCAGCTTATTCCTGGATATGTTTACAAACGAAAATGTTACCCGTTATCTGCCTTATAAATCTCCGGAAGAATTTAAGCAGATGTTTGAAAAAGCATTATCAGATTATAAAGAAGGACCGCTTAGCAGATGGGGAATATTTAATGCCCGGAATAATGATTTCGTTGGAATGGGGCTGGCCAGGATTTTCCTCCATAATCCGGAACAGATAGAAATAGGATATACATTGAGTGAAAACTATTGGGGTAAAGGTGTGGGAACTGAAGTATGTAAAGCCCTTGTAAACTATTGTAATTCTTTAAACAGCAAAAAAGATATCATTGCAGTGACGCATCTGGATAATATTGGCTCACAAAAGGTACTTCTCAAAAATGGATTTAACAGAAATGAAAATCTGATTGAAGAAAACAGGGAACTGGCTTACTTTATATATTCAGGAGAAGAAGCATAGACAGAAGAAAAGATAACAAAAACAGGTTGGGATCATCCCAACCTGTTTTGTCTTTTATTACCGGTTATTTTTTATCCAGAGAAAGATAATTGTCATCTATTCTGGAGATCAGGATATAAAACAGTCCTGCATAGATCATTTGAATTCCCATTGCCTCCCAATTCTCAACTGTACTGCTGCCAAATAGAAATAGTATAATCAGTGAAGCTCCTGCCATAGCCGCTATTCTTGTTTTAAAGCCAATAATAAGCAGCAGTCCTATGGAAAATTCCAAAAAGGGAAGTGCTGTACTGAATACCTGTACAAAAAATTCAGGAAGCCAGCTTTTTTCAAAGCCTTTTACCATTCCATCAGCAAAATCCTGAAGCTTGGCTAATCTTACCAATCCATGTCCGAAAAAATTGATCCCCATTGATAAACGAAGGAAAAAGTAGGCTATTTTTGTATTCATAAAAGTATATTTTGAGTTATTATTTTAATTTGAAAAACAGCTTGTTAATGATTGAACTTTGCTTCACTGTTATCAACCGGAGTATCCGGATCATTCATCACCATCCTAGCAATATCATCCTTTCTCATAAACACAACTCCCTGTTTCTCTTTGGTATATTTTATAAATTCCTCCATCGCATGCACCATTGCAGGCGTTCCTCCAATCCGGTCATGGAAACTGATGCTCATCATTCTTCTTTTAGTTGCACCTTCCTCATAAAGCCTGTCAAATTCAAATTTCAACTGAGCAAGAAACTGATCCGGACTCCAGTGTTTACCTTCAATATTCACAATATCATTATTACGAAGCGTGTAGGGAATCACCACAAAGTTCTTTCCTTTCACCTTGGTAATGAAAGGCTCGTCATGGCTAAGATCATCAATATGATACAGAAATCCAAGTTCCTGTAATACTTTTAAAGTGTTCGGGCTTCTTCTCAGCCAGTTGCAGTTGTAACCTACGGCTTTTTGTCCTGTAATTTTAGCAACAGCATCTACACCCTGTTTTACAAAACGAAGTTCATCCTCATAACTTTTATTCCACTGGTTATCCCATGAGATCCCGTGAGCTGCAATCTCATGTCCTCCGTCTGCAATTGCTTTCGCTATCTCAGGATATTTCTCTGCAGCCGTTCCTACTACATGAGAAGTTACTTTGATATCATATTTTTTCCACAGATCCAGCATGCGGTAAATCCCTTCATTTCCACCATAACGGTACCAGCTTTCTGCAGGAAGGTCCGGCTGGCCTTTAGGAAGCGGAGTGTTGCTGAAAGGACTTTCTGCACCTTCCGGCTGGCCTCCCGTTTCAAACTGCATAGATACTGAAATGACCAATTGGGCTCCATTGGGCCAATTTTTTTTGGTTACAGGAAGATTCTTTTCTTCCGGTTCTCTTTTTCCGGTTCTGTCATTCGCTTTAAAACCAGATACTAAAAATACTGTTGCGGCAAGCATCATTACCGATTGTCTTATATATTTCATTTTACATGTATTTACATTGCAAAATTGGTTCATAAAGCATCTCTTATTATTGTAAAAATTAATCTTAAATTTGTAAAAATCCATTATTCATGAAAAGAATTGTCAACTTCAATTCCTTCAACGTTTTCAGGATCGAAAAAGAAGCCTGGGACATTGAATATCACAACCATAACTTCTATGAACTGATTATCATAGAAAACGGAAAAGGTTCCCACCACCTGAACGGTATTACATTCCCATATAAAAAAGGAGATGTATTTCTTCTGAGGCCCAGTGATGCTCATGAATTTACCATTCAAAACAAAACCCGGTTCATTTATATAAAATTCACAGAAGACTATATTCGGGAAAATCTTTTGATGAACAAAAAAAATGAACTGAAACAAATGATGCAAATTCTGATGGAAGACCGGTCTTTTGTATATGAATCAGTGATTAAAAGTAAAACAGACAGGGAACATTTTCTTCAGCTTTCCAGAATTCTTCTGTATGAATTCAGCCATAAAAACTTATACAATAAAGAAATTACAACTGATCTCTTTTCCGGAATTATCACTATTTTCATCAGAAATACCATGAATAACACAATGAATCAGAACTGGGCTTCTAAAAATTTAAGCAGAATCGATAAAATTCTCTATTACATCAATGTCAATTTTCTGGATGCTGACAGGATGAAAATAGAGAATATGGCCGGAGAATTTATGCTTTCACCAAATTACATCAGTATCTATATGAAAAAAGAAACGGGGTTTTCCATCCAGCAGCACATTATCCAATATAAGGTGAAAGCGGCTGAAAAACTTCTGCTTCAGAGTACTTATAACATCAGTGAGATTGCAGACAGACTTGGGTTTAATGATGTTAGCCATTTCAATAAAATATTTAAAACCTATAGAAACCAGTCACCATCTGCTTTTAAAAAAGAAAATAAAGCAATATAAATACTGTAAAGCTTGGTTGATAAACCATTCCTAACCTAAAAATTATTTCACTGCTGTTGTTTTCATTCCGTAAAACATTTCATTTATCAGATAATTTGTTATAACTTGCGATGATTATGATGTCCAAACGTTGCAAATACGCGCTAAAAGCAATGGTCAGATTAGCAAGAAATTACAATCAAGGCTATCTGTCCACTTCTGTTATTGCACAGGATGAAAACATTCCCAAAAAGTTTCTGGAGCAAATTCTTCTTGAGCTTAAAAGAACCAAGCTTGTTAACAGCAAGCAGGGCAAAGTAGGAGGATATTACCTTTTAAAATCTCCTGATGAAGTATCATTAGCAGATATCTACCGTATTTTTGACGGGCCTATTGCATTGACTCCCTGTGTTTCTTTAAACTTCTACGAAGCCTGTGACGATTGTGTAGATGAAGCAGAATGTTACTTAAGAAATGAATTAATGATCGTTCGTGAGAAAACCAGAAAAAGCATGATGGAGGCCACTCTGACCTCGTTTATCAATAAAAAATAATTTTTTTTCATTTAAATTCTACTATTTTGATAGGAGTTATAGAATTTTATATATATTTGCATCAACAAATTTGAATGGAAATGGAAAACAGTCTGAAAAACGAGTTCGAAAAATTGAAAGAAGAAGCGCTTACACTGGCTTCTGAAACAGATTTCCTGCAATTACTGACAGAAAAATTTCCGGATGGAGTAGTATTTTCAACCAGCTTCAGCTACGAAGATCAGGTCATCACTCATCTGGTAAAAAACCTGAATGTGGATATTTTTACACTGGATACAGGAAGACTTTTTGAACAGACCTATGAAACCTGGGCTTCTACAAAAGCTTTCTTCAAAAAAGAGATCAAAGCCTATTATCCGAATACTGAGGAACTGAAAAAATTTGTTTCAGAAAACGGACCCAATTCATTTTATCAATCCGTAGAGCAGAGGAAAGCATGCTGTACCATCAGAAAAGTACATCCTTTGAAATCTGCTTTGAAAGGATACAAGGTCTGGATCACAGGTTTACGGGCAGAACATTCCCCAAACAGGCAAAATATGCCGGCACTGGAATGGGATGAAGATAATCAGATCATTAAGTTTCATCCGCTTCTTCACTGGAATACAGAGCAGGTGACAGATTACGTTAAAACTCATCAGCTTCCTTACAATTATCTTCATAAAAAAGGATTTGTAAGCATTGGATGTGAACCCTGTACCAGAGCCATTCAGGAAGGAGAAGATTTCAGAGCAGGCCGATGGTGGTGGGAAGATGCCAATAAAAAAGAATGCGGTCTGCATATTCATCAATAAAAAAGAAAAAATATGTCAACATATCATTTAGATTATCTGGATCAGCTGGAAGCTGAATCAATTTATATTTTAAGGGAAGTCGCAGGACAGTTTGAACGCCCGGCACTTCTGTTCAGCGGAGGAAAAGACAGTATTGTACTGGCGCATTTAGCTTCAAAAGCCTTCCGTTATGGAAAAATACCATTCAGGTTTGTTCATGTAGATACAGGACATAACTTTCCAGAGGTATTAAACTTCAGGGATGAACTTGTTAACCAATTAGAAGTTGATTTAGTGGTTCGTAAGGTTGAAGATACCATCCTAAAGAAAGGCTTAACGGAGCCTAAAGGAAAATTCCCAAGCAGGAACTGGCTGCAGACCTTCACTTTACTGGATACTATAGAAGAGTTTGAATTTGATGCCTGTATCGGAGGAGCCCGCAGAGATGAAGAGAAGGCCCGTGCCAAGGAAAGAATCTTTTCAGTGCGTGATGAATTCGGACAATGGGATCCAAAACTACAGCGTCCTGAGTTATGGAGTATCTTCAACGGAAAAATCCATAAAGGAGAAAATGTAAGAGTATTCCCGATCAGCAACTGGACAGAACTTGATATCTGGAATTACATCCGCAGAGAGAAAATTGAGCTTCCTTCCATTTACTTTTCGCATGAAAGGGAAGTGGTAGACCTGAATGGGCAATGGATCGCAAACTCTGACCACGCCACCCTGGAAACAGATGATGTAATTACCGTAAAAAAGATAAGATACAGAACAGTAGGGGATATGACCTGTACCGCAGCCGTAGAATCTAAAGCAACAACCATTGATGCTGTAATTGAAGAAATTGTAGCCACCAGGATTTCAGAACGCGGAGAAACAAGAATTGATGACCGTGTTACAGAGGCAGCTATGGAAGACCGCAAAAAAGGAGGCTATTTTTAGATAAGTAATCGGAAATGAGTAATAAGTAATCATATTGACTGCTTTTTACTTAGGATGTTTATCATTACTCATAAACAAAAACAGATGGATATATTAAGATTTATAACAGCAGGAAGCGTAGATGACGGTAAAAGTACCCTTATCGGAAGACTGCTATACGATAGTAAAAGTATTTTACAGGACCAGTTAGAGATACTGGAAAAACATTCTAAAAATAAAAATGATGACGGCGTAGACCTTGCTCTTCTGACAGACGGCTTACGTGCTGAAAGAGAGCAGGGAATTACCATTGATGTAGCCTACAGGTATTTTTCAACCTCAAAAAGAAAATTCATCATTGCGGATGCTCCCGGACACGTACAGTATACCAGAAATATGATTACCGGAGCCTCCAACTCGGATCTGATGGTCATTCTGATCGATGCCAGACAAGGTGTGATTGAACAGACCAGAAGGCATTCCATCATCGCCTCATTATTAAAACTGAAGAAAGTAGCCGTAGCCATTAATAAAATGGATATGGTAGATTACTCGCAGGAAGTCTTTGAAACCATTAAAGCAGATTACGCTAAAATTGCAGCAAGTCTTGGATTGAAAGAGGTAAGCTATTTCCCGATTTCTGCGTTGAAGGGAGACAATATTGTTTCCGGATCTTCTCATACAGATTGGTATCAGGGTCCATCTCTTTTAGAATATCTGGAAAATGTAACATTGAATGAAGAACAGAATACCGGCAGCCGTTTCCAGGTGCAATACGTGATCCGGCCTCAAACTGAAGCACTGCATGACTACAGAGGATATGCAGGTCAGGTCTTGAGTGGTAAGTTCCAGAAAGGAGATAAAATCCAGGTTCTTCCGGCAGGCATTATCAGTGAAATTGTTAAAATAGAGATCAATGGGATTGAAAAAGAAGAAGCTTTTGAAGGGCAGCCTGTGGTTTTTCATGTAGCAGATGATGTAGACATCAGCCGAGGCGATATTTTTGCCACGGAAGAACAACTTCCTGCCGTTGAAAAAGACCTTGAAGTCCTGTTGTGCTGGCTGGACCAGAAAGCGCTGCAACCTGGTAATAAATACCTGCTACAGCAAAACAGCAGGCTGATAAGAGCTGTGGTAAAAGAGATTGATTACAAGATTGATGTCAATACACTTACTCAGGAGAAAGCTGAAGGTAACATAAAACTGAATGAAGTAGTAAAAGTAACCCTGCGAACGGCACAGCCTTTGGTCTATGATAGTTTTATCAATAACAAAAGAACAGGTTCTGCAATTTTGGTAGATGAAACATCCAATTCAACGGTTGCAGCCTGCATAATTCAGTAAAGAAAAATGTCAGTTTCAAACCAATTTATCGAAAGAATTCGAGAGAGTAAAGAGTATAAAGCCCATGGATTCTTTGACAGAGCAAAGGTAAAGATTTTTGTAAAAGAATTGTATAAAGTATTGTTTCTTCCACAACAAATCAATACTTCCGATCAGCTGAAACAGGATTTTGCCCAACTGCAGGATCATCTTTCAATCCTGATCAATACTATTACAAAGGATGAAGATCTTACCGAAGTACAGGTAAATGCTTTTTTTGAAGCCCTGCCACAAATCTATAGCCATCTCGTTCAGGATGCACAATCTATTCTTGAATTTGATCCGGCAGCAGCTTCTCTGGAAGAAATATACCTTGCTTACCCGGGATATTTTGCAACCTATGTTTACAGAATTTCCCACCAGCTCTGGAATCAGGAAGTACCTGTTTTACCCCGCGTTATTTCAGAATATGCACACAGTAAAACAGGAATAGACATTCATCCCGGCGCAGTGATCGGAGAATATTTTTTCATCGATCACGGAACCGGAATTGTCATAGGAGAAACTACCATCATTGGCAATCATGTGAAAATATATCAGGGAGTAACCCTGGGCGCCTTGAATGTCTCCAAAGAAAAAGCCAACCAGAAAAGGCATCCCAATATTGAAGACCATGTCATTATTTATTCGGGTGCAACTATTCTGGGTGGAAATACAACCATAGGCAGAGAAAGCATTATCGGCGGAAATGTATGGATTACACAGGATGTACCGCCCAACTCCCTGGTTTACAATAAAAGCGAAATAAGAATAAAGGATAACAATCCATTACCGGAATCATTAACCTTTGTAATATAAAACAGAAAAAACAAAAAAATTGTATTGATATGAAATTTCAGAATGCACTAGAAACCATTGGAAATACACCAGTTGTAAAGATTAATAATTTATTCAATTCAGATCATGAAATCTGGATCAAATTGGAAAAAAGCAACCCAGGCGGAAGCATCAAGGACAGAATTGCCTTGGCCATGATTGAAGATGCTGAAGCTAAAGGATTATTAAATAAAGACAGTACCATCATTGAACCTACCAGTGGAAACACAGGAATTGGACTGGCATTGGTGGCTGCAGTAAAAGGATATAAGCTTATTCTGGTAATGCCTGAAAGTATGAGTATAGAACGTCGTAAGATTATGGAAGCCTATGGTGCCGAATTTGTGCTTACACCAAGAGAAAAAGGGATGAAAGGGGCTATTGAGAAAGCTAACGAATTAGCAGAAGAAACCCCAAATTCATGGATCCCGAGACAGTTCGATAATCCTGCCAACGTAAAAATACATGTAGAAACCACAGCTCAGGAAATTTTGAAAGATTTCCCGGAAGGATTGGACTACGTGATTACAGGAGTAGGAACCGGCGGACATATCACAGGAATTGCCAAAGCATTAAAAGAACAGTATCCTAACCTTAAAGTGATTGCAGTAGAACCGGAACTTTCCCCCGTATTAAGCGGCGGAAGCCCTGCACCACATCCATTGCAAGGTTTGGGAGCCGGATTTGTTCCTTCTATCTTAGACATTACCCTTTTAGACGGAGTGATTACAGTAGGCAAGGATGAAGCGTATGAGTATGCCATTAATGCAGCTAAAAAAGAAGGCCTTTTTGTGGGAGTTTCTACAGGAGCCGCGTTAGCCGCTATCGCAAAACATTTACCGCAAATACAGCCTGGAGCTAAAATTCTTACTATCAATTACGACACCGGAGAACGATATCTTTCTCTTGAGGGACTCTTCTAAAATCCTTTAACTAACACCGATTTCAATGAATCCAACTATAAAATCACCTAAGGTTTACCTTATCGGTGCAGGGCCTGGCAACCCTGATTTGATCACAGTAAAAGCCGTAAAAGCCATCGCCAAAGCAGATGTTGTTCTGGCAGACCGCCTCGTAAGTCCTGAAATTTTAGAAACTTACGTTAACAAAGACACAGAGCTTATTTATGTAGGGAAAGAATGCAGCAAAGATGCGTCTACCCCCCAATCACTTATCAATAATTTAATGGTAGACTATGCTTTACAGAATAAAACGGTGGTAAGACTTAAAGGCGGAGATGTTTCTATTTTCTCCAATATCCTGGATGAACTCCAGGCTTTGAAAAGAAATCATATTCCGTTTGAGATTATTCCCGGAATTACTGCTGCTTTGGGCGCTGCTGCTTATGCAGGAATGCCTTTAACAGCCAGAGGATATTCAACATCTGTTCGTTTTCTCACTTATTACAAGTCTGAAATTCTTACTGAAGGCTACTGGAAAGAACTTGCTGCCACCCAGGATACCCTTGTATTCTATATGTCTAAAGGCAACCTGACCGATCTTGTAGAAAAGTTCGTTGAATTAAATATTTCAAACGATAAAAAAATTGCTGTGATTGAACAGGCTACAACCCCATACCAGAAAGTGTATACCTCATCTTTTGAGGATTTCAGTAAAACACTGGGAGATAAATCCTTTGCCTCACCATCATTGGTTGTGATAGGAAAAGTGGTGAATCTTCATGAAGAGTTTTCCTGGCTGGAAAATGCAGAACAGGAAGGTCTTTATTTCAAATCGGTGGAAAATGGAAGCTTAATCCCCAAAACTCAAAATTTCTTCGAATATGCTGTCTGAAACTAAATTAAACATTCTTAAACAAATCTCCAGCGATTTTTCCAGAGATGAATCCATCTGGGCAAGCGGATACCTTGCGGGATTGGCAGGAGTTCCTCTTAGCGCTGCACAGCCACCTTTACAGGGCACTCTTCCTGAACAAAATACGGTTAAGAAAATTACGCTGGCCTACGGTACAGAAACCGGAAACAGTAAAAAGCTGGCAACAGCCCTTGCAGGAATCGTCAAAAAGAAGGGCATTCAGGTTAAATTAGCCGATCTGTCTCAATATAAACCCAAAGATCTTTCTAAAGAAGAATTTTTCTTTGTCGTAATTAGTACACAGGGCGAAGGAGATCCGCCAGTATTGGCTAAGAAGTTCTATGATTATATTTATGAAAACGAGATCAATCTCAGCACTCTCAAATTCGGAGTTCTGGCATTGGGAGACAGCAGTTATCCTTTATTCTGCAAAACAGGAGAAGACGTAGACTCCAGATTCGAAATTCTTGGAGCACAACGTATTATCCCATTAAAAAAATGTGATATTGATTACGAACAGGATGCTCAAAACTGGATAGAACATGTCTTTGAAGCCGTAAATAAAACTGCGGCCAGCAGTGTTAAAAATACACCTGTTCAGAAAGCTTCAACAGGAAGAAAAAAATACCGGGGAAAAGTATCTGCTATCATTAATCTGAATGATATCACCTCTGAAAAAGAGACCTATCACATTGAGATAGAAACCGAAGATGCTATAAGCTACCAGCCCGGTGCAGCATTGGGTGTTATTCCTTTCAATTCAAAATCTGTAGTGAATGAAATTATTGAGCTAACAGGAATGGATCCTCAAAAACGCATCGAAACTGCAAAAGCTACAGCTACTGTAGAAGAGCTTTTACACAAACATCTCAATATTAGCTATTTACTCAAAACCGTAGTGGCTCAATATGCTAAGATTACAGGACATTCCATCCCTGAAGTCCGTTTAAGCCTTCTTGACCTTTTAAGGATTTATCCCGTGAAAAATGCAGAAGAATTTGAAGAAGTGATTCAAATATTAACAGCTCAGGCACCACGTTTATATTCCATCTCATCTTCTCCGGAAGCCCATGGCGAAAATGAGATCCATATTACCGTGGCCAGATCAGAATTCTTTATTGATCATCAGAAACACAATGGTGTATGCAGCGGTTATCTGAGTGAATTCACGGAAGGCAGTGAAATTGAGTTCTACATTCAGGATGCGGGACACTTCAGATTACCGGAGCCGGATAAAGATATTATTATGATTGGCCCAGGAACCGGGATCGCTCCTTTCAGATCATTCCTTTGGGAACGTGATGCCATTGGTGCGGAAGGGAAGAACTGGCTGTTCTTCGGAGACAGGAATTTTGTATCAGACTTTATTTATCAGGCAGAACTTCAGGATTTTCTTAAAACAGGAAGCTTAACCCATTTAGACCTTGCTTTTTCAAGGGATACAGAAGAAAAAGTTTATGTTCAGCACAAACTGGAACAAAAAGCGCAGGAGGTCTTTTACTGGCTGGAAAACGGAGCATCAGTCTATATATGCGGAACCAAAGATCCTATGAGCCGTGATGTGGAAAATACCCTTTTACAAATTATTCAGCATCAGGGAAAGCGCAGTGAAGAAGAGGCTGCTCATTATCTGGAAGAGATGGAGCTTAATGGCCGATATGCAAAAGATGTTTATTAAAAAAAGTACCGTACCCTTAAAAGAAAACAAGTATGAACCATAAAGATAATCTTTCCCCTGTAGAAAGAATTAAAACCCAAAGCAACGGACTCAGAGGAACCTTAAAGGAAAGCCTTGCTGATGATTTTACAGGAGCCATAAGAGAAGACGATCAGACTTTAATCAAATTCCATGGAATGTACCAGCAGGATGACAGGGACAGAAGGGAAGAGCGCGTAGCTAAAAAACTGGAATGGCTGTATTCCTACATGATAAGGCTTAGGCTTCCCGGAGGATTTTTAACTTCAGACCAATGGATAGGAGTAAATGATATTGCAAATGACCATTCTACGGGAACCATTAAAATAACAACCCGGCAGACGATTCAGCTGCATGGTATTTTAAAATCACATTTAAGGCCTACTATTCAGAGCTTCAACCTGAATCATTTGGATTCTATTGCAGCTTGTGGTGATGTAAATAGGAATGTAACCTGTACCGCAAACCCTTCAGAATCACCACTACACCAACAAACGTATGAGCTTGCAGGTAAAATAAGTGAAATGTGTCTTCCGAAAACCAAATCCTATTATGATATCTGGATTGATGATGAATTACTTGTAGACCGGAAAACAGAGGAAGATCCTTTATATCAGGACAGATACCTTCCTCGAAAACTGAAGATCGGCATTGTTGTTCCCCCCAATAATGATGTAGATGTATTCATTAATGATATTGCCCTTATTGCCATCATTGAAAATAATGAGATCGCAGGCTATAATATTGCTGCCGGAGGCGGATTAGGAGCGACCCACGGGAATGAAGCCACTTATGCAAGATTAGCTTCTGTGCTTGGATTTGTAGATTCTGAAGAAAAAGCTTTAAAGGCAGTTTATGAAATCATTACGGTACAGCGCGATTTCGGGAATAGAAGTGACAGAAAGCTTTCAAGGCTGAAATACACTATTGATAAGCTTGGCATAGATCAGTACAGAGCTGAAGTAGAAAAAAGAACAGGCTTCAGCTTCGAACCAGCCAGGGAATTTAAGTTTGAACAGAGAAAAGACCGCTATGGCTGGACTCAAAATCATGAAGGGAAATGGTTTTACACCCTGTTTGTAGAACATGGAAGAGTTCTTGATATTGAAGGCTATCCTTTAAAATCAGGATTGTTGAAGATTGCCCGGGCTGCACATGTAAACTTCAGATTTACATGTAACCAGAACCTGATCCTTGCTGATATCAGTGAAGAGGATAAAGCAAAGATCGAAAGCCTGTTGAAGGAATATAGAATTTCAGAACATACAGAAAAAGCAAGCGCACTACGTAAAAACTCAGTTGCATGTGTTGCCCTGAATACCTGTTCTTTGGCTTTAGCAGAAGCACAACGATATTTGCCTTCTCTGGTGACCAAAATAGAACCTATTCTTGAAAAATATGGCCTTTTAGAAGAAGATATTACCATCAGGATGACCGGATGTCCTAACGGCTGCGGAAGATCTCCCAATGCTGAAATCGGATTTGTAGGAACAGCCTATGGAAAATACAATCTTCACATCGGAGGAGACCGACTGGGAATGCGACTGAATACAAAGTACAGAGAGAACATCGGTGAAGAAGAAATTCTGGCCACTCTGGATGAGCTTTTCGGCATCTATGTACAGGAAAAACATACAGAAGAAACCTTTGGTGACTTTTCATACCGTTATTTACAAACCTTAAACTGAAAATATGATCAGCCTTTTTTATGACCAGAAAAAACTAAAAAAACATCAACCATTTCTTCTAAGTGAGCGAATGTGTATGTGTTGTTGATTATCAATAATGACAGCATACAGGCTGTTTGAATTCTATTTTAACCACAAAAGTTACAAAAGCTTTAAACACTTTTAAGTTATTTGAAGTGAAAAACTTTGCGCATAGAAGTACACATAAGTTTTTAAAATCTAAGATTTTTTAATGTATAGCAATCTGTGTTATCTGTGCTGTCTGTGGGAAAATTTAAACCACAAAAGTAGCAAAAGCTTTAAACACTTAAGTTTTTTTTAGTAACAAGCTTTGCGCGGATTAAGTACACTTTAACATTATGAAAATCTATGATTTTCAACTTATGTAAACTAAAGTGTTTAAAATAATAACTTTTGTGTCTTTTGTGGTTAAAAAAATAAAAGTTCCAAACAGCTCCATTCTTACTCACCTAAAAATAGAAGAACAATGAAAAACAAAAGACAGGGATATTTCCTGCCTAAAACAGGAGTTATACTATTCACATTTTTATTCTGCAATCTGGCAGAAGCACAACAGCTTATAGAATTAAGCGGAATCATCAGAAATACAGGAACCCAAAAGGGGCTTGACGCGGTAAAAGTTCAGGTTGAAAACACCCAGGACACCGCATCAACAGATAAGCTCGGTAATTTTAAAATAAGAACCAGAGTTACCATTCCTTTCCGTTTGATTATCAATAAAGATGGCTTCTCCAGCCAAACTGTAGAAATACTTTCACTTTCCAATAAACTTACGATTGGGCTTAATCCTCAGAATACCATCATTGATGATGTGGTTATTTCTGCATCCCGGATCCCGGAAAAAATACTGAAATCTCCGATCGCTATTGAGAAGATTGATATTAAAACAATCCGCGAAAGTCCGGCTGCATCCTTTTATGAAACCCTGGAGAATGTAAAAGGACTACAGCTGCTAACGTCCAGCCTTACTTTAAAAATCCCTAATTCAAGAGGATTCAATTCTCCTAATAATTTCAGGTTTATGCAGTTGGTGGATGGAGTAGATGTACAGTCTGCAACCCTAGGAGTCCCACTGGGAAATGCTATTGGGCCTACAGAACTGGATATTCAGTCTATGGAAGTCACTCCGGGAGCTGCTTCCGCATTATACGGTATGAACGCCATCAACGGATTGGCAAGCCTCCAGACCAAAGATCCATTTACTTCTGAGGGAATAAGTGTCTATTTTCGTGGTGGAGTGAATCATGTAGATAACTACAACCATACAATAAGTTCTCTGGGAGAAAGTGCTGTCAGATTTGCCAAAGTATTCAATAAAAACTTTGCCGTTAAAGTAAACGCTTCCTATTTTACAGGAACCGACTGGGTTTCAAATAATCAGACCGATCAGAATCCCAATTCACTGGTTACGGCCAATCCTAATTTTTCTTTAGCCAATAACCCGGCAGAAGATCTTTGGAACAAATACGGTGATGAAAGAAACAACAGAGTAGCAGTAAAAGTAAATTATAACGGAAAACCTGCCACATTCAATGTTTCCAGAACAGGATACCTGGAAAAAGACCTGGTAAGCCCGGAAGTAAAGAATATAAAATTTGATGCCGGATTATATTATCGTTTTGGAGATCAGTGGAAAGCGTCGTATGTTTACCGTTACGGCTTACTGGACGGAACTTTCCAGAGGGGAAACAAGATCCGTTTACAGAATGCAACCGTACAAAACCATAAAGTAGAACTTACAGGTAAAGAACTTACTTTCAGAGCCTATGTTTCCATAGAGAATACAGGAGATTCCTATAATCTGAAACCTTTGGCAGATAACCTTGATTTAACAAACCTTTCTAACAATAATTGGAAAAGCATCTTCCAAACGGCTCTTCAAAGTAATCTCGATGCAGGCACGAACCTGAATGAGGCTCTTATTCTTGCCCGCCAAGTAGCTGATAAGAATAGAGCTGTACCCGGAACTGCCGCCTTTGAACAGCTAAAAAATACCATCATCGGAATCAACAACTGGGATTCTGCCAATGCCGGAATTGCCGGAGCCCCTGCAACAGGTGGTGCAAAACTGGAACAGAAATCCAGGTTTTACCAGGGGGAACTTACCTATGATTTCAGCAGAGTTGTAAAGGTTTTTAATCTTTTGGCCGGAATAGATTACCGTTTATACAGCATCACTCCTGATGGAAACAATTTTGTAGATTTCACCAGACCTGTTAATGAAAGAAATATCCCTTTATCCAACGGTACTTTCGGTAAAGATGTTATCTATCAGAAATATGGAGCTTTCGCACAAGTTACCAAGCTTTTCTTTGATGAAAAACTAAAAATCAATGCTGCGCTCCGTATCGACAGAAATCCTGAATTTGAAGCCAAGTTAAATCCGAGAATAAGCGTTGTATATTCTCCTGTGAAACAGCATAATTTCAGAGCTTCTTTTCAAAATGGTTACCGCTTTCCATCCTTATTTGAAGCCCTTTCCTTCGTGAATAACGGAAATGTAAGAAGAGTAGGCGGACTCACAAAAGTGAATGACGGGCTTGGGTATCTGGAAAACTCATATACCTTAGCATCCATTGACAGGTTTACTGCTGCAGTAAATGCTGATGTAGATGGCGGAAAAACCCAAAACCAGGCTGCACAGGATAATAAACAGCTTTTAGCCGTTGCCAACCTTCAAAAATTACAGCCGGAAAAGATCAATTCATTCGAAATAGGTTATAAATCGGTGTTCTTTAATAATAAACTGGCTCTGGACTGGGATTTTTACTATAATATTTACGAAGGATTCCTCGGACAGGTGGAAGTAGCCGTGCCCAAAAACAGCCAGGTGGGAAGCAATACAGCGGTTTTGGCCATGCTGGACAGAAGCAAACAGGACAGATACAGGGTTTATACCAACAGCAACAGTACTTACAAAAGCTATGGAACTTCTTTTGGGATCCGTTACAATGTAATTAAAAACTATAATGTCAACGCCAATGTATCCTATAATGACCTGGCTTCCAACAATACTTCCGACCTGTTTATTACTGCCTTCAACACCCCAAAATGGATGGTAAATGTAAGTGTGGGGAACAGGGAAGTTTTTAAGAATATCGGATTTACGGTAGTAGCAAGATGGCAGAATGCTTTTGACTGGGAAAGTCCTTTGGCTTCAGGAAAGATCCCGGCTTATTATACGATAGATGCACAGGCAACCTGGAAGATTCCTGAAATTCATGCTAATGTAAAAATCGGAGCCACCAATCTCCTGAACAGACGTTACTTCCAATATGCGGCAGGTCCTGAAATAGGAGGTTTATACTATCTCGCTTTTACGTATGACTTAAAACTGTAATATTATGAGCAATTCCTTATATCCTGTATTTTTAAAACTTGAGACCTTAGCGTTACTCATCATCGGTGGCGGAAAAATAGCCCTTGAAAAACTGGAATCGGTATTGGGCAATTCTCCTGAAACTTCCATAAGATTAGTTGCTAAAGAGATCACTCCCGAAGTTCGGGCATTACAGAATCAATTTACCAATCTAAAATTATATGAAAGAGCTTATCACGGTGATGATTTTAATGATATTGATGTAGCGATTATTGCAGTGAATGATATTGAATTAGCCGCACAAATTCGTGAAGATGCCCATCAAAAAAACGTATTGGTCAATATTGCAGACAAACCTGAACTTTGTGATTTTTACTTAGGCTCCATTGTTAAAAAAGGAAGCCTTAAAATTGCTATTTCTACAAATGGAAAATCACCAACCATCGCTAAAAGACTCAGGGAAACCTTCACAGAAACCATTCCTGATGAGATGGATCTTGTATTGAATAATATGCAGAGCATACGCAACCAGCTAAAAGGAGACTTTGACCATAAGGTGACAGAACTTAACAAAATTACAACTCAATATCTGTCTGATGGAAAACTTTCCCCGGCAAAGCCTGATCTTGAGATTGAAAAACTCATCAGCATTACTAAAACAGCCCAGAGGAAAGCCAATATTTATCTTGCCATCATAGGTGTAATGGTTCTTTTCGGAATCTTAGGGCTTGTGGTGTATCAGTTTGATCTTTCAGATGATATTCAGACTTTTCTCAGCAAAGACGGTCATATCTTTTACTGGATGCTGTTTGCAGGATTTATGGCTGAAATTGTCGCTGGATCTATGGGGATGGGATATGGTGTAATCTGTACCACTATCTTATTATTGCTGAACGTTCCTCCTCCCGTTGTAAGCGCAAGTATTCATTCTGCTGAATCCTTTACAACCGCTGCCGGAGGATTCAGCCATTACAAACTGGGAAATGTTAATAAGAAAATGGTTTGGGTATTATTTCCGTTAGCTATTGTGGGGTCAATCATCGGTGCTTTGACTTTATCTCATTACGGCGAACATTATGCCCATATCGTAAAGCCCATTATTGCCTGTTATACCTTATATCTGGGATTCAATATTCTCAGAAATGCCTTTAAAGACAAAAATAAAAGCCGTATAAAAACCAAAAGAAGAACCAATCTGAGAGTACTGGGGCTTCTTGGTGGCTTTATAGATTCTTTTGCAGGAGGCGGATGGGGGCCTTTAGTAACCGGAACACTGATTAAAGAGGGGAGAATTCCCCGTTATGTTGTGGGAAGTTCTACAGTTGCTAAATTTTTGCTCACCTTAACAAGTGCCATTACTTTTATTTTTACCATTGGGATCCATCACTGGAATATTGTTCTGGGACTTCTGCTGGGTGGAGTTTTTACTGCTCCATTTTCTGCGATGCTTACATCCAGACTTCCTACGAAGAAAATGTTTGTAGTGGTGGGAATAGTCGTTATTCTGATGAGCCTCACAACTATTTTTAAATCATTATTATAAAGTCAGGAAGCAGTAAAGGAAAGTTTTATTTGGATCAGCTTTCAAAAATAGTAACCTGAACAGTAACTGCCAGTTTCCAGTCATAATTTCCTCCTGTAAATTCAGTAAAACTACTGTATGGTCTTCATTAATGGAAAGTTATCTTTGATCTGTTATATATTCAATAACAAGTATGATCCTTATCCAAACAACAACTTTTAAAACGACAACCATGAAAAAATTAAACAGAAAAACATTAAAAAACATTGCCGGAGCCATTGGTATTGAGATTAATTTACCACTTCCTGTAGGTGTTTGTATCGGAAATCTAATTGGATTATGCCCTCCCAATACTCATTGCAGGGCAGATGAAAAATGCTATCCGGATGTTGCAGGACCCTGTATTAACGGAATGTGTCCATCAGGATATCAATGTCGTTCTGGTGAATGCATCAGATAAGAGAATGTAAAGGCTTTATATGAAAGCCTAAGACTTCAGGGGGAGTAAAGAAAAAATGACAAAGCGATCGACTAAGCTGATACCATTCTGCTTCATCAGATCGATTGAATCAATTAATCTCTTTGCTCCCTTAAATTTAGCAGCAGTACATATTAGGTGTATTATTCTTTATCCTTTATACCGATCAGCTTTAAAGCATTTGAAGTTAAAAAGATATCATCAAAAACAGTTAATGATTCCACATCGTTAAAGCCTGCAGGAATAAGATCGTTTTTATTGAATGACAATTCTATGGAAGTATTGTAAGAAGCTACAATTCTTACTTTTGA
Organism: Chryseobacterium bernardetii; assembly: GCF_003815975.1. Lineage (NCBI taxonomy): Bacteria > Pseudomonadati > Bacteroidota > Flavobacteriia > Flavobacteriales > Weeksellaceae > Chryseobacterium > Chryseobacterium bernardetii. Next base: position 4,013,666 of record NZ_CP033932.1, read on the forward strand.
ATAACCGTTGTAGTCTACTCTGAAACCCTCAAACATGCATTTACGTTCTGCTTTCTGGTATTCACCATATTCTTCAAAACCTGCCATATCTGTTCTTTCATCATCACTGTCATTATGCTCCAATGATTTCCATGAAGCATAATTTTTCGGTTCCTTTAATACATTTCCGTCAGGATCAACAGGAACAAACATTCCCAAAGTAAGGGATCGCTTTAAAAAATTAGCATAATTGTTCATCAAACTTAAGGTTTGAAGATCGGCATATCCTTCGTGGGCATAATATTCAAGCACGAAGGTGGTCATCGGAATCAGCTTATGAGAAGCATCAGTCGGCATACTTGGTCTTTTCTTTTTAGCCGATAAAAATAGTATTTTTATTGACGTTTCCCAACGCAACATAAGCAATCTAACAGTATTTATACCCATTCTGAATAACAATAAGAAATATTCCGATGCATTTTCCGTATCTTCGTCTTATAACAGGAATAATGATAGCGAATACAGCTCTGCAGGATATTGAAGCAGTCCTCAATTTATATAAAATGGCTTCCGATTTTAAGAAAACCGTATCCGGAGTACAATGACCAGAGTTTGATCGGAATATGATTGAAACTGAAATCTGTGAAAGACGTCACTTTAAAATTACAGCAGATGGGCAGGTAGCCTGTGTATGGAGTATTACTTTCGATGATCATCAGGTTTGGGCAGAAAAGAATGAAGATCCTGCTGTTTACATTCATAGAATTGCTACCAATCCTAACTTCCGGGGACAGAAATTTGTTGAACAGATTGTAGAATGGGCAAAACTATTTGCCCTCCAACATAATAGATTATATGTAAGAATGGATACTACAGCAGGAAATCAAAGATTAACAGATTATTACGTAAAATGCGGATTTACTTATCTTGAAGATAAAAAAATGACTGATACAGAAGGCCGTCCGGATCATTATCATAATGCTACCATGGGACTCTTCCAGCTGGAAGTGTAGACTTCCGTATTTTTACATAAGCTGAATATAACCCTGATCTGTTAGTACAATAAAAACTCAGATGCATTAAAACTTCTTCAAAAGATGTAACGATCTCATAAAAATCTCTATTTAGAGAATCAAATTATAAAATCAATTAACTCAAAATCAATTCAATAGCAACAAGCTAATAATTACGGTAAATAAGAAAATGTATTTTTTAAATAAAATACTGTCTATAACTAAAAAATGACATATTATTGATAAATTTGTTTTTATAATTACTTATGAAACCAAATTACACAAAAATATTCATTGTGGAAGATGATTTGTTTTTTAGCGAAATGTTAAAGTATCATCTCTCCCTCAATCCTGATCATGAGATCATTACATTTGACACGGCGAAAGATTGTTTATCCGCCCTATATCTCAATCCGGATATTATCTGTATTGATTTTGGCCTGCCTGATATGAGAGGGGATATGCTGTTTAAAAAGCTCAAGGAAGCCCAACCTTCTATCCCGATCATTATTATTAGTGGGCAGGATGATATAGAGACAGCAATTAATTTTCTAAAGTCCGGTGCCCATGATTATATTGTGAAAAATGAACACACCAAAGAAATGTTATGGAACAGTATCCTGAAGGTAAAAGAAACCATTTCTCTGAAAAAAGAAGTGGAGGATCTGAAAGAAGAACTCGAAAAAAAATACTCTTTTGAGAAAAACATAATAGGCCAAAGTGAGGCTATAAAAGAGGTCTTCAAAAAAATCAGCAAGGCTGTAAAAACCAATATTAACGTTTCTATTACAGGTGAAACCGGTACCGGAAAAGAAGTAGTGGCCAAAACCATTCATTATAATTCTGACCGTAAAAATAAACCATTTGTCGCCATCAATATGGCAGCAATTCCGAAAGAACTTATTGAAAGTGAGTTTTTCGGGCATGAAAAAGGAGCTTTCACAGGAGCTTTATCCAAAAGTTCCGGGAAATTTGAACAGGCAGATGGAGGTACTATTTTCCTGGATGAAATAGCAGAACTGGACATCAACCTTCAAAGCAAATTACTGAGAGCTTTACAGGAAAGAGAAGTTACCAGAATAGGCGGAACCCAAAAAATAAAATTTGATGCCCGGCTTATTATTGCAACCCATAAAAATCTTGCTGAAGAAGTAAAAAAAGGCAATTTCCGGGAGGACCTGTACTATAGAATTGTAGGTTTACCTATAGAATTACCTCCTCTCCGTGACAGAGATCAGGATGTTATTATTCTGGCCAAGCACTTCATCAAGTTATTTGCCAAGGAAAACGGAATGAATCCACTGACATTAAGCAATGGAGCAATCAGCAAGCTTACAAAATATCCGTTTCCCGGAAATGTCCGTGAACTTAAGTCGGTCATTGATCTGGCTTGTGTTATGGCAGATGACAAAGAAATACAGCCGGAAGACATTCATTTTAATCCCATCGGAAACAAAGAAGATCTTTTTATTTCTGCAGAAAAAACGCTTAAACAGTTTACTACTGAAATTATTCTTTACCATTTGAAGAAAAATAATAATGATGTTATGAAAACTGCACAGGCTTTAGATATTGGAAAATCAACTATTTATAATCTTTTACAGAACAAATAATTTCTGCATTCAAGATCCTGATTTTCTAAAGTATAACCAATCCCCAAAAGACATCATGGAATTTCATCAATTACTTGAAAGTCAAATAAAAAAGTATCTTAGGCAAGATCATCTTTCAGATCCGGCTCTTAGTCAGTTTATTAAGGCTGTCAACCTGTCTTATCAATCTTATGAAAAAGATAAGTCTAATGATAGCGCAGCAATGGAAAAAGAGATCCAGCAAGAATCTATTGAATATATTTATAGAGAAACTGAGCATTTAGATAAGGATATCAAAGCCATTTCTTTACGTAACAGTTCTCAGCTTATCAGTTATATTTCCCGCCAGATACAGGAAAAAAAAGAAATAATGGCAGCACTGAACGGGCAGAATAAGTTCAAGAAGCTGTTGATGAATATTTCATCAGATTATATTAATATTTCTTTCGAAATGATAGATGCTGCCATGAACCGTTCGCTCAAAGAAATGGCAGACTTTGTAAAAGCCGACAGAGCTTATATATTCAGCTATAATTTTGAAGCAGGAACATGCTCCAACACTTATGAGTACTGTTCTTCCGGAATTATCCCTCAGATGGATAACCTGCAGGATATCCATCTTGAAGCAATCCCGGAATGGGTAGAAGCTAATATTGCAGGAAAAAGCATTGCGATAGCCAATGTAAAGGATTTAAATGACGGAAATCTTAAGGAGCTCCTTTCTTCTCAGGATATCAAGAGCCTTATGGTAATACCTATGATGTCAAAAGAATCATGTACAGGTTTCATTGGCTTTGACTGGACAAGAAAACTCCATCGTTTTAATGATACCGAAACAGAATTACTTACTCTTTTTTCGAAAGTTCTGGTGAATGCTCAGGAACGGTTTGCAATTAAAAGCAACCTTACCCAAACTCTGGATCTGCTCAAAACCTTTATTTCCAATCTTCAGTACGGAATACTGATGGAAGACCCTCAGGGAAATATTCTTTTCACCAATGATCTTTTCTGTAAAATATTTAAAATCAGCAGAACTCCATCGGAGATCACTGGCAAAAAGCTCTATGAGATAAAAATAAATAATCTCTTCAAAGAAGATAATCTTTCGGAAAAAATAATTGCAGAAAGCAAAGATCAGAATGTCACGGGAAGACTTGCTGAAACATTGGATGGAAGATTTTTAGAAATTGATCATTATACTTTTGAGACAAGGAACAAACAGCATGGTCATATCTGGAAATTTGGAGATGTTACAGAAAAAATAACCAACCAGAATCTTTTACTGCAGAGTGAAGAAAGAAGCCGACTGATTATGGATTCTGCCATTAATGCCATTATTACGATAAACTCCGCCGGCGAAATTATATTCTGGAATAAAAGCGCAGAAACAATATTTGGCTGGCAGAAAAATGAAGTTATAGGCAGGAATATTTTTGAGACCATTATTCCGCAGAAACATATAGAGAACTATAAAAAATATGTGGCAGATGAAAAGAACTCAGTTCTTAACAGGCAGATTCAGCTTCCGGCTATCAAAAAATCCGGTGAAGAATTTCCCATGGAAATAGCCATTATTTCATTTCAACAGGAAGAACAAGAGTTCTATTGTTCTTTTATCCAGGATATTTCAGAAAGAAAAAGAGCCGAACATAATATGAAGCTGCAGGAACAGAAATACCGCAATATGATTGCTAATATGAACCTGGGACTTCTTGAAGTGGATATGAATGAGGTCATACAATATGCCAACCAGAGTTTCTGTAATGTTTCCGGTTATGAAGTAGAAGAAATTGTAGGCAGAAATCCCGCTCAACTTTTTATACACCATGAAAAGGATATGGAACTGGTAAAAAGACAAATCAAACTCCGTAGAAGCGGAGTTTCCAGCGTATATCAGGTACCTGTAAAAAATAAAGCAGGAGAACTGAGATGGTGGGCCATAAGCGGCGCGCCCAATTATGATGATAAAGGTAATCTTATAGGTTCCATAGGAATACATCTGGATATCACAGATCAGAAAAGGCTGGAAGAAGATTTGCAAAAGCAAAAAGAGAAAGCTCAGGAGGCCTCAAAAGCCAAAGAAGTGTTTCTTGCTACAATGAGCCATGAAATAAGAACCCCTCTTAATGCCATTATCGGATTTTTACGTGAGCTGGAAAGACAAAAACTATCTTCCTCTCAGGCTGTTCTTGTAGAAAACAGTACTCAGGCTTCCCGGCATCTTCTATCAATTATTAATAATATTCTGGATATTTCTAAAATTGAATCAGGTGAAATGTCCCTTGAGGTGAAAGATTTTTCTTTAAAAGACTCTATTAACAGTATCATTAGCATCCTAAGTCCCAAAGCAAAACAAAAAGAGTTAAAACTCTATTCGCAATATTCACCGGATATGGCCTCTGCTTTCAAAGGAGATCAGCTCAGGATAGAACAGATCCTGTTCAACCTGATCGGGAACTCATTAAAGTTTACCCAGAAAGGTGAAATTAAAGTAGAATGCAATGTATTGGAAGATCATCCATCCACTCAGAAGATCAGGTTGACTGTTTCTGACACAGGAATTGGAATGAGCAAGGGCTTTGCGGACAAAATTTTCAAAAAATTCTATCAGGAAGATGAAAGTATTGCAAGAAGATTTGGAGGAACCGGCCTTGGAATGGCTATTACCCAGGAATTAGTAAAGCTAATGCATGGTAAAATCAATATTGAAAGTGAAAAAAATAAAGGTACGGTCATACAAATTACTTTAACACTCTATAAAGGATTTCTTGAGCATAGTACTGATAAAAAGGAAAAACATCCTACCACTTCTGTTGCCGGGATTAAAGTTCTGCTGGTAGAAGATAATGAAATGAACAGGGTAGTAGCTCAAAATACACTTCAGAATTTTAAATGTAATGTTACAGAAGCCGAAAACGGAAACCAGGCAATACAGATCTTAAAGAAAGAAAAGTTTGATATTATTCTGATGGATATCCAGATGCCGGAGCTTGATGGAATAGAAACCACTAAAATCCTCAGAAAAAAATACCTCTTAACCACTCCCGTTATTGCCCTTACAGCCAATGCGTTCAAAACAGAAATTGAAAAATGTAAATCTGCGGGCATGAATGATTATGTTACAAAACCTTTTTCGGAAGAAATACTTCTGGATATACTTTACAAATATACCAAGCTTTCAAAAGCTTCAGGTTATAAAAATAAAACTACGGAAACTTCTGATTCCCATCTGTATGATCTTGGTGCTATCCGTACATTAAGCAGAGGCAATGAAGAATTTGTAAAAAAAATGATATCCATATTCATCAGTCAGACAGAAAGTGCTATTATACAAATGCATAGCTCCTTTCAATCACAAAATTATCATGATGTGGCTAAATTGATGCATAAAATAAGACCCGGAGTAGAAGGTATGGGCATTCATTCCATTGTTGAAGATATCAAAACACTCGAAACAAAAGCAAAAGCGGAGAAGCAAACACCTGAACTATTTTCAGAAATGCAGCACCTTTCTGACACAATAGAAAAAACTCTTTCTGAGGTCATACAGCTTCTAAAAGCAAATGAGCTGTAGATTTAACTGACAGGTCCTAAAAGAAGCAGAAGTCTCATGTATTACAACATGAGGCTTTTTTGTTGATTTATGGTCATTTTTTTCCAAAAATTAGCTTCTTTTCCATAAAATGGAAATAATAAAAACACAAATAACTGATAATCAATATTTTAAATTAAGGCATTGTATATGATTTTATTTTGGAAATTATACATAATGAACTGTAATCAATTAAAATTTTTTATTGTAGATGATGATCTGTTCTGTGCAAATGCTTATGAACAGTATCTGAAAAACCTCAACTATACTGATATCCTTTATTTTGCGACCGGAGAAGAATGCCTGAATAGTCTTGACCTTAAGCCTGATGTTATCTTCCTGGATCATAATATGGACGATATGAACGGTTTTGAAACCCTTAAAAAAATTAAAAGATATAATCCCAATATTTACGTCATTATGGTTTCCGGGCAAAAGGAAATCAATATTGCAGTAGATGCTTTGAAATATGGAGCTTTTGATTATCTGGTAAAAGACCACACCGTATGCCAGAAAATGCAGAACTCAATCAACAGAATTCTAAAGATACAGGAAGAAATTGATAAAGGCAACAGAAACAATGGCATCTTCCGCCTTTTTTCCTTGTTTTTCTAAAAAAATAAGCGATAAAAACCAGAATCAATATCAAAAAAACCTATGGAAAATAAAACAGAAATTAAGTATCAGGATATTCCGGAATCAAAAAAGTTTCGGAAGAAGACATAGCCAAATACATTCTCCTGTCTTATAAATTAAACAAATCTGACAACCTTAAAAAAACACAATTTATTATAAATACAGCTTCAATAAAACGTCAGGAAATAATTTAGACAAAGTACTGTTTGGCTCTTTATACAAATGATGAAAAAGTAATAATAAAAGCTTTAAAAAAACAAAGGTCCTATATATAAAGGATTGAGTCATTTCCCCAACCTCATCCACCATTTTATGGATCTGTTTTCTGAAAAAGAGTTTATTATTACACTAAGTGGGGCAGGTGGTGCCGGGAAATCTACGGTCATCTCCGATTTATCCTTAATTATTGAGAAAAACCTCGGTAATATTACATCATCGCCCCTCTTTTTACCCGTTCCCGGTGTACGGACGTAAAATTCCTTACCAAAGAATATAAAAAACTAATTGATATTGGCATAAAATAAACACAAAGAACATCTGGAATTAACTAAAAACAACAATCTTATTACCATACTCCAAACATTAACCCATGATTCTAACTACACACAATGAAAAAGTTTATTTTACAAATGAGAAATCCCTCTTTCGCATTTGATAAAGATCTGATTTCCCGCACAGTTCTGCAGTCTGCCCTGATTCCGGGGGATTATAGGAAAGCTGCTGGATTTGGCAGTACCATTAACAATTAAAAATATGATTATGAAAAAAATCAGCTTATTGATCAGCATTATTTATACAGTTCTTTCATCAGCTCAGGTAGGTATAGGAACAACAACTCCAGATCCGAATTCTGATATTACCTTAGGTTCTTCCAATAAAGGTTTACTTTTGAATAAAGTAGCACTTGCCTCCACCACATCCAATGTATACAGTGAAGGAATGTTTCTTTATAATACTGCTACAACCAACGATGTAACACCAGGTATTTATCTGAGTAACGGTTCTTCATGGACTAAAGTTATTGATGCCCTCACTTTACACTCAATATTATCCTCTAATTGGAAGGCAACAGGTAATAATCTTTCTGCCACAGACTTTATAGGAAGTACCAATGCGCAGCCTCTGATTCTGAAAACCAATGATAATGAAAGAGTCAGGATAGATTCGGATGGGAAACTTGGAATTGGAACTAATTCACCACAAGGGATTATAGATATCAGCTCAGCAAATTCAACACTTGTATTACCCAGAAATACAAATCCGCCAGCCAATATAAACAATCCTGTAGCAGGAATGGTTATATACGATTCATCCAATAAAACATTACGTTATTATAATGGAACACAATGGAGCACAATGATTTCCTCACAAACCCTTACAACAGCCAATGAAGGAGTTGTAAAGATGAACAGTGGTGCAGGAATAAAACCTTCGTTTGCTTTTAGAACATCAGGAGGAATTGCTTTAAACAGTTATCAAAATATCATCTACCAGACTCCGGTTAATATTATAACAGATTTTTCACCAGCCCCCGCAACAAGCTGGCCTGAAAACATTGCATCTCCAGCCGTAGCCAATATCTATGACCAAAGTAATGGTAGATTTCTTGATAATTCAGTGGCAGGGCAGGTTAATACATGGAGAATTATTGCCAAATATGAAAACAAAAATAATGGTTCGGTAGCATTTGTAACAGTTAATATGTCTAATACGAACAATACATTTTCAATAGACCAGACAGCCGTTGCGCCTAATGGGGTCACTACAGGAAACCTTGTTTTCTATCTCACTACTGTAGCAGACTCATCTTCTTTTACTAATGGGTATACTATTAAAATTAAATCAGATACAGCCATGGATGTTATTATTGATAATATCACAAGGGTTTCCCAGGCAAAAGATTAAATAACAGACACTTTCAGGAAAAGACCTGGCGGTTACAATGCCAGTTTGGGCAAAAAAGACTATCTTTACAGCAACCAAACAAACAGTATTAATATGTCAGTAACACCAGAAGGAGCCAGGAAGGCTCAGTTATCTTTATCTGAAAGGGCACCAGTAGCTCATGCCGTTCTTTCAGGAGCAGAAAATATTTCAAAGTACAGCAAAGGAGTATGCCACGATGTGGTTGCTTATACTCTTTACATGAGAGGGGCCAAGATCAGTCCGGATCAATTGGCAGGTTCAGCAGGTCAAAAATGGTTAGAAACCTTCAACTATTCCGGAGGAAAAAAATGGGACGGTTATTCCCCAATACCTAAAGGAAAAGCCATTGGTTTCTACAGGCTTATTGATAAGACTTGGTTCCATTCAGCCGTTACAACAGGGAACGGGAATGAGATCAGATCAGTCAACGGGTTTTCCTTAGGTTCAGCATGGTCTGTTCCGGTAGATATGAAATGGGTTCTTGGAAAAATCAATTCTGATGGAACTTTTAACTATGACGGTACTAAAATAGAAGTGTACATATCTCCTTTATAGCAGGTATTCTAAAAAAATAAAACTCCTTAAATTTTTTTAAGGAGTTTTTTATTTTACAGAATAATAGCCTTTTTGTTTATAAAGGTATTATCAGAAACTAAGCATTACATTTCGGGCAAATTCCACTGATAATAAAATTGTATTCCTCAGCAATAAAATGATCCGGTAAACTGATTTCCGGGATTGCATTCTCAATACAGGTAACAGAATGACATTTTTTACAGTTAAAATGAACATGGTTATGAAAATGCTGTTCATGGGTGCATTTTCCTATGCATTTTGCAAAATTGACAACGCCATCCACATTCACAATCCTATGGATAGCACCTTCATTTTCAAGTCTTTCTAAAACTCTGTAGATGGTAACCCTGTTACAGAGATCACCTAATTTCTTCTGAATATCCGAATGACTCAAAGCCACCTCAGATCCATTAATGAGATTTAAAATTTCAGTTTTGGCGTGGGTATTTCTGACCTGTTTCATATTTTAATGCAACTAAGTTGCGTTATTTAAATTTTTATATTTACATTTGCAACAAAGTTACAATAACAAATTTAAATCCTCATCTTTTTATGAAGTCTAAAATTCTAGATGCCGTAGGAATCTCTGCCGCCGTTTTATGCCTGATTCACTGCATTGTTTTCCCTTTATTGCTTATCATTCCGTTGGGAATATCACATAATCCGTATATCGACCTGATATTTCTTATTATCGGAACCCTTGTGGTTTACAGACAAACAAAAACAATACCCAATAATTGGTTACGGATTTTATTCTGGTCTTCCATCGGATTAATTGCTGCTTCCATATTATTTGACCTGATCTTTGAAGTTCATCTGCCTTTAATCTATGCAGGAACCGCAGGACTCATTACAGCCCATATCATCAACTTTAAAAATCATAAACATTAGCAAATATGAAGAAGAAACTCCCCGTAACAGTACTCAGCGGCTTTTTAGGAGCCGGAAAAACAACCTTATTAAACCATATTCTGCATAATAAACAAGGTTTAAAAGTAGCTGTTATTGTGAATGATATGAGCGAAGTGAATATTGATGCCCGGTTGGTAGAGAATCAGAATACCCTTTCCAGAACGGAAGAAAAACTGGTTGAAATGAGTAATGGATGCATCTGCTGTACGTTGAGAGAAGATCTTATGGTAGAAGTGGAACGTTTAGCCCACGAAAACCGTTTCGACTATCTTTTGATCGAAAGTACAGGCATCAGCGAACCTATTCCCGTAGCACAAACATTTACTTATACTGACGAAGAAAATGGAATAGACCTTTCCCGTTTCAGCTATATAGACACCATGGTAACAGTAGTAGATGGGTTTAATTTCATGAAAGATTTTGCTTCCCATGAACGGTTGGCAGACCGTGATCTTACGGATATTGAAGGAGATCACCGTACTATTGTCAATCTTCTTACAGATCAGATTGAGTTTGCCAATGTTATTATTTTAAATAAAACAGACTTAGTTGACTCTGGAACACTTGGCTTTTTGAAATCAGCAATCAAGAAACTCAACCCTGAAGCTGCCATTATGGAATCAGAATTTGGCAAAATTGATCCTCAGCATATTTTAAATACAAAACTCTTTGATTTTGATAAAGCACAGGCGTCAGCAGGCTGGCAAAAAGAATTACAATCTGAACATCATACCCCTGAAACAGAAGAATACGGAATAGGTTCTTTGGTATTTAGAGATAAAAGGCCATTTCATCCGCTAAGGCTTTGGGAATTTCTCAATAATTATCCCGAAGGCATATTAAGGGCTAAAGGGCTTTTCTGGTTAGCCTCAAGATCAGATGATGCTTTAAATTTTTCCCAGGCAGGAGGCTCATTTCGCCTGGAGAAGGCAGGAGTGTGGTGGAGCAGTATGCCTATGAGCCATAGGGTGCAATACGCATCATTTGTAGAGAATCAGGAATTTATTGAGAGCAGATGGGATAAATACTGGGGTGACAGAATAAATGAACTGGTTTTTATAGGACAGTATCTGGATAAAGAACAAATCCTGCAGGACCTTTCCATCTGCCTTATCAATGACCAGGAAAAGGAACTATTTGACCAAAAGATAGATTTTGAAGACCCGTTTCCCCAGCATATTTAAAATTTAACCATTTATTAATGCAACTAAGTATCATTAAATAAAAATATAAAAATAACTTAGTCTATCATTTTTTATACTATATGGATAGAAGAAAATTTCTAAAAGGCTCAGCATTACTTACCGGGTTATTATCCCTTTCACCGTCTGAGCTTTGGAGTTCAAGCAAAAATACAGGACATCCAAAAGCTGGAAAGGCAAAAAATATCATATTCATGATTAGCGATGGAATGAGCCTCGGGACGCTTTCAATGGCGGATCTTTATTCCAGGAATATTTTGGGAAAAGAAAGTCAATGGCTCAGCTTATATCGTGAGAAGAAAGTCTCACGCGCATTGATGGATACAGCTTCTGCAAACTCTATCGTAACAGATTCTGCCGCTGCAAGTTCTGCTTTTGGAGGCGGAATAAGGGTACAAAACGGTGCCTTAAATATAGGGGCAAATGGTGAAGTTCATGTCCCAATATGGCAGAAATATAAAAAAGCCGGGAAAAAGATCGGTTGTGTTACAACAGTTACTGTTACCCATGCTACCCCTGCCGGTTTCTGTATCAATTCCGCCAAAAGAAATGCAGAATCTCAAATTGCTGAAATGTATGCAGAGCTGGGCTTCGATGTACTGATGGGAGGCGGAGATGAATTTTTTAACCCTTTAAAAAGAGAAGATCAGAAAGACCTTTATTCCGTTTATAGAAAAAAGAACTTTCAGATTGTAAAGAATCGTACAGATCTTCAAAACATCACAAAAGGAAACAGTGTTTTAGGCATCTTCAGTACAGGAGCTTTACCTTACAGTATTGACAGAACTCATCTTAAAGAGCTTCAGAATACACCTACTTTAGCGGAGATGACCAGCGCGGCTATTGATCAGATGAAAGAACATCCTGAAGGTTTTGTCCTTCAGATTGAAGCAGGAAAAGTAGACTGGGCTGCTCATGCCAATGATATAGCAGCACTGATTCATGATCAGCTGGCATTTGATGAAGCAATAAAAAAAGTAATGGATTTTGCTGAAAAAGATGGAAATACTTTAGTAATTATTACTACAGATCACGGAAATGCCAATCCGGGAACCATTTATGGAGCTGCTGCTACAAAAAATTTCAACAGTATTTCAAACTATCAATATACCAATGAATATATCCTGAATAGAATTCATAAAGATTATTCTGCAAAAGATATTAAAGACTGGATCTATGAAGCTAACAAACTTATTCTGACAGATGAGGAAGCCAGGCATTTACAAAGTTTTTATAACGGGCTTGAGAAAGAAGAAGGACTTTATAATTATAAGAAACTGCCATTTAAACTTTATTCCGAAATTCAAAAAAACCGGAACTCAGTAGGCTGGATCAGTATGGACCACTCAGGAGATTATGTAGAAGTAGCGGCCTACGGACCGGGAAGTCAGCTTTTACAGCCTTACATCAAAAATACAGATCTGCATCATCTTATGCTGGAAGCATCCCCTATATAACTGAAAGTTTCATATCATATATCATTTTTAATTTGGTTTCAGAACAGGCTCTACAAAATAATTGAAGAGCCTGTTTATTGTATCCGGCAAACCGGTATATTTATTTTGAAGACTTTCTACGGCGTGCAGAAACCTTTTTGTCCAATTCTCTGATATCCTGTCTTAATTCCCTGAACATTTCCTTGAAATTGTAACTCTCATAATCTCCCGGCTCAAAATCTTCAGGGAAAATTCCTGAAGCATACTGCCAGATTTCTACAATATCCTCAAGCGGAATATCATAGGGCTCATAAAAAGAGTTATCTGCACTCACACAAATAGCATTTCCTTTATGCTCTTTAAAACGTTTATAGGTAATCCCGTCATTCTGAGTAATGAAAACATAAGTCTTTCCGGGTTTCAGTTCGCTAACCCCTTCCACATATTTTCCTACAATGTATGAACCATTTCTGAAAGGCGGCATAGAATCTCCGTCTGCGGGAAAAGCCCTGTATTTTCCATTATTTAAGAAGGGGAGGGCAATACGCTGAAGACTTTCAATATATCCTACATCGCTGTAACCTTCCAGATATCCCATGGAAGCTTTTTGCGGAATGATTTCTATGGTATCATTTCCAAGGTCATCCACTGCCACCGGAAGAATAATTCTGTTATCCGGAAGTTTCAGCATATCTTCCGTAGAATATTTTTGAAGATCAACAGATAATAACAGATCTATACTTACATGAAAATATTTGGATATCTTAATAAGAAGCTCAATAGGAGGCTCTGAAATTCCGTTTTCGTATTTAGAATATCTCACCCGGGAGATTGCAAGGTCATCTGCTACATTTTGCTGAGAAAGCTTTCTCTTCGCTCTCAGGGAGCGTATATTATTTGAAAAAATTGACATTGATAGAAATATGTCCGCAAAAATACGAATTTTGCCTGCTGTTATCAATAATACATTATGGCTTTTGCCATAAAATTTGGAGAATTTTATAATTTGTTAACTAAAGCCAATACAACGGGTTGAAAAAGCACCTTTTTTACCTGCTTTCACCTTCATTTTTAGCTTTAGTCAACCTCATTTTAACATATTTTAAATATTAACCATAAAAAAATTCATTTAGATTAAAAATATTAACTCCAATATTTAAAATTTGAAATATGTTTTTTAAAATTTAGTAAATCAGCCAGATACAATTAAAAAACGATATTCATAATATTAAACATTTATATTAACAAAATATTAAATGATAAAATTATTTAATTATTTTATTCAAAATAATATGAGCTTATTATTATTTATCATATATTTGTGATGTATTAATCATATAAAATTTTAATCATGAAAAATTTCAAAAAACTAGACAGAAACGAACTAAAATCTATTTCAGGAGAAGGATTACTTGATCCAATCGGTGGATTAATCGGTGGTCTAGGTGGCGTTGTTGGTGGCGTTATCGGAGGAGTAGGTACTATCGTTGGCGGTGTTGTTGGCGGTGTAGGTTCTACAGTAGGTGGAGTTATCGGCGGTGTAGGTACCGTTGTAGGAAACGCTTTATGCCAAACACAGTGCGTAGTTAATGGTGTAATCCACATCAAATTATTAGAATGTGGTTCTACTTGCTAATCAGCAGCTCCATTAAAAGTTAAAAAGGTATACCGCTCTGAAAAGAGCGGTTTTATTATTTTCATAAAAGAGCATTTCAAATAAATAAAAACATACCGGATCAAGTGCAAAAGTTGGGGACTAGGCAAAAAGTTTAGCTAATCTGAAGATAAAAAAGGTTCTGTCTTTTACTCCTCTGAGCTGCATTCTGAAGTTTTTTATTTTCGCATTGAAAGATTCAGCAGCAGCATTGGTGCTTCTTTGATCAAAGTAGTTGAGAATATTTCTATAATGATTCATTATTGTTTTTCTTAAGGTAGAAAAAGATTTAAAATCTGCTTCTTCCACATTTCTAAACCAATGGGCTAGTTTAGTCATGGCTACAGATTTCGAAATATTCTGGTTATAAATTTTTCTAAGTCCATCAGTCAATTCATATGCCTGTTCCAGATCAGGATACTGGGTAAAAAGGATCGAAGCTCTTTGTTTCTGGGACAGAGTCCATTTCTCACGGCTTTTATATAGTAAATACCTGCTTCTTGCCAGGAGCTGTTTCCGGGTATCTCCATTTGTAAAAACTTCTGTTTCAGCTGAGTGACTGTTAAGAGGATTGTTTTCCATTTCAATAGCCTCCCAGCGATGCCTGATCCTGATCTCCTGAAGGGCCTCTATGGACAGCTTCTGAACATGAAAACGATCAATAACCTGTACTGCATCAGGAAAGCAGCGTTGGGCAATACGCTTCATGGAACCCGCCATATCCAATGTAATTTCGTTTACCTTCATCCGAAGTTTTCTGCTGATCTTCAAAAGATGTGTGATGACAAAATCACTTTGGGTACCTTTTATCATAGCAACAATACTTCCTTTTCTCCCTTTTGCTTTTTTGGAGGTAAGAACGGTATAAAGTTCTCCATCAGATAATGCTACTTCGTCTAAAGATAAGGAGGCTGAGATATTTCCAGGGTAAATGATCCAGTCCTCTGCGTGCGGTTTTTGTTCCCAGCTATGATATTCGCTGAGATTATTCTTGTATTGCCTCTGGAAGGTCTTGCCTTTGATCCCGAAAAATTCTGCTATAACTTTTAGGGGAAGAGCTTTAGTGTCTGCTAATTTTTTTTAAGAAGACTGCCAAATCCTTTGTCATGCGTGTGCCTTTCGCTACAAGCTGCCAGTCTCTCTGAAGGATCTCACCGGAGGATTTATCTGTCCATCTTCTTCTTTTCACATGGAGCTTTACGATTTTACCCCGTAATGGATAATCATCTACAATGATTTCAGGTAAAAAGCCCTTGGATTCAAGTCTCCTTTCTTTAAATTCATGGGGAATACTGTTTCTTTCTTCGAAATAAATATGAAGTTCTGCATCATGAGTTTCTGCTTTGAGGATATCAAAGTGTTCAACTAAAAATTCCGGAAGTAATAATTTAAGAAGGTCGTGATCGCTTAACATGATGCAAAGATAAAACTACTTAACATTCCCCCCAACTTTTGAGACTGAGCCAACATACCCAACTATCTACTAGTTGTTTAACCTTACTGACAAGAACAATAAGGCAACAATGTTGCATTAATAAATTTAATTATCTAGATTTGCCAGATAATTAAAGTAATATGCACATGAAAAAGAGCCTTTATTTTTTGATAGGAAGCTCACTTATTTATTCCTCATCACTACTGAAAGCGCAGAAACTTAATCCTGGAAAGAATGTTATAAAAGACATAGAATCTGTCCAGATTCAGGGAAAATCAGATGATAACAATGTAACTATTTCAAGAAAGAAGTTGGACTTCATTCAGTCCAACACTTTAGGTGAAACATTGAGAAGGATTCCAGGTATTCAAAACTCTGGATATGGGCCCAATGCGGGAGCTCCTGTTATCAGAAGTCTCAGTGGAAACCGTGTAAAAATACTGGAAACCGGAGTAGCAGTAAATGACCTTTCCGGAATAAGCCCGGATTTTAATACGGATATAGAAATGAACAGTGTTCAAAACATTACTGTTTATAAAAACTCAGCGTCAGTTCTTTATGGAGGGAAGGCCATTGGAGGAGCTATTGATATTGAAACAGATTATATTTCCCGTCAGTTGCCCAATAAAAAGATGAATGTTCGCGGACTGCTTGAAGGCGGAAGCAATAGTGGACAAAAACAGGCATTTTCAGCAAAAGGAGTTATCACAAAAAACTGGGCATGGTCCGTAGGCGGGGCTAATCAAAAACAGGAAATTGTCAGAATTCCAGGAAAATCCAAGGACAGCAGATGCTATGACCCATCATTAGTAGGTTTTAATAGTATTTTACAATCTCTTTGCCAGGTAAACGTAGATTCAAGACATGTACTCAATAAAAGTCTTTTTCCTTACATCAGTCAGTTTGCTTTAGACCATATGATAGAATATGAACTTTCTGAAGGAGATCTTTACACATTCAGCCCTACCTATTACAATCCTTCTGATGGTAAACACTATCCCAACCCTAAGAATCAATTGTATATCGCTGGTCAGGATCCTGTGAAAGACCGCTATAAAGATGAAGTCAATAATATCAGAGATTATGTTCAAACAAAAGATGGAGAAATTCCTAACAGCCATTCGGAAAGTAATTCTTTTTATGTTGGAACAAGTTATATAGGAAAAACGTTCTATGCTGGTGTGGCCTATCAAAACTCTTATTCATATTTTGGCGTTCCCGGCTATACTCTCTCCAAAATGCCGCAGCATTCCCACGGAAAGCCTCAGCCTCAAATAGAGTATCTTCCTATCAATATCAGAAGTTTATCTCATAAAGCGATGTTTGAATCCGTTTATAAATTTACCAACTTTCCCATTTCCAGTATAAAATTGAATTACATGGGAGTATTTTCAAAAAACTCTGAACTCATTGATCGTCATAGAGCCAACCAATTCGAAGTGAATCAGCATAACGGACGTTTAGAAATGGTACAGCAGAAGCTGAAATTCTTAAATGGAACCACAGGTCTTGATGTTCAGTATAGAGACATGACCGGAAATGGGAAGCAGAGATATTTGCCTGATAATATAAGTCGTGAAATCGGCATATTTACAATGCAGCATCTTGACTTCAACAGCTTTCAACTGGATCTGGGTTATAGAAATGACCATGTTCAACGCAGAGCAGATGCAGATAAAAAATTTGTTAGAAGCCGTGGGCTTTCAGGAGGAAAACTCAGCGATAGAGATTTTACACTTCACCAGCTGCATACTTCAGCTCAATGGAACATCTTTAAAAAAGCTTATCTAAAAGCCCAGTATAATTATTCCGAAAGAGCTCCTGAAGTGAATGAACTTTACGCAGGAAATAATCATTTTGTTATTCTGACAGAAGAAAACGGAGATGACAAACTGGATAAAGAAACAGCAAAAACAATAGAACTGGGGGCAGGAATTAATCTGAAGAATATTCGTGTATCTGCCAATTGGTATCATACTTTCTATAAAAATTATATTTATCTGGCCCACACCGGAATTTCCCGCGAAGTTTTCCTTGTCAAAGAATGGCGTGCCGATGATACTGAAATCAATGGAATTGAAGCTGAAGCTACTTACAAAATTGATTTTAATAAAATGGGAAAGTGGGAAATAGGAGCGTATTATGATCTGGTACGAAATATCAGTGTTGCCGATAGTTCAATAAGAAAATGGAGCGATGGTGATTATATGCCCAATATGCCTACCAGCCGCTTTGGTTTCAATCTGGAAGGAAATGTACAGAATTTCAGTATCAATATTGCTTTGGATCATTATTTAAAACAAAAATACTTAGGAAAGAATATTAATCCTGAACTTCCAATGTTTGCATTTTCATTGCTTAATGTGCGCATTTCTTATAAAGACGATAGCTTAGGAATAGGAAATCTGGAATATTATATCACGGGAAATAATCTGTTGAATTCTGAAGCAAGACTTCAAAACTCACAGCTAAAGTTTCTAAGTCCGTTACCAGGTATTAATATCTCAGCCGGAATAAAAATAACAATATAATCTGTATTTTGGGGCAGAACACATGAAACATGATTATTTTTAAACTGTGAATGCCCCAATTTTAACAGCTCCCTTTTTATAAAGTTAACCCATGGTTATTCTTTACTTCAGCCATTACAAATGTACTGTGGGTACTTCCAATAGAATCTACAGAGCCTAGTTTATTAAAAACAAAATCCTGATAGTGTTTCATATCCCGGACCTGAACTTTCAGGAGAAAATCAAAATCGCCGGAAATATTATAGCATTCTGCCACTTCCGGAATTTCCATAATTTCTTTTACAAAATCATATCCCACAGACCGGTCATGGATCTTTAATTTGATCTGGCAAAACACCGTAAATCCCCGGTTTAGCTTTTCAGCATCCAGTACAGCTGCATATCTTTTCACAAAACCTTCCTGCTCTAGCCGCTTTACTCTTTCAAAAACGGGAGAAGGCGACAGGTTAATCTCCTTAGCAAGTTCTTTAACGGTTAATTTGGCATTGTTCTGAAGCAGTTTCAGTAGTTTTATATCCTTATCATCAAGTTGTTCCACAGAATATTATTCTTTTACAATTTATAATCTTTCAAATTTACAGAATTATATTCTTTAAAAAGATACTTTAAAAGCTAAATTAACTAAATAAAATATATTTAATTAATAATATATTCTGTTTTAATAATTTTACACAAAATTAAAATCTGTTACTCTTTGTATTGATAACAGATATGTTCTTTACCATCTTCATCAAACAGGAAAGGTTTTACTGAAGGTAGATTAATAGGGAATCGTGTGAGAATCACGAGCTGTCGCGCAACTGTAAGTAACACACCAAAGGCTTCCGTCCTTGTATATCCACTGCCAAAAGCGGGAAGGATGACGGAACTGTTACAAGCCAGGAGACCTGCCTTTACTGAATTGACAATGCTTTCGCGGTCTGAAGCTTTTGAGTCATACAGATGATATAGTACAGTGCATTTCTCTTTGGAGAATTGTACCTATTGCTTATATCATTGATTTCAAAAGAGTTTATTATCCGTACAGGCATTCGAAGCATTTCAAAGAGCATTGAAGATAAAGTGTAATCTAAAATTTGTAAAAATGCAAACTCACATTCTGGGCTATCCGCGTATTGGTAGCAAAAGAGAACTTAAGAAAGCCTGCGAACAGTATTGGTCAGGCAAAATTGTTTTGGAAGAACTTCTTACCGCAGGAAGAACAATCTGCAGCCAAAACTGGAACCTTCAGAAAGAAGCAGGAATTGATCTTATTCCATGCAATGATTTTTCTTACTATGATCAGGTGCTGGATATGAGCCTTGTGGTAGGCGCTATCCCTGCACGTTACCATGAAGTAGCACTTAAAAAGAACAATTCTGAACTGGATCTTTATTTTGCTATGGCAAGAGGCTATCAGAAAGACGGATTGGATATTACAGCCATGGAAATGACCAAGTGGTTTGATACCAATTACCATTATATTGTTCCTGAGTTTTTTAAAAATCAACAATTTAAATTAACTTCAGATAAAATATTCAATGAATTTGCAGGTGCTAAACAGGCAGGAATCAATGCAAAGCCTGTTATCATCGGCTTAGTGTCTTATTTGCTGCTAGGAAAGGAAAAAGAAGAAGGATTTGATAAACTGGATCTCGCTCATAATCTACTTTCTGTTTATATTGAAATAGTATCAAAGCTTCAGCTTCAGGGTGCTGAATGGATTCAGTTTGACGAACCATTCTTAGCATTGGATATCACTGAAAAGGCAAAAGAAACCTACACTTTTGTATATGCTGAACTCAGAAGGCTTTTTCCAAAGCTTAAGTTCATTGTAACTACTTATTTTGAAGGATTAAGGAATAATTTACCTCTTGCCGTTTCGCTTCCGGTGAATGTACTGCATATTGATCTGGTAAGATGCCCGGAACAGCTGGAGGATGTTCTCCACGGTATCCCTGAAAGCCTTAGCTTATCTCTTGGAGTAGTAGACGGAAGAAACATCTGGAAGAATAATTATGAAAAATCTCTTTCACTGATAGCCAAAGCAGCCGGAAAACTGGGACCTGAAAGAGTCTTCATTGCACCATCCTGTTCTCTGCTGCATTCACCATGTGATTTAGACTTTGAAACGGCCCTTGAACCCGAAATAAAGAACTGGCTGGCTTTTGCCAAACAAAAGGTAAAAGAAGTAGCAGTCCTTAAAGAATTGGCTTCCGGAACAACAGACAATAACATTCTGCAGGACTTTGAAGCTAATAAAAAAGCAGTTTCACACAGAAAAACTTCACCACTTATCCATAATAAGGAAGTAAAGCTAAGAGCTGAATCCGTTACAGAAAAGGATTCGCAAAGAAAAAATGCTTTTAACATCCGTAAAGAACAACAGCAAAAAGCGCTACAGCTTCCATTATTTCCTACAACCACTATAGGATCATTTCCACAAACTGCCGAAGTAAGAAGCTGGAGGGCTAAATTTAAAAAAGGTGAATTAACGGCAGAACAGTATGATGCTTTATTAAAAGAGGAAACCAGAAGAACGATCCGCTGGCAGGAAAACATAGGAATTGATGTTCTTGTTCACGGAGAGTATGAGCGTAATGATATGGTGGAGTATTTCGGAGAACAGCTGAAAGGTTTTATTTTCACCAGAAACGGATGGGTACAGAGCTACGGTAGCCGTTGCGTAAAACCTCCCATCATATTTGGAGATGTTTCCCGTCCGGAGCCTATGACGGTTTACTGGTCTCAATATGCTCAATCTCAAACAGACCAATGGGTAAAAGGAATGTTAACAGGACCTGTTACTATTTTACAATGGTCGTTTGTACGTGATGATCAGCCGCGTTCTGAAACCTGTAAACAGATTGCCCTGGCCATTCGTGATGAAGTTCAGGATCTTGAAAAGGCGGGAATCCGAATTATTCAGATTGACGAACCTGCCATCCGTGAAGGGCTTCCATTGAGAAAAACCGACTGGCAGAATTATCTGAAATGGGCTGTAGAAGCTTTTAAAATATCAGCCAGTGGAGTAGAAGACACTACCCAAATCCATACCCATATGTGCTATTCAGAATTTAACGATATCATTAAGAATATTGCTGATATGGATGCTGACGTGATAACGATAGAATGCTCAAGGTCGCAAATGGAACTTTTACAGGCTTTTGCAGACTTCAGATATCCTAATGAAATTGGCCCTGGTGTTTATGATATACATTCACCCAGAGTTCCATCCAAGGAAGAAATGACAGCATTACTGATGAAAGCCCAACAGGTAATTCCTGCCCAGCAGCTTTGGGTTAACCCGGATTGTGGTTTAAAAACCAGACATTGGGAAGAAACCGAAAAAGCTTTAATTGCGATGGTAGCTGCCGCTAAAGAAGTTTCTGTAGAATTTGCATCTTAAATACTTTCAAGTCCATAAAAAATAAAAGCATCCGGCCGGATGCTTTTATTTTTTTTATTTTTGAAGCAGAAATGCTGTAATTTAGAATATACTGCCTTTCACTAAATTCCTCCCATTACAAACATATTTTCCATTGTTGGAACCGGGCTTCCGCCTTCTTTTTCAAGAGTGACCGCAAAGGCCTGCGCTTTAGGTATACTAGCCAAAGCAACCTGGCTGTCTTTATCTTCTGAATACATTCCTGCACTTACAGGTTTTCCATCTTCTATAGCCCAAAGCTGATATTGCATTCCTGCAGGGGCCTTAGGTAAATTTTCTGCATTAAGATAAACGTCTTTTGTCTTTTTGTCCCAGAAAACCATTGCTTTTGCCTCCTTATGATTTTCTACACCTTTTAACATAACCATCTGCATATCAGGATTAGAAAACATCGCAATTTTTTGATTCATTTTTTGAATTCTAAGATCCTGGGATTGTTTCTCAGTCTTCATAACTGCAATTTCTTTTTGCACTTCAGATTGTTTACTGAACCAGAAAAGATTCCCGGCAATACTTGCTAAAAATAAAACAGAAGCAGCAATCCCTAAAGTTTTCCAGGGAGCTGTCTTTTTAATTTCATACACTTCCGGAGAAGAGGCGGTAGAAATTTCCTCAGAAAGAGTTTTTTCTTCTTCTGGATTCTGTTCCTGCTGGATCTTGCTCCAAATTTTAGATTTCAAATCACCTGGAGGTGCTATAGCCTGTGCTGTAGCGAGATTTTCCATGGTTTTTTGAGCCTCTTCAAAAGCGGCCTTTACTTCAGCATTATTCTTTCTCACACATTCCAAAATACCTGCTTCCTCAGGAGAAGCATGACCTAGAATATAAGATTCTATAATTCCGGATGATATGTATTCTTTAGTGTTCAATTTATTGATAATCTTTTAACAAGTCCTTTAATTTCATTAATGCATTCCGCATTTTTGTCTTTACAGTTCCAAGCGGTATCTTCAGTTTTTCAGAAATCTCATGCTGTGTATATCCCTGGTAATAAGAAAGATTGATGAGTTCCTGTTTGTCAACTTCCAGATTTTCAAGAACGTTATTAAATCCAATATAATCAACTGAATTATTGACTGTTGAAAGTTCTGTAGTATTATATACGAAATCGGGAAGGGGTTGGTTTTTTAGCTCATTCTGGAATCCTTTAGATTTCAGATAATCTATAGCAGTATTTCTTGCAATATTAATGATCCAGGTATAAAATCTCCCTTTAGAAGCATCATATTGATGAATAGAATTCCAGATTTTAACAAAAACATCCTGAATAACTTCCTCGGCATATTCTTTAGACTGAACAATACGAAGAACAATACCATACAACGCACCGGAATAGTGATCATACAGATAATGAAATCCATTTTCGTTTTTTTCTTTTAATAAAACGATAAGTTCTTCTTCAGAAAAGGTTGTTTTAATAGTTTTTATTTTTCACCAAATGTAATAAAATAATACATATATCAAACAAAATCCAAATAATCTTTTATTCCTTAAATGATTTAAAGAATATTATTTAACAGGTATTCAATATGAAAATTTAAAGTTGTTGGGCAATTTGAGAGCAATAACCGTTGCTAATACAAGATATAAACAGTCTTTTAAATCGGAACCTTACAACTCATCATATACAGCAGATAATTTTCTAAACACGGGCAAGTTAAAAAATAAACACCTGATTACCTGTTACTTAATAAATATTTTACTTTTTTTCAATCTAAAATAAATCCAAACTCGTAAATGACATTAAGAACACAAATTAATAATAATTCATTAAAAAAATCATTACAATGAAAACACAGTCAAAAATCACAGTTTTAGCAATGGTAGCTTTATCATTCGTCTTGAGTGGGAAGGTAACTGCACAGATGATGAAAGAAAAAACAGTAATGGTAGGAGGTGCTCCTATGTATCCTTCTAAAAATATTATTGAGAATGCCGTCAATTCTAAAGATCATAAGACTTTAGTAGCCGCAGTAAAAGCTGCTGGGCTGGTAGAAACACTAGAAGGAAAAGGACCTTTCACAGTGCTGGCTCCTACAGATGCAGCGTTCTCAAAGCTGCCAAAAGGAACGGTAGAAAACCTGGTGAAACCTGAAAACAAAGCGACGCTTACAGGCATATTAACTTACCATGTTCTGCCAGGAAGATACAGTGCCAAAGAAATCTGGGCTGCAGTGAAATCTGGGAACGGAAAAAGCATGATGAAAACAGTACAGGGTGAGGAACTTACCTTCTGGACAAAAGGAAAAGACCTTTACATCAAAGATGCGAAAGGAAACAGCGCTAAAGTGACGATTGCAGATGTGAATCAGTCTAACGGGGTTATTCATGTAATAGATACGGTTCTTATGCCGTAGTGAAGCAAAATATAAACAGCATATTTGAAGTGTGCTGTTTTTTTCTTCCGATCATTTATCAAACACTTTAAAAATTAATATTATGAAAAAAATGATTCATGTTTCTAATCAGGGGGCCACTCTTGATACAAGCAGAAGAAACTTTTTAAAATTGAGTGGAGTAGGATTGGCAATTGCAGGACTCACAATGATAGGTTGTAATGATGATGATGACTTTCAGATGATGGATAACAGCAGGATCTTTGATTTAGGAGCCGGAGATGTAGGCGTTTTAAATTATGCGTACGCCCTTGAGCAGCTGGAGGCTGATTTTTACACCAAAGTAGTGAATAATTTTTATACCGGAATTTCCAGTATTGAAAAAGAGATTTTTACTGATCTCTACCATCATGAAGTAATCCACAGAGACTTTTTTAAAGCAGCAATAAGCGGTGCTACCCAAAATGTGCTTCCAAAACTTGACTTTCAATACCCTAATGTAAATTTTAATGACAGAAATTCTGTACTCGCTACTGCCAAAGCACTGGAAGACACAGGGGTTGCTGCTTATAACGGTGCCGGAAAGTATATTTCAAATGCGGATTATCTTGTTATTGCAGGAAAAATAGTTTCTGTAGAAGCAAGACATGCTTCTGCTATCAGGAATCTCATCAATCCCGGATCTGCTGATTTTTCCGGTGATGATGTGATAGACGCCAATGGTCTTGATCTTGCTAAAGAGCCAAAAGACATTGTGATGGCTGCAGGAGGGTTTATAAAAACCCGCTTTACATGGAAAGAAAGAGGTATTAACTAATTATTCATCTTCAAAAACTTGTATTATGAACATTCTTAAATTATTAGATAAGCTTTCTCATGATAAATTTTTCACAACGGAAGCATCCCGATTAGAAGCTATTACCCAAGCATCCGTATTGGGAAAAAAGACAGCTGTTGCCGCTGTTCCTCTGGGATTAGGCACTTTAATGACTACGTCAGCAAAAGCGGAAACGGTAAACACAAAGATTACCGGAGCAGCTCTTAAAAGTACTTTAACAGATGCTTTACAACTCGCTTTGGTCCTTGAATATCTTGAAAACGAATACTATGCTATGGGATTATCCGCAGCAGGATTAATTCCCAATGCAGACAGAACTGTTTTTATGCAGATTTCCAAACATGAATCTGCCCATGTTAGCTTTCTGAAAAGTACCCTTACTTCTTTGGGAGTGACACCCGGAAACAAGCCAACTTTTGATTTTACGGCAAACGGTAATTTTTCTCCATTTACGGATTACAACCAATTTCTCATTCTGGCGCAGGCTTTTGAAGATACGGGAGTAAGAGCTTATAAAGGGCAGGCTGGAAATGTTATGTCCAATAAAGTTGTTCTTCAGGCGGCATTACAAATTCACTCTGTAGAAGCAAGGCATGCTTCACAGGTTAGAAGAATGAGAGCTAATAAAGGTTGGATTGAGCTTGCCAACGGAGGCAATATGCCATCAGCAACTGATCCTGTCTACAAAGGGGAAGATAATGTTAACCAGGCCGGCTATAACACCGGAACAGCATTCGGAGCAGCTGCCGGCTCTGCAGCATACGATGAATTCCTGAGTGGGAGTGATGCACAGGCTATAGCCTCACTATTTATTGTATAGTAAGAAATCAATATTATAAAATTCAAAAGCATCCCCTGGGATGCTTTTGAATTTATAAATTATTTCAATTATAACTCTAAACCCATATGTAAAATTGGATATTCTTTCCCTTGTCCGTCTGATTCTGACCTGCCCAGAACATGAAAACCGATATGCTTATAAAACCCGACAGCCTGTATATTTTGCTCGTTTACATCTACTTTGGTTATTTCTAAACGGTCCGTCCCATAACGGATCAGTTTTTTGCCAATTCCTTTCCCGCGATAATCATTATGGATAAACAGCATTTCAAGATTTCCTTCTGCAACGCCCATAAATCCGGCTAAAACATTGGCTTCTTCGAATCCAACTAAAGTAACATGCTCAAAATATCCGGAAATTTGTTCTTTATAATAATTAAAATCTTCTTTTTTTAGAAAATCGTGAGTATTCAGGACGGCACTTTCCCAGATACTCATCAATTGTGGGTAATCTTTTTCCGTAATTTCTCTAATCATAATATAGTTGTATGGTGCAAAAGTCCATATTTATCAGTAAACAGCACTGAACCTGGGTTAAAAAATACGTTTACGTATCCTACTGAGCGCCTGCGGAGTGATTCCCAAATAAGAAGCGATGTCTTTTAAGGGAATATCATTGAAAGTAGTTCCATACTCTGTCATCATCTGCAGGTAATACTCTTCCGGAGAGTATTTTATCAGATCTATATTCCGGTTGAGAAGTTTATTCAGCAATCTGGCAGTCAGATCTTCAAAAACCGTTTTCAAATCCGGTATGGCTTTGTAAAGTCTTTCCGCCTGCTGATAATCAATCTTATATATTACACAATCTGTGATGGTTTGTACATTAAAAGTAGAGGGTTCCTGCAAAGTAAAAGAGATGTTAGATAAAGAAAAGGAACCTTCTTTGCAAAACCAGAAAGTCTGTTCTTCACCTTTATGATTTAAAGTCCAGCAACGGGCGATTCCATTGAAAATGAAATAACTGTATTTTTCCCATTCACCTTCTTTGATGAGAAAAGTATTCTTTTTAACCAAAATTCTTTCAAAAAACTGGTCAAACAACTCAGAATCAGTTGAGTTGAATCTATGAATGTCTACCTTAAATTCTTTGAATAATTTTTCTAACAGCATAATTTAACAATAGGAGAGTACAATATACATTTTATTTGATATGTGTTAAAACCGGATAAAAATAAAGTGATACAATTCTAAAATCTTTATTTTTTTTATCACAGATTGCTCAGATTTTCACAGATGTTTACGCTTAGAAAAATAAATCATAAATTATTAATTATCAGGCAAATAAAATCAATATTATTTTTTAAAAAAATACTTTTAAAATTATAATACGACACGTTCTGTCGCTATGCGTCTATATCTTTGTATTAGAGATAAGATCAAGAACCCCGGGAAGTTACAGTCTTATTAAACCAATTTTAACTTTAAACTATTATTTTAATTTATGTACAAAAAACAACTAGTAATCATTTTTCTTTTTCTATTTTTTATTTCTTATGCACAGAATGAATTTATTACTTTATGGAAGCCTAACATCAGTGGAACCATAGATAATTCAATATCTTTTGGCGGTACAGGAACCAACTATACCATTAGCTGGGAAGAAGTAGGATATCCCCAACATAACGGGGTACTCTCTGTAACCTCAAACAGCACTATTTTTATGACCATTTCTTTTGAAACTTCTTTGAATCCAAATCCTATCCAGGCAACCTACAAAGTGAAGGCATCCAATGGTAATGGAATATTTTATGGATTTAAAGCTAACGCATCTATGAATTCCGGTGGAAATCCGGAACTCTTCGAAGTGAGCCAATGGGGCGATATCCTTTGGCTTCAGCAATTCGATCAAGGATTTTCGAACTGTCCAAACCTTAATGTAACCGCTACAGATGTTCCTAACCTGACACAAATCAACAATGTATCCAAAATGTTCTTTAATTGTCCATCTTTGATTGGTAATTCTTCATTTGCTAACTGGAACACAGGCAACATTACGAATATGAACGGCATGTTTAGCAAGGCAAAATTGTTTAATCAGCCTATTGGGACCTGGAATACAGCAAAAGTAACAGATTTTCGGGATATGTTTTCTTACGCATCTTCTTTTAATCAAAATATCTCTGCCTGGAATACCTCTTCCGGAACCAATTTCATTTCAATGTTCCAGGATGCAATAGCGTTCAACCAGCCATTAAATTCATGGAATACAAGCAATGCAACCAATTTCCGTTATATGTTCTCCAATGCTAAATCCTTTAATCAGCCTCTTAATAATTGGAACACCAGTAAAGTAGTAAGTTTTGATCAAATGTTTACCAATGCATCATCATTTAATCAGCCTATTGGAAACTGGGATGTTAGTAAAATTGGGGGAGCTTATGGTTTTATGATGTTTAATGGTGCTTCGCTTTTTGATCAGGATCTTTCTACCTGGAATATCAAGTTTCAAAATGTTCCTTCGGCTTATGTGTATTTCGGATTTAACAATTCCGGTTTATCATGTATTAATTATAATAAATTTCTAATTGCTCTCAGCAATAATCCTACATTATCAAACTTAGGATCCGCAATTGGAGTCATAGAAGCAGCGGGGTTAACTTATTCTACACCGCAAGCTATAATGGCAAGAGCTCAATTAACGAACAAAGGTTTTACCATTAATGGAGACACTTATAACCCGAGCTGCAACACCAACTTATCAACATCAGAAACTTCAAAACAAATAAAAATTCCGGCTTATCCAAATCCGACAACAGGAGTAATTACTATTGAATCCACTACTAACGAGAATGCTTATTTATATGATATTACAGGTAAAATGATAAAAAATGTGATTTTAAATAAAGGAAACAACCGTATTGACCTTACTGAATATCCGTCTGGGAACTATTTATTGAAAAGCAATACGATTTTCACTAAAATCATTAAAAAATAAGCTGCTTTTATTTAATCTGGACATCAGTTTTCAAAATGATTATTGATATCAATTCAGCTCCAATGCCAATGGTTTTGGGGCTGAATCTGTTAAAAATTCAGTCATTGGAATGAGTTTTATAAAATTGTAAAATTTATTTATACTCGTTAGTAAATAAGTTTCCTAAATATGCTAATCTAACTTCATTCAAGGTTGAATCTATATGAAAAAAGTATTTATATTTCTAGCAGTTGCTTTTGCATTGCAATCCTGTAAAAATGAAAAGCAGAAATCAACTGAAAACAAAAATACAGAAAATCAAAAAACGGAACAGAGCAATACTCCTGTAAATCAATCACCTGAAAATACTGAAGGAAAGAAAAATCCAAGTGATTTTGTACCGAAAGGTTATGTAATCAACAAATATGAAGGAGGTATCTCAGCTGAAGGCTGGGATGAAATAAGAGGAGACCTGAATAAAGATGGCCTTGAAGATGCAGTGCTTATCATTAAAGGAACAGACAAAAGTAAAATTATACAGGACGAAGATCGCGGTACATTAGATAGAAACCGAAGAGGGATTATTGTCCTTTTGAATAAAGGGAATTACTATGAATTAGCTTCCAAAAACTACAGTTGCTTTTCCTCCGAAAATGAGGATGGCGGTGCCTATTTTGCTCCTGAGTTAAGTGTAAGTATTGAAAAAGGAAATTTACACATCAATTATGGACACGGAAGATATGGAAACTGGGGATATACTTTTAGGTATCAAAATGGAGACATGGAGCTTATTGGCTATGATTCTTATTCAAGCAATGGCCCGGTACCTCAATATGAAGTGAGCATTAATTTTCTGACCAAAAAGAAGCTCACAAAAGACAATTTAAATAAAGATGATGATGGAAATAATTATGAAGTCAAGTATAGGGATACCTGGGAAACCATCAAAGTCAATAATCTTATGAAATTATCTGAAATAAAGGATTTTGATGAGCTTGAGCTTCATTAGCATGAACAATCATTAATAGGAGAGTGCACTATGTTTTTTATAGTTGAGTGAACTTTTTCACAAACAACAATTTATTTCACAACTTACCAATTTTATGTAAATAAACTTTACGAGGTAAAACTTTTGTTTAAAGAAAGTTATGGACGCTAAACCATCTAATGAAAAGTAATAAGGGAGTTAAAATGTAATGATAGAAAACTACATACAATATGCAGGCGGTTATCAGAAAGACAATATTGGAGAAAAGGATATTGTAAAAGCGATAAAAGACATTCAATTAATGGATGACGAACATGGAGCTTTTTGGGTTTCAGTTATAACCGATAATGAACATGTGATCGAAGTAAACAAAAATCTGTCACTTTCCGTAATCTTTGAAGAACAAGAAACTAGATATCAAGCTATAGATTGGGAAGAAGTTGCTGAACTTTATAAACTATTGTTGCTTGAAAAATTCGATGAAATAGCCTCAAGAATAAAATTGTAGTTCCAAAGTAATAAAGGATTTGAATCAACGAAATGGAGCTCTGGAAAGAATATTTTGAAATTCATAAATATATTCAATTTAACATAATATAAATTATAGGAAAAATAGTATTATTGCAAAGGAGAGCATTATCTGTCATTTTATCCCTGTATAAGCTTATACAGTGTATAATCCAGAGCCTATATCGCCTGAACGCTTAATAACTATAAAAATGCCTGTTTAAGCTATACTATTTTAACTGTTGTAAACACAATGCATTCAGAAATAATTCTGAATCGAGTAATTACCATTCTACAATTTCTGTAAATGAAATTATAAATTCTCCAGCCAGATCCTATAATTTTCTGGTTTATAAAATTTAAAACGCTGACTACAGCTGATTTAAAACAGTCTATTGCTAATTGAATGACCACAGTGCCTGAAGTTCCTGATATTTCCCTTAAATAATTTTATAATTCCTTAGAAGCGATTCTGAGCCATTATATTCTAAAAATTTTCATCTGAAAGTTCAGGCTTATATTATGTTAAATTAAACCTTTCTGTCAAATAATCTTTAACGACTTCCCTAAATTCCTCCTTCGTCATAAACCGGTCTAAAAACATCTCAAAATTTCCTTCATTTTCAAGCTCATCAAAATAAACTTCATGATCTGTGCTGTAAACTGTTGGATTATACTCGTCAGGATCAGTGGTACATACAAAATAGTGATCCGGATATCCATAAGAATACATGACACACATAAATTCCGGCTTAGGAATCCCTACAATTTCCTCTACATAGTCTTGATCAATTAAATCTTCAAATTCCTCATGATCTTCAGAACCTTCTTTAAAAGGTGTAAACATCCAATCTTTCACAAAATACTGTCCATAGGCAGAATCATGGGCTGAAAAATAATGTGCCAGCAGGTTTTCATAGAACTTTTCCTGATTATTTTGATGTAGTTCTTTGTTGGATTCATAAAATTGGTCAATTCCGTAAACATCCCAGTCTTTATCGTATAAATAATGATTAAAAGTAATGTTCTTCCAGTTCTCTACAAAGCTTTTACCGGGATCTGCAGCCTCCGTATTTCCTCCTAAGGCTTTTATTTTATTAATAATAGTATCATTCATCTGTTATTTTTTATTGCATTATAATTCAATCCGCCATTCCATAATATATCTGTTATTTCTTCATGTCTGTATTCATAATAATTACCCTCTTTATCTTGATGAGACTGAAACAGCTTAATATGATAATCTTTAAAATTAAGTTTCAAAAAATCCGGAAAATAATTGCTTCCGAAGCATATATAGCTGTAAAACATCCCTTTAAAAGACTGGTCATCCGGATCAGGAATCTCAAACGTTTTCATTCTTCTTACTATGTCAGCCAATTCATCCTTTGTAATATCTTCAACAATCTGCGGATCTGGTAAGCTGATATCAAAAGACAAGTGCTCTGCCCCATCTTCTTCCCACCATTCCCAAAGATTGAAACGGGACATTTCCTTTCCGGTCATTATATGTAGCCTCTCTTCCAGCTTTTTATATTCAACAGAATCTTCATCTCCATGTTCATCACACCAGTCTGTATAATCTAAAATAAGCTTTAAAACTTCAGGATACCGCTTTTCCGCAGTTTCAAAATCCGGTTCTATTTTATCTCTTAACTTCATTACTAATTTCCCTACAATATATTATGTTAAATTATACCATCATAAACCTCTCTCCTCCTACTTTTTCCCATTAAAAATACAAAATCTTGCCACATGGCAACCTTTATCCTTTTAAAAGAAACTAATTTTATCCTAACCAAAAATAAAATATATGAAACCTAAAATGATCTGGGCCAATTTGGCCGTTGCCAACCTTGAACGTACCCAAAAATTTTATGAAGCCATAGGATGTAAACCCAACAATCCTTATACTTCTAATGAATTAGTAAGCTTCTTTTTCGGAGAAAACGACTTTATCATTCATTTCTTTCTGAAAAATATACTGGAAACGAATGTAAAAGGTGTCTCCTTCGGTGATTCCCAAACTTCAAATGAAATCATATTTACCGTGTCTGCAGAAACCAATGAACAGGTTGACCAATGGGCTGAAGAAGTTAGAAATGCCGGCGGAACCATTGTTTCTGAACCTGAAAGCTTTGGAAATAGCTATTATGGCTTTGTTTTTGCAGACCCAGATGGGCATAAATTTAATGTCTTTAAGATGTAAAATTCTGAAATTTGATTAAAATCCATTTTTGCCCATAAATGTCCTTTATTTTCAGCCAGATAGCATAGGTAGAGGATGGAAAAAGACGGCTTATTTGGGCTTATCTGGATTTTTATGTATTTAATGACTTTTTTGGTGATTTTGAACAAATTTTATAGAAAACAAAACTTAATTTCATTGAAGAAAGTAAACTGATGATGTAAATACAGTAATATAAATTCAATAGAGATGGGCTTTAGCCCATCCGATAGAAACATTATAACCAATTTGGCTTTAGCCAAAACTTATTAATAACAATGCTTTAAAGCAAACCGGACTCTTGAGCTAACTCAAGAGTCCGGTTTGTTCTTATAAATAGACTGTAAAATATTACTTATTCATTCCCAAACTGTTATACAGCTTTACCTGCCATATTCCCACAACCTCTTTCAACATAACGAATGTAAATGCAGCATTATAGCTATTGGGAAATACAGTAATTTTAGTATCTATAAAATCTGAAGCCTTCGGAACAGGTTTTAATCCGAAGGTCTGAAACAGCGCAACAGATCTCTTCATATGAAATCCCGATGTTACCAAGAATAAATCTGAAGGAGCCATTCTTTTCAGTACCCGGCTGGTATATTTTGCGTTCTCATAGGTATTCATGCTTTGATCTTCCTTAATGATATCAGAATCCGGAACGCCCATCTTTTTAAAATCTTCACTGAATAATTCTGCTTCACTTCTATGCCCTCTTCCTTTTCCGGAAATTAATATTTTACAGGGCTGATTATTTTTCTTAAATTCATGATACAATTGATAAGCGATCACCATTCTGGAATAAGACATGGTATGCAGTTTCTCCGTATTGCTAATCTCTACAACCCCGCCACCCAATACTACAATTATAGGATTCTGAACAGCTGTACTCTTCACTTCAGGAGTATTGAGATAACTTTCCTGTAAATATCCGGAAATCAGTTTCCCCAGAAAACCATTTCCTATAAGGATCACCATGACAATTGTGGTTATAAAGATTCCTATTCTCAGTTTTTTACTTTTATTGTTTCTTTTCAACAGCGCAATGATCGCTATAGCAAAAAACACTAAAAAATAAGGCTCTGTAAAAAGCTGAAAAACACGAAATAAAAAGTCCAGTAAAAATTTCATCTATGATAATTGATTAATGTTGAGAAAACATTCAGGTTTCAAAGATAGGGTTATTTCACGACTACTTTTTTTATCAATAAATTTTGAACCATTAAGAATATTAAGTTGTTAAGATTAAAAAATCTCCCGCAGATTACACAGATTTATGCAGATTTTTATTTTTTTAATTATCTGCGAAATCTCCAAAATTAGCGAGATCAGCCAGTTTATAAAGATATTTCGCCATATTCATATGGGTCAATCTGTGCGATCTGTGGGAAAATTTAAACTAATTGTCTTCGTCTCCCACATCCTCATAGTTCACTTCCTTTTCTAAAATAATCTGATTTCTCCGAACGGTCACCAGCACTTTATCTCCCGGTTCAAAGCCACACTCCAGCAGCCACTTCCCTGCCAAACGGATTTCCGGGAAGAAAACCAGCCTTCTGTATGCTCTTTCAAATGATTTATGGGAAACCGTAAGGTTTCTGATGGATACAATTTTATATTTGCCCCGGATAACTATTTCTCTCATATTGTTGTTTTTCATCAAAGGAAGAAATATTTGGGAGTATGTACCAGTTATAAAGTGGATATTTTATGCTAAAAAGCAGCTATTTTAGAAGATAATTTATTTTAGGAACAGGCTTCTTTTTCAATGGTAAAAACTTTATATTTGTTATTATGAGTTACACAGATATGCAAAATAAAAAAATACATCAGGGTAGAAATATAAAAAGGTTCCGTGAAATGCTGGGCATTAAACAGGAAGCCTTAGCTTTTGAACTGGGCGATGACTGGAACCAGAAGAAAGTTTCTCTTTTAGAACAAAAGGAAACCGTAGAATCTGATATTTTGGCACAGGTAGCAAAGATTTTAAAAGTGCCTACGGAAGCGATTGAGAATTTTGATGAGGAACAGGCGGTCAATATTATTTCTAATACATTTACAAGTAATGATACATCAACTTTAAATGCAATAAATGTACAGCCTACTTTCAACCCTCTTGATAAAATGGTAGAGCTTTATGAGCGTATGCTTCAGCAACAGAAGGAGATGATTGAGAAATTGGAAAGGTTGGTAGATAGAAAATGATTATAATAACTATAAACTCAAACTAATGATTTAAAAACTATAATACATGAGATTAATAAAAGCAAGAGTTCAAAATTATAGGAGTATAATTGATACTGGAGAATTCGAAATTGAAAAATTAAAAACAATAATGGTTGGTCCTAATGAAGCAGGTAAAACTGTTTTACTTAGAGCTTTACAACAATTAAATAAACCAGATGATGTAGAAGGTTTTGAAGCGCTAAGAGATTATCCTCGTTCAAAATTTAATGATATTGATACAGGAATACTAGATCCTAAAGATATAAAAGTTGTTACAGGTTACTTTGAATTAGAAGATGATGATAAAGCAGCAATTCCTGAAAAGTTTAAAAATTGTAAATATGAATTCTCTAAAAATATGGACAATTCTAGTCATCATTCTCTAATTGATGCTCCTAGTGAATTAACCTTTAAAGATATTAAGCCCGACCTATTGAGGCATTTAGCACATTTAGATAAGCAATATACAGATGAAAACCCCGAAGAACAATCCAATAAACCTAGCATTTTAATCACTCCAATAATTGAATCATTCGACGATCTAACAATTCTTTCAACTGAGAATTCAAAAAATTTGAAAACATTTCTTGAAAGTAACTTTGCTCTTATTGATGAGGAAAATAAAAAAGAAGAGGATCGTTATTATAAATTAATTGAACAAATTGAGTTCAACGAAAATTATTATAAAACTCTTTCAATATTAAATAAAAGATTACCAGTATTTATTCTATTCAACAATTATTTTAAGGTTAAACCATCTGTACATTTGGAGCATTTAGCAACAAGAACAGAAAATAATCTGCTTGATGACCAATATTATGATTATGGTAATCTATGTTTACTCAAATTATTGGGTTTCACAGCACGAGAACTTTCTGATCTTGGAAAGGCCCAAAGCCCTCCTGCTGATAAATACGATGCCTTAAAAGTCTATAAGGATCAACTTGATAAAAGGTTTTATAAATTAAATGCTGCTAGTGTTCGTTTAACTGAGGAAATCAAAAAAGTTTGGATGCCAAATCCAGATAGACCTGAAGCTGATAAATTGAAAGTAGCAGCTGATGGCCAATATTTAAAAGTTGTTGTTGAAGATGAAATTGGAGTTGATATTGAGTTAGATCAACGCTCAGAGGGATTCCAATGGTTAGTTTCTTTCTTTGTCGTTTTTTTTGCAGAAGCTATGGATAAACATAAGAACGCAATCTTATTATTAGATGAGCCTGGAATGAGTTTACACGGTTTGAAACAAAGAGACTTTAGAGATACGATCTCAAGACTTGCCGAACATAATCAAACAATTTATACAACTCATTCACCATTTTTAGTTGGTCCTGATGAGTTAGATTTAGTTCGAGTTGTTGAATTAAAAAATCGAAAAGAAGGAACAAAAGTTCACACAACAATTTCATCAAGTGATCCCGCTGGATTACTACCATTACAAGAAGCCCTTGGTTATGATCTTGCCCAAAGCTTATTTTCGCAACAAAGAAATTTAATTCTAGAAGGATTGACTGACTATTGGTATATTGATGCTACTTCTCAATTGCTAAGTAATGCTAAAATTGAGAATTTAAACGAAAAAATTGCATTGGTTTTTGCAAATTCAGCAGGTAAAGTTGTTTATTATGCAACCATATTATTTGCTCACAATTTAAAGGTTGCAGCTCTTCTCGATTCTGATGTAGCTGGTG
Source organism: Chryseobacterium bernardetii (assembly GCF_003815975.1). Classification (NCBI taxonomy): domain Bacteria; kingdom Pseudomonadati; phylum Bacteroidota; class Flavobacteriia; order Flavobacteriales; family Weeksellaceae; genus Chryseobacterium; species Chryseobacterium bernardetii. The sequence continues at coordinate 4,050,150 of NZ_CP033932.1, forward strand.
ACCAAGCTGCTCAACAAGAAAGTCTAGTCCATACTTTAGGAAATAAAAATATTTTACGAACTAAAGATTTTGTTTCAGGTGTTGCTAAAGCCGAAATTGAAGATTTACTCAGAGAGACATTAGTAAAAATAGTAAAAGACGAATATGGAATTGACTTAACAGCTACAGTTGCAAGCCAACCTAACAGACCTATAGTTGATATTTTTAAAAATGATATTCCTGATTTTTCTAAATATAAACTTGCTAAAGCTTTTATCAGATGGACAAAAAATAATGAAGCAGATAAATTAACTGCAACTGAGATAGCAAATTGGAAAAAATTAATTCAAACCATTAATAAAAGCTTGAAATAAATAATGATAGATTATTCTTCTCCTGCATTAATTACAGCATTTACTTCAATCATAATTTCATTAGTTACTCTATTTCAATTTTATAAAAATCAAAAGCTTCTACAAAAGCAATTTGAAAAAACAATAAATAGAAACTTAACAAGCAAACTTTATGACCTAAGGTTAGAAATTTATCCTAAAGCATTTGAAATAACTGATAAGATTTACAAAGAAAAGGGTGGTAATTATGATATTGAAAAAATTACAATAGCATTATATGAATTAAACGAATGGAAAAAAGGAAAAGTTAATTTAATAATATCACCAGAAGCATTAGATAGTTTTTATTACTTAAAAAACTCTTTACTTAAGAATCCTGGTAATATAAATCTATATACTGATGAACAAATAGAAAAAATTACCAACTCTAAAAATAATTTTAGAAAACAATTAAGAAGGGATTTAGGATTTTTGTTTAAAGAAGAAAAAGAAAAAAGAAAAGAATAATAGATTAAAAACCTCTTACAAATCAATGCAAGAGGTTTTTTTAATAGCTAAATTTCAGAATTTCAAAAAAAAACTTGCGTAGCTAAATAACTACACATATATTTGTAGTCAAATAGCTACACAATGAATTTAAGAAGAGATGTTTTTCAGGCCATTGCAGATCCTACCAGAAGATCTATACTGATGCTAGTGGCTGCACAATCTATGACTGCAGGAGCCATTGCTTCCAATTTCGATACCGCAAGACCTACCGTTTCCAAACATCTTCAGATCCTTACAGAATGCGAGCTGCTGAGATCTGAACAGAACGGCCGTGAAATTATTTACCACCTCAATCCCAATAAAATGAAAGAAATAGCCGATTTTATAGAGCCGTTCCGCAAAATGTGGGATGAGAAATTCAATAAGCTGGAAAGTGTGATGAAAGCGTACCAAAACATAAGCAATAAGTAATAAGAGATGAAAGATGAAATACTTTAAATAGTATCAATTCTCTTCCATTCTAATACTCTCAACCACCAAAACCCTCAAACTCAAAATATGGAACTTAAAACAAAAATCCACGCGGAAGACGGAAAACAGGAAATTTTCATCATCAGGGAATTTGATCTTCCTGTAGAACTGCTTTTCAAAGCCTATACAGAAGCTGAGCTTTTCGAACAATGGATGGGAACCAAAGTAACCAAGTTTGAAACCCGGCCCCACGGAAGCTATCGTTTCGAAACGGCAAACCCTCAGGGAGAAGTTGTGTTCAGTGCCAATGGAACTATTCATGATATTGTTCAGAATGAGAAAATTATAAGGACCTTCCAGATGGAAAATACCCCTTTCCCGGTACAGATGGAGTTCCTGGAATTTGAAAAACTAACCGATACCACCAGCAAAATCACCATTCAGACCATCTATAAATCGGTAGACTTCAGAGACCAGCACCTGAAAATGCCATTTGCCCAGGGAATTAATATGGCGCATAACCGTTTACAGGAATTATTTAAGTAAGACTTTGTAAGATAATAGACGAAGAAATGAGAGATATGGGCTAAAACCCTAAAACTCTCAAACTCTCAAACGCTCTAACCCCAAAACACTCCAACCCAACATGAATCCAAAAGTTGATTTTTTCTTCAATAAAGCCACCCAATGGAAAGAAGAATTTGAAAAATTAAGAGCCATTGCCCTAAGCACCGAATTGGTAGAAGATTTAAAATGGGGCTGCCCATGTTATACCTATGAAGGGAAAAATATTTTCCTGATCCACGGCTTTAAAGAATATTGTGCGCTTCTCTTCTTTAAAGGGGCTTTAATGAAAGATCCGGACCAGATTTTAATTCAGCAGTCTGAAAATGTACAGGCGGCAAGGCAAATCCGTTTTACAGACCTTCAACAGATCAATGATCTTGAAAATGAGCTTCGGGCTTATATGTTTGAAGCCGTAGAAATTGAAGAATCCGGAGCTAAAGTTGAAATGAAGAAAACCAAAGATTTCGAAATGGCTGAAGAACTTCAAAACAAACTGGATCATCATGCTACATTAAAAAAAGCTTTTGAATCTTTAACACCAGGCCGGCAAAGAGCTTACCTACTCTACTTTTCCTCCGCTAAACAGCTCAAAACCCGTGAAGCGAGAATTGAAAAGTGCATTCCACAGATCCTCGAAGGAAAAGGCCTTAACGACTAATCACAAAACTTAATCATATGGAAACACCCAACCGATCAGAAAAAAGAACAAGGATCATCTATTGGATCTTTACGCTTTGGATGGCCTTAGGCATGGTCTCCACAGCCATTGTTCAGCTCATGAAAAACAAAGATGAGCTTGCCAATTTCACCAATCTCGGTTATCCGGCATACCTTATGACCATCATTGGTGTCTGGAAGCTGCTTGGCGTTATTGCTATTCTTATCCCAAAACGGTTACTGTTAAAGGAATGGGCTTACGCAGGATTTTTCTTCGTAATGTCCGGAGCTGTTATATCACACCTCATTGTTGGGGATACGGCCGGAAGAACCTTCCCTGCTGTTTTACTGCTGGCCCTGGTTATCATTTCATGGTATTTCAGACCTGCAAACAGAAAAATTTCCATCCAATCTTAGTAACTTTAGTCTAAAATCAATCACTTAAAAATTTAATATGAAAAGGAAACCATTAACACCTGAACAAAGCAAAGCCCTTTTAGAAATACTCAAAAACCGTTTTGAAAAAAATATGAACCGCCATAAGGGCCTTAAATGGGAAAAAATTCAAGCCAAACTGGAATCTAATCCCGAAAAACTATGGTCTTTAAACGAAATGGAAGAAACAGAAGGAGAACCTGATGTGGTAGACTACAATCAAAAAACAGACGAGTACCTCTTCTTCGACTGCTCCCCGGAAAGCCCAAAACGCAGAAGCCTGTGCTACGATTATCCAGCCTGGGAATCAAGAAAGGCCAACAAACCTGAAAACAACGCCATTGATAAAGCATCTGAAATGGGTATTGAAATTTTAACAGAAAAGCAATATCGCTACCTCCAGGAGCTGGGGAAATTCGATCAGAAAACTTCAAGCTGGGTACAGACGCCACCTTCAATCAGAGAACTGGGAGGAGCTGTTTTCTGTGACAGACGCTACAATACTGTTTTCTACTATCATAACGGTGCAGATTCTTATTATGCTGCAAGAGGATTCAGGGCAAGCTTAAGAGTCTGAGAATAATTTTCCCACAGATTGCGCAGATTTACAGATTCTTATCTTATTTAAAAATTTAAAGCCTGCCCTTATATCATTTAGCAATATTTTATTTATATAAAAAATTCTAAATACCTCTGTATTTATTCAAAATTTTTCCACTAAAAATTTATTTTTAAAACTAATTTCTCATATAAAACATTTTTAAGTTGATATCCTATTTTAATATACAAATACTATTGTTATTTTAGCAACGTAAAAATTGGGTTATTAATAATTAAGGATATGAAAAAATTAATCTTATTAGGTGCTGTTTCAGCTTTTTTAATCAATTGTAATAAAAAAACTGAAGCTCCTGCTCCGAAAACGGATACTGATACAATTGCTGTAGAAGAGCCTGTAGTAGATACATTAGGGCCGAAATCGTTCTGCTATGTGGGAGTGGTTGGGAAAGACAGTGTCTTTGCCTCTATTGATGATAATCTGGGAACCATTACAGGAAAGTTGTCTTATAAAAACAGTGAAAAAGACAGCTCAAAAGGCGATGTAACTGGTTTTAAATCAGGAGACACTCTAAAACTGACTTATGAGTTTACTTCTGAAGGACAAAAAAGCAAAAGAGACATTTACTTCCTACAGAAAGACAACGCTCTGACAGAAGGAATTGGGGATCATAAGGAAGAAGATGGCCAGTCTAAATATGCCAACGAGAAGAAGATCAGCTATAAAGACGGTCCAAAATTGACTGCTGCCGACTGCAAATTAGTGAATAAAGCCATAAAATAAGCTACATTCTATTGAAATCAAATAAAAATGCTGTTCCCTACTTTGAGAACAGCATTAAATTATAATTCCTCATTTATAATGCCAATGAAGCCATTTACCGCTTCATCACCTGTACTCCAGGAAGTAATCAGACGAATGGCTGAAAACTCTTCATTCACTTTTTTCCATACATAAAACTCAAAACGCTCAGATAAAACCTGAATAAGTTCATTGCTTACGATCGGGAAAATCTGGTTGGTATAAGTGTCTGAAAGAAACTTAATTCCTTTTGCCTGAAAAGCGTGCTTTATCTTCATGGCTTGTTGGTTGGCATGTTTAGCCAAATCAAAATACAGGTCATTTTTCATCAGTTCCAGAAACTGTATTCCCAGTAATCTTCCTTTAGCCAGCAATGCTCCTTTCTGCTTGATATTGAAGGCGAAGTCTTCCTGAAGAACCGGATTATTGATCACAATTGCCTCTCCTATCAAAGCTCCGTTTTTTGTTCCTCCCAAATAGAATATATCTGTGAGTTCTGCTACCTTTTCTAATGTAAGGTCACTGATCTCTGAGGTTAGCCCATGCCCAAGCCTCGCCCCATCCATAAACAGATAAAGATGATTTTGCTTGCAGAATGCAGAAAGTTCTTCCAGTTCTTTTGCCTGATAAACTGTACCCAACTCTGTTGAATTGGAAATATAGACCATTTTAGGCATAACCTGATGGGGTACATTTCTATGATTTTCCAACACCGGAATAATATCTGATGGCCTTAGCTTTCCATCTTCCGTTTCAATGCTTAAAACTTTGTGGCCGGTAGCTTCAATAGCGCCGGTTTCATTATTAAGAATATGCCCGGTAGATGCTGAAACAGCACATTGATAAGGCTTAAGAACAGAAGAAATAACAATTAAGTTTGCCTGTGTTCCTCCGGAAACAAAATAAATATCCGAATCTTTGCTATTGATCTTTGCCCTAATAAGTTCCTTTGCTTTTAAAGAATACTCATCCTCACCATATCCTGCCTGCTGGTCAAGATTATATTGCAAAAGAGCCTGTAAAATATTCGGGTGACATCCCTCAGAATAGTCGTTTTTGAATGAAAATTTCATAGAGTAAAAGTAAAAAAAGTTAAAATAACAAGAGCCATCTTTCCATATTATTTTGTTAGATTTGTATTGAAAATCATCTAACATTTTGAAAACAACCCTAACGGAAGAAAATTACCTGAAAGCTTTGTTTCATTTAGTTGACAATGAAGGAAAGGTGACGATTAACGAACTCAGCAAATTTTTAAATGTAAAAATGCCGAGCGTTAACAATATGATGAAGAAATTTGCAGAAAAAAAATGGGTCATTTATGAGACCTACAAACCTTTGATTGTTACCGAAAACGGTAGACGCGAAGCTGCTCTGGTGGTTCGCAAACACAGACTTACCGAAATGTTCCTGGTGAAGAAAATGAATTTCGGCTGGGAAAATGTTCATGAAATTGCAGAACAGCTGGAACATGTTCATTCCAAGATCTTTTTTGATAAAATGGATGAAATTCTGGATTATCCAAAATTCGATCCCCATGGAGAGCCAATCCCAGATAAAGATGGTAACATTATTGCCCAGGATCTTCAGAAATTAAGCAGCTGCGTAGAGGGAGAAATGGTTGTTTTTGCTTCTGTTACCCTTTCTGACGATGCTTTTCTAACCTATTTGAATGACAGAAAGCTTCTTCTTAATACCAAAGTAAAAGTGGTTAAAATTGAAAGTTTTGACAAATCAATGACCATCGAAATTGAAGGTAAGAAGGAAATTCTCAGTAAAAAGGCTACGGAAAAAATATTGGTAAAGAAATAATCATACTCACTAAAATGGCTTTGCTTATAAAGCTTTTACCACGAATGCACGAATTAAAAATATATTCGTGCATTCGTGGTTTTATTATAGGCTCAACATTACTCAAAACTGTTAAAAAACGGTTAAACTTTTTCCTATCAAAAACTTCAAAAATTAATTTCATTAGGTTTGCAGAAGATTCCGTTGGGATTCATCTTTCTTACAAATACCAAAATTTAACTATTACCCTAAAATTATGAAAAAAAGCATCCGTTTTTTTATTGTTTCGATATTGTTGAGCCCTTTTGCAAGTGCGCAGGTAAAAGATTTTGTAATAGAACCACCCATCAAAAATAACCTGCATATTTATAAAACTTTTGGAGTATTTGGTGGTAAAGAATATTCTGCAAATTCAATGTATCTGGTTACTAAAAAAGGAGTTGTTCTCTTTGATGTTCCATGGGAAAAAGTACAGTACCAAAGCCTCATGGATACCATTAAAAAACGTCATAATTTACCGGTTGTAGCGGTATTTACCACACACTCCCATGATGACCGCGCCGGTGACCTTAGCTTTTTCAATAATAAAGGGATTAAAACATATGCAACTGCCAAAACCAACGAGTTCCTGAAAAAAGACGGAAAAGCAACATCCACAGAAATCATCAAAATCGGAAAACCGTACCGCATTGGCGGAGAAGAATTTGTGGTAGATTTTCTTGGTGAAGGGCATACTGCTGATAATGTAGTGGTATGGTTCCCTAAATACAATGTATTGGATGGTGGCTGTCTTGTAAAAAGTAATTCAGCTACTGATTTAGGATATATTAAGGAAGCCAATGTAGAACAGTGGCCCAAAACTATAAATAAATTAAAAGCCAAATATTCTAAAGCAACATTAATTATTCCGGGACATGATGAATGGAAAGGCGGTGGACATGTTGAACACACTCTAGAACTTCTGAATAAAAAATAGATCTGATTTCATAATCGATAAAAAATCCCGGATGAATAATCATCCGGGATTTCTATTTTATAAAGAACTAAGTTAATCCAGTACGCTCCATCCTCTCTTCGGATTGGTATTGGTAGTGACTTCCTGCTCATTAACAATGATATTTTCTTTTCTCTGACCAATATAATCCAGTTCGCTCAGTTTAGAGAAAATAGTTTCTAAACTTCTTAGCATCTGCTGGATGTAAAGTAAAGGCTCTCCACAGTTGTGGTGATCGTAATTTGTTTCTGCTACAATAGACAGCTGATTAAGCAGAGTATGCGGTGCAATTTCGCTCCACTCTAAGCTGTAGTTGAGCATTTCTTCCAGTTCTGCAGGAACCAGAAGCTGTGTTGCGTTATATAAATGAAGGGCTAATCTTGCAAAAGATTCAATTAAAAATACCGGTGGCTGGTAAGGGGTGATATTTCTGAATTGGAAATACATATCTCCAAAAGTAGTCACCATTGTATTACAAACAAACTTCACATTCTGAGCTAATGCTGTATTCTGGTTCTTGTGAGATGCCTTCTGGATAATCTTGAAAGCATATTGCTGAAGGTTACCAATAGATTTTGCAAAACTGCTGTAGTAATCTACCAACGCAGGATGGCTCTGAACAGAAGTACAAGGTGGAATAAAATTAGAGTCTACCTGCGCAATGTTTGCTTTTAAATCTACCTTACCGATAATCAGGTAATTTCCTCCTGAATAGCTGCTATTCAAAGAAGTTACAGGAAGAAGTTCAATATGGTGATTAGGCTGTGCGTTCGGGTGACGTGGCGGAATTTCTTCCGGGTCAATATCTCCAAAAGGCACTTTATCAAACGGATTTACAGAGATAAGGATATAATATTCCCCATCTGCCTGCTCTTCACTCATTGATTTGGCCAGTGATTTCACACTGATTCTTCTGTCAGTTAATTCAATACGGTAACCTGCCATAGTAACAGCGCTGCATCTTTTGATAACAAGCTGCACGTCATTGGTAGCAGTATTATGAACATCAAAAATAGTGCGGTCTGTATACTCTGTAGAAATAGGCAAAAGCCCGTAATTATATGTAGTGATCCCGAGTGAATTGGAATCTCTGATGGTATCAATTAAGAAATTATCCTGATCATTAAGATGTCTTTGGGAAACCTTCATCCCATCCACCCAATTGATTGCAAAATGTTTAATAGGCTGTATCATGTTTAATACTTTTTAATTTTTTGTGTTTATGATTTTCTTGCTACTCCCTCCTCTTCATGCTGAATGACTCTCTTACAAATCACCACTTCATTTTCAGAAATGTTGTTTGCAGTGATATCCTGGTCGAAATCTATATATTTTCTAAAGCTGAAAAACGATTTTTTAGTATAAAAGATCCAGTAATAAGGTTCTCTTACTTCATCAGAAAGATGAATGATGGATCCCGGGTTTTTGTGGTTATAATCATCTACCACTCTGTAAAACCAGTCCCCGAAGGTAATTCCTGTAGGAAGCGTTTTAGCCTTGATTCTGAAGCGGTTTGAATCTTCAAGATTTTTACTTAATTCAACATTAAGAACCATCAGACGGTCAAAATCTGCCCCTTCAAAATCCGGAAGCTTTTGCTCCGGAGAGTATCTCCACGTTTTATAAATATCAAAAGGAATACTGATAAACTGAATATAGCAGTAATAAAATACCATAGGAACCACAAAGATCAGCATGCTTGTAGCCGCCATCACAGCATATCCTGTTCCTCTACTCATCCAGTTGAATAACAGGGTAAACAAATACCCACCTAATGCAATACACGTTAATGAAAGTATAGATTCAAACAAAATACTCATTGCCAGAGAATCAATATGCTTTTTGAAATATTTGTGCAGCAGGTTAACGTGAATAATTCCAAAAATAAGGTAAATAATTTGTGCTATAAGATACCAGTACGGGTTAAAAAGATTTCCGGCAAACCCAAAAAAGCCTGGAAGTGCCAGACATAAGCTGCACAGAAGGACGTATATAATAATTACTTTAATTTTGATCGCAGGTTTGTTTCTCCTGATAATACCCAGGATAAACATCATGATAATTGCGATTAAAGGCATTAAGATATACCTTAAAAAAATACCTTTTACTGAAGAAATTTCCATTTTTTTCTTTTCGAATTTATACTTTGTTGGTAGTTGTAAATATAGTAAAATAATTTAGAGGAATGTAGAGTAACCAAGGCGGCTGGCATTTCTTTCATCATCCTCAAGACTGAAAGAATATTCCAGCTTTTCTGTAACGAAATTCTCTTCTATATCTACAGTTACAGGAAGAAAATAATCATACAGTGTTTGAAGAACTTTCCTGAATGGGCTTCCCGGAATATACTTTTTCATTTCCTCATAAGGAATGGGGCCGATATTCACTACCCAGTTCCTCTGCCCGTCCATATGTCTTCCGCTAGGAATATAGGTTACACCCAATCTTGAATTTCCCAACAGCATTGAATCATCATTTTTTTCTATTTCATCAATAACATTGGGAGAAAAAGTTACTTTAACCGGAACCTGAAGAAAAGCGGTCATACATCTTTCAAACCATCTTTTATCTCCTCTAATCTGATGAAAAAACGGGAGAATATGTATAAATATATAAGCGTTCTGCCTGTCCAGCATATCAATAAGAGGCCAAAGCTCACTTATTGTTTCCAGCAAAGAATCCGTATTGCTGGTGATATCAAATTCAGACTCTTTAAGAAGCGCACTGATCTCCGTGAAAAAGACTTCCAGCTCAAAGGGACGGAAAAATTTGCGGGCATCCTCTTCTACTCTTTTTTGCTTTCTGATCTCTCTTACAACCGTATCCACATTTTTCCTTGAAGCTCCGAGTGAAGGCGGGTGAAATAACCCTTCAGGAAGATAATCATAAATACCTTCTCTATAAGTTTCTATGGTGAACACTTCTTCATCAAAACCCAGATAACTGCTTGAAATGCTTTTAATATCCTTAAGATAAGCACGGTCATTCACCCCGACTCTCTCAATAAATATATTGCTTACCGTCCGGTGATATTTTAAAAGGTTAACAGCCACAGCCTCTGCCTTAAAGTCTGTCTGCAGCTTATTATAGTTCATATCTACAATATTATTCTCATGCATAGTGTTTCCTGTGATTATGACTTGTAAAGATAATATATCTCATAAGTTTGAAAAAATATTTTGACAATAATTTTATTTTAAAAATACTAATTTATTGACATTAAAAGGAATAATTTTCAGTAAATACCGTAAAAATACGGTAATAGCCCAATTCATTCAAGGGTTAAAGTTTAAAGTTACCGATTCAAAATCAATATTTTAACGTTTTCTACTTCAAAGTTCAAAACAGGATGTTGAAATTTCACCTGCCATCCTTATTATATATTACCTCACGGTCCTTATCCCGAACCCCATCACAAAAATCATCCCGCAAACCTAATACAAATCCCTATTTTTCTCAGATTAAATTTTATTAACATCATCTTTTGGAATAAATCCATGATTATGTATGTTCATTCGGAAAGGTGGTCGTATCTTTGCAGACTGAAAATTGTTATTTAAAATGAAAAGTATTTATTCTAAAATTCTGATTTTAGCATTCATTTCCTCTTCACTTTATTCTTATGCGTGGGGATTAACGGGGCATAGAGTAATTGCAGATATTGCAGAAAATCACCTTTCCAGAAAGGCAAGAAGAGAAATTAAAAAAATAATGGGCAAAGAACGTCTTGCGTATTGGGCTAACTGGCCAGATTTTATCAAATCTGACACTACAGGAGTTTGGAAGCAGGCTTCATCATGGCACTACGTAAACATTGATCCGCAAACTGACTTTAAGAATTTTGACCAGAACTTAAAAATGCAGGCAGGGCCTAGTCTTTACACTCAGGTTAATACCCTATCCAGTCAGATTAAAGATGAAAAAACATCAGCAAAAGACAGAAAGATCGCGTTAATTTTCCTTATTCATATTATGGGAGACCTTGCCCAGCCATTGCATGTGGGAAGAGCAGAAGATTTGGGAGGAAACAAGATCAATGTTACCTATTTCGGGGATAAAACAAATTTACACTCTGTTTGGGATGGTAAATTGGTAGATTCCCAGAAATACAGCTACACAGAGTATTCTAAACTTCTGGATATTAAATCTAAAGAAGAAGTTGCCCAAATTCAATCCGGAACTCTGGAAGACTGGCTGTATGATTCTCATAAAATTGCCAATAAGATTTATGCACAGACTCCTGATGGATCAAAACTGTCTTACGATTATCAATACAAATTCAATGATACCCTTGAAAGACAGTTGTTATATGGAGGCTTACGATTAGCTAAAGTATTGAATGAACTATTCTAATTGAAATAAATTCTTACAGATATTAGGTAAAACGGAACTTTGGTTCCGTTTTTTGCTTTTAATGCTGGTAAAGTATAAAGCCTATGTATATTCTTTATTTGATCTTTTTTTCTTCTCTGGCAAAATATTTAATAAAAAAGTAAAACTTGTGTAACCTTTTTATATTTCCATACGTATATTATATAGTAACTCTTTTTTGAGGATAATAATAAATGAGACAATTAAAAATCACTAAGCAGGTTACCAACAGGGAAACTGCTTCATTAGACAAGTATTTGCAGGAAATTGGTAAAGTAGAACTGATTACTGCGGACGAGGAAGTAGAATTGGCACAAAGAATACGTGCTGGCGACAGAGCCGCATTGGAGAAATTAATTAAAGCCAACCTTCGTTTCGTAGTTTCTGTATCTAAGCAATACCAAAACCAAGGTCTTTCCTTACCCGATTTGATTAATGAGGGTAACTTAGGATTAATGAAGGCGGCAAAAAGGTACGATGAAACTAGAGGTTTCAAATTTATCTCTTATGCAGTATGGTGGATCCGTCAATCAATTTTACAGGCGTTGGCTGAGCAATCAAGAATTGTAAGGCTTCCATTGAACAAAATTGGTTCCATCAATAAAATTAATAAAGCATACGCTCACCTTGAGCAGGAAAATGAAAGACCACCTTCTCCGGAAGAATTGGCTGAAGTTCTTGACATGAGTGAGGAAGATATCAAAGAATCTATGAAAAACTCCGGTAGACACCTGTCTATGGATGCACCTTTAGTAGAAGGTGAAGATTCTAATCTTTATGATGTATTACGTTCAGGAGAATCTCCAAGTCCTGATAAAGACTTAATGCTTGAATCTCTTCAGATTGAAATTGAAAGAGCATTAAACACTTTAACTCCAAGAGAGGCTGATTTGGTAAGATTATATTTCGGACTGAACGGAAAGCACCCAATGACTTTAGAAGAAATTGGTGAAACTTTCGATCTTACAAGAGAGAGAGTCCGTCAGATCAAAGAAAAAGCAATTAAGAGACTAAAACACAATACCAGAAGTAAGATCCTTAAGTCTTATTTGGGTAAATAATTTTAGCGCAAACAATTTTATAGGCGGAGTCTGTTTTCAGGCTCCGTTTTTTTATTTTTGTATGGATGAACCAGGATTCTTCTTCTCTTTTTTCCAATGATACATTGAAGATAAAAGTAAATGATAATATAGGAAGTATGACGGTTATCTTAAATCTGAAGAATAAAAATGTTGAATTTAATTCTGTTGAGAAGCATCTGTAACAATCTATAAAGACCATCAACTAATACTATTAAACTCACAACAACAAAATATAATCAATACCCAATCACAATGAAAAAAATACTTTTCGCAGCTGCATTTGCTTTGTCTTTACTTTCATGCAGAGAGAACAAACCACAAAAACAGCCGGCTATAGAAAACGCTGTTGATAATGCAGAATCATCCATTTCATCCATTGCAAAAAGTGGTTATTCCCGTGGTGGAAATTTGGTTCAGAATATTTATGATGAACTTTTAAAAAATGATAAAGCACTGCAGGATCTCGATAAAAGAATAACAGATATTAACAGTGAAACCAATACTGTTATTAGTGAGTACACCAATATCATTGATAAATCAGAAAACTATTATCATGATGCCAAAAATCTTTCTGGCTCAATTACTGATTCTGCCACAAAAAATGAAATAGAAAAAGAAATTCAAAACAGCGCAGATAAATACAATTTAAAAAACCAGGCTATCAGAGATCTAATTAAAAAAACCAAAGCGAATCAAAGCAAGATCTACGACCAATATACCATATTCAAAATCAGAAAAACGCTACCTGAAATTGAAAAATATCAAAATGCCCATCCTTTAAAGACAGATAACCTGGATCAGTTCATCAAGAAACAGAATCAGTTACTGGAAGAATTAAAAAAATTAAAATAACAAGGCTTCATGAACTATACTACAAAATGGCTTACAGATAAAACACGCGTCAAGGAACTGGTAGACTTTTTTATCACCCATAAAACAGATTCCTATATTTCCCATGGCGAAATGATGTCTGGCAGAGCCATAGACACCCATCACTGGAATCCGGACCTCGATGTCATTTTAACAGAACAGCTCCTTACAGATTTTAATTCAGACGGGAACTCTAAATTAAATATTCTTATCGCAGAAAATGAAAATGCAGAAATTGTGGGAATGATGGTTTTCAATGTCATCAACAGCCCTTTTAAAAAGTACGCCATCCTTGAAGATATGCTTTTGGACCAGTCTGTAAGGGGCCAGTCTTTAGGCAGTAAACTGTTGGAAAAAGCCATTGAGGAATCTAAAAAATGGAATATCAGCTTCATTCTGCTGGAAAGTGGAGTGAATAATCATGGTGCCCATCAGTTTTTTAACAGATATGGGTTTAAAAAAGTATCGGAAAGTTATATTTTAACATTATAACCTTTTGTTTCAGTTTACAGAAATATATTGTAGAATTTTATGATGGGTTTAATCCCTTAAAGCATTAATCAAAAAATAGCCGGAATTAATTTCCGGCTATAACAGGTTTCATTATAAAAAACGGTCCATGTGTTTACAAGACCTTTTTTACAGATCCGCAGTTGAGCATTTTTGTTCCTTCGTAAGGATTTACAATTTCCTTTGTTTCACTAATCCAGGTTCCCCCTTTTCCATTATCATACATAGGACAGAAATCCTGATATAATTGTAAGCCACCGGTTCCTACTTTTTCTATAAGACCTGTAATATCATTGCTTAGAGAAAGTAAATGTTCTCTCTGGAGTACAATATCATCAGCGTTATCCCCAATATGTTCTGCGCTTTCCGATGCACTTTTCAAAATATCCCGCAACTCAGAATTGTCTTTTGCCCTGGTCTTACTGATATCTATTTTCTTTAATATAGAAAACAACCCCTTGGCAGCATCGGAAGCCTTCTGAGAATTATCCTGAGCTAAAGCATTTTTTAAAGGAAGATACCCTTTGATTATTTGCTGTATTGAAAAAGCTGAAAGCTCAACCATTTCCTTTTTATTTTCTGCCGGACTTTCTTTTACTTCCTCTTTTTGATATGAAGCAACAATAGGTTCTGTTTTTTCGGAATTTTTAATTTCCGGTTGTGCAGCTTTATTTTCAGAGATTTTATTTTCGGGTTTAGTACAAGAAGATAATGCAGCTCCCACTAACAGTACGGTTATTATATTTTTCATTATTTTTAAAATAATAGGGTTTTAAAATTAATACGTTAATGTAACACCGGCCCCCCAGCCCATTTCATTATCATAATTTCCGGAAAGGGATAGCCATTTTTGAACAATATATCTTATTCCTGTTGAGAATTCTCCATCTGAATTAACGCTAAAGTTTCCTCTCAATCTTCTGGAAAGCGGGATATCTTCCCTGCTCAGCTCCAGCAATACTTTCCCGTTCTGATCTACACTAGCATCTGCAGTAATCAACATTGGTAATACATACTGCATCCCGACTATAAATGAATATCTGCTTTTTGAAGCCTTCTGCTGTCCGAACCAGGTTTTCTTGCCATGAAAACCCATCCCCATATCTTCCGCTATTTGTCTTTCCATGATTTCATGATTTTTTTGAACTCTGAATCCAGCATAAGGTAATGCCCATTGGAATTTCCCCAGGAATCTTCCCACTTTTGCACTTCCTTCAAAATGATCGAAGTTCCAGTTGCTATGAAACTCATTCAGATTAGCCCATCTTGGCCCGAACATCGTCATGGTTTCTGCATGGATTTTATTACTTGCTACATCCAGCATTGCCATAGAGCTTACCATTTTATTATCTTTCAAAAAGTTTTTCCAGGCCAGTTTTCTGTTCGGAAGCTGGGGATTCGGTTTTGAATTTTCATAGCTGAAGATTCTTCCCATCCCGGCCATCATATGATACAGGATATGACAGTGGAAAAACCAGTCTCCGTCCTGATTGGCAGCAAATTCAATCGTTACAGTTTCCATCGGCATAATATCTACCACATTTTTCAAGGGTGAATATTCTCCTTTTGAATTGATGAGTCTGAAATCGTGCCCGTGAAGGTGCATCGGGTGACGCATCATAGAGTTGTTATACAACTTAATCCTTAAAATTTCTCCTTTTTTGATCAGAATTTTATCTGTCTCTGTAACGGTTTTATTGTCTAATGTCCATAAATAATGATTCATATTCCCCTCCAGCGTAAATTTCATATGACGAACACTGTCTGCCGGAAGTATTGTTTTTTCAGGAGATTTTAAAATATTGTAAGATAACCTTTTGATGGTTTTCTCCTGCTGCATATCCATTCCGGTATGTTGAGAATGGTCATCAGTTTTTTTATCTTCTTTCGTTTTCACACCCATCATTTCATTAATGTGCTTCATTGTTGTTTTCCTTTGATTTTCCGAAAGTTCAGGATACATTACTTCGTTCATATCCATCATCTGATTTCCCATCGTCATGTTCATTGGCTTCATATTTCCACTCATTTCCATCATTCCGTTCATCATCTTCATTCCTTCAAAAAGCATCAGTCTTGGTAAATTCGGAGCTTCTATTTTTTCACCTGAACCCAGCCAAAGAGAAGCGTGGCCTATTCTGTCTTCTGAAGTGGCCCGGAATTCAAAGCTTTTATTCTCAGGAATAGTCACTTCAATATCATAAGTTTCTGAGACACCAACAATCAATCGGTCTACTTCTACCGGAACCACATCATTTCCGTCATTTCCTACCACTTTTATTTTTCCGCCGCCATAATTCAGCCAGAAATAAGTGGATGAACCACCATTGGCAACTCTCAGTCTTACTTTATCTCCTGCTTTAAGATTAGTATAACCAGAACTTGGAACTCCATTGATTAAAAACTTATCATAATACACATCGCTTACATCCATGGCTTCCATTCTTTTCCATTCATTCAAGGCTTTTGTCCCAAGATTTCCTGATTTGATGGCTTCCCAATAACTCTGTACTGCATTTTTTTTCACAGCATACCAGTCTGTATTGGCCATATGCAGCCTACGGGCAATCTGCATAGGATCATCATCACTCCAATCCCCCAACAATACAGGGATTTCTGCGTTATATTCAGTTTTTGGCTCTCCATCTCTCTTTTTAAAGACTAAAATCCCGTTCATTCCTATCTGTTCCTGTAATGCTTCGTGAGAATGATACCAATAAGTTCCGTTTTGAGAGATTTTGAACTTATACAGATGGGTTTCACCAGGCTTTACAGGTTTTGTGGTAAGATAAGGTACCCCATCATGTTCATTGGGAAGAATTACCCCGTGCCAGTGCAGGCCTGTATTTTCCTTAAGCATATTGTGCAGATAAATTTCAGCAGTATCTCCTTCTGTAAAATACAATGTAGGAGCCTGAAGCTTACCATTGACCGCAATTGCTCTCCTGTTTTTTCCTGTAAAATTAACAATGGTGTCTTTTACATATAAATCATAGCGGACTGTTTTCCCGCCAAAAGTAAGTTTTCCATTTTCAGAATTTCTTTTTAATACTGTTTTTTCTCCTTTTGAGCTTTCAGTGACAGCATGTTTTTGACCTTCTTTTTCTACCAGTTCCATTCCACACTTAGGACACTTTCCCGGCTTATCTGAAATTACCTCAGGATGCATAGGACAAGTGTAAGTAGCTTGAGGCTCAGATATAGGTTTTGATAAAGATGAAATTGAAGGCTGAGTTAATGCTCTTTCCCCTACTGGATTTTCTTTTTTAGTTATTTCAGCCTTAGTTTTATTTACTTTTGTTTCTACAGGTTTTGTTTTCTTTTCTATTTTCGGTACAGGCTTTACTGCTGGCCTGGTCATAACCTTAGGTTGTACAACAACCGTTTTCTTCACCAATGTCATGTTACACTTCGGGCAGTCTCCGGGTTTTGAAGAGACTATTTCAGGGTGCATAGGACAGGTATAATAGGTTTTTGCAGTTTGTGCGAAGGTAAAAACAGAGAACAAAAGCACCAGAAACATGATTAATTTTTTCATAATATTCCGAACTTTTTCAGAAGCTGCAGAGTTTAAAGTTTAAAACAAATTAAACCCTGCAACTTATTGTTTTAAAGACTAATACAACACTTATTTAATTTCCGACTTTACACTTCCGCAAGAAAGCATAGATTTTCCATAGTATGGATTCATGATCTGTTTTTCATCACTTAACCAACTTCCGTCAGCCATTGGGCAATATTGTACGTAAACAGGTTTCTCAGAAAGCTTGAACTCCTTCGTCAGAGCAATCATATTGTCCGAAAGATTGAAAAAAGTTTCTCTCTGAGCTGCAACTGTTCTCGCTTCTGAAATGGCAGAGGCATCTTTTCTAAGAATATTAAGGTTTCCTTCTGAAACTAATTTATAATCGATAGTTGAAGCTGTTTTAATGAATTCTGTAGCTGCTTTTGAAGTTTGATCTGCATCATCAGAAGCTAAAGCCGACTTGATGGCAATATAGTTCTGATAAAGCTTTGAAACCTGAGCGTCTTTTTTAGACTGTGCTGAAAGTGAAATAACTGAGAATAAAGTTAAGGCTGCTGTAATGATATACTTTTTCATTGTTTTAAATTTTAGAATTAATATTTAATAAAGAATAAGGGTAACGCACAGGTAATGCGTTAAGACATGTCATTGGTAACGGATGTTATGATAACACCGAAAACGACTGACGGATTTTAAATTCTAAAATTACAATGATTGATATAGATGGGTACCGGTTTATATTCCGGTGGTGCATTAATCTGAATCTGAGTAAATTTGGTCGCCGAAAAGGATCTGTCTAAAAAAACAAACTGATGCTTAACAGGAATTTCTGAAATCTGGACTAAGAAATCAACATTCAGCAGATCAGACTTTTGGGAATCATCAACTTTTACGACTTTGATCTCTGTTTTGCAGCATCCTTTTTTATCTTTAACACCGCATTTGCCACAAATATCATCAGCTTTCTGGCTTACAGAAACAAATTCTTTCATACAGTAATGAATGCTAAATGCTGCTCCGGAAGAGAATCCGAAGTAGAAAATAGAAAACAGTATGGCAAGAATCTTTTTCATTATGAGACAAAGTTAAAAATATTCAGTAAACCGTTGTTATAAAATTTTGTATTGTTGTTATAAAATTCAGGCAAATAAAAATCCTCTGAAGAATATTCAGAGGATTTTGCTTTATATGTTCTTGCAGATAACGCAGATTTTTATAGTTTAAATTCTAGTTTCACATTGAAGAAACGTCCTGTAAGACGTACCGGAACCGGATACATATAATTGGTATTGTAATCTGTAATCCACTGGTTAGCCACAGTGTTATTGATATTAAACGCGTTGAAAACCTGTACTCCTAATGATAATTCCTGGAAATTACCCCAGAAACCGGATCTTTTATTTTTATCCTTTGGATCAATAAATACTTTTGTTAATCCGATATCTACCCTTTTGTAAGCGGGCAATGTTTTCTGATAACTGTATGCTGAATTGAAATCCGGCTGTCCGTTATCATTAAACATTACAGGAGATCCTGTTGGTAATCCCATTGCATATACCAAAGTAAGGTTTACCCTCATGGATGGGAACTGCGGCATATAATCCTGATAGAACATGGCAACCCTGAACCTCTGATCCGTTGGTCTCGGGATATCTCCTCTTCCATCAATATTTTCATACACTCTTGCATAACTCGCTGAAAGCCATGAATCTACTCCCGGAACAAATTCACCAAATAATCTGGTATCAATTCCATAAGCGTATCCTTTGGCATTATTCTGCCCTGAGTAACGGATTCTCACGTTATCCATATAATACGGAATCAGGTTATCCATTTTTTTGTAGTAAAGCTCCGTTGTTAATTTAAACGGTCTGTCATACATATAGAACTCATAATCATTGGACAGGATAGCCTGGATAGATCTTTGTGACTTGATATTCGGGTTGAAGTTTCCGTCAAGATCTTTAATCTCTTTATAAAATGGAGATTGATAATAAATTCCTCCGGAAAGTTTAAATAACATATCGGAATCCCAGTCTGGTTTTATCGCAAACTGAACTCTTGGTGAGAATATCGTTTCTTTATTAAAGCTCCAGTTAGAAACTCTTACTCCGGCATTTAAAAATACTTTGCTTGCTCCCCAATAAAATTTCTGGGAATACTGTGCATAAGCAGATAATCTTGTAGGCTCTATATTATTTTTTCCTGCAATATAATAGAACATTCGCAGATCTCCTGTTGTAGTTCCTGATCTGGGATCAATTACTTCCGGTCTTGGAAGGCTGTATCCGGCAGAATCTACCAGTTTCCATTCATTGGTAAGATCTTTAAGGTTTTCTTTTTCATATTTGAAACCAACTTCAATATCTGTATTCACATTAGGAGAAAATTTCGCTCTGAGCTGAGTTCCGTAAGTTCTTACAAATAAATCATTTCTGGCATGTTCTGTCTGTCCTCCTACATCATAACTGGAAACAGGTTCCTTTGTTATCGGGTCAAACGTCTGCAGTTCATATTCTGAACGGATAGTATAGTATTCTCTTTCTCTGTTCTGATAAGCGAAAGCATCCATTGTAAGCTTCCAGTTATCAGCAGGTTTATAGTTCATGGAAAATGTACCCATCATATTTTTATACTGGTCATTTTCTTTACCACCATACCCAATATTTACAGTAATAGGCTGCTGAAGGCTTCCGAAAGTTACACTTTTCGCTTTAGGAATCATCTCATAATCATTCTTGGAATAATACCCAATGAATGACATGGAGAATTTGTCATTAACGTGATAGTTCAAATAAGACTGGAAATCCCAATAAGTAGGATTAAAGTCTGTATCTTCTTTTAAGGTGTTAAGAACAAGATTGGTATTTCTGTATCTTCCTGAAAATAATGCGGTAAACTTTTTATTTTTTGAAGCCAAACCGGTGGTTAATCTACCACCAATTAAACTTGCCTCACCGGAAACCTCAAATTTTTCAGGCTCACGGTAATAGATATTTAAAGCAGAAGACATCTTATCACCATATTTGGCTTCGAAACCTCCTGCAGAGAAATTTACGGCAGAAACCATATCCGGGTTAATGATACTCATCCCCTCCTGTTGAGAGTTTCTGATCAGGAAAGGTCTGTAGATCTCAATATCATTAATATAGATAAGGTTTTCGTCATAGTTTCCACCACGTACCATATATTGGGAAGACAGCTCTGTGTTGGAGTTTACAGAGGGAAGTGTTTTAATCAGCCCTTCAATTCCACCACTAATAGAAGCTACTGCTTTCGCTTCTTTTGCAGAAATTCTTACATTGGTAAGGTCATTGGTCTTTCCTGTTGTTTTTTTCTGGAACACAACTTCCTCTATATCGGTCACTCTAGTGGTCGCCGTATCTTTTTTCCTTTGTTGGGAGAAAATCAGAACAGGAACCATAAGGCTTAGCGGTAAAACTAGTTTTTTCAAAAGAAATATTTTAGAATTTCTAAAATTAATGTTTTTTTAACAATTACAAAATCGATTCTCTAATTCTTGTTAATTTTTGTAATAAATCTTCTAATAAATCGAGTCTTAACATGTTGGCTCCATCAGATAATGCAGTTTCCGGAGTTGGATGGGTTTCGATAAAAATTCCGTCTGCTCCTACTGCAATTCCTGCTTTGGCAATAGTTTCAATAAGATCGGGTCTTCCTCCTGTTACTCCGGAACTTTGATTAGGCTGTTGCAATGAATGCGTAACATCCAGAATCACAGGCGCATATTCTCTCATGGTAGGAATTCCCCTGTAGTCTACGATCAGGTCTGTATACCCGAAAGAATTTCCTCTCTCAATGATTGCCACTTTCTGGTTATCAGAATCTGTAACTTTCTGAACTGCAAACTTCATAGCTTCCGGTGAAAGGAACTGACCTTTTTTCAAAGTAACACATTTTCCTGTTTTAGCAGCAGCAACCAACAGATCTGTCTGACGAACCAGGAATGCAGGGATCTGAAGAACATCCACATACTGGGCTGCTAATGCAGCATGCTCATTTTCGTGAATATCCGTAGTGGTAGGAATATTGAAAGTTTCTCCTACTTTTTTAAGAATTTCAAGAGATTTCTCTTCTCCAATGGTTGTAAAAGAGTCTACACGGCTTCTGTTAGCCTTTTTGAAACTTCCTTTGAAAATATAAGGAATATTATACTTGTCTGTAATATTGATTACTTTTTCAGCAATTCTAAGCGCCATATCTTCTCCTTCAATAATACAGGGTCCTGCAATAAGGAAAAAGTTTTTTGAATCTTTGTGCTGAATATTATCTAAATACTGAATCATTTTGTTGTAATTAAAAAGTTCAGTAAAAATACTGAGAAAGTTTCAGACTTGGAAATTATTTGAGGAGAGAGTGTAATTTTAGAGTTTTAGAGAAGATAATGGCTGTATTTTGATTAGGCTGTATTTTATTGATTAAATTTCTGAGGAAAATTGGATGATAAAATGTTTTTGTATTTCAACACTTAGTTTGTCATTCTGAAAGAATCTAAATATCGCATGATAAAATAAATCTAACGTCAGATTCATGACTGAATGGCAAAGATTGCAAATAAGGTTTTGGCTAAAGCCAATGGAATTTGGATAAAAAAGAACGGGCTAAAGCCCGTTCCTATTGAACTATACAAATCATTTATCGCACTGATTATACAATACTTATGATTTATTAATGCTTTTTTGATTGCTACGTTGTATTGTAGATAACAATTACTCCATCTTTTTTAAAATCTTTTCAAACGTATTCACATTCCTGCTGGTCATCTGATCTTTAAGGCTTTTCTTTCCTAAGACTTTCCCAAAAGTAGAATCTAATGTATTTCCTTTGGGAACCTGCCAGTAAAATATATCATTAACGATTTCAGCTTTTTCATTTTCCGTCCGGGAAGTTTTCTGGAATTCTTCCATTAAAACATTCTCCACTCCCGGTATCCCGACAAAGCCATAAATATGAAGATCTTCATTCTTTTCAAAAGGAATACTCTTCCAAAAAATTTCTGTTTCTTCGTGAGATTTTATGAACAAAAAAGCCTCATAAGAGAAATGTTCAGACATCGCCTTTTCAAGAATTACTTTTAATTCTTCAGCACTTTTATCAGACGAAAACACAATATTGCCGGAAGCCAATATAGAAGCCACATCTTTCATTCCGGCATCCTTAAAGACCTGGCATACATCTGCCATTTTCATATTGGTTCCTTTTACATTGACACCACGGAGAAAAGCACAATATTTCATAAGTTAGGTATTAGATTTTAGATAATAGTTTACAGGGGTCTGGGTTTGGAAAATCCAGGTGTTTTAAAAAATGTTCTATTTAATTAACCCGGATATATAAATTATAATCTGTTCCGGAAGGCTTGAGATTGTAGATTTTTTCCAGTATTTTATTATCACTTTTCAGGTGATCTTTCACCCTGAATTCCTTTAATAATTTATAATGGGTTTGGTAATAATCTGCGTTCTTTCCTTCGTATAAATTCTGATAGGAAAGCAGATATTTGGGTTTTCTGTTTTTAACCGTGTTGATCCAGTAATTTGTTTTATCTTTTTTGATCTCTTCCTGAATCTGTTTGTCTACCAACCCAACTTCATCAATAGTTTTTAATCCCGAAAAATAAGGCACATACCCCGCAGGCTCCAATAAAATCCACTGATTTTTATCTTTTTCATATTGGTTCAGGAATATACCGATAGTTCTTCTGTAGTTCCATTCCCCATTTCCTGTTGCAATAGAATGAATGGTTTGAAAAGCCAGCATCGGAACAATATAAAACAAAATAAGCAGTGACAGCCATAAATTTCTTCTCTCCTTCTGCTCCAGTACAAAAATAAGAACAGGAACAAAAAGCAGAAGCTGCGGAACCCAGTAATACCAATCGAACAAGCTTTTTTGAGAAATAAAAACAATCTGCTTTACCCATCCAAAAATAAAGATCATCCACAGGTAATAATTTCTTTTTTCCCTTTGTCTGATGAGATAAATAAAGCAAAGCAACTCAAAAATAAGAATAATCACTGTAATGGGATTGAATGCTCCAGGAACCTTCAGCATTCCCCAGAAATTTCCAAAGCTTACCATAAAATAATCAAAATGTTCCCCTAAAGTCAGCTGCTGTTCGTAAAGTAATTTTTTGGCAGTAATAGTGTTATTTACAACTTCTCCAAAGTAGAACCAGTTGAAAGCAACCGTTGATAAAACGCCTAAAATTCCGCCAAAAATATAGCTCCATCTGATTTTTTTGTTCCAGAAAAAGTCAACAAGAAATACAACTCCAAGGAAAATGACGGTATCAATTCTGGTAAACATAATCAGGACCGGAAGAAGGGTTAATACCCATTTTTTTCCTTTATTGAAACCGTAATACAGCAGGGACATTTCCAGGAAAAACAGGATCCCATACTCCATTCCCAGAATTGAAATTTTAATAGCCGGGGGTAAAATTCCGAGTAAAAAAATAAAAATAGCTTTATGCCAAGGGTTTTTAAGAAGCAGATGTGATAAAAACAGGGTTCCTATGGTAAACAGGACCGAATTAAAAATCAAAAGCGGTTCTATAAAGTTTTCTTTCCCAAAAATAAGATTGAAAATATAGGACACAAAAACATACAAATGAGTGGTAGAAGCTGAAATCTTAGTATCACCATTGAAGCCGATCACTCCATAATCCAGTAGATTCTGAGCTACCCGCCAGGTGATGAAAGCATCTTCCTGAATATAATGCGTTAATAAAAAAAGTAGTTTAAAAATAACCGTAACCATTACGGCATAGATTGGAAACCTGCTATTCTGTGTTTCAGCCATTATGTATTTTTAGTTCCACAAATATAATCTTAAAATTCAGGATTGCCAATAACAAAAAAACGGAACCGAAGTTCCGTTTTAAAAATTTTATTGTGTTACTTTAATAATTGCTGAAGTGATCTGATTTTCTTTTTCCTTGGAATAAGTAGAATCAAAAGGCTCCATTACATCAAATAAATATTGGTAGAATGG
Source organism: Chryseobacterium bernardetii (assembly GCF_003815975.1). Lineage (NCBI taxonomy): Bacteria > Pseudomonadati > Bacteroidota > Flavobacteriia > Flavobacteriales > Weeksellaceae > Chryseobacterium > Chryseobacterium bernardetii. The sequence goes on from NZ_CP033932.1 coordinate 4,074,622, forward strand.
CGTGATTGTTTGAACATCTTCAGATTCTTTCATTGCTTTTTCTTTACCCATCTGCTGAAGCTCCTTCACAAAGGCATTGAATTTCTTATCAATCGGCTCAATGGATTTTACCAGATAAGCATATGCTTTTTCTTTCTGTCCCATCTTGGTATAAGCATCTGTAACCGCTGCTACTACAAGAGAATATTCCATTGGTTTTGTTCTCATCTGTCTTCTTACATAGCTTTGATCTGCTTTAGAGAGGCTTAAGTAATAATCATACTCATCAAAAATTCCTTTTTTAAGTACTTCTGCCAGCTGCAATCCTTTCTGCTCCTGTCCTGCGATGATATATCCGGTTACCATTGAGCTTAATGAGCGTGGATCATTGTACTTTTCAGCAGGAATTTCTTTGGCTGCAAGATCCAGGATTTCCAACGCTTTAGTTTTCTGTCCGCTTAGAGCCAATGCTGAAGCTGCTCTGCTTGCTGACATTCTGTAGCTGATGATATTGGAAGTTGCTGTTTCATCAAAGTGAGCATTCAGGTCTTTAAAGTTCCCCCATCTGAAGTTTTTCACTACATTATAAAGGTTATTTACATCTACTCTTCCCATGTCTCCGTCTGCTGATGGCAAAGTCTGGATTGGAATCAATCGGTAGCTGAACCCGTCAAACTGAAGATAATCATTAAGATAGAAAATATTTTCACTGTCATAAATACCTCCTGAAGAGAAGTTAATCGGACGTTTCCAATCGAAGTTGGCTAAAAGATCCATTAGAATCAGGTTGTTTTTATACAATGTATTTCCTTTGTAAGTAATCATAATCTGATTTGCTACATTAGGAAGATCTGCCTGATTGATAATTCCTGCTTTTAAGGCATTCTCTTTATTTACAGGAAGGATAAATTTGTTTACCGGCAGAATGTTATACTTTTCATATTTCTCTTCTCCAAAGTACATTTTCAGTAACTGATCTTTTTCAGGAGACTTGAATTTGATAAACTTAATGGCATCTTTCAGTGTTAAAGAATCCTGTGTAAGATACTTTCTGAAATCCTTGAATTCCGTATCCGGAACTCCCTGTTCTTTCAGCATAGAGAAAACCCCTTCCCAGTCTTCTTTCTTCATCATATAGATCTGGTCATTTACACCATCTCTGTAATCCTCGTGAGTGAGTTCACTTGGGATTCCCATAGCATTATAAGTTCTTCTCTTTATCTGATCAAGGTTCCATGGCGTTGAAGCAAGTGTGAAGTTCACCACTTTCACATCATCCCTGAATCTTTCCGTTTCCTGGATTGCCCAAACCGGATAAGTATCGTTATCACCATACACGAATAAAATATCGTTTTTCGGTAATGATTTTAACACTGAATATGCATAGTCGTATGCTGTATATCTGTTGCTTCTGTCATGAACGTTATAGTTTTGGAAGCCCATCATGAAAGGCACTCCTAACAATACAACTCCCAGTGCAATATTAGCACCGTTGGATTTGATCTTAGACTGTAAGAACCATAAGATAGCACCTGCTCCCAATCCGATCCAGATCGCAAAGGCATAGAATGAACCTACCATTGCATAATCTCTTTCTCTCGGTTCAAAAGGCTTTACCCCCGTATAGAAAATAATACCAACACTTGTAATAATGAATAAAGACAATAAAGCATAGAATCTTCCGAAATCCCTGTTCAACTGGAAAAAGAATCCGATTAATCCCAGAATTAATGGCAGGAAGAAGAACTTCACCGTACTTTCATTCTTAAATTTAGCAGGCATCTTATCCTGATTTCCTACGTTTACATTATCAATAAAAGGAATTCCGGAAATCCAGTTTCCTTTTGTGCTTTCCATGTTTCCTTCCAGGTCATTCTGTCTTCCTACAAAGTTCCACAGCAGGTATCTCACAAAGTAATACCCGTTCTGGAAAGAAATAAAATAATCCATATTCTGAAGGAAAGAAGGCTTCTGAACATTAATAAGGTTATAAGGTTTTACCTTTAAATAATCTGAAGCAGTAATAGATTTATCATCATACTTAGCTCTCAGCTCATCAAAGATCTGCTTGGCCTGAGGGTTATCTGCCACATCTTCATTACCATAATTAAATGTAAAATCAGGCGCGCCATACATTGAAATATAATTAGCCATTACATCCTTATCCTCATTAAACATTCTTGGCATTAAACTCACCTGAGATTTATTGAAAACATAGTTGAATCGGTCTCCGGTTTTTCTGTAAGTTCCGGTTTTTTCATCTTTTTCGTAGATTTCACCGGTCTTTTTTGTTTTAAAGCTTCCGTCTTCATTCTTTTCAATTCCGTTGGCATCAAGGAAAGCCGTATAGTTCTGTCCGTAAATTGTTGGCCAGTCACCATATTGTTCCCTGTTGTAGTAATCCAGCATACCAATTGCTGTATCCGGGTCGTTAAGGTTCATTGGTGGATTGGCATTTGCTCTGATAGGAATTACCATCCAGCAAGAGAACCCGATAATCATATATACTGCAGATAAAGCAATTGTCTGGTACAGATTCTTTTTCGTTTTTCTGGCATATTTGATTAAGAAATAGCTGATAACCACCATCAGTAGGAAGGCAGCAATGGTTCCTGAATGGAAAGGAAGCCCAAGACCGTTTACAAAGAAAATCTCCAATCTTCCGAACATCGTCATAATCAGCGGGAAGATAATTTTGAAGACCATACTCAGGATCAACAGGGTAATAAGGTTTGCCCAGATGAAGTTTTTCCAGGTAAACTTATAGTTTCTTGCATAGTATACAAGACATACCATAGGAGTTGCCAGCATACACATCATGTGTACCCCAACAGAAAGCCCTAAAACGAAGAAAATAAGGATAATCCATCTCTCACTGTCTGCTGCCTGATACTCATTTTCCCATTTCGTAATCAACCAGACCAAAAGCGCGATAAACATAGAAGCCATTGAGTAAACCTCACCTTCTACTGCTGAGAACCAGAACGTATCTGAGAAAGTGAAGCAAAGTGCCCCTACCGCTCCTGCAAATAAAATAGAGATTTCCTGATGTTTTGTAATTTCTTCAAAATCTTTGTTCAGTAATCTTCTCACAAAATGAGTGATCGTCCAGAACAAAAATAAAATAGTCAGCGCGCTGAACAATGCAGACATCGCGTTGATTACGATGGAGTAATTTTCGCCTTTCCCTAATGCAAAAATGGCTGCTACGGCACCCACTATCTGGAATAAAGCCGCTCCCGGAGCATGCGTTACTTCAAGTTTTACTGCAGAAGAAATGTACTCACCACAATCCCAAAAACTGAAATTGGGTTCTATTGTGGACAAGTACGTGAAAAACGCAATGACGAAAATCACCCATCCTAAAACGGTGTTCCATTGCCTAAAAGTCCAATTTTTCATAGTATTAAATCAATTATGCGAAAATAAGGCTTTTATATTATTTTATATTGTTTTTAACAAAATTTAAAAATTTGGCGCAGAATTTGCGATTAAACTCGTGCTGATCCTGTAAACAGGAAAATATTTTTTTACAAAACGATGCCCTAGAAATCAAACAAAAGTTTAGTAATTATTTATTTTTTTGTATTTTTGCAGTCAGATTTTTATTGAAAATAACAAATAATGAGTAATGTTTACGATAATATTCTTGGCCTAATAGGACATACTCCTATGGTGAAGCTAAATACTGTGACAAAAGATATTCCAGCAACCGTTTATGCCAAGTTAGAATCATATAATCCTGGACATTCCACCAAAGACCGAATCGCACTTCATATTATAGAGAACGCAGAGAAAAAAGGCTTATTGAAAGAGGATTCCGTTGTTGTAGAAACAACATCAGGAAACACTGGGTTTTCTATTGCAATGGTATGTATCATTAAGGGTTATAAATGTATTCTCGCGGTAAGCGACAAAACAAAACCTGAAAAGATCGCTTATCTTAAGGCTTTAGGAGCTACTGTATATATATGTCCTGCCAATGTACCGGCGGATGATCCTAGATCTTATTATGAAGTAGCGAAAAGAATCGCTTTGGAAACTCCCAATTCTATTTACATCAATCAGTACTTTAATGAACTGAATATTGATGCCCATTACCAGACTACAGGTCCTGAAATCTGGGAACAGACAGAAGGTAAAATCACTCACCTTTTTGCCTGTACCGGAACAGGAGGTACTTTATCTGGTTCAGCAAAGTTTTTGAAGGAGAAAAATCCGGATATTAAAATTATCGGGGTGGATGCAGATGGTTCTATATTAAAAAGCTATCACGAAACCGGTGAAATTCACAAAGAAGATGTACATCCTTACCAGATTGAGGGAATGGGAAAAAATTTAATTCCTTCCGCACTTCTTTTTGACAAGGTAGATGAATTTGTAAGGGTAAATGATGAAATGGCAGCCTACAGAACCCGTGAAATTGCTTTAAAGGAAGCCATCATGGGAGGATATACCACAGGAGCTGTAACTCAGGGACTGATGCAATATGCAAATTCTCACGAATTAACCGAAAATGATGTGGTTGTTTTAATCTATCCTGACCACGGTTCAAGATACATCACCAAAGTATACAGTGATAAGTGGATGGCCGAACAGGGGTTTGTTAACAACTGTGTCCACAATTATGACGAAGTCTTCAAGACAGAGTTTATTAAATAGGAACAAATAAAATCACGATATAATAAAGCCTTTTGCGTGTTCTACAAAAAAGGCTTTTTTACTTAAAAATTACGATACAATGTTGGATATTTTTGAAAGAATAAAAGAAAATCCAGGACCACTTGGACAATTTGCAGATTACGGAGAGGGATATTTTATTTTCCCGAGACTAGAGGGACCTATCGGCCCGAGGATGCAATTTCAGGGTAGAGAAGTAATTTTCTGGAGTGCCAATGATTATTTAGGGCTGTGTAATCATCCTGAAGTAATAGAAGCAGATGCAAAGGCGGCTGCAGAATACGGAATGTTCTATCCAATGGGAGCAAGGGCAATGTCTGGAGAAACAGATCAGCACCTTCAGTTGGAAAGAGAATTGGCAGACTTTGTACAAAAAGAATCAGCATATTTATTGAATTTCGGTTACCAGGGAATGGTTTCTACCATTGATGCTTTGGTAAGCAGAAATGATGTAATCGTTTATGATATGGATTCTCATGCCTGCATCGTGGATGGGGTAAGACTTCATTCAGGTAAAAGATTTACCTACAAACATAACGATATGGAGAGCCTTGAGAAAAACCTTCAGAGGGCTACAAAAGTGGCAGAAGAAACAGGAGGAGGAATTCTTGTGATTACTGAAGGTGTTTTCGGAATGAGAGGCCAGCAGGGAAAAATCAAAGAGATCTGCGAACTTAAATCAAAATATCAGTTCAGACTTTTAGTGGATGATGCTCACGGTTTCGGAACACTAGGTAAAACAGGTGCCGGAGTTGGTGAAGAGCAGGATTGCATCAATCAGATTGATGTATATTTCTCTACTTTTGCAAAATCTATGGCTGGTTTCGGAGCCTTCCTTGCGGGAGACAAAGAGATCATCAGATACCTGAAGTTTAACCTAAGATCACAGATCTTCGCAAAATCTCTTACAATGCCAATGGTAATAGGAGGACTGAAGAGACTGGAGCTATTGAGATCAAGACCCGAAATCAAAGCTAAGCTTTGGGAAAATGTAGCCAAACTACAGAACGGATTAAAAGAAAGAGGATTCAATATTGGTGATACCAATACTTGCGTAACTCCTGTAATGATGCAGGGAACTCCTGTAGAAGCTACTCTATTGGTAAAAGACCTTAGAGAAAATTACGGGATCTTTACTTCAGTCGTGGTATATCCGGTAATTCCGAAGGGAATGATTCTTTTAAGACTGATTCCTACCGCTTCTCATACGGATGCTGAAATTAATGAAACTCTGGCAGCGTTTGAAGCAATTCACGATAAACTGGTAAGTGGTTACTATAAAGAGCAGGAACAAATATTACTGCAAGAGCAGGGATTAAGTTTTAAACCGATCTAATCTTTAACAAAATTAAAAAAAACCACTGATTGATTCAGTGGTTTTTTATTTTAAAAACTATAAACTATAAAAAGCAAATGAAACTTAGGGGTTATTTATTGGGTATTTTGTCGGCAGTTTCATACGGATTGATTCCGATTTTTATTCTGCCGATCAAGCAGGCTCATTTTTCAATGGATATTGCATTGTTTTACAGATTTTTCTTTTCGGCTCTCATGGTAGGAGTTTATCTCATCTATTCTAAACAAAATTTCAGAATCAATAAAAGGGAGGCCATGATTTTAGCCATTCTTGGAATCTGCTATGCTCTTTCCTCGGAATTTCTTTTTATAGGATATGATTTTCTCACTCCGGGAATTGCCTCTACCGTTCTATTTATTTATCCGGTAATTGTGGCATTAATTATGTTCTTCTTTTACAAAGAGAAACTCACTAAACTATCTGTTGTTTCCTTACTTCTTGCCTTTGCCGGAGTTATTGTCTTATGCCTGAAGGGAAATGGTTTGGAAATTAATTTTGCAGGATTGGGAATTGTGATGCTCAGCTCATTGTTTTATGCATTATATATGGTAATTGTTAACAAATCGAAACTAAAAGTGTCGGGGTTTAAGCTTACCTTCTACTCTATGCTTTTTACTTCTTTGTTTTTTATGGGTAAATCAGTTATCGGGCATCAGTCATTTGGGATTCCTTCAATGACTATTTTTATTAACTTTCTCATTTTTGCTTTCCTTACCACGGTTATTTCCAGTTTATGCCTAGTATATGCAATTAAAAGTATTGGCTCTACGCCTGTTGCCATTTTAGGAGCCCTTGAACCGGTAGTTGCCGTTATGGTAAGCGTATTTATGTTTAATGAAAAGTTCACTGTCAATTTATTGATCGGGATCACACTGATCCTGCTGGGAGTTATCCTGAATGTTATTTCTGATCGTAAAAATACAATTCATACTTAACACTTAAAATCATGAAGGAATTACAGAAGCTATCAAAAGATCAGTTGTATGCTTACCTTAAACGAGAGTCAGGGATTTTTTATTCCAAAGTTATATCAACTTTAGATTTTACACTGTTTCAAGATCAGTCATTACATGAAAAAGATTTTTCGGAATTTCTTGAAATGCTGGATCAGGAAATGGCAGAGAAAATAAAAATGTCATCTTTACAACCTGATGAGGATGAACAACCCACAATTGTCCTTGCAGAACATAAAGACTCTGGCTCTCTTGACTTGGTAACTGAAGATGGTGAAGGATATAAGGTAATTTTATTTGATAAAGATATCAGCCTTTCAGGAAATCTTTTTGTTGAAGACTACGTTGTGCTTATTGTTATTGGAAATATACAAGCAAAAAATATAATTGTATACGGCTCACTGTACTGTACCGGCAACCTTTCCTGTGATGTACTGTTTGGAGCGTCAGGCAACGACAATGAAACCTACTTTGGAGGAAATATATCCTCAGTTCTTATTGCTGAAAACGGACATCATACACTGGCAGAAGGCAATATATATTCCAGATATTTAATAAGTCTTCACAATGAAATAGAAGCAAAAGGGGGAAGAAATATTGAGAATATAATTTTGGACGGATCCCAGGAAGCAGAAGTTTTAAGCCCTGAAATTTTAGATGAAAATGGCTATTTTGAAGAAGAGTCTTTTCTTAATTTCATCAGTAATCATCCACCTGATTCAGTATTTAAATAATTTTTCACAGAAGAAGCTCTATGTTTATGCTTTCGCTTAGAGAGAATTAGTGAAATTGATCCTACTTTGCTCCCTTAAAATAGGTAGCACCTTTCATAAACCTTCGTTAAAAAAATCTCCACTATCATACTTTTCAGCTATCTGAGATCTATGGGAGAATTTTTTCAACACGATTTAAACCTGTCTATAATCAGAGCAAAAAATTTTTTTCTGAAAAAACTTTAGAATAACTTTGCAAAAAATTTCTGTTGAAAGACCTGCTCCTTATTACCCCGCCTTTTACCCAGCTTAACACTCCTTATCCGGCAACAGCTTATATTAAAGGATTTTTAAATACTAAAAATATTTCCAGCTATCAGATTGATTTGGGAATAGATGTTATTTTGGAGTTATTTTCAAAAGGTGGATTACAGAAGGTTTTCAGTAAAGGAATTGATCTTCAGAATGCTTCTGAAAATACACAGAGGATTTATGCATTAAGAGAAGAGTATTTAAAGACGATAGATCAGGTGATTCCTTTTTTACAGGGAAAAAACCCTACACTGGCAAGACAGATCTGCAGCATGAACTTTTTACCCGAAGCTTCCCGTTTCAACCAATTGGATGATATGGAATTTGCTTTCGGGAACATGGGTTTACAGGACAAAGCCAAACATTTGGCAACCCTGTATCTGGAAGATATTTCAGATTATATTGTTGAAAATATTGATGCTGATTTTGGCTTCAGCAGATATGCCGAACGTTTGGGGAAAAGTGCTAATTCTTTTGATGAACTGTATTCAAAATTATCTGCCCAACAAACATTTATAGATGATTTTACTTTAAAAATTCTTCACGAAAGATTAGAATCAGTACAACCCAAACTGGTTTGTTTTTCTATTCCTTTTCCTGGAAATTTATATTCAGCCTTCAGGTGTGCCCAGTTTATAAAGAAAAATTTTCCGAACATTAAAATTGCAATGGGCGGAGGTTTCCCGAATACTGAATTAAGAGAAGTTAAGGATCAGAGAGTTTTTGAATTTTTTGATTTTATCACCCTTGATGATGGTGAACTTCCTCTTGAACTCCTGTATGAAAGTATTTGTTCTTCTGAACAAAGCGAAGAACCTCAGTATAAAAGAACTTTTTTACTTGAAAATCAGAAAGTTGTCTATAAAAATAATTCAAAAAGGCACGATTACAAACAGTCAGATATCGGAACTCCGGATTATACGGATTTAAAACTCGATCAATATATTTCAGTCATTGAAATTGCCAATCCAATGCATAGTTTGTGGAGCGATGGAAGGTGGAATAAACTAACCATGGCTCACGGATGTTATTGGGGGAAATGTACATTCTGTGACATCTCATTAGATTATATCAAGATCTACGAGCCTATTTCTGCCAAGATTCTGGTAGACAGAATGGAGGAGCTTATTAAAACAACAGGTGAAACCGGCTTCCATTTTGTAGATGAAGCTGCACCGCCAGCTTTAATGAGAGAAGTTGCCCTTGAAATCCTCCGGAGAAATCTTGTGGTTACCTGGTGGACCAATATCCGTTTTGAAAAAAGCTTCACCAGAGATTTATGTTATTTATTAAAACTGTCCGGATGTGTTGCCGTTTCAGGAGGCCTTGAAGTGGCAAGTGACCGTTTATTGAAATTAATTGATAAAGGAATTTCTGTAGAACAGGTTGCAAAAGTGACAAGAAATTTTACAGAAGCCGGAATTATGATCCATGCTTATCTGATGTATGGTTACCCAACACAAACGATCCAGGAAACAATTGACTCTATGGAAATGGTTCGCCAGTTGTTTGAAATGGGAATTCTGCAAAGTGGCTTCTGGCATCAGTTTGCAATGACTGCCCACTCACCTGTTGGGCTGAATCCTGAAGAATTTGGAGTTACCCCAATCAAACAGGAAATTCTATTTGCTAATAATGATATTGATTTTACAGATAAAACAGGAATCAATCATGATAAATTTAGTTCGGGCTTAAAAAAATCTTTATTCAATTATATGCATGGAATTAATTTTGACCTTCCTCTTCAAGAATGGTTTGATTTTAAAATTCCAAGAACAACTATTCACCCTGATTATATTCATGACAGCTTATTGGAAGATGAAGATTTTAAATTTAAGGGAAATTCAAAAGTTGTTTTTTTAACCAAAAATGTAATCGCTGAGAATCGCGTAAAAAATAAAAAGAAATATTCCGGTACATATACGCTTCTTACATTCCACCTAAAAACCAATATTGTAAAGGTTGAGATGGAGCAGGATAAAGCAGAATGGCTGATGGATATTTTGAAAGAACATTCTATCGACAACCAAAAAAAGCCTACAATTCAACAACTTAAGAATCAGTTTGAAGAAAATTTTGATGATTTTGAGTTGTTCTGGTTTTCAAAACCTATGCAGCAATTGAAAGAAAATGGTGTGATTTTGAGTTTGTAAAAATGATCCCGATTTTTCTCAGGGGATTTCTAATTAAGGACTTTTTATTTTTGTCTCGCAGATTCCGCTAATTATGCAGATTAATTTTGGGACAAGATTATATAAATAATCCTTATACTTATACGTTTTGGCTAAAGCTGTTGGAATTTTATATTTATTATAAAACGGGCTAAAGCCCGTTTCTATTGAATAGATTTTACTATATTTTCTAAGAATAAAATACCCATAATCTTTGTCATTCCTTAGGAATCCAGCCTCCTGTTTTAATATGTAATGTTTTTAGATTCTTTCATAATGACAAAATCCTCCAAAAAACTCCAACAGATTGCGCAAGATGATTATATTATATTTACATTGCATACAAAGAAAAATCCGTGCATTCGTGGCTTATTTTTTTAGCCACAAATTCACGAATATAATAAGTGAACATTTATCAAATCAGACAGATAAAAATCCTCAGAAGCATTTCGGAGGATTTTGTTTTATATTTCTTAGCCAATTTAATTCGGGGTATCTTTTGTAACAGGGCCTACATTTACTTTTTCCTGAACTTTGATAAAATTCGGATCCATAATCGCCATACGTTCTGCCAGTGCTTTATAGGTTGGATATTTCAGAATAGAAGCTCTGCCTGACATTTCTTTGAAAAGAGTAAAAGATTTCCCACCGGCGGTTTTCAGCTGTTTGGTTGTGGTAATATACTTTCCAATATATTTACTCTTTGCATCATAGATTTCAATATCTATAAAGCTTTTTTCCATGATTTTATCATCTGAACCAAAGCTTACCGGTAAATTGGTAAAATAACCCACAGGAACGCCATTGCTGAGGATCTCTCCCACTTTATTTACTTCCAGGTTCATTTTATCAATCTTCCTTCTGATAGTATAGGCATCCTTTGTCTTACTGTCCAGCTTTCTTTTAGGGACATTTGAAAACAATTCATCCAGAGTCTTTACATTGATTCCTTTATTATCTATGATTTTAAAATCTTTCACAGAAGTATAGACTGCAGATTTTTCTTCACCGGAAAATGCAGAAGGTGATGAATAATCTACCTCAATGGTTTTATCCCTGTTATACACTCTATTGATCTGAATGTAGCTGTCCCTTACTGAGTCTACAATACTTTTATCAATAAATTTTATAGTATACAAAGGAGTTTCCTTCAAATCCATGAAAGTATACTCACTGCCTTTATTTGAAATTTTGGCTACCGGGATCCCGTCTAAGTTGATAATTCCTCTTTTGGTTTTGATATTCTGGGCATTGAGGAAAGCCCCCAGAATTGTAAAGAATATGATTATACTTTTCTTCATAGAATCAGATTTTTACATGACTTGACATACAATAAAAAAAGTGTAACCAAAGTTACACTTTTTTGAAAATATATTTAGCTTTTCATTTAATTATTCGCAAAGGATAATTCCTTTGTTATGATTAAATTCCACAACACCGCTTTTGATAGAATATGAAAAAACAGAGTCTTTATCATTTTCTTTGGTTAGATTTTTAGCGAAAGCTTCATCTACAGAATTCGTAAAAAGCTTTACTTTTCCACCAACTAAAGAAGAAACAATTCCTGCGTGGTTTTTCATGATGTGGAATTCACCATTTTTTCCCGGCAGTAATACTGAGTTTACTTCTCCTTCAAAAACTACGTATTCTGGTGTTAAAATTTTTATATTCATAGAAACAAATTTGAAATTTGATGTTTGAAATTTGAAATTACCATCGAACTTCAAATTTCAAATCTCAAATTGTTAATAATTTATGCGTTTTCAGCTAACATTTTTTGTCCAGCTTCGATAGCTTCCTCGATAGTTCCTTTCAGGTTGAAAGCAGCTTCTGGTAAGTGATCTAATTCACCATCCATAATCATGTTGAATCCTTTGATTGTATCTTTGATATCCACCAATGATCCTGGAATACCTGTAAACTGTTCTGCTACGTGGAAAGGCTGAGATAAGAATCTCTGAACTTTTCTTGCACGGTAAACAACTGCTTTATCTTCTTCAGAAAGTTCTTCCATACCAAGGATTGCGATGATATCCTGAAGCGCTTTGTATCTTTGAAGAATTTCTTTTACTCTTTGAGCACAGTTGTAGTGATCGTGACCGATTACTTCAGGAGCAAGGATTCTTGAAGTAGATGCTAGTGGATCTACCGCTGGGTAAATACCTAATGAAGCAATCTTTCTGTCAAGTACCGTAGTTGCATCCAAGTGGGCAAACGTAGTTGCAGGAGCCGGGTCAGTTAAGTCATCCGCAGGTACGTATACCGCCTGTACTGAAGTAATTGAACCGTTTTTAGTTGAAGTAATTCTTTCCTGCATTGCACCCATTTCAGAAGCAAGAGTTGGTTGGTAACCTACCGCTGATGGCATACGACCAAGAAGTGCAGATACCTCAGAACCAGCCTGTGTAAAACGGAAGATGTTGTCTACGAAGAAAAGTACGTCTCTACCTTGTCCGCTTTCTCCACCATCTCTGTAGTACTCAGCTAATGTAAGACCAGAAAGGGCTACTCTAGCTCTCGCACCTGGCGGCTCGTTCATCTGTCCGAATACGAATGCTGCTTTAGAATCTTTCATAGCTTCCAAGTCTACTTTAGAAAGATCCCAACCTCCATTTTCCATAGAGTGCATGAAATCATCACCATATTTGATAATTCCAGATTCTAACATCTCTCTCAAAAGGTCATTTCCTTCTCTCGTTCTTTCACCTACTCCGGCAAATACAGAAAGACCTCCGTGTCCTTTTGCAATATTGTTAATCAACTCCTGGATCAATACTGTTTTACCTACACCAGCACCACCGAACAATCCAATTTTACCTCCTTTTGCATAAGGCTCAACTAGGTCGATTACTTTAATACCTGTAAATAAAACTTCTGCTGAAGTTGATAATTGATCAAATTTTGGAGCTGGTCTGTGAATTGGAAGACCACCATCCTTAGAAATATCTTGAAGTCCGTCGATAGCATCACCAACAACGTTGAATAGTCTTCCGTTTACAGCCTCACCGATTGGCATTGTAATAGGATTTCCGTATCCAATTACATCTTGACCTCTCTTAAGACCGTCAGTAGCGTCCATTGCAATACATCTTACTGTATCTTCGCCAATATGTTGTTCTACCTCTAAAACTACTTTTTCACCGTTTTCTTTTGTAATTTCTAACGCGTCATAGATTGCAGGAACTGCTTCTACATCTGTAAAGACAACGTCGATTACCGGACCAATAATTTGAGAAATTTTACCTTTAATTTGGTTTGCCATTGCTAAATTTTTTCTTGGTGCAAATATAGTGATTCTTCGTAAACACGCAATTGGTAAAAAAAAGATTTTTATCATGCTTTTAAGAAATTTTCCCATCCGGCAGTTTACCAATCTGAAGGCCTATTTATCTGAGAAAAATATTGATTCATTGTTATATTGATAGATTGTTACATTATATCTATATTTGCAGTCAAATTTTTCCCGTTTTGAAAGTTTTCAAGAATTTTAAAGATTATTCCTCTCAAAAGCCTCTAGCATTGTCTTTAGGTATGTTTGACGGGGTACATCTCGGACATAAAAGTATTATCAATGAACTCATTAAGGTAGGAACAGCAAATAATCTGGAAACTGCCATTCTTACTTTCTGGCCACATCCAAGATTTGTTTTTAATCCTAATGAAGATTTAAAACTTCTGAATACGATAGAGGAAAAACAACAGCGCATTGAAAAATATGGCGTTGAAACCCTGTTTATTAAAGAATTTGATGAAGAATTCAGAAATCTTACCGGTGAAGAATTTGTGCGTCAAATTCTCATTGATAAGCTGAATGTAAAATACCTTATTATAGGATACGATCATTCTTTCGGAAAAAATAAAAGCGGAAACTTTGAGCTTCTTCAAAAACTTTCAAAAGAACTTGATTTTGAGGTTGAGCAGATGGAAGCCATTAATATTCATGAGAATAACATCAGCTCTACAAAAGTTCGTAATGCTCTTTTAACAGGAAATATTAAAGAAGCCAATGAAATGCTGGGATACTCCTACCCTGTTTCCGGAACGGTAGTTCATGGAAAGAAAATAGGAAGAACTATTGGATATCCAACGGCTAATATTGATACGGAATCTATTAAACTCCTGCCTAAAAAAGGCGCTTATATTGTTGAAGTGGAAGTAAAAGGGCAGAAATATAAAGGAATGCTGAGCATTGGAACAAATCCTACAGTAAACGGAGAAAGATTAACAGTTGAAGTATATATCCTTAATTTTGACAATGATATTTATGATGAAAAGATCACAGTAAGATTCAGAGACTTCCTGCATGATGAAATTAAGTTTGAAGGTCTGGAAAAACTGATTGAAAGGCTTGACGAAGATAAGCGGTTAACAGAGGAATTTAATTTCTAAGATATAAAAAAGGTTATTCAGTGCTGAATAACCTTTTTTTGTTTTTTTATTTAAGTATCTTCAGGTTTATTTTCTGAACCTCATTATTCATTGTCACATTAGGAAACCCTTTATCATAATCTATCCCTATATCTCCTTTACTGTCAGCCTTTCCGTTTCCGTCAGAATCCCAGCTCAGACCAATATAATATTTAACAGGCCCCGCAGGCTTAGGATTGATCTTACTTACAGCATCCTTAGATACCGGAAAATTAATGGTAAAAGGTATTGATTTCTGTTCATATTCTTTTTCTTCCAGTAATGTAGCGGGTGCATCTGCTAAATTTCCGTCCATTCCATACAAACGCACTATAAGTCTGGCACTTTTAATGGTAAAATTATCAGTTCCTACAAATTCTATCTTCAGATTATCAGAAAAATTTTCCGCCTTTTTTTCAGATAGAACAGTTTCAGGGGTTGTTTTATTCTTTGCTTTATTGCAGCCTGATAATGCTAACACACCCGCTGCGATGAATAATAAAAGGTGATTTTTCATTGGTTCTTATTTTAATTGATATCAGTTTAATATTTACAGATATCTGGTAACAAAATTTATACCTGAATGCATACGGCTTAAAGCTGTAAATTGATGATATTATGAATTATTGATGGTATTCTGAACTTTTTTAGTAAGTGATTTAAATACCAGATCATAAGAATGATCTATTAGTTTCAAAATCAGATCTCTTTTCAAACCATTCACCACTACTGAATTCCAATGGGTTTTATTCATATGATAAGCACCTGTAATCTGGGGATATTGCTCCCGAAGTTCAGCACTCCATTCCGGGTCTGTCTTTACATTGATGGACAAGGGTTGTCTTTCAAGTGCCATCAACAGGAACATTTTAGTATCAACTTTTAATACAAGGGTTTCGTTATCAAAAGGGAAACTTTCTGTAACGGCTTTTTTAGCAAGACAGTAGTCTAATATTTCGTTGGCATCCATTGTTATGAGTAATGAGTGATAGGTAATATGATAATTGATAGCAAAACCAGATGTTTAAAATAATCTTTTATCTTTTATCTTTTATCTTTTATCTTTTATCTTTTATCTTTTATCTTTTATCTTTTAATCAAATTTAGTAAATTTAAGAAAGAAAATATTATCATATTAAACCTTATTATTATGAAAGCTTTAGTAATTGGTGCTACAGGCGCTACAGGAAAAGACTTGGTTAATCAGTTGCTCAACGATAAAGCTTTTGAGGAAGTTGATATTTTTGTAAGAAAGCCTGTTGATATTGAGAACGACAAGCTTAAAGTTCACATTATAGATTTTGAAAAACCTCAAGAATGGAAAGGAATGATAAAAGGGGATGTTGCATTTTCATGCCTGGGAACTACTTTAAAGGATGCCGGAAGTAAAGAAGCCCAGAAAAAAGTGGATTTTGATTATCAGTATGAATTTGCAAAAGCAGCCAGAGAAAATGAGGTGGAAGATTACATTCTGGTTTCAGCGTATGGAGCTAATCCGAAGTCCAAGATTTTCTATTCTAAAATGAAGGGTGAGCTGGAAGAAGCTGTAAAGCAGTTACATTTCAATAAAATAACTATCTTCAAACCCGGAATGCTGGAGCGGAAGAATTCTGAAAGAACTGGTGAAGTCCTGGGCAGCAGGATTATAAAATTTGCCAATAAGCTAGGATTGCTGGAAAGTCAGAAGCCTTTACCAACTGATATTTTAGCCAAAGCAATGATTAATTCTTCAAAAATTAAAAGCAACGGCTACTCCAGTATTAAACTTGGAAATATTTTTTGCTTTGCAGAAAAAGTGATTGATAAGTGAAAAAAAGCTATACTAGAAAAATCTGTGTACATCTATAATATCCTTCAGGATCACCGGGAAAATATTTAATGATTTCCTGATATTTCTCTCTTGCCTTTTTCACCTGCCCGAATCTCATGTATTGTACAGCAAGATTCTGTTTAAATATCGGAGCTTTATTCTGAGCCAGACTATCTGCTGTATAATACATTATCAAAGATTCTTTATGCAGGTTCTGCAATCGTAAATAATATCCTGCTAAAAAATAGGCATCACAATATTTAGGGTCGTCTTTAATGACTTTCATTAAAGCCAATGATAATGCAGGATAATATTGGGGGAAATTAAGACCTTCAACAGCACCTTCAAACATTTCTTTTGACTCTTTTTTCTCGGGAATACAGTAATTTGTTTTCCCTAAAAAATAATTGTCTTGTGAAAATCCTTTCACAAAAAGGATCAGACTGCAAATAGTTAATAGTTTTTTCATGGTATAAAAATAAAAAAAGTGGATGTAATCATCCACTTTATCAAGATATATTTTCTCTGTCTTATTTCAAATATTTTGTAATTGAATCGCTTGTAGGTTTTGTAGTACTTACGAAGCTATCAATAAGTTTTCCGTTCTCATCAATCAGGAATTTAGTAAAGTTCCAAAGGATAGTGGTGTTTTTTACTCCGTTTAATTCCTGTTCTGTTAGGTATTTAAAGATGGGTGCGGTATCATCTCCTTTTACCGAAACTTTTGCTGCCATCGGGAATGTTACTCCGTAATTTTTCTGGCAGAATGTTCCTATTTCAGCGTTTGTTCCCGGTTCCTGTCCTCCAAAGTTGTTGGCAGGGAAACCTACTACTACCAATTTGTCTTTGTATTCTTCATATACTTTTTCCAGATCTGCATACTGAGGAGTAAACCCGCATTCAGAAGCGGTATTAACGATCAGTATCTTTTTCCCTTTGAAATCTGCAAAGTTGATTTCCTTTCCGTCAAGGCTTTCTACTTTAAAGTCATATATTGTTTTTCCCATAAGTTCTTTGGTTTTAGCTTGAGAAACTTCACTTTTTTGATTGGTGCAGCTTTGCAGAAACGCTGTAAATGAAAGCAGCATTAAAAAAATATTTTTCATTTCTTATAAATTTTAAGCAGCCTGAACTGCGGATGAATTAAAACTTAAAAATATTTGCAGGAAAAGCCTTGTTAACGTCTACCCTGTTAAGCAGCATCACATAATCGCCATCCTTTTTCGGGCTTGAAGATTCTATTCTGAAAGGCATCGTAAGGTTTCCTACTTTTTTATAATCGGAATATACCAAAGTTTCATCTTTTTTAATTTCCTTCAAAAGCATATAAGTTTTTGTATCAAAATAGTACATATTCTTATTTACATTCTTGGTTAATTCCACTTTATGGCAATAGATATCACCTACTTTTTCTTTTCCGAGATATTTAGCATCAAATCCTTTACTTTCCCAGTCAATAAAATCATTATCAAAACTTTCCGGTACATATTCCGGATATACCTGAAGCTTATTGGTTGCATAATTCATTGCATACCCTTTATTTCCGTCAAAACCTTCAATTGCGGTTTCTTTTCCACCTACCACAATGATTGTTTTGGTAAGATTGGGACGCTGCTGGTAAATTTTTATAGGATATTCATCTTTGATTCCCAATACTACCTTCCCCTGCAGCAATACGGAGTTCAACAATTTCCAGTTGGTTAAGCCTCCTGATAGTTCAATATTTTTATCTATAATCTCCTTTGCAGTTTGGCCATAAAATAATGAGCTTGTAACCGTAAAAAGGACTAAGTATATTATTTTTTTCATTTAATTTTATTAAAAATAGTTATTCAAAGAAGATCTAAAAGTTTAGCCTGTTTTTGGAACCAGGTTCTCATTCATATTTAAAAACCGTTCTCCTAATCTTCTCTAAAACCAACACTTTTTGTAAGATGTAATATTTTATTTTCAAAATTACAGATCTCTATACTTTCCTGTAAAAACAGGGCCATCATAAGATCTTTACCAGATAAATTGTTTATCATTCAAATATAAGAGGAATTGGGATAAAAAGCAAAATACTGAGTAAGTCTGATTACCGAATTCCGTTTTTCAAAATTATCTTATTAAATTTCCCGATTACATCAACTTTCTTGCTTTTTCCAGATCTTCCGGTGTATCAATTCCTACCCCGACAAAATTGGTTTCTATCATTTTGATTTTCATTCCGTATTCAAGATAACGGATACATTCTATCTTCTCAGATATTTCCAGAGGTTTCATCTCCAGCTTTGAAAACTGTAATAATGCTTCTTTTCTGAACGCATACACTCCAATATGTTTAAAGTATTTCACATCATAAGATATTTCTCTGTGAAAAGGAATTACGGAGCGACTGAAATATAAGGCAAAGCCGTTATTATCCGTAATCACTTTTACATTATTCGGGTTTTCTATTTCTTCTTTTTCAGATAGTTTTATTTTTAGGGAAGCCAGGGAAATTTCCTGCTGTTCGTCCTGCTTAAAAACTTCGATCAGCTGTTTCAAAGGTTCAAGCTTAAGGAATGGCTCATCACCCTGAACATTAATAACGATATCACAGTCTATATTTTGTACTGCTTCGGCAATACGGTCGCTTCCTGTCTCATGTTGTCCCGTCATTACAGCTTTTCCGCCATTCTTAGTAATCTCCTCCAGGATGATCTCGGAATCTGTTGCAACAAATACTTCATCAAACAGCCCGGTTTCCACTACGTTCTGATAGGTGGTGGTAATAACGGTTCTTTCTCCCAGTATCTGCATCAGTTTTCCCGGAAAACGGCTTGCTTCATAGCGCGCAGGGATGACAGCGATTATTTTCATTCAGTACAATATTAATTAAGTTTCAAGCTATATCATGAATGATCTTGCTTATTCAGACCAAAAATAGTGAAAACTATTTTAGTTTGCTCTATAAATTGTGGTATTATGTCCAATTTTTCCTTTAAATATTATGATTTTTATCCTTTCAGAAAAACAAAATTCCCACATTTTCAATGAAAATGTGAGAATCGGGTATAGATTTTTAAATGAGTCAATACGTTAAAAAGATAGCTTCACTCCCACCATGTTATACTCCCATTGGCGGGATGCCATAAGGTCAAATTTATATTTTGTTTTTCCAATGGTACCTTCAGAAGAAGTATATCTGCTTTTTGATATAGTTTTTCCAATGAAATACCCCATTAATAAAGCTAAAGGATAATCTGAAGCCCAGTGAACTTTGCTTTGCATCATCTGAAAACACAAAGCTCCGGCTAATGTATATCCTACAGGTTTTATCCATCTTGCATCCGGATAATTATCTGCAATGACAGTAATCCCAGCCATAAAAGTTGTTAAGTGCCCGGATGGCATGGCATCATAGTTTGAGGTGTATTTGCTGAATGCTGAAAAACTCGGAAACGGGTTCCATGCACCGCCTTTATGACCATTTTCTTCTGCTATAAACGGACTTTCTCTTCCGGTAATCCTTTTAATAGTTTGGGTAAAAACTCCGGAAAGAATTAAACTTTCCATTAGTCCACTGGCTGTTGCCTGTGCTCTGTAATCATTTTTAATTAAACCATAGGTTCCGAAACCAATTCCTAATAACACCAATGTAGAACCATTTCCAATAAGATACAGTGTAGATCCGATATCTTTTGGAATTTTGAAAACACCCCCAAGCTTGGTATAATTGTTATCTTTATCCATTCCCCATCTTTCTCCCAACTCTCTTGAGTTATCAATTAATTTCTGATCAAATGGCAATAGAATGAGTGTTGAGGCAACAGCACCTCCTAAATAGTAGGCATGATCTTTTGCTACAAAGTCTTTATTGGTATCAATAAAATTTCGGGGAAGCTTGGTTACAAAATCCAGCAGTTTAGGTTTCGGATATGTTCGTACAGAACCATCTTTTAGAGTATAAGTCTGCACTTTAGTCAGATCTGAAACCGGTGGTAATTCTTTCACCTGCAATGTATCTGCTTCCTGCGAGTATACCAATATAGACATTGGCAACAGCAAAAATCTCAATTTTTTCATCGTTGTTGTTTTCAACCCTGTTTATTCTTAGCTTATAAAAGTCCCAAAGGTAATTCCTTGTTGACGTTAGTACAAAGTGTTTACTTAATTTTTAATATTTATTTAATTTTTTTACAAAATAGTATTCAAGCTTTAGTTTATATAATTGATAAGAAAAATGATTCCATAAATCCAGAAAATGTACAGAAATGAGTACAGAAAACCCAATCCAAAGCTTTTCAATATATCTCCTTTACATCTGCCTGAATTTTTAAAGACATAGCGTAATGCCCGAAAGAAGATCCAATATAACATAGCAGTCAGAAATAGTATGGCAGACCAAAAGAAAAGTCCAAAAAAATAAGAAAGGAATATCAGCAGAATAGAAAATAAAAACCATGCAATAGCAGAAAGTATAGCACTACCTATCCCATCTCCTATAATAGGCAGATCAAAATCAAAACTATCAATTTCAGGTATTTTATCGGTGTATTTTTTTAATCTTTCTTTATTTAAGATGCTTCCGATGTTATCTTTTAGTTTCAATCCATGATACAGGCCTAAGCTTATAAACAAGAAGATTACTCCGGCTAAAATAGATGTTGATAAGATTGAGTTTTGAAATAAAGACCGGTGAGCATCTTTTCCGGAAAGCCAAACACTTAAAATAACCACAATGATCACAAACAAGGCAGAATAACTCAGTAATTTTGTTTCAAGAAAGTATTTTTTGGTAAGTTTCATGGTTTATAGAATATTAAAAACGCTTCGATCCTGCTCAGCGTGACATTTTTATAATGTACCAATATAACAATACCAGTGTAACAATATTTACCAATAGAAAAATTGGCAAAATGTTACACTGGCACATTTATAAATTAATTAAGATTAATTATTTAAGATTATTCAAAGCCGTTTCCAGTTTCGGAAGCATTACTTTGATCTCATCTACGGCTAACCCTCCAACGGAAGCACGGAACCACGGTTCAGATTTATCTTCCCCGAATGCTGAGAATGGCACTAAAGCAACACCAGCTTCATTGATTAAATAGAATACAAGGTCTGAAGAGTTTTCAATAACCGTTCCATCCGGTTTTGTTTTTCCAATATAGTTTAATTTGATGGTAAGATAAAGAGCTCCCATTGGCTCAATGCTGTCTACTGCCAAACCTTTTCCTTTCAGCTCCTGAACGCCACTGTGAAGAACTTTTAGGCTTTCCTCCAGCTTAGCTTTGAAATCTTCTACGAATACATTTACATTATCAGGGTTTTCAAAGAATTTAGCTGTTGCTTCCTGCTCAGGTTTTGGAGCCCACGCCCCTACGTGCGTAAGAAGTGCTTTCATCTTATCAATAATATGAGCGGGTCCGAATCCCCATCCCACACGTACACCTGTTGCAGCCAGGCATTTTGAAATACCATCAATATATACTGTATATTCTTTCATTTCAGGGAAAAGAGATACCGGATCTACGTGCTGTGCTCCAAAAGTAAGGTTAGAATAGATTTGATCATACATTAAATATAATGGCTTTTCGTCTGCTCCTCTCTTTTTGTTTTCAGCAATCACCAATTCACAGATTTCAGAAAGCTGTTCTTTGGTGAACATTGTTCCGGTTGGGTTTAATGGTGAACAAAGCGCTAATAAAACGGCACCATCCAAGTGGGGTCTTAAATCGTCTGCAGTTGGAAGGAAGTTCGTTTCAGGCTTTGTTTTTACTTCTACAGCATTGGCAGAAGTAAGGTAGGCATAGTGATTGTTATTCCATGATGGTGTAGGATATACTACTTTATCTCCTTCGTCTACGATCGTTTTGTATACAGCATAGATTAATGGCCTTGATCCTGCTGTTATCAAAATATCGTTTGGAGAATAATCCAGATTCCATCTGTTTTTTAAATCTTTGGAAACTTCTTTTCTTAAAGATAAAAGTCCGTTGGCAGGGGGATAGTTTGTCAGGTTATTCTGATAGGCTTTCTGAATTTCTTCCTTCAGCAATGCCGGAATAGGATAGATATTAGAATTCAGGTCACCAATAGTAAGATTGGCAATTTCTGCACCCTTTGCTTTTAGATCATTTACTTCGTTACCAATTTTTACAATTTCAGAACCGATCAGGTTCGCTGCTAATTTTGAGACTTTCACTTTATTTTTATTTAAAATTTACGAATATTATCTTCTCAGATTAATTTTGTTTTCTATTTGATCCACAGGTATATGGGCATCATAGGCGGCTATTAGTTCTTTAGTTTTTTTTGCAGTAGCAGAGTTTGGATATTTTTTGATGAGTGCATTGTATGCTTCTCTTTTATCATTATAAATTTTCCCTTCTTCACTGTCATAAATACGATCGCTATCCATTCCCAAAAGATAATCCAGCAGGTAATTGTGATAATTATCTTTTGCTTTCTTTATTAATAGGCTTTTAGGAAATTTATTTATAAAATTCTCCCACTCGATCAATCGATCTCCCAGCTCTTCCCAGGTTATTAAAAGTCCGCCGTTCACAGCATAATTCTCTTTATTATCTTTTGCCATCTGTGAGATGTAGGCAGCATAATCAGGGGTTACCTTATTTTTAAAAACAGACTCATAATATCCCGGCAAAGAATGAATTTCAGTAAGTCCTTCACCCATTTCGCGGAATTCAAGACCTGCTTTATTCAGTTCGGCAGCTATTTTCTTTATGTTATCCGGCAGATTATAGGTATCTGGTCCTGTATGATAATCAATATACTTATCAAGTATCTCAGCTTGAGAAGTATTCAAACAATCGGTGTATTTCTCTCTTATTTTCAAATAATCTTCGTATACTTTATTGTTCTTCTCCGGACTGTTTCCTGCAATCTCTCTGTCTATTTTAGTACGGTGCCATTGTAAAGCTGTAATATAATCTTCTGTTTTATTTTCTGAAGAACAAGCTGTATCAATGGGTTTGTACTGATCCTCTTTGGTTTCGTTTTTAGCTATTGAGTCATTGGCAGACTTTACATCAGAAACCGCAGTTTCCTTTTTACAGGAAACTACAGCTACAGACAGTATGCAAACTGCTATAATTCTTTTAATCATGGTTGCTAAGATGATTAATCCAGATTTAAATCTGTTTTAACGGCCTGAATTTTAGCTTCCAATGATTTCAGTTTATCTTTAAAATCGGCTTCAGAAGAGATGGCATCTTTTACTGAAACATAAAATTTAATTTTTGGTTCTGTTCCTGAAGGTCTTACACAAACTTTAGTTCCGTCCTGTGTATAGTAAATTAATACGTTAGACTGTGGAATTTCGTTCATTACTTTTTTCTCTCCTGATGAAATGGTAAGACTTGTCTGTTCTTTGAAATCCTTTACCTCTTCCACTAACGAACCAGCCAGTTCTTTTGGAGGATTTTCACGGAAGTTTTTCATCATATCCTGAATTTCTTCAGCACCTTCTCTTCCTTTTCTAACAATGTTGATTAATCCTTCAAAATACATCCCCAGATCTTCATAAATCTCGATCATATACTGGTACATGGTTTTACCGTTAGCTTTACACCATGCAGCAATTTCGCAAGCTAAAAGGATGCTTCCACAGGAGTCTTTATCACGAACGAAATCTCCGGTCATGAATCCGAAACTTTCTTCTCCACCACATACAAACTTCTGAGTTCCTTCTGCTTCACGGATCATTTTTCCGATCCACTTGAATCCTGTAAGACCTACTTTGCATTCAACACCGAATTTCTGTGCTATATCATAGAAAATGTCTGAAGTAACGATGGTAGAACCAATGAATTCTTTTCCGGTAATTCTTCCCTGCTTTCTCCATTCATTCAGGATGTAATAAGTAAGAATAGTATTGGTTTGGTTCCCGTTCAGTAACTGCATTTCACCATCAAGATTTCTTACAGCAATTCCTAATCTGTCACCATCCGGGTCTGTTCCGATAACGATGTCTGCATTGGTAATTTTTGCAAGATCCATAGCCATTTCCAACGCCGCCGGTTCTTCAGGGTTTGGAGATTCTACTGTAGGGAAATTTCCGCTTGGGATCATCTGCTCTTTAACCAAATCTACTTTTTTGAAACCTGCTTTTGCCAAAGCTTTAGGAATTGTAGTATAGGTAGTTCCGTGGATAGAAGTAAAAACAATATTTAAGTTTTCTTTTCCTTTATTCTGGTAAGTAGAGTTTTCAATACAAGCATCAATGTACACGTCATCCTGTTCCTCACCGATCCATTCTATCAAATCATCGTTTCCGTTGAAATTAATTTCTTCGAATTTTACAGAATATACTTCTTTGATGATGGCTTCATCATTTGGCGGCACAATCTGAGCCCCGTCATTCCAGTATACTTTATAACCGTTGTATTCAGGTGGGTTATGAGATGCTGTTAATACAATCCCTCCGTTACATTTTTTATCACGGACCGTGAAAGAAAGCTCAGGAGTTGGTCTGTGATCCTTGAAAAGCAATACTTTAATTCCGTTTGCGGTTAAGACATCTGCTACCAGTTTCCCGAATTCTTTAGAGTTGTGGCGAACGTCATAGGCAATGGCAACCTTAATTTCCTCTCCTTTAAACTGCTGAAGCATATAGTTAGCCAATCCCTGAGTTGCCTGTCCTAATGTATATTTATTTAAGCGGTTGGTTCCTACTCCCATAATTCCACGCATTCCTCCTGTTCCGAATTCCAGTTCTCTGTAAAAAGAATCTTCAAGATCCGGGGAATTGCTGTCGATTAATGCCTGTACTGCCTTTCTCGTTTCTTCATCAAAGGTCTCACTTAACCAAAGTTTCGCTTTTTCTAATGTGTTCATATTTGTACGTTGTTCTTTTTATAAGTTTGTAAAGTTCCTAGTTTTAAAATGATATTGTTTCTAATCCAGTTTTTTATTTTCAACTTTCGTTGTCTTATCTACTTTAAATGCTCTGATCGGATCATTATAGTAGATCAGTTTTGCCGTGTTCTGAATATTCCCTTTTAAAGAATCTTTTACATTTACCTCAGCATAATTTCCGTTTTTGGAATCAATATTCAGGTTGGTGATTTTCCAGTAAGGAGCAATAAGACTTGCGGTATCAGAGATCTTTATTACTGCATCTTTGGTTAATCCTAAAAAATTAGCACGGCTTCTGTTATGCATTTCCACTTCTGCTCTTCTGGTGTTTACAGATCCCATGAAACTTGCATTATTTTTCATATTCAGTCTGAAATTATCGGTTTTAATTTCACTTGAAATGTTTACTTCTACCGAATCTGAAACGGCTACTTTTTCAAGATTATATTTTGAATAGATGGTTACATTATAAAAATCTACCCCTTTTATTCCTCTTTTTTCTTTGATGAAAAGAGTTTTATCCTTTACATCTACGTCCAGATTATTGGCAACATTAGGATAAGTTTCTATTTCCACAAAGTTCTTAGGCCCTCTGGCGTAAAATACACGGAATTTTCCGTTAAGATCCAGATTTACAAATTCCGGAACATCCACATCTTTCTTTTCAATATTTCCTTTTGGGGAAACTTTCCCGCAGGAAACTACCGCAACCAACATCAATGTGTAAAGTACTTTTTTCATATTTAATTTTAAATATTCTACTGATGATCATTATGATCTGCTTCCTGAAAGTTTTCCGGGCTTTCAAGAATATCTTTTAACAAAAATAGGATTAAAATTTCTAAAAATCTTTGTCTTTTGGCAATAAAATACCTGATAGTTTTCAATTTTTTACTTTTCAACAAGAAGGTATATTTTGTTTTTTATTCTTTTAAACCTACTATATTTTATACGAAGGTCAATAAAAAAACACCCAATGAATGGATGCCTTTCTTTTATAATATAGTTTTCCTCGTTTCTTCTAAAACTATATTGGTTTAAAATTCGTGCTATTACAATATAAATAGGATTTAATATTTTTTCCATATAATTCTAACCACCCCAGGCTCTTTTCACTTTAAATTTCTCTAAAGCTATCTTTTTATCTTTGCACTGTACCACCACTTTAAAATCATTATACATAAAACCGGGAACCAGTACAATATCTATGGGTTCATCAGGGAATGATTTTTTCAATGTGTTAAAAACCTGCAGCATTTCTTCATCATTAAAAATAATTTCTGCATTATATTTGGTAAAATAAAAATTAACATCGTAAGGAATACCATCTTGTTATACTGGGAGCATTGCTTACTGCACAGTTGGCTTGGGAATCTTCAAGAAGGGCTTTTCCATTGTTATCCTCTACAATAATCTGATCGTAGAATCCTTCCCATTTCGTTACAACAGGAGCGCAGGGGCCATTGTTAAGTTTTTTGCAGCTTCCAAAAGAGTTTTTTTCGAAGGTGGCACCAATGTCAGCATGAGTAGCCATTAGCTTTTCCTTACCGTCTTTATCGTTGATGTATCGTTTACTTTGGGTTTTCACCATAAGTTTATCTGTAATACTTTCCATTTGTGTTTTTTCATCTTACACTAAGATCGGAAAATAATTTGTTAATCAAAAAAAAATCCCTTAAAAAAGCATATTGCTTTCCAAGGGATCATATTGATTTGTTATATTTTGATAAAATACAGTGTTTCCAATTACTATATCACGTCATCAATATTATAGTTCTTATGTTCACGGTTTGTTCTGATAATCATTTCTCCAAGGAATCCTGCTACAAACAGTAATGTTCCCATAATCATCATGGTTAAAGCAATGTAGAACCAAGGATTATTGGTGATTAAATGACCATAGATTCCTCTTGCCACATCAATCAGTTTAGATACTCCCAGCCAAAGTGCTGAAAGAAAACCGAAGATAAACATTAACGTTCCTACTGCTCCAAAGAAATGCATGGGTCTTCCGCCAAAACGGCTTACAAACCAAAGCGTTACCAGATCTAAAAATCCACGGATAAATCTTTCTGTTCCGAATTTTGAAGTTCCGTAAGGTCTTGCCTGATGCTGTACTTCTTTTTCCGTAATTCTTCTGAATCCTGCATTGGCTGCCAATACCGGAATGTAGCGGTGCATGTCTCCATAAACATCTACAGATTTTACAACCTGCTTTTTGTAAGCCTTCAAACCACAGTTGAAGTCGTGAAGATAAACTCCTGAAACTTTTCTGGCCGCTGCATTGAATAATTTTGACGGAATATTTTTAGTCATTACATTATCAAAACGCTTCTTTTTCCAACCGGAAACAATATCGTAATTATCCTGGATAACCATATTGTAAAGTTCCGGGATCTCTTCCGGAAAATCCTGTAAGTCGGCATCCATGGTAATTACCACATCTCCGTTTGTTCTTGCAAAAGCAGCATGAAGCGCCTGAGACTTCCCGTAATTTCGGGAAAATTTAATAGCGTGGATCTGAGGATGCTGTACTTTTAAGTTCTCAATAATGCTCCACGATAAATCCGTACTTCCATCATCCACAAACCAAATTTCGTAAGATAAATTACTGGTTTTGCAGACTTTATCAATTCTTGAAAAAAGCTCTTCCAGAGAGTCCTCTTCGTTCAGTAACGGAATAACTATAGATAAGTTCATTTAATTTTAATAAAAATTAGTCTTGATTTGTTTCTTCGGGCTGATAGATACTTCTTGTTCTGAAAAATGCTCCGAAAAACACCGACAAAACTACGTAAAATATAAGAATTGCTGCAAAATATCCTGAAAAATGACTTGCGGTAAGCATATCTTTTCCTTTTACAGCCTTCGGGCTGAAGCTCTGAAGCCTTTCTTTATACTTCTGATCCAGCTCGTCAATATCTTTCTGATGCTTTAAAATCTTTCTCGCTGAAGTATATTCTGTATCCAATTCCGACTTCTGTCTTTGAACATATTGGTAGTTCAAGAGCTTTTTAGCATCCGTATCTGCAAAGTTTAAAAAGGCATAAATACTGAAAATTGAAAGAATTCCTCCAATGAACATCGGAACGAAAGCTCTTTTGAATGCTTCCTTAAAAGTTACTACTCTATGGTTGTTCCAATAGGTTTTCACAGACCAAAATGCTGTTCCCGCATAAAGAACAGGCAAAACGAAAGCATTGGCTTTCAAAGAGATATCAAAATAATTAATTCCCGAGAAAAAAGTATATACTACAAAGAAAAAGATCATTGTAGCAATAAAAAGTATAATTCCTAGTGTTGATGGACTTTTCGTCATGTTAAAATTTTTAGAAAAAGTTGAAAAATTATTCCCCTAAATGTCAGCTATTTAGCTCTACGACTGCATTTTTTCAACAAATTTTCTTTAATAAAGTTTTGAAGTTTACAAATATTTCCTACCTTTGCAACGGCAAGTCCTAAACAACCAGCTCCTGAGAATCCTCCAGGGTGGGAACGCAGCAAAGGTAATCGGTCGTAGCGGTGTGATTTAGGTAGCTTGCCATTTTTTTTTGGTTTAAAGTGAGAAGAGAGGTAATTTGATAATTATCTTTTTTTGTTTTTAATACCTTACGCATCATTTCCATTTTCTAATTTTCAGTTTCTCTCTTTTCTTATTATTGATTAAAATTCGAACGTCTCTCCTAATTTTGGTAAAACAAGTTCTACATTTTTATCAGCGAAATGCTTTAATGCACTTTCATGATTGATTTCGATAGCAGGAAAAGTATCAAAGTGACATCCGATTACTTTCGGCGTTTTTAATAATTCTGCTGCTGCGAAAGATGCTTTTCTTGGGCACATTGTGTAGTGGCTCCCGATAGGAAGAATAGAAAGGTCAATATTCCCGTATAATCTTGGAAATAGCTCCATATCTGCCATTACTCCTGTATCTCCGGCCAAATATATGTTTTTGCCTTCAGGAAGCCTGAAAATATACCCTACAGGAACGCCGCCGTAGCTTCCATCAGGGAAAGAACTGGTGTGGTGAGCCGGAACCATGGAAATTTTAAGATCGTCTATTTTTGCCGATCCTCCTAAGTTGACATCGTCTTTATTTTTAGCCTGTGAAAAGTATCCGCATACTTCTGGTACTCCAATTACAGTAGCTTCCGGATAATGCTGCAGTACTTCAGCTACATCTGCAATATGATCTCCATGGGCATGGGTCAAAAGGATGTAATCAATTTTTTGAGCGGCAATATCAAACCCTGATTCCGCTTTTTTGTAGTTGTAAAATGGGTCACTTAAAATTGTCTTGTCCTTGTATGTGAACAGGAAACAATTTTGTCCTAAGAATTGTATTTTCATTTTAAATTTAATTTCAATTATTATTAAACACAAATGACTCAAATAATTTCACAAACAGCACCATCATGGTAATAACATTCGTGAAAGCATTTGTGTCATCCGTGTTTTTAAAACGCAAAGCGTTGTTTATTTACTTTATCTATTTCGACGGAAATTTATCTTCAATCAATCTCAGATTGATCCCATGCTCTAAATAGGCCTTACAACCGTCTAAAACTGTTGTAAAACCACCTGTATTATCATTAACCTGTCTCAGGAGCTCTTCACCCGTTTGGCTGAATCCATAGCTCTTGATAACAACAAGAGTTCCGTTTTCCATGGTTTTAAACTCGTAGTCTACATACACTGAAGGTTCTCCCCATTCTGTTTTAATGAGTTGGTTAGGAATAATCTTATGAACATTTACCACATTTTTCACACCATACATTTCCCATTCCCATGTTACCGTTTTTCCTTCTTCCAATTTCCCGGTAGATTTTGTAAACCAGAAATGAGTGGTTACCTCAGGATTGATGAATGCTTCAAAAACATCTTGAACCGGTTTTCTGATAAGCATTTGCGCTTCAACATAGACATTGGAACTCATGATATACTATTTTAGATTTAGTTAAACAAATTAAGTCCGGCAGCCGTAAGAATAGCCATTACAAACGTCATTATTCCCACTTGCTTTAAATACTGATCCAGTTCTTTCGGCTCTTTTACTGACATGATATTTCTTCTCAGTTTCATTAAAGGAAACATAAGAATCATTACAATAAAAACATAATAGTTCTGCTCCTGCAGAAATCCGTTGATTCCCAGGAAAGCAAAGATCAATATCAATGGAAGCTGTAACAGGATCATTTCATAGATCATTGCATTTTTGAATCCGATTCTTAATGCAAAGCTGTTTTTTCCTGACAGTTTATCACTTTCAATATCTCTCATATTGTTCAGGTTCAGAACGGCCATACTCATCATCCCTACTGCAGTTCCCGGCAGCAGTATATCCCAGCTGAATGTTTTGGTAAACAGGAAATAACTTCCACATACGGAAACCAATCCAAAGAAGATAAACACAAAGACATCTCCCAAGCCCATATACCCATAAGGCTTCTTCCCTACTGTATATCCTATTGCAGCCAAGATACTTGCTACTCCCAGCCCGATGAAGATGTAAAATTCATTCATATACTCCGGTATGAAAGCAACGTATAACAATGCGATGGTAGCAATGAAAGACAGTGCTGAGAAAAGAATGACCGCATTCTTCATTTGTTTGGCTGTAATTTTCCCTGAGGCTACTGCTCTTGCTTCCGCTTCGTTAATTCTTTTGGCGTCTGTTCCTTTTACTCCGTCGCCATAATCATTAGCATAGTTTGATAAAATCTGGTACAGCAGTGTTACTAAAAGTGCCAATGCAAAAATTTTCCAATCCCAGATTCCTCCTTCTCTGTACAACCTCCATTTTGCGATGAAGGCTCCCATAATAATTCCGCTTAATGACAGCGGCAAAGTTCTGAGCCTTGCGGCTTTTATCCAATCAGTCATAAATTTATAAGTAATGAGCAATGGGTAATAAGTAATGAAATTTTCCCATTACTTATTACTCATTACTAATGTTATGATATCCACTTATCGTCTCCGAAGTTTGGTTTTCTTTTTTCAAGGAATGCATTTCTTCCTTCTTTAGCTTCATCTGTCATGTAAGCTAAACGTGTTGCTTCTCCGGCAAATACCTGCTGACCCACCATCCCGTCATCTGTAAGATTCATGGCAAACTTTAGCATTCTGATAGACATCGGAGATTTTCCTAATATTTCCTGAGCCCATTCGTAAGCGGTATCTTCCAATTCTGCGTGAGGGACTACTTTATTTACCATTCCCATTTCAAAAGCTTCCTGAGCGGAATAGTTTCTTCCTAAAAAGAAAATTTCACGGGCTTTTTTCTGTCCTACCATTTTCGCAAGGTAAGCAGATCCGTAACCACCATCAAAACTTGTTACATCGGCATCTGTTTGTTTAAAAATAGCATGCTCTTCACTGGCTAAAGTAAGATCACACACCACATGAAGAGAGTGTCCGCCACCTACTGCCCATCCCGGAACTACTGCAATTACAACCTTCGGCATGAAACGGATCAGACGCTGAACTTCCAGGATATTTAGACGGTGTCTTCCGTCTTCTCCTACATATCCCTGATGGCCTCTTGCTTTTTGATCTCCACCACTGCAGAAAGCCCAACCTCCATCTTTAGGACTTGGTCCTTCTCCTGAAAGTAAAACAACCCCTATTGAAGGGTCTTCGGAAGCATCATAAAAAGCATCATATAATTCTGAAGTTGTTTTCGGCCTGAAAGCATTACGTACTTCCGGTCTGTTGAAAGCGATTCTTGCTACACCATTACATTTTTTATAGGTAATATCTTCGTATTCCTTAACGGTTTTCCACTCGATCATTTTGGTAAAATTTTTCTCAAAGATACGGAATTACAGAGAATTTTCAGGGATGAAATTTAGACAGTAAATGATAAATAATGAGCAATGAATAACGAAGTAATACATGATATTTTCACTGCAAACAAAAGCCGGAACATTCCTGTTCCGGCTTTTTATTATTGTAAGGTATAAAATGATTATTTTGCTGGTGCAGCTGCACTTAGCTCAGCTTCTTTAGCTTTCATTTCTTTCACTTTATCCAGATTTTTAGTTACAACGTAAATCTCTTTCAATGTGCTTACAGCATCAATATTCTTAGGATCTACTTTATACCAGCTTTCTGCAAACGGTAAAGCTTTTGCAAATCTTTCTCTTCTGGCATCAATTAGTTTAGAAGCTTCATCCGGCTTATCTTTTCTTAATGCATTGATATCAGCTACAATTTTAGAGTCGTCTCCAATGGTAGTGTATACAAGGTTCTGGTAAGCATTAGCGAAATCTGGCTTAAGTTCAATAGCTTTTTTGAATGATTCTAAAGCGTCATTAACTGTAGCCGGAGTTTTTGCCTGCATTACCCCAAGGTTATACCAATTGGTGGCATCATTAGGGTTCTTCGCTAACTGCTCTTTTAAGTTGGTAACGAATTTATCCATATTTCCAGACTGCAGATAGGCAGTGGTCTGATTTTCCTTCAATTTAGCATTGTTTGGGAATTTAGCCAATCCTTTCTCAATGATTACAAGAGCTTCGTTTGGCTTTTTAGCGTTAAGAAGCAATAAAGACAAGGTTTCATATAGATCTACTTCTACTCCTGCAGACTGCTCTGTTTTGAAATCTGAATAGTCAGAATTCTTTTTCATAAGTTCCCAGGTAGCTTTATCTAAATTAACAACCTGACCGCTCTTCTTTTCTTTAGCAGTGTAAGTAGTTTCTACTCCTGTAAATCCTGAATTTACAAGATCTGTATATATTTTGATAGCCGGATCACTGTTGTTGGCTAATGCATGGCTAAGCCCTGCATAATACATATATATCTTGTTATCCTGGCCATTCGCTTTCAATAAGTCGTAAATTTCTACAAACTTAGGTGCTGCAGCCGCATAATTTTTTGCATTATACGCGTCCATAGCTTCTTTGTTGGTAGCCTGAAGCTTAGCATTTACATCTCCCTTCTGTCCAAAGGCAAAAGCAGATGCTACGATAGCCATTCCTAAAATTAGTTTCTTCATAATAACTATTTTATATTAATTGTACATTTATTCTTCAGAATCAGAATTCTCATTTTCCTCATTCTGAGGGGCTTCATTATCGTCTTCAAGGTTATCAAATAAGGATCCCATTCCTTCCTGAACTTCTCCTTCAATTTCTTCCACATCTTCAATCTCCTCAGAATCTTCTTCTACATCTTTATCCATTTCTACTTTTGCAATGGCTGCAATTTCGTCATTTTTCTTAAGATTGATAAGCTTCACTCCCTGTGTATTTCTACCCATCACTCTCATTTCATCCATTCCCATTCTGATGGCAACACCAGATTTATTGATGATCATCAATCCATCTTCGTCTGTTACGTTTTGAATAGCAATCAGATTTCCTGTTTTTTCGGTAATATTCAGGGTGATAACTCCTTTTCCTCCTCTGTTTGTAATTCTGTAATCTTCTACTGCAGTTCTCTTACCATATCCTTTTTCAGATACTACAAGAACTGTTTCATTCTCAACATCATTCACAACAATCATACCAATAGCTTCATCATCATCTTCCATCGCAATACCACGAACCCCGATAGAGCCTCTACCAACTTCTCTTACTTTTTCTTCAGGGAAACGGATACATTTACCATTTTTAGTGGCAATCATAATCTGAGAGGTACCATTGGTAAGGTAAGCTCCTAATAACTGGTCATTATCCCTGATCTCAATAGCATTTACCCCGTTTACCCTTGGTCTTGAATAGGCTTCCAATGATGTTTTCTTGATAGTACCGTTTTTAGTAACCATCACTACGCTCATCTGGTTTACATATTCAGAGTCTTTAAGGTTGTTTGTTCTGATATATGCTTTGATCTTATCGTCCGGTTCAATGTTGATAAGGTTCTGTACTGCTCTACCTTTTGCTGTTTTTGACCCTTCAGGAATTTCAAATACTCTTAACCAGTAACATCTTCCTTTTTCTGTAAAGAACAGCATATATTGGTGGTTAGTTGCTGATACAATATATTCAAGGAAATCTGAGTCTCTTGTTGTAGCCGCTTTGTTTCCTACACCACCTCTACTTTGAATTTTGTATTCGGAAAGTGAGGTTCTCTTAATATATCCTGCGTGAGAGATGGTAAGAACTACAGATTCGTTAGGAATAATATCTTCAATAGACATTTCGCCTCCTGAATAATCAATTTCAGTTCTTCTTTCGTCTCCGTATTTTTCTTTGATTTCGATTAATTCGTCTTTGATAATCTGGAATCTTCTCGGCTCATTGGCTAAGATATCTTCCAAATTAGCGATCTCTTTCATAATAGCATCGTACTCATCACGGATCTTATCAAGCTCCATTCCTGTTAAACGAGCCAGTCTCAGATCCAGAATCGCCTGAGCCTGAATATCTGACAGCTCAAATGCTTCAATCAGGCCTTCTTTCGCTGCCTGAGGGTTAGCACTGTGACGGATAATTGAGATTGCTTTATCTAAAGAATCCTGAGTTCCGATTACCTTCATGAAACCTTCCAGGATATGTGCTCTTTCTTTTGCTTTTTTAAGCTCAAACTGAGTTCTTCTTACGATTACTTCATGTCTGTGCTCTACAAAATGATGAATGATATCCTTAAGATTCAGCTGCTCCGGTCTTCCGTGTACCAACGCGATATTATTTACGCTGAAAGAAGTCTGAAGTGCTGTATATTTATATAACAGGTTCAGAACAACATTCGGGATCGCATCGTTTTTCAATTCATAAACAACACGAAGTCCTTTTCTATCTGATTCGTCTCTGATCTCGTGGATACCAGGGATTTTCTCTTCTTTAATAAGCTCCGCAGTTCTGGCGATCATTTCCGCTTTATTTACCTGGTAAGGAACTTCTGTTACGATGATAGCATTTCTGTTTCCGATTTCTTCGAAATTAACTTTCGCTCTCAGAACTACTCTACCTCTACCGGTATGGAAGGCGTCTCTTACTCCGTCATATCCATAAATGATACCTCCTGTGGGGAAATCCGGAGCAATGATATGCTGCATCAGCTCATCAATGGTAATTTCTTTATTATCGATATAAGCACAGATAGCATCTACAGACTCAGAAAGGTTATGTGGCGCCATGTTTGTTGCCATCCCTACTGCAATACCTGAAGCTCCGTTTACCAAAAGATTAGGGATCTTGGTAGGCATTACCGTTGGCTCCTGTAAACTGTCATCGAAGTTATTCTGGAAGTCAACAGTTTCTTTGTCAAGGTCAGAAAGAACCTCATCAGAGATTTTTTTCAGTCTTGCTTCTGTGTAACGCATTGCCGCTGGTGGGTCACCATCCATAGAACCGAAGTTACCCTGCCCGTCTACCTGAGGATAACGTAAACTCCATTCCTGAGCCATTCTCACCATCGCGTCATATACAGAGGAGTCTCCGTGCGGGTGGTATTTACCTAAAACGTCCCCAACAATTCTCGCAGATTTTAAATATTTTCTATTCGAAAAAACCCCTAATCCATACATACCATAAAGTACTCTTCTATGAACGGGTTTCAAGCCGTCTCTTACATCCGGTAGCGCTCTTGAAACGATAACCGACATCGAATAATCGATATAAGACGACTTCATTTCATCAACAATGTTGATAGGAATCAGTCTTTCTCCTTCTTTTTGCATAAACAAATTTTATTATAATGATAGTCAGACCTTTAGCTGAAAGTCTGAAAATTATTTATTTCCAATTTTTATTAACGGGCTAATTTACGAAAAAAATGCCGATTTTTGCCCTAGAATTTATCCACAAAATCTTAAAAATTCTTAAAATATGAGCGTATTAAGTATAACTTTCCACTGCACGAAAAATAATCTGGAAGAATGGGAAAATTATATTGATGAAACCCTGATTTTAATGACAGAAAATCTGATGGATGTCAACAAATATATCTTATCTGAAGTTCATAGTGATTATATTGATGAAGGAAAAAATTATAACCTTCTGTTGGTCTTTGATAATGATGAACTGAGGAATGATTTTCTTGAAAGTGAACTGAAAAATATATCAGAGCGGATTGAAAATCAATTCGGACAGGAAGTACTGATCTTCGATACTCTCCTGAATCCTAAAAAATCAAAACTGTAATGATATTGAGTCCTCAAATAGTTTGACAGTTAATCAATTTATTTCAGGACGGGACATACAAAACAAAAAAGCACTGAAGTTTTTCAGTGCTTTTTTATTTATCTGTGATGTCTGTGACCATGGCCCCTGTGATGATGCCCACGATCGTCATAGATATATACTTTTTTAACATGCCCGGGTGCATAATATCTTGCACTTCCTCCATACACTCTTTTTGCATGCCCAGGCGGCATTCTTCTTTCATGAACAACACAGGATGATAGTGCTATAGCAATTACCCCTGCTGCTACAATTTTCAACATACTTTTCATTATTTCACTTTTTCAAACTTAGTAGCGAAATATATCAAGGTTAATGCCAAAAATACTTATCTAATTTCTATTTTACCATCTTTTTTAGTATCCTCTTCTCTTCTTCACCTGGCCCGGGGCATAATCTTTGGCACTTCCGCCATATATTTTTTTAGCCTGGCCCGGCGGAATTTTTTTGGTCTGGTAATACCCGCCATTATCGTAGGCTACGCAGGATGTAAACATAGACATTACGATCAAAGCACCTGTAATCTTAAATATAGTTCTCATTATTTCTACTTTTTCCAACTTAATGAATGACCTATAACAATGTTCAGGCCAAATTGTTTAAAGCTGAATGTTTGAGGTTTAAAATTGGTCTTTACAATGAATTAATTTTCAGTTTCATTACCCATCAGATGATCTCACTTCTCTTTTCCATCAGCACAAGATCTTTCCATTCCCCGTTAAGCTTCCCTAACTTTTTGCTAACCCCTACCATTCTGAAGCCGTTTTTCTGATGGGACTTGATGGCTATTTCATTTTCGGAAAAAATATTGGTCTGCAATGTCCAGAACCCATGGTCTTCACTATCCAGAATTATCTTCTTAAGCAATATGGATCCCAATCCCTTTCCCTGATATTCATTATCGAAATAAATACTTACTTCTGCCACTCCTTTGAAGCTCTCTCTTTTGCTTACCGGTTTAATGGCACACCATCCTACCACTTCATTATTTTCGTTCTCCAACACCCAGCGGCAGTCATTGAAATATTCCATACTCCATGCTTCTGCAGTAGGAACTTCTGTTTCCAGAGTAGCAATGCCACTTTCTACACCTTGTCTGAAAATTTCCAATACTCTTGCTTCATCACTGGGAAGCATTTCTCGTAGTTCGTAATTCATAGGATTAATGGTATTTTCTTTTGTATTTTCTTTTTATTCTTGCATAATGGGTTTGCTTGCTTTTCTCATCCTGAGAGATCACACTGATATTGCCATCTACTTCCAATACGGACAGTTTAACATTCCTGATGTCTTCAATACCATGTTCTCTTATAGCTTCCTCAAGTTCATTTTCAGTAATTTTCACCCGATTTAAAGCAGTCTGATCAGCAATACCGTCCCGTATTAAAATTACGGGTTCATCCTGCATAAAAGCTTCAAAGGAACGATTGGAAAACATCAGTCTCTTCAAAATGAAATTGGCAGCAAATAAAACCAAAGCGGCTACAATACCGCCTTGCAGTGAAGTGTCCGGCCCTACCATTGCATTCTGAACGGCATTCGAAATCAGCAGTAGCAAAACAACATCTCCGGCATTGAGCTGGGAAAGCTGGTTTTTACCAAATAAACGGATAGCGATTACCATAAAAAGGTACACGCAAAGGGAACGCAACGCAACATTGAGAATAGAATCCATCATTTTTTTATCTATTCAAATGTATTGATTTTTTGGTATTACTGAAACTAATGACTTGGTACATCTTTTGAATTTCAAAAAAATATTCTTTACTAGTATGATACGACCACTTTTTCTTTACGCAAGCTTTATCTTCTGCTGTATTGCCTGTGATAAAACAACACCATCAGCTGAAAAACAACAGATTACTGAAAAAATAAATCAGCTTTACAGGCTCAGTCTCAAAAGTTGGGGGGAATGTTAAGTAGTTTTATCTTTGCATCATGTTAAGCGATCACGACCTTCTTAAATTATTACTTCCGGAATTTTTAGTAGAGCACTTTGATATCCTCAAAGCAGAAACTCATGATGCAGAACTTCATATTTATTTTGAAGAAAGAAACAGTATTCCCCATGAATTTAAAGAAAGGAGACTTGAATCCAAGGGCTTTTTACCTGAAATCATTGTAGATGATTATCCATTACGGGGTAAAATCGTAAAGCTCCATGTTAAAAGAAGGAGATGGACAGATAAATCCTCCGGTGAGATCCTTCAGAGAGACTGGCAGCTTGTAGCGAAAGGCACACGGATGACAAAGGATTTGGCAGTCTTCTTAAAAAAAATTAGCAGACACTAAAGCTCTTCCCCTAAAAGTTATAGCAGAATTTTTCGGGATCAAAGGCAAGACCTTCCAGAGGCAATACAAGAATAATCTCAGCGAATATCATAGCTGGGAACAAAAACCGCACGCAGAGGACTGGATCATTTACCCTGAAAATGTCTCAGCCTCCTTATCTTTAGACGAAGTAGCATTATCTGATGGAGAACTTTATACCGTTCTTACCTCCAAAAAAGCAAAAGGGAGAAAAGGAAGTATTGTTGCTATGATAAAAGGTACCCAGAGTGATTTTGTCATCACACATCTTTTGAAGATCAGCAGAAAACTTCGGATGAAGGTAAACGAAATTACATTGGATATGGCGGGTTCCATGAAGCGTATTGCCCAACGCTGCTTTCCTGATGCAGTACAGGTTATTGATCGTTTTCATGTTCAGAAGCTGTCCATAGAGGCCCTTCAGGAGATCAGGATCAGGCATCGCTGGGAAGCCATTGAAATGGAAAACAATCCTTTTAACAGTCACTCAGCTGAAACAGAAGTTTTTGCAAATGGAGATACCCGGAAACAGCTCTTGGTAAGAAGCAGGTATTTACTATATAAAAGCCGTGAGAAATGGACTCTGTCCCAGAAACAAAGAGCTTCGATCCTTTTTACCCAGTATCCTGATCTGGAACAGGCATATGAATTGACTGATGGACTTAGAAAAATTTATAACCAGAATATTTCGAAATCTGTAGCCATGACTAAACTGGCCCATTGGTTTAGAAATGTGGAAGAAGCAGAGTTTAAATCTTTTTCTACCTTAAGAAAAACAATAATGAATCATTATAGAAATATTCTCAACTACTTTGATCAAAGAAGCACCAATGCTGCTGCTGAATCTTTCAATGCGAAAATAAAAAACTTCAGAATGCAGCTCAGAGGAGTAAAAGACAGAACCTTTTTTATCTTCAGATTAGCTAAACTTTTTGCCTAGTCCCCAACTTTTGCGCTTGATCCGCTTTACAGCCAATATGGGAAACCTAATGAAGCAGTTTACAACCAACCTGTATCTGATGAAGTATTTTCTCCGAAACTGAAAAAAACATTGGAAGATGCAATCAATGCTTCAAAAGCTGATATTGAAAAAGTGAAAAACAGTGACCATCCGGATGAGAAGCCTTTGATCTTTGAAGGAGCTATGTTTTCAGGTTTATATGAAGGGTATACCGGTTACAACATTAAAAACATTACTATACATGATAAAACAGCAGAAGCCCTTATTCAGTTTGAATACAATCTGACGTCTCCAAAAGTGTCATGGACTGACAGAATACAGCTGATTGAAGCAGATAAAGGCTGGAAAATCAATAATATTATCTTTGATAAGAATGTTAACCATTCTAAAGATCTTACATCAAACCTGAAAGATTTTATACAATATACAAAGGAATAAAAAAAGCCGCTTAAAAGCGGCTTGATTTTTTATGGGCACTGAACGATTGGAATTTCGCTGCAAATTACTTTGTTTGCCCATTCGCAATACGTACAATATTGTTTTGGTTCTCCTCCGTACACTGACTTTAAATCTCCTTTAGTCAGTTTCTTTAAATTTTTCATATAGCTTTAATTTTATGGTTTTGTAAAAGTAAAACGAATATTGTTATACATTATTATAATTTCATGCTCAAATTTTTCATTATTCACACTTTTTAACTAAAATAAAAGATCTATAAATATTATATTGTACAGATTTTAAAAGATAAGACTATTGACATTCAAAGTTTTACCATTTTTTTACATAAAATACTACTAAAAGTTAAAAAAAGTCCCATTCTTAAAGACATGGTAATCCAAGAAGGTCCATTTCGGAACTCCAAAGCAAATTTATTTTTCCTTTGGAGTCTGATTCAAAAACTGCTCTTTCGGGAAACTGACAATTAGAACCAGATTTCTTATCATACCATTTGAAATCATCATAGTAAGTAAAATACAGATTTTTATAATTTCCGTAAACGATTGGGTTATAATTTCCGAACCCGTAGTTGTTTTCCGTACTTTCTTTTGCTGCTGATTTTTTGATAGATTTATTGACCTCTGTATAATTATTCCCGTATTTCAGAGGAATCTCTTTTTCTGAAGCAATAAGTGGGTTTCCAACAATATCCTTATCAACATTCAGGATGTAAGCGATATAATCGTTTCCGCACTCTGTAGATTGGAAAACCACCCGTTTTATTTTACATTCCTGAGAGGATTTGGTTCCATAAACGAAATACGAGGCTTTCATTTCTTTTTTAAAGCTATCTTCAAACCTCTTATTGTAGTACAATGGTCCTGCAGATAGTGTATCATAGTATTTATAATCCTTCATATCTCTTCCATATATCCAGGGAATGGAATCTTTTACAAGGAAGTTTTCATATTTTCCGGATAACGGATCCTCAGAATCACCAAACTGAACAGGAATACAGATTGCTATATCTTTATTGGTAAGCTGATATACTCCGAAAACAGTATTTTTATCGAATTTAAAGTCTGGTTCAACTGCTACAGCAATATCCTTCTTTTGAACTGCTGTTCCTTTAGTTGCAGGTATTTCTTTCTCTTTTTTGCATGATAAAAGAATGGGAAACAATGCCGATACAATATATTTTTTCATGATTAACTAGCTTGGATTTGATGGATAAAAATAAAAAAAGAATCTGCTTTCGCAAATTCTTTTGTATACTCAGACTACTATATTCTTATTCTAATTCCCTCTTCAAAAACTTCCCGGTTAAACTCTTCTTAGACTTTACAATTTCCTCAGGAGTTCCCTGTGCTACAATCTGACCTCCATGTTTTCCGCCTTCCGGACCTACATCAATGATATGGTCTGCCAGTTTAATCACATCCATATTATGTTCAATAATAATGAATGAATTTCCTAGCTCAACCAATTGATTGATAGCATCCATCAGAATTTTTACATCCTCGAAATGCAATCCTGTTGTAGGTTCATCAAGGATATAAAGGGTGTTTCCGGTTTGTCTTTTTGCCAGTTCTGTGGCCAGTTTGATACGCTGAGCTTCTCCCCCTGAAAGAGTTGTAGATTGCTGCCCCAGTGTAATATACCCTAAACCTACGTCCTGCAATGTTTTTACTTTAGCAAAGATCTTAGGAATCGGCTGGAAGAATTCTACTGCTTCATCAATCGTCATATCCAGTACATCGGAAATAGACTTTCCTTTGTAACGAACTTCAAGGGTTTCCCTGTTGAAACGTTTTCCGTTGCAGGTCTCGCAGTGAACGTATACATCCGGAAGGAAGTTCATTTCAATCACTTTTAATCCACCACCCTGGCAGGTTTCGCATCTACCGCCTTTTACGTTGAAAGAGAATCTTCCCGGTTTGTATCCACGGATTTTACTTTCCGGTAATTCTGCAAAAAGGTTTCGGATGTCTGTAAACATTCCTGTATACGTTGCCGGATTTGAACGCGGTGTTCTTCCGATCGGAGTTTGGTCTACATCTACAATTTTATCAATATTATCTAGTCCTTCGATCTTTTTGTATGGTAAAGGCTCCTGAACGGCTCTGTAAAAATGTTTGTTAAGAATCGGATATAATGTTCCGTTAATCAGCGAAGACTTTCCACTTCCTGAAATTCCTGTTACTACCACCAGCTTTCCAAGAGGAATATCCAGCGTTACATTTTTAAGATTGTTTCCTGTTGCTCCTTTCAGAACAATATTTTTTCCGCTCCCCGGTCTTCTTTCAGCCGGAATTTCAATTTTCCTTTTTCCGTTGATATATTGAGCAGTGATAGTATCTGCTTTTAAAAGATCTTTTGGTTTTCCCTGCCAGAGAATTTCTCCACCGAATTTTCCGGCTCTCGGCCCAATGTCCAATACCTCATCGGCCTCAAGGATCATGTCTTTATCATGCTCTACTACTAAAACAGAGTTCCCGATATCTCTAAGGTTCTTCAAAGAATGGATCAGCCTTTCATTATCTCTCTGATGAAGCCCGATACTTGGTTCATCCAGGATATACAAAACGTTCACAAGCTGAGAACCAATCTGTGTTGCCAAACGAATTCTCTGTGATTCTCCTCCTGAAAGGGTTTTTGAACTTCTGCTCAAGCTTAGATAATCCAAACCAACATCCAACAGGAACTGAAGTCTGGTTTCAATTTCCTTTAATATTTCGTGGGCGATGATTTTATTTTTCTCAGAAAATTTATCTTTCACATCTGCAAGCCATTCTTTTAAATCTGCTAAGCTTAGTCCATTAACCTCAGCAATATTCTTTCCGTCAATTTTAAAGCTTAAGCTTGATGGCTGAAGACGGGTTCCGTTACATTCCGGGCATGTTTCTTCTGTGGTGAAATGTCTTTCCAGTAAAATTGCTTCGTAAGATTCTCTTTCATCAATAATTTCTTCCATGAAGGCAATCAAACCATCGAAGCTAATCTTGATCTTCTTGGTGATTCCTGCATATTTCAGATCTTTATTGAATTCCTTGTGACATCCGTTATAAATATAGTCCAAAGCTTCTTCCGGAATATCCTGTAATGGCGTTGTCATTCCCAATCCGAAGATTTCAAGAATGTTCTTGATCTGTGCCAGAATCCATTTATTGGATTTGATATCTTCCAATGGTAATAAACCTCCCTGGTTGATTGACAGTTTCGGATTATCAATAAAATAATCTGTATTGATCTTTTTAATCGTTCCCAGTCCTTTACAGTTCGGGCAGCTTCCTTTTGGGGAGTTGAACGAAAATGTATTCGGCTCCGGTAATGCTAAGGAATGTCCTGTTTCAGCATCCATCAGGTTTTTTGAGAAATATTCAATATCCGTACTTCCCAGCTTCTGGATTCCGATGATTCCCTCTCCCATTTCCATTGCAGTGCGGAGGGATTTTTCCATTCTGCTTTCTGAAGCGTTTTCCCCAATGATCCAACGGTCGATCACAATATCAATATCGTGGGTTTTATAACGGTCAAGCTTTAAATCGTATTCAATATCCTGTAATTCACCGT
Organism: Chryseobacterium bernardetii; assembly: GCF_003815975.1. Classification (NCBI taxonomy): domain Bacteria; kingdom Pseudomonadati; phylum Bacteroidota; class Flavobacteriia; order Flavobacteriales; family Weeksellaceae; genus Chryseobacterium; species Chryseobacterium bernardetii. The sequence continues at coordinate 4,118,265 of NZ_CP033932.1, forward strand.
CAATTCTGGCCTGTCCGTAGCCTTTTTTAGCCATCTGCACGAAAAGTTCATGGTAATGTCCTTTTCTTGAGCGTACAACAGGTGCCAGTAACATGATCTTTTCACCTTTATAGTTTTCCTTAATGGTATCAAGGATCTGATCTTCGGTATAACTTACCAGTTTCTGTCCTGTAGACAATGAATAAGCATCTGAAACCCTTGCATACAAAAGACGTAGGAAATCATACAGCTCTGTAACAGTTCCTACAGTAGAACGGGGGTTTTTATTGGTTGTTTTCTGCTCGATGGCAATAACGGGTGACAGTCCTTCAATTTTATCTACATCCGGACGCTCCAATCCACCCAGAAACTGACGGGCGTAAGCAGAGAATGTTTCTATATAACGACGCTGACCTTCTGCAAAAATTGTATCAAAAGCCAGTGAAGATTTTCCGCTCCCGGAAAGCCCGGTAATTACTACCAGTTCGTTGCGCGGGATCTTAACATTAATATTCTTTAGATTGTGTTCACGTGCTCCGTAAACTTCTATATATTCTGTTGATTTGCTCATAATTTGGAGTGATTTTGCCTGAAAATCACGACGTGCAAAAATACGGAATTTTTATGAATTTTTTTTTATTCTAACCGGGTTAAAATTTTCATAATGGAAGTTTATTTCTGCCTGATGTTATTGCCATTTATAAATACCATTTACAGGTTTTGTCTAAGCCAATGGATGGATTTAAAATTATAAAGCAGATACGATAGTATTGATTTGACTTCTCAAATCCTGCATGGTCTGGCTGTTAGCTGAAAATTAATAAGACAAATTGATATGATAGTTTGGTTTGGATGTTGAATATAAAAAATGCCGTAGTAAATACGGCATTTGATATTTTAAAACTGATTGATATTGTAACGAATCAAAAAATTATTTCACAAAGCTATTGTATGCACTCAGAACACTTTCATAAGAAGAATCAATCTGTTGGATATCATTATCCTGAATCTTTCCTTTTTCTTTAGCATCTCTGATCAGTTTTCTGTAAAGGTCTAAAAAGTTAGACGCATTTTTATTAAAAATTTCAAATTGAGATTTTTTATAAGAATACTGCCGGTCTTTCACGTCAAAGTTTAGTTTAGCATTAGCTTCTACGGCTTTGGCGTATTCGTCATACTTTTTCTGGGCTTCCGCTTCGTTAAATTGTCCGGAATACTGCTTTCCTAAAACATCAATGACTGAATCCAATGAATTCATTACGTTCTTGGAAGAAATAATATATTCTTTCATCGGATGGTCCTTCAATATGATCTCCTCTGCGGCATCTGTAGCCGGCTTAATTCTGGTTATAATGTTTTCTCCGGCAGTATAGAAAGCGTTCGCATCGGCTTCAATTTCTTTTCTGATGGCTTCTGCTTTTGCTCCTTTATCATCTTTATAGTCTTCCGAAGTCATGTAAGACTTAAGCTCTTCAATTTTTTTATCTATATTTTCCTTTTTAGCCTTATAAATACTGAATTCTTTTTCAATAGCAGCCTTCTCTTTATCAAATCCGGACGGCACTTCCTTAATCTTTGAAAAGGAATAATCCATTGAAGACAGCACAATCGGCATAATCAGTACATTTTCTCCTTTTGACTTAGCTACGGCTTCGTCTGCATATTTTAAGATCCTTTCAATATGCTTGGATGTACTTTTATAGGAATCAATAAAATTATTATTAAAATCAATAATAGCATTGGCATCTGTCTCGCTTCCCATATTCAAAACTGTGCTCCCGAATTTTCCGGCGCCTTTTTTACAACTAACTACAGTAGCAGTTAAAGAAAGGGCCATTGCGAGTACAATAATCTTCTTCATATTTTTTATTTTAACTGTTGATTTTTACATATCCTGGAACTCTACGTCTTCATTCGTTACTTTCACCAGATATTCAATCCCATCTATTGCTTTGGCAATGATCTGGTTTCTGGTAATATTGGCCATATTTTCCCAATATGCTCTTCCATAGAAAGAATAATTCTGCGGAACAATTTCTACCTCAACGGTTCTTACAAAACCTTCTTTAGGTTTGTTGCTGATCATTGTTCCTCTTTTTACCCTTACTTCTCTCAATTCGTCTTTCAGGATCATCCGGCAATAGTTTTTAACGTCTTCAAGGGAGATAATTTTATCTCTTGTGGTCAAAGCATATTTATAAGCCTGGATGCTGTCTGTGCCTTTTTGTTCTTCTGCCCCGCCCAATGTTTCTGTAAGCAAAACAACGGTCTGAGACTTTAGCTGGTTGGAAAGTTCTGTTCCCGGACGCATGTGGTTGGCCAATGTACAGTGGGTGATCCAGAAAGAAGCATAGGTATGATCTGTTTTTTCTACAGGTTCCATAATAACGTAATTCAGTTCCTGCCTTATGTTCCTCTTGGCATTATTCACTTTCTGAACCATAGATTTCATCTTGTCTGACATTTCGCTGAGAACTCCTTTTACATTATCTCTGTTTAAAAGGGAAAATGCTGCAATTTCATCCCTTGTCAGCTCCAGAACATTTGCAATCATATCTACAGCATTTCTGCTGGTAAAACGTTCCATTCCTCCTTTTCTTACGGTGTATAATCCTTTTTTGAGATCATCTGCGGGAGTAAATGGTATTTCGGTATATTTTCTTCCGTCTCCATCCTGTACCTCATCTACATATAGGAAATGTTCTCCTTCGTCTGTTACCAGAGGGATATTGTTTCCCATAATATCAAGACTGTACTCTGTCTTTTTCCAGCCTCTGTTATAGATTGGGAAAGCATTTAATACAAATGAGAAATTATCCAGGATTTCTGCTGAGAATTGTGGCGGAAACTCAAAAGTAAGCCATAGATAGCGTTTGTTATCCAGATATTTTACAATTTCTTCTTTTCCGGCAAGGAAATCAAGGTTTTGTGGAAGCTGTCCCGGCTCTGAAAACAGGCTGCTGGAAAGTCCGGTGATCTCAATAAACTTATGACGGTAAATACTTTTAATATCTTCTATCACCTTGCTTCGGATTGACTGTTCTTTAAACATCTGCTCATAACCATCCTGAGTACTTTCTGTAAGATAACTTAATCCTTCTCTTACAAACAGAGGATTTCCATTACTTGAAACGGTAATATAAGGTAATAGTTTGTATACAAAATCCAGATGTTCGAAAGCCGGATTGGAGCAGAATATGCTCATGTATTTTGGGAAATATTCGCTGACATATTTGCTGACATCAACTCCTACTGTAATTTTTCTGTAATCTTCAGGCCTGCCATTAAATCTTGCAATCGGAATTTTATTAAATCTGTCATCAATACTATAACAGGTATTTCCTACAAACATTACTGAAGTGTGTACTTTATTGATTCTTACATTCCCAACCGGTGTAAAAGGAATATTCACTTGTTTATCTGATTCCGATTTTACCGTAGAAGTCATTTGCTTACGGAAGAAAAACTCCGTATGTTCCAATAGAACTTCAGTTGAATCATAAGGCTGTGTAAAAGCAACCGCATGAGCCGGAATAGGATGGGTATAAATAGATGGAGTTAAAAGTTTTGCCAGTTTTTCAAGAATCCGGGCATTTACTGTCTGTATTTCATTATTCGCTTTAAAAACTTCTGTACTGAATGCATCAATCAATAGTTTTACAAACGGATCCAAAGACTGCGGGCTTTTCAATCCCCATACTTTAGTGGCATTCTGAAGCATTCTTGCTTTTACAGATTCTTTGGAATAAATATTTTGATCTAGGTTCATAATTTTTTTCGCTGTTAAAAATATTAATCAATAGACATTGGGCTCAGGAACAGTTCTGTTGAAAAGCTGAAACGTTCTCCTGTTTCCTCCATTTTGGCATTGATGGCAATTCTTACTTTCTTTTTGATTTCAGTGTGTTCTTTGGTATCGTAACTGTGTTCTACAAATTGGATATGGGCGTCGATCTGTGGCTGTACAATTCTTGGTTCATATTCCTGGATCTGTCTTCTGAGGCTTTTAATAAAAACATTTTCCCAGATAGCACTGGTCACCCCATTATCGAATTCCAGGTTCCAAACATCATTTCCGTAGTTTTCATCGTATCTGTTCTCTCCTTTTTTAGTAGTGATCAGGAGCATGATATTGTGTGCAATACTTTCTCCCATATCACAGGTATCGATACTTCCCCCTTCTGTCATTAGTGTAGACGGTACAAAGGGCATTCTGTAATTTGGTGTATCCATAACTTCTTGTTTTTTACTTCATGGTTCCGTTTTCATAAAAACGAAATACCAAAATACACATTTTCGTTAAATAATAACCACAATAAATTAAAATTTTATTTAAAATAAAGGGCCTTCAAATTGAATTGAGAGCCCTAAAACCATTATCTGCATTATATTACTTTATTGATCTTCTTTTCTCCTGTTGATGAAATAGTAGACCGGAAGTCCCAATAATACCAGTAAAAATCCCGGCCATGTATATTGCTGCTTATATATTAATAAAAGGATACAGAAAACAGTTCCTATCACCAGGTAAATAATTGGAGTTACCGGATACAGCCATGTTTTGTAAGGTCTTTCCAAACCAGGCTGCTTAATTCTCAGATAGATAACCCCGAAAACAGTGATCATATAGAACAGAACGATCACAAACGAGATCATATCCAAAAGGTTTCCGTACTGACCGCTCAGACATAATAAAGAGGCCCAGATTCCCTGCATCCACAATGCATTTTCAGGGACTTCATTTTTGTTGTTTTTTTCTGCGGATTTAAAGAACATTCTGTCTTTTGCCATGGTTTGGAAAACTCTTGCTCCTGCTAAGATCAGCCCGTTATCACATCCGAAGGTTGAAATCATCACCAGTAAAGCAATAATAATAGTTCCTGCACTACCAAAAATATTTTGCGAGGCTGCTACAGCTACTCTATCGTTGGCAGCAAAGGCAATACTGTCTCTGTCCAATGCATTTAAATACACGAAATTAACCGCTATATATAAGATCATTACGGCAGACGTTCCATAAATCATTGATTTTACAACATTTTTCTTTGGATTCTCAATTTCACCTGAGACAAACGTTACACTTTCCCAGGCTACGGAACTGAAGACCGACCCTACCATTGCAGCAGCAATACCGCCCATTAATGTCATTCCGCTAATTGGTTCCCAGCCTTCTTTCAGGAAGTTTCCGCTCAGATCTTTTTTCAGATTACTAAAAGAATCCATTCCCAGGCTGAAATTTTCAGAGAGATGGGAGAAATCAACCAAAATAAATCCTGCAGCAATAAGCCCTAATAATGCTATGATTTTAGATCCTGTAAAAATATTCTGCAAAAACTTTCCACTTTCAACGCCTCTTGTATTGATATAGGTAAGCAGGAGAATAATTGCAATAGCTAAAATTTGTATCCATGTAATTTTAAACTCCCCACTCTGGAAAATGGGTGCAGCATCATTAAGTGAAGGTATAAGATAAGCTGTAAATTTACCGAAAGCCATTGCTACAGCAGCAATTGTTCCGGTTTGTATCACAGTAAAGAGCCCCCAGCCGTAAAGAAACCCCATTTTCCTGCCAAAGATCTCCTTAAGATATGTGTATTGCCCACCAGCCTTTGGAAATAAAGCGGAAAGCTCACCATAACTTATTGCGGCGGCAACCGTCATGATTCCCGTTATGATCCAGACCACAATAAGCCAGTAACCAGAGCCCAGATTTCGCATCATATCAGCGCTTACAATAAAGATTCCGCTTCCAATCATTGATCCCATTACAAGCATAATGGCATCCCATAGTTTCAGTTTTTTATGCATAGTCAAGTATAGGGGTCAAATATAAACAAATCTATCTTTCATTTCGAATTTTATTAAGATTTTACATAAGTATCCGGTTATTATCAATTTTTATCAATTTATGATTCAATATTAATTAGTATTTTTGGAAAAAATATTAAACATGAAATTTAAAGCTATTCTATTTGCAGTGGCTATAAGTGCTTCTACACTGGCATTTGCTCAAGAAACATCACAAAAGAAATTTTCACCACCGGCAGGAAATGCTTTGGTAGGCGACATTTATGGGGCGGGAGTTACTGCCAATACAGAATCGAAAGCTATTACAGTAGACAAACTGGGGAAAAAGCTGAAAAAAGAAAATAAAAAGCTGGAAAATGTAGCCATCAAAGGAAAGGTAGCTGATGTTTGTGAGAAAAAGGGATGCTGGCTGACTATTCAGACTGATGACAACTCACAGTTTTTTGTAAAAATGAAAGACTATGCCTTCTTTGTTCCAACCGCTTTAAAAGGTAAAAATGTAGTTCTGGAAGGAAATGCTGAAAGAAAAGTAATCTCCGTAGATGAACAGAAGCATTATGCTGAAGATGCTAAAAAACCTCAATCTGAGATTGATGCTATTACACAGCCTAAGGAAGAAATCAGATTCCTGGCAAGTGGAATCAAAGTAGTAAACTAAGATTTTTCAAGCTTCAATAAAATTTTAAAATCTCTCGCAGATTTTGCAGATTACGCAAATTTTAAAAATTAAGGAAAAGACAATTTACCATTTATCATTTCCTAGTTTCTAAAACTAAAATTTTCTACTTTTATTACTCGTTTGATTTTTCTTGTGGAAATACATAAATAACAATTTCGGCAACCCGTTGGGTTGCCGAAATTGTTAATCTTCTATTGTAAAATCCACTACTGAGTCCAGCTTCGGATATTTATTAACAGAAATAAATTTCTTTCCTGTACAATCTACTTCCAGCCATCCTTTTCTTTTTTTCACATCCCCTGCTTCCATCACAAAAGGAATGAAAGAAATCTCATCTTTTCCATCCTCTTTCATTTCTCTATACTGAACAGCAATGTCCAAGATACATTCATGGTTTGTATTCAATCTTACATTTCTATAGATAATATCGTAATGGGTTTCCTTGTTTTCCGGAATCTGCAGATAAGTTTCCCATCCTGTAATATCTGAGTTCAATTCACTGATTGCTTTCAATGCATAATATAAAGCAATTGTATAATATTTTCTGGTTCCTTTTCTTGTGTAGTCATCTACAAAATGTCCACCTTCAAATAATATTGTAGGCATTCCTGCTTTTATAAAATTGTCACCGGTAGAAGTCGGATAAAATTCATCAGAATATCTACCAATCTGGTTAGGGATCATTTCTTTTAAATGAGTATAAACACTTCCGATTACAGCCATACATTTTTTCCTGTTTTCCGTAATGGTACGTTCTACATTTTCAGAAGGCGCCAGAAAAGAAAGAGTAGCCGGATGAATACCATCTGTAGTAAAAATGGTTCTCTGCTCATGAAGATTTAATGCATAATCATATTTCTTAGAAGCTGCTGCTTTTTTCAGAAACTTAATCTCTTTACTTGCTTCATTATGAAAATCACGGTTAAGGTCAATATCTGATGCATTCAGCCTTGTCCATCTTTCAGATCCGTCAGGGTTAAGCATAAAGATAAAGTCCAGTCTGATTTTACTGAATAAATCTTCCTTCATCCCGGGAGCTTTATCAAGACTTGTCAAAAGATCAAGCATGGCATGTGTGGCATTGGATTCATTTCCGTGCATTTGTGACCAGGCCAATACCTGGATGTTTCCGGTTCCGATGCTTAACTGGTAAATAGGCTTCTCTAAATAGGATGTACCGATCTCCTGAATATAATCGCTGAGATTCGTCTGTAGGTAAGAAAATAATTTTTCAGGGGAAATATAGCGATTTGAGAAATCGGGAGTTGGAGAATAGATATGTTCAAAATTCATTGCTGGAAAATAATTTACTGGAATCAAATTTAGCCATTTTAAAGCATACAATAAGCAATAACATTTGTAAACAGCATGAAAACAGGAAAATTTAAAGGAATTTTTGTAAACAGAACGTGGTTTACAAAAGTTAAATGATGCATTTTACTTCCCTTTAATGCATTAACATAAGTAACATTGTTAAACAGGCACTATTGACAAAATGTCTGTTGATAAAATTGTGGATTGCGAATAATTTAATAGTTAATAATTAATATGTTTAATTTCAAACAGTTATGAAATTTATCTAAATACTATTTTTAAGAATACTTGAAGTAGATAAATGATTATTTTAGGCCAAATGGGTATGTATTTTTTAAACAAATAAAATGTGGAGAACATAGTAATAAACATCATTATACAAATGTAAAATACAAAAAATTAGTCCAACCCATCAAAAATTGCAATAAACTTAGCGCTTAAAAGGATACCGAAAGTTAGCTAGAACTAATTTTATTTATTTAGGAAAGTTTACTCTTAAAATCTATCTAAAAAACTAAAAATAAAGCACGTTTACAGAAGTAATTTACAGTTATAAATTAGTGTTGATGTCTATTATATAGTATTATAAGCTATATTATGGCATTTTACTCGCGAATGGTATAAATATTATTGATTAACATTGTAAATAGAATAAAATAGAGAATAAGTCATCTAAAATAGCCTTTAAAAGAGTTAAAATTTACATTATTAACCCATTTTTGAAGTTCATTTAACAGAAAAACATTCCTAAGACTAGATCTTATTCTTGATATAATATATTGGTCACAATAATAACTAACATTTGTAATTTAACCGTAAAATACTATAAAACAACTAATTGAAATTTATTTACATTTGTATATTCATATTTTTTAAGTTTATTTACATTTGTATTTTGCTTTTGTAAATTATAAAGATTACATTTGTAACATAATTAAAGGCTTATTTTTATGAGTTTAAATGAAAGAATTTCAAAAGTTATAGAGTACTCCCGACTTACCCCATCTGAATTTGCAGATGAGATTGATGTGCAGCGCTCCTCAATTTCGCATATTACATCCGGAAGAAATAAACCATCATTAGAGTTTATCATAAAAATAAAATCCCGTTTCCCTGAGCTTCTTTGGGATTGGCTGGTTACGGGTGAAGGCGAAATGCTGAAGCCGGAGTTACCGGAAACAAAAGTACAGGAAGAACAGCCTGAAGAAGATCAGGTTAGAACCACACCTCTACCCGACCTTTTTACTATGATAAATGAAGATGATGAATTCGGGGCCGATGAAGCAGAACCTGAGCTTCCTGTGGCATCTCCTGGAGAATCGGTTATACCGGCCCAAGATAAGGCTTCAGAAAAAATATCGGATTCTCAGCGATTAGGAAATTCACCTGAAGAAATTTTAAGCCAAGTTATTGGAAATCAAACCAATAAAATAAAACGTATTGTTCTGTTCTACGAAAACGGAAAATTTGAAAGTTTTGAACCGTAAATCTTATCAGTTATATCAATAACAAAAAATTTACTCAGAAATATATTCAGAAGTAAAAACAAAAACTCTTATAAGTAATCTTAATTTGATACAAAGTTATTAGCAATGGCAAAGGTCAAATACTAAAAGTAAAATTATTAAAAACCTGACCAAGAAAAGGTCAGGCTAAAAAATATTTGAAGAAGAAAACTAAAGCTATTTGCTTTATTTATTTTTTAAAATTTGACATTTCCTGAGATACATTTTAATCTCTTTTACTTATTGAATTACTGTATCCGGGAATTTTGAAGAATCGGTCTTTGAAGGCTCTTTCAGACAAAAGAATCTGTCACATAATAATGGAGCCGTACCAGTTTTTTTCATGCATTAGTTTTTTAATCACTTTATCAAATATAAAAATTAAAAATCAAATCTGCAATAAAAATTAGATTATTTTAACGTATAATTAATATTAAACACCAATATGTTTTTATTTACTAATTCCAGAAATTCTAATCAACTTATAAAATATTTAATAAATAAGGTGTTTTATTAAAATAACTCAAATAAAAAGGCCTGCATATTCTGCGCAGGCCTTCCTTTGTTTTAGCAACAATTATTATTGTTTTTTTCTTCTTTCCAGCTCTTTTTTGATCAGTCCAAGTTCTCTTCCGGTCTGGCCGGCAACAGAGGTGTTTTCCTGGGCTCTTCTTGTAAGATAGGGCACAACATCCTTTACAGGCCCATATGGAAGATATTTAGCCACGTTATAGCCTTTATCAGACAAGTAGAAGGTGATATTATCACTCATTCCGTAAAGTTGTCCGAAATAAACGTGTGGGTTTCCGTTTTCTAAAGATTTGGACTTCATTTTATCCATAATCAGTTCGGAAGAAATCTCATTGTGTGTCCCAAAGAATGCAGACACTTTATCCAGGTGATTCATTACAAAGTCAATTCCCGCATTATAGTTCTTATCAGAAGCTTCTTTGGTAGGCTGAATCGGGTCTGCATATCCTTTTTCTGCCGCTCTGGCTCTCTCCTTCTCCATATAAGCTCCACGAACGATCTTATACCCGATAAAATAATTCTTTTCTCTTGCTCTCTGAAGGTGTGCTTCCATATATTCCAGCCTTCCTGTTCTGTACATCTGGATTGTGTTCCAAACAATAGGTTTCTCCTGGTTATATTTCTCCATCATTTCTTCACAAAGCTGGTCTGCAGAATCCTGCATCCAGGTTTCCTCTGCATCTACCATCACTTTTTTATCATTTTCATGACAAAGTGCACATACTTCATCAAATCTTCTTACCACTCTTTCCCATTCTTCTTTTTGGCTGGTAGTAAGCTCTGCTCCTTTTCCAACGGCTTCATAAAGATCAATTCTTCCGAATGCGGTAGGTTTAAATACAATAAAAGGAATCGCCGGGTTTCCTACTGAAAATCTTACGATATCTTTGATTTCCTTGCATACTGCATCAAAAGTTTCTTCATCTTCTTTCCCCTCAATGGAATAATCGAAAATACTTCCAACTCCTCTCCTGAAAAGCTGTTTTACTACCTTCATACTTTCCTCGCGGGTTTCTCCGCCACAGAACTGCTCAAACAAAGTGTTTTTTACAATTCCGGTAACAAACGGAAAGTTGTTGTGTACTGTAAAATTCAGAACGGATGTTCCAAGGCTGGTAAGAGCGGGCTGTTCAATCATTTTAAACATCCAGTAAGCCTTTCTCAACTGTGCATCTGTCTTGTCTGCAAATGCAACTTTAGTATCATTAAAAATGGGCATTCCTATTTATTAAATTTAGTTACGCAAAGGTAATAATAACCTGAGTTTATTTAAAGAATTTTTATTATAATTTGTGTTCAATTCCGTTTAAAAGCATTGCTATAATTCCTACAAAAACCCATAATCGTAATATATTAAGTGTAAGGAAGTTGCTTTTTCGGGTGGAATTTAAAAAGAGGTAAATACAAAGAATCATCACAAAAAGACCTCCTGCAAAATAATAAGCCATAAATCCTGTAACCCCGGTTTTCATAATAATTTTCATAGAAACTGCCATCGTTATGAGCAGTAAAGAGATAAGGATAATCTTCGTATTTCTGCTTTTAAAATAATTGGGAATGGTAGTGTAACCAAATGCTTTATCTACACTTCTGGTAAGGGTATCTTTTACAATATCTATGCATAAAAGAATCAGGAAAAGAAAAACAGCCATCAGAAAAACCTTCTTAGAAAAGGTCTCATAATAAACCATCATCCCAAAGAAAGGATATAAAGTGAGGCTTACAAAAGTGAGATTATTCAGAATTAAAATCCTGCTTAGCTTATGACTGTACAGCCACATAAAAAACTGATACACTACAAAAAAGATGAAAACATTGTGTGAGATCATCCAGGCTACTCCTAACGAAATTGCACTAAGCCCCAAATAGGCATATAGGAAATACTTCTGCTTAATGAAGCTTTGAATTCTGGTTCTGAAGGGTTTTACAATATGGTCTTTCTCCAGATCATAGAACTGATTGATGATTCCACCTGCTAAAATCGTAAGGACGGTACAGAAAATAATACCGTGTACTTTGAAATCAAAGACAAAATTTCTGAAGGATTCTTCCTGATTAAAAAGAAAAAATGTAGAAACGTAAAGGGCAAATGTAAGAAGGGCAGCTACAAAAAAACGTGCTCCAAGCAAAAAGCCCACGAATTGTGAAAATCTGTAATATAGAGATTTTGAGATATATTTTTTGGATTGGAAAGTTTCTTTTTCAGAATTCATTTCCAACCTGTTTAAAATCTGTAAATCACTTCTTTTTGGAAGCCATCAAGCATTTTTTCTGCTTTTTCATAGTCCTGGGTAAAGCCTAAAATATAGCCTCCACCACCGCTTCCGCAGAGTTTCAGGTAATAAGCATTGGAATCCAGTCCTTTTTTCCAGATATTAAAAATACTTTCAGGAATCATGGGACGGAAATGTTCATATGCCCAGTGAGAAAGCTTTTTCAGGTTTCTGAAGAAAGGATTCATATCTTTTTTAAGGAATGCTTCTATACAGGCGTTGTTGTAGCGGATAAATTCTTCTTTCAGCGTTTTACGGAACCCTTCTGCCTTCATTTTTTCAAAGAAAATCTGAATCATAGGCCCTGTTTCTCCTGTAATTCCGGAATCAATAAGGAAAATAGCTCCTTTTCCTTCCTGTCCTTCAGGGATTGATACTCTGTCTAAATTTTCTTTATTTTCAATAAGGATAGGCAGGTTCATATAGCAAATCAATGGATCCATTCCTGAACTTTTTCCGTGGAAATAGCTCTCCATTTCACCAAAAACAGCCTTTAATTTTTTAAGATTTTCCTTAGATATGTTGTCCGGATTCAGTTTGCTGATTGAATATTTTTCAAAAATAGCAGCTACCAAAGCGCCTGAGCTTCCTACTCCATATCCCTGTGGAATATTAGAATCGAAGAAAAGCCCGTTGGCGATATCTTTTTTGAAACTTTCAATATCCAATGTAAAGTCATCTGAAAGATCAAGCGTTGTAAGAAATTCTGAATATTTCTGCAGATGCCTGTTTGAATTAAGCTCAAATTCTGAAGCCAGGTCTGAAAATTTTAAGGTTCCTTTGTAGAAGCTGTAAGGTACAACAAGCCCCTGGGAATCTTCAATCATTCCATATTCTCCAAACAGGATTATTTTTGCATAAAATAAAGGGTTGGTCATATTGACAATAAATCTTTTTGCAAAGTTAAAAATTATTCCGCTGAATATAAGCAAAACCCGGACCGAATTATCATTTTTCTGGTTCTGCTTTACTTAAACTCTATATAAATATACAAAAAATCCACCAAATTCAGGAAGTTTCTGTATTAATTTATAGTTTAGCCATTGTGTGGACAGAAATTAATATTAAGTTAAAAAATAAAAAAAGACGTTAAAATAACGTCTTTTAATTTTTATAGTGTTTCTCTGTCTTTTCTCATTTTAACCTTCAGGAACCGGATCAATATCAATCCTGCGCCAAAGAATAATGTCATAGACAAGGCTGCAATCCGCATATTATTAAAGTGCTCAATTAATGTTGCAAAGATAAATGTACCAATAATGATCGCTATCTTTTCCAATACATCATAAAAACTGAAATAGGTGGTGTTTTCCATAGAGTTTTCAGGAAGTAGTTTTGAATAAGTGGATCTTGACATGGCCTGAAGACCTCCCATTACCAATCCCACTACTGCTGCTACTCCATAGAACTGATATTCTACTGTCGGATTTTCCTTGTTCAGGAAATAGGCCCAAATACAGGCAACGATCCATAAGAAGATAGCAATAGAAATAACGTTTCTGTTTCCAATCCTTTTGGATAACCTTGAGAAGATCACGGCTCCTATAATGGCCTCAATCTGGATTACTAAAAGCGTTCCGATCAGTTTATCCTGTGCGAGGTTAATTTCACTTTTTCCAAATAAGGTGGCCATAAGGAAAATAGTCTGCATTCCCACACTGTAAAAGAAGAAACTGGATAAGAAGAATTTCAGGTTTCTGTCCTTGAAAAGTTCACCGCCTACTTTATACAGTTCGTGGAAGCTTTCTTTGGCAATATCCTTGTAAAAACTCATGTTATCCTTTAATACTTCAAAGAACCCACCCTGCTCTTCATGTTTTTTGAAGATATTCTTATAGTTTAATAATACAAGATCTTTAGGAAGCTTGTCTTTCACATCTCCAAACTGAGGAAGGTGCTTGAAGGTATATTGGGAGAACCCAAACCACCACGCTCCTGTCAGCAGGAAGCTTATTCTTGTAAATAGTAATTGCTGTGCTGCTCCTTTAGCAAAAACCTGAATCAGTACTAAACAGATTACCACCAATACAACGGAACCAATGTATCCATAAACATATCCTCTTGCAGAAAGTGCATCCTGCCTGTCCGGTGTTGCAATATCCGGAAGGAAGGAATTATAAAACACCAAACTTCCCCAGAAACCTACACTCGCTGTAATACTGAATAAGAGTCCCAAAAATACATTATGCATTCCTGTAAACATCGCTAATCCCATACAGGATGTTGCCCCAAGATAACAGAAAAACTGCAGGAATGATTTTTTATTTCCGATGGTATCCGCCAGCGAGGATAAAAACGGAGACAATAATACTACAATAAAGAAAGAGATGGTTAATGAATATCCGTACACTGCATCCGGCTGGTATTCGTTCCCGAAAATTTTGATGGCATGTCTTACCGGGACATCAATCCATTTTTTGGTTTCCGTCACATATTCTTTTTTCTCGTACGCAGTGGTAAGAATAGAGTAATAAATGGGAAAAATAGTGGAAGTAATAACCAGGGAATACACAGAGTTGGCCCAGTCATATACCGCCCAGGCTTTCATAATCTTCGGATTATTCTTTATGTTGTTGGGCTGTCGATTCTCAGTTTCAGACATTTCAAATAAATATTAGTAGCACAAAAATAAAAAAACCATTAAGAAATGGATAAGATTTTAAAAAAATTATCAATTCCTTAATGGCAATATACTCTGAAACAGAATATTAGATATTTTCAATCACAATTGCAGAAGCTCCGCCACCACCGTTGCAGATAGCTGCTGCGCCGTATTTTGCATTATTTTGCTTCAATACGTTAATTAATGTGACAATAATTCTTGATCCTGAACTTCCAAGTGGATGCCCTAATGCTACTGCACCTCCGTTTACGTTTACTTTAGATGCATCTAATCCTAAGATTTTGTTATTAGCAAGACCTACTACCGAGAAAGCTTCATTAAACTCGAAGAAATCGATATCAGATATTTCCAGTCCTGCTTTTTTAAGAGCAATAGGTAAAGCTTTAGCCGGAGCTGTTGTAAAGTTTTCAGGCTCCTGAGCTGCATCAGCATAAGAAACGATCTTTGCTAATGGTTTTAATCCTAATTCTTCCATTTTTTCTTTAGAAACGAGGATTAATGCAGATGCCCCATCATTCAATGTGGAAGCATTGGCAGCTGTTACTGTTCCTTCTTCTTTTTTGAAAACGGTAGGAAGAGTTGTAATTCTGTCGAAGTTTACAGCTTTGTACTCTTCATCTTCAGCAAAGATAACAGGCTCTCCTTTTCTTTGAGGGATGGAAACCGGTACGATTTCGTCATTGAATTTCCCTTCGCTCCAGGCTTTTGCAGATCTCTTATAAGATTCTATAGCAAAATTATCCTGATCTTCTCTTGAAATGTTATAATCAACAGCGCATTTTTCTGCACATACTCCCATATGTACTTTGTTGTATACGTCTGTAAGCCCATCCAACACCATTCCGTCCTGCATTTTGATATCGCCCAGCTTTGTGGCTACTCTTGCATTATAATAGTGAGGAACCAAAGACATATTTTCCATACCTCCTGCAACAATTACTTCTGCATCTCCAGCTTTAATTGCCTGTGCTGCCATTGTTACAGCCTTCATCCCTGAAGCACATACTTTATTTACTGTAGTGGAAGGGGTATTCACAGAAAGACCTGCTCCTAATGCTACCTGACGAGCCGGCGCCTGGCCTTCTCCTGCCTGCAGCACATTTCCCATATAAATCTCCTGAACGTTAGCAGGATCTAAACCAATTTTATCTAATGCTCCTTTTACAGCAGTAGCTCCCAGTTTAGTAGCCGGAACTGTTGACAAACTTCCCATAAAACTCCCCATAGGTGTTCTTACTGCGGAAACAATGAATACTTCTTTCATGTATATAATTTTTATTTTAGCGAAAACGAAGCCTAAACTTCATCTTTATCATTAAACTTATTTAACTTTTATGTATACCACATCAAATTGAGAGCCTTCAATCTTTATATTGATCTTTAAAAGATTATCCTGAGTGGCTATCACTTTATTATTGAAAACATCTCCAATCTGTGCAGGATCATTTTTATCTGACTTTTCCATAACAATTGACTTATAGTTACAGTCATCAATAAAAACCAGGGTAGATTTTATATAATCTTTTCCATTATTAAAATATTCAGTCTGAATATTACCTTTAATAGTCATATGCCAGATGGATTCAGGATAATTAGCCCTTAGAAATTTACCTTCTTTTATATTGGCGCATTTTACAGGATTATCCGGTTTTTTCTGCTCTGTTTTCTGGGATTTGACCTGAACAGCCATCAACAATAATACCCCAGCTAAAGATACTTTTAAAAGGTTCATATTATATTTGAGTTCGTTGATTTACTTTTTTACTATTTCCTGCAAAAACCATTAAAAAGGCTCCTAGAAATTCTACAATCCAACCCCACTTTAACTTCACAATTCCTGCAAAAGCTTCCCTCCATGATTTAAAGGGCAAAAAGCTGAAGTAATCTAAAGACTGTAGTTTAACAGCCACCAGAGTGAATGCAAATAACAGAATAAGCAGGATTCCAAAAAACCTAACGATTTTTGCACTGTTATTGACAATTCCAAAAACGGCACATGCAGCAAAAATCCAGCATGCTATAGCCAAATAGTGGTCTAGTTTCCAATAATTCCAGTTTCCTATGATGGGTACATGTACCAAAGGCAGAAAACTTCCTACAACCACTAATAACAATCCTAATAACTGTATATTTTTCATATTTACTAAAGTGCCAAAATACAAAAAAAAACACATTTTCAAATCATCTGTTACCAAACGGGCATTTCCACTCCCTAACAATCATTAGTCACAATAAAAAACTTCCAGTATTGAATATTAATCAATAGAATAGCGATTATATTGATTAATTACAAAAACCAAATTACCGTTATGATAATTTTTGAATCCCATTTTATGCTTATGAGTAGTTTAGCTTGACGATCAAATGGTTAAAAATAAAAAATTGCACTCTCTGTAAGAAGGTGCAATTTTTTATTGTTTAATGATTTTATGATTAATGCTTCACTGAAGAAACATCTTCAGGTTTATGTTTATGTTTAAATAAAACAGCAAAAAATATTGCCAGCACTAATGAATACATCGCAAATGAAAGCCAGATCTGGTGCCAGTCTTTTACCATTACTGCAGAAGAAAGTGTTCCATCTTTATTGACAACTGCATTAAAGCTATTCTTTAAAATTTCCAGGAATGTAGGATTATCCGGCGTTGTTTCCAGATATGTTGACAATTCTGTAGCTGTTGTAAACTTGTGGGTAAAGAATTTATCAATGGCCCAACCTGCAATATAACTGCCAAAAACAGCTCCAAAGCCGTTGGTCATCATCATGAATAAACCTTGTGCTGATGAACGGATTTTTTTATCTGTAGTTGTCTCTACGAAAAGCGAGCCTGAAATATTGAAGAAATCGAAAGCCATTCCGTATACGATACATGAAAGTATAATTAAAGACAGACCAAAACCATCCGGTACGCCATATGCAAAGAAACCAAATCTTAATACCCATGCAAGCATAGACATTAACATTACTTTTTTAATACCGAATTTCTTAAGGAAAAAAGGAATTGCCAGGATAAAAAGGGTTTCAGAAACCTGGGAAATAGACATGATGATAGTAGATCTCTGTACTACGAATGAATCAGCATATTTTGGAAAATGAGCAAATTCACTTAAGAATACATCTCCATAAGCATTTGTTAACTGAAGTGCTGCTCCTAAAAGCATAGAAAACAGGAAGAACAATGCCATTTTATAATTTCCAAAAAGCTTAAAGGCATTTAATCCTAATTGTTCTGACAAAGGAGAGTTTTTATCAATTAGTTTCTGCGGTGGGCATTTTGGTAAAGTAAGGGCATAGATCCCTAAGAATATGGCTACTGCTCCACCAATATAAAACTGTCCTTCTGTTGCTTTATTACCGCTAAGGTTAGTGATCCACATGGCTACAATAAAACCGATAGTTCCCCATACACGGATTGGCGGGAAATCTTTCACTACATCCATATTATTATTCTTTAAAATAGTGTAGGAAATTGAATTGGCCAAAGCAATAGTAGGCATATAAAAACACATTGCAACAAGCATCACCGAAAAGAAGGAATTAGGATCTGCAGAGTGTGGCAAAATGAAAAGAATAGCCCCGTAAAGAATGTGTAATACTGAAAAAATTCGCTCAGCGTTTACCCAACGGTCTGCAATAATTCCAGTTATGGTTGGCATAAAAATAGAAGCAATTCCCATTGTTCCGAAAACAGCTCCAAACTGTGTTCCTTCCCAATGTTTAGTACCAAACCAGAAGTTTGCCATCGTAATCAGCCATGCTCCCCACACAAAAAACTGGAGAAAACTGAGGATGGTCAGTCGTAATTTTAAATTCATTTTTATATAAAGTATCTCTTTTAGTCAATTTTCTTTTTCCTCCTCTTGATTTCTTCCTGAATTTCAAGGGCGGTGTCATAGTCTTCTTCTTTAACGGCATCATCCAGTAGTTTCTGAAGTTCCTCCATAGAAAGGGATTTTAAGTTGTCTTCAGTTTGTACCGTTTCTGAAAACGTCTGCTCTTCTCTTGATACATCTTCCAGTTCCAATAGGATTCCGGCTTCATTCAGAACCTGTTGAGTGGTAAAGATGGGTGCATCGAATCTTACGGCCATGGCAACGGCATCAGAAGTTCTTGCATCAAGGATCAGTTCTTCATCAGTAACTTTATTTTTAAAGTTAATATTTGAAAAGAATACCCCATCTACAATCTGGTAAATGATTACAGAAACCAACTCATAATTGGCCGATACGATAAATTTTGAGAATAAGTCGTGGGTAAGAGGGCGCGGTGGATGGATATCTTTTTCCAGTCCGAGAGAGATAGATTGAGCTTCGAAATTTCCTATAACAACAGGTAATTTTATGTGTGTTTCCTCATGCTCCAGTAACAATGCGTACGCCCCCGATTGAGTCTGGCTGTACGATATTCCGCGAATAATTAGCTGCTTATAATCCATAGCTACAAATATAGATTAATTTTTTGTTGTGATTTCACTTTTTTGCACAAAAATAAAAGCCCGGAAAGCCGAGCTTTTATTTGTATGGTGAAGAATTTTGAATCGTCAATCGTCAATTTTACTTCGTAAGTGAACTTTACATTTCCCAAACACCGGTAAGCAAAACGAATCGACTATTCATCATTAAATTTTATCCTTTGATTGCTTTAATTTTCTCTGTTAACGCAGGAATAATCTGGAAGGCATCACCTACTACCCCGTAATCAGCAGATTTGAAGAAAGGTGCTTCAGCATCGTTATTAATCACTACGATAGTTTTTGAAGAGTTTACTCCGGCTAAGTGCTGAATTGCTCCTGAAATACCAACTGCAATATAAAGGTTAGGGGCAATAGCCTTTCCTGTCTGTCCTACGTGTTCTGTGTGAGGTCTCCATCCGATGTCAGAAACAGGCTTAGAACAAGCTGTAGCCGCTCCTAAAACGTTTGCTAAATCTTCAATCATTCCCCAGTTTTCAGGACCTTTCATCCCTCTACCTGCAGAAACAACAATTTCAGCTTCTTTAAGGTCCAATTTTCCAGAACTTTGCTCGTGAGAAATTACTTTAGTATCATCATTAGCTACAGATAAGTTTTTCACTTCTTCTGAACCTGATACTGCATTTTCTTTAACACCAAAAGCATTTTGAGAAACGGTAATAATTACTCCGTTTCCTTCAGCTTTTGCATGCATGAATCCTTTTCCTGAGAATGCTTTTCTCTTCACCTGGAAAGGTGAAAGACTTTCTGGAGCTTCTAATGCGTTGGTAATTAAAGAATAGTTCTTCATTACCGCTAACATTGGAGCTACTGAAGAAGCGTCTGTAGTATGAGGGAAAACGATAATATTTCCGTTTGCCACTTCGTTTACAGCCTGTGCAAATGCTTTAGCTGAGAAATTCTTAAGACCTTCGTCTTTGATGTTGATAACATTTGATGCTCCATATTTATATAATAAATCTGAAGAATCAGTAGGGTTTACAGAGATCGCTGTAACGGTATCTCCTGCTTTATCTGCAACTGCTTTAGCGTAAGAAACTGCTTCAAAAGCTGCTTTTTTGTAAACTCCGTTTATATTTTCTGCGTATACGAATACTGCCATTATTTTAAATTTAAAAATTAAAAGATTGAAAAATTTAAAGATTAGATCACTTTAGCTTCTTCATGAAGTAATCTTACCAATTCATCCAGATTGTCCGGAGAAACCATTTTCACAGCAGCTCTTGGAGGAACACTGTCATAAGATACTCCCTGAACTTTAACTTCTGAAGAGGTTGGTTCTACTACCTGCAAAGGTTTTGTTCTTGCAGACATAATTCCTCTCATATTTGGAATGATAAGGTCTTTTTCGTCTACCAATCCTTTCTGACCTGCAATAATTGCTGGTAATTTAACAGAAATAGTTTCTTTTCCCCCTTCAATTTCTCTTACTGCAGTTGCTTCGCTTCCGTTTACGTCTAATCCTACTGATGCGTTTACGAAAGGCTGGTTCAATAACTGAGCGACCATTCCTGGTACTGAACCACCATTATAATCAATAGATTCTTTTCCGCAAAGGATCAGATCATATCCTCCGTTTTGAGCTACAGCAGCAATTTCTTTTGCTGTTGAGTAGCTGTCTTTTGGATCAAGGTTTACTCTTACTGCATCATTAGCTCCAATTGCCAAAGCTTTTCTGATTACTGGTTCAGTAGCAGCATCACCTACATTGATTACTGTTACTGTTGCTCCCTGAGATTCCTGAAGTTTAACCGCTTTTGTCAACGCAAATTCATCAAGCGGATTAATTACCCACTGAATTCCGTTTTTGTCGAAAGCAGATTTATCTGCTGTAAAGTTAATTTTCGAAGTAGTATCCGGAACACTACTAATGCAAACTAATATTTTCATATGTTGTTCTTAATTTTTTTTATCTGGTCATATGTAACCTTACGGTTTCATGTGTACTATTTTATTTTTCTCTTCCAGACAGAAAATCACAGCACTTTATGTGGTGATTTTAGCTGAATTAATTTTTGCTAATATAAATAAAAAATATATTATGCATGCATAATACTTATTAAATTATTATTCAATACATTAGATGTACTTATTTCGCTGGTTTTGTTGCTCTAAACTCTATTTTACTAGGTAAAACCCTCGGGTTCATCTTTAAAATATCCAAGATCAGGTTCCCCATATCTTCCGGCTGAATCTTCCAGCTGTCTTTTTCAGAAGGTATATTTCCGTTAAAATAAGTGGCAACAGATCCCGGCATAATTACGGTAGACTTGATATTATATTTTCTCAAATCAATCATAGCGGCCTGTGTAAATCCTACAACACCGAATTTTGAAGCATTGTAACCGGTTCCGTTTTCAAAGAAATTAGCTCCCGCCAGACTTGAAATGGTAATATAATATCCTTCTGTCTTCTTCAGTTCCTCTACTGAAGCTTTTAAGGTATAAAAAACACCGGTCAGATTAGTTTCTATCATATCATTCCACTCCTGGGCAGTCAACTCATCTACGGGCTTAAATATTCCCAATCCTGCATTGCCAATCACATAATCCAGCCTACCAAATTTTTCAATGGTATTTTTTACTGCTTCTGCTTCACTTTCCAGGCTTCTCACATCAGAAACAATTCCCAGGACGTTATCAGAATACTGTTTAAGTGCTTCTTCCGCTTTCATAACGTCTTCTCTTTTTCTTCCTGAAAATGCTACTGAAATTCCATTTTCAAGCAAAATTTTTGCAATCCCGAAACCTATTCCCTTGGTTCCACCTGTTATATATGCTGTTTTATTTTCTGACATATGCTTCCAAATTTATTTCTCTAAAATAACAAAAACGCCCCAATTGGAGCGCTTTACAGATGCTAAGATTTATCAGGTATTATTTTTTGATAAACTTCCCCGTAGTTTTACCCACTTTTGTTACAATCTTAATAATATAACTTCCCGCATCAAGGTTTTTAACGTTTACCTGATTTTCATTTAAATCTGCAGACATTTTTCTTCCGCTGGTATCATATATTTCAATTTTATCTGCTTTTTCTTTGGATTTAATATAAAGAATATCTTCTACAGGGTTAGGATATACAGTGAATGTTTCAGCATTTGCCTTTGCTTCTTTTACAGAGAGCAGCAGTTCATTATTGATCTTGATATTATCAAAATAAGCGATGCCCAGCCCATTATTATGAACAAACCTCAGTTGATCCATTGCAAGAGGGCCATTAACAGCTTCTGCATAAATTAAAGTATCATTAAGATAATACCTTATATCCATAGCTGTACCTACCACTTTAAATCTGTACCATGTCCCAGGGAGCCAAAGTCCAGAGGTAGAAATTATACTCTGTACACCTGAAATTTTGCTTAAAATATTTATAATTCCTGTTTTATCAAAATCTACTCTTATAATAGTTTGTTCATTGATATTATTTACTCCCTGAAATCCAAATACGGAACCATTAAGCTGAGACATATTAATATCAAATGAAACAGAAAAATGGTTGCTGAACAGAGGGACCGCCAGGTTGTAAAATCCTCCGATAACAGGCTCTGTCTGAACCCCATAAACTGATTCCCTGACAATCTTAAGAGCACTGCTGCCATCGGTGGCATTATCTGTACTAATAGTCTGATGGATGACATTTTCTGGATTTCCTCCTGTTGGAGTGCTTATCCAGGCTCCCTGCCCGTGAATATTTCCGGCTATAAACCCTTCGTTATCTTCAAATGACACTGCCTGTTGGGCAAAGCAAAACATAGCTAACAAAGAACATGCGATTGAGTAGATTTTTTTCATTAGTTTCAAGTTTGTATTAAAAATATAAACTTTCCTTGAATAGTGAAATAACTCTACAGAAAATAAAAAGTAAAGCTTTTATTATCAATGAATTTAACTGCTTACAGGCTGTATTTTATTCTTATTCTAATTAAATCTAAAATAAAAATTTTCATAACAGTCTTTTTTAAAGTTTGTTCTTTACTTTATTACGTGTCAACAATTCATAAAAAAGGCACTTCTGAGAAGTGCCTTAAACATATATACTATGCAGTTCAATATTTATTTTGAATAGTTTTCAAAAAACAACGGAATACTTTCAATTCCTTTATAGAAATTAAATAATCCGTAGTGCTCATTTGGAGAGTGGATGGCATCAGAATCCAATCCGAATCCCATCAGTACTGATTTAGCTCCTAAAACCTTCTCAAACATGGCTGTAATCGGAATACTTCCCCCGCTTCTGTACGGTAATACTTCTTTACCAAATGCGGTTTCCATTGCTTTTTTAGCCGCTAAGAATTCCTTGGTATCGCTTTGTAATACGTAAGGCATTCCTCCGTGGTGAGGAGTTACTTTCACTTTTACTGTATCCGGAGCAATTTTTTCGAAATATTTTGTGAATTTTTCTGTTATTTCTTCAGGGGTCTGATAAGGAACCAAACGCATTGAAATTTTAGCAAAAGCCTTGGAAGGAATTACCGTTTTAGCGCCTTCGCCTGTATATCCTCCCCAAATACCATTACAGTCTAAAGTAGGACGGATAGAAGCTCTTTCTAAGGTTGTATATCCTTTTTCCCCTTCAATATTACTCAATCCGATTGACTTTTTGAATTCTTCAGGATTATCCTTCAGTTTATTCATTTCTGTTCTGTCTGCATCAGAAACGATCTCAACATTATCATAGAACCCGTCAATAGTGATATGCCCGTCCTCATCAATAAGGTTCGCAATCATTCTTGACAATACGTGAATCGGGTTTGGGACAGCTCCACCATAAAGTCCTGAATGCAGGTCTCTGTTGGGTCCTTCCACTTCTACTTCCACATAGCTTAATCCTCTTAAACCTGTTGTAACAGTTGGTTGTTCGTTGCTATAGATGTGTGTGTCTGAAATCAGAATACAATCGCAGGATAATTTTTCTTTGTTTTCATTCACAAAGTCTCCTAAGCTTACAGATCCTACTTCTTCTTCTCCTTCCAGGATAAATTTAACGTTGCAGGGAAGTGTATTGGTTCTCATCATCGCTTCAAACGCTTTCAGGTGCATGAAGAACTGTCCTTTATCATCTGCAGCTCCTCTTGCGAAGATAGCTCCATCCGGGTGAAGCTCTGTTTTCTCAATATAAGGTTCAAAAGGAGGTTTTCTCCATAATTCCAATGGATCTGCCGGCTGTACGTCATAGTGCCCGTAAACCAATACCGTTGGCAGGTTAGTGTCTATAATTTTTTCTCCGAAAACGATAGGGTAACCTTTAGTTTCACATATTTCAACATGGTCTGCTCCTGCATTTTTAAGGTGTTCTGCACATACATCTGCACACTTCAATACATCATCTTTATACGCCGGATCTGCAGAAATAGAAGGAATTCTCAATAACTCAAATAATTCATCCACGAAACGCTGCTTGTTTTCGTTGATGTAATTTAATGTCTCTTGCATTGTAAAATTTTATTTTGCTAAAATTAAAAAAAATGCACCGCTGGGCCAAGTAAAAACACAGGATTTTCTAAAGAAAAAGATATTTCCAGGTACCCGCCCATCAATGATCTTTAAAAATAAAAAATGCCCTGCAAAGAAGCAGGGCATTTTTATATGGTATACTAATAATTAGTGTTCAGCTTTTGGAGCCTCTTCTTTTTTTTCAGCAGGCTTTGCAGCAGCAGTACTGTCTGTTTTAGGAGCAGCAGCTTCTGGTTTTGCAGCGTCTTCCTTGTGTTCAGCAGCCGCTTCATGGGTAGCATGAGCTTCTCCACCCTGATGATCATCAGAATATCTTTCCACTCCTTCTTCAAGTTTCAAAACAGCTTTGCTTCCACCTTGCGGAACTTTTTTACAGCTTACCGCTACCGTTGCAATCGCTAAACATATAACTAATTTTTTCATATGTAAAATTTATTTTTTATTAATATCATACGGAACCGCATTATTTTAGTCTATTCTGTGAACTAAACAGCGAAGGTTTCCTGCTCTCATTTTTGATTGCCCAAAATTAAGAAATCCTGTTTCTTTTGGCAACATTTTTATACTGATTTTAAAATAATTTTCCCTTTTTTGGACTGTGTAAAAATAAGATAGTCATTTCCGCCATCTTTCAATCCGTATTTCTTTTTAATTTCTTCGGGTTTTAAGGGATAATTCTTTGAAATAATATTGTATTGCTCTTTCTTTTTAATCTTTTTAGAATCAACGGTTTCCATTTCAAAAACTCTTCCCGGAAAATCATCAATCTTTTCAGAAGAGGTATAAATATGAGTATTAGGATGCAACTTTTTAATTCTGCACTTTTCAGAAATTAAATTGAAAATTCCCGCTTTCAAAATTGAATTATTGGGAATATAAATGAATTTTTCAGGTTCGGAATACTCCGATTGGGCATTTTCTTCTTCCCCAAATATGAAGCTAAAGGCAGATTCTCCGCTTTCAAGGTTTACACAGTTGCAGATCATCTTCCCAGTATTTTCATTGGAAAGGAAAACAACAACTTCTTTCACATCGTTTTTCACCGCAATAATATCAATCCGTGAAATACCCGGCAACACTGAAATAAGATATTTAAGATCAATCAGTGGTGAGAGCTTAATGACTACCAGACTGGAAATAGACTGTAATTTCTTCTGGATTTCAAGGATATTCGGGGAAAGATCTTCTAAAAGAAAGACTTTATTTTTATTCTGGTCCCTTCTTGCCGGATCCAGATAAATAACATCAAAATTTTCTTTGTTTTCAGCTAGGAAGTCCTCTAGTTTTCTGTTGATAAATTTTGCGCGACGGCCCAAAATATTCCAATTATGTTCAACAATTTCCAGAAGTTCTGTATTCTGCTCTATTAAAGTAATATCGTCAAAGTTTTGAGACAGATAATAGGCATCAATACCAAAACCGCTTGTAAGGTCTATGAATGTATTTCCACTTAAAATTTCAGATTTATAAAGAGCCGTTTTTTCTGATGAAGACTGTTCCAGATTAAGCTGCGGTGGAAAAACAATTCCCTCTTTCAATAAGAAAGGAAACTTTTTTTCCGCAACCTGCTTTCCTTTGATCTGCTGCACTATTTCCTGCATCGATACTTCAGGAAAAGGAGATTTTTTCAGCAGTAATGCGTGTAAATCTGTATTCAGATTTGCATTGATGTATTTTTGGATTTCCTTGTTTATTAATTTAACCACAGATGACACAGATTTTCACAAATGTTTATGTTTGATTTATTTAGATGCTTATGTTTCATTTCTTACGTGTCTGAACGCAGATAATCATTGGAAATTTTTAAAAAATATGTGCAATCATCTGCGAAAATCTGTATCATTTGTGGTCATTTTAGAATATTAGTCTAAATTTCCTATTACTTTTCTAAAAATATAAAAACTTATCTCATTTTCTTTCATAACATTTACATTTTGTGTTTTATAGACCTACACAAATCCTGTTCGCAAATGATTATTTAATCAAATTATCTCTTATAGAAAATGTAATCCGTCAATAGCGGGGTCAAGCCGCTCTGCTTAAGCAAAGAATTAATTTGCCCTCTGTGATAAGTAGAATGGTTGACTGCATGAAAAAGCATTTCAAAAATAGTGTTTTCAAACTTTGTTCCTCTTGAATTCTGATATTCTATTTTTTGATCCGGATCAAAATTCCTGATAATATCTATACTTTTAAGAAAATTAGTATGATTGATTTCCACCAGAGATTCAAAAGGATTGATCTGCCAGACTTCAAACGTAGTTTCTCCCAGTATCCTGGCATTCCAGATCTGTTGTGCATTAAGAGTATGATTAATCAGACTGATTGTTTTATCATCTACAAGCGCTCTGCTCTCAGCAATAACTTTAATCATCTCAGCATTGAAATGATAGGTGTATTCAAATAAATCGATCAGTTTTTCTTTCATTACTCAAACATTTCAGCCCAGCGAACCGCCTTTATTTCTTTTTCGTTGTAAAGATCAGCAACAGACTTTTTAACGTCTAATTTAGGGTATAAATTCACTCCTATCAGCTTTATTTTTCCTTCTTCGATCCATTGCTGTTCTTTAACAGCATGATCATAGATCTTTTTCTGAACAATTCCTTGTTTTAAAAGTTCAAGATAGCCTCCTGCTTCTTCTATTTCAACAAATAATGCCCATGATTTGTCTGCAATCTGCTGTGTGATATCTTCAACATAGTAACTCCCGTTAGCTGCGTCTTCAAATACATTGATGATACTTTCGTAAGCCAATACAATCTGCTGTTTGAAAGATATCTCTTCAGAGTTATCCGTACTTCTGTCTACAAGATAGTTGTTTGTAAAAACGGCATCTGCACCGCCAATCATGGCTGAAGCCAGCTCCAGTGTAGAACGGATTAAGTTATTTTCATTGTCAGAAACAGCTTTATTTCTAAGGGAAGTTTCTGCAAAGATATAAGGAACTTCATCCAGACCATACTCCTTGGAAAGCTGGTTAAAAACCATTTTAAAGGCTCTTAATTTGGCCATTTCGAAGAAATAGTTTCCCCCTACAGCAATTCTGAAGATTAATTTATTGAAAATTTCAGTTCCGTATACCTCTGCCAGTTCTTTTGCCTTTGCCAAAGCAATTCCTAACTGCTGATAGATAGCTGCACCTGCATTCTGATGAAGTGAAATATCTACACAAATACTTCTTCTAAATCCTTTTGCCAATAATTCTTTTGCCAATTGATCGTCAATAACGGCATTCTTTTCATTGAAAACATCAATTAAGGAAAAATATTGGTCTTCATCCTGAGGCGTAATATGCCCTGCCAGTTCTTTATTGTTGATAAAGATGGTTTTCTCAGTCAGATTTTCCACATTCTGATCGAGTAAAAAAGCAAATACTTCTTCCTCAAGACTTTCATGATATCTGGCTACCAAATGGGTACTTTCTTCAACTCTCGGAAGGTTTGCCATAGGTTTCTTAACTTCTGTATAGAATGGCCTTACTTCTATCCCTTCCAGGTTTTCTTTTTCCAGAATAGGGTAAATATCTTCTGTTTTAAGCTGTTTTTTTACTAAATTTTCCCAATTTGGAAGTGTAGCTGTATCTGACATTAGTTTTGTTTAAATGGTGAATTGTCAATGGTGAATTTTGCTTCGCAAGTGAATAGTATCCTTCAATTAAACCCCAACTTACCATTCACTATTGACGCTTTCCACGCTATTTATTTTTTAGCGACTTTTGTACTGTCTACTACCAGGATGAAGATTTCTTCATTCGGTTTCTTCATAAAATAGTTTTCTCTTGCGTACTTTTCTTTTTCTGATTTGTTGTTCATCAGTTTTTTATAAAAAGCATCATTTTTTTCATATTCTTTTTTGTAATACTCCAGTTGCTCTTCATATTTATGAATCTCACCGTTCAGTTCATTAATTACAAGAAATGAAGTTTTATCGAAGAAAATCATCCATACCAAAAACAGGCAGATCGTAATGGTATACTTATTCAACACATATTTCTGGATAAGTTTGAATGTTTCAGATTTCGGCTGAATGTCTTTGATAAGGTTATTTTCTTCCATTTTTTTAATGTTTTCTCAACGAGTTTTTAATAACAGTAGTTAAAAAATCAATCGCTACGGAATTCTGTTTCATATTAGGAATAATAAGATCCGCCTCATTTTTAGATGGCTCAATGAATTCCTGGTGCATTGGTTTTAAAGTGGTCTGATAACGGTGTAGTACTTCGCTCAGATCTCTGCCTCTTTCCTGGGTATCTCTCCTGATCCTCCTGATCAGCCTTTCATCAGAATCTGCATGAACAAATACTTTCAGGTCAAATTCTTTCAGTAATTCTTTATTGGTAAGAACCAAAATTCCTTCTACAACCAATACGTTCTTAGGTTCTACAGTAACATGATCTCCTGTTCTGGAATGGGTTACAAAGCTATAAATCGGCTGTTCTATCGGCTCATTATTCTTTAAAGCTTTTACGTGTTTTATCAGTAAATCAAAATCTATCGACTTCGGGTGGTCATAATTTAAAGCCTCTCTTTCTGTGAGTGTAAGCCCCTGGTTGTCGTGATAATAATTATCCTGAGAAAGGATATTCATTCCTTCGATATCAAGCTGCTGAAGTATCTTATCAACAACTGTAGTTTTGCCGGATCCTGTCCCACCGGCAATTCCTATTACAAGCATTGTTTTTTGTTTCTTTATAGTTGGTACAAATATACTATTTTAGATAAAATGTAGCAATGCAGGGAGTGAAATTGAGTAAGTATATCCTGAAGTTAAAGTAATGAGTCTCAAAAATTGTGACAATATTTAAATTTGAATGGATTTGAAGAGAAAAAGTTGATCTTTTTTATTTTTAAAACGCGAGGAATACGCAAGGGGCTATAAAATTGTATAAATATTTTTCGTTCGTAAGGGCATTACATTCAGCAATGAACCCAACAAAAGCTCTTTGGCTGAGTGCTAACGACTTTGCGAACGGAGCTTTTACGCTTTTAATTAATAACTTTGCAAACCCTGTGTTACAATAATTATTAGGAACATAAAATTAGCCTTAAACTTTAGAATGTTTAAGTAATAAGATGCCTCCTTTTTCTGAATGAAAATAGCACATCCTGGAATATTCATAAAAAATTTCACAAAAAACCCCGGCCAATATTGGCCGGGGTTTATTTTATACGATTTCACTTGTTAATTCGCGTGAAAGTAATTTTTCGTGCATAGGCTTCAAAAGATCCAGTGAGCCCGTTTTTACGGTACATTTGCCTTTATAATGAACAAGTATTGTACACTGTTCTGCCTGTTCTAATGTGTGCTTGCATATTTCGATCAGGCAATCAATTACATAATCGAAAGTATGGATATCATCATTATGCAGCACCAGTTTGTAAACTTCATCCGTATCATCCAATACAAGAACTTCTTCTTCATACTGACGTTTCGGATCTTCGTAATCTTTAATCGTATTATAAAAATTCATTCTTAATTGTTTTAAACTTCACCAATTTTTTCTGCTAAATTATCAATAGCATTGGGTTCCTGATATATCAGTTCCACCAGTTCCACACTCTTATTGTTCATCTTCAGAATTTTGAAATGATAGTCATCCAGATCAAATTCCTGATTTTCTTCAGGGATATCTTCCAATTCATAAAGAATAAATCCTGCTAATGAGTTGTATTCACTGTCTTCAGAAAGAGGAAGCCTTTTAGGTAAAAATTCATTGATCTCATCCAGAGGCTGCGTGGCCTGTACCCAATAGGTATTGTCTGCAATTTTATCAACAATTTTTTCTTCTTCGTCTTCTTCATCCTGAATTTCTCCTACAAGCTCTTCCAGAATATCTTCAAGGGTAATAATTCCCTCTGTTCCTCCAAATTCATCAATAACGATGGCAAGGTGCTGTTTTTTCTGCTGGAAAATCTTCAATAAATCTGAAACTTTCTTGCTTTCCACTACGAAAAAGGCATCACGCATAAGATCTTTAAGGTCTTCATGATCTAAAGCTCCTTTTCTCTTCACGTATTCTCTTATAATCTCTTTCGTATAGAAAATACCGATCACATTGTCAATAGAATCAATATAAACAGGAATACGGGAATACCCGCTGTCCATAATTTTATTGATAATTTCATTAATATCTTCTTCAAAATCAATGGAAGTAATATTCTGTCTTGGAACCATGATCTGTTTTGCAGAGTGATCTGTAAAATCAAATGCATTTTTAATGATCTCATAGTTCTCTTCTTCAATCTCACCACTGTCTGCACTTTGCTTTACTAAAAGCTGCAGTTCTTCAGTAGAATGGATTTCCTGTTCTGAAGCAGGGTGAATTTTAACCAGCCTAAGGAAACCGTTTGACATAGAGTTCATCAACCAGATAAACGGTTTAAAAATCGTGTAAAAAACTCTCAACGGAACAGCTGTTGCCATTGTAGTGGCTTCAGATTTTCTGATCGCGATAGATTTTGGGATAAGCTCACCAAATACAATGTGCATAATGGTAATTAATACAAAACTGATTATTAATGCTACCGAAGTAATGGAAGCTTCACTCATGTTCACATTGAATGAGTGGAAAATATTTTCAACAATATGGTGTAGGGCGCTCTCTCCTACCCAACCCAAGGCAAGGGAAGCCAATGTAATACCTAACTGTGTAGCAGAAAGATATTCATCCAAATGCTTGATGATATGTTCTGCCTGTTTTGCCATAGAATCCCCTTCTGCGGCTTTTAATTGGATTTGAGAGTAACGAACTTTAACAATTGAAAATTCTGCGGCTACGAAGAAGCCATTTAGTAAAACAAGAAATAAGGCCAGCAAAAGCCTGACTATGTCCGAGTCCATTTAGAAGTTGTATAAATTTTATTAAGTACAAAGATATGTAAAATAAAAATAACCTGAATCCTAGATAGATTATTTCAATAGATGAATTTCTGAGTAAAAAAACAACCTCTTAAAACCTGTCTTTTTTGTGATAAAAAAAATAATTGGACACAGACTTTGTTTGTCCATGAAAAGATTGTTTTTTTGGTGCTTAATTGCGTTTTTCAACCTTTAGAAACAAAAAAAAGCACCGATAAGATCGATGCTTTTGTTTGTATGTTAAAATAATTCTTTACGAATTTTTCAAAGCTTCCGCTCCGGAAACAATTTCCAGGATTTCGTTGGTAATTGCTGCCTGTCTTGCTTTGTTGTAGAAGATCACAAGATCGTTCTTTAAAGCCTGCGCGTTATCTGTTGCTTTGTGCATTGCTGTCATTCTCGCTCCATGCTCAGATGCTACTGAATCTAAGATCGCTTTGAAAACCTGAGTTTTAATTGATTTTGGAATCAAATTATCAAGGATTTCAGCTCTATTAGGTTCAAAGATATAATCTGTTTCTACCTGTGGTTCAGTAGTTTCAGGCATTGAGATGGGAAGAAGCTGTTCTGTAGTTACTTCTTGAGTAGCTGCATTAACGAATTTGTTATAAATAACATAAACTTCGTCAAACTTACCTTCTTTGAAGCTAGTCATTACACCTTCTGTAATGTTAGCAACTACATCAAAATTCAAATTATCATAAACAGAACTTCCATTAGTATATACTGTACGGCTCTTTCTTACTGCATCATATACTTTTTTACCTACAGGAAGTACTTCAATCTCATATCTAGAATTGTTCTGGAACTGCTGGTTAAGCTCTTTTACGATTGAAGAGTTAAAAGCTCCTGCAAGACCTCTGTTTGAAGTAACAGCGATGAAAAGTATTCTTTTAACCTCTCTTTTCTGAGCATATACAGAAACCTGGTCAGGATCAGAGCTAGAATTTACATTCTGGATAAGCTCCTGTAATTTTTCAGAATAAGGTCTTAACATTACGATTGCATCCTGTGCTTTTTTAAGTTTCGCAGCGGAAACCATTTTCATAGCACGTGTAATCTGCATCGTAGATGAAATTGACGTAATTCTGCCTCGTATTTCTTTTAAGTTTGCCATTAATTTGGGTTCAAAGTTTAAGGTCTAAAGTTTAAGGCTTAAAACGCTATATTTTAAACCTTAAACATTGAATTTTTTTAGTTGTATTTAGAAGCTAAATCGTTAGCTGCCTGCTTAAGAACACCTGTAATATCGTTATCGATTTTTCCAGCTTTGATCGCAGCCATTGTATCCGGGTGCTTAGATCTTAGGAACTCGATATACTCGTGTTGGAATTCTTTAATCTTGTTCAATGGAACATTTCTCAATAAGTTCTCAGTACCAGCATAGATCATTGCCACCTGGCTATCTACCGGAAGCGGAGAGTTAACCGGCTGCTTAAGAAGCTCCACGTTTCTTTCTCCTTTAGAGATTACTGCTAAAGTAGAAGCATCAAGGTCAGATCCGAACTTAGCGAACGCTTCTAATTCTTTATATTGAGCCTGGTCTAGTTTCAATGTACCAGATACTTTTTTCATTGATTTGATCTGAGCGTTACCTCCTACCCTTGATACAGAGATCCCTACGTTAATTGCAGGACGAACCCCTGAGTTGAATAGATCAGACTCCAGGAAGATCTGTCCGTCTGTAATAGAGATTACGTTTGTAGGAATATACGCAGAAACGTCACCTGCCTGAGTTTCGATGATCGGAAGAGCAGTTAATGAACCACCTCCTTTCACGATTGGCTTAAGAGACTCTGGTAAGTCATTCATCTGCTTAGCAATTTCGTCATCAGCGATTACTTTTGCAGCTCTTTCCAATAGTCTTGAGTGAAGGTAGAAAACGTCTCCAGGGTAAGCTTCACGGCCCGGTGGTCTTCTTAATAGTAGAGAAAGCTCACGGTAAGCAACAGCCTGTTTAGATAAATCATCATAAACGATAAGCGCTGGTCTACCTGTATCTCTGAAGAACTCACCGATAGCAGCACCCGCCATCGCAGAGTATACCTGCATTGGAACTGGATCTGATGCATTAGCTGCAACGATTACAGTATATGCTAAAGCTCCTTTATCAGAAAGAGTTTTAACGATTTGTGCTACCGTAGAAGCTTTCTGACCGATAGCAACATATATACAATATACTGGTTTACCAGCATCAAAGAATTCTTTTTGGTTGATGATCGTATCGATCGCAACAGTAGTTTTACCTGTTTGTCTGTCACCAATGATAAGCTCTCTCTGTCCTCTTCCTACAGGGATCATAGAGTCAATCGCAACGATACCTGATTGTAAAGGCTCAGTTACCGGTTGTCTGTAGATAACTCCAGGAGCTTTTCTTTCTAATGGCATTTCGTATAAATCTCCTGTGATAGGACCTTTACCATCAATAGGGTTACCAAGAGTATCTACTACTCTTCCTAACATTCCTTCTCCTACTTTGATAGAAGAGATTCTGTTTGTTCTTCTTACTGTATCCCCTTCTTTTACTAATTTACTTTCACCTAATAAAGCAACACCTACGTTGTCTTCTTCAAGGTTAAGTACAATACCTTCTACATCACTAGAAAATTTCACCAACTCTCCGTATTGTACGTTTTCTAACCCGTATACACGAGCAATACCATCACCGATGGTTAAAACTGTACCTACTTCCTCAACGTTTGATTGAGTATCGAAGTTGGCCAATTGCTGTTTTAAGATCGCAGATACTTCTGCCGGATTTATTTCTGCCATTGTATGGTTGTTTTTCTTAATTTAATTGGAAATCTTTTTTAACTTGGTTCAATTTGGTCCTTACAGACGCGTCTACCTGCTGGTCTCCTACTCTCAGGATATATCCACCTAAAATATCTTGGTTGATAATTAATTTCAAATCGAAATTTGAATTGGCATTCACCAGGTTGGTAGATCTTAGGATCTGATCAATATTCTCTTTAGAAAGCTGAGTAGCTGTTGTAAGCGTTACTCTCTGTACACCGTTGATATCTTCAACTTTGTTGATGAATTCCTGAGCAATATTTTTTAATTGGTTTTCACGTCCGTGTTTAATAACCAATCTGATCAAATTCTGGGAAGATGCTGATAAACCTTTGAAAATTTCGTTTGCTACCTCTATTTTCTTTTTTGCATCAATGTAAGGTGTAAGGAAGAATTTGTTCAAATCCTTAGATTCAGCCATAATCTTCACTACATCTTTCATTTCAGAAAATACGGCAGCTGTCTGACCTGATTCATTAGTGAAATCAAGTAAACCCTGTGCGTATCTTTTCGCTACTTTAGATGTAAGCATTCTTAGTTAAGGTTAGATTTGTT
The DNA here is from genome assembly GCF_003815975.1 of Chryseobacterium bernardetii. Taxonomy (NCBI): domain Bacteria; kingdom Pseudomonadati; phylum Bacteroidota; class Flavobacteriia; order Flavobacteriales; family Weeksellaceae; genus Chryseobacterium; species Chryseobacterium bernardetii. The sequence continues at coordinate 4,153,117 of NZ_CP033932.1, forward strand.
GATATAATTTTGAACTAATTCGTTTTGAGCTTCTGTGTTATCTAACTTTTGCTTTAAGATAGATTCTGCAATGTTTACAGATAAAGCACCGATCTGAGTTTTGATGTCTGCCATTGCAGCGTTTTTCTCAGCGTTGATAGTTTGCTTAGCCGCTTCGATAAGTTTGTCTCCTTCCGCTTTAGCAACGTCTTTAGCTTCACCTACGATTCTGTCTTTAATTTCTCTAGCTTCTTTAAGGATAGCATCTCTTTCGATTTTAGCTTCACGAATGATTCTTTCGTTATCAGCTTTAAGATCTTCCATCTCTTTTTTAGCCAGTTTAGCTTGGTTTAATGCATCAACAATAGAAGTTTCTCTTTCGTTAACAGCATTTACAATTGGTTTCCAAGCGAATTTAGCTAGAAGAAATAATAGGATAACAAAAGTAAGGGTCATCCAAAACAAAAGTCCAATTCCAGGTTCAATAATTCCCATATCTGTAAATTCTTTTTTTAAATGTTATTTTATGGATTGTTTTTTAAAATTCTTAGCAGCAGCCAACCGCTTTACTGCTAAGAATGTTTTTTGAGGATAGATTACTTGATGAAAGCACCAAAGATGATCGCGATAAGACCAGCACCTTCAATAAGACCAGCAGCAATAAGCATTGCTCCTTGAATCTTACCAGCTTGTTCTGGCTGTCTAGCGATAGCGTCCATTGCGTGACCACCGATTTTACCGATACCTAGACCTACACCTAGTACTGCTAAACCGATACCTACGTAAATTAATCCTGCTCCTGTTGATAAATCCATAATAAATAAATTATATTAGTTAAAAAATTATTTTTAAATTCTTTCTTTTAATTAGTGAGCGTGCTCTTCGTGACCGTGCTCATGTTCATGCTCTGCAACTGCAATTCCGATAAATAGTGCGGATAGTACAGTGAAGATATATGCTTGTAGTGCTGCTACCAATAATTCCAGTACTGAAACGAATAATGCTAATGGTACAGATGCAAATCCTAATAATGGAGTTTTGAAAATGAAGATCAATGAAACGATCGCCAAGATCATAATGTGTCCCGCAGTAACGTTAGCGAAAAGTCGCATCATTAAAGCGAAAGGCTTTGTAAAGATTCCGATAATCTCAATTGGAACCATAATTGGGTACAATAAGATTGGAACCGGCGGCATAAAGATATGTTTCCAGTAATCTTTATTTGCGCTGAATAGTGTAATTAATAATGTAATGATAGCTAATACAGCTGTAATTGCAATGTTACCTGTAAGGTTTGCCCCGAAAGGGAAGAAAGGAATCAATCCAAATAAGTTGTTAATCCAGATAAAGAAAAATGCAGTTAATAAATAAGGCATATATCTTTTATATTTAACAGACCCGATGTTTGGAATAGCCACTTCGTCTCTGATAAACACAATTACTGGCTCCATGAATTTTCCAATACCTTTTGGAAGTTGTGATTTTTTATAGTTTCTTGCCATTCCTATGAACACTACTGCCATAAAAATTACTGACAAGAACATTGAAGCTGCGTTTTTTGTTACTGAAAGATCAAAAAACACTTCGTTTGATTTTTGCTTTCCACTGATGATTGAAAACAATGTAGCTTTTTCAACACCTTTAGTAGAGACTACCTGTCCGTGCTCTAAAGTATACCCATCATGTTCGTGTCCGTGAGCAATACTACTAGAAAGAAAAGTATGCCAGCCTTCATTATCTTTGATGATAACAGGCAAAGGGATAGAAACGTGATGTTCTTCACCACTGTCATCTTTTGTAGTCCATAAATGCCATTCATTAGAATCACCAATGTGCTCCATGATCATCGTGGTCGCATTGAAGCCTTCTTTCGCTTCTTTGTTCTCTACTTTTTCCGCTGATTTCTCTCCTTCAGATTCGTGCTGAGCAGAAGCTAAACTGCTTATAAACACAAATAAAAATGCGAAAAATAATGAAGAAATTTTTCTGTTCATATCTCTTTTTTAATCGTGTGCAAATATATCGATTTTATTAAACTTTACCAATACTAAAAATTGATTTTTATCATCAAAAAAATCAAGACTTATTAATGAGTTTTATTATGGGTAAATAAATAAGGAATGATGCAACAAGAAAACAGATCACTATAAAGAGAAAATTGGCTTTAGTCTTCTCTATTATGATTAAGGAAGCAATAAGCCAGATAAGATCTTTAGAAAGGTTGATAACGAGAAATTTCATTCCCGCATCCTGTTTACCGTACAAATACTTTTTAAATATTATATATACTATTATATTAAGCAGGGATATTAATAATACTATAATGAAACTATCAAGAAAATTCATGCTGCAAAAATAGGATTATAATTTTTGAAACAAAAGATTTGTTATATATAAGGAAGGAAGCTGAAAGTGGGACGATGGAAGTTACTATTATGAAAAGCCACGATTCAGTTCATTTTATTAAAAATAATCCAGAGTACGCTTATTTTTAAAAAATATATTATTGAAACAATCTTATTCACTTCCCTCCTATCTCAAAGACTCCCCTTTCCATCTCCCCATCAAATCTACCTGCGAAATTTATTACTATTATTCATCAAGCAGAACCTATTTGGCTTTATCGGCTGAGAAGACGTCCATCTTCCCGCTTTAATCAAAATCCTTATAATATTAAGTCTATCATACTCAGGTTTCTTAAAAATTCCTTATTTTTGCAAACCTATAATTTACAATAAATATGTTTAATAGTTTACAGGATAAATTAGATAAGGCATTACATAATATTTCCGGACGTGGAAAAATTACCGAAATCAATGTGGCGGAAACCGTAAAGGAAATCCGCAGAGCACTGGTAGATGCCGACGTTAACTATAAAGTTGCAAAAGATCTTACTAAAAGGGTTCAGGATAAGGCATTAGGCCAAAATGTTCTTACATCCCTTACTCCGGGACAGTTGATGACAAAAATTGTTCACGATGAATTAGTAGACCTGATGGGAGGTTCCCAGGAAGGAATTAACCTTTCCGGAAAGCCATCTGTAATTCTTATTGCAGGTCTTCAGGGTTCCGGTAAGACTACTTTCTCCGGAAAACTGGCTCATTATTTACAAACAAAAAGAAATAAAAAACCTTTGTTGGTAGCGTGTGACGTTTACCGTCCTGCTGCAATTGACCAGCTGAAGGTATTAGGAGGACAGATTAATGTTCCTGTTTATACTGAAGAAGGTGCTACTAACCCTTCTACGATTGCTGAAAATGCAATCAACTTTGCAAAAGCTAACAACCATGATGTAGTAATTGTGGATACTGCAGGACGTTTAGCGATTGACGAGCAGATGATGAACGAGATCAAATCCGTACATTATTTCATCAAGCCGCAGGAAACATTATTTGTAGTGGATTCCATGACAGGTCAGGATGCCGTGAATACTGCTAAAGCATTCAATGATGCCTTGAACTTTGACGGGGTTGTCCTTACAAAACTAGATGGTGATACCAGAGGGGGTGCTGCTTTAACGATCCGTTCCGTAGTTGAAAAACCTATCAAATTTATCTCTACAGGTGAAAAAATGGAAGCCCTTGATCTTTTCTACCCTGAAAGGATGGCAGACAGAATCCTGGGAATGGGAGACGTTGTTTCTTTAGTGGAAAGAGCTCAGGAGCAGTTTGATGAAGAAGAAGCTAAAAAACTTCACAAGAAAATCGCTAAAAACGAGTTTGGTTTTGATGATTTCCTAAAGCAGATCAACCAGATCAAAAAGATGGGTAATATGAAAGACTTGATGGGAATGATCCCAGGTGTTGGTAAAGCCATCAAGGATGTAGAAATCAGTGATGATGCCTTTAAACATATTGAAGCCATTATCTACTCTATGACACCGGAAGAAAGAAGAAAACCTTCTATCATCAATACGCAGAGGAAAAACAGAATTGCAAGAGGAGCAGGAAGAAAAATTGAAGATGTAAACCAATTGATGAAACAATTTGACCAAATGGGTAAAATGATGAAGATGATGCAGGGACCTCAAGGAAAGCAGATGATGCAGATGATGAGCAAGATGCCAAATATGCCTGGAATGGGTGGAATGTTTGGAAAATAGTCCGGAAATAATGTAATCAGAATATAAAATCCGACTCAGATTTGAGTCGGATTTTTGTTTTCTATCTTTAAACAGCTCTATTATTTATCAGATTTCTGAGCTTTCCCCTTAATAAAATAAGAAAAACCAACGTTAACCCCAAAAGTCTTAACATTTGTTTTAACCTCTGTATTCATAATAGTTTCTTTACTTGAAAACTGGTCATAGGAAATCCCTAAATTAACCCCTAAAGACGAAGTCGCCATATATGTTACTCCTCCTTTTACTTTCCATGCCAAACCATCGGTAGTAGTCTCCGTATCGCGCATCAACAAAGGATCAAGCCCTTCATTATTGATATCCTTATAAAAAGAATACTTTGTCTTATTAGATGCATACCCGATCCCAGCTCCTAAGAATGGTACGAACTTACTGGAATTTGTAAAATAATAAGTAGCCGTAGGCATTATGGAGAACGTAGAATTGGTAGATTTAATGCCTTGATATTTAGTAGTCGTATTAACGTACCCTAAGTCGATACCCACTGCTAATTTGTCTATAACGAAGTAACCTACAGAAGGGATAATTGAAAATGTGTTCACTTTAGGTCCGTCAACAGAATTACCTCTGGCTTTTACAGTTGTTGTAGCGTTATTAAAACCCATACCTGTGTTCCCACTGATTACCCAGTCTCCTTTAGTCATTTGGGCATTAGAAAGCCCGAAAAGTGCTATTGCACCTGCTAATAGTAGTTTTTTCATGATTATTAATTAAGTTATTAAAATTTATATCCTACACCAAGTTGCAAGAAATTCATTTTTAGCTTTTCACCATCTACAGGATTCTTAATCATATTCGTCAAGCCAAAACTATAACGTGCATCTAAAAACAGTCCTTTATAAACAGTATAATCTGCCCCTAAGAACAAACCGAACTCTGTAGATTTAAGACCATCATCAAAGTATTTTTCAAGGTATTTTTCTCCTTCATGTAGAGCTTCCTGATTTGACGGCGCTCCACTCACCTCCATCTTCACCTTTGTATTGGTTCTAAAACTCACATATGGCCCTGCATAAAGCCCTAATTCCGGTGTTGCATAATATCTTGCTGACACAGGAATCACAATTCTGTTAAAATTAAGTTTTTCTGTAACTTTTACACCATTAGCGCTCACAACAGCCTTACCACCAAGATTTGCATATTCAACTTCTCCCTGCAATGCAAACTTATTATTGAATTTATGCTCAACCAATCCTCCAACATAGAAGCCGGATTTTGATTCCAGATTAGCCTTTAAGCCTTCAAATTCAAAATTATCACTGTTAGAATTCAATGTTGATAAAGCATACCCTCCTTTTACACCAAATTTAGTTTGTGCATTAAGCCCTGCAAATAAAGCAATTGCAGATGCTAATAAGATTTTTTTCATGATTATTATATTAAAAAATGTCCGCAAAAATACAAAAAAGCCCCGAGAATTCTCAGGGCTTCTTTTTATATGCTTTGTTTATTATTTTGCAAATACATACTTAACTCCGAAAGTTACAGAAGATAAATTCAATCCGAATTTATAATCGTTTACTCTCTTAGCTCCGTCTACATCTAATTTGTTTGTGTTGTAACCAAACTCACCAAAAGTAGCTTCGATAGACCAGTTTTTGTTTAAGAAATAATCTAAACCTGGCTTAACGTTAACTCCGATTGAAGTATAGTTAGCTTTATCAGAAGTAGATGTTCTAGATACTGTAGAACCAGTCGTTAAAGTAGACTCGCTTTCTTGCTTGTACTGACCGAATTCCATAGGAACTTCTAATTGACCGAAGATGTATAATTTATCAGCTAAAGTCCAGTATTTTCTTACGAATGGAGCTACTACGAATGCAGAAGTTGTATTTTTCTTTTCAGCAACCAAAGTTCCACCTCCAACAGTAGTTTCAGTAGTTACTTTAGTGTTATCGTTTTTGTAACCTACACCTAAACCTACTGCTAAGTTAGTGTTAACGAAATAACCTACAGTTGGAAGAACTTTGAAGCTCTCGATTTTAGTATCGTTATTGTTATTTTCGTTTTGAGAATACCCTAATTGACCTGAAACGTATGTAGTACCTTTAGCAATCTGAGCATTTGATAATCCGAAAAGTGCAACAGCACCCGCTAATAATATTTTTTTCATTTTAAAAAATTTTAATACTTTCTGAGGGCAAATTTACAGTGGTCCCCACTAATATTAAAATTTGTTAATGTGATTAATATCATTGTTAAAATTTAGGGCTTTACAAAAATAAATCATATAAAAGAGAGTCTTTTGTGTTTTTCACAATATTATGAATAAAAAAATCACAATTCCTTAATCAGAGGTAAATATATTTACTTTTTAAAATTTAGCGGTTTTCGCAAAATCAGCATAATTTGAGAAAATTTAGCCCAAACAATCTTGTTAAAATGTTAAGTTTTAAGAAACCAACGGGTTAAAATTAAACAAATATTTATAATTCGGGGCCAGTTTTTATCATTCAAAGTGATATAGAGAGCTATTGCAGCAAATATTCTATATTTTTCAGGCTTGAAATATAAAAGACTCCGGCCAAAGGCCGGAGTCTTTTATATTATTTCAACATGTTCTTATTTAATAAAGAAGTTGTAGCCCAGGTTAACAGCCCCAATATTCCAGCTGTCTCTGTACCAACCATAGTCACGTCTGTTGCTTACAGACTGGTATCCTATGTACAATTCTCCTTTAGACATTTGGTAACCGAATTTAGGCTGTGCATAGAAACCGCCATCCATACCGTCTTTAGTAGAGATTCCGTATCCTAAGTCTAATCCTACAAAGATAGGTGCTCCCTTGAACTTATATTTCCCTGAAACTGCTACAGGAATAAATCCGAAATCATCAAAGTTATCTTTTCCAAAGAAGTGAGAATACCCTGTTGCCACCCCAAGATCAAAGCCTTTAGCAATATTCCACATATAAGCACCGTCTACTCCTAGTGTAAATGAAGATACATTGCTTGCATCAGATACGGGAACCCCAATGTGCCCACCTAATTTTAAACCTTCCTGTGCCTGAGCAGCACCTCCTAAAAGTGCAAAAGCACCTACTAATAATAGCTTTTTCATTTTTTTAGTTTAAATTTTACGTTCCAAAAATACTAATTATTTTCATCACAGGGCATATTTCTATAAAATGATATTCTTTAAAACAAAAAAACAGGGCCAATTATGCCCTGTTTTTCTATATTTTATTTTTAATCTTACGATTAGTTTCCTCCGAATTTGAAACCTACACCTACCTGTAAGAAGCTGTTGGTTAATTTGCCGTCTCCATCTGCATGTTTAGCTAAGTTAGATACCCCGTAGTTATATCTTGCATCAAAGAATAAACCGTTTTCTAAAGAGTATTCAGCACCAACGAAAGGAGCAATATTTAAAGTATTAGTCTGATCTTTGACATCCACTTTGTCTCCGATTCCGAATTCTGAAGCCAATTCTCCCGGAATTTGAGCACCTCCTGTTACTTCATATTTTGCTTTTGCTGTAAGGATGATACCAAAACTGGCACCAGCAGAAACTGCTAAATTCTCAGTAATAAAATACTTTGCAGAAACAGGGATTAATAAAGTTCCGAAAGTTGTTTTAGCTTTCACACGGGCATTTCCTTCAAAATCCCCCTCAAAAGCTCCTGTTTCATCTACTTTACCTCCTAGCGGTGAATAAAGAACTTCTCCCTGGATACCAAACTTATCACCGAATTTGTGTTCTACTAATCCTCCTACATAGAATGTATGCATTGGATCTGAAGTTTCAGAATGGCCATCAGCCTTCATTTTTAAAGTAGACAGTGAATATCCGGCTTTAACACCAAATTTTGTTTCCTGTGCGTTTGCGTTAATTCCCAATACAGCTACAGCTGCAATAAGTAAATTTTTTTTCATTGTTAATTAGTTATACATTTTATTTTAAGGACTGCAAAACTAATTATTTTTTTCAAATTAACAAATTTTAAGAGGAAATTTAAGGTTAATAAAAGGTTAATACAACTTTTTTCTTTCTATAAATCAATCATTTCTCAATCTTTTCTCTTCATCATTATATGCAAGAATAATCTTCTTAACAACAGGGTGTCTTACAACATCTTCTTCCGTAAGATATACAAATCCAATCTCATTAACACCTTTCAGAATTCTCATTGCTTCCTTCAACCCGGATTGCTGGTTTTTCGGAAGGTCAATCTGGCTTGGATCTCCGGTAATGATAAATTTAGCATTCATTCCCATTCTCGTAAGGAACATTTTCATCTGGGCGTGGGTAGTATTTTGTGCTTCATCAAGAATTACAAAGGCGTCATCAAGGGTACGTCCTCTCATAAAAGCCAACGGCGCAACCTCAATAACTTTCTTCTCCATAAAGCCTTCCAGCTTCTCATGAGGAATCATATCCCGAAGTGCATCGTATAATGGCTGTAAATATGGATCTAACTTTTCCTTAAGATCTCCCGGAAGAAACCCAAGGCTCTCCCCTGCTTCTACAGCCGGTCTTGTAAGGATAATTCTTTTTACTTCCTTATCTTTCAAAGCTCTTGCTGCCAGCGCCACACTGGTATAAGTCTTCCCGGTTCCGGCAGGGCCAATGGCGAAAACCATATCTTTTTTCTCTGTTTCTTTTACTAGTTTTTTAAGATTGGTGGTTTTAGCCTTAATAACTTTTCCGTTAACTCCTTTTACGATAATGTCCTGATCAAAAATCAGTTGTTTTTCGTTTTCGTCTTTAATATTTAGAATATTTTCAACGTCTTTTAGTCCAATTGAGTTATTTTTTGAGATAAATTTTACAATATCATCCAGCTTTTGCTTCAGTATGTCTAACGCTTCCTGATTTCCCATTGCAAAAATGTAATGGTCTCTCCCGGTAATTTTAATCGTTGGAAAGCTTGATTTTAGTAAGTTGAAATATTGGTTATTAACTCCATAGAAGATTTTCGCATCGATGTCTTCCAGATCATAGGTCAATTCAAACATGCAGTATTTTTATTTTTAGATTTTAAAATTAAAGCTTTTTTTCAAATTTATATCAAATTCTTTTCAACAATCTTTCGGGCTTTCCTTTTATTTTAAATAACTTTGCAACACTACACTATTCTATAAATTGCTCATGTCAATTATTACCCTTACTTCGGATTTCGGAAATTTAGATTACAGAGTTGCCGCTGTGAAAGGCAAAATTCTGTCTCTAAATCCTGAGGTTAATATTATTGATATAACCCACGATATCCAGGCATTCAACCTTATACAAACATCTTATATTGTAAGAAACGCTTACAAATATTTCCCGAAAGGAAGCATCCATATCCTTTCTGTAGACAGCTTTTATCATAAGTCAAGAAAAAATATCCTTTATAAAGCTGATGGTTCTTACTTTCTGGCAGCAGATAACGGCCTCTTAAGCCTTATCTTTTTCGATATTAAACCGGAAGCCATTTATGAAATTACGTTGAACAACCGCTTTGATGATGTGATTAATTTCACTTCTACGGATATCTTCGTTCCGGCAGCAGTGCATCTTGCCAACGGGGGCCTTCCGGAAGTGATCGGAAGAAAGATAGACACCGCCAAACAGCTGATGTTCCCAAGGGCCGTTTACAATGAATCTGAAGCAATGATTATTGGTGAAGTAACTTATATTGATAATTTCGGAAATATAATCTCAAATATTAATCAAGATTTCTTTGAAAATATCAGCAAAGCATATAAAGGATTTACCATAAAATTTAGAAATCTGAGCCTTTCCAGGATTTTTTCCAGTCATACGGAAGTGGTTTCGGACTGGGAAAGGGAAACGGAATTCCATGGTCAGTCTGCAGCAATCTTCAATGACAGTCAGTTATTGGAGCTTACCATCTATAAAGGCAGCAAGAAAAACGGTGCTAAAAGCCTGTTTGGATTGAATGTAGGCGAGAATATCTACATTCAATTTATGTAAAATTATATATTTCATAAAAAAACCGATTTTTTTTATATATTTGTCAAAATCTAAAAATCAAAAATGGCAGAATACAAATTATTGCTTCCTTCCATGGGAGAAGGTGTTATGGAAGCGACAATTATCACTTGGTTATTCAATGAAGGTGATAACGTAAAAGAGGATGACTCTGTAGTAGAAATTGCAACAGATAAAGTAGATTCAGACGTTCCGACACCAGTTTCGGGAAAAATCGTAAAAATTTTAAAGCATAAAGATGAAGTTGCAAAAGTAGGTGAGGCCATTGCTATTTTAGAAATTGAAGGAGAAGGTTCTGCTTCTGAGGAAGTAGCCTCTGAAACACCGGCAGCTACTCCGGATACTGAAACTTTAAAAACTATTGAGCAGCCTTTACAAACTGCGGCTGCATCCAATGTAGAATTCTCGGGAGATCTTTATTTATCTCCACTCGTAAAATCAATTGCACAACAGGAAAATATTTCCGAAACTGAACTGAAATCTATCAAAGGAAGCGGTTTAGAGGGAAGAATTACTAAAGAAGATATTTTAGCTTACGTTGCTAACAGAGGAAATCAACCAACTCAACAGGCTGCTCCGGTTCAGCAGGCTGTTTCTGCTCCGGCTTCAGCACCGGCTGCAACCATTACTGCTGCTGCGGGAGATGAGATCATTCCGATGGACAGAATGAGAAAGATCATTGCTGAAAACATGGTGAAAGCAAAACAAATTGCTCCACATGTAACTTCTTTCATTGAGACAGACGTTACCAACGTTGTAAAATGGAGAAACAAAAACAAAGCAATCTTCGAAAAACGTGAAGGTGAAAAACTTACTTTCATGCCTATTTTTGTGAAAGCTGTAGTAAAAGCAATCCAGGATTTCCCAATGATCAATGTTTCTGTAAGTGGTGAAAACATCATTAAAAAGAAAAATATCAATATTGGTATGGCAACTGCTCTACCAGACGGAAATCTTATTGTTCCTGTCATTAAAAATGCAGACCAGCTATCTCTTTCAGGTCTTGCCAAAGCAATCAACGATTTAGCGTACAGAGCAAGAAACAAGAAATTAAGACCGGAAGACACTCAGGGAGCAACTTATACTATTTCTAACGTAGGAAGCTTTGGAAACCTTATGGGTACTCCAATCATTCCTCAGCCACAGGTGGCGATCCTTGCCATTGGAGCTATCGTTAAGAAGCCTGCAGTTCTTGAAACAGCAGATGGTGATGTAATTGCGATCAGAAACTTAATGTTCATGTCTCACTCTTATGACCACAGAGTAGTAGACGGTTCTCTGGGAGGAATGATGCTGAAACACGTTCATGATTACCTTGAAAACTGGGATCTGAATACAGAAATATAAGTAATGAAAATCAGCAATGAGTAATAGTTGCTGAGTATCTCATCAATACATAAAACCTTCGATTTTTGATCGGAGGTTTTTTTATTGTAAATTTTTGAACAGAAGTAATATGAACATTACTCAGATTGTCTTATATGAAACATAACTCAATTATATATGAAACAATTCATTCTGACCACATTTGCACTAAGCATTTCCATAATGGTCTCCTCTCAGAAATCTGAACAATCTGAACTGATTGATCAGTATGTAAAAGAAATGGTTACCATTAATCAGATCCCAGGGCTGGCTATTGGAGTTATAAAAGACGGTAAGGTTGTTTTGGAGAAATATTACGGAACAGAAACACTGGAAAGCAATAAAAAGGTGGGCTCAGACTCAATGTTCAGGATATATTCCACCTCAAAATTGATGACAAATATCGGCGCTTTTCAACTGATTGAAAAAGGCCGTTTATTTTTAGACGACAACATTTCAAAATATCTTGAAAGTCTACCCATAGAATGGCAGGAAGTTAAAATAAAAAATCTATTAACCCATTCTTCGGGAATCCCTAATCTCATAGCCTTTAATGACATTTCTGCAAATGATTCTAATGCTAAGGTTATTGAGCGGCTGGCGAAAGAAAAAATGGAATTTAAAACAGGAAATGAATTCAGATACAATCAAACGAACTATTTCCTTCTTACCATGATTATTGAAAAAATAACAGGAATGGCTTTTGAGGATTTTATTATAAACAATCAGTTTTCAGATACTAAAAATCAAGTAGTATTTTCCTCAAATGCTCTCGAAAAAATCCCTAATCGTGTTATAAAATACAACTACAATCCGGAAAAGAAACAATATGAAAAGTCCACAGATATAAGCGGAACAAGAGCCCACTCTGCCAACGGAGTGGCTATAACACTTCCTGCCTTCCTAAAATGGAGCCAACATCTTAGTAAAAATGATTTCCTGGACCAAAGAACAAAAGAAATGATGTGGCAGTCTTTTGATTTTGGTAATAAAAAAGATGTTTTTGCATATGGATGGGACATCAGTAAAGTAAACAATATACATGCTTACAATTTTTCCGGTGGCAATGTAAGCGCCTATAAAATTTACCCGGAACGTAATTTGGCAATAATTATGATTTCTAACGGATACAGTTTATTTCCTGTTCAGTATCGGATTATCAATCATATTGCGGCTATGATTGATAAAGATTTAACTGATGACTATCTATTAGCAGAAGAAAACATCATCTCTGAATTTTCCAGAAAAAACAATCCTGATGCCGAGAAAACTTATCATTCATTAAAAGCAAAAAATCCAAAATGGAATTTTGAAAACATATTGAATGACATAGGCTATATCCTGTTAAGGAATTCGAGAACTGACGAAGCCATTAGAGTATTCGCTTTAAACGCCAAAGAAAATCCAAAGTCAGCAAATGCTTTTGACAGTTTAGGTGAAGGGTATTTCAGCGCTAAAAATTATACTTTAGCTTTAAAGAATTATAAAAAATCATTAGCATTAAATCCTGATAACGCCAACGCTATAAAAGCAATCCAGACAATAGAGGATCTGATGAAGAAAAAATAAATGTTTTCTTTAATATTGCTGACTTCCGATCAGAATTCAAAATAAAAACCTTCAATTTTTAACAGAAGGTTTTTTTGTTGGATTTTTTCTTTAATAGTTTTATCTTTAGACAAAGTATTATGTATGGAGTTAGATTTCAGAAAATTATATGTAACCAGGTTATTTGATTTTTCCAAAGAATATGAATACCTAAGACACTGAGCATTGACAAATACTTAATGGTATCAAAATTTTTAGAAGAAATATAAATATCAATATTTTACCGTAATTATCCTTCAAAACCTACAAATGCTGAAAATTCTTATCCTTATTCGCCAATCTGTAAAAAAATCATTTGATAATATCCGAAATGAACAACTGAAGCACAATCTCCTTCAGGCTATCCCTTTTTGGATAGGGTCTGTGATTACCGGATTTTTTGCTGTATTATATGCGCAGATATTTGCCTGGGGCGAAAATCTCATGAATTTTATCTTTGACTGGCATGCATGGATGATTTTCATTATTGCCCCGATGGGGTTTGTGCTTTCCTGGTGGCTGGTAAAAGAATTTGCTCCCAATGCTAAAGGAAGCGGTATTCCACAGGTGATGGCCGCTGTAGAACTTGCCAATCCGAAAGAGCATAGAAAGATCAGAAGCCTTTTAAGCCTTAAAATCATTATTTTTAAAATTATTTCTTCTGTAGTTCTGGTGATCGGCGGCGGCGCTGTGGGCCGTGAAGGTCCTACCATTCAAATTGCAGGCTCTGTTTTCAGGAAAGTTAATGAATATCTTCCTGACTGGTGGCCAAAGATTTCTAAAAAGAATATGATCATGACCGGAGCAGCAGCAGGACTTGCAGCAGCTTTTAATACTCCCCTCGGGGGAATTGTTTTTGCAGTAGAAGAACTATCTAAAACACATATCAATTACTTTAAAACAGCTTTATTTACCGCTGTCATTATTGCCGGGCTTACGGCTCAGACCTTAGCCGGATCTTATTTGTATTTAGGATATCCGAAAACGAATGATGTTTCTCTAATGGTCATGTTTCCTATCATGCTTGTAGCAGCCACAGCCGGAATTATGGCCAGCCAGCTTTCAGTAATCATGCTTAAGATCAATGGATGGAAAAAGAAGACACTGAAAACAGATAGGGCTAATATAGTATTTCTGATTATATGTGCTTTAATTATTGCATCTATCGCCTATTTCATCAATCGTGAAATTTTAGGTTCAGGAAAGGAAATTATGGAACGGGTTCTTTTCACAAAAGATAAACATGAAGATTGGTATGTTCCTATCTTAAGAATGCTTGGCCCTGCCCTGTCTTTCACTTCCGGAGGTGCAGGCGGGATTTTCGCCCCGGCTCTTACAGCAGGAGCTAGTATCGGATCTGTTATTTCAGGGGCAATTCATTTAACACCAAATGAAACCAACGTAGTGGTTCTGGGCGGAATGGTAGCTTTTCTTACAGGAATTACCAGAGCCCCGTTTACATCAGCAATCATTGTACTGGAAATGACAGACAGGCATTCCCTTATTTTTCATCTGATGCTTGCCGGGATGTTTTCTTCCATTGCTTCAATCTTAGTGAGCAGACATTCTCTGTACGATGTATTAAAAACGAATTTTCTAACAGAGCTCAGGAAAAATCCGCAAAATCAATAAAAAAAATAACAATAAGATACCACAAGTTACTGTAAATTTGATTTTTACCATAAAAATCATTACTTTTGATGCATAACCAAGAATACAATAAAATAAAACATTTGTTATGCGGAAATTTTTACTTCATGCAACATTAGTTGCCCTTCCTGTATTAGGCTATGGCCAAATATTTCAAGAGAATTTTGATGGAAACGGACAAGGCATTGCGGCCTGGACTGTAATTAACGTAGATGGACTCACTCCTGCCACTGCTGTAAACTTCATAACCAATGGATGGAACAGTATTGACAGACAAGGTGTCAATGGTAATTTCGGTGGCCCTGCCGGTAACTATGCAGCAATGAGTACCTCATGGTACACTCCTGTCGGGACATCAAATGACTGGCTGATATCTCCAACCATACCGGTGTCAGGTGCATCTCCTACGTTATATTGGGATGCAAAGGCCCAGGATGCTGCTAATCCGGATGGCTATAAAGTCATGCTTGCTCCTAACGGAGGAAATACTGTTGCCGACTTTACGGTAGAACTGTATAGCACAACGAGCGAAAACTCATGGTGGACAAGCCGTGCAGTAAGCCTCACACCTTATATCGGTCAGAATGTAAGAGTGGCTTTTGTGAATAACAGCACTGATAAATTCATACTGGTAGTTGATAATATAAAAGTAGATTATACTTTTGTACAGCCTCCAGCCTCTTATTGCGGCCCTTTACAGTTTGTTGACCCTGATTTTGGTGATCCTGCTGATGAGCCTATCACTTTAGTGAATTTTGCAGGAATCAACAATACAACAAGTAATACCATAGGTGCCGGAGTTTCCCATGAATATTTCCTTAATCAGACCGCTACTGTTACCCAGGGGCAATCCTACAACATTACTTTAAAAGGAAATACGGGCGGAAACTGGACAGACAGCTTTGTTGTATTTATCGACTGGAATCACAATGGTATTCTGAATGAACCTGGTGAAGTATATCCGGTTACCCAAACCATACAGAATTCAGATGGTACTGATGCCGTTCAGGCAGTACATTCTATTGCTGTTCCGGCCAATGCTCTTCCAGGAAATACAAGAATGAGGGTAAAAAAAGTATATGGTACTATTGCTAATGACCCAGACATCATACTTCCTTGTAAAGGCGGTGTGTTTGGACAGGCAGAGGATTACACCGTTAATGTAATTGCCAGCAACCTTGCTGTAAATGAAGTCAGCAAAAAGGAAACTTCATTCAAGGCCTATCCTAATCCTGTAACTGATATGTTAAATATTGATTCCAAAGTTAAAGTAAAATCAATACAGGTTACAGATACTTCAGGCAGAACGGTTTTAAGTTCAGAAATTAACCAAAGTAAATTCAATATTAATTTATCTAACCTTTCTACCGGAAGTTATATAGTAACTGCTGATACAGAAACCGGATTACAATCTGTAAAAGTGATCAAAAAATAATTAAAAAAGATGATACATAAAAAAGACCTGTTATTTACAGGTCTTTTTTTAGCATGATGTGTTTAATGAATGGATAGGTCCTTCCAGATGATCCAACTCTTTGTAAATAATGTCTGAAGCTCCAATTTCGATAATCTCAGCCTCAAAAGAGATCCCGTTTTTCCTGACAATTCTATCCTGTGAATAGCCGCAAATTCCCAACACCAACAGCGGTAATGTATACATTCTGGTTTTCATGAAATAAAAATTCGTTTGATAAGAGTACAAAAAACACCATCAACACTCAAATTCCCACGATAAACACTCCATTATTTCATAAATATTCTTGCATATTACAAATATAATTTCTACTTTTGCACCTCGAAATAATTAACAAATTTTTTAACATTATGAACAATTACGAAACTGTTTTCATTTTAACTCCCGTTCTATCTGATGCACAGGTGGAGGAAGCAGTGAAAAAATTCGAAGATCTAATCAAAGAAAAGAACTGCGAAATCGTTGCTAAAGAAAACTGGGGATTAAAAAAATTAGCTTACCCAATCCAATTGAAAAAGAACGGATTCTACACTTTAATTGAATTTAAAGGAGAAGGTTCTGTAGTAGCTGACTTAGAATTAGCATTCAAACGTGACGAGAGAGTAATCCGTTACCTTACTACAAAACTTGACAAACACGCTGTTGAGTACGCTGTAACTAGAAGAGCTAAAGTAAAAGCAGCTAAAGCTTAATTATTAACCCTATTTTTTAAAAAAGACAAGACATGGCAATAGATGAAATGGCTAAACAAGCCTCAGCTGGAGGAGAATCTGAAGTAAAATTCCTTACTCCACTTGATATCAACACAAAATCTGAAAAGAAATATTGTAGATTCAAAAAATACGGAATTAAGCACGTTGACTACAAAGATGCTGATTTCTTATTACAATTCGTAAACGAGCAAGGTAAAATTTTACCAAGAAGATACACTGGAACTTCTTTAAAATACCAAAGAAAAGTTTCTGCTGCTATCAAAAGAGCAAGACACCTTGCATTACTACCATACGTAGCTGACTTATTAAAATAAGACAATAAATAAAGGAAGAGAGCAATCTCTTCTTTTGTTGCTGAATACATCATTAATTCTAACTTGATTTTAGACTATAATCTAAAATCTAAAAAAGGACAACAACAATGGAAATTATCCTAAAAAAAGACGTAGAAAACTTAGGACTTGAGTTTGATACAGTAAACGTAAAGCCTGGTTATGCTAGAAACTTCTTAATCCCTCAAGGATTTGCACTTTTAGCTACCCCTAAAAACAAAGCTGCTTTAGAAGCTACATTAGAAGCTAGAAAAGAAGAAGAAGCTAAATTAATTGCTGCTGCTAACGCTGTAGTTGAGCAATTGAAGAAAACTTCTATCACTATCCCTGCAAAAGTAGGTGCTGGTGATAAATTATTCGGATCTATCAACAATGCTGATCTATCTGCTGCTTTAGAAAAAGCTGGTGTTTCTGTAGAGAAAAAATATATCAAAATTCCTGGTAACACTATCAAGAGAACTGGTAAATTTGCTGCTCTTATCAGACTTCACAGAAATGTTGAGTACAACTACGAATTCGACATCGTTTCTGACGCACCAGTTGAAGCTGCTCCTGCTAAAAAGGAAGAGGCTAAATCTGAAGAAGCTTAATAAGCGACTGAGAATTTCTCACCATACAGAACCACTTCATTTTTTTGAAGTGGTTTTTATTTTTGGGGACTATAACTGAGAGAACCAAGAATCAGATGTGAGATTTGGTCTCCTCCACTCCAAGCCTTCGAACTCTCAAATCTAGAAAAACAATACCTAACAACTATCGGTTACCTCTTAATTTCTGCTGGTATTCTGTTGGTGCTACCCCAATTACTTTTTTAAAGATATTGCTGAAAGAAGACAGACTGTTGTACCCCACCATCATGGCAATTTCATACATATTATATTTCCCTTCCAGCATCAGTTCAAGAGAACGCGTAATTCTTAATGCCCTGAGAAACCGGACGTAATTCATACCTAAAATCTCTTTAAATTTTCTGGAGAGCGTTCTTGTACTCATCCCGAACTCTTTGGCGGTAGATTCAATTGTTAAAGGCTTTTCCAGATTAGCATGGATATACCTTGCAATCTTCAGCAGGGTTTCATCTTTAGGAAAAGGATGCTGAACAGGAAATGCGAGTTTTTTATCCCTTTTTTCAGGTAAAATCCCTTTTAATGCTTTGAGGAAATAATACTTTGAGCCGTCGTTCTTTGTGATTTTCCCATTCCAGTCTTTGGTATATAAAATCATTTCCCTTAGTAACTCATTAACTGAATAAATATTAATTTCATCAAAAAAGCCATTTTCATCAGCTTCTTTCTTAAAGTAAAAATTATACAGATCTACTTTAGGACTGGTAGAAAAAAGGTAATGTGGCGTTCCGGCAGGAATCCACATAAAGCATCTTGCCGGAAGATACCAGTGTTTCAAATCAGTAAAAACATGAACAATACCACCTTCTGCATATACCAACTGTGCAGAATTGTGATAATGAATATCTGTTGTAATATTTCCGGTAAGGACGTGATAAACGTAAAATTCAGCATCTTCCTCTTCTACTGCCTTAAAATGACTGTCATTCATAAAATAAAGATAGGTATAATTTTCAAAATGGCGCAAATGAGCAAATCTTTTTCTGGTTTCACAAATAGTGTCGGAAGCCTTGCACCGTACATTTGCAGTATCGAAATCATTTTAGCAAAAATCTTTTAAATAATTTATGAATATGATATTTAACGCATGCCGATATCAGTGCATAGCGTTGTGCTTATTATTGAGCAGCCTTTCCCATTCACAGATGATAGATTACCAGCATCTTGGCCTGCAACAGGCTATAGAAATTGGTTTAAAAAACAACAAAAATATCCGGATCAGCCATTTGAAACAGGAAATGTCTGCTACAAAGGAGAAAGACCTGAAAATGGAAAAGCTTCCGGATATTGAATTCCATACCAGCTATAATCAGGTTACCAATCTTTTTCAATATCAGGATGGTATACTCGGTAAACCTACAAAATATGATGTTATCAATGGAATGTATGATTTTACACTTTCTGCCTCCATTCCTGTTTATATGGGTGGAAAAATAAAAAATACAGAGAAAAAGGCGGCTATTGATACTCAGATTTCAGCTTTACGTACACATCTTGACGAAAGACAGCTTAAAATGGAAGTGATTACCGCTTTCCTTCAGATTCATCATTTGAAAGAACAGCAAAGTCTTATTAATGATAAGATGAAGGAAGATTCTGTAAATATTAAGCAGGTAAAAGCTTTAAAAGCTAATGGTGTAGTTACCGTAAACGAAGTATTGAGAACATCACTACAGCTTTCCAACCATAAAATGAGCTGGACAGAATTAGATAATGATATACAAATTGCAGAGCACAAGCTGAAAACCATTCTTTCTCTTCCTGAACAGCAGGAAATGCATGTGGATACAGAAGATTTAATCTCAGATAAAGCAGCCATTCCTTATATTGATGAATTAACAGAAACTGCCTTAAGCAGGAATGAATCAGTTAAAATCACCCACAAAAACCTTTCCTTAAAAGAATTAGACCAGAAACTTACTAAGGCTAATTATTTGCCCAAGATAACTGCCGGAGGAGAGTATTTTCTAAAATATCCTAATATGATGTTCTTTCCACCTGAGCCTTATGCTTATCGTTTGGGAATGATCGGTCTGAACCTTATTTATCCTATTGAAAATCTGTATAAAAATAAATACAAAATGCAGGAAGCCAGGGAGAATATTGATCTGGCCAAACTTCAGATTGAAGAAAATGAAGAAAAGGTAAAGCATAATGTATATGAGGCTTACAAGAAATTTGAAGAAACTGACCAAAAGGTAAAAATAGCTGAAGAAGCCATCAATCAGGCAAAGGAAAACTACCGGATTGTAAGAACAAAATATGCCAATAAATTAAGCCTTATCACAGAACTGATTGATGCAGACAATACTTATCTGGAAGCAGAATCTAACCTTATTTCCGTAAAAATTAACAGACAACTTAAATACTATCAACTCCAATATACGATTGGAAACCTATAAAAACTATGGCACAGAAACAACTGACAAAAAAAGAGAAAAGAATTAATAAATCCATTACTCTACTTGCATGGATTCTTATCATCAGCGGAGTCACGGGAATGATAAGCTTCTACCTTTTTTCAAGGAAAAATGTTACTACCAACGATGCACAGATCGAACAATATATCACTCCTGTTTCCAGTAAGGTTTCAGGCTTCATCAAAACGATAAAATTTAATGAAAACCAATTTGTACACAAAGGTGATACATTAATCGTTATTGATAACCGGGAATTTGTTAACCAGGTACATATGGCTGAAGCTAATCTTCATGCCAATACGGAAAACATTACCACTATTGAAAGTGCTGTAAATACCAAAGCAAGCGATACAAAAATCATTGATGCTAAAATCGCTTCTGCAAAAATTGATATCTGGAGAACTGAACAGGATTTTAAAAGATACAAAAACCTGCTGGCGGAAGATGCAGCCACAGAACAGGAATTTGAAAATGTAAAAGCTTCCTATGAACAATCAAAAGCTAATCTTTTGGCTTTGGAGCAGCAGAAAAATGCTGTAAAAGCGGGTACCAGCGAACAGCAGACTAAAGTGGCTCCGGCTAAAAGCCAGATCCAGCAGAGCTCAGCTAACCTTAATAATGCTAAGCTTTTCCTTTCATACACAATAATTACAGCACCTTATGACGGCTGGGTAGGAAAAAAAACAATTCAGGAAGGGCAATTAATTAAGGAAGGCCAGGCATTGGTACAAATCGTAAGCAAAGAAAAATGGATCATTGCCAATTATAAAGAAACTCAGCTTGGGCAGATTGATCAGACGAAAGAAGTCATCATCACTGCAGATGCTTACCCCAATATAGAATTCAAAGGAAAAATCCTTTCTGTTTCTCCTGCATCAGGATCTCAGTTTTCTTTGGTAAAACCGGATAATGCAACCGGAAACTTTGTGAAAATTGAACAGAGATTCCCTGTAAAGATTATTCTCGAAAATAACAAAGACAATGAAAAGCTCCTTTCCGGAATGAATGTTTTGGTGAGTGCCAAGAAGATTTAAGTTTGAGAGGGGGAGTATTTGAGAGTATTAAAGTATTAAGTTTATTATCATTTTCAAATTCTCCCATTCTCAAATTTTCAAATTAATTTTTTTTTCTGCGAAAAGGCAAAACCGCAAAATACAGATCTGCTGATTTTTTCTTTAAGCATATTTGTCACTTTACCTTTTACTTTTACCCCCTTTTGCCCTTTTGTCTTTTCGCACTTTTATTACAATAAATAGCTGACTAACAAATCAGCAGTTTCCCCGCTTTCTAAACAACTATGCAACATAATACAGTTTATCATAAATGGGTACCACAATGGCTGAAACTGCCGCTTCTTATTCTGGCGCTGTTTCCCCACCTGATGCTGCTGTCACTGTTACACTCAAACAGTGCCTTCACCTCTTCTTTTATGGATGTAGATTCAGACGACATCCAATACCTAATGATTTTGATGTATGGGACATTTGTGGTTACCCTTTTGGTTTTACAACGGTTTATGGCATATTTCAGCGTGAAATATTATGTTCTGCTGATGTCTTCCATTTCCGTTATTATTCTTTATATTTTATCCGTCACCAATGATTATCATGTGATTATTGTCATCCGTTTCCTGGAAGGAATTTTCGGATTGTTGGAAGGTGCTATTTTTCTTCCTCTGATTATTGCTGAACTGAAAACAAGGCACGCCAAAGTTCTTGCTTACCTTTTTATGTATACCATAATGCTCACTGGCGGAACTATAACCACTTCCCTATTGAAAGCAAGCATTGAAAACTATGATTTTCAGCATATGGTTCTAATGATGGTATATTTCCATGTTTTTGTACTCATCATCGGCATTGCGATCTTCAACAGAAACAGGTTCTTTCCTAAAAAACCATTATATCAACTGGATATCGCCAGCTGGTTTTTACTTTGGGTATCTTTACAGGCTGGTGGTTATGCTATAATTTACGGAAAAAGACTGATGTGGTTTGAATCAGACACCATTATTATGTGTCTGTTTATATTCCTGCTTTCCGGCGGGTTATTTATGCTTAAGCAAAGAAACTCTAAAAGGCCTTTGTTTCATTTTGAAGTTTTCAGTTCAAAGAATGTTATTGCAGGAATGATTCTTTTTTTCATTTTTTACCTGATCCGTTCCGGATTAAATAATGTCTACAGTATCATGGCAACTGTTTGGAAGTGGCCGTGGGATTATATTGTCAACATCCAGTATTGGAACGTTGCGGGAACAATGCTCGGTGTTTTCTTATCAGGAATCTGTCTGGTGAAAGGGATTTCATCCAGAATTGTTTTCTTTACAGGATTTCTTTTGCTGGCCATAGATTGTGCCTGGTTTACCTATACATTCTATCCGGATACTACCCTTTTCACAATATGTCCGCCTTTGTTTTTGCAGGGTGCAGCACAGGGATTATTGTTTACTCCGTTGGTTTTCTATCTTATTTCAGCCACTCCTGAAGAATATGTTTCCAATGCTACAGTCCTTGGAACCACTACCCGTTTCTGGACAACTGCTATCGGGTATGCTTTAATGCAAAACCTGATGTTATTTTTAACTTTAAAACATGCTGATACCTTAAGCTTCAACCTTACCGATACCAATCCTGTTTTCTACAGCCAGTGGAGTCAAATTTTTGGAGCCCATATCGCCAAACTCCCCGTTAATGAATCATTATCTATGACTGCAGGAGCTTTTAAAGCAAAAATAACGGCACAGTCTATATTGCTTTCGAATATGGAAATCTTTACAGGTCTGTTTTGGCTGGCCCTTATTACCGCAATTTGTTTATTGCTTTACCACCCGGTAAGAATAGCAGTACGAAACATAATGTAGTGATGAAAGGATGCTGTAAGATGAAGTTTCTGGGAAGCAAAAAGAATAACTCTAATATATTCTGGTAATTATTCTAAAAACTTTCAAAAAAATAAAGTTCCATCCCCAAACATCTGGAAGTAACCTCCGACATCACGCTTTAGCTTCCTGCCTCACCCAGTTTGGCCGGTTTATTGTTGCTTTGTTCATCACTACAATGTCATAAAGCTATCGTATGGAAGTTGAAAAAATTTTACAGCGTCAGAGAGATTTTTTTAAAACACAGCAGACCAAAAGTCTTGCTTTCAGAAAAATGTATCTTGAAAAACTCAAAAACCTTATCATATCCAATGAAAACTTATTGTATGAGGCTATTTACAGTGATTTTGGAAAATCTAAATTTGATACATTTACCACAGAAATCTCATTTGTACTGCATGATATTGATTATTATCTGAAACACTTACATTCTCTTGCCAAACCTAAAAAAGCAGGTACTAATCTGGTTAATCAGCTTGGAAAAAGTAAAATTTATGCTGAACCATTAGGTAATATCCTGGTGATCGGAGCATGGAATTATCCTTATCAATTGTCTCTTTCACCCATGATTGCTGCCATGGCTGCCGGAAACTGCTGCATTCTTAAACCCAGTGAAATTGCAGAGAACACCATGAAAGCAATGTCTAAAATCATCAATGAAAATTTCCCGTCCGAATACCTGTATGTACATGAAGGCGGAATTGAGGAAACTACAGAACTTCTGAAACTGAAATTTGATAAAATATTCTTTACGGGAAGTACCAGAGTGGGAAAAATAGTATATAAGGCTGCTGCAGAACATTTAACACCGGTTGTTCTTGAACTGGGCGGAAAATCGCCGGCCATTGTTACCCAAAATGCGAATCTTGAAATTGCAGCCAAAAGAATTGTCTGGGGAAAATTTCTGAATGCAGGACAAACCTGCGTTGCTCCGGATTATTTATTGGTTGAAGAATCCATACAGGAACAATTTCAGGAAATGTTAAGAAAATACATTAAAGAGTTTAACTATGGACCGAATTCTGAACAGTATACAAAAATCATCAATCTAAAAAATTTTCAACGATTAACCGGTTTTATTGATAAAGAAAAAATATACTTTGGGGGAAATTTTGATGAAGGGAAACGGTATATAGAACCCACTATTCTTCACAATATAACCTGGACTGATGATATCATGCAGGAAGAAATCTTTGGCCCCATTTTACCCGTTATCAGCTTTAAAAATTTTAATATGGCTTTGAATGCTGTGTTGGATTTAGAAAAGCCTCTGGCGGCTTATCTTTTCACGAATAATACGGAAGAAAAGGAAAACTTTACACAAAAATTGTCTTTTGGAGGCGGATGTATCAATGATGTGGTAATGCATTTAAGCAATGAAAACCTGCCATTTGGAGGTGTAGGTAATTCAGGAATAGGAAATTATCATGGGAAATTCGGCTTTGAAGCCTTCTCTCATCAGAAATCTGTTCTTGAAAAGGCAACATGGGGTGAACCCAATATTAAATATCCACCCTATTCTGAGAAAAAATTAAGCTGGATAAAAAAATTACTCTGAAAATCTCTAACAGAGACATTTGATAATTTCTCCCACCTATTTTGCTGATTGATCAGGATCCAGAATAACTACCTGCTCAATATTAATAAAAAAAGGTTGCTTCCAATGAAACAACCTTTTATTTTTATGCTTTAGGCTTCCAGGTATTAAAAAATTCTTTTACCTTTTCCTTACTGTAACCTTTTCCTTCTTCAAATACATCACTCTGCTGAACCTTTATCATTTTTCCGTCTTTATCCAATACAATAAATACAGGGTATCCAAACTTTTCACCAGGATTGCCATACTGTGCAAAGACTTTTTCATTCTTATTATCCGGAGAATAATTCAGGTGATAATATAGGTAGTTTTTATCCACCAATTCTTTCAATTCAGGAGTTTCCTGCACAAAATTATTGAATCTAAGACACCAGATACACCAGTTTCCGCCAGCCTGGATCATAATATTTTTACCTTCTTTTTTAGCCTGTGCTACCAGTTTATTTATATCTGCCTGCGCATCTGCTTTCGGATTGTAAGGCTTAGGAAGTTTTGCTTTTTCTTCAGCGGCTTTCTTCTTTGCTTCCAGTTCTTTCTGTTCTGTTGGCACAATAAGAGCCGTTTTTTGCTTTCCGTTATCCGGTAAGTTCTTTACCTCCTGTGCAAAAGTTAGAGTGCCCAACCCCAGCAAAGCGATCAATGTCAATTTTTTCATAACATAAAAATAAAAAAATAATATTTATCTCTCTGCAAAAATAGAACCATAATTTTATTATCACTAAATTTGCCTGTTTTATGAGCTTTTTAATTAAAATATTATTTTTCATCTCAAAACTTCCGCTTAGAATATTATATATTTTTTCGGATGTTATGTTTTTCTTAAATTACTATCTGGTAGGCTACAGAAAGAACGTGATTACCCAGAATCTTATCAATTCTTTTCCCGGTAAGTCTGAAGATGAGATCAGAAAAATCCGAAAAAAATTCTATCGCAATTTCTCAGATTATCTGGTGGAAACTATAAAATCATTCAGTATTTCCGAAACAGAATCCCGAGTAAGAATGCAGCATATTAATCAGGATCTTTTTCATGAAGCCAAAAAGGAAGGTAAAAACATCATTTTATTGGCTGGTCACGTCTTTAATTGGGAGTGGATCAATGCATTGGCAAGGATTATCCCACAAGCTCATTGCCATCCGGTTTACAGAAAGGTAAACAGTGATTTTTGGGAAAATCAGATGAAAAAGGTAAGGAATAAATTCGGAAACGAAGCTCTGGAAGCGAATGAAGTGATCCGAAACATTTTCAGATCAGAAAATAACGGAGATTCTGCATATATGTTTGTGGCAGATCAAACCCCACATTTTTCTCATGTTACTTATGGATTAGAGTTTATGCATCAAAGAACCCCTGCGTTCATAGGATATGATAAACTGGCAACCCGAATGGATCTTGCATTCATTTATTGTGAGATGAAAAAAGTAAAGCGTGGTTATTATCAGGTCAACTATTACAGGATCTACCCGGATCAGGAAAAATTTACAGAGCATGAAGTGGTTAGAAAATTCCATAAAATGCTTGAAAATACTTTAAATAAATATCCGGACAACTATCTTTGGTCACACAGAAAGTGGAAGTATCAGGACTCTATTAAGATTTTTGATACTGAAAAAAATTAGATTTACATGCAGAACAAACTGGCTGTAGCCATCTTAAACTGGAATGGGAAAAACTGGCTGGAAAAATTTCTTCCGAGTGTAGTTCAGTTTTCTCAAAATGCAGATATTTATGTTATTGATAATCTTTCTACTGATGATTCTATAGCATTTCTGAACCTGCATTTCCCTAGCGTAAAAATTATTAGAAACAATAAAAATTATGGGTTTGCCGGTGGATATAATGAAGGATTAAAGAAGATTAATAATGAATATTACTGTCTTCTTAATTCTGATGTAGAGGTTACGGAAAACTGGATAGAACCTGTCTTAAATCTGTTTGAGAAGGATGACTCTATTTCTGCAGTTCAGCCTAAAGTATTGTCTTACGATTATCAAAATTTCTTTGAATTTGCCGGTGCCGGAGGTGGACTGATTGACAATCTCGGCTATCCTTACTGCCGGGGACGCGTTTTTGATGATCTTGAGGAAGATAAAGGACAATATGATGATGAATCGGAAATCTTCTGGGCTTCAGGATGTTGTTTTTTTATCCGTTCTAAAGATTTTTGGGAACAAAATGGTTTTGATGAGCGTTTCTTCGCCCATCAGGAAGAAATTGACCTTTGCTGGAGGCTCATCAATTCAGGAAAGAAAATATTTTACACCGGAAAGTCTAAGGTATATCATGTAGGTGGTGGGACATTAAATAAACAAAGTGCTCAGAAAACGTATTTAAATATCAGAAACAACCTGTCTATGATGCTTAAAAACCTGCCGTTTCCAAAGCTGATATGGCTGATTTTTTTAAGGCTTTGCCTGGATGGTGTTGCCGGAATTTATTTCGGACTGAAATATGGATTTTCGCATCTCTGGGCCGTTTTAAGAGCTCATTTCGGCTTCTACGCACAGATTCCGGGAACGTGGAGACTCCGTCAGAACCATCAGAAAGATCAATTTTATCAATCAAAATGGCTTATCTTCAGGCACTTTTTGGGTGGTAGTAAAAAATAATAGCAGCCTTATGGGGATCTGTTACTACTAAATCAGAAATGTATAACTTCGCGAATATTAAATTTAAATATCAAATTATCGATGGATTTCTGCGCAATAGATTTTGAAACCGCCACTCATGAAAAAAGCTCTGCTTGTGAGATGGGAATCTGTGTAGTACAGGATTCTAAGATTATAGAAACCAAAACGTGGCTTATTAAACCGCCAAGCTTTCCTTATTTCAGCAAATTTAATATCGCCGTGCATGGGATACAGCCTGAAGATGTGCAGGATGCCCCTACTTTTGATGAAATTTGGTATGAGGCTCAGGAAATGATGTATGGAAGTTTAATGATTGCCCACAATGCAGGTTTTGATGCTTCTGTCTTAAGAGGCTGCCTTGAACATTACGGGATGTTCACCCCAAGGATCAATTATCTTTGCAGCATACAGCTTGCAAAGAAATCATGGAATTATCTTCCAAAATATGGACTGAAGCCACTGGCTGAATATCACAATATTACGTTCAACCATCACAGAGCCGGAGCGGATGCTGAAGTATGTGCAAAAATATCTTTATTGGCTTTTGAGAAACTCTTCCTCACCAGTAATGATGAAGTACACGATTATATGAAAGCAAAAATTAAAAGACTCTGAATACAGACTACAGAACCCGGGTTCTTTGGTCTGCAACTTAAATCATCAATTACTTAAGACTTCAGACAATAGATTGAATTTTGGAATATCAATTTCTAATGTTTCCTGTGTCTCAAGGTTTTTAACCAGGTATTTCCCACTCATATTCCCTACTCCGGAACGAAGCATTACGTTGGAAAAATAAGCAAAATTTTCGCCGGTTCCTATCTCTGGAGTCAATCCGATGATTCCATCGCCTATAATTTCTGTATATCCGAATCCTACATCAAAGATGAGCCATTTTCTTTTCAGTACTTTTATAGGAAAGCTTCCGTCATTTTCTATAGTGATATTGTACTTGAAAACATAACGATTTTCGGATGGATAACTGTTTTTACTATCATATTCAGGTATTACTGAAACTTTGATATTGGAAGTCATTTTTGAAAACATCATTGTAGTATTTTCTTAATAGATACAAAAATCTCGCCTTTTTTAAGGCGAGATCATATATTTACATTATAATTTTATTAAAAACTATAATCCAAGGCCTTTTCTTTCGTCGCCTCCCATTAATACCTGAACAGGGTTATCGATACCTTCTTTTACCGCTACAAGGAATCCTACAGATTCTTTTCCATCGATAATTCTGTGGTCATAAGACATAGCCACATACATCATTGGTCTGATTACTACCTGTCCGTCAACAGCAACCGGTCTTTGGATGATATTGTGCATACCAAGGATTGCGGATTGCGGTGGGTTGATGATTGGTGTAGACATCATAGATCCGAAAGTACCACCGTTTGTAATTGTGAAAGTACCACCAGTCATTTCGTCAACTGTAATTTTACCGTCTCTTACTTTTGTAGCAAGGTCTTTGATGTTAGCTTCAACAGCGCTGAAAGACATGTTTTCTGCATTTCTCAATACAGGAACCATTAATCCCTTAGGACCTGAAACTGCAATTGAAATATCGCAGAAATCGTAGTTTACTTTGAAGTCTCCGTCAATAGATGCATTTACATCCGGATACATTTGTAATGCTCTTGTAACAGCTTTTGTGAAGAAAGACATGAAACCAAGTCCAACTCCGTGCTTTTGAGCGAATTCTTCTTTATATAGTTTTCTTAATCTGAAGATTTCAGACATGTCAACTTCGTTGAAAGTTGTTAACATCGCTGTTTCATTCTTCACAGAAACTAATCTCTGAGCAATTTTTCTTCTTAAAACTGAAAGTTTGGTAGTTGTAGTAGATCTGGAACCTGTAGCAGTAAGAGGGCTTCCTCCTAATGCAGGAACTGCAGCTAATTCAGCATCAGTCTTAGTGATTCTTCCGTCTCTTCCTGTTCCTGCAACCTGGGTGGCATCCATTCCTTTTTCATCAAGGATCTTCTTAGCAGCCGGAGATGGAGCTCCTGTAGCATATGTTGTTGGAGCAGCAGCTGGAGCAGCTGGTTTCGGAGCTTCTTGTTTAGCAGGTTCAGCAGCTTTTGGAGCTTCTTCCTGTTTTGGAGCTTCAGCAGCAGGTGCAGCACCTTCTGGTTTAGCAGCATCCATATCAATTAAACAAACTACCTGACCTACTTGTACCACATCACCTTCTTCTGCTTTTAAAGTGATAACACCACTTTGTTCTGCCGGCAATTCAAGAGTTGCTTTGTCTGAGTCTACTTCAGCGATAGGTTGATCTTTTTCTACATAATCACCATCTTTTACAAGCCAAGTTGCAATTTCAACTTCTGTAATTGATTCGCCCGGTGAAGGAACTTTCATTTCTAAAACTGACATATCGAGTATTTTTTATTTTTTAATTGATTATTATTTAATTAAGCTGTTACTGGTCTTTTTGCAGGAGCATCGTCTCTGTCGAATACTCTGTTGATCACTGCATTCTGATTTTTCTCAAACATTTTGTGACTACCCGGAGCCGGAGCACCGCTTGGTACCGGAGCTACTACCTGAATTCCTGTATCTCTGAAGTTTCTCAGGATATAAGACCAAGCTCCCATGTTTTCAGGTTCTTCCTGAGCCCACACTAGTTCTTTTCTGTTTTCGTATTTGCTGAAGATCGCTTCAATAGCATCCGTTTGAAGTGGATATAACTGCTCGAATCTTACTAAGGCAATATTTTCACAGTTCAGTTCTTCTTTCTTCGCTAATAATTCAAAGTACAGTTTACCTGAACAAAGAACTAATTTTTCTACTTTTTTAGGATCTGCAGCTGGATCGTCTAAGATTGGCTGGAATGAACCTGTTGCAAAATCTTCAAGCGGAGAAACTACTTTAGGGTGTCTCAATAAAGATTTAGGGCTCATGACAATCAATGGTTTTCTGAATGCCCACTTCAACTGTCTTCTCAATAAGTGGAAGTAGTTGGCTGGTGAAGTAATATTTGCTACAACCATGTTTTCATTAGCACAAAGTGTTAAGAATCTCTCTAATCTTGCTGAGGAGTGTTCTGCACCCTGACCTTCTGAACCGTGAGGCAATAACATTACCAATCCGTCCTGGATTTTCCATTTTTCTTCTGCTGCAGCTAAATACTGGTCAACGATGATCTGAGCACCGTTCACGAAATCTCCGAACTGAGCTTCCCAGATGGTTAATGTATTTGGAGAAGCCATTGCATACCCGTAGTCGAAACCTAGAACACCGTATTCTGAAAGGTGAGAGTTGAATACATCAAATCTGTTTTCTGAAACGTGTCTTAACGGAATATATTCTTCTTCTGTATCTTCCGTTTTTACAACAGCATGTCTGTGAGAGAATGTTCCTCTTTCTACATCTTCCCCGGAGATTCTTACGTTGTGACCTTCCACAAGCAGCGTAGCATAAGCTAACCACTCTCCTAACGCCCAGTCTAATGAGTTTCCTTCAATAGCCTTGAGTCTGTTTTCGAAAAGTCTTGTAATCTTGTTGATGAATTTTTTATCAGCCGGAAGTGTTGACATTTTAATTGCCAACTCTTTCAGCTTAGCTAAGTCATATTTTGTATCAACAGGCAACTGAACTGCTCCTCTTTTTCCGATTGGATAATTTGTCCAATCTTCAGCCATGAAGACGTCCATTACGTTTTTCTCAATCTCTTTGGAGGCATCAAAATCTTTGTCAAGAAGTGCTTTGAAGTCGACTTCCATTTTCTTGATGATATCGTTAGAGATAACGCTGTCGTTGATTAATTTATCTTTATAGATTTCTCTTGGGTTCGGGTGCTTAGAAATAGCCTTATAAAGATTAGGCTGAGTAAATCTTGGCTCATCCCCTTCGTTATGACCGTATTTTCTGTATCCCAATAGATCGATGTATACATCTTTTCCGAATTTCGCTCTGAAATCAGCAGCAAAATGGATGGCGTGGACTACTGCTTCAGCATCATCAGCATTTACGTGCATTACAGGAGATTCTGTAACTTTTGCAATGTCTGTACAGTATGTTGAAGATCTGGCATCATGGAAATTGGTAGTGAAAGATACCTGGTTGTTTACAACGATGTGAACAGTACCTCCTGTTCTGTATCCTTCAAGGGTCATCATCTGAGCTACTTCATAAGCAATTCCCTGCCCTGCAATAGCACCATCACCGTGAATGATGATTGGCAATACCTTAGAATAGTCTTTATACTTATCGTCTACTTTTGCACGGCAGATTCCTTCTACCAGAGCTGCAACGGTTTCAAGGTGAGACGGGTTCGGAGTAAGGTTGATGCAAACTTCTTCTCCTGAAGCTGTTTTGATCTTTTTAGATGATCCTAGGTGATATTTAACGTCACCTGAAAATACGTCTTCTTCGAATTCTTTTCCTTCAAATTCTGAGAAGATCTGCTTGTAAGATTTTCCGAAGATGTTAGATAATACATTTAATCTTCCTCTGTGAGCCATCCCTAAAACAACTTCATCTACACCTAACTGAGAAGATCTTGAAATTAATTGATCTAAAGCCGGGATTAAAGTTTCACCACCTTCCAGTGAGAATCTTTTCTGACCTACAAATTTTGTATGAAGATAATTTTCAAAGGCTACTGCCTGATTTAATTTTAATAAAATTTCTGTTTTTTCATTCGCAGAAAGGCTTGGATGGTTTTCATTTACCTGAAGCCATTTTTTGATGAAATCTTTTTCTTCAACATTGTTGATGTGCATATATTCTACCCCGATAGAATCGCAGTAAATATTTTCAAGGTGCTTAATTAGATCTGCCAAAGTAGCAGGCTCTTTCATTCCTGTTTCAACAGCACAGTTGAATTTTGTATTTAAATCTTCCTTAGAAAGACCGAAGTTTTCGATATCTAAAGTAGGTGTATAGTGTCTTCTTTCTCTAACCGGGTTTGTTTTTGTAAACAGGTGCCCTCTTGTTCTGTAAGCCTCAATAAGGTTTACGACCTTAAATTCTTTCTTGATGTGTTCAGGAACTTCTCCGCCTGATACTGCCTGAGAAATCTGTTGTACTGCTGGAGCAGCGCTGGCCGAAGCCTGAGTAAATTGAATGTTATCGTCATCTCCGTAGTTCTCCAAAGCAAAATCGAAGCCTTGAAAGAAAGCTTTCCATGATGGTTCTAAAGAATCCGGGAATTTTAAGTACTGTTGGTATAAATCCTCAATTAACTGAGAATGAGCTGCGTTTAGGAATGAAAATCTGTCCATTATTACAGTTTATCTATTTATTAAAATTTATTTGTAGAATTAATCTTCAAATTTAATAAAAAAAACCGAGTTAGAACAGTCTGAAACCGTTAAAAAAACTTAAGAAAAAAATAATCAAAAAAAAATTACTTATACACTGATAATGAGAGCTTAAGGTTAACATCCTGGCCTTCCATCGGACGTTCAATAAAGGTCTGGCGGATATCTCCGAAGCGCATCTCATCTTTTTTGGCTTTCTGAATCAGCTGCTGAATGGCCTTAATTCTGCCTTCATAGCTCCCTTTGTAGTACATTACATAGTTTTGTGATGGGTTTACAGACCTAAAATTAAAGTTATTGTCAGACACTCCTATTTTCTTGGAAAGTGGAATTCCCAGGAAGTAGGAAACTTCTTTATCTTTATAGTTATCTGCATCTGTCATCAGGACCGGATACCCGAATTCATCATCTTTTTTACCAAGATCCATCGATACGAAATTATACACTTTGTTATAATTCATCACGATATTTTTGTAAAGCGCATCTTTTTTATTGGCTGTACTTACGTTGATCCCCAATAACAGCTTATCTTCTTCATTTTCCACCATCAGACTGTCATACTTGATGGCTGCCATCTGGTTGTCTTTTTCCACTTTATTCCCGAGCGAATTTTTAAGATTGACCATACTTTTGTTGATATTTTCAGCAAAACGGTCCTCTGTCCAGAAATTTTCGACCCTTCTCCAAACGGAAAGTTTCGGAGTATGTACATACCATGTAATTTTGGTCTTTTCTGCGGAAATCGGCTTGAATTTAACATCAACCAGCGTTGGATTTTCATTTTCATCTTCAAAAAGCTGGTATCTTAATGTCTTATTGAGATTCTCGTAACGGATAAACATTTCGCCATCGGTATCATTTTGTTTGTCTACGTAGCTGATGGCACTTCCCTGCCCTTCATAAGGCGTATAATAATCTATATCCATAGACTGTGAACTGGTAAAAAAATTATTCCATCTCGTAAAATTCTGGAGATTATTGAACTGGGCAAAAACTTTATCTACCGGATAATCAATCTCCTTTTCAACGGTAAAGTTCTTACTTTCATCTACAAAATAATACATGGAAGCAGCATAAGCCCCCCCCAAAAGAACAATAAGTACAGTCAGATATTTAAAAATACGCATCGCACAAAAATAATACAAATAAAAAAAGTGACCAATACGCCGATCACTCTGGTTGTATGTTTAACAATAATTAACCTTGTTAAGAGGCTGGAAGCGGGAAGATGGAAGTTAATGTTATCCAATAATTACTAACAATCTTTTATTAACAATATCATATTTTAATAAAAAACTCAAATAATATTAGTAATCAGCTATTGTAACTTCCAGCCTCCAGCTCCTTAATTCCTTTCTTTACCCTATATGTGTTCCCGGGGCCAGCACGGCACCTTTCTTCACTACAACGATTCCATCCTGTACTGAATAGGTTCCATAATCACCGTCAGGAAGATGTTTTCCACCGATAATTTTCACATTGTCTCCTATATAGCAGTTCTTGTCAAGGATTGCTTTTTCAATATAACAATATTTCCCGATTCCCATGTTGGGGCGGCCACCTCTGTCGTTTAATACAATTTCTGTGGTATTTTGATAGAAATCTGCTCCCATTACATAGGAATTGACAATGGTGCTTCCTTTATCTATCCTGGTTCTGTTTCCAATAACAGAATTTTCAATCTTATCTGCCATGATGATGCACCCATCCCCGAAAACAGCCTTACTTACATAAGAGCCGTTGATTTTTGAAGGCGGAAGCATTCTCGCTCTTGTATAGATTGGCGAGGAGGAAAACAGGTTGAACTGAGGAAGGTCCAGGCAAAGGTCCAGATTGGCTTCGTAGAATGATTCTATAGTTCCGATATCCGTCCAATATCCTTCATACTGATAACTTAATGTTTTATATTTTCCAATGGAACTTGGGATAATATCTTTTCCGAAATCATCTCCGGCGCCTTCTTCAAACATTTTTTTAAGGATATTTTTGGTAAAAATATAAATCCCCATAGAGGCCAGGAACTCTTTCCCTTTATGCTTATTCTCTACCGAAACTTCAGATTTCAAGCCATCCAGCATACTATAATCCGGCTTTTCATAGAAGGAGGTTATATTTCCTTCATCATCAGATTTTAAGATTCCAAAGCCGGTTGCATCTTTAGCATTAACCGGGATGGTTGCAATGGTAAGATCGCCTCCGTTTTCAATGTGAAAATCCAACATCTCCCTGAAATCCATCTGATAAAGCTGGTCTCCGGAAAGGATTAAGATATAGTCATAGTCATATTTTTCAAGATGCTTCATAGATTGGCGAACGGCATCTGCTGTTCCCTGGTACCAGCTGTCATTTTCCACATTTTGCTCCGCGGCAAGAATATCTACAAAACCCTTGCTGAAGATATCAAAGTGATAAGAGTTCTTGATATGCGAGTTCAGAGATGCGGAATTAAACTGAGTAAGCACCAGGATTTTATTCAATCCTGAGTTCAGACAGTTTGAAATAGGGATATCCACCAGTCTGTATTTTCCTGCAATAGGAACTGCCGGTTTTGATCTGGTATACGTTAACGGGAATAATCTTGTTCCTCTTCCACCTCCCAATACAATAGAGATTACATTTCGGTTCATAAATATATTGCGTTTTTATTTTATTAAGTTTACTGTTCTGTTTTTGGTGTCTACATTAACTCTGAAACATATTCTATTTTCATATTTCAGTTTTGGATTAATGACGGCTACTTCATACTGTCCTTTATCATTCAACTCTTTTATGTCTTTGTCTACGTCATCAATAGGAATATTATATTCTCTAAGCTTGTTTCGGAAAAGTTTGTTGATGATGAGTACATCCATTACATCCACCCGCTTCATCATAAAATCCTCCACATCCTTATTATATCTTACCTCCCAGTCTTTTCCATATTTATTTTCAATAGCTGCCCGAGTTTTTTTATTAGCTTTAATTATCTTTTCCTGTCTTTCATAATCAATCGTACAATCTCCCGCATCTATCCATTTTATTTTCCATTTTTCAGAAATGCCGTTGGCTGCTTCTTCTCTATGCAAATCTTTAAAACCTGCCCTGTATAACCAAAAATAGCCATTACGGAGTCCTTCATCTTCTTTTTTACAGGAAGACAGCAGTATTATGATCGATAAAAAAGAAACAAAACGTATCATATCAGCTATTATATAAAGCTATATATTTTTCGGCAGATTTCTCCCATGCAAAGTCAAAATTCATGTTGGCATGAATAAGTTCTTCCATTATTCCGTTTTGATGATAGATGCCAAGCGCTCTGTTCATCGCATGTACAATATCATCTACACCCGGATAGGTAAAGTTCAGCCCTGCCCCGCCTGTTGAAATATCTTCTACCGTATCTTTCAATCCACCGGTATATCTTACTACAGGAACGGTTCCGTACCTCATAGAGTACATCTGGTTTAAACCACATGGTTCTACTCTTGATGGCATCAACAGGAAATCTGCTGAGGCATAGATCTTATGAGAAAGGTGTTCCTTATATCCCAAATCCAAAGCAAAGTTGGTGTAGGTATAATCGTATTCCTTAAGTTTATTTTCAATATAAATATTTCCTGAGCCCAGGATCATGATATTTAAGGCACCATAACTTTGTTTAATACTTTTCCATACTACGTCAGGCAGCAGGTCTGCACCTTTTTCCGTAGCAAATCTTCCAATGAAAGCAAACAAAGGCAATTCCGGGTTCAGTCCGTATTCTTTGCAAAGCTTTTCCTTGTTTTTTCTCTTTTGGACCACTGCATTTTTGATATTAAAATTAAAATCCAGCATCGGATCAGTCTCCGGGTTCCAGACTTCGGTATCAATTCCGTTGATGATCCCGTAAGCTTTTCCGAATTCCTGACGAACCAGGCTTTCAAGTCCACGGAAGCTGATGAAAAGCTCTTCCAGATATCCTTCGGAAACGGTAGTGAAGGCATTGGCACATTTAATCATACTGGCCAATGGATTCATTAATCCATTCCAGTCCATTAATCCCCATTTATAGGCATCAAAAGAAGGCATATAATTCGCCATATTCCAGTTCATCATTCCCTGATACTCACCGTTATGGATGGTACCTATGGTTTTCACCCCTTTCAGAAAGCTAAATTCCATGCAATTTTCTACCATAAAAGGGACTAATCCTGTATGATAATCATGACAATGCAGAACATCCGGCCTTAATTCCATTGCACACAGCCAATGCAGAACCCCGTGTTGGAATGCAAGAAACTGAAAGTTTTCATCCTGGTAGCCATAAGGATTATCTCTATCCAAAAGCCCGGGAATTCTCACCATATAAAGTTCAAAACCCAAAGCATTGGTTTTTTCCTTCATAACCTGAACCTGCAGCATATTGGGTCCCTGATGAATAAAACCATCAAATACCACTTCAAACTCATGTTCACGGACAAAAGGTTTATTATACCACGGCATTACCACCTTGGCTTCTATTCCTTTTACTTTATTCTGATATTTAGGAAGGGCACCAACAACGTCTGCCAACCCACCTACTTTAGCTACAGGATAACATTCTGTGCTTAAATGATAGATAACCATTCTTTATCTTTTGTGTTTAATTCTGTGTAATTTATACTTTTTATCTTTTTGCTGCTTCAAAATAATTCCTGCCAGAGGCGGTAATTTGATGGTCATGAACTTCTGGTGTTCTGTTCCGTCTTTATATTTTTCATCCAAGATCTCAGGTGCTACTCCACTTCCGCTGTATCCTTCATCATCAGAATTGAATATAACCTCCCAATGCGTTCCGTTGGGAATCTTTATTTTGTAATCCAAAACTTTTGGAGCGAGGTTCAATACCGTCATCAAAATATCATCTCTTCTTTTTCCTTTCCTAAGATACACATAAACTGAATTTTCAAGATCATCTGCTTCTATCCATTCAAAGCCATGTTTATCAAATTGATTTTCATATAAAGCGGATTCGGATCTGTATAAATGATTGAGTTCTTTCACCAAATCCTGCAGTCCTTTATGAACAGGATATTTCAGAAGATGCCAATCAAGGCTTCGGGTAAAGTTCCATTCACTGGTTTGTCCGAATTCATCACCCATAAAAAGCAGTTTGGCTCCCGGATGGGTATACATATATACATATAAGGTACGGAGGTTGGCAAATTTCTGCCATTCATCGCCCTTCATTTTATAAATAAGGCTGGATTTCCCATGCACCACTTCATCATGAGATAAAGGCATCATATAATTTTCATTATACATATACATAGAGGCAAAGGTAAGTTTATGATGATGGAACTTCCTGTTGACAAAATCCTCTTTAAAATAATCCAGGGTATCATGCATCCAACCCATCATCCATTTCATTCCAAAGCCAACACCGCCATCATGAACAGGTTTGGTAAGCATTGGAAAATCTGAGCTTTCTTCAGCAATGGTCATAATACTGTTTCCGAATTCTTTATAAACAGCAGTATTGAATTCCTGCAAAAAAGCTTTGGCTTCAAGATTAACGTTTCCACCATATATATTTGGTTCCCATTCGCCTTCATTCCTGGAATAATCCAAATGAAGCATTGAAGTAACCGCATCCACACGAAGCCCGTCTGCATGATAACGATCCAGCCAGAACATGGCATTGGAAATCAGAAAAGATTTCACTTCGTTCCTTCCATAATTAAAGATATGTGATTTCCAGTCAGGATGAAACCCTTTTCTCGGATCTTCATGTTCATATAAATAGGAACCGTCAAAACGATGAAGTCCATTGGCATCTCCCGGAAAATGTGAAGGTACCCAATCCAGGATAACGCCTATATTATTCTGGTGAAGCTCATCAATAAGGAACATCAGGTCCTGTGGTGAGCCGAAACGTGAAGTTGCGGCATAAAATCCCGTGATCTGATATCCCCAGCTTGGATCATAAGGATATTCCATTACGGGCATAAACTCTACGTGCGTAAACTCCATTTCTTTTATATAAGGAACGAGTTTCTTAGCGATATCACGATAGTTCAAAAATTGATCAGGGCGGTCACTTTCTCTTACCCACGATCCTAAATGCAGTTCATATACAGATATGGGAGCCTCCAAACTGTTTTTCACGTGGCGGCTATCCATCCACTTGCTGTCATTCCATTCATACCATGTTGTGGAAACCAATGAAGCAGCCTGAATGTTCTGTTCCCAACTTAAAGCATAAGGATCACTTTTTTCTAAAATTTCTCCCCTAGCCGTCTCAATGGCATATTTATATAAGGTACCCCACGGTAAATCGTCTATAAAACCTTCCCAGATTCCGGACTCATCCCATCTTGGAAACAGAATATGATCTTTATGGTTCCAGTTATTAAAATCTCCTATTACAGAAACTTTTTTAGCATGGGGTGCCCAAACTGAGAAATAAACTCCCTTTACACCATCCTTTTCAACAGAATGTGCTCCAAATTTACCATACAGCTTATAATGTCTGCCTTCTTTAAAAAGGTACACATCATGATCGGTGAAAAGCGTATAGGTTTTAACAGAATTCATCAAGACCAGTTTGTATTTATATTTTGTCTGAAACTACGAAAAATACTGATAATAGCGGTTAATTATATATCAAATAATTATCATGCCATTTTTCCTCTTTCGTTTCTTATCAAATATATCATTTTTTAATTCACTTTTTTTATGATTCTCAAACAATCTTTTTTATAAATTTAACAATCTAATCAATTATTAAACACTTATGATGAGATTCGAACTTTATACTGATGAAAAAGATGACAGGCCGGTATTTATCACCGGGAATTTCAATAACTGGAATCCCAAGGACGATCAATACAAACTCCAGCAGTCAGACGCCAGTCATTATTTCATAGAAATCGAAGATGAAAAGCTTGCTGATGAAATTGAATATAAATTCACCAAAGGCGGCTGGGAAAATGTAGAGCTAGATAAATACGGGAATATTACCCCTAACCGGAAAGCAAAAAAAATTCTACAGAAAACCTTTGATACGGTAGAAAAATGGAGATTAAACTGGGGTCCTTTCAAAG
This sequence comes from Chryseobacterium bernardetii, assembly GCF_003815975.1. Taxonomy (NCBI): domain Bacteria; kingdom Pseudomonadati; phylum Bacteroidota; class Flavobacteriia; order Flavobacteriales; family Weeksellaceae; genus Chryseobacterium; species Chryseobacterium bernardetii. Next base: position 4,192,769 of record NZ_CP033932.1, read on the forward strand.
AGGAATTCTTCCCTACCGCCGAAGTGATCTCCGAGAAATTCTACATCCCGCAGCTAGATCGTTACCGTAAAATCTGGGCAGTACTTCCTTATGATTATCATACTTCGGATAAAACTTACCCTGTTTTATATCTCCAGGATGCCCAAAACCTGTTCAATGAAGGAAGCGGCTTCGGAAACTGGGAAATTGACAAGAAACTCTCCATTCTTGCAGAATACGGACGTGGTGATCTCATCATTATTGCCATAGAACACGGAAGTGAAGACAGGATTAAGGAATATATTTTTGATAATGATCATGTGGCCAATGGTTCAGAAGGTAAAAAATACATCCGTTTTATTACAGATACCTTAAAGCCTTACGTGGATGAAAATTACCGCACTAAAAAAGACCGTGACAATACCGGAATCGGAGGCAGCTCACTGGGAGCATTAATCAGTATTTACAGTGGATTTCTTTATCCAGAAGTATATTCCAAATTATTGATCTTTTCCCCTTCTCTTTGGGTAGAACCTAATAATAATTTTCCGATGATGAGCTTCCGGGTTCCATTCAAAACAAAAATATACTTATATGGTGGTGGACAGGAAGGATCTAAAATGGTCAAAAGAATTCATATTTTTGAAGAGTATTTGAAAAAATGGGAGAAAAAGAACCTTTTTGATTTTGAATTCAGAACCAACATCAACCCTGAAGGAACACACAGTGAATTTTACTGGTCACAGGAATTCCCGAGAGCTATTGAATGGCTGTTCTATGACAATACCGAAAATCCCGTTGAAGTAAAGCCGCAACAACAAAGCATTAAGAACTAAATTTATGAAACTGATCAACAAAAAAAATAAAAATTACACTCAGGTTTTCCATTTATTTACTGAAGAAGAATGGATCAAAACAAGTAAAAACTTCAATAAAAACATCGCAACCTTCTTCACCGGAAAAAAGCATGAAGTATTTATCAATGCCCATGAAGAAGGAATTACTTATTTTATCGGACTCGGAAAGTCCACTTTACAGAATTTCGAGCTTCAGCAGGTGGCCGTGAAATTTTCACAGACCCAAAAGGAAAAACTGCAGTCAGCCCCTACATTATTTCTTGCTGATTTCCTTAATGAAAAACAGTTTGAGGAATTTGTGAAAGGATTATTCATCGGAACTTACCACTATCCTTTTGAAAAAAATCATCCTTTCTGGAATGCAAAATTTGAACTTCATTTTGAAAACTTAAGTCAGAAAAAACTAGACCATATCAGCCAGAAAGCCGAAGCTTTAAGCAACGGACAAATTGCATGTCAGGAATGGATGAATAAGCCAGCCAATTTAAAAAGGCCGGATACCTTTAGCCTGTACCTTAAAAATATGGCTAAAAAATACGATCTGAAATATACTGTTTTCAACCGCAAGAAATGTGAAGAATTAGGTCTGGGAGCTTACCTTGCCGTGAATCAGGGAAGTGCTTATGATGCTGCTTTTACCATTTTGGAATATAAAACAACGGTTAAAAATGCCAAAACATTTGGGTTGGTTGGAAAATGTGTCTTGTTTGATACAGGAGGAATTTCTCTGAAACCCTTTACCAATATGCACTATATGAAATCGGACATGGGTGGAGCTGCGGCTGTTTTAGGAACGTTGATCTATGCTGCGGAGATGAAACTGCCGGTTAATATTATAGCTGTACTTCCGATCACAGATAATGCTATTTCTGAAAAAGCTTTGCTTCCAAGTGATGTTATTACCGCCTATAACGGAAAAACCATTGAAGTGATGGATACAGATGCAGAAGGCAGGCTGATTCTTGCTGACGGACTGGCCTATTTGACCAAAAACTATAAAACAGATTTCCTTATTGACCTGGCTACCTTAACGGGAAGTTCAGTAAGAATGTTCGGAGATACCTGCGGTGCCCTGTTTTCAAATAATGAAGAACTGAAAAACCTTTTGATAAAAACCGGAGATCATACCAACCAAAGACTGTGGAATTTACCATTATGGGATGTGTGGAAAGATGATATACAGTCTGATGTGGCCGACTTAAAAAACATGTCTCTAAAACCTGTTGGAGATTGTATTATTGCCGCCAAATTCTTAGAACATTTCATTGAAAACCATCCTAAATGGGCACATCTGGATATTGCCGGTGTAGCTTTTGGAAATGTAGGATATGCCAAAGAAAAAGCAGCTACCGGTTATGGGGTTCAATTGCTCACGGATTTAATTGAAAATTATCACTAAAAATTAGTTTATTACAAAAATTCTCTGTATACTTGAATAGTGATTTAGAAAAGCATATCATATTTTGATTTTTAATATTAATCAAATAACAAAGAATTGTTTTTATTTTTGATAATTCACTAAAACTTAAAAAACATTATATGGAGGAGAAAATTATAGTATGCATTTCGTGCTATTACAAGGGCTATGATTTCATGGACGAAATGAAGAGGCTCGGTAATAAAATAATCTTAGTAACATCAGAAAATCTTAAAGAAAAAAACTGGCCCTGGCATGCCATTGATGAGGTATTTTATATGCCTGAGATCAAGCCCTCTGTATGGAACCTGGACCATTTGATTCAGGGATTTTCCCACCTGATGAAGACCAGAAAAGTTGACGCTGTAGTCGCTCTTGATGATTATGACGTGGAAAAGGCTGCCCTGATCCGTGAAACTTTCCGTATTCCGGGAATGGGACAGACCACGCACCGTTATTTCAGAGATAAATTGGCAATGCGTCAGAAGGCAAAAGATTCGGGAATTAATGTTCCTGAATTTACTGCCGTTTTTAATGATGATACAGTGAATGAGTTTGTGGAAAGAGTTTCTGCTCCCTGGGTCCTGAAGCCCCGTTCAGAAGCATCAGCATCAGGAATCAAAAAGATTACCACAAAAGAACAGCTTCATGAGGCACTGGAAGTACTGGGTGAAGAACGACATCTTTTCCTTCTTGAAAGCTTTAAACCGGGAGATGTGTATCATGTGGACAGCTTAACCTTCAACAAAGAAATTGTTTTTACTTCTTCATCAAAATATCTGGCTCCGCCTATGCAGGTTTCTCACGAAGGCGGTGTGTTCAGATCCAAAACGTTAGGAAGATACTCTGAGGAATTCAAAGATTTGGAAGAAATCAATTCCAGAGTACTTTCCAGCTTCGGGCTGATGAACGGAGCTACACATACAGAGTTCATCCGTGGAAAAGAAGATGGAAAATGGTACTTCCTTGAAACTTCTTCAAGAGTAGGCGGTGCTCATATTCCTGATTTGGTAGAAGCTTCAAGCAGCATCAATATCTGGCGAGAGTGGGCGAAGATTGAAGATGCACTTTTAAGAAATAAAAGCTACACCATTTCTCCTCCTACAGGATATTATGCCGGGCTTATTATTGCTCTTATCAAGGATAAAGAACCTGATTACAGCAAATTTGAATGCGAAGAAGCCATACAATTTCTTCCTATAGATCATCATGTGGGAATTGTTTATAAATCCAACGATGCATCTGTAATACAAGAAAGGCTGGACAATGCGGCAGAAAAGATTAACACAGAAATGCTTAACATTCTTCCTCCTAAAACCAGTAAACTGAGCAGTTAACGATAACCCATCCTTAAAGTAAAAATATAAATGCCCCATATAGAACATACAGATTACTATTCCAACATTTTAGGAATAAGTGTTAAAGTAGAAGTGACCGGACATTACGGCTACCCTATCATCATGTTTCCAACCTCACAGGGACAATATACCCAGAACCATGATTTTCATCTTAACGGAAGTATCAATTGGTTCATAGAACAGGGAAAAGTAAAGCTTTATAATATTCAGACCATTGACAGCTGGAGTTTTTATGATGAAAAAATATCTCCGCAACAGAGAATCAAAAATTATGAACGGTATGTACAGTTTCTGATACTGGAATTTGTACCTTACATCCAAAAGCTTCATAAAACCCATCGTGTAGCAGTAGCCGGAGCAAGTTTTGGTGGTTATCATGCCGCTAATTTCGCCTTCAGGTTCCCGGATGTGGTTTCTCATCTGTTTTGCCTTTCAGGAGCTTTCAGCATAAGGAATTTTATGGACGGTTATTCTGATGACCTGGTATACTTCAACTGCCCAAGAGAGTTTGTAAGAAATGATGAAGCCTGGAAATACAAACATATGCATATTGTATTAAGTACCTCAGATCAGGATATCTGTAAAAACAAAAATATTGAAATGGCGGAGATCTTAAGGTCAAAAGGTATTGATTTCTGGTATGATGAGAGAAAATGGATTGGCCACGACTGGCCATTGTGGAGAATGGTTTTCCCAACCTTTATTGGAGCTTATTTCTCTTAACATATTTATAGTTTAACCCTTATTTTAACCACAAAAGTTTAACACTTAAGTCATTTGAAGAGACTACTAACTGTTTGACAAGTACACTTAAATTTTTGAAGATCTTGGATTTCAGTTTGCCGAATATCACAGTTGAAGACGTGGTATTCCCCTCCTCCGGAAGGGTGGCAGAGCGAAGATTGGGCAGGTTGGTCAAAATAAGAACCCAAACCTCATCTATTCACATTGACAAAAAATAGAAAAATATACCCTCATTAAAAACAAAAATTATGACAAAAAAAGTAGGAATTCTATTCGGTATGGAAGATACCTTTCCCTGGGCATTTATAGACAAGGTTAATGAACTGGGCGGTGGAGATATTGTGGCTGAACCTGTTACGATTGACAAACTTGAGCAGGGTGCAGATTATGGATATGCCGTAATTATAGACAGAATTTCGCAGGATGTTCCCTTTTACAGAGCGTATTTAAAAAATGCAGCACTTAATGGTACTTATGTTATCAATAACCCGTTCTGGTGGAGTGCTGATGAAAAGTTTTTCAATAATGCCCTGATGAGCAAACTCGGAATTCCGTTACCCAAAACCGTGTTGCTTCCCTCTCATGAAAGACCGGACAATACTTCAGAAACTTCATTCAGAAACCTGAAATTCCCACACGATTGGGAATATATTTTCAATTATGTAGGATTTCCTGCTTATATGAAACCCCACGATGGTGGTGGCTGGAAAAACGTATACAGAGTGGAAAACCCTGATGATCTCTGGAACAAACTTGGAGAAACAGAACAATTGGTAATGATGGTTCAGGAAGAAATTATTTTTGATGATTATTACAGAGTGTATTGTTTAGGCAGGAAATATGTTCACATTATGCCTTATGAGCCTAGAAACCCACATCATTTGAGATATGCCACTACCCACCAGACACAAGGCGAAGAACTTGAAAAACTTTTGAAAACCATTCATGATTATACCATTAAGATGAATGAAGCATTAGGATATGACTTCAATACCGTAGAATTTGCTGTAAGAGACGGTATTCCTTATGCAATCGACTTCTGTAATCCGGCTCCTGATGCAGACAGGAACTCTGTAGGAGAAGAGAACTTTGCATGGATTATAGAGCATGCTGCTAAGCTGGCTATTGAAAAAGCCAAGGAATATGTTTCGGGAAAACCTAATATCACTTGGGGAACCTTCGTGAAAGATTCCATAAAATAATATTGAAAAAGAATAAAAAAACACAAGACAATGCATCATCAGTTTACTATTGGAATCGAAGAAGAATATCAGATCATTGATGTTGAAAGCAGGGATTTGATTTCTCACGTATCAAAAATCATTGAAGGCGGAAAAGCAGTATTGAGTGAAAACCTAAAGCACGAAATGCATGAATCCATGATTGAAATGGAAACCGGAATCTGCCAGAATATTCAGGAAGCCCGTGCAGAATTAACCAATCTAAGAAGACACCTCATCAACACAGCCCACGAACAGGGGCTCCGTGTTTCCGGAGGTGGAACCCATCCTTTTTCCCATTGGTCAGACAACACGATCACTCAGGGAGAGAGATACATCAAAATTGTTGATGATATGGGGGATGTAGCCCGCGAGAACCTTATTTTCGGGCTTCACGTACATATTGGAATTCCTAACCGTGAAGAAGGAGTAAGAATTCAGAATGTAATGCGTTACTTTCTGCCTCACGTATATGCCCTATCCACCAATTCTCCTTTCTGGATTGGAAGGTATACAGGTTTTAAATCTTACAGGCAGGAAATTTTCGTCAAGTTCCCCAGAACCGGTATTCCAAGCTACTTTAACTCACTAGCAGAGTTTGACAGCTACGTTGATCTCTTAGTAAAAACAGGGACTATTGACAATGCTAAAAAAATATGGTGGGATTTAAGGGTTCACCCGTTCTACCCTACCATTGAATTCAGGATTTGTGATATGCCATTAAGAATTGATGAAACCGTATGTCTTGCTGCCATTATGCAGAGTTTAGTGGCTAAAATTTATAAGCTACACCAGCAAAACCTCAGCTTCAGAAGTTACAGAAGACTATTATTGAACGAAAATAAATGGCGTGCCTCCAAAAGCGGTATTGAAGCCCACCTGATCGATTTTGGAAAAGAAGAATCTGTTCCGTATCCTCTATTATTAAAAGAACTTTTAGAGTTTATTGATGATGTTGTAGATGATTTGGGATGCCGGAAAGAGGTTGAATATGCCTGGAAAATTCTTGAAAACGGAACGGGAGCCGACCGACAGCTACAGATCTTTAAGGAAACCGGTGATCTTACTAAAGTGGTAGATTATATGATCTCAGAAACAGAATATGGCATCACCCATGGTGAACCCGCTTCATAATATTTTTGGTAACTTTACAAAAAATATGATGTAATGAAAGATATTCGAATTGCTCTGCTGGACATGAACAACAACCATGTTAATCAAGGCTTTAGAAACATTAAAGAAATTTCTGAAACATTTCAGCAGAACTCTGAAGAAAATGTGACCATCAGGACGTTTGATGTGAGGTTTAAAGATGAAATGCCGGAAATCGGAGACTTTGATATTTTTATTTCTTCAGGCGGACCGGGTACTCCACACCGTGAAGGTTTTGCCTGGGAAGACAGGTTTGCTCATTTTTTAGATTCCATTTTTGAACATAATAAATACAGTGAAGATAAAAAGTATCTTTTCCTGATCTGCCACTCGTTCCAGCTGGCAAGTATTCACTGGAAATTAGGGGATATCTGTAAAAGAAAATCCTATTCCTTTGGAGTAATGCCGATTCATAAAACTGAAAAAGGAAAACATGAGTTTTTATTTAAGAACCTGCCGGAGCCTTTTTATGCAGTAGATTCAAGAGCATACCAGTTTATCAGACCGGATTTTGACCGGCTTCAGGAATTAGGAATGCAGATTCTTGCTATTGAAAAATTCCGTGCCCATATCAACTTAGAAAGAGCTGTGATGGCTATTCGTTTTTCAGATGAAATTTTTGGAACACAGTTTCATCCGGAAGCTAATCCTGAAGGTATGCTGGAAAACCTGAAAGATAAGAAAAATAAAGAAGCTATGATTGAAAACTTCGGAATGGAAAAATATCTTGAAACCATGGACAGAATAGATGATGAAGATAAAATTATCCTTACCAGAAACCAGATTCTTCCAAGATTTCTGCAGTTTGCAAAAAAAAACATTTTGAAGGAAGCTGAATCTTTGGCTTAAAAAGACGGGAAGCTGGAAGAAATAGGCTGAAGTTACGGGCAGTAAATGAACTTCTGGCCAGCCTTTGATTTTAATGAGGATAAGTAGATTGATCTTATTTTAAAATCCTGTCTTCAAAAGCTCCCCTCTTCAGGCTTCCATCTTATAAACATCGGGCATTGCTGCTCGATTTTTTTAACATCACAAAAGAGAAAATATGATCCCAAAATACAGAAAACAGTTCAACGAGGCGTTTTCGGATGAAAAATATAAAAAACTGAAGGAAATTTTAAAACAAAAAGGTGGTATAGAGCCAGGGTTCAGAATTTCAGAAAGTCCGATATTCCTTACCAAAGAATTTGAAAATAAATTAATTGATGCCAGCGAAAGTATCATCAGCCAGATCAAAGCACTACCGGCTGAAACTCTTCAGAAAGCTATTCCTGACAACTGTAGAGTTCCCAATGATACAGACCAGCCTCATTTCTTCACCATAGATTTTGGTGTATGTAAAAACAAAAACGGAGACATTGAACCCCAATTGATCGAACTTCAGGCTTTTCCATCGCTATACGCCTTTCAAAAGACTTATGAAGATACATTCTGTGAAGTATATCCATTCCTTTCAAACATCCGCAATACAATGCCTCATGAAGATTTTAAGCAGTATTTAAAGGATCTGATTGTGGGTGATGAGAATCCGGAAAACGTAATTCTTCTTGAAATTTTCCCTGAAAAGCAGAAAACAGCTATTGATTTTGCCCTGACAGAACAGTTATTAGGTATTAAAACAGTGTGTCTGACCAAGGTAAATAAAAAAGGTAAGAAATTATATTATGAAAATAATGGGCAGCTTGTAGAGATTAAAAGAATTTACAACCGTGTCATATTTGATGAACTTGACAGAATCCCAGATCTTGAAACAGCATTTGATTTCCGTGAAGAAGTTGATGTAAAATGGATCACCCATCCCAACTGGTTCTTTAAGATTTCTAAATTCCTGTTGCCATTATTAAAACATCAGTTTGTTCCTAAAAGTTATTTTCTTCATGAATTTCCGGAAGATGAAAATCTTGAAAACTTTGTATTGAAACCATTGTTTTCATTTGCGGGAAGCGGCGTGAATTTAAACCCAACGAAAGAGATCACTGATGCTATTGAAGACAAAGAAAATTATATCCTGCAAAGAAAAGTAACCTATGAACCTGTTTTTGAAGATATCAACGGAGAGTTTTCAAAAGCAGAGATTCGTTTATTGTATATTTGGCGGGAAAATGACGAACGTCCTATCCTGCTGGAAAATCTTGGAAGAATGACCAAAGCCGCAATGGTGAATGTAGACTTTAATAAAAAAGATGCTATCTGGATTGGAAGTTCAAATGCTTTTTTTGGATAAACAACTTATAAAACTAAATAATACATGGAAGAAAAGCAAACCGCTTTTGCAGAATTTGACAACAACATTTTAACACGGAGAAGAAATTTATTACCTACCTGGATTAAAATATTTCTATGGATCTTTTTAATTGGGGGCGCAACAGCTGCTATTATATTGATGGCGAGTTCTCTGATGACTCATATTTCTTTATCGATATATGGGATAAAGGCTAATCATCCCTATTCAATGACAGGGCTTTTGATCTCCTTCCTGTTCTTATTCAAAGGAATTGTTGCTTACGGGCTTTGGTTTGAGCAAAAATGGGCACCACAGGCAGCAATAGCTGATGCCATTATCGGGATTGCAATTTGTCTCATTATGATGGTAATTATCCCTTTCACCATTCCAGCGATCAGCTTTACAATTAGATTAGAACTCATCCCTTTGTATTTCTATCTTACAAAAATGCAGAGCATAAAGAAAACCTGGGAAAGCTTATAAAAAATAAGACCTCCGGAATTTCCGGAGGTCTTTCTATATATTTTTATCGTCTTCCAGCAATTCTCTTGCCTGATATTCCTGTACCAGATCAATAGCATTGGAAATCACATCGCTCAAAGCTGTGATAAATGTTCCTTCTTCAGCCATTCCCATAGCATGTTTCAAAGCTTCTATTTCTTTAGGAATAATCTCATAGCTGACATCTTTTCCTGAAGCCTGCATTCCCTCAATAATCAATCCGTTAATCTCCTCTTCTGTTCTTCCTCTAAGGTGTTTCTCATTACGGATGATGATATGATCAAACATTCTTCCAGCAATCTTCCCACATTCTCTGATATCATTATCTCTTCTGTCTCCAACACCGGAAATGATTCCTATTTTTTTAGTAGCTTCCACATTTTTCAAATAATCTTCTATTGCCTCATATCCGGATGGGTTGTGGGCAAAGTCAATCAATACTTTAAAGCTTTTGAATTTAAAGACATTTAATCTCCCCGGAGTAAGCTGAGCACTTGGGATAAAGGTTCTTAGTGAATTGGAAATATCTTCAATTCCAAATCCGTAAAGATAACTGGCCAAACTGGCTGCCAATACGTTTTCGATCATAAACCTGGCTTTACCATCCATCGTTATCGGGAAATCTTTAGCTTTACCGATTCTGATCTTCCAATCGCCTTTTTTAATGGTTACAAAACCTTCCTCATAAACACAGGTGATTCTTCCCTCTTTCGCAAATTTTACAATATACGGATTATTTTCATCCATACTGAAAATAGCTACGTTAGAGTCAAGATCATTTACAATTTTCATAGAATATTCATTGTCTGCGTTCAGTACACTCCAGCCGGTCTTCTTTACACTGTCTAATACAACACGCTTTACTTTGGTAAGATCTCTTAAACTGTGAATATCATTCATTCCCAGGTGATCTTCCTCAATATTGGTAAGAACCCCGATATCACATTGAGAGAATCCTAATCCCGAGCGAAGGATTCCTCCTCTTGCCGTTTCAAGAACAGCAAATTCAACAGTAGGATCTTTTAAAATAAATTCTGCCGAAAGCGGTCCGGTAGTATCTCCTTTTGACAGCATTGTATTCTGAATATAAATTCCATCTGAGGTGGTAAATCCAACTCTATAGCCATTACTTTTCACAATATGGGAAATCAGTCTTGTTGTTGTGGTTTTTCCATTGGTACCTGTAACGGCAATAATCGGAATGGTAAAGGGTTTTCCCTGTGGATATAACATATCTACAACCGGAGCGGCAACGTTTCTTGGTAAACCTTCACTTGGAGCCAGATGCATCCTGAATCCTGGCGCAGCATTAACTTCTATGATCGCCCCGCCGCTCTCTTTTAAGGGTTGCGTAAGATTTTCCGCCATGATATCAATCCCGCAAACATCCAGGCCAATAATTTTGGAAATCCTTTCTGCCATGGTGATATTTTCCGGATGTACCATATCCGTAACATCTATAGACGTTCCACCCGTAGAAAGGTTTGCTGTAGACTTCAGGTAAACCACCTCACCTTTTTGTGGAATGGTTTCAAGCGTATATTGAAGTTTTTCAAGCAGTTCCAAAGTATCTTTATCCACTTCAATCTCGGTAAGGACATTCTCGTGGCCATATCCTCTTCTCGGATCCTGGTTTTCTTTATCAATAAGCTGCTGAATACTTAGTTCCCCGTCTCCAACAATGTGAGCAGGAACTCTTCTTGCCGCAGCCACCATTTTATTATCAATTACCAACACCCTGAAATCATATCCTGTAATATATTTTTCAACAATTACTTTTCTTGAATATTTCTGGGCATGTTCTAGTCCTATTTTAGCTGCATCCCAATCATTAACATTGATGGAAGAACCCTTTCCATGGTTTCCGTCCAGAGGTTTTAAAACGATGGGGTACCCTATTTTTCTGATGACACTTTTCAGATCTTCCTCATCCACTACAAGATCTCCTATGGGTACAGGAATTGCCGCATCATGAAGCATCCTTTTAGTTAATTCTTTGTTACAGGCAATATCTACAGCAATAGAGCTTGTTTTACCGGTAATCGTAGCCTGAAAACGCTGTTGGTTAACTCCATATCCAAGCTGTACCAGTGAATTCGTTCCTAACCTGATCCATGGTATTTTTCTGGAAACGGCTTCTTCTACGATACTTCCGGTAGATGGCCCCAAACGTACACGTTCCCTGATTTCTTTCAGTTTCTGGATACAGGCATTCAGATTATATTCTTTGCCTTCAATTAAAGCTTCTGCAATTTTTACCGCTTCTTCAGCAGCATAAATTCCTACATTTTCTTCAAGATAATTGAATACCACATTATACACTCCAGGTGTTTTCGTTTCCCGGGTTCTTCCAAAGCCAACATCCATCCCGGCCAAGGTCTGTATTTCCAAAGCAATATGCTCAATAACATGCCCCATCCAGGTTCCTGTTTCCACCCTATGGAAAAAACCTCCTTCCACTCCTTCTGAACACCTATGGGTAATCAGTGACGGGATTAATTTTTCAATTCTCTCCCTGAATCCTTCTATTTTATTGGTAGGATAATTTTCCATTTCCTCAAGGTCTAACCTCATCTGTATCAGCTTCTTTCTCCTGATACTCCAGATATTAGGACCTCGCAGTGCCTGAATCTTTTCGATTTTCATAGTCTATTGGCATTTTAGCAGTTAACAATAACTTATTTTACAATCAAATATAGTATAAAACCCCAAACAAAACCACACCACATTTGAAGATTTATTAAAAAATAATTAAATTTAATTAACATTTATAAAACATTAAAAATCAACTAAAGATGGCATAAAATTCGCCAAACATGTTAATTATTTTTTAATTTTGTACCATGACTAAACCTGTAGGAAAATTAATAGTTATCGGAGGTGCTGTAAATAAAGGCAGCTTTGCTGAAACCGATTATGATCAGAATATTGAAAAGAATCTTAATTTTTTTGAGCGTGGAATTTTGCGAAAGATTATCAATGAATCAAAACATAAGGAAGATTCTGTAATTGAAATCGTAACAACGGCCTCCCAAATTCCTCAGATCGTAGGTGCAGAATATAAAAAGGCATTCGAGTTTCTGGGTGCCAGAAACGTAAATATCCTTGATATCCATAACCGTGAAGAAGCTAATTCTGATGCTATGGTAGCCAGAGCCAATGCTGCAGATGTGATGATGTTTACCGGTGGAGATCAGCTAAGACTGACATCCATTCTGGGTGGGACAAGATTTCACGATACCATTCTCTTAAAATATCAGGAGCAGGATTTTATTTACTCCGGAACTTCAGCCGGCGCTGCTGCCGCTTCTGAAAATATGATCTACCAGGGAAGCAGCTCTGAGGCTCTATTAAAAGGAGAAATTAAAACTACACAGGGCTTGGGATTAATTGATAATGTTATCATTGACACGCATTTTGTACAAAGAGGCAGAATCGGACGTCTTTTCCAGGCAGTAGTAAACAATCCAAGAACTTTAGGAATCGGACTGGGGGAAGATACAGGACTTTTCATTCATAATGATGTAATGACTGCTGTAGGTTCAGGACTTGTGATTTTAGTTGACGGAAGATTTATTAAGGATACTAACTTGACTAATATTAATCTTGGAGAACCTATTTCTATTGATAATTTAACGGTTCATGTCATGTCTATGAATGATCATTATGATCTAACAACTAAAACACTGACGATTGAGAATTCACAGTTCAATCCCATTCCACAAGATAAATAGAGCAACAAATACAGCTATACAAACGGAACCTCGGTTTCGTTTTTTTTGTTTCACTACCTTAATTATAACAGACCATAAAATAAGTTTTGGCTAAAGCCAGTGGAATTGAAATATCTTATTTATTGAGCGGGCTAAAGCCCGCCCCTATTGATATTGATATTAATATATATGAATAAAGAGGTTTAACAACAAAATATTTTATCTTTCAAATTGTTACTAATAAATTTATAGAGATTCCTTCGGAATGATCTGTGTTAAAAAGCAAATTATTTAACAAAAATCTTCTCTATATTTTTCTTTATTCTTTCCGATAGCAAATGCTTGTTTTAAGAGTTTATTGGCAAGAGCTATCTTTGCCACTCTTTCTGCTTTTCCTTTTGTGATAAGTCTTTCATACATTTCTTTACGTTTTTTATTCCAGCGTTTGGCTGACCAGCTGCATAGATACAATAGCTTTCTGATCTGAGATTTACCCATCTTACAAATACTTGAGCGTCCTCTCACACTGCTTCCGCTTTCATAAATCCGAGGACTGAATCCTACAAAAGCAATGAGTTGCTTATGATGTTCGAACTTTTTAAAATTATCTGTAATCACAATGAGCATAATAGCTGTTTTTATTCCGATTCCGGGAATACTGGTAAGACATTCAATGGTTTGTTCAAATTCTTCCAAGGCCAGCCTTTCTATCTCCGATTCCAATATTTCTTTTCCTAGTCGAAGTTGTTCTATGGAATTGTTCATTTCTATTTCTAACTTTTCATCCAGAAAACCACTGCTTCTGAAAGCTTCTAAATGATTATAAGTCTGACTGGTTTGTTTCTGAATCATTTGGATTCTTGTATGCATTTGACGAATTCTGATGCACGTTTTACTCTCAGGATTCCACAAACTCAGCTCATCCAAATTCTTTTTGCCATATTCAGCAATAACCTTCGAATCTGCTTTATCCGTTTTGGCTCGTTTGAGTCTTGATTGAGCATAACGTTTGATGGAAAGAGGATTTTCTATCACTACATTAATCCCCTGTGAATAAAGATATTCTGCTAAAGGAAGATAATAAGTACCTGAAGCTTCCATCACTACTATATCTTCTTTTTCAATGAAGGTTATCAGTTTTTCAAAACCTAATAATTTATTGCTTAAGACCTTATGCTTCCAAAGATTCCCTTCCAAAAAGCTTACATCAAAAACTTGCTTACTAATGTCAATTCCTATAATTTTACCCATACCTATAATTTTACAGGAAAGAGAATACTACTATTACCTATCTATCCTAAATACAGGCTTGTTACCTAATGATCTGTTCAGGTTTGGTAGTAAAAGAGTAAAGGGATTAGCATTCCGAACGGTCTGTGAGACTAATGACAATTGATAACCTTATTCTTTACTCTCTTTTCCTTTTTGTTTGTTAAATCTAATATTTTGCAAACATAGGATGACAAAAAGAAGTCAGGTTTTCAAAATACATGATACAAACAATATTTGTCATTCCGTAGGAATCCAAACTATTATTAATACTATAAAAACTGTTAAGAATTAAAACAAAGGGAAAGACCAACCCTGTTGATGTTGCTATCCGTATGGATAAAAAGAAGTTTACCAACAAGATCTTTTATCTTTTATCTTTTATCTTTTATCTTTTATCTTTTATCTTTTATCTTTTATCTTTTATCTTTTATCTTTTATCTTTTATCTTTTATCTTTTATCTTTTATCTTTTATTAATAAATTACCTTCGTAAAAATATTCATCAACTCTTATCCTATGAAAATCATCATCCACGGAGGCTTTTTCTCAGAAAGTGACCAAAGCCACGAAGTAAAGACGGCAAAACAGAACTCTTTAAAAGAAATTACTGAAAAAGCATTTCGTTATCTTCAGACTCATTCCGCCTTTGATACGGTAGCCTATGCCGTTTCTTTGCTGGAAGATGATCCTTTGTACAACGCCGGAATTGGCTCGCAGATTCAAAGTGACGGAGTGATCCGTATGAGTGCGGCTATTATGGATGGTGAAACACAAAAATTAAGTGGTGTCATTAATATTCAGGATGTAAAAAATCCAATTTTTGTAGCAAAAGACCTGATTGGTGAAGACGACAGGGTCTTAGGCGGACAGGGAGCAAAAAAATACGCCAAAGAACATGGATTCGAGAATTTTTCAACAGAAATTCCACAGAGAAGAAGAGAATATGAAGCCAAACTGAATAACGGCGGCAAAGGTACAGTAGGCTGTGTAGCTATTGACAAAGAAGGGAAACTGGCTGTTGCCACTTCTACAGGCGGAAAAGGTTTTGAGATCCCTGGAAGAATTTCAGACTCTGCCACAGTGGCCGGAAATTATGCCAATGCATTCTGTGCAGTAAGCTGTACCGGTGTAGGAGAAGATATTGTAAGCAATGCCACGGCTGCTAAAATTGTTACCCGTGTAACAGATGGAATGAGCCTTAAAACTGCTTTCAGCAAAACTTTTGACGAACTTAAAATGATTGACGGATTTGCAGGTGCCATTGCCATTGATAAAGATGGAAATATTTATCATCAGGACTCCTATCCTACTATGGTTTTCGCCAGTTTTGACGGTGAAAATTTCGACATCTTTTCTTAATTTTAACATTATTTTATAATTCTGTCTAATTTTTTGGCACGTATTTTACATATGTATTAATAACAAATTTTAATATTAATATCTTTAAAAAAATAGAAATCATGGGAAATAAAACAAAAGGCTTATTAGCTTTACTAGGATTAGGTGCATTAGCTTATTGGAAATATAAGAATTCAAGCCCTGAAGATCAACAAGCTGTAAAAGACAAAATCAATACAGCAAAAGATAATCTGAATAAATGGGGAAATGACCTTAAGAGCAAAGCCAATGATGTTGCTTCCCAGGTTCAGAATAAAGTAGACGAGGTGAAAACAAAAGCCGAAGATTCTTTAAACTAAAAAAAACAGACAGTAGTTTTTAACATTCATATAGAAAAAAGTCATCGTAGTAGTTTGCGATGACTTTTTGTTTTATAGCTTCAACAGTTTATGATTCAAAATAAAAAACTTGTGTTTAATTAAAAATTAGCTGAACTCAGGCTAATTTATTCAACAGGTTTTTCTTTTGTTCGTTAAACTCTTCTTCATTTAAAATACCGTTAGCCTTTAATCTTCCCAGCTGTTCCAACTGATCTAGAACAGTAGGTTCAGCCTTAGGAAAATATTCTTCAGGGCGGGACATGAAATCCCTTACTTTTTCACAAAAGAGTTTAGCTTCATATTTTCCTACTCCATCTATCTCAACCAGATCATCAGAAACCTGGATATCTATAGAAGCCAGCATCACCGCAGTCTCATATTGTATTGAGCTTATTTTGGTATAAGAATAATCCTCCACTGTTAATCCATACATAAATTCTTTATCTACAAACATGAGTCTTCTGTCTGTAGCCACTAAAATGATATGGTGCTGTGTGGTTTTATTTCTGCCTTCAACAAGGTAAACTATTTTTTCATCTATGGAAAGAATATCCGGTAATGCATGGATTTCCTTTCTGGCAAAAATAGTAGGATTGATGTCCAGTTTTTCTAATTCTTCTTTTATTTCGTCAAGTCTTGATCCCATGGTTATAGCTTATGTGTCTAAATTAATATATCTTTTCAATTCAATGAATATTCACTAAGATGGAATGACAATAGAAGAATGCAAAGCGTACACTTTCCAGCCTAAACTTTCATATAATAGCTTACCCTCTTCTGTAGCCACAAGAAGATTATGAGTAAACCCTTTTGATAATGCTGTCTTCTCCAGTTCTTTTAATAAAAAAGAGGCAAGCCCTTTCCTTTGATGTTTTATTTCGGTAACAATTCTATCATAAACAGCAACGTCATCTATCAAAGAAACACGTCCAATTGAAGCCTGCTCTCCATTTTCTGTTACAATTCTTATCACAAAAGTTGTATTATATTCAGAAAACTCCAGGTGATATCCTTTTGCAAGACTGATCTCTGGGAAGACCATAGGATGAAAACAGGTCATCATATATCCTTGTGCCTGTAACTGCCATTTTCCAGGAATATTTCCCATAAATTGATCAGGCGAAGTACTTACTTTAAGATAAACCCAGGGTTCATCAATTGACTGGGCCAGCTGAAAAAAATCATCATTAAGTTCAGGAAACACGTATCGCTCTTTTTGTTTCTCATCTCCCACGAATACATTAAACCCGGACTTATATTCAACAGGAAAGGAAATTTCCCTTGACAAGCACCATCCTTTAAGCCAGCTTTTTACAATTTCTGTTTTATCTTTCATGATTAAGGTGGTAAAGATTTATTTTAATTGCCCCAGCAATTTTCTTTTCTGCTCTGTAAATTCGGTATCAGTAAGAATACCATTTTCCCTCAGTTTTCCAAGTTTTTCTAACTGTTCAAGAATTTCAAAGGAAAGTGTTGGGTTTGTTCTTGTATTGTCAATGGCAGAATCCGCTTGTGGCTTATACTGAGATTGCTGTACCGGATTGTTATAAATAGATCTTATAATATCATAGAACTTTTCGGAATCTTCTTTATCCATATAGCATTCAAACTCCACCACCCTTTCTTCTAAGTGAAGTTTAATGATTGGTGATCTTGGATGCGTTACAAAGCTTACCGATTTAATTGCTTCATTAAGGAAGTCGTTAATTTTTGCGGCTCCAAACATAGATTTTGATACAGAAAGTATTCTTTGGGTTGTTGCCACCAATATGCCTGCATCCAGGGTATTAATAAACTGGGCATCTGTAATTCCCAGGATTTTTTCTTCCTCAGAAATCAGGGAAGGAAGTTCCTTGATTTCTCCTTTTGTGAATACAGAAAGATTGGCATTCAGCCTCTCCAGCTCAGCTTTAATTTTCTGTTTTCTTCTTTTATATTCTTCCTTAGAGATATTTTCCGGTTCCTCAGCAATGGCCATAGGAAGATTTTCCTGCTGTGTTACCACAGAGGTATTCTGTTCTGGATTTTTATTCTGAATAATACGATGAATATCATTAATATTGAACTGATTAAGATTATAAAGCACTTCCTGGTTAAGGTAACTTATTTTATCTAAACATTTATTACACAATACACCACCATCTGAAAGCTTATTCTCGCCCAGAAGCTTATCCATGGAGGTTAACTCTGTATTACATAATGAACAACTGTTATTCATTTCTTATTTTTTATAATTTATTCAGCAGTTTTTTCTTCTGCTCCGTAAATTCTTCTTCACTTAAAATGCCCATCTGCCTTAGCTTGCCGAGCTTTTCCAATTGCTCAAAAATATCTTCCGAAGATCCTTTCGGAGCATTATTAGGTATATTTTGAGGGACAGAGTTCTGAATATTCTGATAGAATGACTGCGGCTGCACCGGCTGATTACCGGCTGTTCTTTCGGGCTCTCTGATCTGACTGTTTACCGTATCACAGAATGTTCTTCCGTCACCTTTATTATGCAATTTAAATTCAACAGTCCCTCCTCTGGTATTGACTTTTAATACTGAATATAAAAGGTTTTCAGCCTGTTCCAGAGAAATAATATCTTTATGTGTATATTCGTTTTTAACGATACCGCCCAGGAATTTTTTATCCATAAAAATCACTCTCCACTGGGTTGAAAAAATAATCCCTTCTCTGTTATTATGGAGGTTTACGCATTCTGCAATGGCGATTAATCTTTCATTCTGATCCAGCACTTTATCCAGTTCATTCACTTCTTCATTGGCTAAAACACTTAATCTTGCTTTAAGAGCCACAATCTGATCTTTTATGTCATCCAATCTGGTAGGAGCATCATATGTATAATTGCCTGCTCCAGAATAAGAACTTCCGGGGTTCTGGCTTGCATCAATTTTATTTTTAAGAAATATTCCTGTTATTTCAGAGAAATAGAACTGATGTAAGTTATTGATAAGATCGCTATTGATCGTAATTGCTTTATTAAAACATACGGCACACAAATAGCCTCCATCTGCCAGCTTATTTCTACCAATAAGCATATCTGTAGACGTTAGCGGGGTTCCGCATAATGCGCAAATAGTATTCATCTGGTTTTTAATTTTTAATGCTATAAGCAAAACAGCTTTAGCGTGTTTTTTCTTTCAGCCCAAATTACAAATTCTGATTCTATATTTGCCTTCAAAAATATTCAAATCTTCTATTTTTTCTCTTGTTCTTGTAATTTCTTTCTGTAAACCTACTATTCAATCTAATTTCTGATTGAATTTTAATTTTTAAGGCCCTTTTTAGACAATATTTTAAATCTTCCTTTCTAAAAACAGAACAGCTCAGGATTTAAAATCCCGAGCTGTTCTGTGCTATATATAAAAATATTATCCTAAAAACTCATCCAAAGAAACAGTTTTCTGTTCTCCGGCTTCAAGATTCTTGAAGGTTACTGTATTATTTTTAATTTCTTCTTCTCCTAAGAAAACAAGGTTTTTAATTCCTTTTTTCTCAGCGTAAGTAAATTGCTTGTTGATTTTTGCATTTTCAGGATATAATTCTGCTGAAATACCTTTGGCTCTCAATTGCATAATTAATTTCAGAGCTTCTGTAGTTTCCTCACCCCCAAAATTAGCAAATAAGTATTCTATTTTAGAAGAAGCTTCTTCAGGGAAAAGGTTCAGTTCTTCCATTACAAGATAGATTCTGTCTAACCCGAATGAAATACCAATTCCCGGGATATTCTTCACCCCGAAAACTTCTGTAAGGTTGTCATATCTACCGCCACCGCCAATGGAGCCCATCGCCACTTCATCAGCCTTCACTTCAAAGATTGCTCCCGTATAATAATCAAGCCCTCTTGCTAAAGTAATATTGAATACAAGGTTCTGCATGTCAACCCCAAGGTTCATAGATTGTGTAAGTACAAATTCCAACTCTTCTACTCCTTTTAGCCCGATCTCGTTGCCTGCAAATTTTTCTTTTAACTGAAGAAGATTTTCCAGAGCGTCATCAGACTGGCTGAATAAGAAGTCTAATTTATCTATAGATTCCTGAGAAATCTCTCTTTCTAACAATTCTTTAACAACGCCTTCTTTTCCTATTTTGTCCAGCTTATCCAAAGCTACTGTAAAATCAATAAGCTTATCAGTAATTCCTGCATATTCTGCTAATCCGGAAAGGATTTTTCTGTTGTTCATGTGAATGGTAACGGGAACTTTCAGATCAGCAAATGATTTCAGGTATAACTGAACAAGCTCTACCTCCTGCAGCAGGCTTTCACTTCCTACTACATCTGCATCACACTGATAAAATTCTCTGTATCTTCCTTTTTGAGGCCTGTCTGCCCTCCACACCGGCTGTATCTGGAAGCGTTTGAACGGAAACGTTAATTTCCCGTGATTCATGGCTACAAATCTGGCAAAAGGTACAGTAAGGTCATAACGAAGTGCTTTATCCGTTAAGCTTTCTGAACTGAAAGGTTTATCCAATGCTCTCTGAAAGTCTTGAAGCATCTGATGTTTTTTCTCTTCCTTGGCTTCATTAATACTTGAGTTCAGAATTTTAAAAATCAAACGGTCTCCTTCTTCTCCGTACTTTCCTGTTAAAGTAGAAAGGTTTTCAAAGCTTGGTGTTTCCAATGGCTGAAATCCGAATAATTCAAAATTATTCTGTAGAATATTGATGATATATTTTCTTCTGGAAACTTCCTGTGCTGTAAAATCTCTCGTTCCTTTTGCTAAACTTGGCTTCATTTATTGTATGTCATTTTGATAGGTACAAAAGTACGGAATTGCAGGGACTTTACACAGCATAAAAAAGCTGAAGAAGCAATCTTCCCCAGCTTTAAGAGTTCATAAGATCATTCTATTCCGAAAAATCAGATACTTTCAAGGATTTCCAGTATTTCTTCACCGTAATTTTCAATTTTATGTTTTCCGAATCCTTTAATCTCCAGCAGTTCTTCTTTTCTGGCGGGTTTATACTTGGCTACAGACATAAGCTCTTTGTTACTTGCAATGAAGTAGCTTGGCAGATTTTGTTCTCTTGCTTTCTCTGACCGCCAAAGCTTCAGGGCATCAAGAATCTTTTCTTCATCAGAGTTCAAAAAATCATTTTCTGCAGAGTATTTTGCCATTTTTGGTTCTTTTACTGTATTTTTCACCAATTTTAGTTCTTCAAAATACAGGATCACAGACCAATAACATTCGTCATTTACAAAAGCAGTTTCCACTTTTATAATATCATTTCTTTCCAGAAAATCGTCAAGCATTTTCTGATCTTTGTAGAGAAGCTCTTCAGAAAGCCTGATCTTAAAAACTTTTACTTTCATCATTTGAGTTTTTAGAATTATTTACCTCCCAACAACAGGATCTCATCTACTCTAATTTCCGTAATGTAACGCTTTACGCCGTCTTTATCATCATAAGATCTGTACGTAAGCTTACCTTCAATGGCAATTTCTTTTCCTTTAGGAACATACTTTTCCATAATTTCTGCAACTTTCCCGAAGGCAATAAGATTGTGCCATTGCGTCTCTTCTACTTTCTCACCTTTAGCATTGGTGTAGTGATCGCTTGTTGCTAAAGATACACTTGCTTTTACATTTCCGTTGTCGAAGTTTACCATTTCAACTTCTTTACCTGTGTAACCAATTAATGTTACTTTGTTTCTTAGTGACATAACTTTTAGATTTAATGATTAGTACTCCAGATATGAGACGTTCACTGTTTTCTCAAATCTCTGTTGCAAAGTTTGCGATATCACCGGAAGCCAGCCGGTTATAAACTATTTAAATTCGTTTGTAGTCGTTTGTAGTCGGGTAAATAAAATTAAAATTGTTGAATAATTTTTGTATTCTATGGTAAAAAATCCTAAAATATTTTAAGAATAAAAAGGAATAATGCGAGCTTATACAGGAATAATAAATTTTATTTTTGTTGATAAAAATTTTGAAACCCACTATATTTTATAAGTTATTTTTTGCAAATTTGTAAAAACGTCGAACATGCAAAAAGTAAAATTACGTGAAGTAAGAAAACAAAAAGGCTTCACTCAGCAACAAATTGCTGATATGCTTCCAACTGATGTATCTAATTATAGCAGGAAAGAAGCTGGAACTGTAGGGATAACAAAAGCAGAATGGGCTAAACTTGCAAAGTTTTTAGATGTTACTTTAGAAGAGATTTACGAAGAAGATGAACCAAATATTGTTGTAAATAATCCGGTTTTTAATGATAGTCCGGGAGCATCTGGTGCTATTGGAAATAATGTTAATAATTTCTCAAATGAATTAAGCATAGAAATCATTAAAACAATGCAGGAATACATCAGCCTGCTAAAAGAGGAAATCAATAGATTGAAAAAGTAATTGATAGCATCATTTGTTTAGCCTGCTGATACCAAGATATAAAAATCAGGATAGAAGTTCTATCCTGATTTTCTTTTGAATAAATAATGTATAAATCTTTTGAGTTTTCAGGTCAGGCTTTTTCACATTCAACAATACTTTTGCTGGGTGTTCCTATATCAACAAAGCGGCTAAACTTTAATCCTGCTTTTTGTATAAGCTGTTTAAACTCATCCAGTGTTCTTTCTCTTCCTGTGAGGCAGGACATCATCACAATATCCAAGAGTTTGGCAATATGAGGTGTATTAAGCGAATCATCCGGAATAACAGCATCTATGATCAATAGCTTTGCGCCTTTGGGCATAGCGTGACAGCAATTTTTAAGGATCTGTACGCATTCATCATCACTCCAATCATGCATAATCCATTTCATGGTATACAAATCTGCAGCTTCCGGAATTTTTTCAAAAAAACTTCCAACAGCTACCGTACATCTCTCTTTTAAATGTTCAGGAATAAGCTGAATTGTCTTTTCAATTACATGGGCTTCATCAAAAATAATTCCATGGCCGCCAGGGCTGGCATCCAGGATAGTATGAATAAGAACCCCGTTACCACCACCTATATCTACTATTTTTTTGTAGGGACTGAAATCATAATTTTCCATAATCCCATTAAGCTCCATCCCGGACATTCCGGTCATACCTTTTCCGAAATTCTCCCCTATTTCCGGATCTTTTTTATTGTATTCCCAAAGACTTAATCCGTGGATGCGCTCAAAAGGAACCTCACCGGTCTGGACTGCGTAGGTAAGCTCTCCGTAAGCCGGAAAATGTTCATTCATAATGGTCAGAACAAAATTTTTTGCTGTTCCGGGAACATCGGTTTGCAGGGCAGCTCCGAAATCGTTCAAAGTAAAAGTTTTATTTTCTGATTCTTCAAATATTCCTACACCACTCAACGCTCTCATTACCCGATACAGTTGGGCTTCATGCGATTGTGTTTCTTCTGCAAGAATAGAAATAGTTTTAGGACCAGAGGCCAGTAAATCTGCAATATTGAGTTCAGCAGCTGTTTTTACACATCCGGTTAGCCATAAACCACCGAGTATTTCAAACATTTTAAAAGTAAACTCCGGTTTAATGTTTTTTTTCATAATCGTATTAGATTGTTATCTATTGCGTATAAAAAACAAGAACAAACCTGAGCAACTTGTTCTTGCCTGACACATGTTAAATTTGAAATTAAGTTTTAATAATAAGATTAATCTTTGGCCTGAGAAATCCTTGTTATACTACTGATAGTGGCATCCAATGGGGTATCAGATTTTATTTTAATAAGATATCCGCTGCCTATAGATAAAGGATCGGCAACACTCACCAGGTAAAAAACAAGATCTCCGGAGGTTACCCCATTAGGAGCAACAGCGGTCTGATCTATTGAAAATGTTGAAGGCGGAACAGGATTTGAAAGGTTTACCGTTACGAAGGCTACAGAACCATTATTCTTGTTGGCATAACTTACAATAACTCTCCACATATGAACTTGTCCGGCAATAGGGTTTTCTAAAAACCGATTTGTTGCCGAATCATATATATCTCCGGGTACCGGGTTGATAATATTTTCCGGCCATGTGGTTGTAGGAGATGATGCAAAGTCTGTCACAATGTTCATTGGAGTTTGATAGACAATGTTTTGGTAAGTCATTAAAGGAACTCCTCCGGAAGATCTGAATGCAAATGAAGGTTTTACACCTGCTCCACTGTTCAGCTTTACCACTCCTTCATTAGCTGTTGTAAGGGTTTGGGAAGAAATGACAGTACTCCACTGTGTGCCGTTGTAGTACCTAAGTGTTTTATTACTAGAATCATAAATAACCATTCCTGCGGTAGGTGCGGTAACATTTGCAGGAGGGTTGGCATTTCTGGTGAGAACAACAGCAGAATTAGCTGAGGTAACATCTAAAACTCCCTGAGGGCTTGTTGTATTAATCCCTACCTGAGCAAAAGCGAATGAAGAGCATAAAATGCTAATAAATAAATTAGAATTTTTCATGGCTATGTTTTTTAATTTTTTCATATCGAATTTACAAAAAAACACAATACTGTGAAATAAAAATTAAATATATTTAAATGAAAACAAGTAAGTTGTATAAAATTCTAATAAAAAAACAACAATAAAAAAGTATGTAATTGTGGCTACAAAGCTTTATTGAGTAATTTTATAAGTAAAAGACTGATATACGTTTTAAGAACAAGAAAATATTTTATTTTGCAGCAATGTGTTCATGTTTTCATATAATTTCGCCTTAAATAAATATTTTTTAGGAACTATGATTAATAAAGCATAAATCATCCTTAATACTATCCATTTACAAACGGATAATTATGTATCTTTGTCTTACAAGAACCATTTATTCAAAATACAAATAAAGAAGAACAACCTGAATGAAGAAGGCCATAAAAAGAACATACAGAGTTTCGAAATATGTGATCTATAAAGAAACACTTGTTGATTACAGGGAACATTTCTGGTCATTTTTAGGTGCTTTTTTCGGAATTGGACTAATTGCCTTTATACAGTCTCATTCTTTACCGGAGACGGAAAATATATTCCTGATCGGTTCTTTTGGAGCTTCAAGTGTTCTTATTTATGGAGCTATCCAAAGTCCGCTGGCTCAACCCAGAAATTTGGTGGGAGGGCATGTGCTTTCTGCATTGGTTGGCGTTACAGTTTTTAAGATTGTTCCGGATATTATATGGCTTTCTGCCCCATTGGCTGTAGCCTTTTCTATAGTTTTGATGCAGTATACCAAAACCCTGCATCCGCCAGGCGGAGCAACAGCTCTTATTGCGGTAAGCTCTACGGGGAAAATTCCGGAATTAGGATATTGGTACGTTATCTCTCCGGTTCTTTCGGGGTGTATTATCCTGCTGCTTGTGGCTTTGTTTTTCAATAATATAACCTCCAACAGGAGCTATCCTTCACACAGCAGGTTTGTTAGATTGTTAAAGAAAAAACATGCTCATGGGCATAAAATGAAAAAATAAATTATGAATTGCCTGGAATGTGGCGAAAAAATCATCGGGAGGTCTGATAAAAAATTCTGCAATGATGCCTGCCGGAACGCCTATAACAACAAGCAGAACAAAGATTCTACGAATCTGATGCGAAATATCAATAATAAACTCCGTAAGAATTACAGAATCCTTACGGAAGTAAATATTGATGGGAAAACAAAAGTTGCCAAATCCAAACTAGACAGTCTCGGCTTTGATTTTGATTATTTCACCAACATAAAAGTTTATAAAAACGGATCCGAATACAAGTTTATTTATGATTACGGTTATAAGCTTTTGGAAGAAGATTTCATTCTGATCGTTAAAAATCAGGCATAACCATCCTATACCACCACAAAATAGATATGTATGAAAGAAGTTGTTTTGATTACCGGAGCAAGCGGTCTTATTGCAAAAGAACTGGCAAAAAAGATTGAAAATGAATTTGAGGTAAGGTTCCTTACCCGCAAAAAAAGACAGGTAAATGAATATGAATGGGATATCACAAAGGGTACCATTGATGAATCTGCCTTCGAAAATATTTCCCACATTATTCATCTGGCAGGCGCCAATATTTCAGAAAAGCGCTGGACGGCGGAAAGAAAAAAAGAACTGATTTCCAGCAGAGTAGATTCAGCCGCATTATTACGAAATACTTTAAGAAAAAAAGAGATTAAACTAAAATCTTTTATCTCTGCATCCGGTATTAATTTTTACGGAACAATAACTACTGAAAAAATATATTCTGAAACAGATCCGCCAGGCCACGACTTCCTCAGTGAAGTTGTTGTTCTATGGGAAAGAGCTGCCGATCATTTTAAAGAGCAGAACCTTGCAGAAAGAGTTGTTAAGGTACGAACAGCTGTTGTTCTTTCTGAAAAGGATGGAGCTTTAAAGAAAATGCTTCCTCCTATAAAATATGGCATTGGTTCGGCTTTGGGAAGCGGCAAACAATATATGCCGTGGATCCATATTGAAGATATTTGCTCTATCTATGAGTTCGCTCTTAAAAACACGAGCTTCCATGGAGCTTATAATGCGGTTTCCCCCCAGCATACAACCAATTCAGAATTAACCAAAAAAATTGCTGAGGTACTGAAAAAACCTTTATTTATGCCTAACGTTCCAACCTTTGTTTTAAAAATCCTGTTTGGTGAGCTGGCAAATGCAATCCTGGAAGGCTCAAGGGCTTCTTCTCAAAAACTTCAGAATGCAGGCTTTCAGTTTAAGTTTCCTGATTTGTATGAAGCACTGAATAGCCTACTAAACAAAGAGAGATAATTGTGTATGGAAGAAAGTTTAATTCTAAAGAATATCTCCAGACATATTTCTTTAAGTGACGAAGAAACCTCTTATTTTTTGTCTCTCCTGAAAGAAAAAAAGATTCAGAAAAAAGAGCAGATTATAAAACAGCAACAGTTCTGTAAAGACATCAACTTTGTTTTATCAGGTATTCTAAGAGCATTTTATACAGATGCCTCAGGAAAAGAATCCACCATCATGTTTGCTATTTCAGACTGGTGGATTACAGATATGTATTGCTTTATTAATGAAAAGCCTGCCATGCTGAATATTGAAGCGCTTGAAGAAAGTTTAATTCTACAGCTTTCTAAAGACAACCTTGATAAACTGTATTGCAGGGTTCCTAAATTTGAAAGGTTTTTCAGAATTATGATGCAAAATGCCTATATCAGGGAGCAACTCCGTATCATTGAAAATTTATCTCTCCCTGCAGAAGAACGGTATTATAATTTTCTTAAAAAGTATCCGCTGGCTGCAGAACGCGTTACTCAAAAACAGATTGCTTCTTATCTAGGAGTTACTCCTGAATTTTTAAGTATCATTAAAACAAATAAGCAAAAAAGTAACTGCTCTTAAACTATATTATTTTTTTTATCTTATAAGTTCTGTTATTTTACTCAAAAAAAATTATGCTCATACTTATTGCAGGTCCTTACCGCAGCGGAACCAATGACAATCCTGAACTTATTCAGCAGAACCTAAATAACCTGGAAGCGGCCGCCTTACCAATTTTCAGAAAGGGACATATTCCCATCATTGGAGAATGGGTGGCACTCCCATTGATTAAACTGGCAGACTCCATACAAATTGGAGATGAGGCCTGGCAAGAGATACAATACCCGGCTGCCCACCGTATTCTTGAAAAGTGCGATGCAGTTCTCCGTATTGAAGGAGACTCAAAAGGAGCCGATGAGGATGTAAGAATTGCCAGAGAAAAAGGCCTTACCATTTATTATAATATAGAAGATATTCCTTATGCAAAATCCTGATATTACTATTTTAAAAACAGATATTTTATCTAACAACTGGTATACTTTAAATAAAGTAACTTTTACGGTCCGAAAAAAGGATGGAACTACGGAAATCCAAAGCAGAGAAGCTTATGACCGTGGAAACGGAGCGGTTATTTTGCTCTATAACAAAATATCCAACACTGTTATTCTGACCAGACAATTCAGATTACCCACTTATATCAACGGAAATACTTCCGGAATGCTTATTGAAGCCTGCGCAGGTCTATTAGACAATGATAATCCTGAAGACTGTATCAAAAGGGAAACGGAAGAAGAAACAGGATACAAGATTTCAAAGGTTGAAAAGGTATTTGAAGCCTATATGTCTCCCGGCTCTGTAACGGAAATCCTTTATTTTTTCGTTGCCGAATATTCCAGTGATATGAAAATTAATGATGGTGGCGGTCTTGAAGAGGAAGGCGAGCAGATTGAAGTACTGGAATTATCTTTTAATGAAGCACTTACCATGATTGACACTGGAGAAATTAAGGATGCCAAAACCATTATGCTGTTGCAGCATTTGAGAATAAAGGGGATTTTGTAATGGTTTCCTAAAAAATTTAAGACAGAAACATAATTTTAAAAAGCTTATTAACTATGAATAACTTATCAACTCTTCAGCATGTAAAACTTGCAATCAATCCTAAATTTCAGGACTGGGTTCTTTTTAAAAATGATACTTATATTATTTTTGACGATATTAGTACTGTAGAAAACATACAGAATGAAGCCATCAAACTAATGCAGGAATTCGGCCCTGTATTTGCCGGGGGTTCTGCAGGAGATTTCAGTGTCATTCATCTGAATTCTACTGAAGGCTGGCTTGTTTCCGGACATGGATATGGCATGTATACTTATGTGCATCCATCTGAACTGGACAGTGAGACTCCTAATGACCTTGAGATAGGACTACTGGGAAGATCTAAACGGAACAGTGACGGGGAAAATCCAGAGATTGTACATGTTAATACCCAGAGCAATCCTTAACCAAGATTTATAAAACAGAGAAACATCACTCCATAATTTATATCTATGCTTCAAGACCACATTACCTTAAAGAACCGTTATCAGGATTTTATCAGAAAAGTAAGCGAAACAGAAATAGTTTATGGCTTAAAAGACGATAAAGGATATGCTACTTCCTATTCCAACGATCTGGAATACGAAGATGGTGAACCTGTGCAGCTCATCTGTTTCTGGGCAAATGCAGCAAGGGCAAAATCTTGTGTAGACAGGGAATGGAACCAATATGAGGCCTCTCCTATTCCGCTTAATGAGTTTCTGGAGAACTGGTGCCTGGGAATGAACAGTGATGGACTGATGGTGGGTGTTGATTTTGACAGCAACCTGTTTGGCTATGAAGCTGAACCTTTAGAATTAGCTCTTGAAATTATTAAAGAGCTTAAGAAAAACAGAAAATCACTATTGCTAAGAAAGTTCAATGATCTTGAAGATATGGAAGACCAGATCAGAGAAGTATTAAAAGACTAAAAGGTTCATGACAAATTCATTGAGAGTAAAGATTGCTAAAGTGGTCGCAGTGTTTTCGGTTTTTATTTTCAGTATTCTGATGCTGAAAACAATTTCCCAATACACTTCTCTTGATAAAACAGTGGGATTTCTTGCCTTTAAGCAACAGGTAGTTAACAATCCTTATTGGATGGCTTTTTTCTACATCCATATTTTTTCAATTACGCTTTGTCTTCTGGCTGGTTTAACTCAATTTTCACCACAATTCTTAAAAGAAAACAGAAAGCTGCATAAGATAATCGGACAGATTTATGTTTACAATATTCTTATTATCAATGTTCCGGTCTGTCTCGTATTGGGATTGTTTTCGAATGGCGGACTGATAGGGATAACAGGATTTCTGATTCAGGATTTTCTTTGGGCCTATTTTACAGTAATTGCTGTACTTTCTATTAAAAAGAGAAATATTATCAGACATAAAAACTTTATGATTTTAAGCTATGCCGTGACAACAACGGCTATTACTTTCAGAATTATAAAGAATCTGTTTTATAATGAAAAGCTTCATGATTATGAGCTTTTTTATGGCATGAATGTATGGCTTGCCCTTATTATTAACCTTTTGATTGCGTATTACTTTTTAGGAAAAAAAAAATTCTACCGTTGAAAAGAAACATTCGTGATTAAAATAAAAATACAGATAGAGGAGATTAATAGAAATGAACCTATAAATATCAAAGTATTAAGCAATTTTTTGTATTTATGTTTCATTGTCCACCGGTTACAAAAACGCATCACCACATAGGAAATCCCTCCAAAAATGCCCATTACAAAGATGAAAAACAAAAAAACAATAAGGTAAATCCAGTCAAAATCCATAGAATGATATTTTATAAAATGATTAAGGCCAGAATTATCTGGAAAAATCAAGATTTGAAATAAAAATATAAAGACTGAGACAGGAGATCAGAAAAAATGATCCGATAAAAATTAAGGTATTAAAAAGCACTTCATATTTGTGATTCCGGGTCCACCTACTACAAAAACGCATTATCAGATAAGAAATCCCTCCAAATACAGCCACAATTAAAATGAGAAAAAAGTAAATCATCATAAAATTATTATTTTAAAATTATAAGAAAAACTGATATTACGAATTTAAAGCGCAAATAACACTAATAATTTTGGTATTGTGAAAGTATTAGTGTTATTTGGGTTTCAAAAATCCTATCTAAATCTCCATATCATTCTCCTCACCGAATCTCTTCCAGTATTGGTATTTCGCCGGATCAGCAAAAGCCGGATCTTCTTTATAAAAGTATAAAAGCCTGCTCAATGCCGTAGTGTAATAACTGTGCTGCAGGGATTTTTCATAGTGTTTAATAGCTTTTTTAGGGCTTATTTTTACACCCAATCCTTCATCATACATAATTCCGTAATAGATATCGGAATAAGTACCCTGCGTATCTTTTTTCAAATAGCGCTGAAGATTGTCATAATCACTTTTCTGATAATAGATTTCAGCTAATTTTTCATCATTAAAATAGAATTTCTTTTCTGCCTGCTTATAGTAATCCAGAGCAAGGTCATAATCCTGTAATACATAGTCTCCATAGAAATAAAGAAGTCCAAGGTTCTGCATTGCCAGCCCTTCTCCTAATTCTGCGGACTTCCTGAAACACTTTAAAGCTTTTTTAATATCCTGAGGATATCCAATGCCGTTCTGATAATGATAACCCAGGTTATTCCATGCAATAGCGTGATTCTTAGAAGCCGCTTTTTCGTAGAGGGCAAGACCTTTTTCCAGATCGTAAAACTCAGGGTAATCATCATGAACATAAATATATCCAAGTTCCACCATCATATCTGTATTCCCACGCTTTACGCCTATTTCATAGAGTCTTACAGCGTCTTTAATCTTTCCTTCATTGGTATATTCTTCAGCCCGTAACATGAGGGTTGCATCATCAAAATACTGTTCATAGCCTGAACCTTTTTTTTCAGTCCATATTTTATAAAAATCAAGGAAATACTTTTGATCTTTTCCACGAAGATTATATCTTTTTTCATACAGGGCTCCCATCTGATTATCGGAGATCTGATGTAATTGTCTTTTAGTATCCAGGATAAACATCTCATTTCCCTTATAAAGGCAAAGCATCTGTTTATAATGATCTATCCCTTCACCAATATAATCATAAATACTGCTTTGTGTTCCTATTTTCTGATCGAAATAAAACATCCCGTTGGAAGTGGTAACCCGGAAGATTTCTTCTCTGCAGGATTCAATCTTTTTATATTCTTTGGAAGAAGGCAACAGCCATCGGTCTTCCGCAGCATTGTATAAGCCCCAGCCATTTTCATCGGAAAGCAAAAATACATCCTTCATAAACTGAGAATACCAGTCTCTCTGGATATTTTCAATGGTATGCTCTTTTAACCTGAACTCTCCGGCCTTGGTATCATAAATATACCATTCCTTCGCTTTTTTATAGGCAAAAGAAGTGTAGCTGTAGTCTCCCATAGCCATCATAGTGTCTATTTCAGAATCTAAAATACTTCCATCTGCCTTTATAATATTAATTTTTTTCTGAAACTTATTCGGTTTAGCGAAATAATATCCCTCCGCAATATGGTTCAGTGTGTCTTCAGGATATTCTCCCAGGAAAATACCTTCAAATGTATAAAAAGCTCTTTTTGAAGTTCCTTCAAGCTTACGATAGAGTAATTCAGAATAATCAAATTCAAAAGGTGTCTCAGAATAGTCCTCAATGATCGGTTTATTGGATGCATCAATAAGACAATACTTTCCTTTCTTTTTAGCATTGAAAAGCCCAGTATGCCTTAACATCTCCAATTCTTCATATTCACAGGGGATCACAATTTCCCTGTTTTCAATATTAATTAACCCACATTTCTGATCAATTTCTATAATTCCATAATTCTTATTGCCGATAAAAAAAGGATCATAAACCTCTTCATAGATACAGTCAATAAGAACCTTCCCATCATTTCTCAGGTAGCCGTAATTACCATCTTTCTGTGCTACTGCAATTCCTTCTTCGCTAAAGGCAAATATTTCTTCATAAACAGGCGGAATAATGACATTCCCTTTTTTATCTTTCAGTCCCCAAAGACCATTGTCTTCAAAAGACTCCGAAATATCTTTATACAGATCTTCATTCCAATACCCAAGACCATACTCAATCCAGTCTGTTTGCAGCAGATCTAAAAAGGTATCATATCCCCTTCTTGCGAAGATTTCTTTTTCCAGCCATCCCAGATTCTGTTTGGCCATAGCTTTATCATACAGCTTGCTTTTTTCCTTAATTTCCAGCACCCATTCTTTGGCCTGATCACTGTGCTTTTCTTCATTCATATTGAAGACATCCCACGCATCTATTAGGAAAGTATCGTAAGGAAGAGCATCCAGCATCTCAAACATTTTGTTGACAGGCTCATAATAAGCCTTTTTGTACAACAGCTGATAATGCTCTCCCAACAACTGGTAGAATGATTTTAGCTTTTCTACTCCATTGATTTTATCAAAGTACAGGAGTTTCCCTTTTGCCTTGGGATCACAGGAGAATAAAGGAAGAAACAATTCCGGGATCTCATAATTCCATTCTCCCATATAGTATGGATACTGCTCCCCGGTTTTTGAATCTACATTATATACATAAAGACGATGTGCCATTTCTATTCTTAAATAATTAAAATCCGAATTTAGAAAACAGCCCGGGTTTTTTCCATGAAGCTTTATATTCATCCGCAACAGGATCATACTCTGCAACCGAACGCACCTGATCCAATATCGCATGGGCTTCTTTTATATTTCCAGACTGATATAAAACAACCGCTTTTGCTAACTCAACGCTTTCCACAAGATCATCATAGCTCCACCCTTCAGTATTATAGATGGTGTTGAATCTTTCTGCAAGGGATAAAGCCAGCTCTTTATGGTTCAGCTTTTCGTAAACCCGGATACCATAGCTTAACCAAAGCACATATTCTTCGGGGTCCATTGCTGATTCACATTCTGCATCATATTGACTGAATACTGTTTCCGCTTCCTGATAATTACCTTGCAGAAAATTATTTTTAACAATCATATAAATGGTTTTTGCTTTATCAAAAGCATCTAAAAGGAATTCTTTTTTATTTTCAAGATATCTTTTTGCTGCTAAGGCTGTCTGCTCATAGTTTTCCTCTTCATTATAAATCTGCATCAGCGCATACTGAGGATTCGGCTCCTGGGGAAAACGTTCTGCCATCCCTTCATAATAAGCTTTCCTGATATGAAGATCCTGGCTGTCCAGATGATGAAACAAAATACCTTCCAATTTATTTTTTCCGGCTTCCAGATCCCTGTAGTCATAATCATCAATTTCAGGATTTTCCATAGTATGCTGATAGGCATAGGTCAGAACTTCTTCTGCTTCTTTATAAACATCGTCAGCTCCCAGTAATTCATGAAGCTGAACCTGAAGTGCCCTGTTGTAAAGGCTTTTATAAAAATAGTCTTCGGATTCTCCGTAAAGATTGAAGTAGTTATTCAGTGCTTTTTCTGCCCTTTCATAGTTTCCTCCACTCACCAAAGCATCAATCAGGGTCAGATGAAGTTCCATAAACTCTGAATATATGAGTCCTTCAGAAGCAGTCTTTACTGCTGTTTCATAATCTCCCAGCAACGAATACTTAATGGCTAAATTATTACAGCACATCGCCCTGGTATGCAGATCATTGTAATAATCACTCTCAAACTTACCTTCCTCAAAATATTTCCGGAACGCTTCATATGCCTGCTCATATACGATCCGGCCTGCTTCATGCCATTTCATTTTATCACTTTCATCTTCCAATGCATCTATACACTCGTTCAGCAAAACCCCTTCATTATAGATATCTGTAGGATCATCAGAAAACACAGGGATTTTGGATGGCAGGGTTCCATTCAAAAGATATTCTGACTCTACTTTTCTTCTCCAGGCCGTAGCATTGGATGATAATTGCACTGCTTTTTCCAATAAAGGAATAGCTTCAGCATAGCGCTCATTTTCATATAGGAATGTGCCTGCAAAATGATATCCTGAGAATAGTTCCGAATGGGAGTTGATTACTTCCAGAGCATGATGGTAATAAAAATCAGGGGAAAGGTTCAGCAGATCATTATAGTTTCTTTCAATAATTAACTGATAGTAGAAAACATCAGGATTATTAAATCCGTTTTGAATGAGTCCGGCAAAACGCTGGTGCCATTCTGCCAGTTTTTCATGAATATGAACTGCTGAATTTTCACCATTAATAGCCTTTAGCATCATCTTCAATGAAAGATCAGGTGCGTTATTTTCAAACGCAATATCGGCAAGATTGATAAGATCATATTCATTCCGGCTTACAAAAGTAGCATGTTCTTTATCAATAAGGTCTGTAAGCTCCTTCCCTGAGACCATCTTTGTTCGGTCCAGTAAATAGATCTTCTTGATCCAGTAAAGCGAAGTATTTTTATCCCTGATCTCACGGTTGTCAGCATATTCTTTTTTAGAATAATACATGGCAGCTTCAAGACTGTTCAAGAGTGCTTTATTTTCTTCAAGGGATTCATATATTTTAACTAAAAAATCATAGCCATATGCTACATAGTCAGGATCTTCCAGCATATGTTCTGCATAGCGGATAAACTCTGCCTTATTTTCCTGGGTAATATGCTTTTTACTTCTGGCGATCTGCATCAGGTTATATTCATTTCCTAAAGGATAATCCAGGATATTGTATAATGCTTTCTGATTGTTGGGATTTAACTGAAGTATTCTTCGTAAGTAAGGGATAACGTGATCCCTGATGGCATCGTAAACCGCTTCATGCCCTTCATAGTAAACAATATCATGATAAGCTACTGCCATTAAAAATAAGACTTCTTCGTCTTCCGGATGGGATAATAAGTATTGTTCTCCTTCTGCAATACACTGTTCCAGATCTCCCCTGTAAAACAGCTGTTCTAAATTATCGTACATTATTAATATTTTATTATATAAATCAGTCATTATATTTCCCTTCCGGCCAGGCAGGATAAGGGCTAATGATCACGATGCAAAATATAAAAAACAAAAGGAAAAACAAACGGCAAGCCTTATAAATACCGGAAATCAGGGAGTAAATAATTCTGATTTATAATAGAAGTTGGTGTTTTAAATTTTAATTTTACCTCCAATTAATATATATATTTTTCAACGATAAAAAACATGAAAAAATTATGTACAGGGCTTTCTTTAGCGTTATCTATGATGATGACCGCCCAAAAAGGTCCTGCCAAGAAAAGTCCTTTGGTTCTTTACTCTTATCAAACTTTCGGATGTGATGTTAAAGGCTATTTTGACCCTTCAAAATATAAAAAAGAAGAGATAGATGGCACTTATAAGCTTCTGGCTCCTCTGGCTCAGTCTCCGTTTACTTCTCTTACTGTTTTTAACCCTGTAAAATATGACAAGGTTCGCAGCAACAGCACTCAGCTTTTACAGCAGACTGAAAAAGAATATCTGGAACGGAAAAAAGAACTTGAAGCATTGAAACTCATAAACCTTCCGGTATGGAAAAAACAGCAGGAAGACGCTCTTATCCTTCTGGAAAACGAATATCAGCTGAATAAAACTCTGCTTATGGGCTATGCAGATCCGCAATCTCTTCGAAACAGTAAGTTTTATACTCCCTGTAAGGAATATGCAGATGCAATGACTGCCAGTGATAAGGAGAAAATGTATTCGGTATGGAAAAGCTTATTTGAAGCTAAAAATGGGCAAGGATCTTATTCCGAAGCAAAAGACGCCTTTACAGCTAAGTGGAATGATCCAAGAAAAGCTGATTACGCAATTATTGACCTGATGAATGCTTTTAACAACTGTGCAAATCATAGTTTCAGACCAGAAGCTGAATCGGATAATTCTTTATTTAAAACTTTCGAAAAGGTTTTCGCCAAAGTAAAAAGACATTGTGACGAGCCTTAAAATTTTCGGGAAACTCCCTATTTAAAAGCAAAAAATTAAAATTCCCATTCAATAACAAAAATAACTATATAAAATGGACTAAAGCTTTTAGTTTTCGGATTTAAAGCCTTAATTTTGTGCTGAAATTTTAGAAAATTCGGATTCTTTCTACAACTATGCGCATGGAAAAAATGATGGTCGGGTTATCCCTGGCTTTATCTGCTATTGTTTGGGGCCAAAAAGGTCCTGTAAAAACCAATCTGACACCGTACAGCTATCAGACTTTCAATTGTGACAACAAGGGATATTTTGATGCTTCCAAATATGAAAAAGAGGAAATAGACGGGGTTAACAAACTTTTATACAAGTTCAATGGGGTTCATTTTGATACGAATCCTATTTTTAAACTTTCCAGCCTTGAAGAAATCCGTAAAAATAAAGATCAGCACCTGGAAAACCTGGAAAAACAATATCAGGAGAAAAAACAGGAACTTTACAGCCTTAAAGTCATCAATCAGCCGGTATGGAAAAAACTGTATGAAAATGCCATTCAGACTTTTGAAAATGAATATGAGCTGAACAAAGAAGAAATTATTGCCTTTTCGGACCCTTCCACGCTTAAAAACAGCAAATTTTACGAAACCTGCAGAGAATCCATTGATGCCATATCTTCTCCCGACAGAGAAAAAATGTTTGCTTCATGGAAAGCTTATACGGAACTGAAAAGTAAGAACAATGCAGATCCGCAAGGTGTAATGAACCGTTTCAATGCTAAAATGGAGGATCCGCAAAGGGAAGACTATGCATTAATAGACATGATCGGGCTTAGCTTTCACAACTGTGCCAACAGCAGCTTCAGACAGAAACGTGATGAGGAAGGAAATGTTTACAGGGATTTCGATAAAATCTTTACAAAACTGAAGAAAAATTGTGATGAACCTTAACTGGCATTAAAAAATGATAAAAACAGTACTCTTTCTGAGTGCTGTTTTTAGTTATATACTAACGGAAGACCTCTATAAAGCTCTATATAATTTAAAAGTAAAGCACTCTTATGACAACGGAAGAGTTTGTAAAAAATTTCTATCTCGAAAAACAAAATATTCTTCACTCGGCGTTTGACAATCAATCCGAATATAAAACTCTGGTTTCCACAAAAATTGGGGAATTGAACCTCAATGAAGTTCAGGTTGAGCAATTAAAAAATATCATTTCTAATCTTTTAACAGACACTTTTTATACAATCCTTCTTGGGTTGGATGGGTCTGCAAGTATCGGAGGTTCACAGCAAAGCTTTAAAATTTATGATGAGGAAGAACAGCTTATTTCAGAAAGCGGAGATTTGGAAAGTTATGCTTATGAATATTTTCATGGAGAATAAACGTCTTCAAATAAATTAATAATGAATAAGTTACAGTTTTTCCAATTAAATTCCTTAATTTTGCACCCCGAAAATAAGAATTCAGATTATGAAACGAATTGGTGAGCACAGAACCCTTCTTGGAGTTGATAAAAATGTAACTTTAAAAGAGTTAAAAACCATTTACAGAAATGTAATGAAAGATACACATCCTGATAAATTTATCAATGATGAAGCAGGAAAAGTAGCAGCGGAGGAAAGAAGTAAGTCTGTGATTGAAGCCTATCATTTCCTGGTAAGCATTAATCCTGAAACTCAGGAAAAATATAAAGAAGAGTACACGGAAACCATTACCCAATCTAACATTCAGGATTTTTATCTTGAAAAATCGATTTTAACAGTTCAGCATTTGAATGGAAAAACCTACGAATATATGGGAGTTCCGAGAAATACCTATATCAAAATGGTTAACGCTGATTCTCCAAGCCGTTTTGCCAGAAGACATATCTACGGAAACTTTGTTTACAGAAAATCCGGAGAAGCTATGGCTGATTAATTTTTCCAGATACAATATATGAAGGCTTTCGGTTGATACGAAAGCCTTTTTTATGATGAGAACTTCATTAAAAGTTTAGACCAGTCATTATATTGTAACTAAATTTCAAACGGAAAAGTTACTGCTTATTTTTATCAAATTTCTAAAGAAGGAAAATACAGCAATACAACAGCTTCTATTGAATATACTGATTTAAATGAAGTTTTAAAAGCTTTAAAAGCGCTTCAAAATGAAGTTAATAATGATATTTTAGCTAATACAGATTACCTGGAAAATAAGTTTGTAACGGTAGATGGATTTCAGGTTGGATATTATATAGATACAGGTAATGTACATTGGTATATAAAACTTGAAAAATATGGTTCTGATGCCACATTATTTATTGATAAATATGAAGCTATTGAAACAGCTTTCAGTGAAGCTAAAAATAAAATAGACAGCCTCAAGGGAACACCATAAATGGTTATAAAAAAGCGCCTCAGATTTTCTGAGGCGCTTTCGATTAATTAAAGGTATATGATATTTTTATTTGTCTAAATGCTTAGGCGTAAATCCGTCTTCATTTAATTCTCTGTGTACATAATCTGCCTTCATTTCAGCTTCGTAGTCTACTTTATTGTCTTTACCCATTCTTCTCAGGATAGAGTCAAATAGAGAGTATACTACCGGTACAATAATCAATGTAAGGAATAGAGATGATGTTAAACCACCAATTACTACCCATGCAAGACCTTTGTTCATTTCAGCCCCGGCACCGGTTGCCAATGCGATCGGTAACATACCGAAGATCATCGCAATGGTTGTCATCAGGATCGGACGCAGACGGGCGTGGTTAGCCTGAATTAATGCATCATGAGTGGTTGCTCCGGCTGCTTTTCTCGCATTCGTAAAGTCAACGATCATAATCGCGTTTTTCGCTACAAGACCAATCAACATGATCATTCCAAGCATCGTGAAGATGTTCAGTGAATTAGCGGTTAAGGCAAGGATTACCATTACCCCGATCATCGCCAACGGAATAGAGAACAATACCACGAAAGGATATACGAAACTGTCATACAATGATACCATTA
Source organism: Chryseobacterium bernardetii (assembly GCF_003815975.1). Taxonomy (NCBI): domain Bacteria; kingdom Pseudomonadati; phylum Bacteroidota; class Flavobacteriia; order Flavobacteriales; family Weeksellaceae; genus Chryseobacterium; species Chryseobacterium bernardetii. Next base: position 4,232,076 of record NZ_CP033932.1, read on the forward strand.
CAAGATATACCAATACGATAGCCGCTAATAACGCAATTCCTAAAGTACCGAAACCTTCCTGCTGGTTTTCCATATCACCACTCCAGATGTAATCTACACCAATAGGTTTTTTCCCGTTCATGAACTTAGCAGCCCATTCGTTTGCTACGTCCCCAACCGGTCTACCTACTGCTTTCGCTCTTACTTTTACAGAAGGAGATTTATCTCTACGTTCAAGCAAACTCGGTCCTGAACCCATTTTTACTTCAGCAAACTGGCTCAAACGAACCTGCTGCCCCTGAGGATTTGTAAACATCAGGTTTTTAACATCGTCAATAGACTGTCTGTTAAGATCTCCGAAACGGATGTTAATATCATATTCGTACTCTCCTGCTCTGAATTTTCCATCTGTATTCCCGTTAAATGCAGTCTGCATTGTCTGTCCTACACTTGAAAGGTTTAAGCCTAGAGAAGCCATTTTATCTCTGTCGATATTCACCTGTACTTCCGGATTACCAGAGTCTGTAGATAATTCTGCATCTACTGCTCCCGGAACCTTTTTCAATAGCTCAAGGATTCTTGTTGCTTCTTTTACAGCAGTTGCGTTATCAGGAGCTGTTACCACCATTTCGATCGGCGCATTTTCCGCACCCATGATACCAATTGGAGCCGTTTTAAACTCAACTCCTGTGAATTTCTCTTCTAAGGCTCTTTTTACTTTTGCAGCCTTGATGTTGGTGCTTTCAGAACGTTCAGATTTATCTGTTAAGTTCACCTGAACCTCAGACTGGTAAGTAGTTGCCTGAGCACCACCAAAACCTGTTGACTGCTGTCCGACAGTTGTAATTAAGTCTACAACATCTTTATCATTTCTAAGATACTTCTCAACCTCTAATGTTAATTGGTTGGTCTTTTCAACGGTAGCATCTTTTGAAAGCTCCATCTGTACTAAGAACTGACCACGGTCAATCGGCGGGAAGAATTCCCCTCCAATAAATCCGAAGATTACTAAAGAGAATGAACTGATCAGAATAATAAATGTAATAACAACAGTAGAAATTCTTCTTAGTGTTGTTTTCAGACACCATTCAAGGATATCTGTAATCCAGTGAGTAAATTTATCGATAAGTCCTTCAAACCAAAGGATGAATTTCTCAAACCAATTTTTCCCTGTTAAATGCTCTAACTTACCGAATCTTGATGATAACCAAGGAATGATGGTAAATGAAGCTAATAATGACAGCAACGTAGCAATAACCACCGTAACGCAGAACTGAGCCAGAATGTTCGCTACAAGACCTGAACTCATCGCAATCGGTAAGAATACCACCACAATTACCAATGTAATCGCCGCTACGGTAAATCCAATCTCTGAAGCTCCGTCATACGCTGCCCTGATCTTGCTTTTCCCCATCTCCATGTGACGGTAGATATTCTCCAGTACCACGATCGCGTCATCCACCAGGATACCTACCACAAGGGAAAGCCCCAGTAAACTCATCAGGTTCAAAGTATATCCCATCAGGTTCATTCCGATGAACGCTGCCACCAGTGAAGCCGGGATAGAAACCATTACAATGAATGCATTTCTGATACTGTGAAGGAACAATAGCATTACAATTGCTACCAGGATAATCGCCAAGAATAAGTCGAAAATTACGTGGTTCGCAGATTCAAGGGTAAATTCTGTAGTATCGTTTACAATTTTTACTTTTACTCCCTGAATTTTATAAGCTTCTTCTACAGTTTTAATGGTTTTCTGAATACTTTCAGATACAGCCACTGCGTTGGCATCAGACTGCTTTTTCACCTGCATTAAGATCGTTGGGAACTGGTTGAATCTCGCTACTTTTTCAACATCTTTTTGGGAGTCAAAAACAGTGGCGATATCAGATAAACGAACCTGTGCTCCGTTTTTGTTGGAAACTACAAGGTTGTTCATTTCTTCAGTAGACTTATATTTTCCGGATAATCTGATCGTAGATTTTGTGGTTCTAGTTTTCAAGCTACCTGTAGGGAAATCTAAGTTTGAAGAAAGGATAGCCTGCTGAACATCTCCAATAGAAAGTCCGTATCCCTGCAATTTCTTTTCATCCAGATTCACCTGGATTTCTCTCTCCTGTCCACCTACAAGGTCAACCTGAGCTACTCCGTTTACACGGGAGAAAATAGGTTCAATCTTTTTATCCAGTAAGTCGTAAAGGTCTTTACTGTTTAGTTTATCCGATGAAATACTCATCGTGATAATTGGTAAATCATCTAATGAGAATTTATTCAGTGAAGGTGCTTTTACGTCATCCGGAAGGTCTCCCAGGATAGCGTTTACCTTTCTCTGAGCATCATTCAATGCAAAGTCAACATCGGCACCATTGTTCAGCTGAACCATGATTACGGATAAACTTTCATATGAAGAAGATTCTACTTTTTTTACGTTTTCCAAAGAACCTACGGCATCCTCAATCTTTCGGGTAACGGAGGTTTCCACCTCTGCGGGTGAAGCTCCCGGATACACCGTGGAAATGGTTACCATGTTGGTTTCAAACTTCGGAATCAATTCGTATCCCATGAGTGTATAACTCAGGATACCTCCCAGCGTCAGAATTGTAAATAATACAATTACCAACGAGGGCCTTTTAATCGATATTTCTGCTAACTTCATAAATCGTCTACTTTATAATGTTCACTTTAGATCCGTTGTCCAGGTTGATCTGCCCGCTGGTTACTACTTGCTCACCACCATTCAGCCCGCTTAATACCTGTACTTTGTCTCCGTAAACTTTTCCAACAGTTACTTTAATCAGTTTAGCAATACCATTCTGAACCACAAATAACTGTCCTGAACTTACTCCGTTTACAAACGCTTCAGCAGGAACTGTAAGCATATTCTGAGTTTCTGCGCCATGATTTGTTTTAAAGGTTGCAGTTGCATACATACCTGCTTTTAAATTTCCTCTGTTCTGAACTTCAATCTCAACCGGGAAATTCAAAGAAGCATCACTTTTTGGAGCGATAAATGTAATTCTACCCACAAAAGAATCTTCCGGTAAAACGTTTACTTTAATCGGAACCTCCTGCCCTAGCTGGATTTTCCCGATCTGGCTTTCGTCCACTAAGACAGAAAGCTTTAAGCTGTTGATATTAACGATCTCAAACATTGCTGTTCCCGGAGAAACTACTGTTCCCGGCTCAACCATTTTTTTATTGATGGTACCGCTGATTCCTGCACGGATGCTTGTATCATTTACTTTAACACCTTGTGCTCTCACAGCAGCCTGAGCATTTTTCAGCTGTAGTCTTGAATTATCAAGCTGTTGTTTAGTAACCCCACCTGTTTTATATGCATTTTCGTAACGCTGGTTGTCGATAATAGCATTTTGTAAGTTATTCTGAGCCTGGGTAACATCAACTTCGATAGCATCCCTTTTAATAGTTGCTAACACCTGACCTGCTCCTACTCTTGAACCTTCTTTCACCAAAACGCTGACAATACGTCCTGAGATCTCAGAAGACTGGTTCATTTCCTGTTTAGGAATGAAGGTACCGTTCGCAGAATAGTCTGTATCGATATTCTCTCTTGAAACCGTTACAATATTAACGTTGATTTTATCTACCTGCTTGGCAACCTCTTTTACTTCCTGAGTCTGCTTCTCTTTGTTACCTGCAATCTTGTAAGCTGCCAACCCAACCAGTACAGCTGCTACGATGATATATATTAAAGTTTTTTTCATTGCTTATTATGGGTTTTGTAGTGTGTTTAATTCTCCTTTTGCTTTAATTACTTTGATTTCAGCCTGCTTATAGTCCAGTAATGCATTTGCATAATTCTGTTTAGCCTGCGTCAGAGCATTTTCAGTATCCAATACTTCTGTAAGTGTTGCTAAACCATACTGATAGTTAGACTGAGTATTTTTCTGTACTTTTTCTGCCAGGTCCACATTATCTTTCATGCTTTGAATATTGATTATTGCATTCTCCATATTGGAAACTGCATTTTTATAATCTAAACTCAAGTTCAGTTTTTGGTTCTGTATATCCTGATCCAGATCCTGAATATCGATTTCCGCCTGTTGAATCTGAGCTTTGGTAGCCCCTCCCATAAAAATCGGAATTTTAATCGCTAAACCAATGGAAGCATAGTCTCCCCAGTTCGTTCCCTGGCTTGATCCCGTAGCATAAGGAAACTTATTCCCTAGTCCCTGCCAACCGTAGTTTGCAGAAAGTCCTACCGTAGGATAAAGATTGGCAATAGTTGCTTTTTTGCTATATTCCAGAAGCTCTCTTTGTTTATTTAAAACTTTCAATTCAGAACGCGTCTCCAGATTTACATTGCTATCCAATAGCTGTGGATTCGGTACAATTGTTTTTTCTTCAAGTTCAATAGGGGTATCAATAGGAATTCCCATATAGAATTTCAGTGAATTTTTTGAAACTTCAACAGCATTAATTAATTGCTGCTTGTTTGAACCGATATTAGTAAGCTGAACATTGGTACGATCCAGGTCAATTGGCTTAGCAAGGCCATTATCTACCAAACTTTTGATGACGTTTCTTACCCTTTCCGTATTGGCATAGCTCTCTTCCACCGTTTTAAGATTCTCTTCCTGTACGAACACCTGATAATATGCAGTAGCAACATTCTCAATAATCTGCTCGTTGGTTAAATCCGAATTTAAAAGATAAAATTCTCTTGTAGATTTTGCTGCTTTAAGACCAATAAAAACTCTCTGATCAAAAACGTTCTGATTAAGAGTTACTACGTTTACAGATTGCCATTTTGTTCCAAAAGCAACAGGGATCAATTCACCAGGTTTACCTAAAATCTCCCCGGGAAGAACAGATTTTTGCAAAATAGGATTGTACGTATTGCTTATTGTTGCACTGATCTGAGGGAGAGCGCCGGCTCTGGCCTCATCAATCTTGTATTCGGCTTTTTTGACCTGTAAAGCAGCTTTTTTAGCTTCTGCCTTATTCTGGAGGGCCTGTTTGATTGCTTCCTGCAGGGAAACCTGCTGCTGGGCAGACACCAATGAAAAACCGAAAATCATAAATGCTGAAGCTATCCCAATTTTTAGCTTTGTAGCAGTTATACGTTTTCTATTCATAATTTTATACTTCGTTTATTTTTTTAATTCTTATCCTTGTTTTTATTTCTAACTGACGAATCATTTTAAGAAATACTTTAGATTTTTTTAATTTTTAAATAACATATTAATGATGATCTCTTTTCTTTCCGAAATAATCTTATCATATTGCTCATCATTAATCAGAAGATTCTCCATAAATAATGGTCTTATGGCACTTGGAAACACCAATAAGGAAACCATATTCAGAATGAACTGAACAGGAGCCATTTTTTCTATATTTCCCAGCTCCATTTCCTCTTTAATATCTTCATATAACTTATCTAAAATATCTTCTTCAATTTCCCTGTGGTGGCACGTTCCTTTATTAATCTGTGATACAATATAAGTTTCCAGATACGGATATTGAAGACTCGTAGAAAGGCTGCTTTCTATAAACTTACTGATCTTCTCTTTGAACGGAAGATCTGAATTCTGAATGATCTTTGATTTTTCCTGCTCTACTTTCTGTGCTTCATCAAAGATGATCTGAATTAGTTTGTCTCTTGACCGGAAGTAATAATTAATAAGAGTTCTATTTACACCTGCTTCATCTGCAATCTCCTGTGTAGTAGCATCAAATTTTCCTTTCACAAAGAATAATTTCTTCGCTGTCTCCTTAATCAATTCCTGTGTTTGGTCTTTTTTTGCTTGATTTGACATTTTTGTTAAACAAATTTGTGCAAATTTAAATGGAATTTTGTTTTTGACAAAATTGTTAAACAAAAAAATTAAACACAATTATTATGATTTACATCAGGTTTCAGTAATAAAGTTTGGAATTTTAAAATGGATTATTAGAACAGGGTATACCCTTGAGATCCTATTGTAAAGCAATGTAGAAATAGATATCAATAAAAAAAGAGCAGAAAATTCTGCTCTTTTTATTTTATAATAATTTTATTTTGTCGTCTGAGATATCGATGATTTTATCTTTATAAAGTCCGCCAATAGCTTTCTTGAAGTTCTTTTTACTCATCTGAAGCTCATCTTTGATCTCTTCAGGAGTAGATTTGTCTGAAACATACAGAAGTCCGTAATTCTCTTCCAGCTTGTCTAAAATCTTTTGTTTGAACTCATCAATGTTTTCAAATCCTTCCGGTTGTAGGGAAACGTCTATTTTCCCGTCTTCACGAATGGCTTTGATATATCCTTTCTCTTCAGACAATGGATACAACTTCTTGAAAACATCGGAAGCATATATCAAACCGATATATTTTTTATTGATAACCACATTCCATCCCAGCTCACTTTCATTCATCATGATAAGATCTACCTTATCTCCTTTTTTAAACGGAAGATCCTGATATTGCGGATTTCGTTTAAATTTAGTGGTTCCGGTAATCAGTTCCATATCTTCGTCTACATAAAGATAAACCAGGTATCTTTTCCCTTCAATAATCTTGGTTTTCTGTTGTTTGTATGGAACAAACAGATCCTTAATAATTCCCCAATCCATAAAAGCACCGCTTGGAAGGCTCTGTACACAGCTCATTACCGCAAACTCACCCACTTCTGCCAACGGAATTTCAGTGGTAGCTTTCAGTTTATCATCATCCTGATATACAAAAACCTCAATATATTCTCCAACTTCCTGTTCTTCACGAATGAAAATTTTAGGAAGAAAAGCTTTTTCACCGGATTCTTCGTCTATTAAGATCCATCCTGAATTGAGTTTTTCTGAAATTTGTAAATTTTGAGTTTTTCCGAGTTGCATTGATGATAAAATTAGCTGACAAAGGTACGGAAATTTGAAGATTATAACCTAGTGAATACTTTTAAGAATCATTTTTACCGTTATAAAAGCATTTAAAACCTGTACATTTGTATAGAAAAAACAAAAATATGAGAAAATATTTTGTCACAGCATTTCTTCTTTTCGCCTTTACTTCAAACGCTCAGCTATTGGATAAAACAGCCATTAACATAGCCTACCGCTATACAGGAAGAAATGTTTTACAGGCCGGAATGGAATTCAGATTTGGAGAATCCGCTTATAAATCTGTAATTATAGGACCTTCTGTCCTGTACACACGCATCAATGAAAACAATAAATTCATTCCGGAAGCGAATGTTTATTATATCAATAATGCATTATTATATGGTGCTTCTATTAATCAATATGCAATAGAACCCAGAATTGGTATTTCATTACTAAATGCTTTATTTCTAAATACAGGATATTCTTTTCCTATACACAAAGAAAAATATTTTAGAGGAATAACATTCGGAATTCAATTTAATATTGCACCTAATAACTCGAAATTTTATGATAAAATGAAAATCATGTAGGAACACTTTCAATATATTTTCCTTTTTACTATTCTATGCTTCAAGGTGGTTTAAAATTATTGCATTCGTGGCATTATAGACATATTTTAGCAGAGTACAATTTTATCGGAGATAAAATCTTTGCGCCTTAAACATCATACTATTAAAATTTTGTACTTTGTGACTCCAACAAATAAAAATTGCCATCATTGAGATTGCTTCACTTTGCCCGCAATGACTAAAATACCGATAGAGCTAAGGATATAGTTAAGGATAAACAAAAAAGAGAAGCAATTGCTTGCTCCTCTTTTACTATTTAAATGATTAAATCTTTAATCAGATATTACATGTGGATAGGTCTTTTTGCTGTAGCATCCAACGCAGCTTCTTTAATAGCTTCTGCATAAGTTGGGTGAGCGTGAGAGCTTCTTGCAATATCTTCAGCACTTGCACGGAATTCCATAGCAATTACCCCTTCAGCAATAAGGTCGGCAGCTCTTGCTCCTACAATGTGCATTCCTAAAACTTCATCAGTTTTTTCGTCTGCAATAATTTTAACAAGACCATCGATATCACCACTTGCACGGCTTCTTCCTAGAGCTCTCATTGGGAAAGAACCTACTTTGTAAGCTACTCCTTCTTCTTTTAACTGCTCTTCAGTTTTACCAACTCCTGCTACTTCCGGCCAAGTATAAACAACACCAGGAATTAAGTTGTAGTTGATGTGTGGTTTTTGCCCTGCTAAAGTTTCAGCAACAAAAACTCCTTCTTCTTCAGCTTTATGAGCAAGCATTGCACCTTTGATAACGTCTCCGATAGCATAGATGTTAGCAACGTTAGTCTGAAGGTGATCGTTTACCTTTACTCTTCCTCTTTCGTCTAATTCTACTCCTGCTTTTTCAAGACCAAGACCGTCTGTATAAGGTTTTCTACCTACAGAAACCAAGCAGTAATCTCCTTCTACTACTACTTCTTCTCCTTTTTTATCTTTAGCGGTAATCTTTACAGTATCTCCGTTTCTCTCCACTGCAGAAACTGCTGTAGAAAGCATAAACTTCATACCTTGCTTTTTAAGAACTTTAGTTAATTCTTTACTTAAAGCTCCGTCCATTCCAGGGATGATTTTATCCATGAACTCAACTACAGTTACCTGAGCTCCCAATCTTAAGTATACAGATCCTAATTCAAGACCGATAACTCCACCTCCGATTACTACTAAGTGCTTAGGAATTTCTTTAAGGTTCAAAGCTTCAGTAGAAGTAATTACTCTTTCTTTATCAAGAGAGATAAAAGGTAAAGTAGATGGTTTAGAACCTGTTGCAATGATGGTATATTTAGATTCAATAGTTTCAGAAGAACCGTCATTTTTAGTGATTTTGACCTGAGTAGCAGATTCAAAGCTTCCTACTCCTTCAAAAACCGTAATTTGATTTTTGCTCATCAGGTAGCTGATTCCATCTGTATTCTGCTTAATCACCTCGTTTTTACGCTCAATCATTCTTGCAAGATCCGCCTGAGGCTCGTTGATGATGATTCCGTGACCTGCAAAATTGTGTTTTGCATTTTCGAAATGTTCAGAGCTGTCAAGAAGCGCTTTTGACGGAATACATCCAACGTTAAGACAAGTTCCGCCTAAAGTTGAATATTTTTCAATAATTGCTGTTTTGAAACCTAACTGTGCTGCACGGATCGCAGCTACATAACCACCAGGACCAGAACCTATTACGGTAACATCGAATTGACTCATGTTATTTTATGAATTTGTTTATTATTATCTATCTTAATTCTCACAAATTTACATATAAATTACCAAGCACCAAAGTGAGTTTTATCAATTTTAAAAATGATAATTATATGATTTAGTTTTGTGAAAAGTGTTATTTTATGAGCTTAATATTTTCCTCACCGCCTTCCTTCAGATAAATGGCGGTAAAGACAAGGGGTTTTTCTGCAGATGCATTGTCAAAATGAAGAATTTTTACATTTTTAGGCTCATAAAAAGCATCGCCTTCGTGAAGGATCATTTTCTCCTGCCCTTCTATCTGAAAAACTGCTTCACCGGAATTTATTATCCCTAAAACAGGACAAGGATGGAGGTGTTCAGGCGCTCTTTTTCCTCCTGCCATTGTAATCTCCTGGATCTCCGTGGAATTTACTTTCTGCCCTATGGCAGCTTTTAACAGTTCTTTCCTGGAGATTTCCTTATTCTGAGCAAGCATAGCCACAGAATTCAGTATTAAAATAACAATTATAAATGGCTTCATGATTGCGATTTATTAAATCAATATAAAAATATTACACATTCAGCTTTCCATGTCCAATAGTACCTGTACTTTCAAAAAATGAACCTCCATATACATACCATTCAAGGCTTTCCAGATACTCCACTGCATTTTCCGGAGTTATCTGTGAGCGGTCTTTTTTCGAAACAATTCCTTTGTACCATCTTCCGGATTTGGTATAATGTTCATATTCCACAAAATAATGAATCCATATTCTTTGGCAGAGCTTACACTGTTGAATAGTTACTTCTCCATTCCTTCCATTGGTATGATCTACACCTAATTCTGAGCTTCTGTATTCAGTATATCTATAGTCAGGTTTTTCACACGCGCATCCTATTTGGGGGATTTTTTTCATTACTATTTATTTATCAGATTCCAAATCTAAGAAAATAATAATCCATAAGGCAAATACATTATACTACTTCACCAGATCCAGCAAAACTTTTTCGTACTTATCTAAAATGATATTCTTTGAAAATCTGGACTTAATGGAATTCTTAATAGCATCGCGGTTATAGTTCTCATGTGTTACTTTAATGATCTGCTGTGCAAAATCATCATAATTTTCAATATTGGCAATTTCGCCATTCACATTATGCTGAATGATTTCATTAATTCCTCCCGGGCAGTTATTGGCTAAGGAATAAGTTCCACAGGCTCCGGCTTCCAGAAGCACATTGGGAAAACCTTCATATCTTGAAGAAAGAACAAACAGATCCGCATATTTTAAAAACTGATAAGGATTTTCCTGTCTTCCATGGAAAATAACATTTTTTAATCCTAAAAACTCTTTCATCTGAAGCAGAACATCTTTATCTTTTCCATCACCCAGAATATGAAGCATGATATTTTCATTTTTGAGCCTTGAAAATACTTTCAACAGATTGTCAAAACCTTTTCTGGCTGATAAATTGCCAATGGCAACCACGTTCTTATAATTATATTTAAAACTTTCTGGTTTTAATGAAACGCTCAGCTTTTCATTAATAAAATCAAAATCTACAGGATTATTGATCTTAACAATTTTCTTCTTTTTAATATTAAAATTATCAATTAAATCCTTCATCATATCATCGCTTTGTGCAATGATTTTCTGATAATTATTGTAAAAATTATAGAAAAACTTGATTTCCTTTCTGGTAACATGCTGAGTAACTACATTCGTCTCCCTGGCAATGAATTTTGTTCTTGGGAAAAGCTTGATAAATAAAGATAAGTAAGCATTTACTTCTCCAAAACCTGAAAATACAATATCAGGTCTTCTTCTGTAGATCTCTCTTAAAATAGGTTTCAGGGAATGTCTTATTCTCTCTGTATTGATATCGATGATTTCAACATCTTTTTTCAGGAAATTTAAATATCCGCCCTGCTTACGTAACAGCAAAATCTTAGGCTCAAAAAGATCCCTGGAAAGATGATTTGCTATAGTGGTAACTATTCTTTCTGCGCCCCCGGTTTCTAAGTCCGGCAGAATAAATATGACAGAAATTTTTTTCATCAGTTAAAGTTAGTAAAAAGTTTTGTTATCTTTCAAATATTGGAGCACTGAAGATTTTCTATACTAGACCTAGCAGTCATTGTGAACACGGCAAAGCAATCTTAATGATGAAAATTTTATTTGTTGGAATCGCAAAGACGCAAAAAATTTTCATAATATAATGTTTTAAGGCGCAAAGATTTTATCTTCGATAAAACTGTATTCTGCTAAAATAGGTTCATAATGCCACGAATTCATGAATAATTTTACTTGCGTAAATTTTCTACATGATATTTTTTTAAACATATATAAATACATTTCCTTGCTGAGAATCTTTGATTCTCTTGCGCCTTAAAACCACCAATATTATTCTTCCTTGCGTCCTTGCGTTTTTCAACTAATTCTTCATAAAAGAAGAAGTTCTTCTGTGGAAGAACTTCTTTATATTTATTGTTTAATATACTAATTAGTTAGCAACGTCACTGATAAATTTAATTCTCAGCATTCTTACTTCTTCATCAGACAATTCATCTCCGAATTCATCCAATAGGATCTTCATGCTGTCACTTTCAGATTCGTTCATGAATTCCATGAAACCATCTACAATATCTTCGTCAAAGTTATCTTCGATATAGTAATCGATATTCAATTTTGTACCCTGATAAACAATTCTTTCCATTTCCTTAAGAAGTTCATCCATAGAAAGATTTTTCGCTCTTGCAATATCTTCAAGGTCGATCTTTTTATCAGTACTTTGGATAATGAAAACTTTGTGGCTGGATTTGTTGGCCACCTGCTTCAGGACCATATCCTGAGTACGTTCTATATTATTGTCTTCAACATAAGTTTTAATGTAGTCAGCGAATTCTTTGCCATATTTTTTGGCTTTCCCTTCTCCTACTCCATAAATTTTATTGATTTCATCTACGGTAATCGGATATTGAACCGTCATATCCTCCAAACTCGGATCCATAAATACTGTATAAGGTGGAATACCGTGTTTTTTGGCTACTTTTTTTCTTAAATCCTTTAATAGATTAAACAGTTTCTGGTCTAAACCTCCTCCGGCTTGCTGCTGCAGCTGATCGCTATCTGCTTTAGCCTGTGTAAGATCAAATTCCCGGTCTTCAGCAATTAAGAAAACATCCTTAGATTTACCATCCAATACTTTCCTTCCTTTTTCTGCAATTTTTAAGACCCCGTATGTTTCAATATCTTTCTGTAAGAAATTCTGAACAGTTGCCTGTCTCAGAATAGTTTTCCAATAATTGTCTTTTTCCTCTTTACCAAACCCAAAATGAGGGTTCTGTTCAAGTTTATAAGACTTGGTTACGGCGGTTTCTTTACCTACAATAACAGAAATAAGATCTTTTGCTTTGAACTTTTCTCCTGTATCTTTAATCAGTTCAAGAGCTTTCGTTAAATCTGCCGTAGCATCTTTTAGTTTTGGAGGATTGGATGAATTATCACACATCTTTGCGCCATCTCCTTTCACAGGATCAAAGCTTTCTCCGAAATAATAAAGAATATACTGTCTTCGGCTCATAGAGGTCTCAGCATAGCCTACTACTTCATTTAAAAGCTGTAGTCCGATTTCTCTTTCGGATACAGGCTTCTGAGCCAGGAATTTTTCCAGTTTTTCAATATCTTTAGGATCATAGAATGCAAGGCAATGGCCTTCGCCGCCGTCTCTTCCCGCTCTTCCGGTTTCCTGATAATAGCTTTCCAATGATTTAGGGAAATCATAGTGGATCACAAAACGTACATCCGGCTTATCAATTCCCATTCCGAAAGCAATGGTGGCTACAATTACATCCACCTCTTCCATCAGGAACTTATCCTGATTAGCAACTCTCACCTTCTGATCCAGACCTGCATGGTAAGGAAGGGCATTGATCCCGTTAACCTGCAGAAGCTGTGCGAATTCCTCCACTTTCCTTCTGCTCAGACAATAGACAATTCCTGATTTTCCTTTATGCTGATTGATAAATTTAACGATCTCCTTGTCTATATTAATTTTAGGACATACCTCATAATATAGATTCGGACGGTTAAAGCTTTCTTTAAAGACCAAGGCATTGGTCATTCCTAAAGTTTTCTGAATATCATCCTGCACCTTCGGCGTAGCTGTAGCCGTAAGGGCAATCACCGGTACATTGGCAATCTTATCAATAATCTGTTTAAGATTTCTGTATTCCGGTCTGAAATCATGTCCCCACTCTGAAATACAGTGAGCCTCATCAATAGCAAAGAAAGAAATCTTAACTTCTTTTAAAAAGTCCAGATAATCATCTTTAATCAATGATTCAGGAGCAACATACAAAAGCTTGGTTTTTCCGCTTTTAATATCGTCAAAAACCTGTTTTGTCTGTGTCTTGTTTAATGATGAATTTAATACATGCGCTACCCCATCATCGGATGACAGTCCGTTTACGGCATCCACCTGATTCTTCATTAACGCTATTAAAGGTGAAACAACAATGGCTGTTCCCTCCGAAATAAGTGCCGGAAGCTGATAACATAATGATTTACCACCACCTGTAGGCATCAAAACAAATATATCCTTCCCATTTAATAGGTTTTCTATAATCTGTTCCTGCTGTCCCTTAAATGTAGAAAACCCAAAATACTTTTTCAATTCGCCTGATAAATTGGCTTTTTTTGCGCTCATCTAATTTTCTATTGCTAAATTTGCATCTAACCCAAAGTTATAAAAATTCTGCTTAAAATAAAAGCGAACGAATTTATAAAAAATAAAATTTATATTAAATATTGTTTTTAAAATATAACGTTTTTTGAAAACTTTTTTGTATACCTTATTATCATAAAATGGATAGAACCAACATCATATCAATTGCTAAAAGTACTTTAGAAATTGAAATTTCAGAATTAGAAAAACTAAAAAACAGGATTGGCGACCAATTTGCCCAGGCAGTAGAAATTATTCACTCTGCAAAAGGAAAACTTATTGTAGTAGGAATTGGAAAATCTGCTCATGTAGGTAACAAAATTGTTGCTACCCTGAATTCTACCGGTACTCCATCACAATTTCTGCATGCTTCGGAAGCTATTCATGGTGATCTGGGGGTGATCCAGAAACAGGATGTGGTTCTTTGCATCTCCAATTCCGGAAATTCTCCTGAAATAGCTAATCTTGTCCCCTATTTAAAGGATTACTCTTCTGCATTAATTGGAATGACAGGAAACAAGAACAGTAAACTGGCGGAATTTTCAGAAATTATTCTGGACACTCATGTTGATGTAGAGGCGTGCCCTAATAAACTGGCTCCTACAAGTTCTACTACAATTCAAATGGCACTGGGAGATGCTCTTGCAGTAGCCTTAATGGAACTGAATGATTTCAAAGCGAATGATTTCGCTAAATTTCACCCTGGAGGAAGCCTGGGGAAAAACCTGACATCAAAAGTTGAGCAGTTCCTGTCTTCACAAAAACCTCAGGTTTCAGAAGATGCCCCTATAAGAGATGTTATTATTTCCATCAGCGCATCAAGCCACGGAATTACTGTTGTTACCAATGAAGATCAGATTATTGGAGTGATTACTGATGGTGATTTGAGAAGAATGCTGATGAAAGGGGAAGATATCACTAAAGTTCTTGCTAAAGATATTATGTCTGCTCATCCAAGAACTGTTGAAAAGGATGCACTAGCCAAAGAAGCTATGAAAATCTTAAAAGACAATAATATCGGGCAGCTTGTGGTGACTGAAAACGGAAAATATTTCGGGATCATTGATCTGCATAAGTTGCTTGATGAAGGAATCAATTAATTCTTGACTGTCAGAATGAGTCATTTTCTAAAAGAGCATATTCAGGAAATCGTTCCCCTTTCGGATGATGAATTTGAAGTTATTCAAAGTTTTTTTGTAAAAAAAAGATTCAGGAAAAGGCAGTTCCTGATACAGGAATATCAGCCTGTTCATGAAATTTTTCTGATAGAAAAAGGAATTCTCAAAAGCAGTTTTATAGATAATACCGGAAAAGAACATATTCTTCAGTTTGCCGCTTCTAACTGGTGGATTTCAGATTTTGCCGCTTTTTTCAAACAGGAGACCTCATCTTTAGCTGTTGATTGTATTGAAGATACTGAGGTGCATGCTGTATCTTATGAAGATTTAAATACTCTGTGTTCAAAAGTTTCTGTGATGGAACATTTCTTCAGAGTAAAGTCAAATTTCGGGTATGTTGCCTTACAGCAGAGGATCCTTTCACTAATGAGCAAATCTGCCAAAGAGCGTTATGAAGATTTTATTAAACAGTATCCCGGTTTTAAGGATCATATTCCGAAACAGCTTATTGCAAGCTACCTGGGAGTTTCAAGAGAAACGTTAAGCCGATTATATTAATAAGGATGTGACCTGTGTCACATCTTTTTTTTGCGGTAGATCCTTATATTAACTCTGTAAAAAAACCAACCTTTGTACTATAATTTTAAACAATAATACCAATGAAAAAGAAAGCATTAATCGTAGTGACAAGTGTGGAAAAATACCCTGATATGGAAAGAGCAACAGGCTTATGGCTGGGTGAAGCAGTTCATTTTTATGAAAAACTGGAAGAACAGGGTTATGAGATAGATTTTGTAAGTCCAAAAGGAGGTTATACCCCGCTTGACCCTATTTCTCTGCAAATGTTTGTACAACCTGTAGACTGGAGGTATTATGCTGATGAAACATTCAGAAATAAATTGGGAAATGCTTTAACGCCCAATGATATTGATCCTAAAGATTATAGTATCATTTACTATGCAGGCGGACATGGTGTAGTCTGGGATTTTCCAGACAATACAGAATTACAGGAGATAGCACGCAGCATTTATGAAAACGGAGGAATTGTATCTGCTGTATGCCACGGAGCTGTTGGACTTTTTAATGTTAAACTGTCTAATGGAAAACTTCTTATTGAAGGAAAAACAGTCACTGGTTTTTCAAATTCAGAAGAAATTGCGGCAGAACTGGCTGACCACATGCCTTATCTTACAGAAGATGTATTGAAAAGCAGGGGTGCCCATTATGTAAAAGCAGACCAGGATTTTATTCCTTTTGCAGTGGCAGACGGAAATCTGATAACAGGCCAAAATCCTCAATCCGGAGCTGCTGTGGCAGAAAAGGTATTGGAGATTCTGAAAAAATAACAGTAACTGGATATCATTATAACAGACAGCCTTTTGAGCTGTCTGTTTTTGTATCCGGGAGTGGGTTTATCAATATATCAACAATCTGTAACATTAAACTGAACAAATTCATGACTAATAAATTCTAAATACTGATTATTATTTCATAATTTCGCAGACTTAAACTGCTTACCTTTTACGGGTGGCATTTTGACAGATTCTATATGGACAATAACAAAGAGATGTCCTTTCTTGGACATATTGGAGAATTAAGAGGACATTTGGTCCGTTCAATTATTGCTATCATCGTTGCAGCCTTTGTAGTTGGTTTTAATATCAACTGGATTATGGACCATATCTTTTTTGGACCTACCCGAAATGATTTTCCTACGTTTAAAATCGTTAATCATTTTTCAAGGATGATCCTGGGAGAAGACAGCATTCACCTTCCGAAGGATTTCCCGGTACGTGTACAAAGATTATATCAGCAGTTCAACGTGATGATGGCAGTTTCAGTTTTTGGCGGAATGGTGGCTGCATTTCCTTACATCGTTTGGGAATTATGGCGTTTCATCAGCCCGGCTTTACATCCAAGAGAGAAAAAGAATTCCATTTATATTATTAATGCAGTATGGATGCTTTTTATGACCGGGGTCTTATGCGGATACTTTTTAATTCTTCCTTTTGCAGTAAACTTTGGGGTAATTTTTAAAATTTCAGATATTATTGTTCCCCTTTATGATCTGAGTGATTATACTACACTTTTTTTACAGGTAGTTTTAGGTATGGGCGTTATTTTCCTATTCCCTATTCTGATTTATTTCCTTACCAGCATCGGAATTCTTACTCCAGTATTTATGAAGACGTACCGCCGCCATGCTATCGTATTGATCATGGTAGTTGCAGCAATTATTACTCCGGCTGATGTATTAAGTATGCTGATGGCTGCTTTCCCATTATTGATCTTATATGAATTCAGTATCATGATGTGTACCTTCACTTATAAAAAAGTACAGAAAAGCAACGGAACCCTCCCTGCTGTACAGAAATAAAGCCACAAAGAACAATAGTTCATTACCATAAGATTAAATAAATGCCGATCTCCTAATCAGGAGATCGGCATTTACTTTTTTCATTGCATTTTCGTTTATTCTCTCCTATATATTCAATAAATAATGGTATAAATTAAGAGATTAATCACTCTTATAACCCATCTAAAATCGCCACAAATTCAAACAAATCTAAAAAAAGTAAATTTATATTCAATAAAACTAAAAATAAATAAAAACATTTATTATTTTTACAGGCATTAATTAAATTTATTAAAAAGTTATATGAAAAAGAAAATTATTCTTGTTTGCGCTTTAGCTTTAAGCTTGACTGGTTTACAGGCACAGCGCTGGTTGCCGGTGTCTGAAAAGGTTACACCTATAAGGAAAGAGGTCAAAATCGAATATGCTTATAAGTTTGATCTTGCTTCTTTGAGGGATGCTTTAAAAAATGCTCCGGAAGCAGGAACAGGCGGCGCTCCAATAGTTGTTTCTTTACCTACAGCTAATGGGAAAATTGAAAAATTTTCCGTTTACAGCTCTCCAACGGTTGCTAAATCAATGGCAGAGAGATATGAACTGGGAGCTTATTCCGGAGTAGGAGTAGACAATCCTAATAAGCAGATCAGATTTACTACGGCTCCTAATGACTTTCAATCAATGTTATTTGATGCTAACACTGGAAAATATGAATTCATAGAGCCCATGAATAAGGAAAAGGATATTTATGGCGTATTCTATAAATCTGACAGATCAAGTGAAGATCCTTTTGAATGTAAAGTTTCTGAACCTGAAGCTTTAAAAAAGCAAATGGCTAAACTGACGAGCACAAAAAATGTTCTGAACGGCTTTAAAAATCCTAATAAAAATAACCAGCAGCAATACAGAACCTACAGAATTGCAATCTCCGTAAATGGTGAATATACTCAACTTGCAGGAGGTGTTCCTCAGGCAGCAGCACGTATCAATGCTACAATGCACAGAGTAAACGGAGTCTTTGAGAAGGATTTTGGTATCCATATGATTGTTCAGGACTTCCCTCAGGTAATATTTCCGGATCCTGCTACAGACCCTTATTCTGATGTTATAGTAAACACCAATCCAACTACGGGAGCAGTATCATACAGCGCTCCTGCAGCATGGAATCTACAGGTTCAGCAAACACTGAGCAATACAGCAGGTATAGGAAACGATGCTTATGACATAGGACACTTCTTTGGCCACAGAGGCGGCGGAGGTAGTGCCGGTGACGTAGGTAACGTATGCAGAAACCCGGAAAACAATGATGATGACACTTCAAAAGGAGCAGGAATTACCTCTCCTAATATTGTAGATCAGCCTTTTGGAGATACTTATGATATTGACTTCGTAGCTCATGAAATTGGACATCAGTTTGGTGCTGCCCATACCATGTCTATTGCTCTTCACGGAGCCCACATGGAACCTGGTTCAGGTTCTACAATTATGGGATATGCAGGTATTACCAGTTATAATGTTCAGATGAATTCTGATGCTTACTTCCATATAAAGAATATTGAAGAAGTAGCTGATTACACTAATTTTGTAACTTGTGGTACGATTACGCCTGTAAATAATACACCACCTGTAGTACAGCCAATGGCAAGCAGAATGATTCCAAAAGGAACTCCATTTATCTTAACTGCTTCAGCAACGGACGCACAAAACGATCCGATTACCTACACATGGGAGCAGTATGATCTTACTGCAAGCGCCTTTGGATTTGTAAGTGCAACCCGAAATAACGGTGCTAATTTCAGATCAATAATGCCTACTACTTCCCCAACACGTTATTTCCCTAAGTTATCAAATGTTCTTAACAATACTCCAAGTAATACCTCTTGGGAAACAGTATCCAATGTACCTAGAACATTAAATTTCATGGTAACAGCAAGAGATAATAACCCTAACTTCAACCAGCAGCAGACACAAAGCAGCCTGATGAAAGTGGATGTAGGGAATGAAGGACCTTTCAAAGTAACTTCAACTACCGTTTACAAAAATACTCCGGCAGCAATCACCTGGGACGTAGTAAATACAAATAACGCTCCGTATAATGTACAGAATGTTAAAATAGATTACACTACGGATAATGGTGCTACATGGAATGTTATTACACCTTCCACACCAAATGACGGAGCTGAACCATTTGCATTTAATTCATTGGCAACCGGATCTACTGTAAAGATCAGAGTAAGTGCTATTGATCACATTTTCTATGCTATAGGAACTGCTACAGTTGCTGATGCTTCCGGTGCTTGTACTACAACTGCTCCAACAGGAATTACAGTAACGGGAATTACAAGAAACTCAGCCAGTGTAAGATGGAATGCCCAACAAGATGCTGCCTACACTTTACAATACAGAAAAACAGGTACAGCAACATGGACTACAGTTCCTGTAACAACAAACTCTTATAATATTTCTAACCTTACTGAAGCTACTCAATACGAAGTACAAATAGCTAGTAAATGTGGTGTAGTACTTGGAGATTTCTCAGCGTCTTCTAACTTTACAACCGCTTCTCTTACTAAATGTACACCTACAGTTACTGGAGGTGCAAACGCCAATATTGCCGGATTTATTTCAAATGTTACAGTAACCGGAACAGGAATGAACCCTGTTTCCAATACTTCTAATGCAGATTTATATACTGATTATACTACAGATCCTACAAAACTGATCACCCTTAAAGCCGGATCTGCAGGAAATTCAATCAGTATTACCAAATCATGGCCTACTACAAGTCAGTATTACAGTGGGGTAACTGCATGGATCGACTTTAACAGAGATGGTTTCTTCTCTAGTTCTGAAATTATTTATGCTAGTGAGGCTAATTCTCTTCCTCTTGCATCAGGAATGTTCTCTGTACCTACAGATGCTTATACTGGTGGAAACGTAACTATGAGAGTTGCCTATTCATATGCTCAGGCACCTAGCAGTGCATGTAGTAATGTTCAGTATGGTGAATTTGAAGATTATCCTGTAACAATTCAGGCACAGCTTTCTACAAGCGATGTAGTTAAAGACAAAGCTTCTATCCAGATCTTCCCTAACCCGGCAAGTGATGTATTGAATGTAACTCAGGTTTCTTCTAAAGCACAATTCTCAATCACGAATATGGCAGGACAGAAAGTAATGAGCGGTCAGATCTCAGATAACAAGATCTCTGTTTCAAGACTGAGTACCGGAGCTTATATTATTTCAATTGAAGATAAGGGAACTACTTCAAATCTGAAATTTATTAAAAAATAAGAAATTCCAATTTATATTACAGCCCGGCTAATGCCGGGCTTTTTTTATAGATGGCAGATAATTAATTGGTATTTTAATCCGATCTTTACCCGGCTGTTGATTTAATTTTATACTTTTGAAAAGATTATTAATTTAATTTTACATGAAAAAGCTGTCATATACACTTTTACTGGTTTCCGGGCTTGCTTTCGGGCAGTTCTTTGAAAAAGATAAGGTTTATACTAAACAAGATACATTGAAAGGTTCCAATACTCCATTCAGAGACTTTTGGGATGTTAAGAAATACAATTTTTCCGTAGAACCTGATTTTGAGCAGAAAAGCATTAAAGGAACAAACAGGATTAGCCTTGAGATTATAAAGGATGTCACCAATCCTATATTTCAGATTGATCTTCAGCAGCCAATGAAGGCCGGGAAGATTACGGCAAGCTTTCCTATAGCCAGTTCTAAGCAGGATGGAGATTTTATCTTTATCACTACAAAGAAAAGATTCAAAAAGGGTGAAAAATATACTATTGATGTGGATTATTCCGGAAATCCACATATTGCAAAGAATGCGCCCTGGGATGGCGGATGGGTTTTTACTAAAGATAAAAGCGGAAATCCATGGATGAGCCCAGCCGTTCAGGGAATCGGGTCTTCTATATGGCTTCCTACTAAAGACATCTGGAGCGATGAACCGGATAATGGCATTATCATGAAAATCATTACCCCGAATGACCTTGTAGGGGTTGGAAACGGAAGATTGATTGATCAAAAAAACAATGGAAACAAAACAACCTATACCTGGGAAGTGAAAAATCCTATCAACGATTATTCCATCATCCCGAATATAGGTAAATATGTTAATTTTAAAGATACTTTTAACGGGGAAAAAGGCAAACTGGACCTGGATTACTGGGTACTTGACTATAATCTTGAGAAAGCGAAGAAGCAATTTGAACAGGTAAAACCAATGCTTTCCGCCTTCGAATATTGGTTTGGTCCTTATCCTTTCTATGAAGATTCTTATAAACTGGTAGACTCTCCGTACCTGGGAATGGAACATCAAAGTAATGTTGCCTATGGAAATGACTATCAAAACGGTTATCGTGGAAAAGACCTCTCAGGAACAGGAATCGGGCTGAAATGGGATTATATCATCATCCACGAAAGCGGCCATGAATGGTTTGCCAACAATATCACCGCAAAAGATCAGGCAGATATGTGGATCCATGAGAGCTTCACTATGTATTCGGAAGTCCTTTTTACAGAAAATTACCTGGATAAGAAATCAGCAGATCTCTATATGATAGGTCTTAGAGGAAAAATTAATAATGATGTTCCTATTATCGGAAAATATGGGGTGAGAAATGAAGGAAGCGGCGATATGTACCCCAAAGGAGCCAACATGATCCATACGATAAGACAGGTTATTAATAATGATGAGAAATTCAGACAGATCTTAAGAGGATTAGGTAAAGATTTCTATCATCAGACCGTTACCACAAAGCAGATTGAAGATTACATTTCAGCAAAATCGGGTATTGATTTCTCTACTGTTTTTGATCAGTATCTGAGAACCATCAATATCCCTACTCTTGAATATACTCAAAATGGAGATACATTGAAGTTCAGATATACAAATGTTGTGAAAAGCCTGAAACTTCCGATCATTATCAATGGAGATCAGACCATCAATCCAACAGAAGAATGGCAGACGATAAAACTTAAGAAAAGTACCCCGGTTGAATTGAATAAGAATTATTATATTAATTATCTGAGTGTTCAATAATAAGTAAGAAAAAGCAAACCTGCAAATTCACAGGTTTGCTTTTTTGTTTTATTAAAAATTTTAAGAAAAGTTTAATACTCTATCCGGTAACAAAATGGAAAAATAAACAACTATTTAACTATAAATTTAAACCTAATGAGAAAAACAGCACTTAGCTTAGGACTTTTCGCCGCTTTTTTAGCGAATGCCCAGTCTATAAAAACCACTATTGACCTCGTTAATGTAAAAGATGATAAAGTAGCCGTTACGATGGAATTTCCGAAAATGAAATCGGGAGATATTAAATTTCATTTTCCTAAAACGGTTCCCGGTACTTATTCTGTAGATGATTACGGAAGATTTATAGAAGGCATTAAGTTTTATGACAATAAAGGAAAGGAATTAGCCTTCACAAAAGTTAATGACAACAGTTATTCATTGAAAAATGCTCAAAACCTGAGCAAGATCTCTTATCTTGTGAATGACAGTTTTGATGAAGAAATGGATACTTCAAAACATAAAGCTGTATTTTCCCCTTCAGGAACTGATATTGAAGCAGGAAAAGTATATATGATCAATACCCATGGCTTTATCGGGTATATTGAGAACATGCAGGATGTACCTTATCAGCTTATTATTCAAAAACCCACTGATTTCTACGGAACAACAGCTTTGGTAGATCAGGATAAATCAGAATCTACAGATACCTATACGCTTGCCAATTATGCAAAAGTAACCGACTCTCCGTTGATGTATACCAAACCGGATTACATTACCTTCAATGCAGGAGGAATGGACCTTGTTTTAGGAGTTTACTCTCCAACGGGAAAATATAAGGCTTCAGATTTCAAAGATAATCTTGAAAAAATGGTAGTGGCACAAAAGAAATTCCTTGGGGATATGAATACCAATAAAAAGTATGCAATTATGCTTTACTTATCAGGTGGTGATGGTCCTATGATAAAAGGTTTCGGAGCATTGGAGCACCATGAATCTACCAGTGTAGTTCTTCCTGAAGCCATGCCTAAGGATGCTATTGACCAAACTATTACAGATGTGGTTTCTCATGAATTCTTCCATACTGTTAATCCTCTGAAAACCCATTCTGAAGAAATCCATTATTTTAATTATGCAGATCCGAAAATGTCTCAGCATTTATGGATGTACGAAGGCGGGACGGAATATTTTGCCAACTTATTCCAGATTCAGGAGGGGCTTATTAACAAGGATGAATTCCTTAAAAGAATTGGAGAAAAAATCACCAACTCCAAAAATTATAATGATACCATGCCGTTTACGGTAATGAGCAAAAATGTATTGCAGGACCAATACAAGGATCAATACAGAAATGTATACGAAAAAGGAGCCCTTCTGGCTATGTGTATGGATATTGAGCTGAGAAAACTTTCGAATGGGGAAATGGGTTACCGTGATATGATCAGGAAATTATCTCAAAGATTCGGGGAAAACAAACCGTTCAAAGATGATAAGCTGATTGATGAACTGGTAGCCGTTACAGGTTATCCTCAGATAAAGGATTTCTACAATAAATATATTGCGGGAAGCCAGCCTACACCTTATGCAGAATATCTGAATATGGTAGGTGTGGAAGTTCACAAACAGGAAACTGCGCCTATTTTCTGGTTTATTAAAGATCCAAACCAGACAGGATATGATGACAAGAATAAAGCATTGGCTTTTGATGACAATTCTGCTTTATCTCCATTCGCTAAAAGCATAGGGTTTAAAATTACCGATCAGGTGCTTGCTCTTGATGGAAAAGCTATTGACATTCAAAAAATACAGGACTTTATCGGATATACCAAAACGATCAAAGACGGACAGGATGTTACCGTAACCATTTTAAGAGACAATGCAGGTAAGAAAGAAAAAATGACACTTAAAGGAAAAGCTATTCTGGATAAATTAAGTATGGAAACGCTTCAGTTCAAAGCCAATCCAAGCCCGGAAGAACTTAAACTACAGAATCAGTGGTTAACGGGTAAAAAATAATAGAAAAGAGGCTGTTTTTGAGACAGCCTCTTTTTTATGCTATAAATAAAGCACAATACCGTTCGTATAAAGTTTTGGCTGAAGCCAATGGATTGGGTATAAAATTAAAAGACGGGCTAAAGCCCGTCCCTATGAATGTTTTACAAATTTTGTCTATTGATAAATAGATTATCGGCCAATCTTTAAAATCTTAGATCTATGATGACGCTAAACCTTTTTAATCGTAATTCTGAATGTAGTCCCCTTTCCAACTTCTGTCTGGGAAATTTTAATATCTCCGTTGTGATATTCGTGGATAACCCTTTGGGCCAGTGATAATCCCAGTCCCCAACCTCTTTTCTTGGTAGAATATCCGGGCTTAAAGGCATTTCTGGCCTGTTGACTTGTCATTCCACTTCCATTATCTTTTACTTCAATCAGTATATTTTTATTCCTTTCAAAGACGGACATCACAATAGCACCCTCCCCTTTCATTGCATCCACAGCATTTTTTACCAGGTTTTCAATAACCCAGCTCATCAGGATTTTATTATGCGGAACCAATACCTTATAAGCAGGAAGGTGAAGGGTAAAATCTACCTTTCCTGAAATTCTTGTTTTTAAATAATCATAATTCTCCTGGATTGTTTCATTGAAATCCATATCATTCAGCTCCGGAACAGAACCTATTTTTGAAAAACGTTCGGAAATGGTCCTCAGCCTTTCAATATCTTTTTCAATCTCATGTACGCCTTCGGAATCAGGATTTTCCAGCTTCATAATTTCCATCCAGCCAATCATGGAAGATAAAGGTGTTCCGATCTGATGTGCTGTTTCCTTTGCCAGCCCGGCCCAAAGATAACCTTCATCTGTCTTTTTAATGGTCTTAAAAAACCAGAAAGTAAATCCGAAATACAGCAGAATAAACAATCCTAGGATATAAGGCGAATATCTAAGGTTATTAAGCAGTCGGGAGTTGTCATAATACACGAACTGGTTATTCCCATCCGGAACCTTTATTTCGATCGGGTCATAGTTTTTCTCCATATTCATGATCAGATTATGGAGTTTTTGCGGACTTTTGATGGTGCTTTCAGGAATATTCCGATAATATCCCAGATCAAGGATGGGTTTTTTATACTTATCCGTTACAATAAACGGAATGGTGTTGTTAATATTAAGGATTTCAGGTAACAGATCCAGCACATCGGTATCAGGAGATTTTACCTCCTGCTGTATCCTGATAGCTTTGGAAAGCAGATTAATCCTTTTAATCTCCTCTTTCCGGAGGAAATTAATCAATGCTGTAGAAGACACTACAATGGCGATTACCAAAGTGGTCATTACAACAAAAATGATCCAGTTATTCAGTCTGGTTAATATAGATTTCCTCAAGGTTATTTATTTTAAAACAGTAAGAATTTTCTGCAGTTCTGCACTTCCGCTCCCCTGGTAATTATTGATAATAATTGAAAACACATACTTTTTCCCATCCTTTGAAGTATGATAGCCAGCAAAAGATTTGGTATCCCTCATTGTTCCGCTTTTCATTTTCATTCCATTGTCCTGAACTGGGAAGCCATCATAATAAGATTCAAACCAGGATTGTTTTTTAGCATATAAAAGTGCCTGTACTTCCGCTTTTGCTGCAACATAATTCTGTGGTGAAAGACCACTTCCATCCGCAAAATTGATCATGTTAGGGTTAATTCCTTTTGATTTCCAGAATTCCCTTAAATATGCTACTCCACTTTTGAAACTAGAGTTTCCTTTTTTCTCTTTTCCTAAAGTCTTCATAAGAGTTTCACCATAAAGATTAACACTTTTCCTCAAAAACCAATAAACTATTTTATCCAGTGTTGGAGATTGATAGGTAAGAATAATATTATTTTTAGGGGCTTCCAAAACCTGTTTCCCATCTAATTCAAGTTGTGAATTGGTAACCGCTTTCCCGGAAAGCTCAATACCGGACTCTTTTAGCCATTGCTTTACTTCTGCTGCCAGCTGTAAAGGTGGATTGGGTGTGGAACCTGAAACCGTTACTGTTTTTCCTCCGGGAAGCATTCCATTAATTAATGCAACATTAGAATGTGGTGCTGTAAAGATCAGACTTTGATCGGAACTGCCTCCCGTTTTCAGATCATTCAGCCATTTTACATTTTCCAGCGGATAGGAAAAGCTTTTAAAATCTGTTCCATTGATATTAATATCAAACTGGTTTTCTCTCCAGTTGATTCCCCAGACTCCTGCTCCGTAATAATTTCCCAGATCATCCCACGGCCATCCGCCCGGAATGGTCTGATGGTCAAAATAAGAATCATCAATCACCAGATCACCGGAAATCTTTGTAATTCCGGAATTCTTAATAGCCTCTATCAGTTTCTTTTTAAAACTCTCGGGTTTATAGGTTTCATACCTCCAGCTTCCCAGAGTAGGATCGCCATTGGAGCTGATGAAGAGATTCCCGTTCAGATTTCCTCCGGATATGCTTCCGGAATAGCTTGATGTAGTGGTATAGGTATAATTTTTCCCTAATGTTTCTAAAGCTGCACCTGCTGTAAATATTTTTTGGGTAGAAGCTGTAGAAAGCCCTTTACTTCCCTGATATTCATATATAAAATTACCATTTTCATCTGATACATAAAATGATAAACTGGAAGCAACCGCGCCTGAGGAATCCATAAGATCTTTGGTGGCCTTATCTAATTTCTGAGCCATATTCTGGGCTGAAACTATCTGTACAGAAAGTATGAGAACTGCAAGTGTTTTTTTCATTGCATTTTTTGTTTTTTTGTACTAAATTTTTGCTGTAAAACTGAAGCAATACCAACAATAGTTGTATAATTTGTATAGCAGTGTTTCAGATTCTGTTATTTAAAACTCTAACTCAAATATAGTTAAAATAAAAGCTTCTTATATTCCTCAAGATCATCAGGAGTGAAAAGGATCTGATGGCCGGAGGTTTTCTCAAATGAACGGTCATAATTAAAATACTCTTCATAGCCATCCTCGTCTATAAACATATCCATTTGGCATTCTTTTATATATTCGGACTTTTCTCCATAATCTTCCTTGTGATATTTATTGGCACCCCAAGATTCATTATTACAATGTAAACAGGATTTACCATATAGTGCTTTATGGCCACATACCTCACAATCTTTCAGATGGTCGAACAAATCTGAAATTCTGCTCTGCATATCTTCAGAAAACAAATGTAGAGGAACAATTCTTAAAAGCTTATAATAATTCGGTTCCTGATTGGAAAAAGAGAAATATTTGTCGGTACTGATCTGTTTTTTAGTGTAAAGTTTCAATTTTTTCAAATCAAACTCTACTTCCGCTTTCACAATATCTTTCAAGTTCAGAATAGCTTTCTGTTTATAAACAACATTCTGTTTTTCATCAATTTCCATGATGGGCTTCTGATCTATAAAATGATTAATACATAAGGTGGTTTCCCAGGAATTAATCATTCTCAGTTTTCCTTCATGGCCACAAATCTCACAAACCTTTTGAGAAAGTTGGGAATAGGTGTTGGTGACCTTTCCCAGCCTGGCATTCAATTCTTTATTCTCAGAATAAATATAACAACGTAATTCTCCAGAGTTCTCCTTGCCAAAGACATCATGGTCCATATTCCATCCTGCATCAACCAGTTCAGACAGCATTTTTCCGATCAGATCATTCCAACCGGTGCTGTTTACTGAAAAATTCTTCAGATTACGTTCTATAAAGCTGTTGATGTCTTGCCGCATCATTATAATGAGCTTCCTGCTTCTATTTCGTAAGGCTCTTTTCCTTTTTCAAAAATCCTGGTCAGTTCGCTTCCTTCCACCGTAATGGTATCATTGATTCTTCTGATCCAGTTTCCTTCTCTAAGGCCAACTACTTTAAGATCATTTTGGGTAAGGAATTCCATGATGCGGGTTTCCCTTGTTTCTCCGTTATGCTTTAAATCCGGATTCGGGTCAAGATAGTGTGGGTTGAGGTTGAACGGAACCAATCCCATACAGTCAAAACTTGGCGGGTAAACGATCGGCATATCGTTCGTTGTTTTCATATTCTGTCCACCGATATTACTTCCTGCGCTGCACCCAAGATATGGTTTTCCGCCGGTTACATTTTCTTTTAAAACAGACATCAGTCCTTCTTCATGTAACGTTTTCACCAATAAAAATGTGTTTCCACCTCCTGTGAAGAAACCTTTTGCCTGGTTTAAAGCTTCAATTTTATCGTTAAACTCATGAAGTCCTTTTACTTTTATGTTGATGGTTTGAAAAAATGCGCGGGCCTTTG
Organism: Chryseobacterium bernardetii; assembly: GCF_003815975.1. NCBI lineage: Bacteria > Pseudomonadati > Bacteroidota > Flavobacteriia > Flavobacteriales > Weeksellaceae > Chryseobacterium > Chryseobacterium bernardetii. The sequence goes on from NZ_CP033932.1 coordinate 4,260,706, forward strand.
CTGTATAATCATCATGGGAAATACCGCCGGGCCTTGCAAAAGGAACAAAAACAATCTCATCAATTCCTTTATATAACTGAATTAATTCTTCTCTTAAATATTCCAGATATTCTCCACCAAAAAGTGTAGAAGTAGAAGCTAATATAATATTCATAGGATATTTTGATTATAAAATAGACTTACAAAGATAGGTTCAAACACTAACGAATCAAAAATTAATCTAAAAAAAATAAGAATCCCGTTAATATTTTCTAAAAAAACTTAAAGCCTCTAAAATTTGAGCTTTTATGGAATTATTATTGAATTTTAGAAACTCGAATTATAAAATATAAGATTATGAAAATGCCGAAAGTTAACATCAAAAACCTATTTGCAGGTTTAATTCTTGTAGGAAGTGCAAGTTTTGTAAGTGCACAAACCACTCAAACGGACAGTGCAAATAAAACTGCCACTCAGGCTGCTGCCACTCAGCAAAACCCTACTATTGAAGGTCTTAAAAAACAAATCGAAGCCAATCCAAAAGATACAGAATCCTTAGCTAAATTGGCTACCGCTTATCAGGAAGCATCAGACTGGACAAATGCGGTTGAAACCTGGAAAAAAATATCCGTTTTGCTACCGGATTGGGCTCCGGCTTACTACAGCCAGGCTTACGCTTATCAGTCAGCTAAAGATGATGCCAATGCAAAGATGGCTTACGAAAAGTATATTGCTGCTGTAAAGCCTGAGGAAGTAGAACAGAATAAGAAGAATCTGGCATATGCTTACTTCTATATAGCCTTCTCAGAACAGCAAACTGATCCGAATAAAGCAAAAGAACATATTGCAAAATCACTGCAGTACGACCCTAACAATCAGGATGCTATAAAACTGAGCAAAGCTTTAAATTCATAACAACAAAAACAAACTTCGGAAGAAATTCCGGAGTTTGTTTTTTGCTTTTTATTAATCTTTTTATTCTATCATCTTCCCAAAGAAGTCTGTTTCACCATGCAGATGCCTGATAATTTTCTCAATATTACGCTGAATACCGGCTTCCGTTTTCAGATTATTGATATAGCGGATTAGCTCATGACGTCTTGAAGGAATCAGTTTTTCAAAATTGCTTGCTGCCAAAGGACTGTCTTTTATAGCCTTTTCCAACCGAGGATGAATCGCAATACTTCTGTCTGAATTATCATATTCCAGCACCACTTCAATGATTTCGCCAATTCTTTTGGGTGAATTTTTCAACATTATAAGATTGACATACAGCCTCCACTCGCCAAGATATTTCATCAGGTTCTGCTGAAATTCCTTTCCGTTGATAGTTCCTTTTACCGGAATTGGACTTTTATTTCTTCCTGAGGTTTCAAAAATTTTCTCCAGAACTTCTTCCGGGATAAAAACAAAAGGATTGATTCCGATAATTTCAAGAGTAGCTGTAAAAGTGGTATTTTTCATGGGATATGGTATTAAACAAAATTAGGTATTAGATTTTACATAGCCTTCAATTCTTTTATAACTTCAATTTACTTATTATTGATTACTCACTACTTACCATAAGCCCTCATATTCCTTAACTTAAGGCTATTATTTTATCACTCTGCTACTGAAGTCCACTCATGAAAAAATCATATCCCAGAACTCAATTAAATGACTTATCTTTGCAGCAATAAATCTATTTAACAAAATGAAATTTTTTATTGACACAGCTAATTTAGAGCAAATCAAGGAAGCTAAAGATCTTGGAATTTTAGATGGTGTAACTACCAACCCTTCATTAATGGCCAAAGAAGGTATTCAGGGAGCTGAAGCAATCAAAAACCATTATAAAACGATCTGCGAACTTGTAGACGGAGATATTTCTGCTGAAGTACTTTCTACAACGTATGAAGAAATGATTAAAGAAGGAGATGAATTGGCTGCAATCCACCCTAATATCGTTGTTAAAATTCCAATGATTAAGGATGGTATCAAAGCATTAAAATATTTTTCTGATAAGGGAATCAAAACTAACTGTACATTGATCTTCTCTCCGGGGCAGGCTCTTTTGGCAGCTAAAGCAGGAGCTACTTATGTTTCTCCGTTCCTTGGAAGATTAGATGATATTTCTACTGACGGATTAAACCTGATTCAGGAAATCAGATTAATTTTCGATAACTATATGTTTGAAACTGAAATTTTAGCAGCTTCTATCCGTCATTCAATGCACATTATTGACTGTGCTAAAATTGGAGCTGATGTAATTACCTCTCCACTGCCTCCAATCTTGAGCTTATTAAAGCACCCATTAACAGACAGCGGATTGGCTCAGTTTATTGCTGATTCTCAGAAACTATCTTAATTACTGACTGTTTTTTTCAGATATAAAAGTCTCGGAACTGCTTCCGGGACTTTATTTATTCATTTCCTTCAATATTTTTTACAACTTTACAAGGGTTTCCTACTGCAACAACATTCTCCGGAATATTTTTGGTAACCACACTCCCTGCTCCTATTACCGAATTATTACCAATGGTAACGCCTGGTAAAATTACAACATTACCACCCAGCCATACATTATCTCCCACCGTAATCGGATGGGCATATTCCAAGCCTGCATTTCTCTGTTTTGCATCAAGTGGATGTCCGGCTGTATAAAAGCTGCAGTTGGGTCCAATAAAGACATTATCTCCAAATTTTACTGCAGCACAGTCCAATATCACAAGATTATGATTGGAATAAAAATTTTCACCTACTTCAATATTATACCCATAGTCACACCAGAAAGAAGGTTCAATATATAGGTTTTCTTTTGTGCTTCCTAAAATTCTCTTAAGCAATTGTCTTCTTCTTTCTGTATCAGAATTCTTCAATCCGTTATATTCTAAGCACAGGTCTTTACATGCTATACGCTCCTGAATCAGTTCAGAATCATAATTCGCATCATATAAAAGTCCGGCTTTGCATTTTTCTTTTTCTGTCATCAATGGTTTCCAGTTTAAATTTGAGATTAAGATCATTAAAAATAAAAATATTTTCTATAATAAAAGCCATAGTCCTACAACCTAAAAAAAAACAGAACAACCTTTTGAGCTATCCTGTTCAGTAGAAAATAATAATTTTAGTTCACCAGATCAGGTTCTATCGGATTGTTGTCTTTCTGAAGCATGTCTTTTGTTCGCTTTTCCATTTCCTTGAGCACCTGATTAGGGTCTGAAAATTCTTTGCCGTCTGCCGTTTTCACTTTAAAAGCTACTTTTCCACCAGATTCACCGCCATTTCTCATCATCAGTTCTCTCACATTTTTGGTAGGATCATTTACATAGGCCTTCCATGCTTTCTTAAACTGGTCTTTGGTTACTTCAATATCTTTCCCATCCAGTCCCAGTATTTTTACGTTCCCAGGAAGCTGCAGTTCTTCTTCCTTCCCTAGTGTCTTTACACTTTTATTACCTACCAGCAGCATACTGTGGGATCCTGTGGCATCTTCAATTTTTACAATAAGCCCAGGAAGTCCATAAAATACATAAGGGCCGTCCTGAATAGGAATATCCGTTGTAAACCATGCCGTCCAGTCTCTTCCACCAAAACTTGTAGTTGCTTTCTGAACCTTGTATTCGCCTATTTTTTGTTGATCAGGTAAAATTTTCCATTCCAGTTTTTTATCTTCCTTAATTTTGTATTTATCCATAGAAATACTTCTGAAAAGATAGGTCTTAAAATCAAGGTACTGCTTGGTAACTTTATAGGAAACCATTCCCGGTTTTTCTGTTCTGTTCATACTGATGCTCCCACCTCCTGATTTCAGCTGCTTCTCAATATTGGCCCGTGCAGTGGAATCCGCTACAAATTTATCATGGCTGTAATAGCTGGATCCGTTTTTATCAATATCAAGCAACATCATTTCCTTCTTCACCTCTTCTTTATTATTAGAATCGGGAATAAACTTATATTCATAGAAAAACCTGTTTACCTGTGCATGTGCAAACATTCCCAGGAAGATAAAAAATAGAACTTTGTTTTTCATAATAGATGATAAAAAAGGCTTTGTCAATATGATATTGGCAAAGCCCGGTTAAACTTTATTTCTTAGTCTGAATTCTTATTTCATTCTGCGTTCCCCGCACTGCGTTTTCTTTAATAATATTGATGCTTGCAATATTTTCAGGCTTTAATGCATGGGCCTGTTCTTTGGAAACTTCAGCTCCATCAATGAAGTATTTTAAATTATCCCAGCCTTTCATATTATACTTTTTCACTCCATTCATGGTAATGTCTCCATTTCCATCTTTTTTAATGAAATCTGCCTGCATAACCATTACTTTAGGAGAACTATTTATTGTTGTGAAGCTTATATTCCTCATTGCCGTTTCTGCTTCCTGTCTGGCCTGTTCAGCAATTACTTTTGCCTGTTCAGCTACTTTTCTTGCCGCTTCTACATCAATTTTAGATTTTTCAACTTCTATTCTTGCCTTTTCGGCAGCTTTTCTTCCTATTTCCGCTGCTTCTATGTTTATTTTTGCAGCTTTCTTTCCTACTTTTTTGGCTTCTTTAGCGGCTTTGGCAGCCTCTCTTTCAATCTTTCGGAGTTCTTTTTTATCAAGAGGATCCATATTTTCAAGATCCGCCATTTGCTTTTTCCATTCAGGAGAATTAAAATATTCTTCTACCTCTTTACTGGATTCATCCGTAATATCCGTCATGGCCGAAACCAAATCATCAATTTCCTCCATTTTCTTTTCAAAAGCTTTACTGTCTGGATCCAGTTTATTTAGTTCTTTCTGTTTTTCATCCATCTTTTTCTGAAGCTCAGCCAATTGCTTGTTGGAATCTTCGGGATCAGGAAGTCTGGTACTTTCCTTTTTTTCTGATTTTTCCTTTACAGTATCTTTTTTAATTTCAGAAACTGCTTTTTTAATAGAAAGGTTAGTTTCTTCAATTTCTCTGTTCTTAGCATTTACCAGATAAGCAAAAGCTACGGTGAATAAAACCGGCAACGCAAGAATTCTATGCGCATACCCGAATTTGGTTTTTGGTTTTTGTAACATTTTAAGTCTTTTTTTAAGGTTTGAACTTAGAAACGGACTGGCTGCAGGCAACTGGGTTCCGGAAAAGTGGCTTGCTAAAAGCATCTGCGCAAATGCTTTGGTGTCCGAATTCTTTACGGCTTTTTTATCAGCCAGATATTCATGAATTAAACTAATTTCTTTTTTAATGATATGAAAGAACGGGTTGAACCAGAAAACAGCCGTCACCACTTCAATAAGAATCTTATCAAATGAATGTTTCTGTTCAATATGTACCATCTCATGTTTTAAAATCTGTTTTCCAACGGCAGAATCCAGGGTAATGGTATTCTTCCAGAAAAGGTTCTTAAAATATGAAAACGGAGCTTCAGCTAAGTCTGTACTGTAAAAATTGATTCCGTCAAAACTTTCTTTCTGAAACTGTTCTTTAAACTGCTGGATCTTGAAGATCCCGTATATAAGCTTCCCTAAAAAGTAGAAAGAAACCAATCCCAGAGCTGAAAAAATAATGTTAAAATAAAGGTTACCATTGTTTACGTTTTTTTGTGTGTTAAAATTCTGAATCTTATCAAGCAGCAAATACACATCACTATTCACTTCTATTGTAAAATCATCCACTTTAATAAGCGGCAGTAAAAGTGATATTACAATTGCCAACAGAAGATAAAATCTGTTATAATGATGGAATGTCTTGTCTTTTAAAGACAACTGATAGTACAGAAACATTACACCGGAACATAAAATTACTTTTCCAAAGTATAGAAGTATCGTCTCCATGGTTATTAGTCTTTGTTTTTAAGTTCATTTAAAAGCATTTCAAGGTCTTCTACTGTCATTTCATTCTTTTCTACCAGAAATGAAACGGCACTTTTATAAGATCCTTTAAAATAGTTTTTCACAAGGCTCTTCATGGTCTTTCCAGAGTACTGCTCTTTGGTAACCAGCGGAAAATACTCATGCTGTCTTCCGTGTACATTATAATCTACGAATTCCTTATCCTTTAATACTTTTAAAATAGTGGAAACGGTATTGGTATGCGGCTTTGGTTCTGGAAAGAGCTCTAGAATATCTTTAAGAAATCCTTTTTCCAGTTTCCATACATACTGCATTACCTGTTCTTCTGCCTTTGTTAAAGTCTGGTTTTTCATATCCTTCATTGTTCATTAAAGTGATATAAAAATGAGAATTTCTATATCACTAAGAAATTAGTTATACAAATGTAGAAATAAAATTGACTCAAACAACTATTTTTTTAGTGATAAACAAAATTAATAATTAATTACCTGTAAATCAATGTTATAATTTTCATTCAAAGATATTATTTTTTTATTAAATGGGCTGTCAGCTATTAATTAGCAGAAAAAATACAGCTTTTCATCTGAGATTCTCATTACGGAAATCCATAATAAATGCAATAGATACTACCATATATTTGGATAAAATTTAATACATGAAAACATTCTGCTATTTTCTCATCTTCTTATTGACCGTTTCCTGTTCTAAATCTGCATCTTCTGATACTTTGAAGTTTACAAAAGATGAATATTCCGGAAAATGGCCATTCTCTGTAAACGAAATTGAAGTTTACTGTTCAGGTTATAAAGAAATTTACTGCAGGGCAAGCAATGGTAAAACCTATGCACTTAATGGCTCTGCAAAAGGAATTTCCCGTAATGATCCTTCTATAAGCAAGGTTGAGGAAATATGGCTGGATGATCCTGACTTTGCTGGATTAAAAATTTCATATGGAGATTTTATTAAAGAAGGTTTAAAGATCTGTGAGAATAAATAATTAAATATTTATGAGATTTCATTTTTGAAACGAAAACATGCATTCATAAATTAAACAATAACACCATTTACAGGCATTAATTTTATTTATTATTAAGATATTTTATAAAAACATCGTCATTACAAGGTACTCAAAAACGTCATTTATACAATAATGAAGACTTTACATTGTAGATTTGTTAAAATTTATTAAATAAAAGTAAAATGAATTTGTTAAAACCGGGAAATTATATTTATTTTAGTGCCTTAAAAATTTCTCATGAAAAGATATAATTTATTGATTGTACTACTGCTGCTTATTTTTAACGTTACTACAGCACAAAAGAAAAAATCTCCCGCTGCTGATCTTAGCATATTAAAGGACACTAAATCTAAAATTGAAGCTACAGTTCCATTGGTCATTCAGCATCTTCAGACTATTGCTACAAAAGAAGGCGACAATAATATCGTTATCAACGGAAAAACTGCATTGGGAAAAGAATATGGCATCTTAGAATCTGAATGGTTTTTATACAGAAATAATATGAAAAACTGTATCCTGAACAATTCTTCCAAGAAAGCTAAAAAATGTATGGAATACCATACCCAATATCTTAGAAATACATTCATTAATTATAACAACTATATTTCCAACCTTACCAGAAAAAATGGATATTTAGGAGTGGAAGGCGACACTAAGTTTGATTTCAAGCCTGCTGATATTGCAACAAAGCTTACTGAAGCTTATTTCAACGCCAATGATGCTGCGGGAAGAATGAAAGCCGATCAGAAAAGAGAATTCCTGGGAACAACGATGAGTGACGATAACAAGCTAACTCCTTATGCCCAACTTGCTCAATAAAAGAAACAGATATACGAACCATATACAAAGAGAACTGCAAAGCAGTTCTCTTTTTTTGTGGCAAAAAATCCCCGCCAAAAGCAGTTTTGTGGTACTAATCATAAAACTTGGGGAAAAAGTAGAAATAAGGCGGAGATAATTTGCATCACTCATAAGATCAACTGTCCTACCCTTGATCTAAGAGCTGCACAAAAATAGGACTATGTGCCCTCCCCATAAAAGAATAACTGTAGAATTAAATACTAGTAATTGTAGAAGTAATACTACTTATTATGAAGTATAAATAACTAATATCGGAGTATATTATCACCTCAGCCATCATTCTTTTTTATCTATTTCCACCAATGGTAGTAATTGTGCAGGCCGTCATATTCAAATCCACAACGGGGATATAATGTATTTCCAATTTCATTTGTTTTCTCAGTCTCAAGCATTAATCCGCAAGCCCCTGTTTCTTCACACCATTGTTTACTGCGGTCAATTAATGCTACAGAAAGTCCCTTCCCTCTGTAATCAGAGTGTACAAACAGATCGCTCAGCAGCCATTGTTTTTGTAATTTGGTATAATGGAATAATTTATAAAGCTGTACAAACCCTACAGCTTTACCATCTGCCCAGGCAAGGAAAATATCAGATTCGCTATTCAGGAATCTTTCTTTAAGAAATGCTTTTCCTTTTTCTACATCAGATTCCTGTCTATAAAAAATCCGGTAAAGATTAAATAATTCTGCCGTTTCATTAAGATCTTCAAGACTCGCTTTTTTAATTGTGTAATTCATTGTTATATTCATTTTAATTAACAATGCAAAAGTATCTTTAAAGAGGACTGTATTTATCATCCAGATTTAAGTTATCAGGATAGTCCAGTAAATCAGGATCCGTTTTAAAAATATTCTCTAAAAGCTTAAATACCGCATGTTTTGGATTTTATATTTCTCTACAACTTCAGACCTTTGGCCAATAAAAACAAAACAATGACAGATCTACCCGAAAGAATTAAAAGCACAGACTGGCAGTCTGTTACAGATTCTATGCATAAAAACGGATATGCTATTCTTTCCAATCTATTATCAGATCATGAATGCGACCAGTTGATCTCCGGTTACAGCCAGCCTGAACACTATCGTAAAACAGTTATTATGGCCAGACATCGTTTTGGCCTGGGAGAATATAAGTATTTTAATTACCCGTTGCCGGAATTACTTCATACTTTACGTACCCAGATCTATCCACATCTTGCTCCTATTGCGAATGCGTGGTTTAAAGCCTTACATATTGACACATCTTTCCCATTAGAGCATCAGGTCTTTTTACAGCAATGCCATGCTAACGATCAGAAAAAAGCTACAGTTTTAATTTTAAAATATGGAGAAGGCGGTTTCAATACTTTACATCAGGATCTATATGGTAATCTTTATTTTCCCATTCAGATTGTACTGATGCTGAGCGAACCCGAAAAGGATTTTACCGGCGGAGAATTTGTCCTCACCCAGCAAATACCTAGAGCACAGTCCAAAGCCACTGTTTTAAAACCTAAAAAAGGAGACATTCTTATATTTACTACTAATTTTAAACCTGAAAAAGGAACAAAAGGATATTACAGAGTGAATATGAAACATGGAGTAAGTGAAGTGAAAACAGGAAACCGGTATGCCCTTGGCATTATTTTCCATGATGCAGAGAATTAATTCTGCCAGAAGATAGAAGCAGGAAGTTATAGTAGACAGAAAACTAATGATGAACCATTTAAATAATTACAATATAATAATATCTCAACTGCAGGCTTCAAGAACTTCTATCTTGTAACCTTTAGCTACCCTACTGGCAATATGCAACTACATTCACAACTCTCAGATGATGAACTAAGAAAAAAATTACGAAAGCAGGAAATTTGCTTGGGTGGAAATAAAAACCTGAAAATCTATGGATTACTTAACTGTAAGTCAGGAAAAAGGATGAAAAAAGAAAACAGGGTTTTCTTTACTGATGAATCTGAAGCTTTACAAAATGGATATCGCCCCTGTGGTCATTGTATGAAAGAAAGCTACAGACAGTGGAAATTACAGTATCCGCTTCTTCAAAAGCAAAAATAAATTTTTATGTAAATTAGTCGCTTGATATTGATAAAAGTAATTTACAAAATGAACCCCGAAAATAACTATATAGAAATTAACAGAAAATCCTGGAACAGCAGGACGGAGGCCCATATTAATTCCGAATTTTATGATGTTGACGGATTTTTGAAAGGAAACAGCTCCTTAAACGATATTGAGCTTAGCCTGTTAGGAGACTTAAAAGGTAAATCTATTTTGCATTTACAATGCCATTTCGGGCAGGACACCATTTCACTTACCAGACTTGGTGCAGATGTTACCGGTATTGATTTATCTGATAAAGCAATAGAAAGCGCCAAAAAACTGGCCCATGATACCAATTCAAATGCCCACTTTATCTGTAGTGATATCTACGATCTTCCTAATCACCTGAACAGACAGTTTGATATTGTTTTTACAAGCTACGGAACTATTGGCTGGTTACCGGACCTGGACAGATGGGCAAAAGTTATTTCACATTTCCTAAAACCTGGCGGAAAGTTTATATTTGTTGAATTCCATCCTGTAGTATGGATGTTTGATGACAATTTTGAAACTGTAGGATACAGATATTTTAATTCTGGGGCTATTGTTGAAACTGTAAATGGGACTTACGCTGACAGAAACGCAGACATCACTGAATCTACTGTTACATGGAACCACGGATTAAGTGAAGTAATGAACAGCCTTATCAAAAACGGACTTGAAATTAACAGCCTTGATGAATTTGATTATTCTCCTTATAACTGTTTCAACAGAACTGTTGAATTTGAACCTAAAAAATACAGAATAGCACATTTGGAAGATAAAATTCCTATGGTTTATTCCGTGATGGCTACCAAGAAGAATCATTAATCTTTCTAAATCCTTGGGTTTCCATACATTTTATCAGGATTTTTAGGCTAAGTAAACTCTATATTGTTGCCACGAATAGACAAATAAATAACTATATTGTCCCTATACAGTTGCTTTTACAAAATTATATAGATACTGTATAAATAATCCGTGAATATATTGGCATTAAAGTATTCCCGAAAACTCCAGTAATAGCCACGAAACGGCTACAAAAAAGTAAGCCTTCCTGCAAGTAACAGAAAATAAAAAGAGAAGTAATATAAAATTACTTCTCTCGTTGAGTAGCGGGAACCGGACTCGAACCGATGACCTTCGGGTTATGAGCCCGACGAGCTACCTACTGCTCCATCCCGCGGTGTATTTTTAGAGTGCCTACCGAAAGCACTTGCTTAGTAGCGGGAACCGGACTCGAACCGATGACCTTCGGGTTATGAGCCCGACGAGCTACCTACTGCTCCATCCCGCGGTGTATTTTTAGAGTGCTTACCGAAAGCACTTGCTTAGTAGCGGGAACCGGACTCGAACCGATGACCTTCGGGTTATGAGCCCGACGAGCTACCTACTGCTCCATCCCGCGGTGTATTTTTAGAGTGCCTACCGAAAACACTTGCTTAGTAGCGGGAACCGGACTCGAACCGATGACCTTCGGGTTATGAGCCCGACGAGCTACCTACTGCTCCATCCCGCGGTGTATTTTTAGAGTGCCTACCGAAAACACTTACTTAGTAGCGGGAACCGGACTCGAACCGATGACCTTCGGGTTATGAGCCCGACGAGCTACCTACTGCTCCATCCCGCGTTATTGGATTGCAAATGTACGACTTTTTTTTCAAAATCCTAATTTTTCTTTTAAATAAAGGACTTTTATGAAAACTATTTTATTATTTGTATCTTTGTTTTATGGCAAAGATATTAAAAATTTACCCCGACAACCCACAGGAAAACCTTGTGAATGAAGTTATTAAAACATTGAACAATGGTGGATTGATTATTTATCCTTCAGATACAATTTATGCGCTTGGCTGTAATATTTTTGATATAAAAGCCATGGAGAAGCTGGCTCAATTGAAAAAGATAAAGCTCGAAAAGTCAAAATTCTCTATCATCTGTAATGATCTGAGCCATCTTTCCGATTTTACGAGACCCATTGATACTTCAGTTTTCAGATTCCTGAAAAGTCATCTTCCAGGACCGTTTACATTTATCCTTGAGGCTAACAAAAACTTACCTTTAGCCTATAAAGGTCATAAAACAATCGGTATCCGTGTTCCGGATCACCCAATTCCACAGCTTATTGTTGAAAAACTGGGACACCCTATTGCCTCAACTTCCATCAGAGATGATGATGAAATTATAGAATACTCTACAGACCCTGAACTGATTGCTGAAAAATATGATCATCTGGTAGACATTGTTATTGATTCCGGGTACGGAGATAATGTAGCATCAACTATTGTGGACCTTACTTCCGGAGAACCTGAAGTGATCCGTCAGGGAAAAGGAATGATTTAGTTCAATGTTTTTGATGTTTAAAGTTCAAGGTTAAGAATTACGGTTGTAGGTTTTATGGGGCTTAATGGAAAATATTCTTTAGGAATTCTGCTCACATTTGTGCTTTTAGGCATCGTGATGCTGTATGTTTTTCCGGTTATCAGTATGATTACATGGGCAAAGTCTGTTACGGGAAATACATTTTCTGTCAGCAGAATTGCCATATGGGCCGTTTTACTCATCACATTTCTATACAGCCTTTTTATAGAGAAAGGTTCTTTTTTACTTAAAACGGAAAAGAATTACTCTATTGCCTTCAATATAAAAGCGGTAATTGTTTTATACCTTATCTGCATCTTCGGAGGAGCTGTTTTGAATGGATTGATCCAATTTTTAATCCACAAAGAGGACAGTAATAAGATCCTGCAGTTCACTTCCCTTTTTAAAAATAATTATTTTTTAATTATTTTTACCTGCTTTACGGCCGGTGCTGTAGAGGAGCTTCTGATGCGGGGATATATAAAGCCCAGGATAGAAAAAATATACAACAGTCCGCTTGCCGGGATTTTAGCCTCTGCTGCTTTATTCGGAATTCTGCACAGCACTTACGGAACCATCGGTCAGGTTGTAGTACCTTTTTTTATTGGAGTTGTTTTTGCTCTGTTTTATAAAAAATATTCAAACATTAAAATTCTTATTGTCTGTCATTTTATGGTAGACTTTATCACGCTCATGGCTATGAATTTTATTGATTTTAAACATTTATCAGTATTTTAATATTATGAAAATTGTAACCTCACCTGCCAAATTAATGAACGTAGAATATTCAACAGACCTGTTGAAATCCACTACACCCAAATTCATTGAAGAGGCAGCTATTATACAAACTTATTTAAAAGAAAAATCCCCAAAATATCTTTCCGAACTTATGGAAATATCATCTAAACTGGCTGATGAGAATTGGGAAAGAAATCAAAAATGGAAATCAAAACCTACAGCTAAAGAGTCAGCTCCTGCCATGTTTGCTTTTACTGGAGAGGTATACAGAGGATTGGATGCCAAAACCCTTGATAAAGCGGCGGTAGACTATCTTCAGAAAAACTACAGAATTCTTTCCGGATTATACGGACTTCTGAAGCCTTCTGATAAGGTTATGCTTTACAGACTCGAAATGGGACGCCCTTTTGAGTTCGATCAGTACAAAAATTTATACGAGTTCTGGAAAGAAAAGATTACCGAACAGCTGAACACTGAAATGAAAAAAGGAGAAATCCTTCTTCATTTGGCCAGCAATGAATACGGAAAGGTTATCGACAGAAAAAAACTGAATCATAAAGTGATTGATTTCGACTTTTATGAACTGAAAGATGGTAAACTGAAGACCATTGTGGTTTATACCAAACATGCAAGAGGCCTTGTAGTAAGATTCTGTGCAGAAACCAATGCTCAGACTTTGGATGATGTAAAGGCATTCAACTATGAAGGATACAGAATTAATGAAGAAAAATCAACAGATACAAAACTGGTTTTCACAAGATAAATGACAATATCAGCATTTAAAAAATATTTCAAAGCAGAACTTTCCGACCTGTATACCGAGTCGGAAAGCGCTTTTTTAATTTCCCTTTTTATTCAGAAAATTGCAGGTTTTAATTCTTTTGAGCAAAGAAGATTTTCTGAACAGGAACTTCTGAAAGATGATGAGCAAGAGCTTCGTTCCATGGTCTCCGAATTAAAAACCGGGAAACCTTATCAGCAGATTATTGGAGAAACAGAGTTTTATGGAATGACTTTTCTTGTGGATGAGCATGTTTTGATCCCGCGCCCTGAAACGGAAGAACTTCTGGAAATAGCAATTCGGGAAATACAAAACTCAGGAAATAAAGATTCGGAACTAAAGATCCTTGATGTGGGTACAGGAAGCGGAGTAATCCCTTTGGTTTTGAAGAAACATTTTCCGGAAGCGGCAATAACATCAATAGATTTTTCTGAAAAGGCGCTGGAAACCGCAAAACGGAATGCAGATTATCACCAGCTTGATGTTAAGTTTATTCATGCAGATTATCTGAATACCCAACTTACTGAAGAATATGACGTTATTATTTCGAATCCACCTTATATAGGAATTGAGGAAGAAACAGAAATTGAATATTACGTAAAAGGATTTGAGCCTACAATGGCTCTCTTCTCTCCTACTTCTGATGCTTTGATCTTTTACAGAAAGATTGCAGAGGATTCCAGAGAACATCTGAAAAAAAATGGTCTTTTGTTTTTAGAGATCAACCAAAAACTTGGATCTGAAACACTGGAATTGTATCAACATTTCACCAACGCACAGTTATTAAAAGACTTATCTGAAAATGACCGGTTTATTTATGGGAAAAAATAAGTAATTTTATCTCTCATAAAAATAACCTTACATCACAAACCCCATGGTCATTAAGCCACACAATGCCGGAAATATAAAAATTGCTGAAGTTACTTCAGATCAGATCATCATACAATCTGCAGAAGATGGACTGGATCTTATGGGAAACATTTATTATCAGGGATTTGATAAAGTAATTGTCTATGAAAAAAATATCACTCCCGGTTTCTTTGATCTGAAAACCAAAATTGCCGGAGAAATTCTGCAAAAATTTTCCAACTACCGTATCGGGTTGGCAATTCTTGGAGATTTCAAAAAGTATGAAAGTAAAAGTATGAAAGATTTTATTTTTGAAAGTAATAAAACCAGACATATCAATTTTGTAGAAACGCTGGAGGAAGCATTGATCAATTTTTCAAAATAACCTCTTTTTCAATTATTTAGATAAATAAAACAGAAAGTTTTATCCTATTTTCCCTGTTACGAATGTTCTTTTAAGATTCTTTAATAGAATACAGAGAGATGTGCATGAAAAAAAATCTCAATAATTTATTAATTGTATAAAATTTTAAATCAAAATATAATAATTAATTAATCACTAAGGACAAAATAAAAAAACATTCTTTTGAAAGCAAGCTGATAAATATTTTATTCGTATATTTACAAAAAACACGAGGGAATATGAATCTTAATTATTTAATGGCTTATACTGCCACTTAATTCAATTTATTTTTTCGACTATCTGGTTAGATGAGACAAATAGTGTTTCTCTGTGAAACATTGTTTTCAATCTATTATTGGCTTTTAAAATAAAGGGCCCATTACGTCATTCTTTGGACAGAACATTCATTGCTTCAATGAAGTGCTGGAAATCTTTATTTCCTTTCTGGAAGTATGCGGTCTGAAGATTTTTCCTTCATACAAATAACCATTAAAAAAAACATAAAAAAACATAGATAAAAAATTATTAAGAACATTATGATTAAAAAATTATTTCTACCGATCGTTTTAGTAAGTTCGTTTTCATTTGCACAGATTGGGATTAACACACCCACACCTGATGCCAGCGCAGCACTTGATATTTATAGCCAAAGCAAAGGAATGCTGATACCAAGACTTACTACTGCACAAAGAGATGCAATTTCCAATCCTGCCAACTCACTTCTTATTTATGATACGGATAAGAAATGTTTAAGCCAGAATGTGGGAACACCAACCAGCCCGGATTGGCTATGTATCAGTAATAATGCTGTAAAAATGTTTTACATGCCCAGCGTTTCTTTCGATACGTCTATCACTGCAACTGGCAGAACTAAAGATCTATATACATTATATAAGACCCAATTCGGATCACCAAAAGCAAAAAGCACGAGTGCTCCTGCAGCTATCCCATTTTTCCCTTCCAGCAGAGATCTTTACTATTATGTAACTGATGCAGATCCTAATGTATTCAGTAATATTACTATTTCTGATGATGGTGTAATGAGGTATGATGTAAAAGCAGCTGCTACAGACTGCTCTTTTATCAATATTGTTTTTGTTGTCAAATAATTGAATTATGATAAAAAGTAAATCAATTGGGCGATACAAAAGGTTTCTGCTTACCTTTCCCCTGGTTGCTTTCGCCCAAAATATGCAGGCGCAGAATGAGCAGGGTACCGGATATCCGTATTTTGTCAACTTCACCCAGGGACTGCAGCCACAGGAAGCTTATAAAGTAGCAACAAGCGGTGTTCAGAATGACGCTACCTTTACCACAGACGGATTACGGCTTACCCGTAGTGTAAATAATATTTCAGGAGGTGTTATTCTTGCCGATAAGATATTCAAAAGTGATCAGGGAATTAAATTCGAATTTGAGTTCGCTATTTATGGAGGAAATATCAACGGAGGAGACGGTATTTCTATATTCCTTGTAGATGGATCTATTCCCAAAGAACAGCTTAATCTGGGATATTTTGGAGGTGGATTAGGATATACTTTTGTACGGGGAGGTGAATCTACAGAAGGACTGAGAGGAGCCTATCTGGGAATTGGTCTGGATGAATTCGGGAATTTCAAAACAACTTTTAAACAGACTGAAAGGGTCAGAAATGGAATCTTCGGAGTTACATTAGCCGATGGGCGAAGCAATGTTTCTTTAAGAGGTAAACGCGGAAGCCAATACCTGTCATCAGCCGAGCCTGGGGGCTATAACGGTTATCCCTTGCTTTACAGTGTGGCAACCAATGCTTCCCCGGCCAGCAGTAACAGATCTGCTTATCTGGATACTACAACAGGAAAATATATTGGCATCAAAAATACAAGTCTTCAGCAATTCAGTATTGAAAGTGGCGGAACTACGATTCCTCAAAATGAAAATGATGCAAGATTCCGTAAAGCTTATGTTACTTTGATTCCCAATCCTGCCGGCGGTTACAATATAACCCTGGAAATACAGCACGGAAATGTGAAAGAAAAAGTGATTGACAATTATTATTATCCAACTTCTCTGAAATATACGGAGACAACCATCTCCAATACCACAGTAAGAACGCTGGACACATCAGCACCTTCTACTTTCAGAATTGGGTTTGCTGCTTCCACAGGAGCTGCTAAAAACATACACTTATTGAAAAACTTAGGAGTTACAAGACCTTACGCTGCTGAAGTGACGGATGACCTGTTTGCGGGTTGCCCTGGGATTAAGTCAACGTATTACCCTTTACTTAATGATGCCGCTTATTCTTCAGCAGGTGGCCAAAACCCTCCAACACTTTCATATGATAATCTGGATTTTAATTCATTCCGGTTTTTGGATAGTAATGGAGCTGTGATTCCGAATATAACCGGTGGAGCTTATACCAACAGCCAGGGAACATGGACTTATTCATTTACTACCGGAGCGCTTTCTTTCAGGCCTGCGCCTGGTTTTACGGGAGTTGCCCAAATACAGTATGATATTAAAGGCGGCGGACGTAATGGTACCGAATCTCCTTATAATTTGGAAGAATACAGATCATTGCCTGCACTGGTTCAGGTTACGGTTTCAAGTACAAATAACTGTAGCAAAGCCTGCGTTATTTCGAATAGAAATGTTACCCAGACCATAATAAGATAATTGAATAAAGCCAGCTTTTTAGAAGCTGGCTTTTTACTGATATGACAATTAATATTTATTGTTTTTAATAAAATACCGGATAGCATCCTCTACAGCCTTATCAACAGGATGATATTGAATCCCAAGCTCTTCTACTGACTTCTGATGAGAATAATAGTTATTGATCTGAAGTGCTTTCATATTGCAGGTACTGAGGTTTGTTTTTATCTTTAATTTTCTTAAACCATCCCCCATCAATCCAAGGAAATTTAAAACCCAATTAGGAATGGCTATCATGATGGGATTTTGATCTGTAATACGGTTTACTTTCTTGAAAAATTCCCTGTAGCTTAAGTTTTCATTGGCTAAAAGGTATTTTTCTCCGGCTCTTCCGTTTTGAACAGCACTTAATATTCCACTGGCTGCATCTTGCACATCTACAAAATTCTTTCCTCCCTTAGGGTAAAATACCAGTTTCTTTTTCCAGGCCCAGAAGATCAGCTTCCCCGAACTCGGTTTTGTATCATAAGCCCCGATCATAAAAGTAGGATTCAGAATAACGATCTCTGTATTTTTACAGTTCATTAAAAGATAATTTTCAGCTTCCAGTTTACTTTGTGCGTAAAAAGAATCTGTAAAAGGATATTTCTGAAGTTTCCTTTCATCTCCCGGCTGTTCTCTGTCTCCATATCCAATGGTATTGGCTGAACTTACAAACAGAAACCGTCTTATTCCGCAGGATTCAGCCTGGGAAAAAAGATTCAGGGTCATATCAGAATTTATTTTTTTATAGTCATCATAACAGATCAGGTTCTGACTTGTTTCTGCAGCTATATGAATAAAGCAATCAATGTTTGCAAGGTATGGTGAAAGATCAGAAGCAAGGCTGCCTTCAATCAGCTTCAGATTTTCATTTTTTTCACCCAGATATTTGCTTTTCTGGCGCACCAGAGCAGTAACAGAATAACCACTTTGTAATAGTTTAATGATAACATTGGTTCCCAGAAGCCCTGTAGCTCCGGTTACAAAAACTTTTTTCATGCTTTGATCTCTCTTTTTATGGCTTGGGTCATCAGGGGAAGCTTTATCCATATGGGAAGAATCTTCATCACCAGCCAGCTTATTGGATTGACCATAATTACGGAATCTTTTTTAAATAACTGCCGAATACACCGGGCTGCTACTTTATCCGGATTTAAAAGTGTCAGCCTGCCCCAGAAGCCTTGCTTTTCTATTCTTCTGCATACGTCTGCATTGGTTTTCATAGCACCAGGATTCACTACGCTTACAAAAACATTCGTGTCTTTTAATTCTTCACGCAATCCTCTTGAAAAAGAATGGATGAAACTTTTGGAAGCAGGATATACCGTCTTAAAACCTATTGGGGAGAATGCTGCCATACTTGAAACATTTAAGATATAAGCATTAGGCTGTTTTAAAAGATTGGGGAGCAATTGATGGGTAATAAGTGATGTAGCAGTTACGTTAACCTGCAAAATAGTGTTGATATAGTCCGGAGTTGCCTCTGTAAACCTCTTTGTCCCTCCAAGGCCTGCATTGTTAATCAGGATATGGATATTAAAAGATGAATTAAGCCATTCCGTAAGCTTCATTACATTTTCATTAACAGAGAGGTCTACTTCATAACAATAAGCTTTTATCTGGTATATTTCTTCGAGTTTCCGGGAAAGTTCTTTTAAGTTTTGATCCGGGAGACTTACCAGAACAACATTGATCTTTTTCCTGGCCAGGTTTTCGGCAAAGGCTTTTCCAAGTCCCTGGCTTGCTCCCGTAACCACGGCATATGATTCTTTGGTATCCATAGATTAAATTTTACGGTACAAAGCTATCGTAGAAATCCTATTTGAAAGTTCCGGATTATCTCAGCGAACCTATTTTTTCCAGAAAAGGACAAAACAATACAAACAACTGATAAACAAATCATTAAATATGTCAAAAAGTAAAAGTTTATAATCCTGAACTTATTTTTTGAACCCGGAAGGGGTTTGTCCGGTCACTTTTTTAAAAGTAGTATTGAAGGAAGTCTTGGAATTGAAGCCGGATTCATAAGCTATTCCCAGAATGGATAGTTTACTATCGGAATCCTTAAGAAGCAGTTTGGCATATTCCACCCTGAATTCATTTACATACTGGAAAAAGTTCTTTTGAAAACCGGTATTGATAACATACGATAAATGGTGGGTAGAAACGGAAAGCATTTCTGCAAGTTTAATAAGGTTTAACTCGCTGTCTAAATAAGGTTTCTGGATTTCCATAATGTTTTCAAGCTGAGCTTTGATTCTTGTAAGCTCATCATCGGAAATAAGCTTTCGCTTTACTTCACCGGAATCTGAATCATTCTGAATGGAAATTAATTCTTCACGCTGTTTTTCTTCGAGCGGATAAATCTCTTGTTGTTTTAAAGAATAATACCCAACACAATAAACCACCAGGAGAAATATGGTGTTGATGAAAAAATTTAGAGATTTTGGATCATAGAACAGATTATACACTACATAGATAATGTTCACGGCAAGAATGACCAGGATAATATATTCCAGCCAGTTCAAATTAATGCCTTCTGTGTTGGAAGAAAACTGCTGTATCTTTCGCTGGTGCTTTCTGATAGTAATATAAGAAAGTAAGGTATAGAACAATGCCTGAAACAGAATAAGGATAATGCTCAAAGGTTCAAAAGGGCTGGTATAGCCTAACCTTGCCAAAATAAGGCATATCACAAATGCTGTCGGCAATAACAGAAACTTTAGATCTGTTATTTTAAACCTGAAAGAGGGATTGGTATAAAACAATACGCTGAAATAAAAAAAGACAGGTGTAAGATATTGTACAATGCGGACAGGAAATAAGGAATGAAACTCGATAGGTGAACCGGTAATGAGAAAAAGAATTTCGTCTAACCAGAATGTGGACCAGAGAAAGAGGAAGATTCCAAACCAGAAATTGGCTTTCCGGTTAACTTTTAAAGGATTAGCAATATTGAACAGAGAAAGCAAAACCAATGAACCATAGATAAGTATCACGATGAAACTGTTGAATTCTGATGTGTTCATTGGTTTTGATATTTAGATTAAGGTAACTATACGTTAGTTTACACAAACATAAAAAACAAAACAACAAAGACCAACTATTAAATTAGTAGGTCTTTTTTTATTAACAATTTTAAATTTTACAAAATGGAAAATACAAAACAACAAAAAGTAGAAATACTAATTACAGAGTTGTTAAAAGAATTTCAAGGTGAACCATATTGGAAAATTAAAGTAATTCTTAATTTTTTAGAAAAATGGACACTTGAAAATTCAAGCATACACAAAGAAATAGAAAATGTATGGAAAGACTATTCCTCAGAGAACTTTATACTTTTTTCAACCTCTTCTAATGAAGATTGATTTAATGATATCAAATCCTTTAATTGATCGAGATCATGACTTGTTCCACCTAAAGTTAGAGATTTAAGTATCTTT
Source organism: Chryseobacterium bernardetii (assembly GCF_003815975.1). Classification (NCBI taxonomy): domain Bacteria; kingdom Pseudomonadati; phylum Bacteroidota; class Flavobacteriia; order Flavobacteriales; family Weeksellaceae; genus Chryseobacterium; species Chryseobacterium bernardetii. Next base: position 4,281,700 of record NZ_CP033932.1, read on the forward strand.
TCAATTTGTTTATTAATTTTTGTTTGTCTTTTTAGTGTATCAAGTAATTTTTCGTTGTCCATAAGCTGAAAGTTTTGCCCTAAATATAAGTAAAAAAGGTATAATTTTTGTACTTTTGTAGGAATATTTATCGATTAAAAAGAAAGCGTTAGCTTTTATTCTGTTACCTGAAATCTGGAAAATTTCTCAAAATGACACAGAATAAACAACTGACACTTACATCCTATATGGGTGTGGGTTGTCTTGTTTATGTCATTTGGCAATCCAGAGCCACAGGTAATAAATAAAGACTACAAACCCACACCTTTCTTTATTTATAATCTTAAAATTTCTGCTTTGGGTTTGAGTGGATTATCAAATTCACTATGAAAAAAATTATCTTTTCCTTATGTATGTTAATGGGGACTTTTTGTTTTTCCCAAACTGTAACCAAAAAGTTTAATTCATATTATAATAGATATGAATATTATGATTCTTCATCAAACCTTATAGGTTATGAAAAATACAATAGTTACTCTGGTCAATGGGAATATTATAGCTTAAAAAGCCCTCAACAATCAAGGCAACCTTATCAGTATAAAGATCCTCAAGAATTAGATATTTCTAATTTGGGGAACGCTGCAACCACTTTGCAGAACAGATATAATAGCAATCAAAAAAATGCTCAATCTGTTGTAGATGATATTCTTTATCAAATAAAGTCCTTAAATATATCTGATGATCGTAAAAACAGGATCATAGAATCTTTTAATAAGACTGTTATTAATAATATGGAAAGTCTTTATAGAGGTAATGTTAGTTGGCTGTATGATGCTGCTAATACAATCATTAAAAATACAAAATAGTAGATATGTTTAACACCAACATAAAATCAGTATTTGAATTAACTCAAACCTTTTCAACAGAACAGGATTGTATTGATTATTTGGAGATATTGAAATGGAACAAACTTCCTGTAAGTCCTTTTGATGAAAATTCAAAAGTATATAAGTGTAAGAATAATCAATATAGATGCAAGAATACAGGCAAGTATTTTAATGTTAAGACAGGAACAATGTTTGAGAATTCTAAAGTTAGTCTTCGTAAATGGTTCATGGCTATTTGGCTTGTTACGTCCCACAAGAAAGGGATTAGTTCTATACAGTTAGGAAAAGATATTGGAGTGAGACAAGCAACAGCATGGTTCATGTTACAAAGAATTAGAGCATGTTTTGGTATTGAGAATAATAATGAGCTTGAAGGTATTGTAGAATGTGATGAAACTTTTATTGGTGGTAAGAACAAGAACCGTCACAAAGACAAGAAGGTTCCACACTCACAAGGACGAAGTTTTAAAGACAAAGTTCCTGTAATGGGAATGTTGCAAAGAGATGGTAAAATGAATGCATATGTTGTAGATGATACAAAAAGAAAAAGCATTCAACCTTTGATTTGCAGATATGTAAATCCTGAAAAAACAATATTAATAAGTGATGAATGGTGGGCTTATAAAGGCTTAGATAAATATTATACTCATAATGTAATCGACCATTCTAAAAAAGAGTATGTAAGTTTGCAGGACAATAATATACACACAAATAACATAGAAGGAAGTTGGAACATACTGAAAAGAAGTGTTTCAGGAATGTACAATCACGTTTCAAAAAAGCATCTTCAAAAATATGTTGATGAATTTGTGTATAGATTTAACCTGAGAAAGGTCACAGACCAAGAAAAATTCAGATATTTGTTGTCAAATTCAAATGTCCGAACTAAGTATAAAGAATTATGTCATTAGGTGAAGCACTTAAAGAAAAAAATGTGAGATACATTACAAAAGATGGTGTAGATTATTTTTATGTTGAAGATATAAAGAAAAATTATGAATACTTTGTATTCGATGGAACTAAAATAATTTACATAGACAATATTCCTTTAGTTGATGGCAAACATGTGCTTAAATTAGTGGAATTCGATTTGAATATGAAAAAGGTTTTAAACTTTAAACCTAAAAAGAAAGATAAAGAATCTTAATCTGGGAATTAACATTTTTGTAAATGTTATATATTGATAATATATTTGTAAATATTTTTATATGCGACTTATTTTGTCGTATATTTAATTACTTTTACAAAAAATATTAATATGAAAACGATAGAAGCCGAAAAAATAAGATTAGACAAACAAAAAGAGGCTGAGCAATTGTTTAAAAAATTAGGGATTGAAGAAAAATCAAAAACAGAAATTTTTGGTTTCGGAATTGATAAATTTGTGTCTAATAAAGATGATAATAAAAAAACAAAACTTCATTGGACAAGATTATCAATAAATTCTAATGCAACTCATACAATTGACTAATGCCCACTTGGAACGAAATAGTTGAAGAGATAAATAATCAACCTAATCCTTTTGATTTAATCAGAAGAAAATATATAAAGCAATTATCTGATAAAACAGGTAGAAACGTTTTAACATATTATTCTGGTTGGTTACAGAAAGGTCATTTATCATCACATGGATTTAGATTTGATATTACAGATTCTGATAAAATGGGCTTTATGTCCACGATTAATGGTTTAGATAAAACAAAAGGTCTAGACTTAGTTTTACATACTCCAGGAGGTTCAATTGGAGCAACAGAATCAATAGTTAATTATTTAAAATCAATTTTTGGAAACGACATACGAGCAATAATTCCCCAGACAGCAATGTCCGCTGGAACAATGATTGCTTGTTCGTGTAAAGAGATTTTAATGGGAAAACATTCTAATTTAGGACCTATTGATCCTCAACTTGGAATCGGTATACCTGCTCATGGTATTATTGAAGAATTTGAAAAAGCAAAAGCTGAAATTATAGCTAATCCATTAACAATACCTGTTTGGCAAACGATCCTTTCTAAATATAATCCGACATTAATAGGAGAATGTGAAAAAGCTATTAAATGGTCAGAAGATATGGTTAAAAATTGGCTTAAAGACAACATGTTTAATGGAGAGGCTGATAGTGAAACTAAAGCCAATGCTATAATAGCAGAATTAGGGAGTCATGCATTAACTTTATCTCACGATAGACATTTATCTCCTGTAATTCTTAAAGGACTTGGTTTAAAAATAATTGATTTAGAATCTGAACAAGATTTGCAGGATAAGGTTTTAAGTGTTCATCATGCTAGCATAATAACTCTAACTCAAACACCAACATATAAAATAATTGAAAATCAAGAGGGAAAAGCTTATGTTCAATTAGTTGACTAATTAAAACAACTTTAATAAATAGTATAAAAGAGGACTGATTAATTTAGCCCTCTTTTTATTTTTAACAAACTAGTGTAAACTGGCGTATAATTACCTAGATTAAAAATAGTCTTTTATCTTATTCGCTTCCTGACAAAAATCTGATATCCCAGATAAATTAATGGCAGTGACATCACCCCAAGGTATAAAATATTGCTCATTGCCAGTTGTGGGTGCAGAACAATAGAGTATACCAATCCGAAAAAAGCTCCTCCAAGATGGGCAGCATGCCCCAGGTTATCCCATTGTTTAGGATTCAGCATCATGTATACGGAATATCCGAAATACAAAGTCCCGAACAGCCATCCCGGTAAAAAATTCACACTGATCTCATTCGGTGCCATGGCTATGGAGGCAAAAATAATTCCTGAAACAGCTCCTGAAGCTCCAATGGCTGAATACCAAGGTTGTTTCTGATAAATCTGCAGGCTGAATAAGTTTCCAAGGATCATTGATCCGAAATAGATGATCAAAAATCCTATCTGCCCAAAGAAATGAACCACAACCCCCTGGAAAAAATACAGGGAAAGCATATTGAAAAACAGGTGCATAAAATCTGCATGTAAAAATGCAGAGCTTATCAGCCTTATATATTCTTTACGGTTGGCAATAGCTCCAACATTGAATTTATATTTTTCAAAAAGAACCGTATTGTTGAAGCCCATGTAACTAAAGATACAAGTAGCTGCAATAATAATCAAAACAAATATATCCATGTGATGCTATTTTATTCTTTACTATAAGTTTAAATGCTTTATTATGTTCCTGTTTCCTCATCTGACTGAAACAGGTCTCCGATGGTTCCGCCATCTTCATCCATGCTACCTGTAGGCTCCGGATCTTCATATACTTCAGGTTCCTCTTCTACAGGTTCAGGAATATTGATATTAATGGCTTTTACTTTAAATTTCGTAAACTGGTTTCCTATTGCTTTTATTCCTTTTACAGCAATAAACTCATCAATATTAATGATCTCCGGATCGCGTTCTTTCCCTTTATCCTTTGCAAAAATAATTTCTGCTGTGGCATCATTCGCTACAATTACATTCTCTATGAAAGACTTCGGATGCTCAGATGGCATGAAGGTCTGTACGTTCAATGTATTTTCCAACAGGAATCTCTTGATGAAATAAATATCTTTTTCGCCATCATAGTAAATGCATGTAACCGGCTGCTCAGGCTTCCATTTTTCCAATACCAGATACTCATCATCAAAACGGTTTCCAAGATCAAATGAAACGAGTTTTACTTCGCCATTAGTATTGATCGTTAATATCCTGTCATCCCCTTTGAAACTGCCCAGTAAAGTACCTCTGCCATCAGCATTCAGCCTTCTTACTGTATCATCAAACCAGATCTTTCGTGGAGCCAGTGTAGAAACACCTTCTTCTTTAAGATCTACTTTCTTTACGGCATATTTGGTTACGAGATTTCCTTTGGAATCACGGCCTTTGATGGCAAGATCAGAGAAATTGATTTCCATCTTATTTTTTCTGATTCTCGGGTTGGGTTTTAAAAGCACCGTAACCGTTTCCGCTTCTCCATTCGGATTGGCTGAAAAATATAAGGTCTCCGAACCTTTTTTATCTGAAGCCAGCGGATAATCTGTATTCCTTGTAACACCGGTTACAGAGAAACGCTTCATATAATAAGGTCCTTCCCTGCCTTCGCGGTAGATCATGTTGTATACTGTTCTCTTATCGTTTTTCTTCCATACGGCAACGTGCAGGATATCTTTACCGATAAATGTTTTGGCTTCCACTTTTACTACCTTCATGCTTCCGTCTTTTCTGAAAGTAATAATATCATCAATATCCGAACAGTCAAACAGATACTGATCTTTTTTCAAAGAAGTCCCGATGAAACCTTCTTCAAAATTAGCATAGAATTTTTCATTGGCAACGGCTACTTTGGTTGCATCAATGGTATCAAAGATCCTAAGTTCTGTTTTTCTCTGCTTATCTTTTCCGTATTTCTTCTGGATATTCAGATAGTACTCAATAGCATAGGCGATCAGGTTGGCAAGATGGTGCTTTACCTGTTCTATTTTTCCTTCCAGGGAGGCGATATTTTCTTTAAATTTATCTAAATCGAACCTTGAGATTCTCTTGATCCTGATCTCTGTTAATTTTAAGATATCTTCTTCTGTTACGGCTCTCAGAAGATGTTTTGTATGAGGTTTTAATCCTTTATCAATGGTTTTCAGAACATCTTCCCAGGTCTTCACTTCTTCAATATCGTGATAGATCCTGTTTTCTATGAAGATTCTTTCCAATGAGGAGAAATGCCAGCTTTCCTGAAGCTCGTGGAGTTCTATTTCAAGCTCTTTTTTCAACAATGATACGGTATGATCCGTGTTCATTTTCAGAATCTCAGAAACAGACATAAACATGGGCTTATCCCCCACAATCACACAGGCATTCGGAGAAATTGTTACCTGGCAGTCTGTAAAGGCATACAGAGCATCAATTGTTTTGTCCGGAGATACATCGTTATGAATATGGATCAGGATTTCAACTTTATCTGAAGTATTATCTTCAATTTTCTTAATCTTGATCTTTCCCTTCTCATTGGCTTTCAGGATAGAATCAATAAGATCACTTGTTGTTTTGGAATACGGAAGTTCAGAGATCACCAGCGTATGTTTGTCCGTCTGGGTGATTTTGGCTCTGGCTCTTACCTTTCCGCCTCTGTGACCGTCATTGTATTCTGATACATCCAGATAACCAGCCGTTAAAAAGTCAGGATAAATTTCGAATTTCTTTCCTTTTAAATAAGCTACAGAAGCGTTAATAAGCTCGTTGAAGTTATGCGGAAGGATTTTGGTTGAAAGCCCTACCCCAATTCCTTCCACTCCCTGTGCAAGAAGCAAAGGGAATTTTACCGGAAGGTCAATAGGCTCATTGTTTCTGCCATCATAGGATTTTGTCCATTCCGTTGTTTTGGGATTAAAGACTACTTCCAGGGCAAAAGGGGTCAGCCTGGCTTCAATATACCTTGCTGCTGCTGCAGAATCTCCCGTATAGATATTTCCCCAGTTTCCCTGGGTATCAATCAGGAGTTCCTTCTGCCCGATCTGCACCATCGCGTCTGTAATGGAAGCATCACCGTGAGGGTGATATTTCATGGTATTTCCCACGATATTGGCCACCTTATTGTAACGGCCGTCCTCCAGTTCCCGCATAGAGTGCATAATTCTTCGCTGAACGGGTTTTAACCCATCATATACCGAAGGAATAGCCCTATCCAAAATTACATAGGAAGCATAATCCAGAAACCAGTCTTTGTAGAGACCGGAAACTTTCTTCAAGCTTTCACCCTCATGCGAATATTCTTCTGTCGTCATCTGTTATATTAATCTTTTTTCTCTTTATTAGCTTTTACAACTTTATTCAGAGAGAGTTTTAAATCATTTACTTCTTTTCTGGTTAAGTAAGAAATCTGGTACTTTAGTATTGCAGATCCGTTATTCTTACTGGAGACGGTAATATATAGTCTTTTGATAAAGATTATACTGATTACGTCATATTTTATCAGTTTATATTTCGGAAACTCATCATGAAGGGGCTTGCTTAAAAAAGGAATGATATTCCTGTTCTTAAAATGCAGAGCTTCGCCATCACTATCATATTCAAAAATCTGTCGTCCGTTAAGGTGAAAGATGATCAGCATTAATATGGGAATAATAATCATCAGGTAGCTTTCGATTCCCAACACATGAAATCTATACTTATTGACTAAAAATCCTGCTATTCCAAACACTGTAAACATGATCAACAGTGTATTTATGAAGTTATAAAATGATGTTTTACTACGGTTACTTAATCTCATTGTGATTCTTATATGGTGTTCTTCAGCTTATTCGCTGCTTACTTCATCAAGAATTTGTTTTTTGTCAATATCAGAGTCGTCTTCCACTACCAAATTCTCAAGAATGAAGGTCTGTCTGTCTGGTGTATTTTTTCCCATATAAAACTCCAGTAGCTGGTCTATGGTCTGATCTTTCCCTACCACTACCGGTTCTAAACGGATATCTTTTCCAATAAAATGCTTAAACTCATCCGGAGAGATCTCACCTAATCCTTTGAATCGTGTAATTTCAGGATTTTTTCCAAGTTCATTCAATGCTTTTACTCTTTCCGCTTCTGAATAGCAATACCTTGTCTCTTTTTTATTCCTAACCCTGAATAAAGGGGTTTGAAGGATATAAAGGTGGCCGTTTTTAATCAAATCCGGAAAAAACTGCAGGAAGAATGTAATCATCAGCAGACGGATGTGCATTCCATCCACATCGGCATCGGTTGCTATAATTACCTGGTTATATCTCAGGTCTTCCAAACTTTCTTCAATATTTAAAGCGGCCTGTAGAAGGTTGAATTCTTCATTTTCATACACCACTTTCTTTGTCAGCCCATAACAGTTCAGAGGCTTTCCTTTTAATGAAAATACCGCCTGCGTTTCTACATCTCTTGATTTGGTGATGGATCCTGATGCAGAGTCTCCCTCAGTGATGAAGATCTGGGTATCTCCTTTTCTTTCGGCTTTCTGATCGTTATAATGCTGCCTGCAGTCACGCAGCTTTTTATTGTGTAGAGATACTTTTTTAGCCCTTTCTCTCGCCAACTTCTGAATTCCGGAAAGTTCTTTTCTTTCTCTCTCAGAAATCAGGATTTTTCTTTGGATGGCTTCAGCTATCTCAGGATTTTTGTGTAAGAAATTATCTAGTTTGCTCTTAAGGAAATCAATCACGAAGGTTCTTACGGTTGGTCCGTTAGGCCCCATATCATTGGATCCGAGTTTTGTTTTGGTCTGAGATTCGAAAACCGGTTCTTCCACATTAATGGAAATAGCTGCAATAATTGATTTCCTGATATCTGAAGCATCAAAACTCTTATTGAAGAATTCCCGGATTGTTTTTACATAGGCTTCACGGAAAGCATTCAGGTGAGTACCCCCCTGTGTTGTATTCTGTCCGTTAACGAATGAAAAATAGGTTTCTGTCTGTGATTTATCGGAATGCGTAATTGCTACTTCAATATCATCGTCCTTCAGGTGAACAATAGGATACAGGATATCACTTTCCAGCTCTTCCTCCAAAAGGTCTTTAAGCCCATTTTCTGAAAAATAGGTTTCACCGTTGAATAATATTTTCAGTCCCGGGTTCAGATACGCATAATTACGGAGCATTCTTTCGATATACTCCTTTCTGTATTTGAAATGCAGAAAGATCTCTCCATCCGGAATAAATGAAATTTCGGTTCCGTTTCTGTCTGAGGTATCTTTTTCATCAAAATTTTCTTTGATCATACCGCGGGAGAATTCTGCAACCTTCATTTTTCCATCCCGGAAAGAACGCACTCTGAAGTAGTCTGAAAGGGCATTTACCGCTTTCGTACCCACCCCGTTCAGTCCTACAGACTTCTTGAACGCCTTACTGTCGTATTTACCTCCGGTATTCATTTTGGAAACGGCGTCTACCACCTTTCCCAGCGGAATTCCACGACCAAAGTCGCGAACAGTAACCTTGCCGTCATCCAGCTTTATTTCGATTCTTTTTCCGGCTCTCATCCTGAACTCATCAATAGAGTTATCCAGGATTTCTTTAAGCAAAATGTAAATACCGTCATCGGCAGAGGACCCGTCACCAAGCTTCCCGATGTACATGCCGGGACGCAGACGGATATGTTCCTGCCAATCGAGGGTTCTGATATTCTCTTCGGAGTAGGTTGGATTTATTTCTTGTGACATATATGATTTCAGCAAACATACAAAAGTACAAAATTGTCCAAAATTATCCGAATTTTAGTCTTCATTTTTTTATCAACATTCTACCTGAAATCAGGATTTATGATAGAAAAAAGTAGACTTAATTGCATGAAAAATAAAAAGCAAATGTTTGTATTCCGACATTTGCTTCTTAAATTATTGTTTAGCGCTTTCCAGCTTGCCGATCATATTTTTCAGCATAACCGGAACAATGAGTTGATGAAAAGGACGTACCGGCAAAAAATACAATACTCCCAGCCAGTTATGGAACTTTACTGTAGTAGAAATCGTTAAAGAATTCTCATCCTGCCCTCCCTGATTTTTATCAAACAACAGGGAAACCCTGAAATCCAGATGCTTATCATCTTCACCAAGAACAATCTCATTGCTGGTTTTGTTAAAGACCTTAAAAATGCCCACCTGATCCCCTACTTCACAGCTAAAATCATTGGCTTCTTTCTCTGCATTTGTTTCTGTACCTGTTTTCAAACCAAACAATCCAACTACCTTGTTTCTGAAAGCAAACATTTTCTTCCCCCACTTGGGTCCGCTCGTAAAAAAGGCCTTCCCGATTTGGGTAATATCGAAATTCTGTCCGTTTCCAACCACTCCGCCTTCAAAACTATCTACATAATCAAACTTTTCTTTCCCCTGGTACAAAATAGATTTTGCCGGAAACTCAATCTTTTTAATTTTCATTGTCATTGGTTTTAAATTATTTTTAGCATAACAAATGTAAGCATCACAAAGCATATTTAAAAGCAAAAATTGTATTTTTTTAAACAAATGTTTAACATTATTTTGATAGCTAAAAAAGATGAAAAGAGGTTGAAAGAAAAGCTTTTGAATTAAACAAACCTGCTTAAGTGAACTCAAATGTTTTAAAATAAAAGCTTTTGTGGCTTTATAGCTTTGTGGTGCCGTAAAGTTTAAACAGCCCTAATATTTAAATGAGCAGTGTTTTAAATAATTCATTAAATTCGGTATCACAAAAATCTGTTTTATGATACAACTTCCTTTATCGAAACTTTCCAATGTAGGAACTACTATTTTCAGCCAAATGACGCAGCTTGCCAATGAAAATGAGGCTATTAATCTCTCCCAGGGATTCCCAGATTTCATGCCGGATCCAGAATTGTTAAACAACGTAGATCATTTTGTGAAAAAAGGGTTTAACCAATATGCACCTCTAGGCGGAATGATTGGCTTAAAGGAAGAAATTGCAAGAAAAATTGAAAACAGCCATCAAAGCATTTATCATCCTGATGCTGAAATTACAGTTACTGCAGGTGGAACCCAAGCTATTTTTACAGCTATTGCCGCTTTTATCAAAAAAGATGATGAAGTCATTATTTTTGAACCTGCTTATGACTGTTATGAACCTACCGTTGAGCTATTTGGTGGTATTGTAAAACGATTTGAAATGAAAGCACCGGATTATCAAATCGACTGGACTGTTGTAAAAAGCCTGATTAGCGATAAAACCAAGATGATTATCCTTAATAATCCGAACAACCCATCAGGAAAAATCTTAAAAGAAAAAGATATCAATGAGCTTATTGAACTGGTAAAAGACACTTCTATTCTTATTTTAAGCGATGAAGTGTATGAGAATATTGTCTTTGATGGAAAACAGCATTTAAGCATCTGTAAATATCCCGAATTGAAAGAAAGAAGTTTGCTGGTTGCTTCATTCGGAAAGCTTTTCCATGTGACAGGCTGGAAAGTTGGATATTGTGCTGCTCCAAAGGCTTTAACAGATGAGTTCAGAAAAGTACATCAGTTCAATGTTTTTTGTGTTAATACCCCTGTTCAGCTTGCTTTGGCAGAGTATATGAAAAATGATGAACATTATATTCATCTTAATCAGTTCTTCCAGGAGAAAAGAGATTTCCTGAGAAAAGGACTTTCAGGAACTTCGTTTGACCTTTTGGATTGTGAGGGAACATACTTCCAGGCTGTAAAATACTCTAAGATCTCAGATAAAAATGATTTTGATTTCGCCAGTGAGCTGACGGTTAATCATAAGGTGGCAAGTGTTCCGTTTTCATCATTCTATAAAAACAAACTGAATGAAAATGTGATCAGACTGTGTTTTGCCAAGAAACAGGAAACACTTGAAAAAGCTTTAGAGAATCTTTCAAAAATATAACAGTAAGATCCAAAAATATTTTATTAACCATCATTAAAAACTTATTTTCAAGAATAAATAAGAAAAAATATGTTTATATTTTTCTCAAATAAGTGATGTAATGTGAAAACTTTTCTTATATTCGTAATCACCAACTCATTAAAAATCAGAATCATGAAAAGTAAATCACCATCAAAAGGGAAAAAACTGAATAAAAAGGAGCTGCGGTCAATCAACGGAGGTCTTTTAATGTGCCTTGATCCTTCACTAAGATGCAGACAGTATCATCCCAAGTGTGCGGAGGATCAATGCAAACCAGACCTGCCACTGGAACCATGGAATTAATTTAGCCACTTAACCTAAAAATATCACTATATGAAAAATCAAACTTCTCTAAAAGCAAAGAAACTGAGTAAAAAAGAATTAAAAACAATTGCAGGCGGTATGCTGGACTGTATGCCTGCCCAGGAAATCTGCCTGCCACACATGGAGCCATGCCAATCAAACGTTGATGAAAATGGCTGTGCCATGATTTCTCCTTATTGCGGGCAAAAAATATGCAGACCTTAACCACACCACTGATAAAATCTAAGCCATGAAAAATAAGAACTTAAGCAGAGGAAAAAAATTAGCAAAGTCTGAACTGAAGATAATCAACGGAGGGCTGGGCAGTTACCCATGCGCCCCTAACGGTTACTGTAAATATTACGGGCCCGGATGTAGAGAAAAAGAATGCCAGCTGCCGGAACCTATAGAGCCAATAGATCCAGATGGTCCTATAGCACTTCCTTAACTGATAAGCCTACCATAAAAAAAGAACCACCTTTATCAGGTTGGTTCTTTTTTTAGAATAAATTATTGGATCAATTTATAAAAACATTCCTCCTGAAGCTTCAATCCGTTGTCCGTTAATCCATCCTGCATCTTCTGTACAAAGGAACGCTACAACTCCGCCAATATCATCAGGAAGCCCTACTCTTCCCAAGGCTGTAGCTCCGGCTACCATATCATTAATCTCTTTATCGTCTCTTACTCTTCCGCCTCCGAAGTCTGTTTCAATAGCTCCGGGTGCAACTACATTCGCTCTGATCTTTCTTATTCCTAATTCTTTAGCCATATATTTGGTTAACATCTCCACGCCTGCTTTTATGGAGCCGTAAACGGAAGAACCCGGTGTTGCAAATCTCGCCAATCCTGAAGAAATATTAATAATTCCTCCTCCATCATTGATAAAAGACAGCAGCTTCTGTGTTAAGAAAAACACGCCCTTGAAATGAATATCAACAATATCATCCATCTGTTCTTCCGTAACTTCTGTTATAGGTGAATATAAAGCTGTTCCTGCATTGTTGATAAGGTAATCAATGTTTGGGTTTCCGGCAGTTTCTTGTAAATGAGTGGTAACATTTTTCACAAATGCATCAAAACTTTTACGATCTTTTGTATCCAATTGAAACGCTACCGCATTTCTGCCCATCTCTTTTATTTCGTTAACAACATCTTCTGCTTCATCTCTGTTACTTCTATAAGTAATGATGACATCCAAACCTTTTTGAGCGATCTTTAGGGCTGAATTTTTTCCTAAACCTCTGTTTCCTCCGGTTACCAATGCTACTTTTGTCTTTGTTTCCATATTTTGGGTTGTTTTAGTGATACAAAGTTGGAATATTTGTGGCAGATAAAGTTTACCCGAATCAATCCAAAATTTGCAAAATTCAAATCACGAGCGGAATTCTATAGGTGTAAATGATGTCTTCCTTTTGAAAAAATTGGAAAAGTGGGCTATTTCCTCAAAACCAAGGGCATAAGAAATTTCAGACACGTTCCATCTGGTCTGCTTTAAGAGGATCTTCGCTTCCTGAATAATACGGTCGCCAATAAATTCCGTAGTAGTTTTACCGGTACTTTCTTTCAGTCTTTTATTGAGATAATTAACGTGTACGGATAATCTTTCAGCATAATCATTTGCTGTTTTCAATTGCAGCCTCTGCTCTTTTGATTCAATAGGAAACTGTCTTTCCAGTAGCTCTATAAATAAAGATACAACCCTCATGGAAGCATCTTTTGCCATTGAGATTCTGGTTGCAGGCTGGAGCTTCTGACCATAGTGAATCAGCTCCCAGACATAGTTTCTTATTAAATCGTATTTGAATATATAATCTGAATCAATTTCATTTTTGATTTTTTTAAAAAGAAGTTCTATTTCATCTGCCAATTCATCATCAATTTCAAACACAGGAACGCCTCCCGGCTGAAAGATAGGTTGATTTTCCAGGGCATTATAAGACGTATCTTTGATGAAAAAGTCTTCTGTAAACACACAAAAACTTCCGGACTGCCGGGCATCCTCAGGAATCCAATGGTAGGGAACCTTAGGAGTAGCAAACAGCAGTGCATTTTTTTCTATGGAAACGGTTTTATCAGCATATTCAGCCCTGTTTCTCCCTCTAATCAGACTTATTTTATAATATTTCCGTCTGTTATAAGGCATTTCGGAAGTATTTTTTATTCTTTCAATAGTTTGCGCTATATCAAATACATTAAAATGTCCAATATCCTTATGGAGGCCTTTTGGGAAAATATCTTCCAGGCTTTTTCCCAGCTTGGCCGTCATTTCCCTGTAAAAATCTTCTAGTGAGGAATGTGCTATTTTCTCCATAAGCAATGAGTTGTAAAATTCAAATATACAAAGTTGGTTTTTAATAAAACAAAAATATTTATTTGATTTTTTTCTACATCAAGTGATATACAATTAATTATTTTTACTACTTTAGTACACAACTAACTCACTAAAAATCAAAACAATGAAAAATCAAATTTCACCGTTCAGTAAAAAACTGAACAAAAAAGAGTTGAAATCCATTACCGGAGGATTATTGAACTGTATGGAGCCGGTACTTTGCCCAACTCCATATGAACCATGTGAATCTCCATATCCTAATGGCTGTACCATTATTTCTCCCGTGTGCGGACAGAAAGAATGCAGACCGGCGCCCATCACAATAGAATAATGAAAAACCAAGACTATGAATAACGGAAAAAAACTAAACAAGAAAGAGCTTAAGTCCATCAAAGGCGGATTACAGATGTGTCTGGATCCTGAAACCGGACGGTGCATAGATACAGGAATAAGATGCGCTGAAAGAGAGTGCAGGTATGTTCCTGAACCTCCATTTCCTTTTTAAATAGGTATATTAATCTAAAACGAAGATCATGAAAAATCAAAATCTAAACAACGGAAAAAAATTAAATAAAAAAGAATTAAGAGTAATCACAGGCGGAAAAGAAATGTGCCTGCTTGCAGATCTGACTTGTAAAAAGATTTCTTTTGCTTGTGCGGAACTACAATGCCAGCCTGTATTAGAACCCTAGGAACAATACTAAGTCCATTTTTAAGATATAGAAATTATGGAAAAGCAAAACCTGAACAACGGCAAAAAGCTGAACAAAAAAGAGCTGAGAACAATAGCCGGAGGAGTAAAAATATGTTCATACAATGGAGTATGTACCCAGTATGGCCCTTCATGTTATGAACCAGCCTGTCAAGAAGGAGGTGGAGGATCATTAAGATGTACAGATATAGTAAATAAATGTGTAGTTTATTCTATAGAATGCGTAGAACCAAAGTGCCGATTTGACATAGGCATTCCGCTTTAAGGAAATTACAAAAATGCTCTCTGATTTCAGGGAGCATTTTTTGTAATGTAGTATTTATTTCGAATTTCAAACCAGAAATACAAAATCCATTTGTTCCCAATCAATGCAAAAAACGCTCCCAAACAATTATGGAAGCGCTTTTTTATAAAACTAACTTTAATATTTTTTATTACACGTTGAATCTGAAGTGCATGATGTCTCCATCCTGAACTACATATTCTTTACCTTCTACAGAAAGTTTTCCGGCTTCTTTTACTTTTACTTCTGAACCATAAGTAACATAATCGTTATACTTGATTACTTCTGCACGGATGAATCCTTTTTCAAAGTCTGTGTGGATTACTCCGGCTGCCTGTGGAGCTGTCCATCCCTGTCCGATAGTCCATGCTCTTACTTCTTTTACTCCTGCGGTAAAATACGTCTGAAGTTTTAAAAGGTCATAAGCTTTTCTGATCAGACGGTTTACTCCCGGTTCTGTAAGGCCTAATTCATCAAGGAAAATTTCTCTTTCTTCGAAAGTTTCCAGCTCATTGATGTCTGCTTCAATCTGAGCGGCTAATACAACTACTTCAGCACCTTCGTTTTGAGCCATTTCTTCGATCTTACCAATCCATTCGTTCCCGTTTTTGATAGAATTTTCATCTACGTTACAAACATAAAGAACCGGCTTGTTAGTTAAAAGCTGAACATCACCAATGATTGATTTCGTAAGATCATCAACGGCAAATTCTCTTGCATTTTTTCCATCTTCAAGGAATTTCTGTAAATTCTGAAGTGTTTCGTAAGTAAGGATATCTTCTTTCTTACCGGATTTGATGAATTTTTTAGCTTTTTCAACTGCTTTCCCTACTGTTTCAAGGTCTTTCAGCTGAAGTTCAATATCAATAATCTCTTTATCTCTTAACGGATCTACCGAACCTTCTACGTGAACAATATTTCCATTGTCAAAACATCTTAATACGTGGATGATTGCCTCACACTCACGGATATTTGCCAGGAACTGGTTCCCCAATCCTTCTCCTTTGCTGGCCCCTTTTACAAGACCTGCAATATCAACGATCTCAACTACAGCTGGTAAAACTCTCTCAGGTTTTACGATTTTCTCCAATTCAAATAATCTCTGATCCGGTACTGAAACGGTTCCCAGGTTCGGTTCAATAGTACAGAAAGGATAGTTTGCTGATTGAGCTTTTGCATTGCTCAGACAGTTAAAAAGTGTTGATTTACCTACATTCGGAAGGCCTACAATTCCACATTTCATATTGTAAAATTCAAAGTTTAAGGTTTAGGGTTTGAAAGTTCAAAGTATAAGGTTTTAAGTTTAATCCCTGAACTTTCAGCGTGCAAAGATAGTGAAATTTAAGGGAGTTTCATAATAAAAAAATCTGTCAGTGTTCTGACAGATTTTCAGGTTGTTTTTGCTTTGCCGATGATCTTTACGGATTATCTCCTGTGGCTTCCTGGGCCAATGGTACGTCATTCGGTGCTTCCTGTAAGGTTTTATCTAAAGTAAATAAAGACTCGTCTGTAGCCCTGTCACCACCTGCAATTTTTAATTTATCAATGAGGTTCAGCGCTAATGTTTCTTCTTCAATCTGTTCCTGTACAAACCACTGCATAAAATTCCATGTAGCCCAGTCTTTTTCAGCCATGGAAAGATCTACAATTTTGTAGATAGCGGTTGTGTTATCTACTTCATGTTTGAAAACGCCTTCAAAACAGGCTGTGAGCGACTCAGGATCGGCCGGAGGAGCGGGAATAGCCTCTATTTTGGGTTTTCCGCCTCTGTTTAAAATGTACTCCATGAATTTGATCGAATGGTTTCTTTCTTCCTGAGCATGTCTGTAAAGAAAGTTGGCAATTCCCTGATATCCTTTATCGTCTGCCCAAATTCCATACGATAGAAAAACGTGTGATGCATGAATTTCCTTGTTCATCTGATCACTAAGTGCTTTTTCCACTGTTGCGGAAAGTCTGTTAGTATTCATAATGTTATATTTTGGTGATTATAGGACTAATCATGCAAAAATGGTTCCGTGAAGGTTGTTATTTTACTTAAAAATAGATTTTTCAGTTTACAACATTTTGATTTTCATTATTTTAAAATGATAATTTATAGTTATTCTAAAATAAAAGGGTTATGAGTCATACCTTAGCAGCCTCGTTAGCACTTAGCAGAGAATATCACGGAATGAAGGTTAAAATAATACCATAAAAAAGGGTTCAACTTTAAGCTAAACCCATTTATTTTGAAAATTTAATGGCTTTTACCCCGCCATTATTACTTTTTCTTTATTTGACTTTTTTGGCCATATAATCACTCTCGTTTCCTAGCCTATCAATGGCTTTAATGGCTACTGCATTCAGCTTTTTCCCATTTTTGAATTTAGGCACATCTTTGAAAAGGGTATCCAACGGTAAGATTTCAATTTCCCAAACTCCGTCATACTGAGAGAAAAGTACCCACTGGAAAACCTCTGAAGCATTTTTTGAGCTCCATCTTGTCTGTGCATAGCTCCCGTTATCAGCAATAAATAAAGTTGGCGTCTGTAAAGGAACTGTTTTGATCCATGGGGATTTAGGAATTAATGCTTTTTCACTGTATGGTCCGTTTTTCAGAGCCGGAAGCATTCCCGGATTTCTGGTTAACCCAGCAATACTCCAATGGATTTCACCTGCATCATTCTTTAAGATCTTTCTTGAGATCTCAATCTGATTTTTAATTTCTGTCGGGCGGTCATAAGTCTTAATCTCAACCGTATTTAACCCTGGCCATAAGTGACGGTTCATTGTATTTTCTGATTGCCACCAGTTTAACAACGCTTCAAAACCTTGTCCTTTTGAATCAATCGGCCAATACAATTGTGGGGAAAAATAGTCTACCCAACCTTTGTTCAACCATAATTTGGCATCCGCATACAGTTCATCAAACTGGGAAGATCCTACAATTCCTGCCGGATATCCCGGTTTCCAGATTCCGAACGGACTGATCCCGAATTTTACATTATTTTTTTCTGCGTGAATCTCTTTATAAATACGTTCTACAAATCTATTCACGTTGTCTCTCCTCCAGTCTGCTCTTGATAAAGTTCCGCCGCTATTTTGATAAGCGCTCCAGGTTGCATAATCCGGGAAGTCAGCTCCTTTGTTATAAGTAGCATATGGATAAAAATAATCATCAAAGTGAATAGCATCAATATCATATCTTTTTACGATATCCTTTACCACATTGGAAACATGGTCCTGTGTTTTCGGATTAGCAGGATCAAACCAATACATTCCGTTTTTTAATCTCACTACAATGTCTGACATTCTGTTAGCCATTGACATTTTATTTACTGTACCACCATTGGTATGATGAGCACGGTAAGGATTTAACCAAACATGCAGTTCCAATCCTCTTTTGTGGGCTTCTTCAATCCAGAATAACAGCGGATCATAGCTTGGATAAGGCCCTGTGCCTGTCTCTCCGGTCAGGAAGTAAGACCATGGTTCAATATTACTTGTGTATAAAGCATCTGCAGAAGGTCTTATCTGAAAAATAGCAGCATTAAAGTTATTATCTTTCAGCATATCCAGCATACTGATGGCTTCTGCTTTCTGCTGCTCTACGGTAAGATTATTTTTTGAAGGCCAGTTGATATTGGCAACGCTGGCAATCCATGCGCCACGGAATTCTCTTTTAATCTCAGGAAGATTTGTTCTGAACGTTTCGTCTGTTGAATTTCCTGTGGCTGGTTTTACTGCTACAGGCGGTTTTGGCTGGGTTGTATTATTGTTAGGGTTAGGTTTTGTTGTATTTTTAACAGGAGGTGTCTTTGTAACATTGTTCTGAGTGGAACATGAAGTACTGTAAGATGCAAGAACTCCCAATAAAACGATAAGTTTTAGTTTACTCATTTTCATAACCTTAAAACTACTTTAAATTATATTTGATATTTCGGATATTCTTTTGAAAAAATAAACATTTTTTCAATTCTTTAGAAAAAAAGCCTCGAAAAATTCGAGGCTTTTCTATATGATATTGATTGTAAATCAGGATTTATTAAGCTTTCGCTGATCTTTCAACTCTTTTTCTTTCTTCTTCAGAAAGGATTTTCTTTCTCATTCTGATGAAGTTTGGAGTAACTTCAATAGCTTCATCAGCTTGGATGTATTCCATACATTCTTCCAGAGAGAATAAGATTTTCGGAGCAACTCCTGTATCTTTATCTTTTCCAGCCGCACGCATGTTGTTCAGCTGTTTTGCTTCTACGATATTCACAACAAGGTCACCAGGTTTGTTCTGCTCCCCAATAATCATCCCTGTGTAGATTTCCTCACCCGGATCAACGAAGAACTTACCTCTATCCTGTAGTTTATTGATTGAATATTCAGTAGCAGGACCAGTAGTTTTGCTGATCAATACCCCATTGTTTCTTCCAGGAATAGCTCCTTTGAAAGGCTTATATTCTGTGAAACGGTGAGCCATAATAGCTTCCCCTGCAGTAGCTGTTAACATTTGAGAACGCAATCCGATCAAACCTCTTGAAGGAATTTCGAATTCCATGTGCTGCATTTCTCCTTTGGTTTCCATAATGTGAAGGTCACCTTTTCTCTGAGTTGCAAGGTCGATAACTCTTGATGCATATTCTTCAGGAACGTCAACTACTAAAGATTCATAAGGCTCACAGCTAACTCCGTCAATTTCTCTCAGGATAACCTGTGGCTGACCGATTGTCATTTCATATCCTTCTCTTCTCATAGTTTCGATCAAAACTGATAAGTGAAGAATACCTCTACCGAATACAAGGAATGTATTGGCATCGTCCGTCTGCTGAACTCTTAATGCTAAGTTTTTCTCTAATTCTTTAGTTAATCTTTCTTTAAGGTGGTTAGAAGTAACATATTTACCGTCTTTACCGAAGAAAGGTGAATTGTTGATAGAGAACGTCATGTTCAGAGTAGGCTCATCAATAGCCGTTCTTTCCAATGGTTCAGGGTTTTCAAGATCTACGAAAGAGTCACCGATCTGGAAAGCGTCGAAACCTACTACAGCACAGATATCTCCTGCCTGTACTTCAGTTACTTTTTTCTTTCCTAATCCTTCGAAAACATAAAGTTCTTTTACTTTACCTTTCAACACTTTTCCGTCAGCCTGTGCTAAACCAATCCATTGAGATTCTTTGATCTCTCCTCTTGTTACTTTTCCGATAGCAATTCTTCCTAAGAAAGAAGAGTAATCAAGAGAAGTAATCTGCATCTGAAGGTTACCCTCCGTTACAGTTGGAGCAGGAACATATTGTAAAATACCATCCAATAATGGTAGAATATCTTCAGTTTGTTCTAATGAAGTATTGAACCAACCTTGCTTGGAAGAACCGTAGAATGTTGGGAAGTCCAACTGTTCTTCAGTAGCTTCAAGGTTGAAGAATAAATCAAATACCTGATCGTGAACTTCGTCCGGGCGACAGTTTGGTTTATCTACTTTATTGATAACCACTAATGGTCTCAATCCTAATTCCAAAGCTTTCTGAAGTACGAATCTTGTTTGTGGCATTGGTCCTTCGAACGCATCCACTAACAGGATAACCCCGTCAGCCATTTTTAATACTCTCTCTACTTCTCCACCGAAATCCGCGTGACCAGGAGTATCAATTACGTTAATTTTAGTGTCTTTATAAGTAACAGAAATATTCTTGGATAAGATGGTGATCCCTCTTTCTCTTTCAAGATCATTGTTATCCATAATTAATTCTCCACTCTCCTGATTTTCTCTGAAAATGTTGGTTGCGTGGATGATTTTGTCAACCAAAGTCGTCTTCCCGTGGTCAACGTGTGCGATAATCGCAATATTTCTAATGTTTTGCATATAGGATTTTTACGGGTGCAAAAATAGTGATTTTAAATGAATTAATTAAAAAGTTTATGCAATATTTAACAATTTCATAATGAGAAAATTAGATAATTCTCTTTTCTAAAGTCAAAAAAAACTTGTTGCGTCAAGTTCTGGCGTCCTCCCCTTTTACCTTTGTTTTTGTGATAATCCTACAAGGTTATCGACGATCAATAATTAACTTTTAAAAACAAACAAAAATGACAAACAACTTAGGATTACTTACCATTAAAGAGTTTATTGATTCTCAAGACCCTGCATTAGATAAGGAAATTATTACCCTGATTGATCACAACAGTGGAGAACTTGTTAATTTAAAGAAGCAAAATACTCCACTTCCTGATAATGGCTGTTATCTGTACTGGACAAAAACCAACAGTGATGAGTCTAAAGCTTATTATAAAAGGATTGTCACCAATGATATTTCCGTAAAAATTACAGGTGCATCCGGAGATGGCAATTCAGATGATTCGGATAAGATCCAGCAATTAATTAACGAAATGGAAATTGGTCAGGTTTTGCATCTGGACAACAAGAGGTATATGCTTTATAAACCATTACAAATCAATAAAGCGATAAAAATTACCGGTTCCTCTACAAAAAGCCAGGTTAGCTTTCCTCCTTTCCTTATCACCCATAATAATGACGGAATCAATATCAACACATCCGGAGTGGTACTGGAGGGTTTTGGAATCTACAATATTGTCTGGCATACAACTTCGCCTAATCATTTTACCGGAATCAGAGTCAACGGAACTTCAGATAGCCACATGTATGACATCTTATTCAGAGATCTTCAAATAAGGGGATATCAAACTGCTTTGGAGGTGAATTACCTCTGGTCTTCACAAATTCAGACAGTAAAAACAGAAAACTGCCAGACAGGAATTCTGGTTAAAGGATTATCTGTTAACAATGAAATTTCCAACAATACGTCCATTTCCATCCATGAAGCTTATGATATCCCTGACAGTCGCGGAATATGGTTTGAAGGAAGCGCACCGAAAGAAGGCTGGAGGATTATTGACACTTTTATTTTTAATGTATATGAAGGAATTTATGCTGAAAAGACCTCTCACGTTAATGTATTCAACAGCATGATTGATTTCTGCAGACATATAGGTATTGTGATTGCAGAAGAAAGCTATAATTGGAATATTAACAGCAATTACATCGCCCTTTCTCATCCAGGATACGGAGTTTATTTAGCCAATGATATCAATAATTCTTTATTTACAAGAGGAAATAAAATTATTGACAATGATATATTAATCTACAACCACCAAAAACAGGATGATATCTCCATTGGGATTAATATTGTTGGAAAGGGATCTCTTTATGATGATGTAAGGGGAAATTCAATTAAAAATTTCAAAGTATGTGATATCAAGGCAGATCCGGGATTACAGACAACAATTACACATAATAAGTGCCTGTCTGAGATCAATCCTAATATTATAGGAAATTTTATTACCAACGACAACCTGGGAACGGTCTATTATCAAAATGCCAATGATGCTCTTTATCTGGGTAAACTAAAAATTACCTATGCAGATCATTATCCTCCGGTTTCCTCTCCGGAATGGAAACGGGGTGATATTATTCTGAATACAAATCCCACTGCTGATAAGCCAATTGGATGGGTTAACACAACCGATGTAACAAATACTTGGAAGCCTTTTGGTATTATTAATAACTAACGATCAGCAACTTCTAAAAAATTAATGTCTGATCAAACGGTAAAACAATATAACATCAATAAGAACCACCAGGAAAAACTTCACCAGGAAAGATTTTTTGGAAACCTTATGGTTAAAGACAATCATCCCGGAGGCTGCGCCAATAATTCCAATTAATGAAAGACCTAAAAGAGCATTCTCAGAAACCCGCCACTGCTGTCTTTTGGCCTGTAATTTATCAAATCCAAAAACTCCAAAGGTAATAAAGTTAGCGATCAACAGAAAAGGAATCATTCTACGGTTAATTTGCTGCAAAAGTAATGCATAATTTATATATGAAAAAATTCTCTGGTCATTGCCTGCTGGTCTACGTCATATTTTATTATACTTTTCAGAATAAGATTTTCTAAATTTGCCATCCATAAAAATGAATCGATGACAGTACATGATTTAGCCGGAAGCTATTCTATTAAAGGGAGTAACCAGGAAGCATCTGAACAGGTTTCCTACCACGGCACATTAATTTTATCGGTTGATGAGAATGCCCGCATTATTGCCCGATGGATCATCGGGGATCATATCCAGAACGGAACGGGATTCTATAAAGACCGTATTTTGGTGCTTAACTTCAACTATGAAGGTGATGACCAAAAAATCTATAAAGGTGTTGCTGTATACCGTTGTCTGAGCCAGGATATTCTGGATGGCTTCTGGTCTGAAAAACATGGTAACCCGCTATATCTTGGAAGTGAATATTGCGTGCGTATTCAGAATTCATGGATCTTTAACTGATCCGTTTTTAAAATAAGAAATCTTAAAAAATATAAAAAGCCCGGAATTATAAAATTCCGGGCTTTTATGTTTTAAATACATGCTATAAAGCTTGTCCTGCATGCTTTCCTTCTTTAAATTCTTCCACCATTTTAGCATTAAAAGCAGGGAGATCTTTTGGAGTTCTGCTTGTGACAAGGCCATTATCAACTACTACTTCTTTATCTTCCCAATGGGCTCCTGCATTAATAAGGTCTTTACTGATAGATTTCACAGAGGTCATATTTCTTCCATTAACCACTTTTGCATTGATTAGTACCTGGGGGCCGTGACATATTGCCGCAACAGGTTTATTCTGTATAAAAAAATCTCTCACAAATGACAGGGCTTGTCCGTTTGTCCTTAGTTGATCAGGATTGATGACACCGCCGGGTAAAACTAAAGCATCATATTCAGAAGCGGTTACTTCATCCAGTGTTTTATCAACATGGTAATCTTTTCCCCAGTCTTTTTCTGCCCATGACCTGATGGTTCCAGCTTCAGGACTTACAATATGAGCTGTCCATCCCTGCTGTTCCAAATACTCCTTTGGTGATTGAAGTTCACTTTCCTCGAAGCCGTTAGTGGCCAGAATTGCAATTTTCTTTGACATGATATTATGATTTTGGGTGTTATCTTTAATGGAAAGAAAAAATAATGCCGCAAGAACGTTATAAATTCCTAAAAAAGGTTAAAAATAAACACAAAATAGATTCAACAGACTAAACAATAAAGAAGACTTATTCATCAAAAAGAGCTGCCTTGAATAAGACAGCTCAATATTATTAAAAAGTTGATTAACTTATTTTTTAGCTTTTACATCGATAGCAATTTCGATGTCTTTGCTGATCATCCATTCTGCAGGATCTGCTTCAGAAGTTCCGAATTTGATTCCCCAGTCTGTTCTGTTTACGGTAAATTTAGCCTGAATAGCAGCAGTATTATCTGCTACATCTACTTTAGCAGGGAAAGTTACATTCATTGTTTTTCCCATTAATGTAAGGTTTCCGCTTACGGTTTTGTTAGCTCCTGCTACAGCATCTTTCGGTGCTTCTTTCAGGTCTGCTACGCTTGTAATTTTGAAATCTGATGTTGGATTTTTAGCTACATCAAAGAAATCAGGATTTTTAAGGTGAGCTTCAAGATCTGCTGGTTTTTTATCTTTTTCAGTTACTGATGCAGGGTCAACTTTAATAGAAGTCATATCGATATTGAAGTTTCCGGCTACCAATTGTCCACCTTCAATATTCAGGTCTCCGGATTTTACATTAAGAGTTCCCCAACGAGGTGCAAAACCTCCTTTGTGGAAAGCTTTCCAGTTTACTACAGAAGCTGCAGTATCTACTGTTAGTGCTTCACCTTTACCTTCAGCAACTGTCTGCTCTGTAGCTACTGATGTATCTGTTTTTTCTTTATTGGTACATGATGCAGCCATTAATCCTACTGCCACTAATGCAATTACGCTAATTTTTTTCATATTATTGAACTGTTTAAAAAGTTTATTTGTTTTTCGGATACAAAAATAGAAAAACCATATGGGCCTTTCCTTATCATACATCAAGAAATGTAATTTTTTCTACCAACGTTAGGAATTATAACATGGTGTAAAATAAACGAGAACTGAAACGATTTATTTCATCATTATATATTATGTCTTTCCATATCATAAATTTTCATCAGCCTTTTACAATATTCAAGTAAAATATTTTATGTTAAATCCCAGAACCAAGAATAATTTATATATTTAGCCGTTACAAATTAAAACTATACTATGAAAAAATTCAAAAAAATCTCCAGAGATCAATTAAAAAAAGTAAATGGCGGAGGTAACAGAGATGGTATTTGCCAGCCACAATACATGCTGATTTGCGATGCCGTTGGAATTTGCGGACCAGAGCCAGACGCAGCTTGTAATTGTTATTGCGTTCCTATCTAATACAATGAGATCCCTCAAATTAGAGGGATTTTTTATATAAGAAGTTTCAAAAATTATTATCTTCGTGATTAGTCACAGCTTTTTTGGCAATGTTACTGCGATACCCCCGGTTGTGAATTGCTTTCAATACTAAAACCCACATAATCCGGTATGCATTAAACCTTTCGGCATTCATATCAGTTCAGGATAAGAAATCAATCTTTTTTCACCAGTATAGCATTTGTAAAGCGACGAAGCTGTTGTTTTAACAGCAACCAGCAGTGGCCTCGTTTTATCGTCGATGCGTACATCTTTGGTAGCAACCTGCAAAATATGAGCTTTAAATTCCTTCGTCAGTTCTTCTGTATCAGGATAAATTTTCAGCCACTGCATCACCAGTAAATCAATAAACGGGCGGTAAGGTTCCATTAGGTCATCGGCAAGACAGTAGGGATTGTATTTATTTTTATGAAAAATTCCAAGAACAGGCAGTAATCCAGTTTCCACAATAGCTCTGGCGACAATACTTCTGAGAACCGCATACCCGAAATTAAAGAACTGATTGGGTGATTCTCCAAAACGCTGTCTCAAAAAATCAAGGCTGATCAGATATTTCCAGTAATGCTGAGCTGCAATACCTTCCATATTGGTTATATCCCCAGACTTTACATTTTTTTGGTATTCAACCATCGGTTCATAATAGTTTTCCAATTTCATCAGAACATTTTTCTGGTTTTCAATTTTACATTCCACGGTTTGCTTCCAAAGCTGCTTTTTTAATGGTTCACTTGCTTCCAACTGATCTTTTACCCGGTCGGAATGTTCGGTATGCCCATACAGTGGAAGCATTATTCCGTGAGGCAAATGATGAGCATCACAACTAATGACCACCACGTTATTTCCCATCATTTTCTGGATGAGATTATGGGAAATAGTAATCTGATAATGATCCAGCATCAGTAAGCCTAAATCTTCCACAGGGACACTCCCCTTTTCCGTTTTGGTTTCCGGACAGAGAATCTTCATCTGCTCGTCTTTGAGCTTAAGGTAAGCTGGATTGCCGATGTAGATGGAGCGGGTGATCATGTTATAAAAGTTTTAATATTGTCCTACTTGAACTATTCTTCCCAAGTGATTTAAACGGACCTTCAAAATGCCTTTTAATCCACTTAATCCTTCCCTTCTCCAGGTAATACCTTTCAACACAGAATTATCTTCAACCGTAGTTTCTAAATGATGTCTAAAGAAATAGTCTTTTGTTGCAATTTTCTGCACCCTGAACAGATGTTTTGAAATTAAGCTCAGATTCTTATCATCAGATAAATCCACTTCTTTAGGATCAAAATCTTCTGATGGAAATAAAAACATTTCATTCTGTTTCATTGTAAATAAAAATTTCCAGCCTAATTGAGAATTATATTCTTTATCAATAACCTGTAAATTCTGATTCACTCTTTCTACAGCTTCATAAAAACTCACAATTTTCTCCTGTAGATTGCCTTTTTCATCTTCATAAATTGCAACATGATGATTATTTCCTGTACTCACGAAATCAGCGGCTATTCTTTGACCGTTTTCGTCTAAAATGTCTTTTCCTAAGTGATCTTTTTTGTAATGCAAGGCTTCGGCATTATTAATTCCTGTAATAGTAACCGTCTTTATTGAAATTCCTTTTGATTTGTTAAGCCAGATCGGATTCTTTTCCAAATCTGAAAAGGCTTCTTTAGAGTTTCCGTTAAATTCTTTTAATCTTTCAGTTAGAATATCACGAACTTCTTTATCAATAACTTTTTCAATATTTTTGAAATCTTTAAAATTATCCGGATTAACAACTTTCCTGATGGTATAACCTGTTTCATACCAGGCTAAAGTTACGGTTTCAGGTAATTGCTCCGTTTTTTCAGCATTAAGAAATATTGGATTTTTAGAAATAATATTTTTCCCAGTGAATGCTTTTTTAGAATCTCCGCCAAACTCCTGTAATCTTTTTAGAAGAGCATTTCTGTATTTTTCATTTTGAACTTTCTGAATCGTCTCTAAATCAAATTTTCCAGATATTTTTTCTTCTTTTGTTTTAAGAAATTTCGAACTTCCATAAATTGTTTCTTTATGAAGCTGTCCTCTCGGAGTCAGCTCTGTTTTTGCAATTACACTTCCTTTTTTCTTAATTCTATTAATGTTTTTGGTTACTACTTTATTTTTAGCTTTATGAGAAATTAATATTTCATCCAAGTGCTTCTTGGCTTCTGTTCTAAGATTTTTAACAGGCTCTTTGAATCTTCTTTCCTTGGAACCGTTTTTCTTTTCAAGAACTTCTGTAATATTATTTTCAATATTTGTAATTATTTTATGCTCTTTATGTTCCTCATTTTTTCTTGCATTTAAATAATTTAAATACTGAATATGATTATGTGTGGTAAAAGCAACCGTTAAAGCATCCATTGCGTGATGACGATGGTCGTTTCTCTTCGTCCAATCAATGATTCTTTCTTTTTCCTCTCCTTTGGAATTTGCAATTAATTCCGTCAAACCTAATTTTCTGTACTTTTCAAGATTAAGTTCTTTCATTGTGTTGACGAGATTCCAGTCTTCCCGAAGTTTATCGGTAATTCTTCCCGAAGTGGAAACCACAGAATTAGTAATTCCAAAAAGGATTTCTTTAGATTTTTTAGCAATATATTGCGTATTTCTTAAATCTCTTTCAATGAATCCTTCCCCTATTTCAGAACCTTTTTTCTGTAGCTTTTCATATTTTGCTTTGGTTATAATACCTTTATCATAAAGATCTTTTATGACATTAAGAAATTTCTCCAATTTTTCTTTTCCTTCATTTTCAAGATAGTCGAAAGCCGTAAAATTTCCTTTTTTAAGATTAGCACTTCTCGGAACTAAGACTTTATTGGAGAAACTATCGTCAAAAAATCGGGATTGAGGTATGATATGGTCAATATCATATTTCTCAGTAAATAAATTTTCCCGTTCAATTTTTACATCTGTGTATAGATCTTTAAAACCGTTATTTGCCAATTCCAGATATAATTTATATCGGATGATATCATTTCTTGAAGGACTTTTTATCCCAAATTCTCTTTGCAAAACTTCCGCATATTTCTGGTGCTGTATAGTCGCTTTGTTAATTTCAGAAGTCATCGTAGCGCGTTCTTCTGCATTAAGTTTGAGTTCTCGCGCCAATTCTATTCTTATTTCATCAGGTCTTCCGTATTCCTTTGAAACTTCATTCACAAGATTAATCATCTGATTCAAAATCTTTTCAACTACAGGATTTCGTAAAGAATTTTTAGGAAGAATATCCAATTGTTCTTTCAAAATCCGGTTCTCCAATTGCTCTTTGGTCAAAGAATTTTTAGAATGACTTCCATAACCTGCAAATTCACAAGCACTTGGTTCATTAGGTCTCTCCTTTCTTCCTCCATATGAAAATCCAGCTTTTAAATGAGTAATAATCTTTCGCATTGCCTTAGAGCTTAAACTTCCATAATCCTGAGAAAAACCAATTTCAGCTAATATTTTGGAATGCTCTTTTTTAAATCCAAATTTCCTCTCCAATAATTCATATAATTTTTCGTTTCCGGAAGGAGAATCATCACCTTCATAGGAATATAGTAAATGCCACAGTTGGTAAGAAGCTTGTTTTTCAAAATCATTTCCTTCCAACTCCGGATTAAAATCCAGAATAGATGTATCAATTCCTAATCCTGAAAACTTTTCTCTGACAAATAATTTTATAATTTCTGCAGAAGCATTTACTTTAGAAACTTTAATTTCGTCATCAATGGTCAATTTAAATTCTTTTGGGAATTCTGTTCCTTCACTGGCAATAATCTTTAGAAAAGCAGAATATAAATTTTCATTGGTATAATTTCCTTCAATCTCTTTGAAATTAGTTTTCCATTCTTTTCCTGAATATCCAACAAGATCTAAAACATCTTTTGCAGAAAGTTTTCCTTTTATATTAACTTCATCAAAAATAGATTGCTTGAAATCTAAATCTATTGGGAATATTTCCTTTGTATCTACATTTTGAAATTGTAAATTATTCAGAACCTGCCATATTTTAAACTCCTGAAACAAGGGAGACGATTTCGGTGCCACTTTTAGCCCAACAGTTTTCTTTTTTGTTTTTCCATTTTCTGTTACTTCAATTTCCCTGTTTTCAAACTCACAGATACTGATTAAACCTTTCTGTGATTTGAGCTTCCTCTGATAGAAAATGATAATATCCCGAATTTCTTCCTTTAATTCTTTCGTTAATTCTTTATAATATTTTGATTGAGTTTCCCATATCTTCTCAAATTCATCTAAGTAATCCTGTCTGTAGAAAACCTGATTTTTAAGCTTTGTATGAGGGTTTGCTTTCAACTGTTGAAATAAATATTCTCCAACCGTTTGATTATGAAAATAAAGCTCTTTACTTCGATCACTAATCGCTCCTAAATAGCCGCTAGAATTATTCAGATTGCTGTTAATTTCCTGAAATACTACAGCTAAACTTTCAAAATCCAATTGTTTCTTTACCGCTTCGCTTCTCCAAAAGTATTTTTCAACTTTTTTTTCCTGCATTGTTCCGATTTGCTTAATTCCAACGAGAGAAAATGGTTCTTTCAGAATTGCCCAAGTTGCATTTTTATTTTTGCCTTGTAATTCTTTATAAAGATCATCGGTTAAGATCTCTGAATAATATTGTTTCTGAAAATTCCATACTTTATCAAATTCAGCCTGTAAATCTGAACGGTAAAAATCCGGCAATTGTTTTTTTCCCTGCTGCAAAAGTTGATATGAATATTCTCCGGGTGTTATATTCTCTTCATACAATTTTTTGGCAACAGCCATTCCGTCTATAATCTGCCCTTCATCTTCATTTTTAGCTTTGCGGCTGCTTTTATACCCTCTTTTTTTATTGATAAGAAGCAAAACTCTGGCGAATTCTGAAAGTTCTATTTTTTCTTTTGCTGCCTTTGCTCTTAATTCCTGAGTCTGAAATGTTGAATTTTTGCCAACTTCGGCAAGTAAGTCAGATTCTTTAAGAATATTATTTTTCTTTAAAACATCAATAAGGTTGACTCTTCTTAACTTAAACCGTTGAAGATTTCTTCTCGCACTTCTGGCTAAAGTTCTTCCTGCATTAGTTGTAATCGGTTTTCCTTTTTCAAAATTCAACTGTTCATCAACAGTTAATGGATTTACTCGAACCCCTAATTTGATAATTTTATTGTTTTCAGAATTTTTAGAATCCTCCTGAACGTAAGCCCAGCCAATTGATGAAACTCCCAAGTCCAGTCCAAGTATATTTTTAATCATAAGTATCAGTTTTTTGAAGTAAATAAAAATAGGAAGAAAAAAATTATTAAAAATGAGGTTTTCCGTAAACCATTCAAAGAAATTTTATTTTATATTTGTATCAATAATTTTGAAAGCAATTCACAATAAGGATTATTCCGTTGTGAAAACATTTAAGGCGGGGTAACTCGCCTTCTTTATTTTATAACAAATCATACAATTTTAGTATATTTGCAAAACAATTAGGCAGCTAAAAAAAACTGCCCAATTGAAATTGTTTTTATTTACGTTTTTTGCAATAAAAACAGAAAGGCTTAGATAGATGAACTATCTTTTTGCTTCGCCAATGCTTAAATGAGCGAAAGCAAATAAGATTTTTTAAATCCATTTTAATCAATTTAAAAAATTAAACATTTAATTCTAAGTTACAATCCCTTTGATGTTGCAGCATCAAGGGATTTTTCGTTTTATCCATCTCCAAACTTATGGAGGTTATCAATCTTAAAAATTTGAAAGCAATTCACAACCGATTCAATCAGCCTAATGAAGTAAGTTATTGAATCATGTAAATTCTAATTGCAAATATAAGAAATTAATTATATATACAACATTAGGTTATTGAATCGTAAACGGATTTAAAATAAATAATAAATTAAGCATCATATGTATTAAATTATATAAATTCCACTTTATTTTCCATCCAAAACCTTATTTTAGCTATCCGAAAACAGAACAATGACGACCGTAGAATTTATACAAAAGCAGCTCGATATTTCTGAGAAGAGCATCAACAATACTTTACAATTATTAGCTGAAGACTGCACCATTCCTTTTATCTCGCGGTACAGGAAAGATAAAACCGGAAACCTGGATGAGACCCAGATTGAACAGATTTCAAAGATCAGCAAGCAGTTTGAAGAGATTGTAAAGAGAAAAGAATCTATTTTAAAATCTATAGAAGAACAAGGGGGCTTAACTCCTGATTTCCAGCAAAGAATTGAGGAAAGCTTTGATATCCAGGAACTGGAAGACCTATACCTTCCTTTTAAGAAGCGTAAAAAAACCAAAGCTGATGCAGCAAAAGAAAAAGGATTGGAGCCTTTAGCGAAGATCATTATGAGCCAGAAGAACAATGACGTTCAGTTTCTGGCTTCAAAATACCTTAGTAATGAAGTCCCTTCTGAGGAAGACGCACTTCAGGGAGCCAGAGATATTATGGCTGAATGGATCAATGAAAACATGTATGTCCGTAAGAACCTGCGACGTCTATTCCAACGTAAGGCTGTTGTTACTTCTAAAGTGGTAAAGGCTAAAAAAGATGAAGAAGATGCTCAGAAGTTCTCCCAGTATTTTGAATGGGAAGAGAGCCTCAGCAGAATACCTTCTCACAGACTTTTGGCTATGCTGAGAGCAGAAGCGGAAGGGTTTGTGAAAACCAATGTGGGAATTGACAAGGAAGAAGCGATTGATTTTATTGAAAAAGCGATCATTAAATCTAATAACGAAAGTTCCGGGCAGATTTCTTTAGCCATAAAAGACAGTTATAAAAGACTTCTGGAGCCTGCCATTTCTAATGAAGCTTTACAGGAAGCTAAAGAAAAAGCAGATAAAAAAGCAATTGAGATCTTCTCTGAAAATCTAAGTCAGCTGCTTTTGGCTCCGCCTCTGGGTGAAAAAAGAATCCTTGCAATTGATCCGGGTTACAGGAGCGGCTGCAAAGTAGTTTGCCTGGATGAAAAGGGAGATCTGCTTCATAATGAAACCCTCTACCCTCACGCTCCTCAGAATGAATCCGGAATGGCGATGAAAAAAATCCGCTCTATGGTGAATGCTTACCATATTGAAGCCATTTCTATCGGAAACGGAACAGCCAGCCGTGAGACTGAATTTTTCATCAAGAAAATTGCTTTTGATAAGCCTTTACAGGTTTTTGTGGTTTCGGAAGCAGGAGCCTCTGTTTATTCTGCAAGTAAAATTGCCAGGGATGAATTTCCGAGCTATGACGTAACAGTACGTGGTGCTGTTTCTATTGGAAGAAGACTTTCTGACCCGTTGGCTGAACTGGTAAAAATTGATCCGAAATCTATTGGTGTCGGACAGTATCAGCATGATGTAGATCAGACCCAACTGAAGAATGAACTGGATTCTACAGTAATGAAATGTGTGAATTCTGTAGGTATCAATTTAAATACAGCCAGTAAATCACTTTTAAGCTATGTTTCCGGAATTGGAGAGAAAATGGCGGAAAACATTGTGAATTACCGCGCTGAAAATGGAGCTTTTGAGGACAGAAAACAGCTTAAAAAGGTTCCAAGGCTTGGAGAAAAGGCTTTCCAGCAGGCTGCTGCATTTGTAAGAGTTTCCAATTCAAAAAATCCATTGGATAATTCTGCCGTTCACCCTGAAGCGTATGGAATAGTAGAGAAAATGGCCAGAGATCTGGGCATTAAAACCCTTGAACTGATAGCCAATAAAGAAAAAATTGCTCTGATAAAGCCGGAAGATTATATCACCGGAGACATTGGAATCCTGGGAATCAAAGATATCCTTAAAGAGCTTGAAAAACCCGGTCTGGACCCAAGGAAAGCGGCTAAAGTATTCGAATTCGATCCTCATGTAAAAAGCATTAAAGACCTGAAAGCAGGTATGATTCTTCCGGGAATTGTCAACAATATTACAGCTTTCGGATGTTTTGTGGATCTTGGGATCAAAGAAAGCGGACTGGTCCATATTTCACAACTGAAAGACGGATTTGTATCTGATGTGAATGAAGTGGTTAAGCTGCATCAGCATGTAAGAGTAAAAGTAACGGAAGTAGATGAAGCAAGAAAAAGAGTACAATTGAGTATGATTTTATAAGGATGCTATATTTTAACCTTAGATTTTTTAAATTTTTAAGACTGTTAAGCTGAACTTTGCTTCAGGATATTTAGTTATAAAGTAAAAACATATTTTTTCACCAATTAAACAGAAAATACGTTGAATTATAAAAATTTAATTTTCGATCTGGATGGAACCTTATGGGACTCCAGAGCAACAATCATCAAAATATGGAATGATGTTTTAAGCAAGCATCAATTGATACAACAGGAACTTAAACCTGAGGATATGAATCAGTATATGGGTTTATTGGCTCATGATATTCTGAAGGATATGCTTCCCGGAATTTCAGACCTACAGATTCAGGAACTTCTTTCAGAGGTTGTAACCCGGGAGAACGAGGTATTAGGAGTACAAGGGGGCATTCTTTATCCTGGTGTTGAAGAAACGTTGAAAAGCCTTACCCATACCCACAACCTTTTCATTGTAAGCAATTGTCAGAACGGTTATATTGAATCTTTTTTAGAATATTATCAATTTGAGAATCTTTTTGCAGACTTTGAATCCCATGGGCGGACTCAAAAACATAAGGCAGAAAATATACAGCTCCTTATGGAAAGAAATGGTTTATCCATCGAAAATTCTGTATACATTGGGGATACGCAGACAGATTATGATTCTGCCGCCTCCAACAATTTACCATTTATCTTCTGTGAATATGGTTTTGGAAAGCTTATCCATCAGCTGGAAACGAAGATTTCGGTATTCTCTGATTTAAAAAAATATATTTAAAGAAAATCCGGCTTACAGTTTTGTAAGCCGGATTTATTTTTACCTTTCACAATAAAAATTCT
The DNA here is from genome assembly GCF_003815975.1 of Chryseobacterium bernardetii. Lineage (NCBI taxonomy): Bacteria > Pseudomonadati > Bacteroidota > Flavobacteriia > Flavobacteriales > Weeksellaceae > Chryseobacterium > Chryseobacterium bernardetii. The sequence continues at coordinate 4,315,780 of NZ_CP033932.1, forward strand.
AATCCCGATAGAAATTTTATCATTTATAATCTTTAGAACTTCTTTTAGGTTCTTTTACTTCCGGCCATTGCATTGTATTTCCTTTATCATCTTTAGGCATCACCCTTTTTTCCCGGTTGGTAAATTCAGGATCCTCGGAAGCCATATATGCCAGTGCAGCTGTTAAGATCACATTATTCTTCACCTCATCAAAAACAATTTTGTCATAAGTATCTTTTGTAGTATGCCACGTATACCCGAAATAGCCCCAGTTCAAAGAACCTAACGAGAATCCCGGTACTCCTGCTGCTACAAATGAAGCATGATCTGATCCTCCACCACCCGGCATTCCGGGAAAGTCTGTCTTAATGTGACTTCTTACAGCTTTTGGAACCCCATCAAGCCATTTTCCGATATAATCATATGCTTTTACAAATCCCTGGCCACTGATATTGATAACACGCCCGGTTCCATTATCCTGATTGAAGGCCGCCTGCGTTCCTTTTATAATGTGAGGATTATCTGCTACAAAGCCTCTTGAACCGTTCAGCCCCTGCTCTTCACTTCCCCAAAGCCCAATAACAATAGTTCTTTTGTTATTTGGATAATACTTTTTAAGAATCCTCATAGCTTCAAGCATTGTAAGGGTTCCGGTTCCATTGTCTGTAGCTCCCTGCGCCCCATCCCACGAATCTAAATGAGCGGAAAGAATTACATATTCATCCGGCTTTTCCTTACCTTTAATCATTCCTATTGTATTAAAGCTTTTGGCTTCAGGAAGCACTTTGGACTGAGCGTCTATTTTAATTTTTGGTTGTGCCCCTTTTTCAGCCATCCTGTAAAGCATCCCGTAGTCTTCCACATCAATATCTATCATTGGAATTTTAGATGTCTTTGCTCCGAAGATCCTGTTTGCTCCCATAATTCCGGTCCAGTTTGAAATGGCAATTCCTGCAGCTCCTGCATTTTCAAGCGCCTCAGGAAGGGTATTGTTATCATATCCAATATTCTTCACATAAGCCGTAAAATCTTTGGTTGCCTGCTCTTTTTCAGCTTTAAGTTTTTCATACAGTTCAGGGGTTGCGAACTCCTTGATCTGCTCATCTGAACGTCCTATCTTCTGGTATTGAGCCATCAGCACAATCTTTCCTTTTACAGAAGGAAGCCATTTGTCAAATTCTGCTTTGGATGATACTTTTGGAAGAATGACTACCTCAGCCTCAACAGCTTTTCTGGTAGCAGGGCTCCACGCCAGCTGTGTTGCTGATAAAGACTTTACTCTTGGAAATACCATATCCACATGAGTAGTTCCTCTCTGCCATCCTTTCCAGGTTCCGAACTGTTGAAGACTGGCCTCTATTCCCCATGAACGTAGTTTTTCGGCACTCCACTCATTAGCGGCAAGCATTTCCGGAGTTCCCACAAGACGTGGCCCTATCCCATCCAGAAGCTCATAGGCCATCCCTTCAAGCTGGGAATTGTTGTTTACCTCCTCTACAAAACTTTTTACGATTGGGTTAAGGTTTTCTTTTGGATCTACCTTTACCTGAGCCCATGAAAATTGGGCAGCCAGCATTACAGCCGGTACTGCAAAAAATCTATTTATCCTCATAATGTATATTGATTGCCTTAAAGATAAAGGAAATTGAGGAGATGGTAAAGGAATTACAGCAAAAAAGTCTTTAGGCATAAGCATTCAAGCTCATTTTTTAAGAAAAAGAAATAATAATCCATATCTATTCATTTAGAAGCAAAACATCCTCTATCTATTTTACTTAGAAATCCGGTAACTTTTTATCAACAAAAACCTGTTCTTCCCTGGTAAGTAAAATCGTATTATTTTTATTTTCCTTTACTGAAATATTATCCCAGATGTCTTTACTAAAATCTACCCTGGGAGCTAACCCCTTCTCATCTGATTTCTTAAAAGTATTGTAAATAAGTTCTCTGCTGATTTTCCGTTCATGTTTTATTCCTTTATAATAAGCAATGTATTTATTGGCTTCAATTCTGCTCATGGCAGGAACGTACACCCCTCCGTTTTTGTAAAAATCAAAAGTAAGTATTGCATTTCCCAATTGATAATCAAACTCTTCCCCACTTCCTGTTCTTCTTTTAACGATCGGATATTGATCCTGCAGATAATGAATTTCAAAGTAGGTAATCACCTTATCAGCCTTATTGTATTTCATTTCTCCTTTCATCTCGATTCCTACTCCAGACTTGATATTAAATGTGATTAACTGCTCATCACCCTGCTCAAAAAAAATCCATCCGGAATATTTTGATGCCTTGTTTTTTATATGAGTCAATGCTCTGTTCAGTTCAAAATTAAAGAAATAGTTTCCCATATATTCTTTAGAGAAATTCTTTATTCCCTTTACAAACATGCTATCTGACTTTAGATCTTTAAAATATTTCACATTATTCAGCTGCATTTGAAGGTTGTTGTCGAAAGACCTGTTATGGTTGTAAAAATTAGTTTTGCTCCATAACTTGGTTTCTGCAATGACTAAAAAATGTATTTGATTATTATCACTCCTTTTTTCTTTATAAATAACATCATAAAGAGAGGGTTCAGTATAATATCTTTTTTTGTAATTGGCGGCAACATCTTCAAATATATCTTTCAGATCTACTTTTATCAGTTTTACTTCATCAATTTTTTTATAGCCTCTCTTAAGCTTTACCGGAGAGTAAAATTCCTGAATTGTTACCTTCCGGAATCCCGATGCTGAGACCTCAAAGTTTATTGAGCTTTGATCCACGGGTGCAAGCCCCTCTTCATTAGTATAAACAATCTGATTCTGTAAAATGATTCTTGCATTGGGAATCGGTTTTCCATTTTCAGAATCTACTACCTGAAGTTTTTGGGCTGAAAAGAAATTAAAAAACAGAATAAACAGCAAATGGGAATGCTTCATTATATTTCGTGTAATTGATATTCCTAAAATACAAATTATACGAATGACAACCACTCTGCAAGAGAAAATTTAATATTTGAACAAAAAATGAGATCAATGAGAATGAATTTATTTCAGGCCCTCCATTTTTAGCTGAAATGTTTGAGGTTTGAGAATTGCGGGCATTATAGGTAGCAGGTTACGGTACGGGCATAAAAAAACCGGCTACAAAAGCCGGTTAAAGGTTGAATTACTTCTTAGATTCTTCTACAGAAACTTTTCTGAAATCCTTGAACAATTTGCTTAATTCTAAAGCTGCTTTACGAGCTCTTGTACCAGCTGCTTTGTTCCCTTTTTCCGCTTGTTGGTTTGCCTCAGTAGTAAACGCTTCAAATTCTGCGTTGATTTTTTCAATTAGTTCTTTCATTATATTTAAAAATTTAGGCTGCAAATATAGGTTTTATGGTGATTCCAGCCTAGTAGCAGAGAAAAAAGTTTGGGCAAAATGACCGAAATTTTAACATATTTCTACCCTTGAACCGATTTTTATCGATTTCTGCCTCTCATTTTCATAAAAAACCTTCTATAATCACTACTAGATCTAATTTCAATTACTTCTTCTATATTTATTTTCCCTCCAATTTCTATTGTATTGACAGCAAGCGCTTAAAGTTTTAAAATTCTATTTCAAAACGGGTTTATAGCACCCTTAATTTTTGGATTTTTATACTAAATTTGAGGAAAAGATTTAATCCATGTTCAAAAACCTAGTTTTTCTAATATTTATACTTCCATTTATGGCTTATTCTCAAAATAAAATCAGTTATAAAGTGTATTATGATGAAAATCTTGCGAAGAATGGCTTAAAAGTACAGGTAGATTATACATTGAGAAAGGCATCGGATACTTTATCTTTCTATTATGCCAATGAAAATTGGGATGAGAATGACCTTTTTAAAAACCTTGTTCTTTTACAGGAAGAAAACCCTGATATTAAGTTCAAAATGGAGCCTGAAAATAACAGAGTAAAGCTTCATCAGAAAAAAGGAACCCAATTTACCCTGGTTTATCATATCAAACAAGATTTTACAGATCCTAATTATAAAATCTTTAACCGACCGAGAATCAACAACACATTCTTTCATGTTTTGGGTAAGAGCCTTTTCATGGTTCCATTTTCTTTTACAAAAATGCCGGATGAACAGGAGTTTGAATTCTCTGTTGAATGGATGAATTTCCCGGAAAAATTCGGACTTCATAATAATTTTGCTTCTCAAATCCATAAACAGAAAATAAAAACAATACTTTGGGACGGCTTTTATAATTCTTTATTTATAGGAGGTGATTACAGGTTTTACTCTTTTACAATACATGATAAACCTGTTTATTTTGCTTTGAGGGGTGACTGGAACAACGGTTTCACTGATGATTTTTTATTTTCCAATCTGAAGAAAGCTGTTCAATCTCAGAGGGATTTCTGGAAAGACTACGACAAGGAGTATTTTACCATTACAATGACTCCTACTGTGTCTCAAAAAGACAGTTTATATAAAGGCTATAGTACTACAGGTTCTGCTATTAAAAATGCATTTATGATCCAGGGAACCAATAATCCTTTTAATAACAAGAATTCTTATCTGTATCTATTTCACCATGAATTAATGCATGAATGGATTGGGAATGCCATTCAAAATAAGCATGAGGAACTGAACTATTGGTTCAGCGAGGGTTTTACCGATTATTATACTTATAAAAACAGGTTAAGAATAAAGGACATTTCAATGGATGAGTGGAAAAAGCTGTTTAATGCTGAAGTCATTAAAAGCCATTGGAAAAATCCGGAGAGAAATATTCCTAATTATAGAATAAAAGATGATTTCTGGAAAAGCAGAAATGTAGAGAAAGTTCCTTACAGGCGCGGGGCTATTTTTGCGTTCTGGCTGGATAATCAAATTATGCTGAAAACTCAGTATAAAAGATCTTTAGATGATCTGATGCGGGAAGTACTGAAAACCTGTAGAGAGAAAAAAGTGAAGTTTACGGATGAACTTTTCCTTGAGTTTGTTCAAAAGTATCTGAATCAGGATCTCTCCTATTTCTTTCAGAAGCATATACTCAATGGTGAAGATATTGACCTTACCAAAGAGAAATGGATAGACGGTTTTTCTTTCCAAATTACTGATGGAATTCCTCAATTGGAAGTTGATGAAAGTAAAAATATTAAATATTTGATTGAATAGATTGGAATAAACTATCCCATTTTCAACCTTTCGGAATCTGAATCCCTATGGAAAAAATGCAGGGCCTCAGCGTCATTCACAGATATCATCTGGATGAATATCCTTACAGGGGATCCTTTATTAGAATTTCTGAAAGAATCAATAAGGAGAGTAAATCAATATCATCATAAAAACAATCACTGGTAAATCTTAAAACCCAAAGATTTACCTATCTTTGATTTTTATAATTCTGAAACTATGAGCGATCAACTGGAAACCATCAAAGATTACTACAGACGTACCCGCAGAAGTATTCTCAAAGTATCCGATGCAGATTTGGAGACAGGGAAAACCCATTTCAATATCATACCGAGGAAGTATTGCAGTTTTAAAAGTCCTTATAACCGGCGTGATTATTACAAAATCTGTTTTATCATAGGTAAAGGAACCGCTCATTACGGATCTCATACGGTGTATGTTGACCGCCCTGCCCTCTTCTTGCCATCACCCAATATTCCTTACACCTGGGAATGTGAAGATAACTTCCAGGAAGGTTTTTCATGTCTCTTCAACCAGGAATTTTTCAATGTAAATTCAGAATTCAACCTGTTTAAAAAGACTTCATTATTTAAGGAATGGAGTAAACCCTTTATTTTTCTGGATGATGAACAGATTCAGCTGGCTACGATGTATTTTGAGCAGATGTACAAGCTGAACCATTCTACCTATCCTTTCCGTTGCAGTGGTATTAAAAGCAATCTGGCTTCTGTTCTGCACCTTGCCCTTCAAAACAGGGTTGAGGATGTAAGCCTTAATGAGCTCCCAGCCAATGTCCGCCTGTACAGATTATTTGATGAGCTTCTGAATAAACAGTTCCCTTTGGATTCTCCAGCCTATCCTTTAGCTTTAAAAACAGCTTCTGATTTTGCAGACCATCTGAATGTGCATGTAAACCATTTGAATTCATCAGTAAAATCGGTTACAGGCCTCACCACAACCCATATCATTAAGGAAAAAATATTTGAAGAATCCAAGAACCTGCTTAAATACACGAATTGGGACATTGCCCAGGTGGGCTATACGCTTGGTTTTGAGCAGCCTTCCCATTTTAATAATTTCTTTAAAAAACATGCTGAGACTTCTCCCTTAAAATTTAAAAATTCTTTCTAAATATTTGAATTTTGTAATTTTTACTTTGTCTTTTAAAACTCAATTTTCTATTCTTGAACTATTTTTGCATAGTAAAAAATGAATGAATATGTTGAGAGAAGCATCTGAGAAACGCATCAGATTAATAACCATTATGGCCTTCGTGTCTATCCCGCTTTCGGGGTTTGTCACTGATATTTACCTGCCGTCATTCCCTTCTATGGCCAAGGAAATGATGGTTTCGGAAAAAGATATACAGATTACTTTAACATCTTATCTCCTTAGCTATGGAATTTCCCAGCTGTTTGTGGGTGGAATTCTTGATAGTATCGGCCGTTACCGTCCTAAATTACTTGCTTTATTGGTCCTGATACTTAGCAGTATTTTTATTACGATGACCAACAGTATTTTACTGATCTGTCTGCTCCGTATTCTTCAGGGGATTGCTGTATCTGTACTTGTTGTGGCTACCCGCGCCATTTTTGTAGATATTTACGATGCCGAACGGGTAAAGCACTATCTGAGCTATTTTACAATTGCATGGTCCTGTGGCCCAATTCTGGCGCCTTTCCTGGGCGGTTATCTTGAAAAGTTATTTAACTGGCATGCTAACTTTTATTTTCTTGCCTTTTATGCAGGATTTTTATTTCTGTTTGAATGGTTCTTCAGCGGTGAGAGTCTTCCACAAAAGAAGAAACTTGATCTTTCAGAGAATATCAGCCTGTATTCAATGATGCTTAAAAACAAGATATTTATGCTAGGGATTATAATTCTGGGATTAAGTTATTCTATTGTTATGCTCTTCAATATTACCGGACCTTTTATTATTGAAAACACTTTCCATTTTACACCTGTGGTGATTGGATACTGTACCCTGATTTTAGGTTTTTCATGGATGATCGGAGGCTTTATAGGAAAACGCAGGCTGGGATTAGATTTTAAATCAAGGATCTTACTGCCTATTATCCTTCAATTGATATTGATTACAGGATTAATTGCTACCAGTTATTTTGCGGAAAGCCTTTATATCATGATTCCTTTTGCTTTTTTTATTCATATCTGCTCGGGAGTCTTATTTACATCATTCTTTACAACAAGTATGCTGTATTTTCCTAAAAATGCAGGCACTGCTGGTGGATTGATGGGAGGTCTGGTATACGTAATCACTTCAGTTACAAGTTTTATTATTTCCGTAAGCGGAACTGTAACAGAACAGAAAGGGCTTTCCTGGCGATACCTAATAATTGCGATCCTATTGTTTTCAGTAATTATCATTATGCATCAGGCGGTTAAAAAAGAAAAGGCAGAGAATTGATCTCTGCTTTTTTTATTTTTGTTTGAATTAATATTTCCTGACCTGCACTGTAGAAACACCATTCAGTTTCAATTTTCTGCCTACTTTTTTCAGCAATCCAGTTTCTGCATTCCGTTTAAAGACAACAACAGTTCCGCTTACCGGATGAGTTACAATTAAAAACCTTCCGGTACTATCTATTGTAAAAGTTCTTGGATGCTTTCCTTTTGTGGATTGATATCCTAAGGTTTTCAATGTGCCATCATCTGAAATTGAAAATATGCCAATATTGTTTTCATTTCCGCGGTTTGAAGCATACAGATAGCGTCCATCAGGAGAAATATGAACATCTGAACTTTCAAAATTATCTTTAAACTGGTCTGGATGAGTATTAATTCTCTGAAAAGGATCCAGCTTTCCGTTATCATACCGGTAAACACTTACAGCTCCATCCATTTCTTCAATACAATAGGCAAACTTCCCGTTGGGATGAAAAGCAAAATGTCTGGGACCGCTTCCTAAAGAAGTTGGCGTGAAAGGCTTTTCAGCTTCTGTTAATGGCTCTTTCTTATCCGCTTCAAATTGATAAGCCCTGATTTTATCAGCTCCCAGATCAGGCAAAAACACATACTTGAAATCAGGAGAAAAAACGGTTGAATGAATATGGGCACGATCCTGTCTGCCAGGATTTACACTTCCTTCTGAAAACTGAAAATTCTGTATCCCCGGCTGTATCATTCCGTTTTCTGAAATGGGATAAACAGAAACGCTTCCTTCAGTATAGTTTCCGTTGATCAGCCATTTTCCATTCTTATGAGCAGCGAGATAAACCGGGTTTTCTCCTCCCGTTTTCTGGCTATTGATGAAACTAAGGGATTTTTTGCCGGGATCAAATTCGAAACTGCTCACACTGCCTGCATTTTTTGTTTTGCTTTCAGTACAGGCAAAAATATATTTTCCATCCTGTGACAGCGTCAGAAACGATGGGTTTAAAATTCCTGTAACAGAAGTTATTTTTGAGAGTTTTCCTTTGAGAGTGTCTAACTCATAGACGTAGATTCCTTCGGTTTCTTTGTTATGGTTAAATGAACCAAAAAACACATAGGTATTCTGTGCACACAATTGCAGCCCTGTTAAAAAGACAAGTATTGCACTTACTGTTTTCTTCAATTTATTAGTTTTTATGAATAGTCTGAAATATCATAGGAAATAAATTTAATTATTTTATTTGAAGTTAAATATTTAAATCCTAAAAATAATTTTCGAACGCCCCTGCAGCAAAGTATTTCATAGTTTCCCGCAGGTCCCAAGTAGGTATTAATACATTATATTTACTCTTTTCATAACATTTTTTCCAATAAAAAACTTTATCTTTACTCATTCATTTCCAATAAAGGATAACGTACTATCATGATTATGGGAATGATCTATTAACAAGGCTTTATTATTTGGTATAATTAAGCCTATCTTTACTAAAATTTAAATTATAATGAATTATAAGCTCGAGCTCAATACTCAGGAGCCTAACTCTAAAATTGTTTTTCACAATATTATATTTGATACCTTTAAGATCAATATTGTTGAAAGATATATCGGGGCCATGAATTTCCGTCCGAAATTATCTAATGTTTTATTTAAAGTAAGAACCTTGGATAACCAACTCATTAACAGAAAGGATGGTAATATAAGGGTAAAAATTAAAGATGACAATTTTGAGACTTATCAGAAATTAACACAGGCACTCAATTCTTACGAATATAAAAATAAGCTGATCAACAGACAGGAAACGGATCAGAACTATGTACATTTTATATTAAGCCTGGTGATTGCAAACTATAATCTTAATTAATTTTCTGCAATTGATTCTCATTAACACCACTTCATTTGGAGTTAATGTATTATCAAACTATTTTCGTCATTGCCCGTTTCCATATTTGGACAATGATGTAAAATATTTTCACAGAGGAAATCTCTGAATTTCACCACTAAGACCATTTTATCAGATAAGCCTGAAAGTTTTTAAACTTTCAGGCTATATGTTATATCCTTACTTATTTATTTCCGAAGCAAAAGGCACTGATTGCCTCTATCCAACTAAAAGAGATATTTTATTTATTCTCTAATAATACTAAAGATATATATTTATTTTTTCAAGGGTCCACGCGAAGTATTCTCTATTATTTTACACTATTTATTTAAAGATAATCAACAAATATCATTATTCAGTATAAAAATTTAAAAACCAAATGAAACCTGCAATACAATTCATTGATAAGTACAATTGCCCATTAATTAAATTTGTATTAAATTTGCACCCGATTCTCATGTTTAATTTGAGTTTTCATGGTTATTAGTTTTTATCCTCGAAGTCATTCGAGGATTTTTTGTTTATATAAACCGTACCCATAAAAGCATAATTATAATTTTCCTCAGTATATCAATTGGTCTAAATATTAAGATATATGTGCTCATATTATGACATTGCAATCAAAAAAGAATCACAATTTCGTATCCACTATTTTTTTCCTTAATTAAAAAGTAAAAATCAACTTATACTTAAATCACTTTTTTTTGATTTTTTAACAATAGACCATCAATAAAAAACAAATTAATCAATAAAATCAACACTAATTTCACTCCAAATCCTACCTAATTTGCAATGTAATACACGAATATAAAACTAAAATATATAGTTTCACATTAATAAAACCTCTTTATATAAAGGCAATTAACCTAATGTAGTATGTGTGTAGACATCCTGAAATCTTAATTTACAAAAGAAAAAAAGAGCTGATATTGTTTTTTTATCTAGTTTTAATTCACACAAATTGGATAATTTATTTTACCACTGCTAAAAACATTAATCAACAAAAACACCAACATTATGGAATTACACAAGAAGATCTTATTGGGATCATTTATTTCAATGGCTATAGTATCATGTAATACTACCAATGACAGCATAGAAGAAAAAGCACCTCAGGAGCAGCAAGGGCTTTCAAAACTGCTAGCTGTATCCAAGGCAGATATCCCTACAGGTTTCGAAAACACACAAATGTGCAAAGATGTTTATCTTCCCGGAGAGGATAAGGTTCCAGGAACGGCATCAAAAGGAGCTGTTATTACCAGTAAAAAATGGGCCAATGGCAGCGTTATCACTGTAGGTCTTTACGGTGGCAGCACCTATGTTCGCAACAAGGTAATACAATATGCCAAAGAATGGTCCAAATATGCCAACATAACTTTTAATTTTGTTACCAGTGGAACACCACAGATCCGTGTGACATTCACATCTGGTGCGGGATCCTATTCATATATAGGAAAAGATGCTCTCAGCATAGCTTCTAATAAAGAAACCATGAACTTCGGCTGGTTTAATGATTCAACCAGTGATACAGAATTCAGCAGAACAGTCATTCATGAATTTGGCCATGCCCTTGGAATGATCCATGAGCATCAGCATCCTTTAGCGGCTATTCCATGGGATAAACCAAAAGTATATGCCTATTATGCAGGGGCACCCAATTACTGGACACAGGCACAGGTAGACAACAATCTTTTTGCAAAGTATTCAACATCACAAACGCAGTACAGCGCCTATGATACCCAATCTATTATGCATTACAGCATCAGTTCAACGTTGACAACAAACGGGTTCAGTGTTGGCAGCAATACTGTTTTATCTCCCACAGATAAACAATTTATTGCGACAGTATATCCAAAATAAAAGTTTACTTATTTTCATATGAGTCTGCCTTGTTTACTACAGGGTAGACTTTTCATATTGCATTTGTAAACAAGAATGCATATTACAAATTCTTAAATGCATACTCATCATATACAGTACTGATAAGCTGATCAGAATTGATATTTCTTGAAAAAATAGGATAATGAAAACGATCCAGTTTATTTAAAATCCGGATAAGTTCCATCTTTTCTCTGTGGTTAAGGTTTCCTGCAACAATATTGGTAGCCTGACGGATCTTTTCCATTTGGTTTTCCAGGACCTGCAGTCCTCTTTCAGTAATACGGATTAATTTGCTTCGTTTATCCAGGTCAGAGTCTGTCTGCTCAATAAGTCCCTGACGTAAAAGTCTCGCAATAATAAGCATACCTACCGGTTTATCATGAATATTTTTTTTGATAAGAGCCATCTTAGTCATCTCACCAAAAGCCTTCAGATTAATCAGATAGATAAAATCTTCCTGGGTAGAGAATTCAGAATGTGAGATGGCAGACTTTGAATAGGTCTTCGCATACCTGTTCAGGTGAACAAGCAATGTACTTATAGCACTTTCCGGGGTTCTTCCATTCTCTTTACCTTCCCAATACGGTTCTTCCGGATGATCTTTCTGTCCTGAATTTTCCTTATCAGAAATCCATGCTTTAAACCCCTGAATAGTTACCGGATACAAATCAGGACAAGTTTGGGCTTCAGTTTCGAATTCCTCCAGTAGGTCTATATAATCTTTAATAAGTGTATAATTCATATCCGCTAAATAGTTTACAAAAATACCTAATTCCTTAAAAAATTACGCAATAATATCATCAAAACTATACTAAATAGAATTGATTAAGCTGTTCTTCACACAGTATCCGGATAACATCAATCCAACGGTCTTCGTCATTCAGGCAAGGTATATAGGTGAAATTTTCGCCACCTGCTTCCAGAAACTGCTCTTTTCCTTCAACGGAAATTTCCTCCAGGGTTTCAAGACAGTCAGAAACAAATGCAGGACAAACAATTGCAAGATTTTTAACTCCTTTACCTGGTATAGTTTCCAATGTATGATCTGTATAAGGCTCTATCCATTTATCTTTTCCTAATCTGGACTGAAAAGAAACAATAACTTTATCTTTAGGCAAACCAAGTTTTCTGATAACAAGATCAGTAGTGTTAAAGCACTGGTGACGGTAACAAAAAGAATGGCTGGGATGTTTATCTTTATAGCAGCAATCATTCATATTACAGGTCTTTGTAGGATCTGTCTTATAGATATGACGTTCCGGAACACCATGATAGGAAAATAAGAGGGCATCAAAGTTTTCAGGAAGTTTCTCCCTGATACTTTCTGCCAGACAATTGGTATACAGATCCCGGTTATAAAATGGCTGCACGTAACTGATCCTTATACCGGGGAATTTTTTCTTTCTTATTTCTTCCGCTTTTTCAATAACAGTTTCAGTGGTACTCATTGCATATTGCGGATAAAGAGGAAACAATACAATTTCTGTAATTCCTTTTTCAACAAGGTTCCTAATGCCTGTCTCAATACCAGGCTCAGCATACCTCATGCCTATTTCTACAGGCACATCTACCAGTTTCTGAAGTTTTTTCTGTATCTTTTTTGTTATTACAATAAGCGGAGAGCCTTCATCTGTCCATACCGTTTTATAAGCCTGGGCAGATTTTGCCGGCCTCGTTTTAAGGATAATTCCCTGAACGAGAAGTGCCCTGAAGATCCACCGATAATCAATTACTTTTTCATCCATCAGGAATTCATCCAGATATTCCTTTACGTCTTCCACAGCAGTGGATCTTGGTGAGCCAAGATTAATTAGTAAAATTCCTTTTTTAGCCAATGTATTTATTTTATTAGTGATATAGTATATGACCTGTTATTCTGCCAGGGCTTCTTTATAAGTTTTTAATGCTCTTTCTCTTGCTTTGGTGTGTTCTACAATGGGTTCTTCCCTGTAATCTTCAGGAAGCCACTTTCTGATATACTGAGCGTCTTTATCAAACTTTTTTGCCTGTTCATAGGGATTGAATATCCTGAAATACGGTGCCGCATCACAGCCACAGCCTGCTGCCCACTGCCAGTTTCCGTTATTGGCTGCCAGATCATAGTCTAACAGTTTTTCAGCAAAGTAGGCTTCACCCCATCGCCAATCAATAAGCAGGTGCTTGGTAAGGAAGCTTGCAGTGATCATTCTTACCCTGTTGTGCATAAATCCGGTTTCATTCAGCTGTCTCATTCCTGCATCTACAATGGGATAGCCTGTTTTCCCTTCGCACCATGCCTTAAATTCTTCTTCATTATTTCTCCAGGCAATATTGTCATATTTCATTTTAAAGCTTTGGATAACAACACTTGGAAAATGATACAGGATCTGCATAAAAAATTCTCTCCAGATAAGCTCATTAAGCCATATTTCATTATGTTTAACAGCATACTGCACACATTTCCGTACAGAAATGGTTCCGAATCGGAGTGCTGTTCCAAGATGGGTAGTATGGTCCATTGCAGGAAAATCCCGGAATTTCCCGTAAGAATCTATTATATCACTGTTCAGTTCAGGTTTTATATACTCAAGATCTGTCTTCTCAAATCCTATTTCTTTCAATGACATGATCTCTGAAGTTCCGTTATAGCTGCCAAAATTGTTAAGGTTTACAGCCACTGTTTCTATATTTTTCAGGTTTTCTTTCCATTTTCTTGAATATGGGGTAAAAACAGTGTAGGGAGTGAGGTCATTTTTCAGAATATTGTTCTTTTCAAATATGACCTGATCTTTAAAATCTTTAAACAGAATATGATGTTTGAGCAGGAAATCAGCGATCTGCCGGTCGCGTTGTATTGCCTGTGGTTCGTAATCCCTATTGCAAAAAACCCGGTCTACATTAAAATCCCGGATTATTTTTTTAAAGGCTTCTACTGGAGTGGCATGATAAACATAAAGTCCGCTGTTGTATTTTTTCAGTTCTTTGTGAATCTGTTGTAAGGCCTGATGAATATAATCTACCCTTCTATCATTTTTATGCTGAAGCTGATCCAGTATTTCTGGATCAAAAATAAAAACCGGAATAACCTTTATTCCTGCATTAAGGGCGTGATGAAGTCCCATATTGTCTTCCAGCCTTAGATCTCTTCTGAACCAAAAAATATTTACTTTATCCATGATCTGTCTTAAAAAAGCTATAATTCCGTTATTATAATTTTAAAATACAAATATACTACCAAATAATACAAAAGTACATTTATATACTAAATATTTAATAAGGCATAAAACTTGTTTAAAATAAGCAGATATAAAATAATAGCTATGGACTCTATAAAAACCCAGCAGTTAGATTTGATCACGGATAAAAAATATATTGATAAGTACTTCAGCCTGGTTATCAAAAAGGATCTGAATATGGATATTAATATCAGCAATGAGTATGTTGTTGCTCATAATCTTGTTTCAAAGAAACTAATTCTTATCAAAACTTTTTCAGATGCCGCCCTTGAAAACCCTGAGCTTTATTTTCTATTATCTTCTTTAATTCAGGATATTAACCTCCGCTCTTTAACAAAGACCCAGATCGTGTCTGCATTGGAAAATCAATAAAAAAAACTCTCAAAATCTGAGAGTTTTCGTGCAGTTTATATCTTTTACATTTCTTATACTCTGGCTTCTATATGTTTAGCAACCATTAGTTCCAGATCATCCAGATTAAAGGGTTTTGAAACATAATCATCTGCCTGGGCTTCCGATGCTAAAGCAACAATATCATTATTGGCTGTAACGTAAATGACCGGAATATGTTTAAATTCTTCAGTACTTTTAAGAAGTTTCGTAGCTTCCACTCCCCCGATTTTCGGAATCCAGTTATCCATTAAAATAACATCCGGTCTATATTCTGCCACTTTCTCAAGAATATCGTGTGATGTCTCTGAAATCTTGACATCATATCCGTTTTCCTCAAATATAATGGTGATCACTTCTAAAATGGCCGTATCATCATCAAAAATTAAAATTTTCTTTTTACTCATATTATTTAGATTATTCTATTCTGAAAGATTATAATTGTTTTATGTAATTTGCTAAAGTTCCCGGTGTGACGATTAAGTCATAATCAATTTGTTCTACAGCATGCCTGGGCATATATTCCACTTCTGCTGTTTCCGGATCCTGAACCCAGACCTTTCCTTTATTCTTTTTGATATAGCTAAGTCCTTCTATTCCATCAGCATTAGCGCCTGATAAAAGGACACCAATCACCTTTTTGCCATAAATTTCTGCTGCAGACCTGAAGGTAACATCTATGGAAGGACGGGAATAATTCATTTTCTCAGAACTGTCTAATGACATATTCTTATGATTCTCAAACAGTACATGATAATCGGCAGGAACAATATATATTGTATTTTCTTCGAGTTCTGTTTTATCCTCAACCTCTACAATGGCAATTTTGGTAA
Organism: Chryseobacterium bernardetii; assembly: GCF_003815975.1. Lineage (NCBI taxonomy): Bacteria > Pseudomonadati > Bacteroidota > Flavobacteriia > Flavobacteriales > Weeksellaceae > Chryseobacterium > Chryseobacterium bernardetii. The sequence continues at coordinate 4,331,510 of NZ_CP033932.1, forward strand.
ACTGCTGCAGTAAAGTCCGCAGAATATCTCCGGATTGTGCTTTGCGGTGGATCACAAGCAGAATGGGAACAGGGATCATATTATCCAGGTTTTTGATCATTTCTATAATGACCTGTAAACTTCCTGCAGATCCTCCGATCACAATTAATTCTGTATTGGTTTTTGAAGTCATGACTATTATTAATGGTGATCAATTTTTTTCCAGATCTTCTGATCTTCAACCTGATGATAATTTCTATCAATAGCAGAAAACCTGAGGGTTTCTTTTGCACCTAATGCAAGAAAGCCTAAATTCTCCAGACTGTTATCAAAAAGCCTGAAAACCCTTTCCTGAAGTTCTCTGTCAAAATAAATAAGTACATTTCTGCAGACAATTAACTGAAAACTATTAAAAGAACTGTCTGAAACAAGGTTGTGTGTTGACAAAATAAGCTTTTCCTGCAGGCTTTTATCAAACCTTACGCTGTCATAATTGGCGGTATAATAATCAGAAAAATCTTTGATACCGCCGGAAAGCATATAGTTTTCGGAATACAGTTTCATCTGCTGTAAAGGAAAGATACCTGCTCTGGCTGTTTCAAGAACAGCAGGATTCAAATCGGTACCATAAATCAGAGATTTGCTGTAAAGACCGGCTTCTTTCAGGAGAATGGCTATAGAATAAGCTTCTTCTCCTGTTGAACAGCCTGCAATCCAGATCCTGATCAACGGATAGGTACCTAACTGAGGTAATATTTTCTCCCTTAATGTTTTAAAAAAAGAAGGATCTCTGAACATTTCGGTAACATTCACTGTAACTTCTTCTACAAAGCGTTTCAGGTATTCTGCATCATTGATAATGGTGTATCTCAGTTCTGCAAAACTGGTAAACCTGTCCAAAAGGCATATACGGTTTACTCTTCTTTTAAACGAAGCCCTGCTATAACCGGAAAAGTCATAGCCATATAAATCATAAACATCCCGGATGAGATATTCTATTTCTTCATCTTTTACGATACTTGGTTCCAGCATCTATGAAAGTTTTTCTATTGCCATTATTAAAAGATCCACATCAATTGGTTTTGAGACATAATCATCAGCTCCTGCTTCAAGACATTTCTGGCGGTCTTCAGGCATGGCCTGTGCAGTAACTGCAATTACAGGAACTTGTTTGATTTCAGGGGTATTCCTTATCATTCTTACCGCCTCATAACCATCTATTCCGGGCATCATCATGTCCATCAGGACGATATAAGATGAGCCGGATTTCAGTATTTCTAAAGCTTCCTGAGCCATTGTACATGATTCAACTGCATATCCACGTGCTTTGAGGGTCAATTTCAATGCAAATATATTGCGTGGATCATCATCCACAATTAAAATTTTCTTATTCATCAGAATTTTATCTGTTTAACTTTCATACAACCAAACACGGAGGAGTGATAATAACTGATCGATATCCACCGGTTTTGAGATATAATCCGAAGCTCCTGCCGTAATACATTTTTCGCGTTCTCCAATCATAGATTTGGCAGTAATGGCGATAACAGGCAGTTTTTTGAAAGCCGGCATTTTTCTTATTTCCTTAATGGTCTCATAGCCATCCATTTCCGGCATCATCATATCCATCAGGATAACATCTACATCAGGATTGTGGTGAATTTGTTCAAGGGCGTGCTTCCCATCCATAGCTACAATAACTTCAACTTTATATTTTTCCAGGGCTTTGGTTAAAGAAAAAATATTGCGTACATCATCATCAGTAATCAATATTTTTTTGCCACTCAGAACTTCCGTTAAGGAGCCCAGCATTCTCCCTCTGCTATTTTCAGCAGATCCGTTTTTTTCTTCTACCAGGTGTAAGAATAAACCTACTTCATCCAGCACTCTCTGATAAGAATGAGCTGTTTTTACCACAATAGAATCTGCATATTGTTTTATTTTGAGTTCTTCTTCTTTTGATAAATGGTGCTCGGTAAAAATAATGATCGGAAGATTCTCCAGTCCCTCATAACTTTTAATGGACTCTATGATATGGTAATCATTTCCTTTGGTGCTTCCAACATCCAGAATGACACAGTCAACAAGATCTGAAGTAAGCGCTTTTACACTATCTTCCACATTATGTTCCACTGATAAGGAAATATTAAAATTGCTCAGAAAATAGGACAATGCATTGGCATGTTTGGCATTTTCTTCAACAATCAGAACTTTCTGGGTTCCTTTTTGCAATGCTTCTTCAATCTTTCTGAATACGTCAGTCATTTTATCAAGTGCTACAGGCTTATTGATAAAATCAACCGCACCTTTCATAAGACTTTCTTTTTTCACATGCAGGGCAGACATCATGTGGACAGGAATATGCTTCACATGAGGGTCCGACTTCAGTTCATCCATTACTTCCCAGCCATCTTTTACAGGAAGCTGAACATCCAGTAAAATTGCATGCGGGTGATATTGTCGTGCAGCTGAAAGAGCATAATCACCTCTTACAACCACGATACCTTTATAGTTCTGTAAATGAGCATATTTCAATAATGCTTTTGCAAAATTGGTGTCATCTTCAATAATAAGAATAATCTTATCTCCGTCCTGAATATTCTCTCTATCATCTTCCACATCATCGGGGATTTGTAATGTATTCAACGGAACAACTTCCCCCTCTTCAAGGATATTCTGGATTTCTTCAACGTCTTCACGGATGATTTCTACCAGATCCTGATCGGTTTCGGCATTTGCAATTTCAGTTACCGGATGTACAGGAATAATAAAGCTGAATTCACTGCCTTTATTCACTTCACTTTTCAGTGCCAGTTCTCCTCCTAAAAGCCTTGCAATTTCACGGCTTATTGAAAGTCCGAGACCGGTGCCTCCGAATTTTCTTTTTGTAGATCCATCAGCCTGCTGGAATGCTTCAAAGATAATCTTCTGTTTGTCTTCTGCAATTCCGATCCCGGTATCTTTTACTGAAAATATAATAAAATCAGATTTCTCAGAATGTTTTCTGATATGCAAATCTATGCTTCCTTTTGTGGTAAATTTTAAAGCATTAGAAAGCAGATTCCTTAATACCTGATCAATTCTCAGCCGGTCACTTTCAATAACTTCCTGCACGTCTGTATCAACGTGAACATTGAATGGAAGGGCTTTTTCCTGAAATACAGGGCTGAAAAGGCTTTTCAGATCTTTTATAATGTCTTCAATAATAATCTTCTGGTATTCCAGGGTCATTTTACCGGATTCTATTTTAGCCAGATCAAGAATTTCATCTATTAAAGTCAATAAGCTGCTTCCTGAGCTTTGAATAACCCTGGCAGATTCCACCTGATCTTCGTTGAGGTTTTTATCCGGATTTTCTGCCATTAACCTGGATAACAGCAGAATTGAATTAAGTGGTGTCCTCAATTCATGGGACATATTGGCTAAAAATTCAGACTTATATTTGGTGCTGAGCGCCAGCTCTTCTACTTTTTTCTGAATCTCATTGTTGCGTTCAGCGATCAAATGATTTTTTTCTTCCAGTAGCCTTGAACGTTCTTCCAGTTCTGCATTGGCCTGCATCAGCTCTTCCTGCTGTACTTTCAATTCTTCTTCTGAAGCCTGGAGTTTTTGGGTCTGTGCCTCCAGTTCAGTATTGAGGTTTTCAAGCTCAGAGTGCTGCACCTGTAATTCTTCAGACTGTGCCTGGGTTTCTTCCAGCAGCTGCTGTTCTTTTTCTCTTCCTTTTGCTGCATTCAGTGCTATACCTATATTCACGCTGCATTCCTCGAAATAGCTGATTCTGTCTTCCTCAAAATTGGATGTTGATCCCAATTCAAGGACCCCTATCACATGTCCATCTGCAAAAATTGGTATAAGAATGATACCGTAAATCTTGATGGTGCTGCTGGCAAAGGTGACTACAAAATCATCTTCATGAAGATTATTGTATACCCTTGTTTTAGCATTCAGGAAAGCCTGTCCTACCATTCCTTCACCGGGTTCAAAAGTTTTTTTCATATTGGCTTCCAGGCCGAAAGCTTTATTGAGTTTCAGGATCCCATCGTCAAAAAGATACAATGAACCATTGATGCAGTTTCCATATTCAATCAACTGATGTAAAGCTTTACCGGCAACTTCCTGTACCGATTTGTTTCCTACCAGGGATTCATTCAGCAAAGCAAGCCCTTTCTGGCGCCAGTCGCTTTTATTAATTTTTTCAAAAGATGTTTTTAATGATTCAGTCATATGATTAAGGGACTCTACAAGGTCTCCGAGATCATCCTCTGCATTATCTACTGCTTTCTCACTATAGTCACCATTGGCTACTCTGTTCGCAATTTTCTGAATGGCACTTACCCGGCGTGTCATTTCCTGGTCCTTATCTCTCAGCATTTTCTCCAGCTCTTCCCTTCTGATGAGGTCTGCACGCATTTTAAAATAGAAAAAAGCCGTCACTACTATGGCAGCCAATGCAGAAAAAACAATAAAGATGACCGTTGTTTCTGAAGAACGCTTCAGATCTTTGTTTTTAATTTCAACCTGGCGGTCTTCGTATTGTACAAAATCCCTTACTATTTTACGGCATTCATCCATATAGGCTTTTCCTGTAACAATCTGCTGCTGGGTCATCACAATCCCCCTTCGTCTGTTTTCTACCAGGTTTTTCAGATTATTCATCACCTGATTGACTGCTATTTTTAATACGGCCAGTCTTTCCTGCTGGTTTTTATCCTGCATTCCCAATGATTCTGCCAGCACCAAAGCTTTAGAATATTCTCTAACGCCACGCTTATAAGGCTCCAGGAAATCCTCTCTCCCAGTCAGCTGATAACCTCTGTTTCCTGTCTCCGCATCCAGCAGAGCTACCAGAATATCTTTAACAGCAGTTACAGAACGCCTGCTTTGAGAAAGGCTTTCACGATGATTCATCTGATTCTGAATACTCCAGTATGAAGCCACAGAGCTTGCAATCAAAATCAAAAGCGAAAGGCCTATTCCAATCTGAAGGTTTCGTATAATTTTTTTCGGCATGAAAATTAATTTAAAGGTAGGGTAAAATAAAATGTAGAACCTTCATCTACGATACTGGAAACACCAACGCTTCCATGATGCTGTTTGATGATTTCAGCACATATAAACAGTCCGATTCCCATTCCCTGGAACTGCAATGAAGATTCTTCCACACGATAGAACTTTTTGAATACTGCATCTTGTTTGAAATCAGGTATACCGATTCCAAAATCAGTCACACTTACTCTCACTTCCTGGGCTTCCTTATCCACAAAAGTGGTGACAATTACCTGATTATTATTGGGTGAATATTTGATGGCATTCGTCAGGAAATTAATCAGTACCTGTTCAATACGGATCTCATCCAAAGGAATTAAAATATCAGGTTTTGTTCCGTGGCGCTCAATTTTCACCTGTTGCTCATGGGTCTGCAGTATTGTTTCAATGGCATTACTGATGACACTTTCCAGATTAGCCGGCTTTTTATTGATCTTCAGTTTTCCATTTTCAATTTTCGACACATCAAGAAGGTCTGTGATGAGGGTATTCAGCTTTTCAATCTGCCCCTGAACTTTTGCAACAAATCCTGCTTCGGGGCTGTCTTTATCTAATTTCAGCTTTCTTTCCAATAGCTGCACATAAGCTTTAATGCTGGTAAGAGGAGTTTTTAACTCGTGACTTGCTATGCTTAAAAATTCATCTTTTTCTTTTTCCACTTTTTTCTGATCATCAATATCAGTAAATGTTCCTACCCAGTTTTTAACGCGTTCTTCTTCATATACAGGTGTTATTCTCAGTAAATGATAACGGTAATTGCCTGAAGCGATATTTTTAATCCTGACCTCTAATTCCAGGGCCTTTCCCTTTCTCATACATCTTTCCAGTTCTTCCCTGATGTTATAATCATCAGGATGGGTTTCAGGGAAATTTTGTTCTGCATCAGAATACTGATACCATTTGCCATTAACAAAATCAACGATTCCGTCTTCATTGAGGGTAAATGCAATTTGGGGAAGGGATTCCAGCATGAGATGGAAATGATCAATCTGGGACTTCATTGTTACCTGGGATTCTCTTCTTCCCTTCACTTCCAGCTCCAGATTCTGCTGTGTTTTTTTCATCGCCATATTCTTCTCCTGAAGATTATAGAAGGTTTTCACCTTAAGCAAAAGAATTTCAGGATCTACAGGTTTGGTTACGTAGTCTTTACCACCGGAAGCATATCCCTGGGTAATGAATCTTTTATCTGTATTAACAGCGGATAAAAATATAATAGGTACATCTTTGGTCTTACTGTAATCGGCAAGTGTTTCTGCAACTTCAAAGCCATCCATATCAGGCATCTGAACATCTAAAATAATTAAAGCATAGTCATTTTTCAGTGCTTTCCCCAGGGCCTCTTCACCGGAGCCGGCCGTTTCAACCTGAAAATCTTTAGATTCGAGTAATTTTTGCAGCGAATAAAGATTGCTTTGGTTGTCATCAACAATTAAAATCATAGAAGTTAAAATCAATAATTAGTTACAGATACTTTAACTTCAAAAATACTTACAATATTTGAAAAAACAGTAATTTTTACGTGATTATATCTGAGGATTTAATACCACATTTTACCGCAAAAACATCAATGGCATAAGGATTGAAATTATTTATAATATTTCATAAAAAACACCCTAATTTTCAGTAAAATAAACAAGCTATGAAAAAAACAATAAGCTGTATGAATATTGATACAAAAATTCTTTATTCATTCGGAAGTGAAACGCTGTTGTATAAACCTAAGGAATTCATTTTCAACGAAGGTGAACATTCACAATATTATTACCAGATTATCTCCGGCAAAGTAAAACTGAATACTTTTACTGAAAACGGGAAAGAATTTATTCATAACATCCTTGGCAAAAATCAAAGTTTTGGAGATCCGCTTCTGTTTATTGATAAGCTTTATCCTACCAATGCTGTAAGTTTACAGACTACAGAAGTGGTGAGACTGTCTAAAAACAATTTCATGGAAATGCTTAAAAGCCACCCTGATCTTTCGCTGGAAATGAATATGTGTTTATCGCAAAGATTATATTACAACAGTTTAATGGTCCGGAATATGGCATCGGCAGATCCTGTTCAGCGCCTTAAAGGATTATTGGATTATCTGAAAAGTTATCATGACGGAGACTGCCAGCAGTGTTTTCCTATAGAACTTACCCGTCAGCAAATTGCCGACCTTACCGGATTGAGAGTTGAAACCGTGATCAGAACTGTAAAAAAGATGGTTAGTAATGAAATCATAAAACTGGAGGGACGCAAAATTTTATACTAAAAATTCTAATCCACTTCTGCTATTTTATTGAAAAGTGGGTATACACGCAAAAAAAAGAATACAAATAAACCATTTGAAAACAAAAAAATGACCGGAACTGAAAAGTTCCGGTCAATTATTAAACTAACTTAATTGGTCTTCTTTCTCCATTCTGCCTTCACGTCTTCAGCGGCATCTTTGGTCTTTTCCCATGCTTCATCCGCTTTATCCTTAATATCTTCCCATGCATCAGAAACATTTGACTTTACTCTTTCCAACCAGTCTTCCTGGGTAGCTTCCTGATCATTATCTCTTTTTTCATTGATGTAATCTTTCGCTTTATCTGCTAATTCACTGATCTTCCACTTTGCATTATCAGCTGCATTTTTTAAAGAGTTTTCTGTTTCGTTAACTGCATTTTCCGCTTTGTTGTAATCTGAATTATTCATAATATAATATTTTAGTAATTGGTATATAAATAAACAATGTTTATGCCTAAAAACTGATTTAGGATGTTAAAATTTCTTAAAATCTCAAATTACCCTTGAAAGCTTTATCTTATTTTCTTCTACCCTACTCATATTCAAACAAATAGATATTTTACATCTTAATAGGAAAAATAGATTATTTACTTCCGCAAAGCTTTTTAATCATTCCTTTAAAAATAAACCCATGAAACGGAAGCACCATAAACCAGTACATTCTCCCCCACAGACCTTTTGGACGAAATACAGCTTTCTGCCATAGTTTATTCTTATGAACCTTGAACATCAGCCATGCTTCACCAGGAAGTTTCATTTCAGCCAGCAGGATAAGCCTGCCTTCTCTACGGTCAGCATACAATACTCTCCAGAAATCCAATGCGTCTCCTTCTTTAAGATCCGAAGGATGCCTTCTTCCCCGTCTGAGGCCCGGCCCGCTAAAAAGTTTATCAATAAAGCCTCTTATTTTCCAGAGCCCCTGTCCGTACCACCCATTCTTACCTCCCAACTCAAAGATCCTGTTCACACAAGCTTCCCTGTTGTCATACTCCTCGCTCCTGAGATCTGTAAAACAGCCAAATTTCGGTACATCCTGATATTGTTTTAAGGTTGAATCATTCCGGCTGCTGATGAAACTGTCTTTCCAGCTTGAGATTATTTCATTAGACTGAATTTTTGCCAACGTCCTTTTGAGTGCGGTTTCATAAGAAAACGGCTGTATCTGTGTAATGGATTTAATCCGGGCCAGACTTTCCGGCCTGCAGACAACCTCCACTTTCATACTTCCCACAAGCGCCTTTGCCAGATTATAAGAGGTTGAAGTAATAAAATACAGCCAATAGGAAGAAAGTTTTGGAGTCATCACCGGAAGTGTGAAAATAGTTCTTTTTAATCCTCTTACTTCAGCAAACTTCAGCAACATATCCTTATAGGTAAGAACATCATCACAACCTATATCAAAATCTTTCCGGTAAGCCTGCTCTTTAAATAAAACAAAAATGAGAAAATCCAGAACATTCGCAATTCCTATCGGCTGGCATTTCGTATAAAGCCATTTGGGAGCGATCATCACAGGTAATTTTTCAACAAGATCTCTTATAATTTCAAAAGAAGCACTTCCGGAACCAATAATAATACCTGCTCGAAGAACAGTAACAGGAACTTTACCCTCCATCAGAATTTTTTCAACCTGATACCTTGAGCTTAAATGTTTTGACAGTTGTTTTTCATTAACAAGGCCGGAAAGATAGACGATATGTTTACATTGTGTTCTTTCTATGTATTCAGAAAAATTAGAGGCACATTTCTTTTCGGAATCCTCGTAATCTTCAGCAGTACTCATGGAATGCATGAGGTAATATGCTCCTGAAATATCTTCAGGAATATTCTTTAATGTTTCAGGTTTCAGAAAGTCAACTTCAATAACTTCAATACGCTTATCATCAATATCCATACCGGTTTCAAACCGATTAACATCCCTGCAGCAGCATATCACTTTATATCCCTGTGCGGCAATGACACTGATCATTCTTTTACCAATATATCCGGTAGCACCGGTAAGCAGAATTTTTTCCATGACGACCGAATTTAAATGTAAAGTAAAAAAACTTTATACGCCAGATAAGGCATTATATCTTCTCCAAAAGATGGCCAAAGTATATTTTCTTCTTGGCAAGATAGCTTTCATTCACTTCATTGGAATCAATTTCCAGGGGAATCCGGCTATTGAGAACGATTCCGCTATTCTCTATGGATCTGATCTTATCCGGATTATTGGTCAGCAGATTAATCTCACTGATCTCCAGAATATTGAGCATTTCAACGGCTATATCAAAGTTTCTTCCATCTGCCGGAAGCCCCAGTTTAAGATTGGCTTCAACAGTATCAAATCCTTCTTCCTGAAGTGCATAGGCTCTAAGTTTATTGATAATTCCTATATTTCTTCCTTCCTGTCGGAGATAGATGATGACCCCGCCATTTTCAGACATATATTTCATGGCAGCATCCAACTGTTGTCCACATTCACATTTTTTGGAATGAAAAACTTCTCCTGTTATGCATTCCGAATGAAAACGTACATTTACCGTTCCTGTAAAATCTGTATTTTCTGCCACCCAAACCAAATGTGGACTCCAGTCTTTTTCATTTTCTGAAAATGCATATACAGTAAATATTCCAAAATCTGTAGGTATTTTTGATTGTGCTTGTATTTTGAGCATTTTTTCTGATTTTAAATTACTATAAATCTATTTGTCGAACGGGCTTTTTTTATCCTGCTTCACCCAAATGAGTCTGGAGGTATCATAACCGATCTCCTGAGCTTTGGAGATAAAATTCTGCTTTATATGTTCCGGAATGACTTTCTCACGGGAAAGAATCCACAGATAATCTAAATTTTTGCCAGCAACCAATGCATATTTGTAATCTTCCAGTGCAATTACATTATATCCGGCATAAAAAGGGCCGAAAAAGCTTACTTTCAGTGCAGCCGTATTCCTGTCTCCTCTAAATTTGGCTGTACCATCGGCTGATACCCACTTGTTCTTTTTAAAATTATATCCACTATTGACTACTTTTACACTTCCGTCTTTATTAAGACTATACTGCGCCATTGCGTTATCAAGATCTTTTTCAAACCGATAATCGAATCTGGCTATTTCATACCATGTGCCCAAATAACGGTTGACATCAAAATGGCTGACAGGCTTTGCTTTTTCAGGCATAGAAGAACAGGAGATCACTCCATGTAAAAGTCCGAAGCTTATTAACAGCGTAAATATGATTCTATTTTTCATTTTTAGTTATTTTTTTAAAGAAGTATATATTGAGTAAAAACTGGCTGTAACCATAAACAGCATCTTCCACAGGAATAGTTCCCATTCTGATCCCTATAAAGTCATCAGGATTATAATTAACAACCGGCGAAGGAATTAAAGATCCTGTCAGGATTCCATTAACTGCAAAAAAGCCGGGCATTAAAACCAGATATACAAAGCTGGCCTTTCCAATCCATTCTTTTTGGGCTATAAAATGCAGATAGCAAAGTGTAAGTATCGTTACAATTACCGTCAGCAAAGTATATATTCTTTCATAATAAAGAAGTCCTACGACACCGAGAACAATAACAGATGTAAATACTATGACATTATTAAAAGCATTAGCCAAAGCCAGCGTATAAAATTTTTCAAAGCAATAGTAAGTAAAAACACAGGAGAAAGGAATGCAGTAAAAAAACAGCCATTCTTCAATGGGAAGCCCTGCTATTTTAAACCCCAGGGTATAATTGAGATCAAACCACCATACTCCTTTTGCAGTAAACACAATATCCCAGATAATAAAAGGAATGGCCACGATGGTTGAAGAAACCAGAAACTTTCCGAAAAGCTTATTAAACTGTATCCTTCCGTCAAAAGAGGCCAAAAAGCAAATAATGACGGTGAAAAAATTAATCAGTATGTAAGTATAAGACATCATTTTTTATTGAAATACATTTTAAAATATTTAACAGGAACCCACAGAAAACCGAAACATTCTCCATCTTCTTTTCCCAAATGTTTGTGATGCTGCTTATGGGCTCGCCTGATGGCAAGGAAATACGGGTTCTTTGTTTGGGTAAAAACCTTTGCTCTCTGATGGATAAAAATATCATGTACAAAGAAATAGGCCATCCCGTAAAGGCTTATTCCGAGACCGATAAAAAACCAATAACTGAAATTCTGCTTTACTCCCATGTATAATAAAGCAATAGCCGGACTTGCAAAAATGAAAAAGAACAGATCATTTCTTTCAAGTTTCCCATTATGACTATGATCATGATGATCTCTGTGCAGACTCCACAGAAAACCATGCATAATATACCGGTGGATAAGCCATGTAGCCCCTTCCATGGAAATAAATACCCCTATAACGATCAGAAAATTCATTTTAATTATGCTTATTGTTAAAAAGGTCACTCAAAACCCTGTATCTGAAATCGAAAATACTTTTGAGTTTTTCTTTTACAAATAGCTGATGAGCTATTTTACCTAAAACCCCCAGCGGGAGTTCATAATCTACAGTATCTTTCATAAGTACCCCGTTGTCATTAGGAATAAATTCATGAAAATGATTCCAGTGTTTATACGGACCTTCTTTCTGAAAGTCTGTAAAGCTCTTACCGTCTTCTACCTGGCTGATAATGGTCTTCCACCTCATGGGAATTCCTAACAAGGGAGAGACCGTGTAATCTATTTCCATTCCTTTAAAAATAGGCTTATCCTTTACATCTGAAAGAACCACAAAATTCATGCTCTCAGGGGTTATCTCTGATAAATTATGAGGAGATGAGAAAAACTTCCATGCTGTTTCAATAGTGCAATTCAGCTGCTGCTCTCTATATAACCTGTACATCATTATTTTTTATTGATTTATTATACTTTCCAAAGAATTAATTTTTCATCAATTCAACTGTCAGAAATAAGCAGATTTGTAACGTATATAGCTTTTAAACGCCACCAGCAGCTTTTGTGAATTAGCAATTCTTATTCTTTGCTGCAACATATTCTGAGAACTTGTTTTCTTTATTTTTTCAAACAAAGACATGTAGTATCTGTATGCCAGGTAAACTCCAAATATGGAAGATCCCGGCAGCTTTTTAATACCCTGCAATGCTTCTTTGAATTCTTCTTCAATTTCTTTTTCAATACTGGCTTTTATTGTATTATCAAAGACAGACATATTCAAAGATGGAAAATAGGTTCGTCCTAAAATCTGATAATCATCTTTCAGATCCCGTAAAAAATTAACTTTCTGAAAAGCAGATCCAAGCTTCATCGCAAACGGTTTAAGTGCTTCATATTGCTGTTTATTACCTTCTGTAAATATCTGCAGGCACATCAGACCAACCACTTCCGCAGATCCGTAGATATACTCTTTATACAACTCTGAGTTATAATCAATTGAATGGAGATCCATCTCCATGCTGTGTAAAAACTGATCTATCAATTGCAGATCAATATCATACTGGCGAACGGTTTCCTGAAATGAATGCAGAATAGGATTGAGGGAAATCCTATCTTCCAGTGCATCATAGGTTTCTGCCTTTAACCTTTTCAGAAGCTTTTCTTTATCATAGCCATGAAAACTGTCTACAATTTCATCCGCAAGGCGCACGTACCCATAAACAGCATAAACAGCCGGTCTGATGGATGGCTTCAATGCAAGTATTCCCAATGAAAAGCTGGTACTGTATTTTTGAGTAGTGTACTTACTGACTTCGTAAGACAATTCATCAAACAATTTTTTCATATTATTTCATTTTTAGTTTACTAACTTCAGCTGCTACAATTTTCCCGGAGATTATTGATGGAGGAACTCCTGGCCCCGGAACAGTTAACTGCCCTGTATAGAAAAGATTACTGATCTTTCTGTTTCTTATTTTAGGTTTCAGGACCGCCGTCTGCGATAATGTATTGGATAATCCATAGGCATTCCCCTGATAAGCATTATAATCTGAAATAAAATCACTTACACAATAACTTCTTTTATATTCGATCCTGGAAACAAGATCTGTTTCACCGGTATGTTTCTCAATTCTTTCAAGCATTTCTACAAGATATTTTTCTCTTACAGACTCTTCATCATGTATTCCCGGTGCAAGAGGTAACAGTAAAAAAAGATTTTCACAGTTTTCAGGAGCTACATCAGGATCTGTTCTGGATGGACAACATGAATAAAAAAGAGGTTCAGACGGCCATTTCTTATTTTTATAAATACAGTCTATATGATTGTCAAGCTCATTTTCGAAAAATAAAGTATGATGTTTTAAATGAGGAATTCTCCCTTTGATCCCGAGATAATAAATAAGACAGGAAGGGGCAAAAGTTCTCGTTTCCCAATACGCATCATTATAGTTCCTTAGAGATTGCGGTATTAATGTTTCTGTGTGATGATAATCAGATGACGCTATTACTGCATCAAATTCATAATCCTTACCTTCTATTGTTATTGAAACAGCCTTTCCGTTCTCCGTATTTATTTTCTGTACATTATGATTAAAATGAAAAGCTACCCCCTCTTTTTCTGCTACTTCTTTCATAGCAAGAACAAGCTGATAAAATCCTCCCATCGGATATTTTGTTCCCAAAACATACCCTCCGTAGTTCATAAGACTGTAAAGGGCAGGAATATGCTTCGGAGAAGCTCCAAGAAATATAACAGGAAATTCCATCAGTGACCTGAGCTTCGGATCATCAAAATAGCCTGAAACATACTTCCTGAAATCACTTAAAAGATCTAGCTTCAGTGCACTTCCTGCTATTTTCAAAGAAGCGAATTCAAGCCAGTTATAACAGGGTTTTGTTACAAAATCTTTCATTCCCACTTCATATTTATATTGAGCAGACTGCATAAATTTATCATATTGCCCGGCTGCTCCGTGTTCTATACTTTCAAACAGATCGCGGATATCTTCATTTTTCTCAGGAACAGAAACCTTGTCTTTTGCAAAGACCATCTCAAACTGAGGATTCAAAGAAAGCAGTTCAAAAAAATCGGATGCTTTACAATTAAAATCAGCGAAAAAACTTTCAATAATGTCCGGCATCCAATACCAGCTGGGTCCCATATCAAAAACATATCCCTCATCTGTCTTAAACTGTCTTGCTCGGCCGCCAGGCTGGTTATGCTTCTCAAATACATGCACTTCATTTCCTGATTTTGCAGCATAGGCCGCAGCAGACAGCCCGGAAAATCCAGAACCTATTACCGCAATTCTCTTTCTTAAGTTTCCAGTATTCATTGTTATTTATTTAATAGTTTTAACAGGAGCTTTAACCCTGAATCAGTTAAGTCTTTTATACGCAGCATCCAGCAAATCTCTATATTCCAGTTTCTTACGATAAAGAGAATCGTGAAATTCATCCAGTTTAGAGAGTATGGCTATGAGCAGCATTTGTTCAGAGTAGTTCAGATTGCCTACTACCACCCTTGAAGCTTTACGGATTTCATCCATATGCTCTTCCAATACAGCAAGCCCTTTTTCTGTTATCTGGATATGTTTTGTTCTTTTATCCTGTGGGGACACTGTCTGCACTGCCCAACCATTACGGATTAAACGGTTAATGATAAGTATACCTGGAGATTTCTCATGCACATTATGTCTAATTAAATCCATTTTGGTCATGGCTCCCATAGTTTTGAGGCTTATCAGATAAATAAAATCATCCTGACTTGAAAAAACTGAACTGCCGATTGAGCGGGAGTAAGATTTTGCATACTTCCCCATTCTTATCAATAAGGTATTGATGATGCTATCAGAACTTCTTCCGGACTCCTTCCCTATCCAATCCGGATCTTCTGACCCGGAACCAGCTTTATGGGAAGCGTTGATCCATTCTGTAAACCCCTGAAGATCGTTGCTGTATATCGTTTTACCCTCATTTTGTTCTACAAATTGCTGAACAAGTTCTACAACTGCTTTTATAAGATCAAAATTCATATCAAACAAATTAGTATACAAATATACTTATTAAAGTGTATAAATACACTTTAATTTTAATTTTATTTTTAAAATCTTAGAATCACCAATTGCTTATTTTAAATAATTTAATAAAAAACAAAACATAAATATATGATTTACAGTAAATTAAATATAAAACATAAAAAAACCTGCCCCTAAAAGACAGGTTGAAATAAATATACTTTTATATTGTTATTAATTAAAATAGTATATAAATAAACAAAAGAACATTGGAACACAATTATCCGATACCAATAAGCATTATTTAAATACGCATTGAAAACAGCTTAACACATACAGGAATAAATCCTATTGACACCGCTATAAAAACAGCAACTCTAATATAGTTCAGTAATTGCCACCTTGAAATCCTGGCAGTAATAGTATCTGTGAGAGACGGCTGATCTGACATTCCCTGGAAATCTATAATATTGGGTGCAAAATAGGATAAAGTCCAGATCCGTACTAATAAATGGACAGCAAACAATACGATAAGCCAATTTCTTACAGGGTCTATTTTCCAGCAGAAAATAACAGCCATAATAAAAACAACTTCATGAATTGAATGAAATACAATCCAAAAGGTTTTTAAACTCATTCCGTTATCGTCAGATAAAATTTTCAAACTCTGAGGCGGCGAAGCAGTCCATTTGGGAACCAAAACCAGCGTTTCAAAAACCTGAGCTCCATTAATAAAAAAATAAATGACAGTGGCCAGGCACAACCATATTTCAGCTCTATGCAAATAATTTACAGTTATATTTTCCATTATTATTGTTTTTAAGTTTTATTCAGATTATCTGTAAAATCCTTCATAACATTAACCGCCATTTGGAAATAACGCTCAATAATTTTTATCTCATCTTCAGAAAAGCTATTGATAACAGGAGCTGTTTTTTCCTGTAAATCATTAAATAACGGCTGCAAAAGTTTCATACTATTCTGAAGATCAGGGATAATAATAACTTTTCTTCTATCATCGCGGGTGAACTTTCTATGGATGAGCCCTTTAGATTCAAGGCGGTCCAAAAGACCTGTTACGGCCCCTTTTGTTAATCCGGTAAGCTTTGAAACTTCACCCGCAGTCAATTTCTCATGTTGCAGAATAAGCCCCAGGTATTTATGGTCAGAACCTGTTAAACCTGCTTTCCTGGCGATTGCTTCATGCATCAGTAAGGAGGCATCAGAATACTGTCTACTGACTGCCCTAAAACGAAGAATTAATTCATCAGACATATTGTTTATTAAATAAATAGTTTAGAAACAAAACTAAATATATTTAATGACATTAAAAAATATTTTGGGAGCAACTTTTCAAAATAAAAAAAAGCGGACTAAAGCCGCTTGATAGTGATTAAAATTTAATCTTTTATCAGATAGGAGCAAAACAATATAAACACATCCAGCGTCCCTCATTATTTGCCGCTTCAGCATCAAATAGATAAAGCCCCTTACTCACAATATATTCTCTCTGACCTTGAGTATCACCCCCTCCGGATATAGTGGTTATATAAATAATGGCACCATCCTGCGCCGCACCATATAAAGTATTGCCTTTTGCTGTAAGCTCTGCTAATGTTAATCTTGGAGGCAATAATCCGTCAATTTTCAGAGCTTCCTTTTTTGCAGTTATATCTAAGGTAGCTTTTGGATCATCTGTGTTAATTCCTGTTTGAGCAGACAGGTAAGATGCTGCAGTAATAAAAATAATGCTTAAAAACCTTTTCATATTGATTATAAATTTAACTGTGAATAATTTTTTAATAATAAGAAAATCCTGTAAATATATAATATTTAATTTTTTTCTGGATAAACGTTTAACCAAATTTAATAACCTTGATAAAATAATGTAACAATTTGTTAATACTAAAATAATCATAAAAATGCAACTAATTGAAATACAGATAATTAAAGTTAAATTAAAAAATCCGCGAAATTACATTATTTTCTTAAACCACCAAAAAAATCCGCTATTGTTTTTTTACTATTTTATGAAATACTTTTGCGTTCTAAATAATCAAATGAAAAGACCTTCTATAAAAGATATAGCTACACTGGCAGGAGTTTCCGTTGCCACAGTATCGTATGTTCTTAACAAAAAGGAGGGCCAGCGCATCAGTGAAGAAACAAGAAAAAAAATTTTTAACATTGCTGAAACGATTAACTACACTCCCAATAAAATAGCAAAAAGCCTTAAAACCAATACGACAAAGCTTCTTGGGCTTATTGTTGCAGATATATCAAATGAGTTTTACTCGCATATGGCAAGGAACCTGGAAGACAAGGCTCTAAAATTAGGCTATACACTGATTATCGGCAGTTCTGATGAAAATGCAGAAAAATTTAAAAAGCTTACAGAGCTCTTTTCACAGCAACAGGTAGACGGAATGATTGTTGCCCCGGTAGCAGGATCAGAAAAAACACTTGAAAACCTCATCAATAATAAGTACCCTATTGTTACCATCGACAGATATCTTAAAGAAGTTGAAATTGCAGGCATAACAATCAATAATCAAGAAATTGCAGAAACCACAACTCATTTACTGCTTAAAAAAGATTTTAGTACAATAATATACATCGGATATAAAACTGAACTTCCTCACCTGCTAGACCGCCAGTATGGTTTTGAAAAGGCAGTAAGATCTTCAGAAAAGCCAGTGGAAGTACAATATATTCTGGTAGGATTAGATAATATAGCAAAGGAAGTACATTTGCAGCTTGAAATGATGCTTGGAAAAACACCGGCGAATGCAGCACTCTATTTTTCCAGTAATAAACTTGCAGTAGCCGGATTATCCTATATTGTCAAAAATAATATAAAAGTTCCGGAGCAGGTATCAGTTGTAGCATTTGATGAAACGGATGCATATGACCTTTTCCCAACAGAGATCACTTACATCCAACAGCCTATTGAGGAAATGGCTGAAGAAGCTATTAAGCTGCTGGATGAACAGATCAGTAATTATACAGCAACAGGAAAACGGGTAACATTATCCGCAAAACTGGTTCCTAAAGCATCTTTAAAATAACCAATTTTTATATAAAATATTTTTTTTAAATACTAACTTAAACGTTTAACCTTTATGATAACAAATCAATCCAACTATGCCGTATGCTTCGGAGAAGTCCTTTGGGACATCTTCCCTTCCGGTTCCAGAGCTGGTGGTGCCCCTTTTAATGTAGCCTACAATCTTTTTAAAATGGGAATTGATACCAAAATGCTCAGCAGGATAGGAAACGATCAATTAGGACACCAGCTTCTTAACCAAATTGAGGATTGGGGAATAACAACAGATTTTATTCAGATAGACCAGGAAAAGGCTACAGGAACAGTACTTGCTGATTTTGATGAGCATGGAGAAGCTAAATATGATATTGTACAGGAAGTTGCCTGGGACTATATCCGGACTCTTCCGGAACATAAGGAACTTATTCAGCATTCAGAGGCATTTGTTTTTGGGAGTCTGGTTACAAGGAGTGAAACTTCCCAAAATACGCTGCTGGAACTTTTGGAGTATTCAAAATTTAGGGTTTTTGATGTCAATTTCCGTCCTCCTTTTATCAATTTTGAATTCATCAAAAAATTATTGCATAAAGCTGACCTTGTTAAAATGAATAAGGCAGAGCTTAGAACAATTCTTGAATATCTGGGTGAAGATTATATTGATGAAGATACCAGCATCAGACATATTCAAACTTATTTTAATCTGAATGAAATTGTTCTTACCAAAGGAAGCAAAGGTGCAAGATATTTTGTAGGTGATACTGCTTATAATTTCCCGGCTGTTCATATTGAGATTGCAGACACTGTGGGCAGTGGAGATTCATTTCTGGCCGGCTTCCTGTCTAAAAGAATTCTGGGAAAATCCCCGGAAGAGATTATGAAACAGGCAACGGCACTGGGAGCTTTTATCACTTCGAAATCCGGAGCATGCCCGGATTATACTTATGAAGATTTCAAGGCATTCAGTGAAGAAAACAGCTGTAAAACCTCTTAAAACACACTATATGAATACTCCAAAATTTACAGATAAAAAATACTATATCATCCTGTCCTTCGTTACTTCCCTATTCTTTTTCTGGGCCATTGCGCTTACCATGGGTGATGTACTGAATAAACATTTTCAGAATGTTCTTCACATTTCAAAATCCAAATCAGGGCTGGTACAGCTTTCCATTTTTGGGGCTTATGCACTTATGGGCATTCCGGCAGGCCTGTTTATGAAAAAATTGGGCTATAAATTGGGCGTAATTTTAGGTCTGTCATTGTTTGCATTGGGATCTTTCTTGTTTATTCCGGCAGCTAATACTTCTTCATTTGACTTTTTCAGATTAGCCCTTTTTGTACTGGCAATGGGAATGGCAACCCTTGAAACTGTAGCTCATCCTTTTGTAGCTGCTTTGGGTGACGAAAGAACAAGTGATCAAAGAGTAAACTTCGCCCAGTCCTTTAATGGTTTGGGGGCTATCATTGGCCCCCTGCTGGGCGGCTATTTCATTTTCGGAACTCCTGATTCGGGAACCGGTTCTCTGGATTCTGTAAAAAATCTTTATACATGGATTGGTATTGTAATTCTGGCAATCACTATTATTTTCAGCTTTATCAGAGTTCCTGATCTCAAAGATCCTCATGCGGAAGATATTATTATTTCAGAAAATGAGAATGGAGAAGACCTTACTGTATCGGATCCTCATGCACCGCTCTATAAGCAAAGGCATTTTATATTTGCAGTCATTGCCCAGTTTTTTAATATTGCCGCACAGGGCGGAACATGGGCTTATTTTATCAATTACGGGGTTGAGAAAATGCACCTGCCCGAGATACAGGCATCTTATTATTTTTCCTTAAGTATGGCCATGATGATGATCGGCAGATTTATCGGAACCTTCCTGATGAGGTTCATTGCTCCCAATAAGTTGCTGGCAATCTTTACTGCATGCAATATTGTTCTTTGTCTGATTATTTCTCAGAGTTTCGGATGGGTCTCATTCATAAGTCTTATTTTACTCAATTTGTTCCTGAGTGTAATGTATCCTACAATCTTCAGCCTTGGACTTAAAAGATTAGGGTCAAAAGTTCAGCAGGCTTCATCATTCCTGGTTATGGCTATGTTTGGAGGAGCTGTTTTTCCCCCGATAATGGGTAGAATTGCAGAAAAAGATATTGCTCATGCTTATCTCCTTCCCATTCTCTGCTACGTGGTTATTTTACTATTTGCATTAAAGTTCTACAAGCCTAAAACACTTAAATAATCCCTATGAAAACAAAGCTTTTATTAGCCTGGTGCATTTTACTTGTATGTGCCGGCGGGGGAACTAATGCCCAGATCACAATAAGCAACAAAAAATTTTCCTTTGGGACAACCGGCAGAATTGGAGCGGGTTATTCCCCGAATGCCGATGGAAAAACAGGAAGACAGCTGAATCTGAACAATCAGGGATCTTTAGGAGGCAGAATGGATCAGGGAGATTATGTAGACTTTTTACCCGCTTTCCACTTTAGCCCGGTGGTAAATGGTGACAGTACAAAAAGTACAAAAATCGATATGCAGGCAAGACTGAGCTTTTACTCTGGCGGTACTTTCCTGGGAAATGTAGATTCAAAATCCAATCAGGGAATGATTATTGCCCTTCCGGAAGCATTTGTTGAGGCCAGAAATATTATGGGAAGTGACTGGGATGTATGGGCAGGATCAAGATGGCTGAGGTATGATGACATTCATATTGCAGATTATTTCTATTTTGATGACCATTCGGCAACCGGTTGGGGAGTAAGACATAAAAATACAAGGTTTTCAATGTTTTTCCCGGCAGCTATTGATACCGCAGCCAGCAATTCAACTCCATATTCTTATACGAATGTGATTAGCGGATCAAAAAACCTTATCTACAGGCAGAGAGAAGTTTTTGTCCTGGAGCATACACTGCCATTTAAAAATGCAAAGCATAAGCTGAAATTGCTGGCAGAATTTCATCATGTAGAAAAGTCAGGCGAAAATTCCGTTGAGCAATATCCATCAGACCGGGGCTGGGTTTTTGGAGCTAAATTAAATACAGACATCCCAACAAAAATCCCCGGTTCATTCAATCAGATTTCTGTGAGATATGGAACCGGAATTGCCAATGGGGGCGATAATGGAAATACACAGACCTGGCGTACCTACGGAGCCCCGGATGAGATCACGAAAACATACAAAGGAGCCTACTCTTTTACTGTTGTTGAACATTTTCTCTGGAATATCTCAAACCGTTGGTCACTTAATCCCTATGCCGTTTTCACCAAAAGTAAAGGAGGTTCAGCCAGCAATGATAAAGCTGCAGACTATTATAACCGTGAAATTTTCAACAGGAAAACAGAATTTAATACGGGAATCAGAGCCACTTATTATTTTAACAACTGGTTTCATATTCTTTCTGAGTTTCATTATGCAACACGGAAAAACGGAACCCAGAATGCAGCATCAATGATGAAACTGGTCCTGGCTCCCACCATTGTTCCCACTGCGGAACGAAGTGTCTGGGCAAGGCCCCACATCCGTTTTATTGCAGAAGTATCAAGATATAATGATCAGGCTATGAACAGCCTTTATTCACCGTTTTTACAACAGTCAGGTGCAAAAAGATTCGGAACTTATTTCGGAATACGGACAGAATGGTGGATCTTTTAATATAAAATAAAGAAAATATATGAATATAAAATTTGGAGCTTCCCTACTCTCATGGATCACTCCGCTATGGGACGCAGAATCAGGAAAATATGCTATAGAAAAAACCGCACAGGCAGGGTTTGACCTCATCGAAATACTGTTACCGAATTCAATGAACTTTGATGCAGCTACGGTAAAAAAACAGCTCAAAGAGAATCATCTGGAAGTTGTATGCTCATTAAATCTTCCAAAAGAGGCTCATATTGCGTTTTATCCTGAAGCTGCAGAAAAACTGATCAAAAAAGCAATTGATAAAGCAGATGAACTGGAAACCAACCTCCTGTCAGGAGTATTACATAGCGGAATTGGTGTATTTACCGGTAAACCGCTTACAGACAATGAAAAAGAGATCATCACTGAAGTATGGTGCAATGTGGCAGATTATGCCCAAGCCAGGAATATAGAGATCGCCATAGAACCTATTAACCGCTACGAATCCTATGTCTGTAATACGGCAGAAAATGTTCTGGAGCTTATTAAGAAGGCAGGGAAAAACAATCTCTTCCTTCACCTTGATACCTTTCATATGAATATTGAGGAAAATAATTTTTATGACCCCATTGTCAATTCCGGAAAAATGCTGAAGCATATTCATGTTACAGAATCCCACCGGGGCATGCTGGGAGAAGGAACTGTCAGTTGGGAAGAGTTTTTCTCTGCATTGAAGAAAATTGATTTTGAGGGAAACCTGGTTCTCGAAAACTTCAGTTCCTCAGTTCCGGGAATGCAGGAAAAGGTTTCACTATGGCAAAAATCACCTTATAATGCACAGGAGCTAGCTGAGGGAAGCCTTGCTTTTTTAAAGGATCATATAAAAAAAATAATCATTATTGAATAATTCAGTTATGTTTTTTCGGCTATTATCTCAATAGCCGTTTTATGTTGAATAATCCGGGCTTCATTCACAAGCTTTTTAAGAACACGGCTTATCACTTCTCTGGATGTTCCTAAGCCTAAAGCAATATCCTTATGGGTAATTTTTACAGGATTGTTTCCGGTGACAGCAGCACGCTGGCTGATATAATTGAGAACCCTGGTATCTAGTTTATGAAAAACAGCATCATTAACCATACTCATCAATGAAGTAAACCGGTTATCATATTCATTATAGAAAAAATTATTCATCGCAGGAAACCTTCCCATCAAATTAAGCAGGCTGGAAACAGGAATCAATAGAGCTTTTGATGATTCTTCAGTACATGCATATACGGAACTTATACAGTTTTTAAAAATAGAGGCAAAAGTCATGATACAGCTCTCACCAGGCTTCATATAATAATATAGAAGCTCCCGTCCTTCATTAAGGGTAAAAACTCTTACAGATCCTTTAATAAGAATAGGCACATAATGAATTCTCTGGCCCGGGCTTACAATCTCTATTTTAGATTTCATATCCGTAACTATACTGCATTTTTCAAGTTCCTGTATAAAATCAAGTCCGAGAAATCCAAATTTTTCAGTAATAAACTGATTATTTATCATAAAATTATTTTATCACTTTTAATAATTATCATCATGCTTTTATCAGAAAGCAAATCACAATAAAAAGAGTGCAAATGTATTTTTTACATTTTTTATAAATAAGATATACTGATAAGATTTTTCTATTACTAATATAATAAGGGAAAGTAATGACTAGCTTTTTACGGTATTACTGGTACTTCAAGAACAATATAAAAACCTGTTTAAACTTTTTCAAAGAAAGAGTTTAAACAGGTTCATTGTTTAATTGTATACCAACCTATTTCAGGAAGAATTACTTTTATTTTCCTAAAATTAGTTTACTTTTTCTAATGATAAACGTACAACTCTGAAAGAAGTAGGAGTACCAGACGCAAGGTAGGTAAATCCTCTCATTTGAATCTGATCCCCAGGTACTAAATCTACTATTACACTCCAAGTATTGGAAACTGTTTCATTACTATAATTTGTTGACCCTCCAGGCACTGCCGTTGTGGAACGATTACCTATCTGGGTACCGTTCTTAGCAGGATAAGCCATGAAGGAATAAGTATTTGGAACGCTACCATTTATTAAAAGCCCTGCTGTATATGATATTATATATGTTCCCCCTTGATTAGCGGGAACAGTAAGCGTAGTGTTGTTTGTTCTCCACGATGCCAGGTTACCGCTTCCCTGGCTTATATCAAATGTAGTAATAGTATTGTCAACAGTCCATGGAACACTATTACCATATACTAATGCACTATATCCTACTACTGTACCGCCAGACCCTGGTGTAACAAGAGATTTCCATATAGCCCCATCAAAATAGTAATATCCTATAGCAGTTACATTGATCGTTTTTGCAGAAGGTGAATTTGTTGCCGCTGTAACATAAACAATAGAACCTGTTTGATTAGTTGAATAAACGTTATCTTTTGCTTTTAATTGATCCCCCGTTAATCTGGGAGGTATAAAACCATCTGCTGTGTTGGAGCTTGCAGCTTTTCCTTCCACGTCTAATGTCGCTTTAGGTATAGGAGTATTGATACCAATTTGTGATTTGTAAAATCCAAAAACCAGGATTATACAGAATAAAAATAAATTTTTCATGCTTTTAAATAAATTTTATATGTTTTTAGAATCAGAATTCTTTTAAAATAACTATTAGTGCAGAGGCGTAAAAACAAATTAGAACTTAACTATTTTGATCAATTAGTAAATTAATAAAGATTCTTTTTCAAGAAGAAATGATTATGGTGCAGATAATTGCTATAAAGAAAAGTTTCTACTTTCCGGCAAATAAGCAGGCGTTGTAATATGAGCACTTGCCGTGGGCTGATTCATTTCCCAAATTCATTGTAAGATAGACTCATCACCGGCATTGTAATGTAAACTTATGGTGTATTCCGAAGGCAGAATAACCAATTCCGGTTACTGCAAAATACCATCATCATACAACCGGCTATCATTACTAAGAAAGGAAACCCAGCTATCCCTTAAGAACCGAAATACTTGCCAGTTCCATATGAAGGCTCACATTGGGAGAAGTTTTCTTTATCTCCACTTGGGACATAAAAAACACAGGAACTAATATGGATCCAGAAATAATAATTTTTTTTTGCATTGTATATGTTTTTAGAATTGTGTTTTATATTTAAATCTATCCTACACCAAAGCCATGATATCACTATAATTTTTCATCTCAATCTGTATCTGTAGTGAACATGGATATTTGCAGTGTTGCTTTTTACAAATCACATAAAATTACTCTATATCAACAAAAAACTCAGGTACCAACGAAGTACTCAATATTTCAAAACACTGATAATCAAAATTAAATTCTATTCCTCAAGTTTTTTCGTAACCATAGAATTGTATAATCCTGAACAGGAACATTAAGCATCTTTCTTAAATTATTTTTATTGTTCTTGATGGTACTGCCTAAATTCCAAAAAATGACATAATTCAAAAACCAAATCATTTATATAGTATATATTTATACTTTATTTTAATTAAAGATAAAATTAATTACTATTTTTGTTGAAAAATAAATCCTACTATGCAAGAACAAACCAATATCACGCAGGAAAAAATATTCGAACTATACGGAGATTATCTTTTGAACCAAGGAGAAAAACCAAAAAACGTTTATCTCTTCGCTAAAGAAAACAACTTTGAAGAGAAAGAATTTTACCATTATTTTTCTGGGTTTGATGAGATCGAAAGAGAGATGTTGAATCATCTTTTCACAAAATCTCTTGAGCTTGTCTCAGAAGTGAATTCTCCCAGCGAAGTTACGACCAGGGAAAAACTCCTGAATGTCTATTATATTTTCTTTGAAAATCTTACAATGAACCGTTCATTAGTATTATCGATTTTGGGGAACAATAAAATTCAGAACATCAAAACGCTTCAGAATCTTCGGGAAACTCACAAGCAATTTGTTAACACTTTGAATTTTAGGGAATGGGAAATGATTGAAAAAGCGAAAGAAGATATCCGGAAATTCAACGAGAGATCAAGACAGGAAGTTCTTTGGCTACATTTGGTTTCCGCTATTGACTTTTGGAAAAAAGATACTTCTGCTGATTTTGAAAAGACCGATATTTTCATCGAAAAAACTATCGATACAGGTTTTGAACTTATAGACAACGAACCATTGAGAAAGGTAATTGACCTTGGAAAATTTTTATGGAAAGAAAAGTTTAAAATGAGCTAAATGAAAACATTAGATAAAATTCCTACAGGAAAAATTGAACGCACAGGCAGCCTTCTCAAAGCAGGGGCAAAAGTTGGAGTCAACTACCTGAAATATTACGGAAACAAAATAACAAAAAATGAAGATAAAGCCCGCAAAATTCTAAACGAAGACAACGCAGCAGACATTTACAATTCTTTAAAAGAACTTAAAGGTTCCGCTCTCAAAGTTGCCCAAATGCTGAGTATGGAAAAAAATATCCTTCCGGTGGAGTATGTTGAGAAATTTTCACTCTCACAGTTTTCCGTTCCGCCATTATCGGGTGCTTTGGTAAAGAAAACATTCAGAAAATATTTCGGAAAAAATCCGGATGATATTTTTGATGAATTTTCTGCCGAATCAGTGAATGCTGCAAGTATAGGACAAGTTCATACAGCAAAAAAAGATGATAAGAAACTGGCGGTTAAAATTCAGTATCCGGGCGTAAGAGAGAGTATTTCCAGCGACTTAAAAATGGTAAAGCCGATTGCCATGAAGATGTTCAACATTAAAAAAGAAGGCTCGGAATCTTACTTTCAGGAAGTAGAAGATAAATTGTTCGAGGAAACCGATTATAATCTGGAGCTGAAACGCAGCCAGCATTTTGCAGAAGAATGCAATCATCTTCCAAATGTAAAATTCCCGCATTATTATCCTCAATATTCTTGTGAGAAAATCATTACGATGGATTGGATGTCGGGAATTCATTTCTCTGAATTTACCAAAAAACAGAATTCTCAGGATGATTTGAACAAAATGGGCCAAACACTTTGGGATTTTTATATGTACCAGATGCATATTCTGAAAAAGGTTCATGCTGACCCGCATCCGGGAAATTTCCTGATCTCTGAAAATAAAGAATTGCTGGTCATCGATTTTGGCTGTATCAAAGAAATTCCAGAGGATTTTTACATTCCGTATTTTGAATTGGCTAAAGAAGAAAACCTAAAAAATCCTGAAGTTTTCCGTGAAAGATTATTTACGCTGGAAATTCTGCGGGAAGACGATTCATCACAGGAAAAAG
The DNA here is from genome assembly GCF_003815975.1 of Chryseobacterium bernardetii. Lineage (NCBI taxonomy): Bacteria > Pseudomonadati > Bacteroidota > Flavobacteriia > Flavobacteriales > Weeksellaceae > Chryseobacterium > Chryseobacterium bernardetii. Next base: position 4,358,671 of record NZ_CP033932.1, read on the forward strand.
ATTTCTTTGCCAGGTTATTCTACGAATTGCTTGAATTGTTTACACGACCTTTTAATCAGGAAAAATTCGATTTTTCAGATGAATCTTTTTTTCAGGAAATTGCCGACCTCGGACAAAAATATGCGAAAGCAGGTGACCTGAAAGGAATGAACACTAATCGTGGTTCCAGACATTTTATTTACCTGAACCGGACGTTTTTCGGGTTGTATAATATGATGCACGATCTGAAAGCGAAGGATGTGGTGATTAACAATTTTAAAAACTATTGTAAGTAATTAATTGTTTTCGAACCTATCAGGCTTAATGGAAGATATCACGATTAACATTAGAGATGTCGCCCTAAGCTTGTTGATGGGGTTTTATTAGAATTACTAAAGCTAAGTCCAAAAATAAAATACTAAAACTATGCCTTCAGGATTACCATCCAAAATCTGTGAAGTCTGCGGACTGCCTTTCAACTGGCGAAAAAAATGGAAGAGAAACTGGGACGAAGTAAAATATTGCAGTGAAAAATGCCGAAAAAATAAAAAAGCAACATCCTCTGATTCATCAGAATCTGTATGAAACAGGATTGGAGAATGGCAGCGGCTTATTTTGAAGAAATGCTTATTGATTATGATGTTCACAACAATTACGGATACTGGATGTATATTGCCGGATTCGTACATAATCATCATAACCGTGTTTTCAATCCTAAAAACAGGCAGGAATGTATGCCCCGATCAAGAATTAGAAGTTTATGGCTAAAACAGTAAAACATACCGCCCAATTGATTTTTCCGCATCAGCTTTTTGAGGATACGGATTATCTGGATAAAAGCGAACCTGTATTTTTGGTAGAAGAGTTTCTGTTTTTTAGACAATATTCTTTTCATAAACAGAAGATTGCATTTCACAGGGCAACAATGAAGTTTTATGAAAATGAATTGAAAAAATCAGGTTTTGACGTTGAATACATTGAAAGCCAGTCAGAATTTTCGGACGTGAGAAATTTACTTCTAAAACTTGAAAAAGAAGGTTTTAAAACAATAAAAACAACCGATGTTTGCGATAACTGGCTAGAGAAAAGGCTGAAAGAAACAAAATTAAAACTCAAAATTCTGGACAGCCTGCTTTTCATCAATACGAAAGAAGAACTTAAGGAATATTTTGAAGATAAAAAGTCTTATCATCAAACTGATTTCTACAAGCAGCAAAGAATTACCCGAAACATACTGATGAAAGCAGGAAAACCGCTTGGCGGAAAATGGACGTACGATACGGAAAACCGAAAAAAATATCCGAAAAATAAAAAAGCACCTGCAATTCACTTTCCAGAAAATAATCAATATTACGAGGAAGCAAAACAATATACCGAAAAATATTTTTCAAAAAATTACGGAACACTGACCGGCGAACAGCTCTACCCTACAACTTTTAAGGAAGCTGAAAAATGGCTGGAACAATTTTTGGAAAACCGTTTTCTGGAATTCGGAATTTATGAAGACAGTATTGTAGAAAGAGAACATTTTCTGCATCACAGCGTACTTTCTCCATTGATGAATGTAGGACTTTTAACATCTGAAAATGTTTTAAAAAAAGCAATCCTGTTTGCTAAAGAAAATGATATTCCGGTGAATTCTCTGGAAGGTTTCGTACGGCAGATTTTAGGTTGGCGGGAATTTGTGCGTGGCATTTACATCTATAAAGGCACCTATCAACGAAACAGAAATTACTGGAAACATAAGCAAAAGCTCCCGCAATCTTTTTATACCGCTCAAACAGGAATCCGACCGATCGACAGTACGCTTCAGAAAATTCTGAAAACCGGCTATGCGCATCACATTGAAAGACTGATGATTTTTGCGAATTTTATGAATCTTTGTCAATACAACCATGATGAAGTATATCAATGGTTTATGGAAATGTTCATCGATTCTTACGATTGGGTAATGGTTCCTAATGTATATGGAATGAGCAGTTTTTCGGATGGCGGAAAAATGAGTACAAAGCCCTACATCAGCGGAAGCAATTACCTCAAAAAAATGAGTGATTATCCGGATGGAGCATGGGCAGAACAATGGGATGCCTTATTCTGGAATTTTATTAATGACCATAAAGATTTCTTTGCAAAAAATCCAAGATTGGGAATGATGCTGAGAACGCTGGAGAAAATGCCAGCAGAAAAGAGAAAACGGCATTTAGAAATGGCAAAAGATTTTATTGAAAGATTTTCAGTTAAAACTAAAATAAAATGAACAAGAACCTAAACACACAGGAAATCGACAGAATTATCGAAATGGCCTGGGAAGACAGAACGCCATTTGAAGCAATACACTTTCAATTTGGAATCAGTGAATCGGAGGTGATTGAACTAATGCGTTTGGAACTGAAAGCATCAAGTTTTAAGCTTTGGAGAAAAAGAGTGAATTCCGGAGTGAGCCAAAAACATTTGAAGAAAAGAAGCAAGGAAATCAGCCGCTTTAAATGCAGCAGGCAAAAGATTATCAGCAACAATAGAATATCGAAAAGGTAATCTGAAACCACAGCTTATTTAACCCCAAAAAGTACAAAAAAATAAAAATTATAAAGCTTCAACAGGTTCACCCTACAGCGCGGATTATTACACGAATAGTATTAAAGAGGCTGCACTGAGCTTGTAGAAGTGTCTCCAAATAAATCATTATGAAAAATATTGTTATCATCGGTTGCGGGAAAGGTATCGGACTTGCAACAGCAAAAAAACTTGCAGAACAAAACAAAATTATTGGAATTTCGAGAACGGAAAATCCTGAACTGCATCATCCGAATATTGAATTTCACCCAATGGATATTCTTGCAGGAAATCTTGATGAAATTACTTTCTCGGAGGTTGTGGACGGATTGGTTTATGCACCGGGAAGCATTAATTTAAAGCCTTTCAACCGGCTTTCTGTGGACGATTTCATGAATGATTTTGAAATCAATGTTTTAGGGGCAGTTAAAATTATTCAGAAACTTTTACCCAATCTTAAAAAGTCTGAAAGCGCATCTGTCGTTCTTTTCAGTTCGGTAGCAGCCAAAATCGGAATGCCCTTTCATGCTTCAATTGCCACGAGTAAAAATGCTGTAGAAGGTCTTACAAAAAGCTTAGCGGCAGAATTCTGTGCTCAGAAAATAAGGGTGAATGCAATTGCGCCTTCTTTGACGGACACGAACCTGGCATCGCAGCTTTTATCAACACCTGATAAAAGAGAAGCTTCCGCCAAAAGACATCCTTTGCAGAGAGTGGGAAGTGCTGAAGAAATAGCGGAAATGGCAGCTTTCCTTGTTTCTGGTACATCTTCCTGGATCACCGGACAGATTTTTGGAATTGATGGCGGAATGGGAAGCGTGAAACTGTAATTACGGAAAAAATATTTAGATTAAATTTGCACTATGAATACTGACTTTTTCATTGATTTGCTGTATCAGGTCAAAGAATTTGAAAACTCCGAAGCTTATAAACCTCAAGCTACAGTTGAGGATTTCCGTATTTGGCTGAATGATAAAAAATACAGAAAAGAAAGTCCGACCAAGCTTTTTAAAAATGAACAGCATCAGGTTTCTTTTACTGAAAATGAAATCTGCAAACAGGTTTTGCTCTTGGGGCGTTATTCTAAACTGCTGATTAGAAAAGGACTGAATGATTTCCCTGAGCTCGCCAATGAAGAATTTACTTATCTCTACCGACTTAAAGATGAGCCGAATCTCACTAAAATCCAGTTAATTGAAAGAAACGGACATGAAAAACAGACGGGAACACAAATCATCAAACGTCTTCTGGAATATGGCTTGGTTGAAGAAAAAAATGACAGTGAGGATAAACGAAGCAAGCGTCTTAATATTACCCCAAAAGGCGAAGATTACTTCCACCGTTCTGTTGAAAAAGTAAATATGACATCAAGAATTCTTGCCGGAAAACTTGAAAATAATGAAAAAGAAGAACTTTTAGAGTTACTCAGGAAATTGAATGATTTTCATTCACATGTATATTCAGAATATAAAAGCTTAGATATTGACAAAATCTTTGAGCTATCTGGTTCTTAAAACGGCTAAGTCTTCAACTGTATCAGAACAAAATCTCTTTTTGAGGATGAAACGCGAATGCATATGCAGATCCTCTAAATTCACTAAAGCATCATAAACTATTGAGATTGATTTACAAAATATACAGAATCAATTAGCTATTTATCAGAAGACAATAATTACTGTTAAAGAAGGGAATTTGCTAAAAACAAAGACTTTAAAAATGGCTTAGTTTATATAACGAAATTTCTAATGAAACAAAACATTGCAGGAATATTTATTTCTAAAAGAGGTCTCCGAGAAATAGATTATACATTTTCAAAAATCGCAACGAAAACCAGAAACAACTACCATAAATACTATGGTTGAAAATATAATTCATTCTAAAATCAAATAAAAATCCCTGGACACCTCCAGGGATCAAAGCTAATCTAACTCAATATGATTGAGAATGATGTTGTAAATATAATCTTTTTAATGAAACGCTATTTGTAGTAATAATTCTACGAAAACCCGTAAGGTATGAGTTTGAATTGCTGGTATATTAAAGGATTAACAAAAACACCAACTATTGACCACATTACCAATCAAATAATAATCATACCAAAATATAGGTCAACTAACTCAATTGAGAGTTAATTCTATTGGATTATTTCGCTTACTTATGTCCTTTTTAGCTTGTTCTACACTTTCTGGGGCTATAGTAATACCACTTGAAGAGGCCTCATTAATGATGTTATCATTAATATTTTTTAATGCAGATCGATATTCTTCTTTTGAAAGTATTTTATGCTGATTTAAATATTTTTCAGAAAAAATAACATTACTTGGTAGATTTTTCTTCTTTACACTTATTAATTCATATCGATAATTACTGCCAGAATCTTCAATCTTAATGATAAGACCGGGTAATCCTCTGAATTTATAAGGTCCTTCATGAACGGGAATATCCTGTGTGAACCATGCTGTCCATTTTCTTCCTCCATATTCAGTAAAAGCTTTTTGGACGTTATACTCACCTATTTTCTGTTTTTCTGGCTCAATATTCCATTTAAATTTCACGTTTTCAGTATATGCGAAGTAATATTTTAAGATATTATCGTAAAAATTAATTTTATCATTTTCCTTAATTATAACTGACTTGAAACGTGTATTTGGTGCTTTTGCAAAGTTGAAGCCTTGTGTCTTGGCTGCAGCATTTAATATTGAATCTCTCTTCAAATAATTATCTGAAACAAAATAAGACTTTCCTTTGTCAATAAACAATGTAAAATCTTCTACTTTTGTATTCATTACATCAGTAGAATCCGGCATATACTCTAATCTATATCCAAATGAATAACCTTGTTGCTGAGAATGCAACGCAGAATAAACTAAAAATAATAGCAATAAAAATCTATATTTATTCATATACTTAAGTGAAAAAGCATTATTATTTAGAATAATAATGCTCTTCCTATTTTTTTAATTTTACAACTTATTAACCGCAGAATAAACCTTCTCCTTCCCAAGCATTAATTGCAATTTCTAACGCGTTATTACCACAAGCATACCCTTTAACACCACAACTATAAGATACGGGAGAGCACATCCATATTCTTTTACCGCTTTTGTCTTTTGTTTTGTTTCTGTTTTTTCTTTAGTTTTTGAATAATCCTGTTTGAATATAAGAAGCCCAAAACCAGAAAACTACAGTTTTCAAACACTTTTATTGGGGTAATCCCAGTTTATAACATAGAGGAATTCTCAGGTTGTACTTTTGCATTAAGGTACTGCTCACTTATATTTTTCAATCACTTTACTCAAATAGGTCTTATATTTTTCACTAACGGGTATTCTCTCATTTCCGACCATTAAATTATTTTTTCCGATACTTTGAAGATGCTGCAGTGATACGATATGTGAATTATGAACACGAATAAAATTCTCCGATTCAATTTTTTCCATGATGGATTTCATTTTTCGGGTTTCAGTATATATAAGGATGTAGTCAAGACTTTTATTTTCATAAAAATTTCGGATACAAAAATAAAGTAATCCTTTTTCAAGATGTACATTTATTTCTAAAGGGCCTTTTCTTAGATCTGCATATTTAAAAGCATTTTCTACAAGACAATCATATGCATCTATAAAAAAGGAGACAACTTTTAAAGTTGTCTCCTTAAGTGGCCGCAGAAGGATTCGAACCCTCACTGTCGGAGCCGAAATCCGAAGTTCTATCCATTAAACTATGCAGCCGTATTCATCAGTAATGCATAATATCTAAATTACTTATCATCCATTGCTTATTACTTATATTTTTAGAAAGTAATCTTCACTCCACCCAAAATCTGTGGACCTAAAACCTTATAAGCTTTGTACGTCTGGTATTTTGAGCTTAGAAGATTATTTCCGAGTGCGAAAATACTGAAATTTTTGTAAATTTTATACTCTGCGGAAAGATTTAAATCAGCATAACCTCCAACTTTATCGTTCGTATTTTCTAATGAGCGGTAAATCATCCCATTAGGAGCCTGGGCATCTGCAATTCCTTCAATTGAAAAAGAGTTCGTTGTTCTGTCGCTAGCAAAAATTCCTTTGAAACCTAACAATAATTTCTTGTCGAGCATCGTATATTTAGCGCCAATGCTCGCATTCAATAGCGGAACATTGTAGATATTGTCATAGTTTTTCAAATTATATTTGGTAAACCTTACTTCTCCGTCAACCATTAAGTTTTCTAATGGAAAATACTGTACACTCCCTTTGATATCGCTTACATTTCCATCATCGTAAATAGCAGAAAATGTGTTGGCATAATCGTAAGCGGCACGGTTCAGGGTGTAATTATTGTCAAAAAGGCTGTTTGCTTTAAAGAACATAATGTCTTTCATCTTCCCGAAACCTGCAGAGAAGTCATATTTCAGCGTTTCATCAATATCTCCTCTTAACCCTACATAAAAGTGATATTTAGTTTCTGTAGGCTTTAAATACTGGTCAGAAAGAACGTAGGGATTCTCCTGAAGAAGATCTCCATACGTATTAAGCTTAAGACCACCGTCTACCCCACCATAAAATTTAAATTCCTTGGCAGCTGCTACCTGAAACTCAGCTTGAGGGAACCAATAAGTCTTGTTGTTCTTCACCTGATCCATCAATCTGTTTGAATTCTTAGCATTCAGGAAAGAAAACCCTGAACCTAACATCAAATAAGACTCGCCTTTTCTAAAGGTCACTTTCGGATTTAAATTCGTATTAAAGAAGTTGGAAGAGTTTTTATCTGCTATTTCAAAATCAGTTTTCACTGCTTCTAAACCTACTCCTAAATCAGCATTCAGATTAATTCCTGATTTACCGAGTTCAACAGCATGTTTTGAGAAGTTTGCTAAAACGGAAACCTGATTTTCCTGAGCATCAAAATGATCTTTAAGGAAAGACGATTTTACTCTTACATCATTCAGAATTTCGTTAGAATAGAAATCGTAATAACCATTCACTTTGAACTGGTTTACTTTCTGCTTCAGATCAACATCTGCACTGGGTGTCAGCGCATAGATCCCGTAATAGTTATAATTATTCAATCCATATTCAGCATTAATATTGAATTTTCCTTTATCTCCGTAAGAATTCAGAAAAGCTCCAATTGTTGCGGAAGTCTGCTTGGATTTCCAGTCGTAATCGTTTTTAAGACCGCTTGTAGAAAGCAAATGGACATCTGCTCCCACTTCAAACTTATTTTCAAGGGTTTTGGAGATATTTCCGTCCAGCAGAATCTTCCCGTAATTTCCCATTCCGAACTGGACATAGTTATTCTGGGCTGTTCCGTCAAATTTCGGGGCCACATCCTCTCCCTGGATTGTTGAAGTCTTGAAGTCAGAAACTGCAGGAACGTCTGTAATGGTATATCTTACAGGGTTCTGGGATTTCTCTTCCGGCGGATAATTTTTAATGGTTTCCACGGAAGTCTTCTTTTTCTCGATCTTCTTCACTTCCGGCTCTCTCTTTTTGTTAAGAACCAGTTTCTCCTCCTTGATCTGGGAAAACGCAAACTGCGAAACCCCTAAAAATATGATGGATAATAATTGAATTTTTCTGTTCATTACTACTTCTTGTATTTATGCATCCATGTAAATTATATCAGTAATTCTTTACATGAACAGGATACTACATTTTACTTTTTAATCTGCTTTTTAACTTCTTTAGCTTCTGCTACAATATCCGGGAAACTCTTATAGTTTGCAATAATCTGATCACACGTGTAACTTGCCTGATAGTTATCTTTCAGTCCGATATAGTTTTTAGCCATTAGTACCAGCGCTTTTGCTCCCCAAAATTCTTCAGAGGCATAGTTGTTGGCAAGCTTAAAGATGGTCTCATTGGAAGACTTGAAGGCTTTTCCTTTATTCTGATAATAAGCTTTTGCGTATAATGCTTCTGCTGCTACCGAAGTATTGGACGATTTTTCAAGAGAAGTATAAGCCGTTTGAGCATCTTTATCTTTTCCTGAATTCATAAGGCTTCTCGCCTTAATTACTTTTGCAGTTTCAATAACTGCTGCAGAGTTTTTAGAATTGGCAATAACAGCGTTCGCTAATTTTTCTGCTTCAGAGAAGTTCTTTTCATCTGCATACAGCTTCATCAACTCAACATTAGCATAGTTTTTAATGCTGATATTGGAAGAATTTTTGATGCCTTCAAGATATTTCTTAGCTTCAGCCGTATTACCCTGTGCCATGAAGATCTGCGCTAAACGGGTTTGGGCATCATCCTGATAATCATTCTGGACACCGGCTACCTCCTGTAAAACAAGCAGTGCTTTTGTAGAATTATTGGTTTGATAGTAGCTCTCTCCCAATTCATACTTAGCCTGATAAAGGCCTTCTCCTGTTGGATTTTGCGTCAGGTATTTCTCGTAATAAGAAATGGCATTTTTGTAGTCTTTCTTCGCGAAATACTGTTTTCCTGTAGATAAGTTGATCTCATCAATTTCAGAGGCATCAACATTTACTCCGATGGTTCTTGCAAAATTTTCATAGCCTGCAACATCACCATTTTTCGTGAATATAGGTTTTGCAGCCTGAACAATCTTCTGGGCATACGCTGTATTTTTATACTGCTCTCCCAACGATTTCAGTTCAGAAAGGGCCTTGTCATTCTGGTTCTGGTCAATATAATTCTGAGCTCTGTAAATAGAAGCATTGGCAATTAAGTCTTTGTCTGAAGATGTTTTAATAACTTTTCCAAAATAATCATTGGAGTTGGCAAAATCATCCTGAGCAGCATAAGCTGTACCTATTTCGTATTGAGCATCATCATAATATTCAGAATCCGGATATTTAGATAGTAAGTTTTTCAGATTGTTGATTTTCGCCTGGGTATCACCTTTAAATCCTAAAGCCATTGCTTTCTGATATAGGGTATAATCTGTAGCGTCTGCATTTTTATCATAGATTGCAATGGCTTCATTAAGATCATTATTCGCATAGTGAATATCTGCCAGACGAAGCTCTGCATCATTTTTAAATTCAGGTTTAGGATTCGCCAGGTACTGCTTGAAGTAAGTAGCAGCCTGATCGAACTTCTTAGCTTTAAAGTAAGCATATCCCAAATCATAAGGCAACTGCTGTTTTTCCGGGAAGCTTTCATTCAGAAGTTTTTCATAACGAACAATGGCAGACGGATAATTTCCTTTCTGGTAATATACCTGAGCCAGCCAGTATAAAGCCCTGCTGTTAAATTCTTTATTGATATTGAACCCTAAACTTCTTAAGAAATATTTTTCTGCTTCATCATAATTCCCTTTATTGAATTCTTCTGTTCCCAATAAATAAGAAACTTCCTGATCCACTTTGTTGATTTCAGGAGTTGAGCTTTGCAAGCGGTCAATAGCATTCAATGTTTCCTTATAGTTTCCGGAATACAGGTATGATTTCACTAACAGGGATCTCATTTCCGAGGCATTGGAAGCGTTCTGATTGTCATTGATATAATTCTGAAGAACGGTAGACGGGTTTTCAAACGGGTTTCCGATATCGTATCCAAGCTTAGCATACTGTTCATGTGCCAGCTTTTTCACTTTCGCATCATAGTCCATCTGGTAAGAAGAACGGAATGCGGAAAGAGCTTCCTGCTTTTTATCAACCGCTAAATAAGCATTCCCCAGTTGATAATAAGCATTCTGCGCTAACGCTGAATTGCTGTTCACAAGCTGGTTATAATAAGAAACTGCTTCGTCATATTTCTTCAGTTGGGCAGCAACAAATCCCATTTCATAAAGGTCATTTTCAGAAGGATTCTGCTGTACATTCAGATAATCCTTTAAATGTGGATAAGCAGCGTTATAATCTCCTTTCATGAAATAACTCTCTCCAATGATCTTATGTACTTCTGCTTTGTAGGATTCTGAAATATTTTCGTTCAATAAAGCATTCCCTTCAGAGATCGCTTTATCATAATCCTTATCATTATAATACATCTGTACATAATAAGAACGTACAAGCCTTGAGAATTTATCCTGTTCTTTTATGGAATCAAAATACTGGAAAGCCTTATCATTTTGTCTGTTGCTATAGTAGAGATGCCCCAGCATATAAGCAATATCTCCTTTCTGAGACTGATCTGCTGTTTTATACGCTTCTTCCAGAGCATCAGTGGCTCCTTTAGAGTCTCCCGTCATAAACTTGGCATAGCCCAATTTCAGAATATACTGGGTATTCTCCTCTTTTGAAAGCTGATATTGGTTTACTTTTTTCAAAGTTTCCAATGCTTTGTCAAAGTCTTTTTTTGCCAGATAATAATCTGCCAAAGGAAGATTAGCCTGGGCAAAATAGGCAGAATTAGGATATTCTTTCATGAAAGCAGTCAATCCTTCCTCAGCATGGTTTTTCTGAAGAATTACACCAATCACATTATCAAAAAACTGAGCCGCCTCCTTCTTTGAACGGGACAAATTCTGATTATAGAAATATTGTCTTGCGTATTCGTATTGGGAGGCGTTGTATATTTTAGTCTGATAAAGGTTTTCAGCTAGATTGAACCTGTAATTTTCTTTCTGTGTAAAATATTGGGACTGTTGAGCATCGGAAATTCCGAAATAGATGACCGCAGCCGCTAAAAGTATTTTTTTTGATTTCATTCTTCTTGATATAAGAAAATTAGTCTAAATAAGTTAACGAAAATATTAAAAACTTATTGTTTAAGCAAGTTTTAACAGATTTAATACTATAAAGCAATAAATTCTCAACAGTAAAAAACATTTCACTATCGCATGATAAAAATTCTTACTTTAGTCTGATAAAAATGTAAACAATTTTAGTAAACAGTTATCAAAAACATATTCTGAACTGATACTTTTTCTACAGCAGCTAAAAACATACCATAAACACCCTACAATATGAAATTTAAGATACTTTTAGCATTAATTTTTGTAAACCTCATGCAGGCGCAAAAATTTTATTTCCCGAAAACGGCAGTCACAGATTCCCTTATTTTGGAAAAGCAAATGCCTGCACTGGCAGTTCAGGTGATCTCTAACCTTCAGACTGTGAAGTATAAGCCCAAAAATGATGCAGATTTTTCGGATACCCTTTTCCGTCTGCAGATGGTAGCTAAAGAATACAAAAAATCCATTGCTACCCTCGCTGAGCATCGTAATCAGTTTGCAGACCATAATATGGCCGGATATAAATCTTTGGGATACGAAGTGTACAGCATGGCCAAATTAACAGAAGAAGCAAAAAAAACCTCTTTTTCAAAAGCACTTCAGGCCGCATTCAATGCAAAATACGAAAGTCTTGATGAACATTTGCTTCCCAGAGTTGGTCTTGCCGTTAATGGTGATGTAAATAATTTCAGAAAGTTATTGAAAAAAGCACTGAATAAACAAAAAGGAAAAGACAGTATAAATTATCCTTCGGCTCTCGCACTATGTAAAGCCTATTTAAATTATAAGACTTACTCCAGCATTCATCCTCAGATCATGCAGTTATTGAAAGTAAAGGACAATGAAAAATTCATCACAGAAACAAAAAATCTTAAAACCAACAATGGAAATACACTAACCATTACCATCATCAGAAAAAAAGAGAATAAATCTCCCCTGCCGGTTATTCTTACCAGTAATATTTATGCAGGAGAAATTGATCATTTTTTTGGAAAAAGAGCGGCTGTTTACAATTATGTGGGTGCGGTAGTCAATACCAGAGGTAAAAGAAACAGTAATGATGAAAACAATCCTTTTGAGCATGAATCGCAGGACCTTTATGAAGTGATAGATTGGGTAAGCAAACAGCCCTGGAGCAACGGCAAAGTAGGGATGATTGGCGGAAGCTATGTAGGATTCAGTCAATGGGCTGCGGTGAAAAATCTGCATCCGGCACTAAAAACCATTGTACCACAGGTTTCTGTAGGTATCGGGATTGATTATCCTGCCCAAAATAATGTATTCATGAGCTATATGCTGCAATGGATACAATATGTCACCAATAATAAGTATACTGATGAGGCAGATTTCAGTAATGCTGCAAAATGGGATTCTATCAATACAGCCTGGTATAAAAGTGGGAAAGCATTCCGGGCACTGGATACCATCAGCGGAAAGCCCAGCAAAATATTCCAGAGATGGCTGGATCATCCGTCTTACGATCAATATTGGCAGAAAATGGTTCCTTATAAAGAAGAGTTTGCCCACATCAATATTCCTATTCTCACTACTACCGGATATTATGACGATGACCAGATCGGAGCCTTATATTATTACAAGGAACATCTTAAATATAATAAAAATGCAGAGCATTACCTTGTAATAGGACCCTATAATCACGGTGGCGCACAAAGCTTTGGATTTACTTATGTGGGAGGTAAACCTATAGATCCGGTGGCCAGAATCAGCATTGATGATCTTGCATTTTCCTGGTTCGATTATATTCTTAAAAATGGTAAAAAACCAGAGATTTTAAAAGATAAAGTTAATTTTCAGGTGATGAATACCAATACATGGAAGCATGTTCCTAATCTGGACGGAATGCACACCTCCACTCTTAAATTTTATCTCAAAGACCGTAAGACCAGTCCCTCAGTATTCAGTAAGCCTGAAAGTATTGAATTTACCAAACAGGTTGTTGATTTCAAAAGCAGAGACGAAAAAGACATTTATTATAAACTAAGCAAAACAGACAGTGCAAAGGTGAATAATCTCATTCATTTTGAGAGTGAAACTTTTGATAAGGATATTATCATCAGCGGAAACCTGTCAGGATTACTTAATGTATCCGTTAATAAAAAAGATATGGATACCGATATATATCTGTATCAGGTACAGCCGGACGGAAAACCTTTTTTATTATCAACCCATACAGCAAGGGCCAGTTATGCAAAAAATAATGAGGTGCGCCAGCTTCTTCAACCGAATAAAATGGAGCAAATTCCCATCAGGCAATCGATTTTTACCAGTAAAAAGGTTGAAAAAGGAAGCAGATTACTTTTATTAGTAGGAATCAGCAAAAATCCGAACTGGCAGCTCAACTACGGAACGGGTAAAGATGTAAGCGATGAAACAATAAAGGATGCAGGGGAACCGATGGTGGTAAAATGGTATAATGACAGCTATGTGGAAATACCTGTTTATAAAGACTAAAGGCTTTTCGTTAAGCATTTTTACCTAAATGTTCTTAACAGCTGTTAACATCAAAAATAAAAAATCATTACATTTGTTTTTTTCAAATCAAATATAGTTTATTGAATGAGTCAACTTTTTAGAAGAAAAGTCTATTCGGATACAGATACTTCAACAGGACTTTTAAGAGTTTTAGGTGTATGGGACATCGTATTTTTTGGGATTGCGGCAATTATAGGAGCAGGGAGTTTCAGCAGTTTGGGAGAAGCCGTTTTCAGAGGTGGCCCGGGTGTTATCCTACTCTATTTGATTTGTGGCTTTGCGTGTGGTTTCACAGCTTTATGCTATGCTGAATTTGCCAGCAGAATTCCTACAGCAGGATCTGCATATACGTATGCTTATGCCAGTTTCGGGGAATTGATTGCCTGGGTTATAGGCTGGGCGCTGATTATGGAATATTCTTTCGGAAATATTTATGTTGCCTTTTCATGGTCTGATTATTTCACCAGCTTTTTAGGACGTCTGGGAATGCATATTCCTGATTATCTTACCTGCAGTTACACAGAAGCCAGCAAAGCAGTACTAAACGGCTCGGAAAATAAAGAATTGATAAATGCCTGGAATACTGCTCCACTGATTGGTAATTTAAAATTTATAGTGGATATTCCTGCTTTGGTTATCAACGGATTAATTACATGGCTTTGCTATGTAGGAGTAAAGGAAAGTAAAAACTTCAATAATTCACTGGTCCTTTTAAAATTAGGAGTTATTTTATTGGTTATCTTAGTAGGTTTCGCTTATATCAATACCGATAACTGGACGCCAATAAGTCCGGTAACGGGATCTCCATCCTTTATGCCTAACGGATTTACAGGGGTTATGAGTGCCGTTTCAGGAGTTTTCTTTGCCTATATTGGTTTTGATGCGTTAAGTGTGCTTTCCGAAGAAACAAAAGATCCTCAAAAGACCCTGCCAAAAGGGATGATTATCTCTCTTGTATTATGTACAGTGATCTACATTGCCCTTACCCTGGTACTCACTGGAATGGTAGATTACAAAAAGTTTGACGGTGTGGGTGACCCGCTTTCATTCATCTTTGAAAAAACAAATGCCAATGTGGCATGGATGGAGCTGGTAGTTTCTTTTGTTGCCATTGTTGCTATTACTACCGTATTACTGGTATTCCAGATGGGGCAGCCAAGAATCTGGTATGCGATGAGCCGTGACGGATTAATGCCGCAGAAATTCCTCAAGATTCATCCAAAATACAAAACTCCATCTTTTGCAACTATAGTTACAGGAATTGTAGTAGGGATTCCTATCTTATTTACGGATAAAACTTTCATCCTTGATTTTACCAGTATCGGAACAATCTTCGCTTTTGTATTGGTATGTGCAGGAGTTTTAGTTCTTCCAGCTAAGGAAAAGATCAAAGGCAGATTCCACCTTCCTTACATCAATGGTAAAATTATTTTCCCTGTTGTTTTTATTGGCGGACTGATTGCTTTCTACTACTGGCAGCCGGAATTCTTCCATACATTGATGAATTGGGGTGATCCTAAAGAAGGAGAATTCAGGGCATCCATTTTCTTCTTTATTATCATCAACCTCATCTTATGTGTGATTGCCTTTATCAAGAATCTTTCTCTTATACCACTAGTAGGATTGAGCTCGTGCTTATACCTTCTTACCGGGATGAGCCATGAGAACTGGTTCTGGTTTGGAATGTGGTTTCTGATTGGTATGTTTATTTACTTTTTTTACGGCTATAAAAACAGTAAGCTTGGAAAGGAGTTAAAAAAGGGCTAAAACAAGATATAAAATATCAAAAAAAGGCAAAATGGCAATATAGTTATTTTGCCTTTTTCTTTTTTTATAAAACCGGCAGAATTATTGCTGTAAATTCAAGGTAAACAATAAACTAATAGCGTTATGTCTGAAAGAATCAAAACATACAGGGAGTTTTATCAGTTCTACCTTACCGAACACAGTAAAACAGGAACCCGGATTTTCCACTTTATTGGTACATTGCTCGTATTTGTTGTGATAGGATATGTTATCAGTTCAGGAAAAGAGAGATTTCTATGGTATATTCCAATTGTGGGATACGGATTTGCCTGGTTTAGCCATGCCGTTATCGAAAGAAATAAGCCTGCTACTTTTAAATATCCGTTGTGGTCATTAATTTCGGACTTTAAGCTTTTCTTTGAATTATTAATTGGAAAGCAGAAATTTAGAGAACCGAATAATCAGATACAGGAACCTTAATATTATTCATGAAATTTCATAATCATTTTACATCACTGCAAAAATCTTATTGTGGCTGAAATAATTATGTTTTTAAGAATATGTTCAAAACATCATTATTTTTTTAACTATTAAGATAATAAGGACATTAAGATTAGTTCCGCTTTAAGCAGTATGATCCCGTTATTATGTCATCCTATGTTTGCAAAATATTAGATTTAACAAACAAAAAGGAAAAGAGAGTAAAGAATAAGGTTATCAATTGTCATTAGTCTCACAGACCGTTCGGAATGCTAATCCCTTTACTCTTTTACTACCAAACCTGAACAGATCATTAGGTAACAAGCCTGTATTTAGGATAGATAGGTAATAGTAGTATTCTCTTTTCCTGTAAAATTATAGGTATGGGTAAAATTATAGGAATTGACATTAGTAAGCAAGTTTTTGATGTAAGCTTTTTGGAAGGGAATCTTTGGAAGCATAAGGTCTTAAGCAATAAATTATTAGGTTTTGAAAAACTGATAACCTTCATTGAAAAAGAAGATATAGTAGTGATGGAAGCTTCAGGTACTTATTATCTTCCTTTAGCAGAATATCTTTATTCACAGGGGATTAATGTAGTGATAGAAAATCCTCTTTCCATCAAACGTTATGCTCAATCAAGACTCAAACGAGCCAAAACGGATAAAGCAGATTCGAAGGTTATTGCTGAATATGGCAAAAAGAATTTGGATGAGCTGAGTTTGTGGAATCCTGAGAGTAAAACGTGCATCAGAATTCGTCAAATGCATACAAGAATCCAAATGATTCAGAAACAAACCAGTCAGACTTATAATCAGTTAGAAGCTTTCAGAAGCAGTGGTTTTCTGGATGAAAAGTTAGAAATAGAAATGAACAATTCCATAGAACAACTTCGACTAGGAAAAGAAATATTGGAATCGGAGATAGAAAGGCTGGCCTTGGAAGAATTTGAACAAACCATTGAATGTCTTACCAGTATTCCCGGAATCGGAATAAAAACAGCTATTATGCTCATTGTGATTACAGATAATTTTAAAAAGTTCGAACATCATAAGCAACTCATTGCTTTTGTAGGATTCAGTCCTCGGATTTATGAAAGCGGAAGCAGTGTGAGAGGACGCTCAAGTATTTGTAAGATGGGTAAATCTCAGATCAGAAAGCTATTGTATCTATGCAGCTGGTCAGCCAAACGCTGGAATAAAAAATGTAAAGAAATGTATGAAAGACTTATCACAAAAGGAAAAGCAGAAAGAGTGGCAAAGATAGCTCTTGCCAATAAACTCTTAAAACAAGCATTTGCTATCGGAAAGAATAAAGAAAAATATAGAGAAGATTTTTGTTAAATAATTTGCTTTTTAACACAGATCATTCTGAGTATAACAGAGGTTCCTCTTTCGCCTGAATGATAAACACCTCTCGCTCAAAACTCAAATTCTTTTTCTTCAGGAGATTGATTTTTTCATGGTGATTACTTTCCCTATCCAATATCCTAAAGAAGGAAGAATAAAGGATAATATAACAGGTAATACAAGTGCAAAACCGCTTCTATCCAGCGTTACAATTAAAGGGAATAAATAGCCGTTGTATATAATTAAAGCCAGCGTAAAAATAAAACTGTCACCACTACTGGTTGAAAGAATATTAAAATTATTCCCAAACTGATCAAACAGCCCAGACATTACAAAGAACAAAACATTGATAAAAAACATCCAAAGAGCAGACCTGTACGTTTTGTTTTGTCTTGCACCAAGGTATCCTGCCAAGATTAAAAGAAGCGACATAAGTGCAGAAACAAAATAATCTGTAAGGGTAACATCTGTCTCACTTCCGCCTTTTCCAAAGAAATAAATAGCATATACCAATACATTCAGAAGATAGATAACAGTCACGTAATTCATAAGGACAAAAGTTTAGTATTATAATCAGTACTGCCTTTCAAGTACATCATAGTGAATGGTATCTGATATTTTTTCCATTTCCGGATCTTTATCATGAAGCGGTACAGGAATATAGCTTGAGAAAGTTATTGTTTTGTCTTTATTTAAGGTTACGGCCACCTCTTCCAGGATATTTTTCTCATCTGCATAAAACTGAATCCTGTTATCTACAATCTTCCAGAAAGAAAGTCTCGGTTCTGAAGGCCTACAGTTTCCTACTTCTCCTTCTATATAGTTATACACTGCAAAACCATCTTCCCTGATAGCATAATTCCTCATTAATCTGCAGTTATCGAAATCTTTAACAACTTTCTTTTTTCCTTCATAAAATCCGGATTCTTTTAACTTCCAGAATCCTACAACATCTTCTTTTTTAAGATTTTGCGCATTCACCAAAGAGGTAAAAGCTAAAGCAGAAAAAAACGTTAATCTCTTCATTATTTTTTCTTTTTAATCTTAGGGCTTTTAGGAGCTTTATCCTTGTCTTCTCCCACTTCAATAAGTCCCATAGACATCATATAGGCCGGATCACCATGTTTCTCCCCCTCCTTTCCAGGCTTCAAAAGCTTTTTCACGAAGTCCTAAAACATGGAAAAGTTCTATCAGTTCCAGATGGGTTTCAGCTTTTCCCCTTTAATTTTTTCAAGGTCATCAAAAAACCGGGAGTATACTCCATCATCTTTAGCTCAAAAGCATTGAGACAAGCTTTAGCCAGGCCCTGGCTACAAAAGTCTTCACTAATTCTGATATAATCATTAGTATTTGAAATCGGCTTCCTGAGCCAACATACTGCCGCTTATAAAAACAGCAGAAATGAATACGAATAATTTTTTCATCAATTAAACTTTCCTTTTCTTTATCTTTCTAATATAGTGAGGTTTCTGGCGGGCGGCTTCGCCGCCCCGCCAGAAACCCAGCATTCATCTACTTAAATCTTTTCTTAAAACTGAACTTAAGCCTGTTCATCAGACCGGGTTCTATAATATCAATTCCCAGTCCGAAATTACTGTCAGCCACCGTATGGTGATGTGCTCTGAACTGCTCAAACTCATCTTGTGGAATTTCAATATTCACTAAAGGATTGTATTCTATGTAAACGCTTGCTCCGTTTTTAGATACCTTCTTACGGCTTTTGAAATCAAAATAAGGGTTATTTATAGTACTTTCCTGCACCGTATATTTTTCTTCGGTATCAATTTTCTGATCTGTGTACAGGTTAATTTCATACTTCTCGCTGTCGTAATTATGCCAGAAAGGCAAATCTTTGTGCATAAAATCTCTGGCTCCCGCCTTCACAATATTCCTGTCGAAATACATCAGGAAGCGGTTTTTCTGCGGATCTACATAATAAGGATTTTCAATTGTTGCAGTATACTGGATCTTTACTTCATTGAATTTTTTATCATCACTTACCACATCTATCGCGGCATCCTTGAAAATATTCCTTACATCTGTCCCGTTTCTGTCATTGGAATAATTCAGAGCATAAAAAAGGAAGCTGTTCCAGCTGTCTATGATCTCTCTTTTATTGGTAACCTTAAAATAACGTCTCATTGCATTGGCCCGGTTGCCCTTGTAAACCGTTTCCAGATTCAGTTTACCAGTTGTTCCCTGTACATTGACATTTACTTTCTCATCAATACAGTAATAGGGATATTTAAAAGATTTTCTTACCTGAAGTTTCTGATCTTTTTTTACTTCCAGGTAATGCATGAAATACATAAAACCTCTGTTTTCTATCAATCCGAATTCATCACGGATTGTGGCATCTACAAAATATTCCTGTCCTTTATAATTGATTTTTACTACCGCATGATTAAAACTTAATAAGGATGGCAGATAATATTTAATATAATAATCTGTATTAAAATTCACCAATATTACAGAAGCCTCTACTCCAATATAATCAAGAATAACCTTTAGCAAAACAGATTTCGCCTTACAGTCTCCCTGTTTATTTTCATAGGTTAAAGAAGGTTCCTGAGGCTTATGACCGTTCATTTCATCGGCATTATAAGTATAATAGATATGATTCTGAACATATTCTATAGCAAACTGCAGTTTTTCATCCTGATTACTGATAGCATCAAGCTTTTCAACAAGATTGGATGCAAAATCTTTTAAAGAAGCTTTATTGAAAATTTCGTCATAAATAGGAACAATATAATTGGACAAATCTTTCCAGTTACTGTCTGTAGCGAAATCTATATAAGGAAAAATCTCACGCCCGGAATCTACAGGGTTGATATAATTATGCTCTTCAATAACAAATTGTTCTCCTTTTTTTAAATAATTCACCTCCGGCTCCAGAACATTTCCCTGTTCATCTCTAAAATAAGTTTTTTTATAGGCAATGGTCTGTTCACGTTCGTTGATGAATGTAAATTTAAAATTCCCATAGGCCCAATAATTATCGGGACTTACCCATACATATTTTGAGAATTCCTTTCTGAGGAAGTCACGATCGGTAAATACTTTCACTCTTGAATCTTCCAGCACAAGTACATCATACAGTCTCAGATCTTTAATGGTAATATTAATCTTTTTATTGCTGCTCAGTACTCCGCCGCCGCTCTGGTTTTCACTGTCCAGTACTTTAATCTTAGTATCAGGGATCTTATCAATCAGTACACCATCCCTTACCACACTTATCCTGTGAATCTGATATACTTCATTTTCTTCCACAATAATATCAGAAGCAGAAGCTCTTTCCAGATTCCCCGGCTCATTTAATGTATAGGCCATGCAGGCGTATTCACTGTTCTCCGTATTGCTAGTATAATATTTTTTGTCTAAAAAGTAACAGTAGTCTCTGCCTTCACTGGTTTGTTTCTTGGCAAATTCAGAGTCCTTGATTCTGTCTATAATTTCCTGGTCTCCAATATTTCCCGCCCACTCTTCAGGCTGCTGAATCTTATAGTTTTCCACTTGAATTTGATTATCCATATTTTATATTGATGTATTATGTTCTTGGTCTCATTGATTGAGAACCTCAAATTAAATGATTAAAAAACTAAAAAACAATAGAAGAACTGCGACAATTCAAGAAAATTCCGGCATGGTAATTGCCAGGTAAGGTTTTAAAATCAAGTTTATGAAAAGTATAGCAACAATTCTAAAAGGGGTAGCACCCGCATTAGCATTATTCGCAATGACGCAGTGTACAACAACAGCTGGAGTATCCGCCGGAGATGAAAAAACATTCATCGTAGGACCACAAACAGCAGACTGTACAGGAGTAGCTCCTATGAAATGTTTGCAGGTAAAAGAAAAAGCTTCAGAAGACTGGACAAATTTTTACACAAACATTGAAGGATTTACTTATGAACCAGGGTATGAATATGTTTTAAAGGTAAAAACAGAAAAAATTGCTAACCCGCCGGCAGATGCTTCTTCCATTAAATATACGTTGATAAAGCAGGTTTCCAAAACAAAAAAAGAGGTTACAGCAGCTGGTGAAAAAACGCTTATCATAGGAGCACAAACCGTAGACTGTTCTGCAGGAGCAGGGCGTATGAAGTGTCTACAGGTAAAGGAAAAAGCTTCTGAAAACTGGAGTAATTTCTACAGCAATATTGAAGGATTTACTTACGAACCGGGTTACGAATATGTTTTAAAAGTAAAGACAGAGAAAATTGCTAATCCGCCGGCAGATGCTTCTTCAATAAAATATACATTGGTAGAGCAGGTTTCCAAGACCAAGAGATAAAAATAAAATAGCTTCAGAAATTTCTGAAGCTATTTTATTTTATGGCAGGAAGAAAATGGAAGTTATAGCAGCCCGTAAAATTATCTTTAGCTTGCATAGATGTAAGTTTAAATACATCTCTAAAAAATTTTCATTGCTTCTCTCGAAGGCCAGAACTTTCCTTTTCCACTTTCTGACTTCCTTTCGTCTTAATATCCCGATTCTTTTTGCGGTGGTTCAGGGTACTTTCCTTTTGTAGCTTCTCCAACTGTATTGGCTGTAGTCATGGCAACCACAAGATCATTCAGCATTCCGCTTGCTGCGGTAGGTGAATTAGGCAGAAGTACAAGGTTACTTCTGTTACTTGCTCCTACGGAGTGTAATGTATCATAATGCTGAGTGACAACAATTAAAGCAGATGCCTCATGCGAATTGATGTCTACATTATTCAGCATTCTTACGGATTCTTCAAGTCCCTTTGCTATTTCTCTTCTTTGGTCGGCAATCCCCTGCCCTTGTAGTTTTTTAGATTCTGCTTCAGCTTTTGCAACAGCTACAATTCTGATTCTTTGCGCTTCAGATTCATATTCTGCAGCCGTTTTTTCCCTTTCTGCAGCATTAATCCTGTTCATGGCATGTTTTACCTGCTCATCCGGATCAATATCTGTTACCAATGCTTTGATAATATCATATCCGTAACTGTTCATCGCTTCCTGAAGCTCACTTTTTACGGCTACGGCAATATCATCTTTTCTTACGAAAACATCATCCAGCTTCAGCTTAGGAACTTCGGCACGAACAACGTCAAATACAAAAGAAGTAATCTGGTTTTCAGGATTTTCAAGTCTGTAATATGCATCTCCTACCTGATTTCTGATAACCTGGTACTGAACGGAGATCTTCATCTTGATGAATACGTTATCCAGTGTTTTGGTATCAATCATTACATCCAGCTGCTGGATTCTGAGGTTTAACCTTTTTGCAATCTGATCTATAATAGGAAGTTTAAGATGAAGCCCCGAATGTTTTACCGCCTGGAATTTTCCAAAACGTTCAATGATTGCTGCCGTCTCCTGTTTAACCACAAAAAACGATGCAAATAAAATAATAAGCCCGAAAATAATGACGGGTGCCAGAAAAATACCCATAGTTTAGTTTTTAAATATTGATTTTTATAAAGATAGAAATAATATTTAAAACAGGGAAGATTATAGAGAAGCAAGCCGGAAGCGGGAATTTATTGAAGAGTAGCATTCTTTCTTCCAGCTTCCAGCTTTAAGGGTTATACTGTCATCCCGATATCAATTCCTTTAATTTTTCTATAAAGGTCTGTAGCATAATTATCTGTCATTCCGGAAACAAAATCTATAATTCCCAAAACTTTCTGGTAATCTGTTCCGTTTTCGTAAACAAACTGCCTTGGAAGTAATTTCAGGGCTTTTTTATCATAAGATTTTCTCTCATCCTCCGGCTTCAGAATAGATGGGATAAAATGATCCAGTAATTCATACATTACATTATAACCGGCATTTTCAATCTCCACAACGGCTTTATGGTTGTAAATTTTTTCGATAGAGAAAGATTCTATATCCTGTAATGCGCTGTTTTCTGATTTATAAATATCCAGAAGGCCTTTATCAAGATTTCCCTGAAGAATAGTTGCAAAATTATGTTTGTAGATTTCTAGGGATTTGTTAATTAAGGCATTAATTGCTTTCGCCCTTAAATAAGAAATCTTTTCATTCTCGTTGGAAATGGAAACCAGTTTATTTTTTACCTTATTAACATCATCGCTTTCTGATTTTACCAGTTCAAAGAAAAGGTTTTCACAATCAGCAGTAGATACGATTCCCAATCTATGGGCATCTTCCATATCAATAATATTATAGCAGATATCATCAGCAGCTTCTACCAGCCATACAAAAGGGTGCCTTTTGAAGATATGCGGTTCTTCACATTCTGAAATAAGTTGGGTACCTTTGGCGATTTCAAGGAAAATATCTTTTTCATTCTGGAAAAAACCGAACTTTTTACGGTGAATGATTCCTTTTTTCTTAGCTACGGCTTCGCACGGGTATTTTGCAATACTCGCCAAGGTAGAAAAGGTAAGCTGAATTCCGCCGGCATCTTTTCCCTGCTGTTGCTGGGCCAGCACCCTGATGGCATTAGCGTTCCCTTCAAAATTAACCAGATCTGCCCATTCTTTTTCGTTGAACTTAGTTTTCAGGTCTTTTTCGTTTCTTTCGAAATAACTTGCAATAGCATCTTCTCCTGAATGTCCGAAAGCAGGATTTCCCACATCATGACAAAGACATGCCGCAGCAATTACGTTTCCTAAATTATACAGATAAAAATTCTTTGAATCTTCAGTGAGTTCATTTTTATAGTCCTCAGCAATAAATTCACCAATAATGCTTCCTAAGCTTCTTCCCACAGAGGATACTTCCAGGGAATGCGTAAGCCTGTTGTGCACAAAAACACTTCCGGGAAGCGGAAAAACCTGGGTCTTATTTTGCAGTCTTCTGAATGCAGAAGAGAAGATAATTCTGTCAAAATCCCTTTGAAAATCAGTTCTTGAAGCCTTAGTATTTGGATTATTTCCTGTACGCTGATTGGTGAAAATCTGGTTTAAATTCATCATTTTTCAAAATTACTCCAAATTTTAATTTTATGGAATAGTATTTACATATTTATTAAGCAGACATAATCATTCAAAAAATCTATTGCTATTACAGTTTTTTACTTTGGTTAATACCCGTAAAAACATCTTACATTTGATACTGTTAAAACTATTAAAATGAAAGACAGCACATGGCTTGATAAGTGGAACGAAAGATATACCCACGAAGAATTTGTATATGGAACTGCGCCCAATAACTATTTGGAAGAACAGCTAAAAAAATTAAATCCGGGCACAATTCTGTTTCCTGCTGACGGTGAAGGTAGAAATTCTGTTTACGCAGCATTACAAGGCTGGGAAGCTTACTCTTTTGATATCAGCGAACAGGGTAAATACAAGTCTTTGCAGCTTGCAGAACAGAACGGGGTAACAATTGATTATAAAGTGGGTGAATTGCAGACATTGAGCTATCACGAACAGCAGTTTGATGTCATTGCCCTTATTTATGCCCATTTTCCGGGGGACATTAAATCATCCATCCATCAAATGCTGGATCAGTACCTTCGCAAGGGCGGGTTTATAATTTTTGAAGCTTTCAGTAAAAAGCATCTTGATTATGTCACAAAGAATGAAAAGGTTGGCGGGCCAAAGGACATTGAATCTTTATTTTCTATAGAAGAAATTAAAGCAGATTTCCCCGGCTATTCCATCATAGAGCTTCAGGAAACTGAAATTGAACTTCGGGAAGGTCTATTTCACAACGGAACAGGTTCTGTGATCCGTTTCGTGGGACAGAAGCAATAGTAGGCCACGTTGTCATTCTGTGAGAATCTATATTTTTACAGTATTGAGCTTCCTGCAGAATGACAATTGGAGTGAATTGACCCAGCTTTACTCATATGAAAATACTCCTGAATTTTTGAAAAATCCAGGTTTTTATTTCTGTTTCAAATCTTTTCAGGTTCCTAGAGCGGAATAATATTTGAACGTTTATTGAAAAATAACGTTATGCCTGAAGGTCCATCTATAATTTTAATGAAAGAAAGCCTGCAGAAGTTTGTTGGTCATAAAGTAACAGACGCATCAGGTAATGCAAAATTTGATAAGGAAATATATATTGGCCAAACACTTCGTGAGATCCGCACCTTTGGAAAGCAGACTTATCTGGTTTTTGACAAAACAGCCATCCGTATTCATTTACTGATGTTTGGTTCTTACAGTATTGATGAACAGACAAAACCTGATAAAAGTTTACGTTTAGCTCTTTTTTTCTCGAATGAAGCCTTATATTTTTATACCTGTTCCGTAAAGCCGGTTGAATTGGAATTACTGTCTGCTATTGACTGGGAAGCAGATGTTATGAGCGATATTTGGAACCCCAAAAAAGCAGAAAACAAACTGAAATCTAATCCCAAAATGATGGTTTGTGATGCTTTAATGAATCAGGATATATTTTCCGGAGTAGGAAATATCATCAAAAATGAGGTTCTTTTCAGAATTGGTGTACAACCGGAAAGCCTAACAGGAAATTTACCTGCTAAAAAACGAAAGGAACTTATTGCAGAAGCCAGAAATTACAGTTTCGAATTCCTGGAATGGAAAAGGGAATTTGTACTAAAGAAGCACTGGCTGGTACATACCAAATCCATCTGCCCTATTTGTGGACAAAAGCTCATTAAGAAAAAAACAGGAATTGGGAAAAGAAGAAGTTTTTATTGTGAAAAGGACCAGAAAATTTATTGAAATCCTCTATCTTGAAAGCGTAGCGGATATAAATTTCGGCTCAGGCCGGATGTATGCATCTAGTCTGCCCCTAAAAGTCCGCCCGCATATTTTGTAAAAAACTCAGCTTTATACACTTTCCCTATCGGAATTTCAGCTTCCTCAATATATATATTATGATTATCAAATGAATCTATATAATCGCATTCACTACATATGATTTACTTACCCCGATAAAATTCTCTCCTGAAACTATACAGAGACTAAAATGAGCAAAGAATGAAAATTGATAAAGGATAATAATACCACCAATATTAATGGGTTCCCATTTTTGAAAATACATTAATTACAATCACTCCGATAATAATCAGAGCAATTCCTATGATAGCCGGCAGATCCGGAACCTGTTTGAATGCCACAATCCCGATTATCGTGATGAAAACAATCCCTACTCCGGACCAGATAGCATATGTAATCCCAACAGGGATCTGACGAAGGCTCAGACTTAAAAAATAAAAAGCACACGCATATCCTACTATGGTAACAACAGAGGGCCACAGCTTAGAAAACTCTTCTGATTTTTTCAGAAAGGTAGTGGCTATGATTTCGAATATTATAGCCAAAGCCAAAAAAAGATAACTGCGTCCCATAAAGTATATATTTATACAAAAATAACAAAACCTGTTCCCTGTACCCAAAAAAGTTCCTTCCACAGCCTCTGTTTTCGTTTTTCATCCAATGAAACTTACAAGAAGAAGATGGAGTTCCTGCTATGACACAAGAAGCATGTCATAAATCTGACAACTGACAAAAAAATTCAACGCAAAAATCCCCGATAAAAATAAATTTTCTTAACATAGGAATTACTTTCTGCCTTAAATTTTCCATTACTACATATCATTTTACTGCAGTATTATGCTGAGCATTGTTTATTGTTTGTTTTATCAAGTCCAATATATAAGTCTGTAAACGGTTAACATTTTTACATTTTTTTAAAGACAGAACAATAAATATATTAATAAATTCGCAATAATACATTAACAAAATGTAAACAAAAAATCACTTAAAAATTAAATAAAACATTCATAACACACTGATATACATCATAGTGATTTGCTTTGGCACGTGATTTGAAAGCTGTAATATTGCAATTGAAAGATTAATAAAAAAAAGTCAAATAATTAAAAATAATACAAAATGATAACTTACATCGGTATCGCAACATGTTTAGTAGTATTCTCATCATATTTCATGACAGTAAGAAGAGAAAGAAACTAATCATTAAATCAAAAAGCCTATAGCAAAACTATACTAATTATATTGTTTTATGTTTTTACTCTGAGAAAATCAGACTGCTCTTTTACCAACAGGGTAAAAGGGCCTAAAAACATAGCAAAAAGATCTTAGTTTCATAACAAATTTTAATATCCAAATGATAAATCCGGACATGTGTGTCCGGATTTGTTTTTTGTTGTAAAAATAACATTTAAATTACTCCTGAAAACATTACTCATAATTAATTACTGTTTCCTTCTCTGGCCTAGCTGTTTATTCGCATTCAGGATGCTTAACATCATTTTATAAAGCCTTATCTTTGTTAGATTCAAGAACCATTAATAGTCATCATGAATCTGTACAACCTCATTATTCAAGATAAAGAACAGGTAAGCCTTAACGATGTATTTCTCAATAAAGACAGCAAAGATCAGCTTATACAGCTTATCAAAGAACACACATACAGTAAGGAACTTCAGGAATATGGGCTTCCGGTGAATCATAAGATTCTTCTTCAGGGAAGTTCAGGATGCGGAAAGACTATGACTGCAAAGGCCATTGCCAATGCTCTTGGAAAAAACATCATCATTTTAAATTTAAGCAATATTGTTTCTTCCAGAATTGGGGAAACCTCCCAGAATATTAAGATGATTTTTGATAAAGCAGCAAGAGAAAGATCGGTACTTTTTCTTGATGAACTGGATCAGATCGGGAAAGCAAGAGGCAGTGATGATAAGGATGTAGGTGAAATGAGAAGACTGGTGAATACTTTGCTTCAGCTTATTGATTATTACCCTGAAAATGCTCTTTTACTGTGTGCTACCAATCATCCGGAGATCATTGATACTGCCCTGCTAAGACGTTTCCAGCTTAGGATCAATTATGAAATGCCTTCTGCTGAATTTCTGGATAATTTCTACGACACACTGCTCAGCCAATTTCCGGAGGATATGAGAACTATTGAAAGGAAATATTCCATTTCCTTTGCAGAGGCTAAAGACCATGCGTTAACAGCCGTAAAAACAGCATTAATTCAAAAACTGGAAGCCAGAGAAACTACCCAATTATGAAAGAAGACATCCTTCACAACCTGAAAGACATCAGTAGACGGATTCAGAATGCCTGTGAAAAAGCAGGAAGAAATCCTGAAGAAGTTAAGCTTTTATTAGCTACCAAAACTGTTTCTGCAGAACGTATTAAGATCGCTCTGGAAAACGGGCAAACTTTGATCGCAGAAAATAAAGTTCAGGAGCTGAAGGAGAAATATGAAGACCTGAAGAACACACCTCATGAAAGCCATTTTATAGGTCATCTTCAGACAAATAAAGTTAAAGATATCCTGAAATATGATGTTACCTGTGTTCAGTCACTGGATCGTTTAGAGTTGGCAGAAAAATTACATCAAAGACTTTCAGCAGAAAACAAAACTCTTGAAGTCTTACTTCAGGTAAATACGTCTAATGAGGAAAGCAAATTCGGTGTATCTCCAAATGATGCCATAGAATTAACCCGAAAAGTTTCCGAATTCTCAACATTAAAAATAAAAGGTTTAATGACTATCGGCCTGTTCAGTGCAGAGACCGAAAAGGTGAGATCCTGTTTTAAAATCCTGAAAAATATTCAGCAGGACATTATCCGTGAAAATATTCCCGGTGTAGAAATGAAAGAGCTTTCCATGGGCATGAGCGGAGACCTTGAAACCGCTATTGAAGAAGGTGCCACCATTGTACGTGTTGGAACTGCTGTATTTGGTGCAAGAATCTACCCAGACAGCTATTACTGGGACGAAGGTAACAACAATAAGGAGGAATAATTATTTAAACGGGCAATAAAACTACTTTTATAAGTCTACAATATCGGTATACTTTTTGATTATAAAACACTAGCAACCAAACAAATGCAATTATGATCAGAAAATTACTTTCGGGCTGTCTTTTATTGGCAGTATTATTCTTTTACTCATGTGAAAAAGAAAACACACAGATGAAAAGTGGAATCTCACTTGAAACTATTTCAATGATAACCGTACTTACTATGGGAGTAGCCATTTTGGTGGCCTACAGCTATAAGAGAAGATAAATGAATATGACAGAAAAACAATAGAACACCTCTCAGTTTTGGGAGGTCTTTTTGTTTTTATTTAAAAAGAATTTAGTACAAATTTTCTGCTCCACATCTTAATATCCACCACAATTTTCTATCTTTACTCATATAAACCTTCAAATAAGATTAAAACCACAAATGGAACAGAAAGTACATCAGGGGAGAAATGTAAAAAGATTCAGAGAAATGCTGGGCATTAAACAGGAAGCTTTGGCATTGGATTTAGGTGACGACTGGAACCAAAAGAAAGTCTCATTATTGGAACAGAAAGAAACTATTGAAGATCCTCTTCTTCAAAAAATATCTGATGTATTAAAAATTCCTGTGGAAGCATTTCAGAATTTTGATGAAGAACAGGCTGTAAATATTATAGCCAATACTTTTTCTTTAGATAATGGTTCAATATTCAATGCCCATAATACTAATCCTGTATTCAATCCAGTTGAGACAATTCTCAAAATACATGAAGAGAAAATTGCACTTTATGAAAGAATGCTGAAGGAAAAGGATGATATGATGACAAGGCTTGAAGGACTGATTAAAAACAAGTAAAAAATCATTCGTGCTTTGAGATTGCTTCGCTACGCCCGCAATGACTATGAATAAAAGCAAAATCCCTTTCAGTGATGTGGACTGCCCCCAAAAAGTTAGACACTTTTTAGGGGCATTTTTTTATGTATAGAAAAGAAAAATTTAGCGTTGCTTTCAAATTAGAATGTATTAACCTCCACAAAAATTCTCATCGTTCAATTGGATCTATAGCAACAGAGAAAGGATTTAACGAAAGTAATCTACGCAAGTGGATGGGCTTTTATAATAAGTACGGAATCTCGGGTTTACAACCAAGAAGAAATAAGATCTATTCTGTGAATTTCAAGGTTAAAGTTTTAAAAACTATCGAAATAGAACATATCTCACAAAGAGAAGCATGTATCCGATTTGATATCGCAGCTCAATCTACCGTGCTGAATTGGCAAAGGGATTACGAAAAAAGTGGTATTTTAGGATTAAAGAATAAACCTAAAGGAAGGCCCTGTATTATGAGTGATTACAAGCGTAAAAAAAGAAAGTCTGATAAGCCATTGACCAGAGAAGAAGAACTTTTATTGGAAAACGAAAGATTGCGAGCTGAAATTGATTTTCTAAAAAAGTTAGACGCCTTAACTCTCAAAAAGAACAAGCAGAGGCCATCGAAGGATTAAGGCGAAAATATAATCTGTCGCTCCTGCTGGATTGTACAGGTATGGCCAGAAGTAGTTTCTATTACCATCAGAAAGCTCTTAATAAAAAGGATAAGTATGGAAAAGTAAAAACTTTGATCAAACAGATTTATCATAGGCATAAAGGTCGATTTGGATACCGTCGTATTACTTTGATGATGAAACAGCAAGGAATTGTAATTAATCATAAAACGGTCTTAAGACTAATGAAGGCACTGGGATTGAAAAGTATCATTAGGGTTAAGAAATACAGATCTTACCGGGGAGAGCAAGGCAGGATAGCACCAAATATTCTGGAGAGGAACTTTAAGGCAGATCAGCCAAACAGAAAATGGGCCACTGATGTGACAGAGTTTAACGTATCAGGCAGTAAATTGTATCTTTCGCCGATAATTGACCTTTACAATGGCGAGATTATCAGTTATGATCTCTCGGAAAGGCCTGTCTTTGCGCAGGTTATGAATATGCTCAAAAAAGGGTTTAGAAAGATTAAGAATACTGAAAACCTCATTATCCACTCTGATCAAGGCTGGCAATATCAAATGAAAACCTATCAGCACATGTTAAAAGAAAAAGGCATTATCCAAAGTATGTCCCGCAAAGGAAACTGCCTTGATAATGCGGTAATAGAAAACTTCTTTGGAACTTTAAAATCTGAAATGTTCTATATTAAGAAATTTAAAACCATTGATGAACTCAAAAAAGAAATAAAGAAGTATATCAATTACTATAATAACGACAGAATAAGACTTAATCTAAAAGGAAAGAGTCCGGTACAGTACCGAACTCTTTCATATAATAATATTGTTTAATTTTGTCTAAACTTTTGGGTGCAGTCTATGAAAGGGATTTTTTATAGCTAAAAAACTAATATTACATATAAGCTTCAATTGGCTCACAAGTACATACCAAGTTTCTGTCTCCGTAAGCTTCATCTATTCTTGATACAGAAGCAAAGAATTTATGGTCTCTTACCCACTCTAGCGGATAAGCTGCCTTTTCTCTGCTGTATGGTTTATCCCAAGAATCAGAGATCACCAATTGTTCTGTATGAGGAGCGTTTTTCAATACGTTATTGGCAGGATCAGCCTGTCCGTTAGCAATCTCATCAATTTCCTGTTTAATAGAGATTAAAGCTTCAGCAAAACGATCAATTTCAGCTTTGCTTTCAGATTCTGTAGGCTCAATCATTAATGTTCCTGCCACTGGGAAAGAAACGGTAGGAGCATGGAATCCATAATCCATTAATCTCTTCGCCACATCGGCTACTTCAATTCCTAATGCTTTAAACTGACGGAAATCTACGATACACTCATGAGCTACTCTTCCGTTTTCATTGGAATATAAGATTGGGAAATGTTCAGCTAAAATTTCTTTAAGGTAGTTCGCATTCATAATCGCGTGACCTGTTGCTTTTTTCAATCCGTCTGTTCCTAACATTTTGATGTAAGCGTAAGAAATATTTAGGATTAATCCTGAACCGTAAGGGGCTGCAGAAATACCGTCAATTGCTTCTTTAGATCCGATTTTGATATTGGCATTGGAAGGAAGGAATGGTACTAAGTGTTTAGCAACACAGATTGGGCCTACACCAGGACCTCCACCTCCGTGAGGAATTGCGAAAGTTTTGTGAAGATTTAAGTGGCAAACGTCTGCTCCGATATTTCCCGGACTTGTAAATCCTACCTGAGCGTTCATGTTCGCACCATCCATATAAACTTGTCCTCCGTGTTGGTGGATCAGATTCGTAATTTCTTTGATATTAGCATCAAAGAATCCGTAAGTAGACGGATATGTAATCATTACAGCAGATAAGTTTGCTGAATGTAATTCTGTTTTAGCTTTAAGGTCTTCGAAGTCGATTTCACCGTTTTCAAGGTTTTTCACCACTACGATTTTCATTCCTGCCATGGCAGCAGAAGCCGGGTTAGTTCCGTGTGCAGACTGAGGAATCAGTACTACATTTCTATGGTGGTCTCCTCTTGAAATGTGGTATTCTCTGATCACCATTAATCCTGCATATTCTCCCTGCGCTCCAGAGTTCGGCTGTAATGAAGTTCCGGCAAAACCAGTAATTGTTGCAAGGTCTTTTTCAAGCTCTGCAATCATCTTCTGATATCCTCCTGCCTGATCTACCGGTACAAATGGGTGTACACTACCCCAATCTGCCCATGAAAGAGGCAACATTTCTGTAGCTGCGTTCAGTTTCATGGTACAAGATCCTAAAGAAATCATTGAGTGAGTTAATGATAAATCTTTTCTCTCCAGACGCTTGATATAACGCATCAACTCTGTTTCCGTATGGTATTTGTTGAATACTTCTTCTGTAAGAATCTGATCTTTTCTAAGATTTTCTTCAGGAATACTGTATCCTTCTTTGATTTCTAATTTGAAAGTCTGCTTGTCTTTGAACTGAGCAAAAGAAGCCATCAGATAGTTTAATTTCTCTAATGTAGTACTTTCGTTGATGGCAATACTTACTACACCTTCTGTAAAGTAGTTAAGATTAATTCTGTGATCCAGCATCAGTCTTACTAATCTTGCTTTCTC
This sequence comes from Chryseobacterium bernardetii, assembly GCF_003815975.1. Classification (NCBI taxonomy): domain Bacteria; kingdom Pseudomonadati; phylum Bacteroidota; class Flavobacteriia; order Flavobacteriales; family Weeksellaceae; genus Chryseobacterium; species Chryseobacterium bernardetii. The sequence continues at coordinate 4,391,671 of NZ_CP033932.1, forward strand.
ATCTTCAGGCATTGTGATTTTCACGGTATCGAAGATCGGCTCTTCTACTACCTGGTATCCTAATGCTTTAAGCCCTCCTTTCAAAGCATTTGCTTTAAAGTGAATTTGGTCAGCAATATAGTTTAATCCTTTCGGACCGTGATAAACAGCATACATACCAGCCATTACCGCTAAAAGAACCTGAGCAGTACAGATATTGGAAGTTGCCTTCTCTCTCTTGATGTGCTGTTCTCTTGTCTGTAACGCCATTCTTAAAGCACGTTTTCCGTACATATCCTGAGAAACCCCAATGATTCTTCCAGGAATGTCTCTTTTATATTCTTCTCTACAAGCAAAGAATGCAGCGTGAGGCCCACCGTATCCTAATGGGATACCAAATCTCTGTGTAGTACCTACCGCACAGTCTGCCCCCATTTCAGCCGGTGATTTCAATTTCACCAATGCCATTGGGTCACAAGCAACTGCTACCTGAAGGTCTAATTTTTTATATTCTACGATGTTTTCCGTATAATCCAGAACAATTCCGTTTTTACCTGGATATTGTAATAAAACTCCATAATAAGATGCGTCTAATGCATGAGTCTTGTGGTCTCCTATAACAACTTCAATTCCTAATCCTTCAGCCTTGGTTTTCAATACAGAGATTGTCTGAGGCAATACAAGATCTGAGATGAAGAATTTATTAGCTTCTGCTTTCTTCTGATCTTTAGTTCTGTTGTTAAAGAACATATGCATTGCTTCAGCTGCCGCAGTAGATTCATCCAGCAAAGAAGCGTTAGCAAGACCAAAACCTGTAAGATCACATACTACAGTCTGAAAATTAAGAAGAGCCTCCAGCCTTCCCTGTGCAATTTCAGCCTGGTACGGAGTGTATGCCGTATACCAGCTTGGGTTTTCAAAGATATTTCTCTGAATAGCTGATGGTAAAAGTGTATTGTGGTATCCGAAACCGATATAACTTGTATAATCAGTATTTTTTGATGCCAACTCCTTAGAGTGGTTTAGCATTTCGTATTCCGAAAGCGGTGCTGAGATCTCAAGATCTTTTTCTAAACGGATAGAAGAAGGAATGGTCTGAGAAATTAACTCTTCAATACTAGAAACGCCAAGTTTCTCCAACATCGCCTGTTTATCGGCTTCGTTTAGGGAAATGTGACGGCTCACAAACTGTTCTGTATTCATTTTTATTTATTAGATTTTGTTTGTAAAAAGATGGGTAAAATTACAATTTTTTACACGATTGTACAACAGTCTGCACCTATTGATAATTCACTAATACATCCAGTTATTATTACATCATTCGCTTTTACCAATCGCCCGTTATAGTTTTATTTATTTTAAACACTAATTATATTGATTTTATAAATAATATGTAAGAAATTCCATAATTCTTTATTAATAAAATAGTAAAATAATTATTAAAAATCGCTCCCATCATATTAAATCCCAAAACGGATATAAGGTCCTGAAAACTTCAGGCGCTTCTACTTTAAAAACAAATAGGCATCTTTAAAAATGCCAAGCCTTTCTTGAATTCTGGACTTATTTTGAGCACACTGAATGCTATCAAGCAGCCTAAGAATAGCTATTCATCAGGTTTTAAGAATTTTATGAAATTTTATTAATTATATTTATTCTAAATTAATATATTTGCAGTATGAATATGATTGTCCCATTTAAAGTTCCGCCTTTGGCTCCGGTATATGCATTCAACAATGAAGAGATGTTCTGTGAAAAGAAATCCTGCTGCAAAAAATTCAAGAAAGGGAAAAGATGTAAAAAGTGTCCCGGAAGGAAGAAAATGGCTTAAATAAACTCCTTTATAAGGAAATACAAGGCAATTGCCAGAATAATAATTCCCCAAAACAACATAACAATTTTAGGCTGACCAGTTTTGTTCACTGCCGTTCTGGGCTGTGGCTTAAACATTTCATCGACAGTATTTTTGAATCTGTCAGTATCATTTTCAAAAACCTCAGTAATGGTAATGCCCTGAACTACGGTTTTATGCAATAGTGAATTTGTTGCATGAAGCAATAACTGAAATTTCCCGTCTTTAAATTCTGTGATCTTAAATATCCTTTCTCCATAAGGTTTTTCAAGGCCAAAAGGCAAAACCTTAACTACATCAGCATTGCTTGTCTGCCAGCTGATGATAATCTCCTCTCCTTTTTTCGCGTGAATTTTATTGGCTGTAAAGGTTTTTATAGCAGGAGGAATATTGTATCTGAAACTTCTCTGATGACTTTCTAAATTCTGGTCATAAGCCTTTCTCTTCGAAGGGTCACTGAGCATTTCATAAGCTTCCTGAATTTCACGAAAACGGTCTGCAAAAAAGTCATCGTTTTCATTTTTATCGGGATGGTATTTCAGAGAGAGCTTACGATAGGCCTTTTTGATGTCTTCATCTGAAGCATCCTGGGATATACCGAGAAAATAGTAGTAGTCTTTCATTGAGCAATACAAAAATAAGGATTTATTTTTCTTTTTGCTTTGTGTTTAGGGTAAAAGTAGCCTCAACTTTAAAGTATAATCTAATTGTTGGAAAAACGCAAAAGACGCAAGGAGTATTGAAAAGCTGTATGCTTTAAGTCGCAAAGATTTTATCTGCGATAAAATTGGACACTGCTAAATATGTTTTAAATCACCACTAATGCACGAATAATTTTATTGATGTTTAAGCTATATTTCTATGTGGTTAAAAAAGCTACATAGAAATATAGAATTTTACCCATGCATTTGTGGCAAAAAAAATGAATATGCATTTCTGAAATTGATTGGGTTTACTTATGCTTTAAGAATATGTGATGCCTTTTGCATATCTTAAATCTAAATTACTTACCATAAATCCAGCCTTTTGTTGGGATAATCCATTCATCAAGGGCTTTAAACAAAAAACCATGATTCAGTCCTGTGTTAAGCTCAATTTCTTTAAAATCTTTTATATCTGATCTGATGAATCTTTGCTGCTGAGATAAGGAAATATGGCCATCATCTGATTTTTCCGTAATGGAAAGTATTTTTCCATACAGCCTGAAATCCGGATCTTTCTCCAAAGAATCATCTTTAAAACTGGCCCCAATAAAGACAAATTTCAGTGCCGGATTTTTTTGATAATAGGAAATATATTGTGCAATATACCCCCCTTGAGAGGTTCCTACCACCGCAATATTTTCAGCTCTGATCCCTTTTTTTATAAGGCGGTCTATCTGTTTCTTTATTTTTAAAGCATATACTGCAGGATCTGTATTGGGTTTTCTCTTTTCAAAAAGCACGATATTACTGCCATCCTTCAACTGATGGAGTATTTTCTCATACTCCACAATACCATATTTAGGATGTTCTTCATCAAGCTTATGTTCTTCCATAAATTTATTATGCAGAAAGAAAATGTATTTTTTCTGCTTTACCTCAGATTTCTGCCCATATATGATGATAGAAAACACTGTGAGTATGATAATAAAAATATTCTTTGAAACCATTATAGTACACATTTAAACAGAAAAACAAATTTAGTATTTAATAATTAGATTTTCTACAAATTCAGATGATCCTTCTTTATTGGAATATGTAAATAAAAATTCGGGCTCGGGAAGCTTTGCTTCCCGAGCCCGAATTAAACAATTTCAATTTAGTTACTTTTTATGCTTCGCAGGTATTATCCTTTTTACAGCATCTTGAACCGAATTCTTTTTTGAATTTTCCTTTCAGTTCCTGATAGTCTTCATCATTCATTTCTCTGATCTTATCGGCTAATCCGAAAGGGGATTTTTCTTTGATTCCATATTCATCAAAAATACCTCTGATAAATCTTTTTCTTTGTGCTGCTTTCTTAGCAATTAAGGCTACACCTACAACGGCTAATGCTCCAAGAGCTCCTTTTAATACTGAATTTTTCATTTTTTCAAAATTTTAAATTTTACTACTTCTTGTTTTTTATAGAGACGAATGAATTTTAATTTTACTTTACTACTTCGTTAAAATTTTAAATTATTCGTTATTTCTGTTGAAGAATCCTCCGGAACATCTGTTTCTCCAGGCTTCTTTAAATTTCTCTTTCTCTTCAGGCGATAAACTTTCCATTTTCTCTCTCATTTTCCGTTCTTTAAAATCCTTCATTCCTTTACCAAAATGAAAACCACCGAAAAGAATTTTACTCAAGATCAAAATTCCCATTGCCTGCCAGAATGTAATGGATTTTACTCCTAAAATTTCAGGAAGAAGGCAATTCCAAAGTGACATTACAATCCAGGTAACGGCTAAGATGATTAACGGTGGGCATAACAATAAAAAAATCCACCCTTTTTTGTGTTTATGATTCATAATTTCTTTTTCTAACTTTTTAAATCTTCGTATAATTTTCTCAATCTGTTTCTCAGATGCTTCACAGCATAGTTTTTCCTACTGATGATGGTTTTAATATTTTCTCCCTGTTCATCGGCGATCTCCTGGAGGGTTTTGTCGTTGAGTTCATTTTCTACGTAGACCAGCCTTTGTTTCTCGGGAAGTTCATCAAGCGCTTCAAACAGTTTTTTCCAGATCTCATCCTGAAACATCTTCACTTCAGGACCTGCACTTTCATCCATCAATAAAATATCTTTGATGGAAAAGCTTCCGTCTTCGTCCTCATAAACGAAGTCTTCAAGATTTTCTGTTTTCTTTTTACGGTAACGGTCTGTAATTTTATTAGCCGTTACTCTATATAGCCAGCCTCCTACATTCACAATCTCAGAAAGATTGGTAAGACTGCTGAACTGATACCACACTTCCTGCAGAATATCTTCCGCATCTTCCGTGTTTTTCACTTTGGGACGAATATAAGACATCAGCTTCCCTCCGTAATTGGAAACGGTTTGCGAGATGATACTTTCTTTATCCTTCTTTGGCATTGTTATTTTTTCGACAACCTCCATACTGCTATGACGGCTATCCTTTTGGTTTTACTTTAATAAATTTAAAATATTTTTCTTAGAAATCAGTTTTTCTTTTATTCATCGATCTTTTATCACCTTAATTATTCCCAGAGTACTCATTACTCATGTTTAAGGAAGCTTTTTCCGCTATCCGCTTATACTCCTCACTCCAGACCATCCCACACTCTTACCCTCCAACTCTCCCGCTCATGTTCCGGGGTAACCGCTGCTATCGGGGCTAAACACCACCTAGTCATAATAACCAATAAAGAAACGGAAGACCTGAGCCTTCCGTTCCAAACATTATAAAATTATAGTTTATTTATTAAAATTTTCAGCAAAGAATCCTAACATTGACTTATAAAGCTCAATCCTGTTAGCCTCTTTTCCGAACCCGTGCCCTTCATCATATTTTACCATGTATGGTACTTCAAAGCCTTTGGCGCGCATTGCTTTTACAATCTGATCAGACTCATTTATATTTACCCTTGGGTCATTGGCCCCCTGAACTACAAATAAAGGCTTCTTGATTTTATCAATCTGAAAGACAGGAGATACTTCTTTAGCAATTTTTGCTTCTTCCGGATTATCCAGATCATACCAGATCTGCTTTACCATTTCTTTATAAGGCTTCCAATATTCGGGGAATGAATCAAAGAAGGTAAAGATATTGGATACCCCTACATAATCTACTCCACAGGTATATAGATCCGGCGTTTTAATTAAGCCCATAAGAGTGGCATATCCGCCGTGGCTTCCTCCATAAATTGCTATTTTATCTTTGTCTATCCAGCCTTGGCTGATGGCATATTTTACTCCATCTTCCACGTCATCCATTGCTTTTCTTCCAATTTGCTTATATCCTGCTTTCTGAAATTCTTTTCCGTACCCTCCGGAAATTCTGAAATTCACCTGCAGGGTTGCATACCCCCTGCTTGCAAATAGCTGGGTTTCCGGATTGAAGCCCCAATGGTCTCTGATTCCCTGAGGCCCGCCGTGAGGATTCACGATTAAAGGAACTTTTTTCCCTTCTAAAGCTGCTTTAGGAAGTGTGATATATCCACGAATGGTTAATCCGTCCCTGCTTTTGAACTCAATAGGCCTCATTTCAGCCATATCTTCTTCTTTCAGCTGTGGCATCAGATTATAAAGAAGTTTTGTCTGTTTCGTTTTGGTATCGTATTCATAGTAGGTTCCATATAATTTATCACTACCTACAACTACAAGAAGTTTCTCATTATTGTCATCTGATGAAACAACAGCAAACTCTTTATCACCAAACTGAGCTTTTAGTTGGTCATCAATTTCCTTATAAAATTTACTTACCGGAACTGTTTCGCCTTTTAACCCTTCATAGCTGATATAATCCAACTCGTAATTCCTGTTCTTACCTGCCACACTTATGGAGCTTACATCATAAACAGGATTGGCATATACTTCTTTGATCACAGCATTTTTTTTCAGGTCATATAAAACAATCCGGGCTTTGTCGCTGTCCAGATTGGTTACTACATAAGCTTCATCTTTATTGTTAGAATGATCATTAAATCTGATAATACTGAAGGTATCTGACCAGTCTGTAGATTTCAAAAGATTGAATTTCCCGGTTTGTAAATCTTTATAATAGGTTTTAGTGGTCAGTCCGTTTTCAAGAACGCTATAACCTCTCAAATTGCCGTCTTTATCGAAAATATAACCATCAATAGGGCTGTTGACATCCTTATTTTCATACAATTGAGTCATTTCTCCTGTTACAAAATTGATTTTATAAGGTTCGAAGATCTGCTTATTGTTCTTATTCATTGTCACCACAACAAAGTCAGTATCTTTTATTGGATTAATTTCCCCTAATGTAATGCCTTCAAATGGTGTTAAATCCTTAAGATTGGTTCCGTCTACATTGGCTGCATATAAATGGATATTTTCATTTCCGCCTTTATCCTGAGTATAATACAGGCGGTTTTTATTCAGCCAGCCATAAGCTTTTATCAGATCATCTTTTTCAACAATAGCTTTGGTAATTTTTCCTGTATTCAATTCTTTAACATACACATGGTTTTTACTGTCTTTATCTTTTTCTTTGTAGGAAAGGTATTTCCCATCAGGAGAAATTTTAAACACAGAAGCTTTTGGCCTTGCAAAATAATCTTCTACTTTATACTTGAAGTTCCCTTTATCATAAGATACTAGTTTTTCAAGACTGGTTTTGGTAGACGGAAGTGTTGGATCTCCCGGAAGTTTTGCTGTGGAATTTTGTGCGTTGATCATAATGGCAGAAAGTACAATATAAGCTGTACCGAAAATTTTAGAATTCAGATTCATAACTTACGTTTTTGAAGTTTAAAAACAGAGGTCCCAATTCAATATTGCAATCAATAAAAAATAAGATCCTTTACAGATAAGACACTTCAGAATTCAAAATGTTACAATATTTAACATTTTTTTGGCAGTTTTCAAAATAAAAAAGCAGTCCCGAGGACTGCCTGTATGGTTACCGTAAATAAATTCCGAAATACCAGGTCCATGCTATTAAAATAATCTGCATAGGAATTCTTTGTGTATAAAGGTATTGCATTCCCGGACCTGTATAATCTGCTTTAAAAATATTTATATTCTTTCGGGATGAGTTAATATTGGCTATAAAAACCAATATATAAAAAATAATCAGTAAGACGGCTGTCATTTCTCGGATGGCAGGAATCATAAGCCCTATTCCCGCAGCAATTTCCAAAAAACCGGTACAATAAACCCAAAACATTTTAGCGGGAATAAAATCGGGAATCATCATGGCCATTCCATTTTGAAATTTAAAATGGGAAAAACCTGTAAATATGATAAAAACCGCCATACCGATATTTCCTGAAAACAAAAGATCCGGTTTCCCCTGGAATACCAGGGTTCCGAGTAAAGCTAATACAAATGTTCCGAAGAGAATTACTAATAGTTTCATATTGTTCTGAATTGACAGACAAAAGATACAAAAATTGAGACAAGTGATATACGCTGCCAATTTGCAACTTTAAACACAATCTCTTCCTACACCGAACTGAGATTAACGCCTTCTGCCAGACTTTTTACCAACATCAGTCCTTTTGTAAATCCTGTATCCATATGATCCTTCCATTCTTTGTCTACCTGAACTTCGGTATGAAGCTTTGTCTTTCCGCCAAAGTCAGTCAGAAAATATTTTTCAAAGCATCCGCTCCATTCCATAACTTCTTTGCTTTGGGTATCTTCTACTCCGTTTTCTATCATCCCCAAATGTTTAAAAACAATTTGATTAGGCTCATCCAGACTGTCTATGGTAGAAACCATTCCATCACCTTTTTCATTAAGGAAATAGGTTTTGCCGTCTACCTTCCAGTCGGATTTCATGACCGAAGAGCCGGCACCAAAATATTGTGTCCACTGGCTATACGTTTCTGGTCTCCAAAGAATGTCCCATACTTTCTGTAAAGGAGCATCAATTATTGTTTCGTATGATAAGGTTTCCATATTTTCAATTTTGTGGTTGTTTATCGTTTAAATGGTATTTCTTTAAAGCTGATTTTCAGAAAGATGCTTAACGATATTCATTGCTTTTGGAAATTTTTCTTCAAAAAAAGATTTAAACTCTTCAGGAGTATTGATAACTGTTTTTAATAATGTTCCTTCATCATTTTCTTCCAGAAAGTAAGCTTCCGTGGCATCTCCCCATTCCTTGGCAACTTCAATCCCTTCATAAATTTCTCCTAAATGCAGAAATTTTATTTCCTCATTGGGTATTACTTTTTCAACCCTGCTATACATCCCGTTATTTTTGGGATCCAGGAATTTGACGATATTATTTTCTTCCAATGTACCTTCATAAAAGGAACCTTCTGTAAAAGCGGTAGTCCATTGCCTGTAAGTAATATCACTCCAAAGAACACTCCACACTTTTTCAGGTTCTGCATTAATTTGTATTTGATATGATAACTGTTCCATATTGTTATGTATTAAGTGGTATGTTTAAATTTAAGGAATTCAGTGCTGAGAATATAATATGTGTTACAAATTCTAGCCTCCAACAAAATCTCCGCCATTGATATGAATTACTTCCCCCGTGATGAAGCTTGCATCTTTAGAGGCCAGAAAAACATAGGCTGGGGCTACTTCTGATGGCTGTCCGGCCCGTTTTAAAGGGGTATCTTTCCCGAATGTCGGAAGATCATCAAAAGCTTCCTTTACAAGGGGAGTCCATATAGGTCCGGGAGCTACGCCATTTACCAGAATTTCTTTTTCAGCAAGATTATCTGCCAATGAACGGATAAAAGATAAAATGGCTCCTTTTGTGGCGGCGTAATCAATCAGGTGATTGCTTCCACGATAGGCGGTGACAGAAGTTGTGCAGATGATTCTCCCTCCTTTTCCTATCAATGGAAGAAAATTCCGGGTAAAAGAAATCATGGAAATAATGTTGGTCTGAAATGTCTCCTGAATCTGTTCATCAGAGATTTTTTCGAGACTGTTTTTTGAGGTGTGAATTCCTGCATTATTAACAAGAATATCAATACTTCCCCATGCTTCTTTAACCTTATCCGTACATTTGTTACGGAAAGTTTTTCGGGTAAGATCACCTTTAATCAAAAGACATGTTCTTCCTTCTTTTTCTACCAGCTTCCGGGTTTCCCTGGCATCGTTGTCACTTTCTTTGTAGATAATGGCAACATCAGCTCCCTCTCTTGCGAAATGAACAGCTACTGCCTGCCCTATTCCACTGTCTCCGCCGGAAATGACCGCTTTTTTATCCAATAATTTCCGACTTCCCTGATAATCATCCCTGATAATCTCGGGATACAGGCCTTCTTTGGGTACTTTAGACTTAGATTGTGATTTGTTCTGTGTTTTCATAAGCAAACCTTTTCTCTAAATAACATCAAACAACAAGCCGAAATATCTTTAAGAGTTATACGCGTCTTCTAAATCCTGAATAATAATCTTCTGCATCTTCATCATCGCCTGTACCACTTTATAAGCTTTTTCCTGGTTGGGATCATTCATCAGCTGAATCAATTTTTTAGGAACAATCTGCCAGCTTAAGCCGTATTTGTCTTTCAGCCAGCCACACATACTTTCTCTTCCTCCGTTTGAAGTAAGTGCATTCCAGTAAGTATCAGTTTGTTGCTGGTCATCTGTCATCACAACCAATGAGATTCCTTCATTAAAATCAAACTGATGATCGTAAGAATTATCCATACAGAATAAAGAATACCTATCAATTATAAAATGAGCGTGCTGAACATTTTCTGCCGGCTCCGGGATAGGATGCCCTTCACTTCCATCACCATATTTCAGAATATTTCCAATGCTTGAATTAGGGAATGTTTGGGTATAAAGCTCCATGGCTTCTTTAGCTTTTCCATTATTTTCATGAATAAACATTAAAGTAGGGACTATTTTCTGATCCTGACCTTTTTCCCCTAAAAACAGCTGCCAGGTTACTCCAAACTTATCCTGAACCCAGCCATATTTTTTACTCCAAGAATAAGAGCCAAGCTCCATGAGAGCTATACCATCCTCCACTAACTGATCCCAATATTTCTGGACTTCATCTTCCGTATCACAGATCACCATGAACGAAATGGAAGGATTCTTTTTAAACTGAGGGCCACCGTTAAGCAGCATTAATCTCTGCCCGAACAGATCAATGTTCATTACCACCGGAGTGTCTGCTGTAATTTCGCCGTCAAAAACTTTACAGTAGAACTCTGCTGAATGTCTGGCGTCTCCGTCATACCAGAGACATGGGAAAATATCGTTATTCATAAGTTTTAATTTTTAAGGTTGATTTTATAGGTAATTTATTCATAAAATCTGTAGGAAATAGAAAATTCTGTAAGACTTTTATATTGAAATTTTTCATTATGTGCAGCAGCATCCGGAATGAAAAAACATTATTTCTATGTCTCGCGGATTAAGCAGATGAGGCAGATTATAAAAAAATTAAAGATTTGTGAAATCTACGGGAGTTTTATACATTTAGATTGCTCATTACATGCGGCTTTATTCTCAAAACTAAAACGAAGAAACTTCTTTGGTAAAGACAAAAAAATATAATGCCCTTGCATTCAAAGAGAATTATATTCTCTATTTGCAACAACACGGCAAAAATTCAAGCTTTTTTTACTTTTATGCTTCCCTAAAACACATCTGATGCTCTTTCATATAATCTTTCAGCTTCATTAATGTATTTTTTCCGAAGCCATGTAATTGTAAGATCTCCTTTTCAGAATAATCTGACAGTTTTTCCAAAGAATCTATCTTTTCCTTTTTCAAGGATTTTCTTGCAGGTACCGCAATTATTCCCAAAAGGAAATCTTCTTCAGAATCATAACTGACAGCATATATGGAATTCAAACTCTTTGACATGATAACTAAATTGATCATGGCGACAAAAAATGTTTTTAATGATTCTCAACATACTTATGGAAATTATTGAGAATAGCATACCAGCCATCTCTCTGCATTTCCACTGAATTTTGTTTTTCCGGATCGAAAATTTCAATCACTTTTGTAGTGTTCTCATCAATCTTATCAAAGATCACTTCTACTTTGCGGCCGTCTTCCATGTGATATTTTATAAGCTCATGAGGAATTACTTCATCATATACTCCTTCAAAATCAAATGCAAAGCTTTTATCTTTTGCTTCCATTTTGTTTTTGAACTTTCCTCCTACCTTCAGATCGTTTTCAGAACTGGGGCAATGCCAGCTTTCATGGGCAAAATTCCATTTGGTAATATGTTTGGGCTCATTGAAGTAATTCCATACTTTTTCTACCGGTGCTAAAATGGTAATGTCTATTTTTATTGGATCCATAGTTTAATTTTTGAATAAAAGAGCTGCCTGAAAACAGGCATCTCTTTTTTATAATTAGTTAAATATAAGATTATTTCCCGTATTCTTCATTATAATTAATCATCCAATGAACACCATATTTATCCTGGAAACTTCCAAAATAGTCACCCCAAAACTGATCTTCAATCGGCATTTCTATGTTTCCGCCTTCAGAAAGCCCCTTGAATAGTCTATCTGCTTCTTCTCTTGAATCCGGGAAAATAGAAACATAGTTATTGTTTCCTACATTTAGCTTCTGCCCAAAGCTGGGAACAATATCAGAAGCCATTAAAAGGTCTTTTCCGATTGGCAATGCAATATGCATAACTCTGTTTTTTTCTTCTTCGGAAAGATTTTCAGTACCGGGAGCATTTCCCATTTTATGAATTTCACCTGCGAATTCACCTCCAAAGACAGATTTGTAAAAGTTGAAAGCTTCTTCAGCTTTTCCATCAAAATTTAGGTACGGATTTAATTTTGCCATGATTTTTAATTTTAAAATGTTATTATTTTTCTAAACATAAATGACACTAAGGTTTTTCACAAATAACACAATAGCCTGATGTGAAAAATTCGAATGTAATCTGTGAGTTTATTTATTTAAGAATGTCTCTACTTCCTTTATTGTAAAGTTGACTAAGTTTTCGTTAAGGCTGCCGTCAAAGTCAGGCATCATATACACTCCATGGGTTGCAGGAAGAATCATTAATTGTGAACCTTCTACCAACCGCCACATGGCAACAGTATGTTCCGGTTTCATTACATCCTTATCTCCACTGATGAAAAGGGTTGGTGATTCTATAGAACTTAACACTTCATCATCCCAGTCTACAAAGGTCTGCATTCTTTTACTGTCTTTATCGAAAAGGTTCTCCAGTTTAGAAAAGTCCGGATTAAGGTTTAAAAAATTGATTTTAAAAGGTTCAGGCATAGATTCAAAGGTGGCCTCTTCCATCATTTCGAAAAAGCCGTCCATCATTCCTTCTCTTTTATAAAATGCTGAGGCAACCACCAGTTTTTCTACAATTCCCGGATGGCGGTGTGCTATCTGCATTACAGTACTTCCGCCATTACTGAACCCCCAGAATGAAGCCTTATGAATGTTCAGTGCAGTTAAAAGCGCAGCCACATCGTCTGCATCCTGTTCAAATGTTTCAGGAATATCACGGTGTTCACTTCGTCCATGATTCTGAAGATCTATTCCAATAAGCTGAAATTTGCCTTCTAATCTTGCAATAACCTCTTTGAAATCATATAAAATAGAAGACCCGCCTCCATGAATTAAAACCAGAGGTTTTCCGGAACCGTAGATTTCATAATACAACTGAATTCCATTAACGTGTTTATATCCTTTTTCTATTGGATTCATCATTAGTAGGTAAGGTTTTCATCTACGTCATATTTCATTCCCGGATAGTCTAAAATTCTTCGCATCAGACCAATTTGCCCACTGAGGTAGTCTTCACGGCCAATACACATTCCTATAAAGTTGAGTTTGGTTTCTTTAATGAAAGGAATATTCATCCCGATTTCAAAGATCTCATCCAGTTCTTCATCTGTTACTTCCAACAATTTCTGATATACTTTGGCAGAAATATCGTGGAAATTTTTCTTCAAATCTGCTAGTGTTGGATATTTATAACTTTCATCCAATGCTTTCCCCTGAAAGAACAGTTCATTATATGGGTCCTGCTCCATAAGTCCTAATACCGCTCCCAAACCATAGCGCATATTCACGAAGTTTCCTGCCATCCAAACTATATGGTTGGTTTTGTTTTCAATTCTTTTCAATGCATCTTCTTCCGAAATACCATCCAACACATTTACAAAGCTTTGGGTATGCATCCGGTAAGCCGGGATAATGATCTCTATTTTTTTTGATTTTGGTGTGTCCATTATTTTGATTTTTAGTTAGATCAGATATTAGGTTGGAAAATGCAAAGCCGCTAGAAGGAAATCTCTGCTGTTTTGCGTATTCCAACAATCTTCTCGTGTGCTTTCTCCTGCTGATTTTACAGATTAAGCATTATGCTCATGTGCTATTTTATAGCTCCGGGTTTGCCAAGGATTCTGCGGAGATATCCCAATTGCCCGGCATGGTAAATTTCATGAAGACAAAGGGTTGAAATATCGTTCACATTTTCTGGATTAAAATGATCGAGAGTATTAAGCTTTGCTTCCAGTTTATCCTGAGATTGACGTAGATATGATTTCAATTCCTCAAAATTGACAAATTCATCTTTTCTATCCCAAGCGATCTCGCCCCTGTTGTAACATGAGAATTTACCACTATCCCAAACTGATTCTTCACCCAGAATATTCAACAGTGGATCTCTGATATAGATCAGGTGACCCAGAATCCAGTTCATACAATTGGCTTTGTTATCAGGAAAGATCATTGATTCTTCATGGGTGATTCCTTCCGTATTCAGCAATACTATTTTGTTGGTACTGAATATCTGGTTTTTCACCAATTCTATTTCATTCGATTTTGTTTCCACGTTTTAATGATTTGATGATTCACCAATTATTCTGTAGGGATTTTAGAAACATCCGCATACATTATTTCCCACTGATGGCCATTGATATCAGAAAAAGCATTTTGATACATCCATCCGTGATCCATAGGTTCACTGTATTTGGATCCTCCATTCTCTATGGCAGTTTTTACAATCCAGTCTACTTCTTCACGGCTGTCAACACCAACAGCAAGAAGCACCTGTGTAGTATCACCTTTGGCAAAAGGTCTGTTGGTAAAGGTTTGAAAAAATTCTTCTTTCAGAAACATGGTATAGATATGATCTTCTTTCATCACCACACACACTGCTTTCTCATCCGAAAACTGCTCGTTAATGGTAAAACCAAGCGTTGTCCAGAATGCTCTGGTCTTTTGTACATCTTTTACAGGTAAATTGACATAAATCTGATTGATTTTCATTGTTTATAATTTTGGTGTTAAACTTTTAACCAAAATTACTAAGGCGTAATGAAAATCTACTTGCCATAGGGCAAGATTTAAATTTTCTTGGGATGGGAAACCAATTCTTTACGGATTCTGCTGAGTGAAGTATCTGTTACTCCAAGGTAAGAAGCGATCTGCTTTAATGGGGCAAACTGAATGACTTTAGACTTCTGTTCCAACAGATTAAGATATCTTCTGGTAGCTGAAAGGGTAAACATTTCTACAGACCTTTGCTTATAATCAAAAAGTTCTTTAGACATCCATGCCCTCCCCCATTCCCTGAGGTTCGGGATTTTATGAAACAGTTCCTGAAAAGTATCATAATCCAACTTCCAGCACTCGCAATCTGTGATACAAACAATGTTCTCCTGTGTTGGAATCCTTTGAAACATAGATGAAACCTCAATAATCACTTCATTCTCTACGAAAAAATGTGTTGTTACTTCATTTCCGTTAAAATCATTTACAAATGAACGGGCCAAACCGCTATCCAGGATATAGTATTCATTGGCCATCTTTCCTTCCTCAAGAATAAAATCACCTTTCTGAAAAGACTTTTTTTCATGGGCCTGAAATATTTCATCAAGTTCTTCCTGAAGAAAAAACGGAAAATCATAGCATATCTCAAGAGATTTGTGAGTCATTTGGTCAATTTTTTTAAGAGTTTAAAAATAAAATTTTTAATTGAATTAATAGCAATAATTATTAAACAAAATATTCTAATCTCGATTTAACACCATTTATCCTACTGAATTTATGACAACTTAACAAAAACAAATTATTAAACAGCAGTTTGATTATAGAAATATACCACCCCATCAAGGACTCTTTACATTTTCAACACCTCTCCGGTGGAGGGGATGATTATACAGATGTTTATTGTGAAGCCGCTAAGATTGGGGAGAAAATTGAGCCTGGTTGATGTTCTACTTTAATCAGAATAAAGAAAGTTGGATTGGTTTAGGCGGGGAAGGTTTTTGAGCATCTTCCATCACGGTTTTTCCGCCAAAACGCCATGAATTCTGACGTTCTTCTTCAATAATATCCCGGATATCAAAATCCGGAGTAAAATCTTTCTCGGCTTTGGTAACAATTTGATGAAGCTTATTTAAAGTATTCAGCTTATCAGAATTTCCAAGTTTTGATTTTTCAATTCCTTTCCTTAAAATACTGATGCTTTCATCATATACCTTGGTAGGAACCGGGAACGGATGTCCATCTTTTCCTCCATGAGCAAAGGAAAACCTTGCAGGATCAGTAAATCTTGAAGGGGCCCCATGAATAACCTCGCTTACTAAAGCCAGAGACTGCATGGTTCTAGGCCCTACTCCTTCCAGCATCAGCAGGTCTTCAAAATTTTGTGGCTGCTGTTCACGGGTGATATACAAAAGTGCACCAAGCCGCTTAAGATCTACATCAGAAGCCTGCACGTCGTGATGAGCAGGAAGTATTAATCTGGAAAAATCTTTCATCACATTTATAGAATCCGTGTGAGAAATATCCAGAATCCCTTTTCTGTTCCCTGCTGCTTCGGAATCAGTAAGATTCAGAATACGGCCTCGTGAGATCCCGTTAATTCCGGTATGAGGTTCTTCTACAAATGAAGTTATATTTTCGGAATGCCAGTGATAACGTCTTGCCGTTCCATCAGAGTCGTGCATACCCTGTTGAATGACACTCCAATTTCCGTTGTCTGAAAGAATAAAATTGTGCAGGTACAACTGGTATCCATCCTGAATGGCGGTATTATCAACCTTAGCAGAGAGTTTACTCGCTCTTACAAGCTCATTACCATTCAACCCTGTTTTTTCAGCAATCTGAATGAGTTCTGATGGTGTTTCCCTGGAAAACTTCCCTTTACCGCCACAAATATAAAGCCCTAATGACTGGGAATTAGGATTAATGGAACGTTTCAAAGCCCCCATTACTGAAGTAGTTATGCCTGAAGAATGCCAGTCCATCCCCATAACAGCTCCGAAACTCTGAAACCAAAACGGATCAGCCAGCCTGCGAAGCACCTCGTCTTTGCCATAATCAGTAAGAATAGCTTCAACAATGGAAAGCCCCAGAACAGACATACGTTCATACAGCCATGGCGGTACTTTGCCATAGTGAAGAGGTAAATCTGCTGTTCCTGAACGTTTCATATTTCAATTTTGAAAAAACAAAGTTAGGTTTAATATTCCAAATGAATACTGATCTGAGTCAATAAAAAAACGTTTCGGAAATTGACCCCACGTATTGTTTTTTTTATGCTTTTCTGCCCCCTATTCATGGGAATGGAAGTCTAAAGCTGCATGCTTTTTATGGTCATACTTTTCATTGAAAATAATTTTATTTCCAAAAGGATCAAGTACTGTAAAAGAAACGGCGTTATAGAACGTTTTTTCAAATCTGGGACGGTTGTACTTATAGTTTTTATCGATAAGTTCTTTATGGTATTCCGCAACGCCTTCACCCCAAACGAAAATACTGCTTCCGGGACTTGCATCTCCATGATGTTCACTTAGATGAAGAATAATATTTCCTTTTTTCACCTCAATATAAGCAGGCATATTTTCTTCAAAACGATGTTCCCAGACGATTTCAAAGCCCAGCCAATCAATATAAAATTCCAGCATCTTTTGGTAATCAAAAATTCTTAGGATAGGAATGATTTGTTCTGCTTTCATAATTTGGGAATATAAAAATTTCGGAAATTGAGGCGATTAATTTTAGGGTTTGGCTAAAGCCAGATGATGGTTTATTTTTTATGAAAGCGGGCTAAAGCCCGCTCCTATTGAATTATATAACATTTTTATTGATGGGATAAAATATTAATTAATTTACCGAATGGATCTTTTACAAAAAAACGACGCACTTCCCAATCTTCATTCGTAATATCATAAACGATTTTAAAGCCTGCTTTTTTCATTTTAGCATAAATTTCCTCAATGTTATCAACTTCAATGGAAAGATCAGGAACTTCAGTGTTATTTCCACCCTGTTCTGCAAAACTGATCTGTACTTTTGCTTTCTCATCAGTTCCAAGGGTTTTGATCCAGCCATGATCCATCAGAACTTCAAGCTCTAAAATATCCTGATAAAAAAGATTTCCTTTGGTAAGATCATCCGTCTTTATATTGGCTACAATTCTTTTTACCATGTTGAATTATTTTAAAGATTTTTATGAATAAAAAAGCCTTGTAAAATCAAGTTCACAAGGCTTTCTACAAAGATTATTTCTACTATTTGTTCAATGCTGCAAGAGCTGCATCGTAATTAGGTTCGTTAGCAATTTCTGAAACCTGCTCAGTATAGACCACTTTATTGTTTTCGTCTGTAACAATTACCGCACGGCTTAAAAGGCCTTTCAACGGAGAGTCTGTAATGGTTACTTCATAATCGTCACCAAAGCTGCTTCTGAAGTCTGAAAGGGTTTCAACCTTGTCTAACCCTTCAGCAGCACAGAATCTTCCTAATGCGAACGGAAGGTCTTTAGAAACGTTGATTACGACAGTATTTTCAAGTTTTGAAGCTTCTTCATTAAATTTTCTGCTGGAAGCGGCACAGGTAGGCGTATCAATACTTGGGAAAATATTGAATACTTTCTTTTTTCCTTCAAAAGTTTCAAGGGTTTTTACATTTAATCCTGAATCCACTAAAGCAAAGTCTTTAACAGTGCTTCCTACAGCTGGTAATGTTCCTATGGTGTGTACTTCGTTTCCTTTTAAAGTGATTGTCGTTGACATAATAATTATTTTTTTAGTTTTTCAAATTTAATCAAAAAAGAAACTTTCTTTGCGAAATATAAGGTTAAATTAATCTTAAAGTGCCTATAAAAATACTGTAAGCTGATCATCAGTTTTTTAAGTAATTTCAAGTTCTAAAACTTAAATGTTGAATTTAGTATTAATTTTAACGGATCAGGAGAATAAACAACCGTTCAGATATAAAAATTATGAAAGAAGTTTTTTGCTTCTTTTTTTATTTAAAAATTCCCTAAAAAACAATCATATTTAGTAAATTTGTGGGACTTTAATTTCAAATAACAAATAACAGTATAATGTCAGAAAAATCAAAAATTTACTACACATTAACGGATGAAGCACCAATGCTGGCTACCCACTCGTTTTTACCTATTGTAAAAGCTTTCACTAAATCAGCAGATATCGAGATTGCTGTTCCGGATATTTCCCTGGCAGGCAGAATCTTAGCTAACTTTCCTGAGTTCTTAAAGGATGACCAGAAAATTGGTGATGCTTTGGCTGAATTGGGGGAATTGGCAACCCAACCGGATGCAAACATCATTAAATTACCAAATATTTCTGCTTCTGTTCCTCAATTGGATGAAGCAATTGCTGAACTACAAGGAAAAGGTTTCGCAGTACCAAACTATCCTGCAGAGCCTAAGAATGATGAAGAAAAAGCAATTAAAGCTAAATACGCAAAGGTTTTAGGAAGTGCCGTAAACCCTGTATTAAGAGAAGGAAACTCTGACAGACGTGCTCCAAAGGCTGTTAAAAACTATGCAAAAGCAAATCCTCACAGAATGGGTGATTGGGCTTCTGACAGCAAAACTGATGTAGCTCACATGAACAATGGTGATTTCTACGGAACAGAAACTTCTACAACGTTAGAAAACGCTACAAAATACAGAATCGTATTCAAAGGAAATGAAGGAGAAACAGTATTGAAAGACTTTGCAGGTCTTCAGGCTGGTGAAGTGATCGATTCTTCTGTAATGAACCTGAATGCTTTGAAAGCTTTCGTTCAGGAAGCTATTGAAGAGGCTAAGAAGAGAAATGTACTTCTTTCTGCCCACCTTAAGGCTACGATGATGAAAATCTCTGACCCTATTATTTTTGGGGCTATTGTAGAAACTTTCTTCAAAGATGTATTCACTAAATACGCTGAGACGTTCAAGTCTTTAGATATCAATCCGAATAACGGACTGGCTGATCTTTTTGAGAAAATCAAAGGAAATGCTCAGGAAGCTGACATTAAAGCCGATATTGAAAAAACTTTGGCTGAAGGACCAAGAGTGGCAATGGTAAATTCTGACAAAGGAATTACAAACTTCCACGTTCCTTCTGATATCATTGTAGATGCATCTATGGCTGCCCTTGTAAGAGGTGGAGGTAAAATGTGGAATAAAGACGGAAATGAAGAGGATACAGTTTGTATCATTCCTGACCGTTCTTACGCTGGTTTCTATCAGTCTGTCATTGATGATATGAAAGCGCATGGAAAATTAGACCCTACTACAATGGGATCTGTTCCAAACGTTGGGTTGATGGCTCAAAAAGCTGAAGAATATGGTTCTCATGATAAAACTTTCCAATTATCTGCTGACGGAACTGTAGAAGTTCAGGATGAAGCTGGGAATGTTCTTCTTTCTCAGAAAGTAGAAAAAGGGGATATCTTCAGAATGTGCCAGACTAAAGATGCTCCTATTCAGGACTGGGTAAAATTAGCGGTAAACAGAGCAAGACTTTCTGATACTCCTGCTATTTTCTGGTTGGATAAAGGAAGAGCTCACGACAGAGAGATCATCAAAAAAGTAGAAAAATATCTTGCAGATCATGATACAACTGGTCTTGACATCAGAATTCTTGATGTAAAAGATGCTATGACTGAAACGCTTAAAAGAGCCAGAGAAGGAAAAGATACAATTTCTGTTTCAGGAAACGTATTGAGAGATTACTTAACAGACCTTTTCCCAATCCTTGAACTTGGTACTTCTGCTAAAATGCTTTCTATTGTTCCATTAATGAATGGTGGCGGATTATTTGAAACAGGTGCCGGAGGTTCTGCTCCAAAACATATTGAGCAGTTCCTTGAAGAAGGATATCTAAGATGGGACTCTCTAGGTGAATTCTTAGCATTACAGGCTTCTTTAGAGCATTTGGCACAAACTCAGGGAAATACAAAATCTCAGGTTTTAGCGGATGCATTGGATGAAGCTAACGCTAAATTCTTAGCTACTGATAAATCTCCTGCAAGAAAAGTAGGTCAGATAGACAACAGAGGTTCTCACTTCTATTTAGCAATGTATTGGGCTGAAGCTTTGGCCAACCAAACTGCAGATGCTGAGTTAGCTGCTCAGTTTGCTTCGGTTGCCGCTGCTATGAAGGAAAACGAAGAAGTAATCAATGCTGAATTAATTGGCGCTCAAGGTAAATCTCAGAATATTGACGGTTACTATAAACCTGACACGTATAAAACATACGCTGCCATGAGACCAAGCACAGTTTTAAATGAAATTATTGACGGAATTTAATTTTAGAGCTCAATTCAATTAATAATACAAAAAGCCTCGCGATTGTGGACTGCCCCCAAAAAGTTAGACACTTTTTAGGGGCATTTTTTTATGTATAGAAAAGAAAAATTTAGCGTTGCTTTCAAATTAGAATGTATTAACCTCCACAAAAATTCTCATCGTTCAATTGGATCTATAGCAACAGAGAAAGGATTTAACGAAAGTAATCTACGCAAGTGGATGGGCTTTTATAATAAGTACGGAATCTCGGGTTTACAACCAAGAAGAAATAAGATCTATTCTGTGAATTTCAAGGTTAAAGTTTTAAAAACTATCGAAATAGAACATATCTCACAAAGAGAAGCATGTATCCGATTTGATATCGCAGCTCAATCTACCGTGCTGAATTGGCAAAGGGATTACGAAAAAAGTGGTATTTTAGGATTAAAGAATAAACCTAAAGGAAGGCCCTGTATTATGAGTGATTACAAGCGTAAAAAAAGAAAGTCTGATAAGCCATTGACCAGAGAAGAAGAACTTTTATTGGAAAACGAAAGATTGCGAGCTGAAATTGATTTTCTAAAAAAGTTAGACGCCTTAACTCTCAAAAAGAACAAGCAGAGGCCATCGAAGGATTAAGGCGAAAATATAATCTGTCGCTCCTGCTGGATTGTACAGGTATGGCCAGAAGTAGTTTCTATTACCATCAGAAAGCTCTTAATAAAAAGGATAAGTATGGAAAAGTAAAAACTTTGATCAAACAGATTTATCATAGGCATAAAGGTCGATTTGGATACCGTCGTATTACTTTGATGATGAAACAGCAAGGAATTGTAATTAATCATAAAACGGTCTTAAGACTAATGAAGGCACTGGGATTGAAAAGTATCATTAGGGTTAAGAAATACAGATCTTATCGGGGAGAGCAAGGCAGGATAGCACCAAATATTCTGGAGAGGAACTTTAAGGCAGATCAGCCAAACAGAAAATGGGCCACTGATGTGACAGAGTTTAACGTATCAGGCAGTAAATTGTATCTTTCGCCGATAATTGACCTTTACAATGGCGAGATTATCAGTTATGATCTCTCGGAAAGGCCTGTCTTTGCGCAGGTTATGAATATGCTCAAAAAAGGGTTTAGAAAGATTAAGAATACTGAAAACCTCATTATCCACTCTGATCAAGGCTGGCAATATCAAATGAAAACCTATCAGCACATGTTAAAAGAAAAAGGCATTATCCAAAGTATGTCCCGCAAAGGAAACTGCCTTGATAATGCGGTAATAGAAAACTTCTTTGGAACTTTAAAATCTGAAATGTTCTATATTAAGAAATTTAAAACCATTGATGAACTCAAAAAAGAAATAAAGAAGTATATCAATTACTATAATAACGACAGAATAAGACTTAATCTAAAAGGAAAGAGTCCGGTACAGTACCGAACTCTTTCATATAATAATATTGTTTAATTTTGTCTAAACTTTTGGGTGCAGTCTATTGCGAGGCTTTTCTTTTTACGCCACTGCAATAAAACAACGGAAAATTTTAGTAATTTCTCTTTCAAATGCCTAAAATAAAGAAGATTCATTTCAGCTTTCCTATTTTTTCAATATGTTTGTAAAAAACAGACCGTCTTAATGAAAAAAATCTACATTCTTGCTCTTTCGTTGTCAGCCATTGCTCTTGCTAATGCTCAGGAAAATGAAAATCATATTGATGAAGTGGCCATCCATGCAAGGTCAAAAGTTATCAAAGAAAGAGAAGAATTTAAAAAACATGCACAATCCACGGAAATCATTTCCGAATATGAAATCAACCGAAATAACCCTGCCTTTATAGAGCAAAGCCTTAATACGATGGCCGGAGTTCAGGTAGAAAAAAGAACCCAGCTGGGTGGGCAGAGAATTGTCATACGGGGATATGGAAATGACCAGAAATTCAATAACTGGGGGATTAAAATGTATCTCAATAATATTCCGCTTACAGGAGCTGATGGTGTTACTATTCTTGATGATGTCAATTTCGGGCTGGTTAACCGTATAGAGGTTATAAAAGGTCCTGCAGCTACATTATATGGTGGTGGTTCTGGTGGTGCAGTAAGATTGTATATGCAGCCGGAAAGTAAAAAAGGGAATTCTGTATCAGAGCAGTTTATGACCGGATCTTTCGGATTATTTCAAAGTTCCACTTCGGCAACAGGTATAGGAGACAATTACTCTATTACCGCTAATTACGGACATATCGGAAGTGACGGATACCGCCCACATGGTAAAAGCATTAAAAACTTTTATAATATCAATGGCGAGTTTAAGCTTAATAACAATCAGAAAATAACGTTATTGGCTACTCATGGCAATTCGCTGGAACAGGTTTCAGGTCAGATTTCGTATGATGACTATTATAATGGGATTGATAACGGGAACTTTGCTTATATCAGGCGTGGAGCAAAAACAAAATTCATTACTTCAAGAGTAGGAATCGGACATATCTGGAAAATTACGCCTAATTTCAAAAACAATACCACCGTTTTCTATACCGGCACAACAGGTGAAAGAATTGCTGCCGGCGCTAATGAGACTTCATCTTTTTCTAATTATGGACTGAGATCTGTATTTGAATTTAACAAGGAGTGGGAACATTTCAAAAGTCAGACAGAATTTGGGGTTGAGATTCAGCAATCACAGTCAACCATTACCAATTACCGCTATAAAAGTGTAAAAATTACTGAAGAGCCCGTCTTGAGACCTCTGTACGATGGCTCTTATTTCAATAACACCAACAATCAATCTAATTATTTTGCTGTTGAAAAAATCACTTATAAGCCATGGGATTTAATGTTTCTTGCAGGGGTAAGCATCAATCAGCTTAGCTATAAAAGGAAAGATCTCTTAGCACTTCCCGGCCTGTTTGTTGTGAATGGCAAGGATCTTTACAATAAAAATCTATCATTTGATAAGAAGTTCAAGGCGGTGGCAAGTCCTCATTTCGCTTTACAAAAAACCTGGAATAACCAGATCTTCAACCTTAGTTACAGTGAAGGGTATAACGCTCCCACATCTGTTACAGCTTTCATCACAGGATTAAATGTCACTAATGATAATCTGGTTGCTGAAAAAGCAAAAATGTGGGACTTCAGTATTCAGGGACTGATAGATGATACTTCTATAGATTATCAGTTTTCATTATTCAGCATCAATATTAAAGATAAGCTTACCCAGCTGGGTGGAAGAATGTCTAATCCGGAGCAAACACCTTATACGTACTGGGCAAACACCGGAGAACAGAAAAATAAAGGGCTTGAAATGAGTATTGGCTACTCTTACCAACCGAAAAACTTATTTATTTCAAGAATTCAGCCCTTTGTAAGCTATACTTATAATGATTTTAAATACTCTACTTATTTTAAAGCAAACGGAGATAAAGCCAATGTAGTAGGTGTTCCTAAAACCAAGATATCAGTTGGGTTGGATTTTGAGACCAATATTGGTTTATACTGGCAGAATACCTATAATTATATGGGAAGTGTTTATACGGATTTCACCAATAGCAATAAGGTAAAAAGCTTTGGACTTTTAAATTCCAAGATTGGTTATAAACGAAGTTTCAACCAGTGGGACCTGGATGTATTCGTCGCCGGAAACAACCTTACCAGCCAGATCAATTACACCTTCCTTTTCTATGGAAACAGCATCAATGATTCTGATAAGGATAACCAGTATAACAATACATCTATTTATACAGATGTGAATCCCGGACCAAGTAAGGCCTATTTCTTTACAGGATTTAATCTGAAGTATAATTTTTAGATTTTGAGCTAATAATGACAAATTCTGCTGCGAAGCCTTTATTCTGTGGTGACAGGTTTTGGTTAAAGCCGGATGAATAAGTTTTTACAGTAAGAGCGGGCTAAAGCCCGCTACTATTTAATATTTTAACCATCCCGTCAGATTTCAATTCGACAACCCAGGAGTATCACTGTCTTTTTATTTATGGAGATCAGCAGAAAACATCAGGTTCCGCCTTTACACTTTCTGATAGCAGCTCCCTTAATTCATAAAACTCTCCGGGATCCATTCGTATCCCTGAGCGTTTTTCCTTGTGAATCCTAATCCCGGCCACGGGAGATGGTAAGCAAATGCCCTGGCTCTGGTATCAGCCAATTGCTGTAAAAGTTTTTTTCTTGATGCTGCAGCAATATCCAGATCAGTATCTCCTGAAAATCCCCAATCCGGATGTGGAAAAAGAATAACATCGGAATGGATCAGGTCAGCAATATACATCAGTTTCTCATTTCCGGATGAAATTGTTGTAACCGTTAAGCCGGGCGTGTGCCCCGGGGCCAGCTGAAAACTGAAGTTGTTATAGAGTGTATGATTCAGATCGTAGAACTTCAACTTTGGTTTTATAGTTTCCAAGATATTCCGGACAGCCGGAATAATCTGATTCAGAAATTCAGGCTGTGCCTTTAGGGCACTATTGCTGAAATCCTTAATAGAAGCCTGCATCCAGAAATCATGTTCAATCTTTGATATAAAGATAGTGGCATTGGGGAAGATCAGATTATTCTGCTTATCCACTACTCCGCCAATGTGGTCCGGATGGGCGTGGGAAATAAAAACATCTGTAATATTCTTGGGTTTAAATCCAGCTTTTTCAAGGCTTTTTAAAAGAAATCCGGTTCTTTCATCAGCAAAAATCCCCATTCCGGTATCTAATAAAATTAGCCTTTCTTTTGTTTTCACCAAAATGATATTCATGGCCATGTCTATATAATCTGTTGACCGGAAGTTATCTGTAAGGATTTTTTTCAGCTCGGAAATGTTTCCTCTGGGAGCAAATGAGTTCAGATTTTCTTCATGAATGTATCCGTCTGTAAGAATAAACAGTTCCAGATCTCCCAATTTGATCTTTTTAAAACCGGAAAGATCTTCTCTTTTTGTTTCAGGGATGACCGTTGCTTCAGCCAATACACGGGAGAAAGGAACAAGACTTAATGTTCCTGCCAATAAACCGTTTTTCAGTAATTCTCTTCTATTCATAATTTAATAGTGTTCTGTATTCACACCAAGAATACTCACTGCAATGAAACCTTCTATGTTGGTGAATACCATATTTGATAAAAAAACTGAGCTTCTGTAACTCAGAAACTCAGCCTGTTTAGTCTTTAATTGTTCACCAGCTTCATTGAACCTTCATTATATCTTTCTCCTACATTCGGATATTTCTTCAGAATGGCATCTATGGTATCCAGATCAGATTGAGACAGCTCAATATTGGCAGCGGCAACATTTTCTTCCAGATACTTGATACGTTTGGTTCCCGGAATCGGAATGATATCATCTCCCTGATTTAGTACCCATGCTAATGCAAGCTGGGTTCCTTTCACTCCTTTGGAAGCAGCAAACTCATTAATTTCATTAGCCAGTTTTGTATTATTTTCAAGATATTCCTGCTGATAACGGGGTAATGATTTTCTGAAATCATCTTCTCCAAGGTTCTGCACTTCATTAATATTAGCAAAAAGGCCTCTCGCCAATGGTGAATAAGGTACCAATGAAATTCCTAATTCTCTGATGGTTGGAAGAATTTCACTCTCAACATCTTTGGTTAAAATAGAATATTCTGACTGTAAAGCAGCAATCGGATGAATTTTATTGGCTTTTCTGATAGATTCTACAGAAGCTTCAGATAATCCGATATATTTCACTTTACCTGCTTTAACCAGCTCTGCCATAGCTCCTACAGTTTCTTCTACCGGAACATTCGGATCTACCCTGTGTGCATAATACAGGTCTATGGTATCTATTTTCAACCTTTGAAGGCTTAAATCTACAGCCTGTCTTATCCATTCCGGGGAACCGTCAAAATAAGTTCCCGGAGCTCCGCTATGGCTGGCTTTGCCATCTTTGAATCTGAATCCGAACTTCGTAGCAATGAAAATTTTGTCTCTGTTGGGAACCAAGACTTTCGAAATTAACTTTTCATTTTCCCCGTTGGCATACATATCTGCCGTATCCCAGAAGTTAACGCCTAAATCTAATGCTCTGTGCAAAGTACTGATACTTTCTTGCTCATCTGAAGGGCCATAAGCAAAGCTCATTCCCATACAGCCTAATCCAATAGCAGAAAGTTGTTCACCGGTGTTTCCTAATTTTTTAAATTTCATGATGGTTTTGGTTTTAAATTGATAAGGCAAAATTAGAACATGAAACAGTCACCTTTAATATAGAATTCAAACTAAGAATTATAAAAATCAAACAAGGTTTATTCTTAGTGCATTGGGAGCTATTCCAGTCTGTTTTTTAAAGTAATTGGTAAAGTAAGCGGGTTCTTCAAAGCCTAATCCATAGGCAATTTCAGCAATATTCCAGTCTGTATGGGTTAGCAGGGCATTTGCTTCCTGTATCACTCTTGCCGTAATCTGCTGGCTGGTAGTCTTCCCGGTAACCTCTTTCACAGAACGGTTTAAAGAATTGACATGAATGGAAAGGCTCTGTGCATAATCATTAGGAGTCTTTAATTTCAAAAAAGCTTCCGGACTGTCAATGGGAAACTGTCTTTCCAGCAACTCCATAAATAAAGAGGCAACCCTTTGGGAGGCGTTCTGATAAGGCTCAAATGTTTCGGCGGGATGCATTTTCATCGTTTCATGGATCATCAGATGGAGGTAGGCTCTCAGCATATCATATTTGTGAACATAGTCCGATTCAATTTCCGTCATCATTTTGGTATACAAATCTGAAAGCACCTCCTGCTGCTCTTTTTCCAAAAAGAAAACAGGAGTTCCGCCAATTTTAAACAATGGTGAATCCTGAAGATTCCCCAAACGGCTTCCATTCTGTAAAAATGATTCTGTAAAAAGGCAGAACCAGCCTTTCTGATCATCATCCTCAGCTTCCCAGGAATAAGGGACAATAGGATTGGAAAACAACAGAGCAGGACGGTCTACATAAATCCATTTATCTGCGTAATGAAGCTTGCCCTTTCCTATAATCAGTGAAATTTTATAATAATCTCTTCTGCTGTACGGCGATAACAGGGAACAGTGTTCCCGTGAAAACACATTAAAGTGTCCCATTTTGTTTACTCCCAGGCATAGAGACGTAAAGTCCGGAGCATTCCGTTCGTAAAAGCCTTGTAATGATTCGTTGGATTCCATATCCCAAAGTTATAAAATTCAAACAAAATAAGAAATAGATTTCTCTGAACGGGTAAACATCCCTATAGCTATACTATTCATAAAAAATGGCCGGCACGAATGCCAGCCATTTTAATAGTGATATATAATAATTGATAATGGTTAATCCCAGTCACCATGATGCCCATGGTTATGTTTGTTTTGTTTTTTGTAATATTTATCTCTTTCTTTATAATATTTTTCCTGCTCTTTACGGTATTTTTTATAATCGTTTTTCCTTCCGTAAACAATAACAGGGTTTTCTCCTCTGTAATATTTCTTTTTAAAAATAATATACTTTTCTCTGCCAAGGATTCTTTCCAGCTCTGAATATCTGTCTCCTCTCCATCTTCCAGGTTCTACAACGTATACTCTGTTCCATGAATTATAATCACGATATCTATCATTTAATGCATAAATCTGATTAGCCTGTGTAGTAGAAAGTAACAAATCTGCAACTACTGTCTGCCAGTTAATATCTGAAATACTTCTTCTGTAATCATTATAATAATCCGATTGGGCGTAGCTTAGGCTGAATGTACCCATCAAAAATATGGTTAGCAATAACTTTTTCATTTCATTCCTCTTTTAAATTAAACATCAAGACATAGTCAATTAAAGTGCCAAATTATTGTTCGTAATTCACAATATTTGTTAACAAAAAATGTAAATAATTGATTATCTTATAAATAATTTGTCAATTTCAATACAATTTATGATCTTTAATTGTAAGTGAACGGTGATTTTATTGTTCTGAGTATTATTAAACAGAGATATGTATGGAAGATTTAAGGTTCATAGTTTAAAGTTTATACTTACTTATGATTAGGAGTTTAGATTTCCCTTAAACCACTGATAAAATGGAAAGTTTTAAATTTTAGCAAAGCCCGATGGAATTGATTTCTTTGTAATCGCAGACTAAAACTCATTTCTATTGATATTGACATGAATAATAGCTGTACATCTTTTATCTTTTATCTTCTTATAAAATTCGTTAAGATTCCCAAAAACTATTATTCCATATTAAATAATTTTGTAATTTTAAAGAAGGGAACGCTTTCAGCAGTTCTCAATATTATTATTTTATCAACCAAATCTCAGTAATTATGGAAAATATAA
Organism: Chryseobacterium bernardetii; assembly: GCF_003815975.1. Taxonomy (NCBI): domain Bacteria; kingdom Pseudomonadati; phylum Bacteroidota; class Flavobacteriia; order Flavobacteriales; family Weeksellaceae; genus Chryseobacterium; species Chryseobacterium bernardetii. The sequence continues at coordinate 4,420,940 of NZ_CP033932.1, forward strand.
AATTTATGGTATCTCCATATCAGGATGAACTGCAATTGTTTATTGATGAGAAAAAAGCGGGTTATATGTCCATAGAGGTTGACGGAAGACTTCTTATTGTATATTATACGAAGCTTGATGAAGAACGCGAGGGTAAAGGCTATGCCAAATTACTGCTGGATGAGCTGGTTCGTTATGCAGAAGAAAAAGATTTGCTTGTAGACCCGGAATGTGATTTTGTACGTCAGCAGTTTGAAAATCATCCAAGAAGATACAAAGACATCTGGCATGCTTAATCAGTCTTCCCACCAGGTTGTAAACTGTTGATCACTTTGATTCAGATCTACCACTTCTCCGATTTTCGGAGTAAGGATATCTAATTCTTTTTCTTTACCTAAACTGGTTATTTTTTGTAAAGGCTCATTCCATGGATGCAATGCAAGGGCAAATTTAGCAGCGTGTACCGGAATAATGTGTCTGGCATTGATGTCTATAGCCGCCTGAATAGTATCTTCAGGTAAGGTATGAATATATCGCCACGCTTCACCATATTGTCCGTTTTCAAGAATTGCATAATCAAAAGGGCCATGTTTCTCTCCAATCATTTTAAAATGGGCATCATAGCCACTGTCACCACCTATAAAGATTTTCTTTGTAGGAGTTTCCAGCACATAGGAAGTCCAAAGTGTATCGTTCTGTTTCACCCTTCTGCCAGAAAAATGCCTGGCTGGTGTAAAGACTAACCTGATGTTATTTTTTAATATAACTTCTGTTCCCCATTCTTCTTCAATGAGTTGTTCTTCTGTATATCCCCAACGTTCCAGATGCGCTCCTACTCCTAATGGAGCAACAGCCATTCCTGTCCGTTCTTTAATTGATTTAACTGTAGGATAATCCAGATGGTCAAAATGATCGTGGGTAATAACCAGATAATCAAGGCTGGGAATATCCTGAGGAGTAAAGATATCAGATCCTTTAAAAGCTTTATTAAAATATCTGAAAGGAGAACCATATAAACTCAATACAGGATCTATTAAAAATGAAATGCCATCTGTCTGTAAATAATATGAGGAATGCCCTAACCAGATGAAAACATCTGTATTTTTATCTAAGCTTTTCAGATCTGTATGGATAGAAGGAATTTCTTTTAAGGGCTTCAGCAGCGGATGTTTTTTTCCTAAAATGAAATCATAGGTAACCTTTGTCATTTTATATCCTTCAGCCAGAGATGGTGTAGGGCTGATATTCTGAAACTGTTTATTCCTGTAAAGTTTCGACTGTCTTATACGGTCTAATCGCTTTCCTTTGGGAACAGCTCCAAATGCGGGACTATTAATGACTATAAAATAGATTGCTGCCAATATAATCACAACTGCAAGGATCCAATACATCATCTGTAAATATAAATACCAAAGGTACCAACTTTTCGTCTTACATAAAAATAAGAAGCGTCTGAGCACGTTTTTTAACTAAATTTATCATGGTTTTCAAAAAAATTATTATTAATTTAAGTGATGGTTAATTATAAACTATCTATTTTAGCGGCTTAAAAAAACTCAAAGATCTATTGAAAAATTACTCGGTAATATTTATTCTGGCCATGCTTTCCTCATGTTCATCTATCAGGAGGCATAATGAACAGCGGGCTTCATGTATTCCCCCGGAGCAGCTTAAGGAAGATGTTGATTTTGCCTATTCTAAACTTCAGCAGATGCATCCACAGCTATATTGGTATATTCCCAAGAAGGAATTGGAACTAAAGTTTGACAGCCTTAAGCAAACCATTAATGAACCGCTTACCCCGCTCCAGTTTTATTTTAAGCTTCAGCCTGTTATTGCCGGAATCCGGGAAGGGCATCTGTCTTTAAGAATCCCTAGAAAAAAATTCACAAAAAAGGAAATTAAAACTTTAGAACATAAAAAAGGACTGTTCAGCAGGTTTGAATACTATATTTCCGGTGATCAGATGTATATTACGGAAAACAGGGACTCTATTGAACATATCCAGCCAGGAACCGAAATTCTGTCTATAAATCATATTCCCGTTTCAGAATATATCAAAAAATACAGAAACCTTATCAGCAGTGACGGATACAATACAACCTTCCAACCCTATTTTTTAAAGGATCTGTTCTTTAATTATTATACAGCGGAAAACGGACTTGCAGACAGGGCAATCCTTGAAACCCTTTATAAAGGTGAGAAACATACTTATACTTTAAGCCGGGAATCAAAATCCGACTCTGATCTTGAAAAAGATAAGGAAATGAATAAACGCACCCAGGAAAGAAAACTTAATGACTATGTTGCGGCCAGTAATTCTTACAACCGGAGCTTCAAATTCCTAGATAAAGACAGCACTGTTGCCTATATCAAGGTGAAAAGCTTTTCAAGGGAATATTCAGATGAGTTTTATAAAAAGACATTTGCAAAGATTAAAAAAGCAAAGTCAGATTACCTCATCATAGATGTCCGTAATAATTACGGAGGTTCTCTTTATGAGATCAACAATCTGTATTCTTATCTTACGAATAAACCCTTTACCCTGATAAAACCCTCTCAGGTAACCTCAAGGGATATCCCGCTAAGAACTAATTATTTCAGGAAAAGTAATCCGCTGGACTATGCTATTAAGAGTATTTCTTACCCAAGTTATTTTTTTGCCCAGGCTTTCAGTACTTATAAAAAAGATGGAAAGGTTTTCTATAAGATGAAAGCTGACAAACCTACGAAGCCCAATAAAGAAGCTTTTCACGGTAAAGTTTTTGTCCTTATCAATGGTGGAAGCTTTTCTGCCTCATCTATTATTACAGCAAAGCTTAAAAATGATAAAAGAGCCACTCTTGTAGGTGAAGAAACGGGAGGAGCCAATGACGGAACAGTAGCCGGCTTCTATTCATACCAAAAACTTCCGAATTCTGAAATAAGATTTCCTATCGGGCTGCTTCTGGTACAACCGAATATTGATTTCTCCGATACTAAAAAAGGAGTTACTCCTGATATAGAGATCAAAGAAAATTTACAGGATATCATTGATAAAAAGGATCCGCAGCTGGATTGGATCAGAAATGAAATTGGAAAAGAAAAAGCGGCTAAGCATTAATTTTGAGGAAGAAAAAGTTGAAAACCATTTCTTTTATTTACAATACCCTTATTTCAATCACTTTATACATATCAATAGGTTTCGGCGGGCTTTCAGCCCGCCGAAACTGTTTAAAATAGAAATTTTTATTCTGTATTAAGTACTGTAAGGGATCAGGACTAAAAAATATAGTCTGTACTTAAAAAGTTTGAATCATGTTCCCTTACAATGGTATTCAGCAATTCTTTATTAGAGTCTGTAAGCTTTGCAGCTACCAGTGATCTGATTGAGAATGAGCGCAAGGCATCAAAAACGGAAAGTGTACCTTCTGCACTGTCTTTTCTTCCGGTAAAAGGGAATACATCCGGCCCACGCTGTGCCTGGCAGTTGATATTGACACGGCTTACCAGATTCACAAAAGGATCAATTAATTGTGCAACTTCCTGTGGATCTTCACTGAAAATACTTACCTGCATACCGTGGGAAGCGTTAACCTGATATTCAATAGGTTCTTCAATATCATCAAACGGAACTACCGGAATTACCGGACCGAACTGTTCTTCATGATACAGTTTCATATCATTGTTTACAGGGTAAACCACTGCTGGGAAGACAAAGGATTCTTCTGTATAGCCGCCGTCCTTATTTAAAATTGCGGCTCCTTTCTGCAGAGCATCTTCAATACATTCTCTAAGATAAGGCGGCTTATTCACTTCCGGAAGCGGGGTTACTTTCACCTCTTTTTCCCATGGCAGGCCTGCTTTTAGTGCAGAAACAGCTTCGCTAAGCTTCTCTGTGAATTCAAGGGCTACCTCTTTCTGAACAAATATCAGCTTCAGGGCTGTACAACGCTGTCCGTTGAAAGAAAGGGCTCCTAAAATACATTCACTAACCGCCACATCAAGATTGGCATTTTTAGTAACAATAGCTGCATTTTTAGCATCCAGGCTTAAAATAGCCCTTAGACGGTTTACTTTTGGGTGCAGCTTTTTCAGTCCATTCGCTACTTTACTTGACCCGATAAAAGCAAGGACATTCACTTTTCCGCTTTCCATGATGGGGGTGATAATTTCGGAGCCTTTGCCATATAAAGTGTTTACCGTTCCTTTCGGGAAGGCTTCTTTAAAGGCATCCAGTAAAGGATAATGTGCTAATACCCCGTGTTTTGGCAATTTAAACAAGATGGTATTTCCCATAATTAATGCAGGGATGAGTGTAGTAAAGATCTCATTCAAAGGGTAATTGAAAGGCCCCATGCTTAAAACCACTCCCAAAGGCGCTCTTCTGATCTGTGCAATGGTTCCTTCTGCCTGTTGGAAGCGGGAAGATTCCCTGTCCAGATCTTTTAAGGCATCAATGGTTTGGTTGATGTAATCTACAGTACGGTCAAATTCCTTGGTAGAATCTGCCAGTGTTTTCCCAATTTCCCACATCAGCAGTTTAATAATCAGATCACGCTGCCGGATCATCAGATACACAAATTTCTGCATACATTTGATTCTGCCTTCCACAGACATGGTAGGCCATTCACCAAGACCGTTATCATAAGCTTTTACGCAGGCTTCAAGAACTTCCATGGCTTCTTCAGGGCCAATGTTCGGGACACTGCCCAACAATTTTCTTTCCAAACCGTTTTCTGTAGGGATACAGACAGGGGAATAAATATTCTGTGTTTCTCCTTTCCATTCTACCAGCTCGCCATTCAGAAGATAAACTTTCTGATGAATCTCGGGTACTTTATATTCTTCGGGAATTTCGTTTTCGTATTTAAAAATATTTTGAAATGATGCATTGTTTGCTGAACTCATATTTTTAGTATTTAATAATTTGAATCTGAAGTTTTGAAGAATAAAGGTAGACGTAAAAATTGATTCTAAGAATAAGTATTCAATAGATTTGCTCTATTAAAGCGCTATTTGAATGAAAATTAACTCACCCAACTGAAAAAAACAATAATTTTGTTAAAAATAAATTTTCAATGTTATCAAAAATAGTTTTCAGTACGGTATTCTTTTTCTCAGCAATGGGTTTTGCCCAAAAATCTAAACCCATTAATACTGTTTTATTGAAAGGAACGCCTGTACGTACTTATTCCAAATTACCGGATGTAAACAAACCGGCTCCTAAATTTACCCTTACGGATGTTAATATGAACGATCAGAGCCTGGATGCATATAAAGGCAGATATGTGATTCTGAATATCTTCCCAAGTGTAGATACGGGCGTTTGCTCTGCATCTGTTCACCATTTCAATGAAGAAGCAGGAAACCTTCCCAATACGGTAGTTCTTTGTATTTCTAAGGATTTACCTTTTGCTCAAAAGAGATTCTGCGGGGCTGAGGGAATCAACAATGTTGTAATGCTTTCGGATTTCCGCTCAGATTTCGGGTGGAATTATGGGGTGGAAATGATAGAATCTCCCATGAAAGGGCTTCTCAGCAGAGCTGTTGTGGTAATTGATCCTTCCGGAACTATTATCTATGAAGAACAGGTACCGGATATATCCCAGGAACCCAACTATGCAGCGGCAATTCAGGCTGTGAAACAATAAATTAAAAACTCCGACAACCTTTCTGTTATCGGAGTTTTTTATTATTCTTATCTGAGTTCCCTTTTTTTAGTCGTAACTATAATTGCACCATTTTTAGCTTCTTCACCATATTTTTCTACTGCTTCTTTTGCTGTAAAACTATTGACTGTCGCAATACTCTCCGGTTTTATCACCCGTAATTCTTCTATAGAAATCTTTTTACCATCCAATACAACCAACGGCCTGTTTTGCGGTGTTAAGGCGGGAGCTCCAATTCTTAAGGTTGAATTCCTGTTGAAAGGATCTGCGGATAAGACATTCATCTTAACTCCGGGTACTTTTTCTGAAACTTTTGTCTTTTCCAATTTTGTTTCCTGTGCATTCACGGTAGCTGTAAAACTTCCAAATGCCAACAGCCCCAACGCCAGTTTACTTACTAATGAAAAATTCAGATCCACGTTTAACTGATCTTCCCGAAATCTTCCGCAAATATCTTTATCAGAATCAAAAGTATTAATCAGCTCTTCATCTGAAAAATTTGAAAAATCATGAACTGTTTTGGAGCAAACGGAGCAGAATTTTCCTTTTTCAGAAGCAGCCATGCTATCCCAATTTTCATGACAAGGTCTGGGTATGGTAATTTTCATAACAGGTCTTTTTATTATAAAGATGCTTAGGTTATGAAAAAGGTTGGAAAGCTATATAATGTTTGTAAACAAATCTGTATTAATAACGGAATGAAGATTTAAATTGAAGATTGCAAAGGCTTCTAACGAAATCTAAATCTCAACCACCATTTCCCCATCCTTCAACACCATATACTCCTGTCCAATTTCCGAAGAAATTCTTTCCAAATCATTCTCATCAAACAATTGCGGGATATAACATTTCTCATGAGTAAACAATCCGTAATGTATAGGAACCAGCTTTTTAGCATGTAAAAGATGAGCTGCTGCAAAAGCTTCCTTCAGATTGAGAGAAGCAGGAACAGGGCTGTATTCCAATCCGATAATTTCAAAATTGACTACCACACCATTTACCGGTAAAAATGCATAATCTATGTTGGGATTTTCCTTACCGAGCTTCCAGAACTGGTTATGCCAGATGGTATCTCCACCATGAAAGATCTTGGTGGCTGCATCTTCTACAATCCAGGAAGACTGTATTTCTCCCACTCCATCCATCGCAAATACGGGTTTGAAGGTAATATTATTTTCCGTAAAGATTTCATTAAGATCAAGAACAATGATCTCCACATTATCCAAAATTTTTCTTACTACAGCTTCAAGACCTTTGTATACGATCAGTTTTCCGCCTTTTTTTAAACATTTTCGGATAACTCCTTTATCAAAATGATCGAGATGCATATGCGTAAACAGAATGTAATCTGCTTGTACATGATCTGAAAATTCTATAAGATTTTCCACCGCATCACCTAAAACGGGCTTATAGAACGAATAATCTTCTACAGCGTCTATTAAGATGGTTTTGTTATTTGAAATGAGTTTTACTCCTGCCCAGTTTAGTTTTTGTATTTCCATAATTTCTTTTTTCACAAAGTAAGAGACTTCCGAAGGGCTAGTCAATAAACAAAAGTTAATTAATTCAGGCAGTGAATATGGAAGATAGTTATCGTTTTATAGCTTCTATTTCTTTTCTTTGAAGTGAGGACTTTTTTTAAACGCAAAGTTTTTATTTATTATGCTGCAGAGTCTAAGAGTGCAAAGAAGACGGCTAAGCCGTTGACTAAGTTAATGGTAAGTGTACGCTTCATCAAATCAATTGAAAATCGATTCACATTTTGCTTATTTTAAATTGAAACTTTGCATTTATAAAAAACAGGATTAACTCTCATTAAAAGTATGAGCTCATTTATTATTCTGTTGATAACTTACAGCTCCCATCTTCAAACTTACAGCCTTTAAGTAATCCTCTTTCTGATTCTGCTCAAAGAGATAGGAGTAATTCCAATATAGGAAGCCAGGTATTTTAAAGGAATATTCTGGATATAATGAGATTTGTTGGCTAACAAATATTCATAAAGATCCTGAGGTGTATTTTTGAGTAAAAGCATTTCCCGCTTCATGGCAGCGTGTAGCTTTCTGCTCAGGTAGTAGTTTTGTACAAAGCGGCATTCAGGATTTACAGTGAACATTTCCTTTACTTCGGCTAAAGTAATTTCCCAGGCAAGACCATTGCTGATGGATTCATAAATTCCTTCGGAGCCGTTATTTCCTACGGTAAAAATATCACCGGGGAAATAAAACTCTGCACAAACTTCGGTATCAATGTCTGATGAGCCGCTGATATAATATTTACGGACAAGCCCATCTTCAAGAAGATAGGCTTTATTGTCCGAGAATATGTTTTTCTTTGAAAACTCAACCTCAGCAAATCTTTCCCAAACAGGATCATTATCCTCTACATTGAGGTGTGAAAACAGTTTTTTATTAATATTTGCCAATGCTGAATTGTTTATAGTTTACAGTAAATTTTCATCTACAAGATTCGGAAGAGTCACTTTTAAATTAGGCTCAATTTCCATGGCTCTTTTGATCGCAAAAATAGCCCCTTCATTTCTTGCCCAGCTTCTTCTTGATATTCCGTTGTTAACATCCCAGAAAAGCATAGACTTTAATCTCCTGTCGGCATCATCACTCCCGTCCAGCAGCATTCCGAAACCTCCATTGATGACTTCTCCCCAGCCTACACCGCCTCCATTATGAATGGAAACCCATGTTGCTCCACGGAAACTGTCGCCAATAACATTGTGAATGGCCATATCAGCAGTAAATCTTGAGCCATCATAGATATTGGAAGTTTCTCTGTAAGGAGAATCTGTTCCTGAAACATCGTGATGATCCCTACCCAATACTACAGGCCCTATTTCACCACTTTTTATTGCTTTATTGAAGGCTTCAGCAATCTTCATTCTTCCTTCGGCATCAGCATACAGGATTCTTGCCTGTGAACCAACTACCAGCTTATTTTCCTGCGCCCCTTTGATCCACTGGATATTATCCTTCATTTGCTGTTGGATCTCTTCCGGAGAATTTTTAATAATTTCCTCCAATACTGCACACGCAATATCATCGGTTTTCTGTAAATCTTCCGGTTTTCCGCTTGTACATACCCAACGGAACGGTCCGAACCCATAATCGAAACACATAGGTCCCATAATATCCTGAACATAACTTGGATATTTAAATTCTCTCCCTAATGTTGGGTTCTCGGCCATTACATCAGCTCCGGCTCTGGAAGCTTCCAGTAAAAAAGCATTCCCATAATCGAAGAAATATGTTCCTTTTTCTGTATGTTTATTGATGGCTGCAGCATGTCTTCTTAATGTTTCCTGAACTTTTTCTTTGAATAATTCAGGATCTTCAGCCATCATTTTATTAGATTCTTCAAAACTTTGTCCTACCGGATAATATCCACCAGCCCAAGGATTATGAAGCGAAGTCTGGTCTGATCCGATGTCAATTCTTAAATTTTCCTGGTCAAATTTCTCCCAGACATCAACCACATTTCCAAGATAAGCTAAAGAAACAGTTTCTTTGTTTGCCTGTGCTTCTCTTACTCTTCTTACCAGCTCATCAAGATCTTCATGAATTTCGTTCACCCATTTCTGATCGTGACGGATTTTAGTGATTTTGGGGTTTACTTCTGCACATACTGTAACACAACCGGCAATATTCCCTGCTTTTGGCTGAGCCCCACTCATTCCTCCTAACCCGGAAGTCACAAAAAGACCTCCTTTGGGATCTTTATTGATCTTTCTGAAAGCGTTTAAAGCAGTAATAGTTGTTCCGTGAACAATTCCCTGCGGGCCAATGTACATATAACTTCCTGCAGTCATTTGCCCATACTGCGTTACCCCAAGAGCATTGAATTTTTCCCAATCATCCGGTTTGGAATAGTTTGGGATCATCATTCCGTTGGTTACTACTACTCTTGGTGCATCTTTATGAGATGGGAACAACCCCATCGGGTGTCCTGAATACATCACCAAAGTCTGCTCGTTGGTCATCTCAGACAGATATTTCATGGTCAGCAGATATTGTGCCCAGTTAGAGAACACAGCGCCATTTCCACCATAAGTAATCAGTTCGTGAGGATGCTGCGCTACTGCATAATCCAAATTGTTCTGAATCATTAACATAATTGCCTTTGCCTGCTCAGATTTCCCCGGATACTCTTCAATAGATCTTGCTTTCATCTCATAATCCGGACGGAAACGATACATATAAATTCTTCCGTAATCCTCCAGTTCCTGTTTAAATTCAGGAATCAACTCTGCGTGAAACTTAGAATTAAAATAACGTAAAGCATTCTTTAATGCCAGTTTTTTCTCTTCTTCTCCTAAAATTTCTTTACGCTTTGGAGCATGGTTAATATTGGTTTCGTAAGGTTTTGGCTGTGGCAGCTGATCAGGAATCCCCTGCTGTATCTGTTCTTGAAATGTCATATTGCTATTTAAAGTTCTATGTTTTAGACAATGTTTGAAGTTTTAAAGATATTCAAATTAAGAAATATAGGCAACAAAAGAGGGGAAAAGGAAAGTTTAAAACAATGATTTGGCAAAAAAGCTGATTATTAATCCTGTGAAAATATATTCAACAGTATATTTTAAATACTATATTTGAAAAGAAGCACTCACATTCCCCTCCAGAGGAGGGGAATTTCTTCTTACAGAATAAGGTGATCATCCGAAAATAAAAAAACCTCACTGAAAATCAGCAAGGCAAATATTTTATATGGGTAAATTTAAGTTAAAACATCATTATTCTCTTCTTCATGATCGTCCTCATTATCACTGAGGCTCCAATAATTGTTCTCTTCATCTTCCGCCCCAATTTCTTCCATTTCATCATCATCGTCTGCCCCGGGAATATCAAGGCCCTTATCTATTTTGTCTTCATCCGTATCTTCATCAAATATAGGATTTCCGTCTCCATCAAGCGAGATATGTTTCTCTCTTTTGAATATATCTTCATTAGGATCATAATCCATACGTTCAAGTCTTTTATTCTGCTCGTTAATATTGTTTTCCGGTGCCATGATATTTAGATTTTAAGATTCTCTGTATTCAGAACAAAAATAATTCCAAGTTATGATGAATGATGATAATATATTTCAGGATTAGCACAGTTGAGCATCTCTTCTCCTTTTGAAAAGGCAATAATATTCTCGGCAGCCAGTATAGCCATTCCGTTTCTGGCTTCAACGGTAGCAGAACCAATATGTGGCAGTATACATACACTCGATAACTCCAGGAGAGGATTATCTTCAGCCATGGGCTCCGGATTGGTTACATCAAGACCTGCACCCCAGATTTTCCCTTCGGTTAATGCATTATATAAATCCTGTTCCTGGTGAAAACCTCCTCTTGCTGTGTTGATAAAAATAGCATTAGGACTCATCTTTTCAAATACTGATTCATTAAAAAGATCTTTATGTTCAGGGGTAAAATTGGCATGAATACTCAATACATCTGAATTCCTGACCAATTCATCAAAGGAAACATACGTTGCCTTAAGCTCTCTTTCGGCTTCTTCATTACGATGGCGGTTGTGATAAATGATCTCCATATCAAATGCTTTTTTACATTTTTCAGCCATCTGAAAACCGATTCTTCCTAATCCGAAAATACCGAGTGTTTTACCATAAAGCTCCTGTCCCAAAGCATGCAAAGGATCAAAAGCATCCCAGCCTCCTTCTTTTACTTTTTGAAAATTATAACTTGCCCTTCTTGCTACCGACTGCATCAGTAAAAAGGCCACATCAGAGGTCGCTCTGCTTAGCACATCCGGTGTATTTCCAATGGGAATATTCCTTTGATTGGCCTCTTTAATATCAACATGGTCAAATCCTACAGAATACAATGCAATGGCTTTAACGTTGGGACAGGCTTCGAAAAATTCCTTATCATACCTGAAATCAGTACCAATACTCAGAATGGTATCAGTATTTTGACAATACCGCAGCCATTCCTCATAAGTAAGATTTTCGCTTTCAGGAAGTGCAACCTGCAAGCCAGCTTCTTCTAACATATGGATTCCAATCTCAGGAATTCTTTTATTAATAAAGACTTTCATTGTTATTGATCTCAGTTTAAATAAAAAACCTCACTTGCAGAAAGTAAGGTTATTGAACTTTAATATTAAAAATTATTTCTTCTAATCAGAATGGTTCTTATTCTTTTCCCAAGCCTCAGAAGCAATTTCCTGAATTTCTTCCCAAACTTCTTTTGCTGACTTTTGTGCATGGGACATAAAGCCTTGTTTTGTTGCTTCCTGATTCTTGCTTTTCATATCGTTAATATAATCCTTCGCCTGCTGGGAATAGCTTTCTATACTATATCCGGGATTATTATGCAGGTTTTTCTGAAGGTTACTAAAATCATGTGACGCTTTGAATCTGTTCGTATCCATAATCATAAGATTTTAAGTGGGTTTGTTTAGAAAGGAATCCAATTTCTGTTCCGAAAAGCTCTAAAAATGTATTAAAAAAACTTTAAATTATGCAAAACCCCATCACCACAAATGATACTGTATGAAAGTTCACGGAAAAGTTTTATTTCCACTTGAACATATTAACTATAACTGTACATTTATTGTATACGGTCATTCGGCAGCCTGCACAAAGAACTGGTGTTTGAGACCAGTGTTTCTACCAATTCAGGGAATTGACAAGTATTCTTTAGCTTCAAGCTTATGAAAGTTTTATTGATTGGTGCTTCCCAGCATGGGAACAAATTTATAGGCTCCAAATTCTTCTTTTTCAAATTCTGTAAGCCCTACTTTTGTAAACCTGTACAGCACCTGCTGATCTGTTGGGCCTAATGGGATAACCATAATTCCACCTACCTTTAACTGTTTTAACAACTCTGTAGGCAAGGTTCCGGCACCGCAGGTAACAATAATTTTATCAAAAGGAGCAAAAGTAGGCAGCCCTGCAAAACCGTCTCCAAAGCTTTGAAATTTTGGGTACAAATGAAGCTCCCTCAGCTTATTTTTAGAGAAGTCAAATAAATCTTTCTGTCTTTCTACAGTATAAACATGAGCTTTCATCGCCAATAAAACGGCTGTCTGGTATCCACATCCTGTACCAATCTCCAGTACTTTTTCACCGGCTTTCACCCGTAACAGTTCAGATTGTTCCGCCACCGTTGAAGGATGTGAAATAGTTTGATGCGCCAATATAGGGAAAGCCCTGTCTTCATAAGCAAAATCTTCAAAAATACTTTCAATGAAAAGATGCCTCGGAACTTCATTCATTGCCGAAAGTACATTTTCATCCGAAATCCCGATTTTATATCTGAGATATTCTACTAAATTCTTTCTTTTTCCTTTATGTACAAACGAATCCTGCATGTGACAAAAATAATAAATTAGATTTTAGATTTCAGAAATCAGGCAAAAGAATTATCCACAAAAATAAAGCTGTCAAAAATCTGACAGCTCTGTTTATATATTAATTCCATTTTACAACCTGCGAGGTGACATCGGTATAGGTATTATCTGCACATCTTTTTCTAACATAAAACATATAAGAAATGGTCTTATTTAAGTTTGAAAAGGCAGCATTATGCCCTGGAATAATTGGATCGCCATTTCCCGGAGCCGGTGGCGTACTACTAGTTCCTAAATAGACTTCGTATACAGAAAGACCATCATTTTCCCAGGAAACAGTGGCTGAAAAAGTAGGATCATACACAGAAGAAGTTGATGTAGTATAATTAACATACCCTGGCTTTACACAAGCGGTAGTATTTTCTGAAAGAATGGTGATTGGCCCTGCCCAATCGCTCTTGCCATCTGTTGTTCCACAGTTCTTTCTTACATACAGATCATATTTCTTCCCTTTAAATAGTGGAAGGCTGTAAGAAGTATTGTTCACTTCAGCTTTAGAGCCGGTTCCCAGAGAGAATCCCTGTTCACCATATTGTACTTCGAAAAAGCCTGTTCCCTGGGCACTATTGCTGCTCCAGGAAAAAATATTATACAGTGGCTTAAAACTTAAACTTGTTGGAGTCTCACACTTAGGTTGTGGAAGTGGGTTATTGTGTACTTCAGTGGCAATATTATCTCCAGAACCTGAACACCCTGTAGCTAATAATCCGGCTATTGATAAGACGAAATATATTTTTTTCATAGTTGATAATTTTATCGGACGCGAATTTAATACAATTCTTTTAATCGGTAAGATCTACATTCTCTACTTATCAGCTAAAAAATCCAAGTGAAAAGTCATGTATTTTTATACCATACATTCACTATCTTTACAAAAATTTAATACAGCTATGTTAAAAGCAGGTTTGGTAGGTGCCGGACACTTGGGAAAGATCCACTTAAAACTTCTTAATCAGTCAGATCGATATGAATTTATAGGTTTTCACGATAAGGATGCTGAAAACGGGAAAAAGTTAGAAGCAGAATTCGGATATAAATATTTTGAAAATTTTGATGAATTGCTTGAGCAGATCGATATGCTGGACATTGTTACTCCAACAATCTATCATTATGATTATGCATTGAAAGCAATTGCAAAAGGGCTTCATTTCTTTATTGAAAAACCAATTACCCAAACACTTGAACAGGCAGAAGAAATTCTTCGTTTATGTCAGGAAAAAGGTATTAAAGCACAGGTAGGACATGTTGAAAGATATAATCCTGCCTTCATAGCCACTAAAGAATATATCAACAACCCAATGTTTATTGAAATTCACCGTTTGGCTGAATTCAATCCACGTGGAACAGATGTTTCTGTAGTATTGGATTTGATGATCCACGACCTGGATATTTTATTAAGCATTGCAAAATCTAAAGTAAAAAGCATCCACGCAAGTGGTGTTTGTGTAGTAAGTAAAACTCCTGATATTGCCAATGCCAGAATAGAGTTTGAAAACGGATGCGTTGCTAATCTTACGACTTCCAGAATTTCAATGAAAGCTATGAGAAAGAGTAGATTTTTCCAGAAAGATGCTTATATTTCTGTAGATTTCCTTGAGAAAAAAGCAGAAGTGATCAGGATGAAAGATGCTCCGGAAAACCCCACTCCATTCGATATGATAATTGAAAATGCGGAAGGAGAGAAAAACCAGATCCTGTTTGAATATCCAAACATTCAGCCTAATAATGCGATTCTTGACGAACTGAATTCTTTTGCTGATGCTATCACCGCTGATAAAAATGTGGAGGTTTCCCTTGAAGATGGAACGGAAGCGTTAAAAGTTGCTTTGGAAATTATGAAACTGATCAGCCAAAAATAAAATATGCTGTTTCTATGAACAGCAACAGTAACAATGCTATCCTATCAATCACAAAGTGGTTATGGGATAGCATTTTTTATTGATTATTCATATTCATTTACTGATATAAAAATGAATTATTATCAATATAAAGTAGATTTTAAAACAAAAAAACAATATATTTGAACGACAGTTCAATAAACAATTGAAGAATTTTGTTTTACATATACAATGGATGCCAGCCAAAATAAGCGATCTCAATATTGATTCTTATTTTGATTCTACCTTATTTTTATAAACCCTTCTCTATAATTTAAAACCAAAACAACTATGAAAAGAGTAATCCTATTATCCGCTTTATTATTGTCTCAATTTGGGACATCACAATTATTAAAGACTTCCGGTCAAAAAATCGTTAATGATAAAGGTGAAAATATCCAATTGAGAGGCCTTGGATTGGGCGGATGGATGCTTCAGGAGGGTTATATGCTGAAAACGGCAGATTTTGCAGGGCCGCAATATAAAATCAAGGAGAAAATAGCTGAACTGATTGGTGAGGACGGAATGCAGGAGTTCTATAAAGCATATCTAAAGAATGGTATTACCAAACAGGACATTGATTTCTTGGCAAAGGCCGGATTCAACTCAATCAGGCTTCCGATGCATTACAATCTGTATACACTTCCTATAGAAAAGGAACCTGCAAAAGGTAAAGACACCTGGCTGGAAGAGGGTTTTAAAATGACAGATGACCTTCTCCAATGGTGTAAAGACAACAAAATCTATTTAATTCTTGACCTTCATGCAGCTCCTGGCGGACAGGGAAATGATGCAAATATTTCCGATAATGATAAAACGAAACCATCCCTTTGGGAAAATGAAGAGAATCAGAGAAAAACAATTGCACTCTGGAAAAAATTAGCAGAACGCTATAAAAACGAACCATGGATAGGCGGATATGATATCATTAATGAGCCTAACATCAATTTCACCGGAAAAAATCCAAATGGTACAGACGAAATGTCGAATGCTCCTCTTTGGAAATTACAGAAAGACATCACTGCTGCGATCCGTGAAGTGGATCAGAAACATATTATTTTTATTGAAGGAAACGGTTGGGGAAATAATTACAATGGCCTAATACCGATCTGGGATAACAACATGGCTTTCAGCTTCCATAAATACTGGAATGATAATGATGATAAAACCATACAATTTGCTTTAGATTTAAGAGCAAAACACAATATGCCAATCTGGCTTGGGGAAACCGGTGAAAACTCTAATGTCTGGTTTACTGAACTTATCCAGCTATTGGATAAACACAATATCGGATACGCTTTCTGGCCTATGAAAAAGATTGATAATATTGCCGGAATTACCAACGTAAGAACAACTCCTGAGTATGAAAAGCTGTTGGACTATTGGAAAAATGGTGGAGAAAAGCCATCAAAGGAATATGCAAAAAAGGCATTGATGAAAATAGCCGACAATTATAAATTCAGCCATGTGGAGGTTAAAAACGACGTTATTGATGCAATGTTCAGACAGGTAGCAGATGGTTCTACAAAACCTTTTAAGGACCATCAGGTTCCCGGAAGAATATATGCTTCAGACTATGATTTGGGAAGAATGGGTGCGGCATATCTGGATAAAGATTTTATCAACCTCTGGGTGAGTGATCCTGCTAAAAGGTCAGAATGGAATTCCGGACAGCAGATGAGAAATGATGGTGTGGATATCTATCCGTGTCATGATAAAATAACGAATCAGTATTATGTAGGAAAAACAGAAAAAGGAGAATGGCTTCAGTATACAGTGAATTCCAAAACAGCAAAAAACTATACCATCGATATCAGATATTCATCGGTCACTTCTTCAAAAGTAAGGCTGGAAGATGCTTCAGGAAAGTTATTAGCCAGTATTACACTACAGCCTACGGGTAATAATGAGAACTGGACAACATTCTCTTCGAAAAACATTCCGCTCCAGAAGGAAGAAAACAAAATCAGGATCATTTTTGAAAATGATGGCTTAAATCTGAATTATTTTGAACTGAAATAACAGGAACTCCCTTAAATTGCAGATCCCTTTTAATTCTTTAAAAGGGATTTCTTTTTAAGCCGTCTTTATAAAAAATAATTACAATTTTCCTTTACTATCAGTTTTTGCATCCGTACAGAAAAAGATCAGCTCTATTACAAAAGATGAACAAGACACAACAGGTGTTTCCTTTCTGGGATTTGAAAATAATTTTAAATACAGCCAGAATTTGAAAAAATTCTATGACGCAAAATTACTTCCGAAACAATCTACTGACTCCCTGATGAAAATTGGGCTGGCTCCCCCAGCCGGAGCCAATAAAATTGTAGAACAATTGCCAAAAGGAACTCAGGCAGCGCATAAAAACGGATCTTCCGGCATAAAAGATAACATTCTTACGGGCGCAGAAAATGATATGGGAATCATCACTCTTCCGAATGTAAAACACTATGCCATTGCTGTGTAGATAAGCAATTCCAAAGATTCTGAGGTTGAGAACTGCAGAATAATCCCTGATATTTCCAATGCAGTCCGGGATAATTTTAATAAATAAAATATTAAGCTTAATTTTAGCGCAGAGAATCGGATGGATTTTCTGAGCTCATCATTATGAAAAAATTACTATTAGCAGCGGCTTTATTCTATTCTACATTCTTCTTCTCGCAGAAGAATCAAGACTATTTAAGGATCAGCTATACCAGTGTATGCTGCGGGCCGGCTTCTGAAAAACCAATCATCAGCTATCTGAAGGAATTTAAAAGAAAAAACCAGATAAGAAGTCTGGAGATCCTGATTCAAAGAGGATTGGGCAGAGAAGGTGAATTTGAATTATATGTAGGGACTGATTTCCTTACCAACAACCAAAGAAAACGGCTTGTACGCGGGCTTACGGCTTCTGTTTCCAACCAGAACAATAACAAAAAGTCGCAAAACATCGGAAATATAAATTTTGATCCGGCAGATATTGCTCATCGGGAGGATCTTATAAATGCAAAAAATTTAACTATCTATAAAAAATAAAGGAAAATGATCAAAAACATTGTAGTTATCGGAGCTGGTACCATGGGAAATGGTATTGCACATACTTTCGCACAAAGCGGTTTTAAAGTAAATCTTGTGGATGTATCCCAGGAAGCTTTAGACAGAGGATTGAAAACCATTACTACTAACCTTGACAGAATCATCGCAAAGGGAAACCTTACAGAAGAACAAAAAGCGGAGACTTTAGGTAACATTACTACTTTTACAGCACTTAATGATGCTGTAGGTGCTGCTGACCTTATCGTAGAAGCTGCTACTGAAAATCTTGATCTTAAATTAAAGATCTTCGGCCAGATGGATGAATTGGCTCCTGCCAACTGTATCCTTGCCACCAATACTTCTTCCATTTCTATTACGAAAATTGCAGCGGCTACCAAAAGAGCAGATAAAGTGATCGGAATGCATTTTATGAATCCGGTTCCCATTATGAAACTGGTTGAGATCATCAAAGGATATTCTACTTCTAAAGAGACTTTCGATGCTATTTATGAAATGAGCAAAACACTAGGGAAAGTTCCTGTTGAAGTGAATGACTATCCGGGTTTTGTGGCTAACAGAATATTAATGCCGATGATTAATGAATCAATTGAAACTCTTTACAACGGTGTTGCTGGTGTAGAAGAAATTGATACGGTAATGAAATTAGGAATGGCTCATCCAATGGGGCCGCTTCAATTGGCAGATTTTATTGGTCTTGATGTATGTCTTGCAATTCTGAATGTTATGTATGACGGATTCAAGAATCCTAAGTATGCTCCCAATCCATTGCTTGTAAACATGGTAACTGCCGGAAAACTGGGGGTAAAATCAGGGGAAGGTTTCTATGATTATTCTGAAAGCAAAAAAGCTGAAAAAGTTTCAAAAATGTTTTTAAAATAGTTTTCAAAATGATGAGTTGTGCGTTTTAAGTTATAAATTTGGGCCTCGAACCTCTATACGATACTTAATAACTACAGCTTTGATGAAAATTAAAGAAAAAAATATCCAGATATTCTTGGTCATCATTACTTTTGTGATGACCATTTTTCGTTTTTTACTGAATGAAAAAGGAAGGGTAAACCCGGACTCTATCCGCTTCATGAGGTTTGCTCACGGTTTACCTGCTATTGATAATACAACAACTCCTTTAGGCTACCCTGCCGCTATAAAATTCATTACGTACTTTGGTCCTGATGAATTCTGGAGCAGTAAGGTAATAGGCATCCTTGGCTTTTTATTTATTATTTTATTCGCCTGGAAAAAACAATTCCTTTTCAAAGAATCTATTATTGTATGCAGCTTATTCAGTATTGTCTCCATTTTTGCCTTTACAATGAGCGAGGCTCTTATTTTGCCTTTTGTATTCCTTTTTTTATATACATCAGCCCTTATTATTGACAGAAAAATGGAAGGTCTGAAAGCTATTCTTTCCCTTTCTTTATCTCTGATCCTACTCTACAATATAAGATATAGCGCTCTCTTTATCATAGGAGGCACTGGTTTGTACGGACTTATTTTCTGGAGAAGAAAATATGGGCCGGTATTTATTATTTCGGCCACTATAGGAATGGCTTTCGTTGTTCTTTATAAATTTTTATTCATCGATTACTTTAATAAGAACTATGTAAAGGACTTCTTAGAAATGGGCCTTCACACCACGCCTCAGCTATTGGTGGAATTATTTCAGGGATTGTGTACCGCATTTAACCCTTTTATTCATATGGCCAGTCCTGCAGGAGGTATCATCAACTATGGAATTTACGGAATAGGTCTCCTGAACATCCTCCTTATGGTTTTCCTTTTTGTCAGGCAAAAGCTTTCAGATACTGAATTCTTTTATGTATTCATAGGGGTATCAGGGATCATCTGTTCTTATTTTATACAGTATTTCTATTCTCTAACGCCTATAGATTATAGACTGATAGCAGCATTCAGCTTTCCTTTATGGTTGGTTTATTTTAAAAAGCTGTTTGAGCTATTTAATACTAAAGTTTATCTCATCGGGCTTTTAAGCTTAATGTCCGGAATGTTATTTACATGGCTTTCAAAAGGAAATTATCTTGAAAACAGGAAAAAGATCACAGAATTCTTAAAATCAGAAAACCTGGATAAAGTTCCTTTAAAGTTTTATATTATCGAAGACAAGGATTTGGAAAAAGTGCAGTTGGCAGAAATCATCAGCACTGTAAACCCTCAGGTAAGCTTTACTTCCAAGCCTCAGGATACATTACAAAAGACAACATTAACGCACTATAAAGTTTTACAAAAAGTTAAGATCGACAAGAATAAATATCAATAATTTTATTATCTTTGAGAAAGTTAAAACATTAAAAAAATGAAATTACCAAAGTTTTTATTAGCAGATAATTCGGAATTTCCAGAAGATCTATTCGTAGTTCATACAGAATATCCAAGATTTATCCTAAACGTTGAGGAAGAGGAAGTTGAGTGGTTAGATGATCTTGAAGGAGATGATGAAGAAACTATGGCAGATGAAGCTACAAAAGTAGTTGAAGCAGCTTTCAAATGGTGCGATGAAGAGTTGGCTAAGTACGACGAAGAAGAGGAAGATTAATAACATCTAAATCATAAAAAAGGAACTCAAATTGAGTTCCTTTTTCTTTTTATTCTGATTTATTGAATTTCAATAATAAAAGATTGTCTTTATAAAGCTCCAGTGTATTTCCTGAAATTACATATTTATTAGCTTTTCCCATCATATCCATAAAGTTCTGCTCTACTCCGATGTTATTACACATCATCTTTGTAGACCCCATTTGCCCTGCAGAAAAGCCTCCTGTGGAAGGATCTATGGTAGCCGTTCCAAAATAGTTGTTGCATCCTGCATTTCCATTAATTTTTTCTCCTTCAATATTTAAGGTAGGAACTTTACCTTTTACATTTTCAGCCAATGTCCATTTTGTATTGGCAAGAGCCGGCTGGGCTTTTCCTACTTTAGAAGCAGACGGGCTTGTCATAGTTCCACATGATGCCAATACTGCTGCTGTACATATACTTAAAAAAAGATTTTTCATTTTTTACTATTTGAATTAACCCAAATTTACGGATTTTATATTATTTAAACGGGCTGTAACTAATTTTATTATTCTTTAACACTTTATATTTTCAATGTATTCTGCCCCCAATATATACTTTTTCATACGCAAAAAAGAATACATATTTTACTCTATCCGCGTCTCTAAACCACAAACAAAGTAATTTATAAAAAATCAACAATAAACAAATACAAATGTATATTTTATCAAATAACAAATATAAAAATAAATTAATAATAAATTTAATACTAATTTATTATTAATATCAATATTTAACAATTATTTTTATTGTATCAAAATTAGACTTTAAAAAAATTAAAAGATTTTAACCAGTATGAAAAAAAACTTCTACACCACAATGTTTCTGTTATCCTTTAATCTGTTTTTTTCCCAAGTAGGCATTAATACTCCTGATCCTAAAGCCAGCCTTGATATCAGTGCCAAAACCACCGATGGCAGCCAGCCTGAAGGAATTATTGCTCCCCGGCTTACGGGGGATCAGATTAAAGCAGGCGATGCCAGCTATGGGGCAGATCAGAAAGGAACCCTTATCTATGCAATATCAGCTGTTGCGGTACCAAGTACAAAAACAGCTAACATCACAGAAGAAGGCTATTACTTTTTTGATGGAAATATCTGGCAAAAGGTAGGCAAAAATGCCCTCACGACAGCAGCAAACGGACTTTCTTTAAACGGAAGCCAAATGGAATTAGGAGGAAGTCTTAACAGAAATACAAGTATATTACAGGGTAATTTTCCTCTTGCCTTTACAACTTCCGCCACTAACGGTTTTTCTGTTAACAATACCACATTATCCATAGATGGTGCTAATAACAGAGTAGGCATAGGAACTACTACTCCATCTGTTCCCCTGGAAATTAATAACGGAACCACAGCAGGAGCCTTGAAAATAACTGATGGCACCCAGGGTCTGGGTAAAGTGCTTACCAGTGATCCAAATGGTGTGGCAACATGGTCTACTACTGTTGTAACAGCTTTTGCCAATGCCTGGACTCCAGCTTCAGGGACACTTGTAAATCCTTTTACCGGCGCAGCAGGAGGTCCGTTCAATACGGGGCTGAGTGTAGTTATCCCGGAAAAAGGATGGTATTTTTTCCGTTGCGGTATATCCATTAATTCAGAATGTAATGATTATTTTTTCTACATTAACGGTATCGGGGATGTATGGAGGAGCTATTGCGGCTCCAATACCGCCGCCTTTATGTTCCCGAGAGACCAGAACCGGGTACTTTATTTTGCCAATCCCGGAACTTATACTGTATTTGCCGGAAAAACCAATTTAATAGTTCCTACAACCTTCAATGCAGGAAACCCTGCTTTTTATCTGGATTTTGTAAAATTTCAAAATTAAAAAAGAAAAGCGGGCTTTAAAGCCCGCTTTTTATAAATTATTATATTTCTTTACTATGATCTTAACTCTGCGTTGAATTCTTTCTGGAAAGATTTAATTAAAGAATCCATTACTTCTGTGATTTCTTTTTCTTCCAGCGTTTTTTCTTCATTTAGCAACTCGAAGCTCATTGCGTAAGACTTCTTCCCTTCCGGAAGATTTTTTCCTTCATATACATCGAATAAGTTGATGCTCTTAATGAACGGAGATTTATTCTTCTTCGCTGTTTGATATAGCTCCTGGTAGTTAATATTCTTATCAATCAATAATGCTAAATCTCTCCTGATCTTGTTGAATTTCGGAATGTCTTTAAACTTCAGCTCGTTTTTAGAACGTAACTCCTGAGCCAGTTCAAGTTCTATTTCAGCATAGAAACAATCCTGATCAATATCAAAATCTTTCAGCAATGCAGGGGCTACCTTACCAATTCTTGCCAAAACTTTCCCATCAGCTTCATACGCTATTGCATCTGAGAATCTTTCATCAGTTAAAGGTACTTCTTTATAGTTTACCATTAATCTTTCCAGTACAACCTTTACATAAGCTTTAAGGTTGTAGAAGCTTACTGCAGACTTAGGCTGTAACCAGTTCTCTGCTACATCTCTTCCTGAAACAATAATGGCTAACTGTTTTCTTTCTTCGTATTTATCTCTTTTATGATAGATCTTTCCTAATTCAAAGAACTTAATATCCTGATTCTTTCTGTTGATATTGTAAACCGTATTCTGAAGAAGCCCTTCCAATAAAGATTTTCTCATGAATGCAAGGTCACCACTTAAAGGATTTAACAGTTTTACAGCATCCGTTTCATCTTTTACAGAAGTTAAAGAATTGTTCATTACTTCATGGAAACCAAGACTCTGTAAAGCTCTCGCCCAGCTGTTTTCCAATTCATCCTGATCGTTTGCACTCAGTTTTACCGGTGTAAATGAAATCTTTTGTGGAGCATCAATCTTATTATATCCATAGATTCTTAAAATCTCTTCAATAACGTCAATTTCTCTTGTTACATCTGCTCTGTACGCAGGAACAGAGATTTCAAAACCATTAGGAATTTCATTTAAAACCTGAATTTCCAATGCCTTCAGGATTTCTTTTACTTTTTCTCTGTGAATTTTTGTTCCTAAAATCTGTTCAATCTTAGAGAATCTTAAGATCACATAGCTATCTTCTATTTTCTTAGGATATTCTTCTAAAAGTTCCCCTACCAGTTCCCCTTCAGCAATTTCCTGGATCATCTTAATAGCATGGGTAATGGCTGTTCTGGTAAGGTTAGGATCTACACCTCTTTCAAATCTGAAAGAAGCATCCGTATTCAAACTGTGAACTTTTGCTCCTTTTCTTACCGCTACCGGGTTGAAATAAGCACTTTCAAGGAATATTGTTTTTGTAGTTTCAGATACTCCTGAATTTTCGCCACCAAAAACTCCGGCAATACACATTGGCGTATCCTTACCATCTTTAATCATGATTTCAGTACCGTTCAGTGTTCTTTCTACTCCATCTAAAGTAGTGAACTTTGTTCCCGGTTTTACCACGCCTACTTTCACTTTTTTATCTGCAATCTTATCTGCATCAAATGCATGAAGCGGCTGCCCGTATCCATGAAGAATATAGTTGGTAATATCTACAACATTATTAATCGGGCTTAATCCGATGGCTTTTAATCTGTCTTTTAACCAGCTTGGAGATTCTGCAACTTTTACATTTTCAATCACCGCACCAATATATCTTGGACAAAGCTCAGCATCTTCAATTTCAAGTTTGAAATCGTGAGAACCTTCGCTATTTAACGGTTCAGAAGCTACTTTATTAAACTGAGATTTCTGCTGGTTGGTAGAAAGAAAAGCATGCAGATCTCTCGCCACCCCATAATGAGACATGGCATCAGTTCTGTTGGGTGTTAAACCAATTTCAATTACCTCGTCATTTGTTAATTCAAAATAGTCGGCAAAATTCTTTCCTACTTCATATTTGGTTTCATCCAAAACCATAATTCCACCATGATCTTCGCTAAGACCCAGTTCGTCTTCTGCACAGATCATTCCCTGCGAAACCTCACCTCTTATTTTTGCTTCTTTAATTTCAAAAAAGTTTCCGGTCTTATCATAGATTTTTGTTCCTACAACAGCTACAGGCACAGTTTGTCCTGCTTCTACATTGGGAGCACCACAAATGATATTCAGTATCTTCCCGTTTCCTACGTCTACTGTTGTCTTCTTCAGTTTATCAGCATTCGGATGCTTTTCGCAGGTTAATACTTTCCCTACAACAATTCCTTCCAGGCTGCCTTTTACACTTTCGAATTTATCTATCCCTTCAACCTCAAGACCTATGTCTGTAAGGAATTCACCGATTCTTTCAGTTTTCAATTCCGTTTTTACAAAGTCTTTCAGCCAGTTGTTTGATATTTTCATTTGCTTATCTATCTACTTGTTTAATTCGCCAAACAAAACACAAGGTTTCATCTGCCCTATTTTTGAAACTTTTATTTGAAATCCCGTTCAATAATTGAGTCGGTTTTTCGCGGTACAAATGTCGTGTTTTTTTGAGAAATACAGAAATTTCAGAGCGATTTTAAGAGAATTAATTTTCATTTTTTCCTGTTCCGGAGACTGAGTAAATCAATCTCTACTTTGCTTCTTCATAAAATTTAAGCAATCCATTTAAAATACACGAATAGATTGTAATTATTTCATTTGTATTAATCTCTTTTACTTATGCAGTAGATGCTAAGATTTTATAATTATACAGTATTTAAGATCACAGAAGCGTTTCACTAAAGATCAGGCATTCTTTTAGGTCTCCATTTGTCTTATCACTTACTGTCTCTGCTGAATGAAATGCCCTTGCGAATGAAAATATGCTGTTTCAAAATACTATTCCTGCAAACTTAGCGTTTAAATTATAATCAGTAAGATTTTTCTATTTTTTGACGCAACATGCGCTAAGATTTTTAATTATACCGTATGATTTTTAAGAGCGTAGAAGCGTTTCACTCAGCAAGGCTAAAGAAAGTATTGTTACGAAAAGTTTGAAATATCTGAAGCTATTAATTAAGCAACATTTTAAATTCATCTTTGATGAAACTTAACTTTCCTTAAAATCTTCATTTTTCTTAACGGTTTAATATCCTGATTAGAAAAGGTTAGAAATAAAAAAAGCCGGATTACTCCAGCTTCTTTTTATTTGTTATTTTACTATTACAACCCGATTACCGGCATTGATAACATTAAGATATTTTCGTTTTCTTCCAGCCCGTCAAGCGGCTCAATAATTCCCGGTCTGTTTGGCTGAGACATTTTCATTGTGATATCGTCAGATCCTAGGATTGTCAACATTTCCGTTAAGAATTTAGAACTGAATCCGATATTGATATCTTCTCCGTTGTAGTCACAAGGGATCTGCATATCTGCTTTGTTCGCATATTCCGTATCTTCTGCATGAAGGTGAAGAATATTTCCTGAAAGCTTGAATCTTACCTGGTTGGTAGATTTGTTAGACATGATCGATGCTCTCTTGATAGCTCCTAGTAAGAGATTTCTGTTGATGGTTAATACATTCGGATTTTCTTTAGGAATTACCGCCGTATAGTTTGGATACTTACCATCAATCAGTCTACAGATCCAGATATGCTTACCAAAAGTAAACTTGGCCATATTCTCATTGAAGTCGATCTTCACGTCTTCATTGGAGCTTGCCAGAATATTTTTGAAGATATTCAAAGGTTTCTTAGGCATGATAAATTCCATTGGTTCAGCATTCATCAGGTCTGCTCTTTTGTAAACAACAAGCCTGTGAGAGTCTGTAGAAACGAAATTGGTTTCATTTTCCCCAAACTGGAATAATACTCCTGTCATTACCGGACGAAGAGAATCATTACTGGTGGCAAATAATGTATTGGTTAAAGCTTCAGACAATACTCCAGCCGGCATTACTACACTTTGGGAAGCGTCAAATTCCGGTAATTCAGGATAGTCATCAGCGTTATCTAATGCTACTGCGAAATTATCTTTTTCATCTAAAATCTCAAGCTGGCTTCCAGTTCCTTCAGCATTGTCCTTTACAACAAATGTTAAAGGCTGTTCTCCATATGTCTTGATAAAATCCTGAAAAATTTTAGCAGGAACAGCAAATTTACCTGAATCATCAGACTTTACTTCCAGGGAAGTTACAAGAGTTGTCTCGCCGTCAGATGCTGTAATGGTAACATTATTTCCGTCTAATTCAAAAAGATAGTTTTCTAAAATCGGTCTCGATTGAGAGCTTGATATTACGCCACTTACAGTTTGCAACGCCTTCTGCAGTTCACCACTTGAAATAATAAATTTCATAGATTTATAAAATAAGTTTCTACAAATATAATAAATACATACAATAAAGAAAAGAATATTCCTGACGAGTTTTTAACAAAGATCGTCAATGGTGTTTCAGACCCGATATTACGTTCTGGTTTCCATAGCTGTATATTTTTGCACTAAAATATTGACCGCCGGATATATTAATCTTAATATTCCAAATATAGCAGATTAACCGCAACAATCAAAATACAAAAACTATCTTTGTTGAAAAAAATAAAACAACATGCAAAAACCACCGATTCATAAAAGTTTTTTAAATGCTTTCCGGGGTGTTTTGGCAATGCTAAAAACAGAAAGGAATTTTCAGATTGAGATTCTGGCCTCCCTTCTCAATCTGTTCCTTATTTTTTATCTAAAACTTACTTCTACAGATGCTGCTCTTATTCTCATGGCTTCTGCCGCTGTTTTAAGCGCAGAAATTTTCAATACCGCCATTGAAAAGATATGTGACATCATTCAGCCTGATTTTGATGAAAGAATAGGTTTTATTAAAGATATTGCTGCCGGAGCAGTTGTACTTATAGCCATTGCCTCTGCAGTTATTGGAGTTCTTGTGTATTGGAAGTATTTTTTTTGACCACCCTGTCAAATCTATGATTTGAGCCCCCTCCGTAGGAGGGGAATATCACGTCTTCAACTGATTTTTTGTTAATTAAGATAGTTTTTATTTTTTATTACCCTTATTTTACAGCAATTAAAATATCTACCTCTGCATCGGAAGGATACTGTGCTTTTTCGCCGTATATCTCAAAATCAGCAGTGAAGGTTCTTCCCAAATCCATGTTCCAGATTTTAAGCCATTCATTAATAACCAGACCTTCTGCCAAGTTTCCTTTTACTGTAAATTTTACATAATCTCCACCATCAAAAGATTTCCCAGCCATTCCTTCCGGAATATTCTCCAGACTTTCTACTTTGCATCCTAATAGTGTAGTATATGGCTTTGTATGGTCTTTTTCATACTCCGTATAAATGGAATAAATAGTATTATCTATTTTATTAGGAATATTATTCAACAGATTTTCTTTCATAAATTTTTCCCATAATACAGGAATATCCTTTGCTGCCTGTTCATTTTCATTGGTTGTTCTTACTTCAATTCCGATCACCTTAAAAGGTTCCACTTTTACGTTATTCATTTCTTGATTTTTTGTTGTAGGTCAAAGATAGATGGCAGTTGTGACAACTGTTTGTCAGGAGGTTTTTAGACACCTGATGATTGATAGATGATAATATTTCAAATTATAATAATGGTTATTTTTATGTTTTGGCTAAAGCCAATGGATAGGTTTTAAATATAAAAACGGGCTAAAGCCCGTTTCTATTGATGGTATGGTTTTAAATAAAACGTTTCTGAAAATTAATAATTTTCAGAAACGTTCTGTTCATTAAATTATTTTTAATTTATAAAGGACAATAAGCATCCCATGCTGCCCCCGTCATACATCCGTCATATTTTGGACAATAGTAGTAATAGGGTGAAGTGCTGCAATTTCCATTTTCATCTTTGGGATAAATAATCATAGGTGGGTTTACTCCTCCTCCTTTTACTGTTTTTAACTCTTGCCTTTTAATTCTTTTTAGATTTTTCATAGTAATTTTTTTGTAGCTTAAAACTACTAAATAAAATTCACTCACCAAAGATAAAATGAGGGACTGACTTATTTTCCAACATAAATAAACCCTTTGTTTCCGGATTTAAAAACGGTTTCTATTCTTTGATAGTCATCTACTTCGTATTCATCGGCCTGAAGAATTTCTGCTTCTGTCACTTCAAACAGCACGCCTTCTATTTCATCATCAGCATTTCCTGAGAACTCCAGAACGGGATGGTATTTCTGACCGCTCTTTCTTAGAACTTCCGGATCTGTAATTTCAAGCATATTCAGTTTGTATCCTGATAAAACATCTTTTTTTCCCTGCAAAATGCGTCCGAAAGTTTCCAGCTGAACCTGCTCTTTCTGTAAGGTTCCGTAAGAGAATAAATAAGGCATTATAAATATTTTTCAATGATTGGAACTGCAATTTCGGCCATCATTCCATAACCTTTCTCATTGGGATGAACACCGTCTGCAGAAAGCAGGATCTCTTTATCTTCAAACAATGCCGAATGAAAATCAATATACCCTAAAGAGTAATCTGCTGCAATACTCTTAAGAATATCATTATAAGCAACCACTTCTTCATTTGATCTTAATTTTCCTGAACTAACCACCACCCCGTCTATATTTTTGGAAACAGGAAGAATACTTACCAGGTAGATATCTTTGGAAAACTGTTGGGCATGCTGAATAGCTGTGATAATATTATGTCTGAATTTTTCAGGTTCCACTACCCGCACTCCTTCTTTGACGGCAAGATCATTGGCTCCATAGCTTATAAAGACCAAATTTCCATCGGCTGAATTTCTTGCTTCCAATTCTACAGGCATTCGTTTCAATAATCCTTCTGTTGTTTCGCCGCCAATTCCCAAATTGAATAAGATCAGCTCATCACCATTTCCTTCATGGAATTTCTGTAGGGCATATCTCTTTAAAATATCCACCCAACCTCCAAAAACGCCATCATATTCTCCATAGGTTATACTGTCTCCAAAGAACAGTCCATATACTATTTTCTTCATTCAATTGATTCTTTTGTTTATTGATTTTGCTTCTTGTCCAAAGCTTACAAATATTTTTCAAAGTAAGATAAAAATCTGCTAAATCAGCCTAATCTGCGAGATTTTTTTAATTTAAAATTGTAGTACGAAAATTTTGAACCATTAAGCATTTTTAATGATTAAGAAGTGTTAAGAGAACAGCTAAAGCTATTGATTAAACAGCATTCTGAATTCATCTTTGATGAACCTTAGTTTTTCTTAATGGTTAATTATATTTTTTCGACGCAAAGGTTTATTATAGAGACCTTATATTTTTTAGGAAGCTAAGGTAGAATCAACAAGTTGATTGAATGAAATTGGGTAGAAAACTTTGAAATTATTGTAAATTTTCTACTCATTACTCTCAATCCAAGATCAGTGTAATATTGGTATGCGATTCGATAATTTCTATAAGAATATCAAACAGTGTCTGCCCTTTCCCGTCTATTAGATCATTTAATTTTTGTTGAGCCAATTCTACATTAAAAGGTTTTCCCTGTTTGATCTTATTTTCGTAGAATTCTTGGGTGGCGATGAGCCCTAAATCTTCTTTTGACTTTTGTGATTCTTTCCAAACGATTTCAACTTCTTCCTGGTTTTCAAAAACTCCGAAGCCACCGTAAAGAATATCATCAAAACCATCTAAGGTTCCTACTTTCCAATCTGTATCTTTCATCAATGTCCTGGAAACTTCTTCGTAGAAACCGTTTAAAGATGAAAAATGACCGCCATGGATGACGATCATTTTTCTTGTATTGTTATTTGAAGTATTCAACACCGTTTTTGAATATGTTGTGATAATTCGCGGTTGGTATGTTTCTCATGAGACCTTCCGTAAATCTTTCCGGGTGTCCCATTCTTCCGTAGATCTTTCCACATGGGCTGGTAACTCCTTCAATTCCGAATAATGAATTGTTCGGGTTGAATGGCATTCCGTGGGCAATGTTTCCATCGAAATCGATGTACTGCGTTGCGATCTGTCCGTTTTCATACAACTTCTTGATTTCTTCTTCCGAAGCCATGAAACGTCCTTCTCCGTGAGAAATCGGAATAGTGAAGGTCTGACCTTTCATTCCTTTTAACCATGGGCTTTCATCATTCACTACTTTTACAGTGACCATCTGAGAGATGTGTCTTCTGATGGCGTTGTAAGCCAATGTTGGAGAGTTTTCATCAAGATCCTTGATTCTTCCGTATGGTAATAATCCGGATTTAACTAAAGCCTGGAACCCGTTACAGATCCCGATAATCATACCGTCTCTGTCTAATAATTCGTGAACTGCATTTCTCATTTTTTCGTTCTTTAAAACGTTGACAATGAATTTTGCAGAACCATCCGGCTCATCACCCGCTGAGAAACCTCCTGAAAAGGCTAGAATCTGAGAGGTTCTGATCTCTTCTACCCACGCATCAATGCTTTCATCTAATAATTGGTGACTGATGTTAATTAAAGGTAAACTGCTTACTACAGCGCCTTCTTTCTGGAATGCATTTAAAGTGTCATACTCACAGTTTGTTCCCGGGAACACTGGTGCAAATACTTTAGGCTGTGCAATTCCGTGTTTTTTGATGATGATATTTCTTGGATTGATTGAGTTTGATTTTTCGTCAATTTCAACCGTAATCTTTTCTTTTTCTACTGTCGGGAAAAGGTTTTCGAAGGTGCCTGTGTATGCAGATTCGAGAACTGTGATACGGGTTTCAAGATTGTTGATCTTTAAAAGTCCCGAATCTTTTACTTCTCCAATTAACTGTAGAGATATATTGCTTAGCTCTTCTTTAGCCTCAATGATTAAGCTACCGATATTTTTAGCTAATAAAATGGTTTCATCAGCATTAACTTCAGCTCCCAATCTGTTTCCGAAACTCATTTTTGCCAATGCTACGGCTACTCCACCATCTTTTACTGTTTTTACAGAAACGATTTTTCCTGATTTGATGTTTTCGAAGATGAATTCGTAAATCTCTTTTAAAGCATCATAGTTTGGAAGGCCATTTTCCTGAGCGATATGGTTGAAGAAATATACTTTGTTTCCTGTTGCTTTAAATTCCGGAGAAATGATATTTTGTTTTTCCCCGTTTGCGCATGCAAAAGAAATCAATGTTGGCGGAACATTCAGATCCTGATAGGTTCCACTCATGGAATCTTTACCACCAATAGCGGCTAAGCCAAGGTTGATCTGTGCATCATAAGCACCCAGAAGGGAAGCTAATGGTTTACCCCATTTTTCAGGAGCCTGACCTAGCTTTTCAAAATATTCCTGGAAGCTTAATCTGATGTTTTTATAATCACCTCCCATGGCAACAACCTTCGCTACACTTTCTACTACGGCATAAGATGCTCCCAATAATGAGTTTTGTTTTGAGATTTCAGCATCAAATCCCCAGCTTGCAAGGGAAACAGTTTTGATATCTTTTGCGCCTAAGATCGGTAGTGTCTGTACACTTCCTTCCATCAGGGTTTGCTGGTATTTCCCACCTAAAGGCATCGCTACAGTTGTTCCTCCTACGGAAGAGTCAAACATTTCCAATAGCCCTTTCTGGGAAGCTACATTTTTATCTTGTAGGGTATTCAGGAAGTTTTCTTCGTTGAAAGCCTTAGTTTCTGCTTTTACGTCTTCAAGGTGATTGATCTTTACCTCCTGAGATTTTGAACATCCGTTCGTATCCAGAAATGCTCTTGAAAGGTCAACAATTTTATCTCCTTTCCAGAACATCTGCATTCTTCCTGAGTCTGTTACTTTTGCTACCTCTACTGCTACAATGTTTTCAGCTTCACAGAATTTGATGAATTTTTCTTTGTCTTCCGGATCTACCACAACGGCCATTCTTTCCTGAGATT
This sequence comes from Chryseobacterium bernardetii, assembly GCF_003815975.1. Lineage (NCBI taxonomy): Bacteria > Pseudomonadati > Bacteroidota > Flavobacteriia > Flavobacteriales > Weeksellaceae > Chryseobacterium > Chryseobacterium bernardetii. The sequence goes on from NZ_CP033932.1 coordinate 4,453,155, forward strand.
CGGAAATAGCGAGTTCTGTACCGTTAAGTCCTTCATATTTTAATGGCAATACATCAAGGTTTACTTCCAAAGAATCTGCAATTTCACCAATCGCTACAGAAACTCCTCCTGCTCCGAAGTCATTTGATTTTTTGATCAGCTTCGTTACTTCAGGATTTCTGAATAATCTCTGGATTTTACGCTCTTCTACGGCATTACCTTTCTGAACTTCAGAACTCATGGTATGGATAGAGGTTTCGTCCTGTTCTTTTGAACTTCCGCTTGCGCCTCCTACTCCATCGCGGCCTGTTGCTCCTCCTAAGATAATGATAGAATCTCCGTTTGCCGGCTTTTCACGTCTTACCCAATCTACAGGAACGGCTCCGGTAACAAAACCTACTTCCATTCTTTTGGCTTTGTAGCCTTCATCATAGATTTCGGAAACCATAGTGGTAGCAAGACCAATCTGGTTACCATAAGATGAATATCCGTTTGCGGCCTGTTTTGTAATGGTTTTCTGAGGTAATTTACCCGGTAATGTTTTGTCTACAGGTTCCAAAACGTCTGCTGCACCGGTTAACCTCATCGCCTGGAATACGAATGATCTTCCGGATAAAGGGTCTCTGATTGCTCCTCCCAAACAAGTGGAAGCTCCTCCGAAAGGTTCAATTTCTGTTGGGTGGTTGTGTGTTTCGTTTTTGAATAATAAATACCAGGGTTCTTTTTTACCGTCGTATTCTGCTTCAATCTGGATGGTACATGCGTTGATCTCATCAGAAATCACAAGGTTATCCAGATTTCCGGTTTTATGGAAATATTTACCGCATACTGTTGCCAGATCCATTAAAGAGATCGGTTTCAGCTCACGGCCTAAGAATTTTCTTTTTTCGATATAGTCATTGAAAATAGTTTCCAATGTGTGTTTGAATTTTCCTTCAAACTGAATATCTGACAGTTCTGTTTCGAAAGTTGTGTGACGACAGTGATCGCTCCAGTAGGTGTCTAATACTTTCAGTTCGGTTTCTGTAGGGTTTCTTTGTTCGGTTTTAAAGTATTCCTGAATAAATTTAAGATCATCTAATCCTAATGCAAAACCATGATTGTTATAGAAGTTTTCAAGTTCAGCATCGTTGAAACTGATGAAATTTTCGTGGATCAATACTTTTGAAGGGGCTTCATCAGCAGGAATATCCAGTACAGACAGGTCTTTTTCCTGAGATTCCACTTTGTTGATCAAAAGATCTTTGATCTTCACCAAATCAGCTTCTGAAACTCCTGTAAACTCGATCAGTTTTCCACTTCTTACTTTTGATTTTTCATTCTCTGTTAATAAAGCGATACATTGTTGCGCAGAGTCTGCTCTCTGGTCGTACTGACCAGGCAGGAACTCCATTCCGAAGTGGATGCTTTTTGCAGGGTTTTCTGTATGTAAAATATCAGTTACAGGATCTACAAAAGTATTATTCACTACTTTCTCAAATTCCCCGTCGTTCAAATTGAAAATGTCATACACGTTGTAGACTTTCACACTTTGAATTGCCGGAACAACTGCTTTTACTTCATCAAAAATTTTTGGACTTTCAACATCGAAAATTCCTCTTTTTTCTACGAAAATTCTTTTGTTATTAGACATTAGATGTCAGATTTTATTTAATATTAGATTTATTTTTCTTTTACCTTTCTGAGTTCAGCCTACAACACCCGGTTATTATTTACTTCTTCGCCTGTGCTGCCTGATTTTTGGGGTTATCATCCACCCTACATTATTGAGTACAAATTTACTCTTTTTACTTTCTTTAGCCTCAATCTTTTTCCTATAATGTAAACACAAGATTATTGTCTTTAGAGCCATCATTATTGGATGCATTTTTAGAAGCCCCAATCCATTCTTCTTTATTCAATACAAATTTAAAAGAATAAGGCTTCCCTTTTTCAAATCGAGAAACAGGAACCTCCAATTCATAAAGGTTTTTATCCTTTTTTATCATTTGATATTCTTTATTTTCAGGATCCCAGTTATTAAAACTTCCTGCTACAGAAACTGTATTGATAAGATTTCCGTTCAGATTTTTCGGATGGGTGTAAGAGAAAACAATTTTATCTCCTTTTACGGAATACCCATATACCTGCTTTTTATCTGAAGTTGAAATAAGATCGGCTATTAAACTGTCCGTCCCATTATAAAGTGCGGTAAATGTTTCAGGCCCGTTGATATTCACAATCATACAGATCCCGATATTCAGTTCAGGAAATACGGTAAACAGGCTATTTATGCCGTAGGATCCGCCATGTTTAAATCCTCTTTTACCATGTTGGGTAATCCAGTATTTATCCCAAAAATATCCATACCAGCCTTCTTTGCTATTGTTAATGTTTCTTTGGGATTCCTGTACTATTTTATCTTGCGGATTCAGTTCTTCTTTTAAGAATTTCACCATATCACCCATTGTAGATTCAGTTTTTGAACCACCTGAGCCCCATAAAAGGCTTTGTGAAACAGGCATCAGACGATAATTTTCATGATATCCGTTGGCCTGGGCTTCATTTTTTCCCAGTTCAAGTTTGGTATGGTTCATTCCAGCTTTTGAAAAGATATTTTCTTTCAAAAGGGTTTCATAGCTTTTCCCGTAAATATTTTCGAGCATAAGACCGGCCAATTCAAGGCTTAAATTGCTGTATTTATATTCTTTACCGGGCTCTGTATTTAATGTAACAGTGGCCAGATCCTTTTTAAAGTCTTCTTTTGTATACCCTTTGTTGAGCTTCTCATAAAGAAAAGGGGTTTCATCCGTCATATTTTTCCTTAATTCATCATCATTAGGAAGATTTCTTGGGAGTGCTGTTTCGTAAGAAATCAGGTTCCTTATTTTTATAGGGATACCATTATATTCTAAATTAGGATAAGATCCTTTAAGGTATTTACGCACATCATCATCAAGATTTACTTTCCCTTCCAGAACTGCCTGTGCCAATAGCTGACCTGTAAAAAGCTTGGTAACGGAAGCTATGGCAAAATAAGTATCATCGTTTGCTTTATTTCCTTTTCCCTTATCAATCTCTCCATAGTGTTTGGTGTAGATTTTTCCATCTTTAATAATTCCAACGGAAACAGAGTATGCTTTGGACTCTTTGGCCACCTTCTGGGCAGCTGCATCTATGATTGAGTAGACTTTTTTCTCACTTTGTGCATGATGCTTCGCAAATGCCAATGCAAAGATGAATACAAGTATATTTTTTCTCATTAGGTTTAATTCTGGTTATTTTTTGAATTTATTAGGGTTATCAGGATGTTCTTTCTGATATTGTTCTGCTTCTTTTATTTCATTTCTCAGCCACTCTTCAAAAGGAACTTTTTGCTCGTTATATGATTTTATAGTATAAACGTTCTTAGCATCTTCTGAAACCAGGAATTTAAAGCGATAGAGCATTCCCAGATCATGCTTTGTGTAATCATAAGTATTTACCTGATAATAGGGAAAATTTTCTTTGGGCCTTTCTACAATTTCAAAATACAGCTTCTTTTCTTTTTCTGGGATTTTATTGTAAACATTTACATAATAAAGGTCTGCCAACAGTTTATTTTGCTGATCAAAGAACCGGAGAATATTTTTTTCTTTTTCATTGTATTGAAAAGGATATGGATAATATTTCCCGACAATTTTCACATCCTTATCAGAATATTTGGTAAGCGGTGGCACCGTTTCTCCTTTGGTATTCATCATTCCCCATTTCTCACCAGACACTTTTATATACCCGTCCTCATCATTCCTTTTACACCCATCACAAAATGAAGCATAACCATATGTAAAATGGTCAACAAAATCATGTTTGGGTTCAATTACTGTTTTTCCGTTTCTATCCACAAAACCTATCTTTCCGTTTTTAACGAAACGTCTCAGTCCTTCTACAAAATAGTCAGGGCCGTTATCATATAGGAATGGAGTATAAAGGAAGTTGCCTTTTCTGTCATAGACATATCCCCAGGTATGCTTCTGAGGCTTTGCACCTTTTTTCTCGCCGTCAAAGAGAATGGTTTCACCCTCTACAACTTCTCCATCTTCAAGGTCTGAGTAAATTTTAAATTGTGCAGGAATGACTATTTCTCCTTTCTGGTTTTTTACGCCTACTAAGGATTCTTTGGTTTTAAAATATCTTAAAACTTCTTTCTCCTGAGAGAAAGCAAGTACGGGGATTATTGAAATGAGTAAAAGGACTTTGTTCATGGTTGGATTTAAAATAAAAAATGCAGCCCAAAAGGCTGCATATTATTTATACTTTAAGATCAGCTTCTAATCCTATTAAATCTTTATTCTGGTCTATAATCGGCTGCACTTCGTTCTTGACAAATTCTTCGGTCTGAATTGGTGCAAACCCGATAAAGTTTTTCGGATCTAAAACTTCTTTTAATTTTGATTTATCTAATTTTAAAGAATCATCGTTTAGGATTCTTTCGATCAGGTCATTTTCTTTTCCTTCTTCCTTCACTTTCTTGGAAGCTTCCATAGAATGCACTCTGATTACTTCGTGAATTTCCTGGCGGTCACCACCTGCTTTCACTTCTTCCATGATGATATATTCTGTTGCCATGAAAGGAAGCTCTTCTTCAATATGTTTGTTGATTCTGTTTGGATAAACTACAATTCCGTTCATGATGTTGTTCCAGATCAATAGAATTGCATCAACGGCTAAGAATGCCTGAGGAATGGTTAATCTCTTGTTGGCAGAGTCATCCAATGTTCTCTCGAACCATTGTGTAGAAGCTACCATTGCGGAACTTGTTGTAAGAGACATTACATATTTTGCCAATGCCCCGATTCTTTCGCTTCTCATTGGGTTACGCTTGTATGCCATAGCGGATGAACCGATCTGGTTTTTCTCGAATGGTTCTTCAATTTCCTTAAGGTTCTGAAGTAAACGTAAATCGTTAGTGAATTTATGAGCTGACTGAGCGATATTTCCTAATAATGCTACTACTTTAGCATCAATTTTTCTATCGTAAGTCTGTCCGGAAACTCCGAAAACTTTTTCGAATCCGAATCTTTTTGAAAGTTCTTTATCTAAGTGCTTTACCTTAGAATAATCTCCGTTGAAAAGTTCTAGGAAACTTGCAGCAGTTCCTGTAGTTCCTTTTACGCCTCTGAAACGAAGGGTCTCAAGGAAGAAATCCAATTCTTCGATATCAAGAACCAAACTCTGTAACCAAAGCGTTGCTCTTTTTCCTACTGTTGTTAACTGTGCGGGTTGGAAGTGTGTAAATCCTAATGTGGGAAGGTCTTTGTACTGAATCGCAAAATCTGCTAAGTTTTTCATTACGTTCACCAACTTTTTCTTCAGGATTAAAAGTCCGTCACGGATCTGAATTAAGTCTGTATTATCTCCTACAAAAGCTGAAGTAGCTCCCAAGTGAATAATTCCTTTTGCTGAAGGTGCTACATCACCATAAGTGTGAACGTGAGCCATTACATCATGACGGAATTTTTTTTCATACTCTGCTGCTTTATCAAAATCGATATTTTCAGCGTTAGCTTTTAGTTCAGCGATCTGCTCGTCTGTAATTTCAAGGCCTAAGTCTTTTTCGATCTCTGCTAAAGCGATCCAAAGCTTTCTCCAGGTACGGAATTTGTTATTATGTGAGAAATTAAACAACATTTCTTCACTGGAATAGCGCTCTTCCAATGGATTTTTGTAGGAATTCATTCGTTCTTTTACTTTTTAGATGTACAAAAATACGGTTTTTCAGTGAGAGATGAAAATTCTGGTTTTATGATTTTTGTGGAGGTTAAATGATGAAATTTTGAATATCTTTATTTATTGGATCGTGTTTCTGAATTATTATTAATATTTACATCAATTAATATAGTGTTTTTATAGGCTCAAAGTCTGGAGACTATAGTACCCTCAATAGTTTCAAATCACTTTGACATGATTTAATATGTTTTTTTTAAGATATGAGCATATTTTCAATCCATAATTTGTTCTCAGTTTTCTCTTACAAAGCTAGCATAGCACAACGACAGAACCTGTCGTATTATAAACAGGTCGCACGGTATAAGGCAAGATAATTGATATAAAAAAATATAATCTCGAACAAAAACCACCCTTTTCGGGTGGCTTTATGATTGGTGAAAATTTTCTCTTACTGATAAATGACTACATCATCTTTTTTAATTTGGTAGCCCGTTTTTTTGTATGGAACCAAAACATAAGTTTCTTTAATATGGCTTCCGCTTTTCCAGACCTTTGCTTTACCTTCTTTATCCAGGATAATACTTTTGGCTGCTCCTTCCGGAATAAAAACTTCAGCCCGCTTCATGTCTTTACTAAAAATAACTGCCGTCATGGTAGTATAGCTTTTATCTGAGCCTACTTCCTTTAATTTGATTTTCTGATCAAAAACCCGCACACAGCTATTTCTGATTTGTGAATAGGTATAACCTGCGGAGCCTATGCAGCCATGAACATCTCTGTCTCCTCCCAAAACCGGAGTTTTCTGTTGGGCAAAAACTAAAGATCCAAGGAACATCATGCTAAATAAAATTGGTTTTTTCATATTTTAATTATTAAGTTTTCAGTAGGGTAAAGTATTTGGAAAATAAAGATATTAATTTCATTCCTAGTTACAAAAATATAATTCACTGAACAATTATTTATTTTATTATTCCGGTTCTGTCTACCCCACTGAAAGGCCTGGCACAATTTATTTCCTATAGTTTGTATCCACAAAAAAAGCCACTCTTACGAGTGACTTTATCTTTCTTTGAAAACCGATCTTACTGATAGATTACAACATTATCCTTTTTAAGCTGAAAACCGTTTTTTTTGTAAGGAGACAGTACATAACCATCTTTTTTCCAAACTTTTGCTTTTCCTGCTCTGGTAAGAATTATGCTTCTGCTTTCTCCATCTTTTACAAAAACTTCAGCATTCTTTTTGTCTTTGCTGAAAATAACGGCTGCAATATAATCTCCTTTTGTAGCAACCTCTTTTAATTTGATCTTTTGTTCAAAAGTTCTAACACAGTCTTTCTTGATCTGTGAATAAGTATATCCAGCCGAACCGATACATCCGTGAGCATCTTTATCGCCACCCAATACCGGTGTTTGTTGTGCAAATGCTAAAGTACCAAGGAACATTGCGCTCAATAAAATCGTTTTTTTCATGTTGTTGTATTATTATAATTGTGCAGGATATTATTAAAAATCATGCCAAAAAATCATAAAACACATCACTGTGAAAAAAAATATTACTTTTTACTTGGTCCAGTTGATCTTTGAGTGCTTCACCTCATCAGAGCTAGTTCCGATCATGATATCAAATTCTCCTGACTCCCAGTCGTATTTCAAATCTCCGTTGTAGAATTTCAGGCTTTCCGGGGTGATATCAAAGGTTACTTTTTTAGATTCTCCTTTTTTCAGGAATATTTTCTGGAAGCCTTTCAGTTCTTTTACTGGTCTTGTAATACTTCCCACCATATCCCTGATATATAACTGAACAACTTCTGCCCCGTCATAATTCCCTGAATTGGTTACCGTTACAGAAGCCTGAACGGTCTGGTTTCCTTTCGGATTGGCGTTGGATATACTGATATCTGAATAGTTAAACCTTGTATAACTCAATCCATATCCAAATGCATACAGCGGAGTGTTGCATTCATCCATATAATTGGAACGGAATCTTTGGTATTCGCATTTATCCGTCAGTTTCTGATCCAGCGGGCGTCCGGTATTTTTAGCATTGTAGTAAATAGGAACCTGTCCAAGGCTTCTTGGGAAAGTCATCGGAAGTTTTCCTGATGGATTTACTTTTCCGAAAATAACATCAGCTATTGCATTTCCTGCTTCTGATCCTGGGAACCATGCATTAAGGATTGCATCTGGCATATCTTTTACATTCGTTAATGCCAATGGACGACCTGTGAAAAGAATCATTGCGATTGGCTTTCCTGTCTTTTTCAATTCATTTAAAAGGTCAACCTGAGACTGTGGAATGGTTATCTCTGATCTTGATGAAGATTCCCCGCTCATTTCTGCAGATTCCCCAATAGCTAAAACAATAACGTCAGCTTTATTGGCAACATCCACTGCTTCTTTTAACAGTTCTTCTTTTGAACGGCTGTCTCTATCAGTTTTCTTTCCGTGAGCGGCATAAATTTCTTCCAGTTTTGCATCATAATCAATGTTGGCTCCTTTTGCGGAAAGGAATTTTACGTCTTTACCATAATTTGCCTGAAGCCCCTGCATTAAATTCACTGAAGCACTATGCTTTGTAGCCACACTCCATGTTCCGGCCATGTTCATTGAATTGTTTACCAATGGACCGATTACAGCAACTGTCCCTGATTTTTTTAAAGGTAATACCTGATTTTCATTTTTCAGTAAAACCATTGACTGTGCAGCAACGCTTCTTGCAATATTGCGGTTTTCCAGATTATATACTTCTTTAGCGGCCAGTTTTGCATCCCCATGCTTGTATGGATTATCAAAAAGACCTAAATCATATTTTGCTTCCAGAATTCTTCTTGCTGCCATATCAATCTCGGCCTGGGTAACTTTTCCTTCGGATAATGATTTTTTTAAAGTGGTTAAAAAGCCCTCTCCTACCATGTCCATATCAACACCGGCTTTTAAAGCCAATGCAGAAACCTGCTGAAGATCTCCCATACCATGATCCACCATTTCATTGATTCCGGTATAATCCGTCACTACAAATCCTTTAAATTTCCACTGATTTCTCAATACTTCGGTCTGAAGCCACCTGTTTCCTGTTGCAGGAACCCCGTCCACTTCATTGAAAGAGGCCATTACTGAAGCTACCCCAGCATCTACAGCTGCTTTATAAGGTGGAAAATATTCATTGAACATTCTTACATGGCTCATATCAACAGTGTTATAATCTCTTCCTGATTCACCGGCTCCATACAGGGCAAAATGTTTAACACAAGCTAATATATTGGTACCGTTGGCCAGGTCTTTCCCCTGATATCCATATACCATATTTTTTGAGATCTCGCTTCCTAAATACGGATCTTCTCCTGAGCCTTCGGAAACTCTTCCCCATCTTGGTTCACGGGAAATGTCCACCATTGGCGAAAATGTCCAGTTGATTCCATCGAAAGCGGCTTCTCTTGCGGCCACTCTTGCAGACTGCTGTACCAGGTTCATATCCCATGAAGCGGCTAAACCTAACGGAATGGGAAAGGTGGTTTCATAGCCGTGAATAACATCCATTCCGAAGATCATCGGAATTTTCAGACGACTTTTTTCAACAGCTACTTTCTGAACGGCTTTAATTTTATCTGCCCCTTTTATATTGAATAATCCGCCTACTAATCCCTGTTCTACTTTTTTCCCGATATCTGAACTCTGTGCCATCCCGGTAGTAAAATCTCCGGAAGTGGGAAGGTTCATCTGGCCGATTTTTTCATCTAAGGTCATTTTAGATAAAAGATTGTCTACAAAGGCTTTCTTCCTGGCCTGATATTGTGCAGTCTGGTAAGACTGTACAGGCTTATCCACCATTTCCTGAGCGGAAAACACTGGCGAAAGCGCCAGGGTTGCTAGTACAATTAACTTTTTCATAAATCTATCTTCTTATATTATTGTTTTGATTTTATAGGGTCTTCTTTCGTATACACGAAATTTGTATTTCCAGTTTATTTATCTTTCTTTTTAGACAGCATCCATTCGTATAATTGTGGATTTGAGTAAGCAGAATCCCATGAATTATGGTTATCATTAGGGAAAATTACCAATTCTGCGGCCGGATTCACCGGATGGAGTTTCTGATAAAATTTAAAGGCATTTTCAGGTAATACAATATCATCCATTCCACCATGGAATATTTTCATATTCAAATCTTTAAACTGTTGAATATTAGCAGTCATTACCTGATCTGTAGGTGCGCAGACTGAAGCTACTGCCGCAAACATTTCAGGATGTTCCATAGCCAGCTTTAAAGTACCCCAGCCTCCCATAGAAAGCCCCGTAAGGTAAATTCTGGAAGCATCAATTTTATATTTCTTCTGAATTTCTTTGATCAGATGATATACTGTTACGGTATCCCACCAACTGCCTGCCGGGCATTGCGGAGCTAAAATAGCCACCGGTTCTTTAATCAGGTTCTTATAAGTGAACGGGCTGTGTGCTTTTACGAGCTCAAGATTATTTCCTCTTTCTCCTGAACCATGAAGAAAAACGATCAACGGAACGTCTCCTTTTGTATTCTTAGGATAATCCAATATATAGGACATTTTCTCCTGGCGTTTAACTTCTTTATTCAGTTCTGCTTTAATTTCCTGGGCATTAAGCTGTAAGGAAAACGGCAATAATAATAGGGGAAGATGTTTTAATTTCATAATGCTATCAGGTTTTGGCTAATGCCTGTGGACTTGGTTTTTACTTTCTGCTGAATTTTTGTTTCTCTCACAGATCGTTCAGATTGAGCAGATTATTATATTTGAACAATTATACTTATCAGCAAGCTTTATTTTTATATTGATTGAAACTGTTTTTGTGAAACTATTCCAATCAATTACTTTATTCCATATTTTGAGGACTGAAAACTCAGTTTTTTTAATCCCTGTTGAATTTCGGGAGCATTCATAAACAGCTTCCAAAGAAAGCCGGTTCTGTAATTTTCAATCATTGGTGCTATTGTTCCCTGATCGATGGCAAGGTATCTTGGTGTGAACCAATTGTTATAATTGATGGATGTTGCATCATAAGGTCCTGCAGATCCAATGAACTCAGGCTTTTGTGTGTATATAAACCTAAGAAAATTCATGGATTCTTTTGGGGTATACGGGAAACTGCTCAAAGCAGCTGTAGGGGTAATCACTCCATTGTCATTACCCGGCATGTGGGCGGTATAGCCTGTACTTCCATCTTCATTTCTTGTGTATCCTGCTGTTAGCCCCCAATAGTTCGGGCCATAACCTTTCCATTGTTTCGGGTTTTCAACGCAGTATTTATAATCAATAAGGGTTTGATTTTTATTAATATCGAAATAGTTTTTCACCAGTTTATCCGATAACCCTGTAGGATCAAGCCCGATGTATGAATATTGGGCCCAGAAAAGCGGCCCGCCGTATTCTTCGGCATAGTTATGTTTTACATACAGAGGTAATCCGTATTTTGTTTTGTCTGTAAGGTAGGTTCCGTTTCTGGTCCAGCCTTTATAATAAGTTTCGGCATCTATGGAATAGGTAGGTGAAGATGCAGCAAGGATATAAGTGATCAGACATTCATTATAGCCTTCTAACGGAAAATTCATTTCCCATTGGTATTCCGGTGACCAGTGCCAGTACAATACTTTTTCCCCGCCTTTGGTATACCAGTTCCACTGAATTCCTTTCCAAAGTTCATCACATTTTGCTGCCAGAGCTTTTTCTTCTGTATTTCCGTTTTTAAAGTATTCACGCACCATTAATATTCCTGAAGTAAGGAATGCTGTTTCTACGAGGTCTCCACCATTATCTTTCTTTCCGAAAGGAACTGTTTTTCCGGTTTCACCATTGATCCAGTGTGACCATGCACCTTTGTGACGATCGGCCTTAGCAAGGAAATCCATCATATGGGTCAGCCTTTTTACAGCTTCTTTTCTTGGAATGAATCCTCTTTCTACTCCTACCAGTAAAGTTGCCAGTCCAAACCCTGAGCCTCCCGTTGTAATAACGTGTTTATCATTATCAGGATAAATATCATCTTCATGATAACGTTCTCTTCCCAAGAACGAATTGGGTTCTGCATAGTCCCAAAAATATTTCAATGCATCTTTCTGCACTTTATCCATCAGCTGTTCATCCGTAATGGTACTTTTAACTCCATTATTTTTTACGGTTTCCGGTTTTGGAGCCTGAGCATTTTTACAGGAATAGGCAAAGAATAAAGAAGTTACGGCAATTGACAATAGGGTCCTTTTCATTGGTATCTGTTTACTGGTTATAAAATTAGAGGAGAATTTTCACTCTCCTCTAGTTTATGGTTGTTTGTTAATATCCTGGGTTTTGCTGAGACAGTCCTCCTGCTTCCATAATGAAATCCTGAGGAAGTGGGAATAATTCATGCTTTCCAACGATGAATTTTTTTCCTCCATCTGCAGCCATTGCAGCTTGTGCCTGACCTGTTCTTACAAGATCAAACCATCTGTCGTGCTCGAAAGCCAGCTCTAATCTTCTTTCTTTCCATATTGCAACTCTTACATCTGCTTGTGAAGTAGCTGCAGTTGGTGCTATATTAGCTCTTTTTCTTACCTCGTTCAGTAACGGAATAGCATCACTGGTTTGCCCCAGTTCATTAAGAGCTTCTGCTTTAATTAATAAGACTTCTGCATATCTTAAATAACGGATATTGGTATCTGTAGCATCTTTATCATAAAATGCTGATGAATATGCTTTATAATTGTAATATTTATTCTCTACAGTTGCAGGAACTTTTCTTCCATCATATAGTGTCATATCTCTATGAATGATAGTAGCGTCTCTTCTTATAGAATCTCCTTCTGCTGTATAAGCATCATAAAGTCCCTGGGTTGGTGTTGCAAATCCCCAGCCCCATCCTCCGGAACCTCTGGCACCCTGTACCTTACTGTATTGCTGTATCGCCCTGCCTGCATCACTTCCCGATCCCTGAATTTCAAAGATAGACTCGGCATTATTTTCTCCTGAAACTTTATAGATATCAATAAAATTAGGTGTCAATGAATACCCAGTAACCAGATTACACTGTTCAACAGCCAACTGCCATTTTTTCTGGTAAAGATATACTTTAGCCAATAATGCATGAGCTGCTCCTACTGAAGCTCTCCCTACATCTGTGGAGCCATAAGCAGATTTAGGAGGCAATGCTTCTATGGCATCTTTTAAATCTTTCTCAATAAATGCATATATTTCGTCCTTAGAAACTCTTGTAAGCTGCATTTTCTTATCATCTTCATTTCCAAGAACAGGAACGCGGTCTATTAAAGGAACGCCTCCAAAAGACCTTACGAGTGTAAAGTACATAAATGCTCTAAGAAATTTCGCTTCGCCTAATAACCTTTTACGTAATTCCGGGCTTGCTTTATCAAGTTGCGGAATATATTTTAAAGCTTCATTACATCTATTAATTCCTTGATAGTTAGAAGCAAATAGTTCTTTAAAAGAAGGAGTTGTAGCAGTAATATTCAAAGCATCCAGAATATCTTTATCAGATCCGTTGTCTCCTGCTGTGGATCCTTTATCTGCATCATCTGAAATGATGGAAGTTACCCCAATCCATGCAAAAGTACTCATATTCCAATCTAAAAACTTCGCATAGATGGAATTAACAAAGTAAGTAGCTCCATTGTTGTTATTAAATTTCTCAAGGTCATTAATCGTCATCGATTCAGAAGGTGATACATCAATAAAATCATCACTACAGCTCTGAACAGCTGTTACAGAACCTAATAACATTAAAGAAATTAACAGTATCTTATTTTTTTTCATTTTTCTAAAAGTTTACATTTACACCGAATACAAAAGATCTTAAAGTAGGATAGGCATTCAATTCTACCCCTGCCATTTTATAAGGATCTCCTTCTGTTTTTGCATCTGTAGGATTATATCCTGATAATTCTGTGGAATATCCTGTATATTTCTGCCATATTAACGGATTGATGGCACTTACGTAGAATTTCACAGATTTTACATAGTCTACAACATTTTTGATGGTATATCCAATTGAGATATTATTGATTCTAAAGAAATCTCCGGACTCAAGAAAGTATGTTGAAGCGATTGGAATTTCTGTAGAAGGAGCCGGATTTCCTGCATTTGTATTGGCAGGAGTCCAATAATTACCTGCTACTGAAGCTTCTATATTTGTACTGGTTGATCTCTGAGCTTTTTTACCATTATAAACTTTAAACCCAAATGCCCCATAACCGTTTGCCGCAAAATCCCAGTTTTTATAGCTTAAAGAAACATTAATTCCTAAGGTTGATTTTGGAATATAAGAATCGAAATATTTTCTGTCTCCTGCATCAGCACGTCCTGTAACGCCATTTCCATTAAGATCTTTATATTTCATATTTCCATTGGCATCAAGCCCATCATATTCCCATAAATAAAAACTTCCCAACGCCTGTCCTACCGTAGAACCATTAAAAAGCTTTGTCCATTGCCCGTTGCCAAGATCACCTCCTGATAACTGAGCAATATTTTTCTGTGTATCTACCCTGGTAAGTTTATTCTGGTTATAAGAGTAATTAGCTCCCAAAGAATACGACCAGTTTTCTCCAACTTTATCAGCCCAGTTTAATGAAAACTCCAACCCTCTGTTTCTTACAGCACCTACATGAGAATAATATGTATCCGACTGCCCTGACGTGATATAATTAGTAATTCCCAGAATAAGATTGTTTGTTTCTCTGTTATAGGCATCAATGCTACCTGTTAATCTTTTATTAAACATTCCAAAATCTAATCCTGCAGAAGTTTCTTCAGTAACTTCCCAGCCTAGAACCGGGTCAAAACCTTTATTTACTGTAATACCATTACTTACAGGATTGGCATTTCCGAACCCATAATTGTAAGCTGTTCCAGAGCTTAAAGGAAGGTAATTTAAAGGTACTCTTTGATTTCCAAGTTTACCCCAACCTCCTCTTAATTTCAATAGATCAAAGAAACTGTCTTTCATAAAATCTTCTTCAGTAATCACCCATCCTGCCCCAAATGATGGGAAAGTACCCCATTTTTGGCCGGCTGCAAACTGTGAGGAACCATCACGTCTTATTGTTGCACTTAACAAATAACGGTTCATTAGTTTATACTGAGCTCTGGCAAAATAAGAAACCGTTGTATTCCTGTCATATTTTACAGAATTAAGTGTCTGAACATTATTCACATAATTAGTATCCTTGATATTCCAATAGTTCTGATCATTTAAAAGCAGATTCTTTCTTTTAACAATCAGTTGGTCAATACCATTTCTTACCGTAGTTTCCGTACCTATGGTTGCTTCAAGGTCATGAACTCCGAACTTTTTATTATAGGTCAGGTAATTTGTTAAAGACCAGTTATAGTAATCTTCTCTTGTATTTTCCAGTGTATTGTATGGATTTGTATTTGAGAAGCCACTTGCTACTCTCGTTGGATCTTCTGAAAGCCATATTGCAACTTCATCTCTAAAGTTATAAGCTTTATAATTAGAATATTCACCATTAAACTGTGAGGTGAATTTTAATCCTTTAAGAATATCTATATCTAATTTCAATCCACCTTGCAGTAGGGTATTTTTATTCTGTTCATTATTAAGCAGTAATTGGCTAACCGGGTTGGTTACATCATTAAACTTATTCCCTGAATAATCTACAATACCCGTAGTTGTATTTACATAAGGCATCCCAAATTGACCTGAAGGATAGTAAACCGGAACCATTGGGGACTGTTTATACGCTGTAGTAAAGGCATTAAACGGTTTTGGAGTAGTTTTGGTAAAAGCTACACTAAAATTCTGCTGTAATGTAATTCCTTTCGCAATTTTGAATTCATTATTAGATCTAATGGTAGCTCTGTTATAATCTGTTCCTCTCAAGATAGATTGTTCATCATAATTACTTAAGCTAAAGAAATATTTTACAGTTTCTGAAGATCCTGAAACAGAAAGGTTATGTTGATTATAAACTCCTGTTCTTGTAATTTCTTTGAACCAATCCGTGTTCACTGGCTGATTTGTAGAAAACCTATTCATTCCAAGTGCTGTATTATTATACGCTGCGAACTCAGAAGCATTCGCCATCTTAACAGTCTTTAAAGGAGTTCTCACTCCTACCAGCCCATCATAGGAAACACTTAGTTTTCCTTTTCCTGTTTTGGTTGTAATAATAATAACCCCATTTGCAGCCCTATTTCCATAGATGGCCAAGGCAGCAGCATCTTTAAGAATATCATAGGTAAGAATATCATTAGAATTGATATTATTGATATTTTCAAGGAACATTCCATCAACCACATATAATGGTGATCTTCCTCCAGTTACCGTTCCTAGCCCCCTGATTAATACAGATGGTGTAGATCCAGGCATATCAGAAGCGGTAATCTGCACCCCTGCTGCTTTCCCCTGAATAGCCTGGGAGGCATTCAAAACTTTGGTTTTGGTTACTTCTTCTGCACTGATGGAGCTGATGGATGTTGTATTATCCACTTTCTTACGGCTACCATATCCGATCATGACTACCTCGTCAATCTTCTGAACTTTGGCAGAATCTTTTGTAACCTGTGCATTCACGTTCATCCCGAAGTATAAAACAGCGATGAGACATGGATACTTTAAATTACTTTGTTTCATATAGTTTCAATTTTATTCGTACAATCAGATTTTCAACATTGTCTCATTTTGAAGCATTCAATTTCTCAAATGAAGACATTAGTCAAAAATAGAAAAAAAAGCGAAACTTGTTAATATATCTTAAAAATTCAGAAAATAATATATTTCATTAAATAAAATAACTTAAAAAACCATTTATTTAAGATTTAAAATCAAAATAAACACCAATTAAATATTATATTGATAACACCAAAATCACATTTTCAATCCAAAAAATCACCAAATAATTCACTAATCATTAATATTTTGTTAAATAAAGAATAGTATTTACCTTTGGTGCAGTTTTTGAGAAAAGCAATTAAAAGATCAATGAAAAAATATATCATTGCAGCGGCTCTTATAATTGGAACCGGTGCTGTTATTACCACCACTGTACAATCTTGTACAACCTTGGCCACTTCGGATATGGGCCTTTCGATTATTAAAAGAATGTTACTCAATGGTATTGATAAAGGAATGGGCGTTTATACCAATAAAGAAGCCTTTTTACAAAACAACATGGTAGACAAGGCTCTTCCTAAACAACTCAGGGAAATAAACTCTATGCTGGAAAAAATTGCACCGTCACTGGTGGCTAAAGAAAGAGATTATATTGCCCAGGCTGCTGCCTATACTGTAAATACATCGAGACCTATCCTACAGGGTGCTGTAAACAGTTTAAACGCTCAGGATGTAACCCGGATTATTGAAGGTACCACTGCTACACAAATCCTAAAGGAGAAAACATCTCAACAGCTTATTGCCGCAATCGCTCCGAAAGTGGATGAAAAACTGAATGAATATGGCATTGTAAAAACCATCAACACTGCTTTGGCAGGAAGCAATTTCCTGGGCAACCTTCTGGGAGGAAACACCAATACAGTAAACGCAGGCGGATTGAGCCAGCTGGCATCTGAACAACTGGTAGCCGGACTCTTCAACATCATTGAAGATTACGAACATCAGAACTCCAAGTCCCTTCTAGGACCATTTGGAAAATAGGAAAAATTTCGTTATATTTATATATTATATTAGAATTGCAGATGGATATATTACAAGGAAATCAACACGCAAATCCTGAAGATTTTTATAACTCTTTACAGGAAAAACTGGAGGGTCATCATGATTTTCCCGAGGATTATTTATTTAAATTTATTATTCCTACGGACGAAGCAAAACTTACTGAAATTTACAAAGTTTTTGATGGCATCAAATTTACATTGGGAAACCGCGAAAGCAAAAATGGAAAATACACCGCCTGCAACATTAATGCATTTGTATTAGATGCAAACCAGGTAGTGAATATTTATAAAGAAGTAGCAAAAATAGAAGGCGTTATTCTATTGTAGAATAAAAAGGCTGTCATTTTCTGGCAGCCTTTTTATTGGAGTATAGAAAGAGAGTTATATTACCTTCTTTAACAAAAAAACTGCGGCTGTTTCTTCGAAACAGCCGCAGTTTTTTTATATTTATTTATTATTTCTCAATAAAAAACTTTACATTCTCAATAGGTCTTCCCAACATGGCTACCGAGCCTTTTACCAGGATAGGTCTCTGGATCAGGGAAGGATTTTCAGCGAGAATCTTTATCCATTCTTCTTCTGAATAATTTTTATCTGCATAGTTTTCAGTGTACAGCTTATCTGTCTTCCGAATGATATGAAAAACACTCTGATTAAGCTTTTTCAAAACAGTCTTAATTTCCATAACACTCAGTGGATCTTCAATGATATTAATGATCTCAAAAGCCACTCCGTTTTCATCAAGATACTCTAATACGGCATTTGATTTTGAACAGTTTCCGTTATGTAAAACCTTCACTAGCATTTCTGATTATTTTTATAATTTACACTTGCTCTTAACAAATTTAGCAAGAATTCAATGGATGTTGTCTTAATATTCTGGTAAAAATTTGTTAAAACAAGCCGTGTAATTCGGTTTCAATTTTTTCCAGGATTAATCCGAAATCTTCTGGTTTTTCTACGAAATCAAGATCATCTACCTCAATAATCAATAATTTTCCTTCTGTATAGTTGGAAATCCATTTTTCATATTTCTGATTAAGCTTTGAAAGGTATTCAATGCTGATAGATGCTTCATATTCACGTCCTCTTTTGTAAATTTTCTTTACAAGGTTGGGAACGTCTGATTTCAGATAGATTAAAAGATCCGGTGCAGAAACAAAGGATTTCATCAGGTCAAAAACAGATGAATAATTATTGAAGTCCCTGTCCGAAAGAAGATTCATATCATTTAAGTTTTCTGCAAAAATGTGAGCATCTTCATAAATAGTACGGTCCTGAATAATATTTTTACCACTTTCTCTAATCTCTTTTACCTGTCGGAATCTGCTTCCCAGAAAATACACCTGCAGTGCAAAGCTCCATTTACTCATATCTGAATAAAAATCTTCAAGATAAGGGTTGTGGTCTACGTCCTCAAACTGTGCATCCCATCCGTAATGCTTGGAAAGCATTGTGGTTAAAGTTGTTTTTCCTGCTCCAATGTTTCCTGTAACTGCAATATGCATATTCTTTTTCCTTGTATTTACTGTTAATTGATAAGCTTTTCTACGCCTGCAGCCTGAACTTCGGAAGTCTGTTCAATCAACTGTTCCAATGTATTGTCAGATGGTTTCTTTTCCGCCTCTGTTCCTTTGGACTTGTCTTCAATATTTTCTAAAGGTTTCCCGCTAGACTGTTCTATATTCTGAAGTTCGATTTTCTGTTGTTCCTGCTGTCTGGCTTTCTTTACTTTTTCAAGGCTGTAAAGATAAAGCTTGTTCCCTTTGATTTCAAAATAAGAAAGGATGTTTTTATCCACAATTTGTGCTTCCGGATCATCAAAAACAGGACTCATTCCTTTTTCGGGAACATATTTTAAGATTGAATTGTTGGCAATAACCAAAATGGCATCATTCTCTCTCCTGAACCGTTTTCCGTTCTCCACCGGAGCTTCAAACAGTTTTTCAAACTTCAGGTTATAAATTCTGATATGCTTTTTGGTAAGAACATACACTTTGGTTTCATACACCAGTAAATCCATCAGATCTTCGAAACTAATATCAAAAGGAAATGAGTTGATGGTAGTATCATTTCTGAAGTTATATTGAATAAGGCGCTTTGTACTATCATCTAATAACCATAGCTGCTGTAAATCTTCGGCATAGGCCATTCTGATAAACCCAAATTTCTGTTTAAAATCTATTCTTTGGATTTCATTCATATTCTGGTCTACAAATTTCATTTCCTGAGCGTTTTCAGAAAACAAAGGAACATACAGAGGGTTTTGTACCGTCTGTACTTTATAGGGAACGGTAAGCATCATTTTCCCGATCTGTTTCCCTAAAGAATCATACTTTGTAAAGCTAAAGTCCTTATTTTTATAGATGTACAGATTTCCGTAATCGTCGGCAAGCATATCTTTGGCTTCTTTCAGCTTCAAAGTATCCAAAGGAAGAACATTCTGTGCCGCAGAGGTACAGAAGATAAAAATGCATATCAGGTAGATTAATCTCAAAATTCTTTTACTAAGATAGCGCTCCTCACGGAGCGCTACCAATTTACATATTTATTTTATTCGGACAGAAATTGTTATGAAACTTTTCTTATTTAATAGCAACTTCATAAATCTTTGGCCAGTTCTTCCCTGTTACCAGCATATTTTCTCCTTTAAAAGCAATTCCGTTCAGAACATCATCCGTTCCTTTGGTATTCTGTTTTGCAATTTCAGTGAAATCAAATGTCCCTACAACTTCTCCTGTGGCAGGATTAATTTTCAGGATAATTGGCTTCTGCCATACATTAGCATACAGGAATCCGTTGTGGTACTCCAGTTCGTTTAACTGATCGTATGCCTGTGAACTTCCTGCTACTGCAATATATTTAATCAGTTTTGAAGGATCTTTAGGATCAAGGAAATATAATAATTTACTTCCGTCTGATGCAATCAGGTTTTTCCCGTCATAAGTTAATCCCCAACCTTCACCTAATACGTTTGGATAGGCAAATTCTGAAAGCAATTTAAGGGAATTTTTATCATAAATATATCCTTTTTTGCTTTGCCATGTTAACTGATATACTTTATCACCAACAATAGTACTTCCTTCTGAAAAATCTTCCGGAGCCTGCTTGGTAGAGGCCAGTGGTGTAGTGGTTCCTAAGGTATATTTTAAAATCTGTGAAGATCCGTTCTGCCCGTCGCTTTCATAAATGGTATTTCCCTCTGCCTGGAATCCCTGCACGAAATTTTTAGGATCGTGAGGATATTCTGCTACAATCTGGTAAGCAATATTCTTTTCAGGATTTTTTGCAAATACATTGATGGTTGCATCCTGGTTCAATACTTCTCCCCCTTTTGTTTTGATATTGAAAGTAACGGCATTATCTCCTAAAGTAAAAAACTTCGGATCAATGGTTAAATCTGATGTTTCTTTATCTCCAAAGCTGATGGTTACGCTTTCTGCATTTTCTGTTACTTCTTTCGGAAGCTGAAGTTTGTCACCGAAATGATATCCTTTTGCTTCCATAGAATTATTATAGGTGTTTAATGTATCCAGAATCTCTTTATCTTTATTACAAGATGCCAGTAATAGAATTGCTGCGAAACCCGCTATTATATTTTTTTTCATTGACTTTCTAAATATTTCCCCAAAAATAGCAAATTTTATTCCGTATTGCCAATATTATCCACAGGTTCACCAAATTGTAGGACATATCCGTTGTTATCATACACTGCAAATTCCCTCATTCCCCATTGAAATGTCTCTATCTCATAACAGATTCCGGCTTTTGTTTTAAGGTTTTCCCATAATTCATCCACATTATTTACATTAAAATAAAATGATCCCGTAAAACCAATCGTTACAGGATTTTCATGCCTATTAGGCAAAGTAAACATTATATAAACATCATCTTTTCTAAGGGAAGCCCAATGCCATTCATCATTTCTGCTTAGTAATTCAAAGCCGAGAATATGAATATAAAACCCTATGGTTTCATCTAAGTTCTCAGTCCAAAGCATCGGCCTAAGGCCTGTAAATCTGCTCATGATTCCTGTTGTTCAAAAGTATTCCTGCGAATCTTCATATTGATTGAAACCCAGGTTTCATCATCAATTTTCACTTCGTTCTTTACCTCCGGATCAATAGCAAATCCTACTTTTTTATAGCATTCAACAGCTCCGGTATTCCAATCATATACATTCAGTTCTGCAAGTTCTCTGTTGAAATTGCTGAATCCGTATTTCAGGAGTTCCTTCATTACTTTTTTTCCATAGCCTTTTCCACGGTTATTCTCATCCCAGATCAGAATCCTGCCCAACAGAAATGTTTTCTCTTTTAAAAAAATCTGAGCGTGCCCGATTGTCTTCTGATTCCCGATATCAACTATTTTGAATAGTGTTCTGTTTTCATCAGACAAATCTCTTTCCAACTGATCCTGAGTCAAAGGAAAATGATACATAGGCCCGGCAAACTGCAACAGGGACCTTCTATCTTTAATGTTTGAAATTAATGCAGGCGCATCGTCAATATGAAAAGGCTGTAATACGATCATTCTTTTATTTTTCTAAATATTCTTTTAAACTTTGCCCAACAATTGAGTTCCAGCCGCCTGTAAAATTTTCTCTTGAAAATCCTTCTCCCAAATCTTTAAAGTTATCAATATCTTCATGGGTCAGCTTTATTAAAGTTCCTCCATTTTCAGGCTGCAGTTCCCATATAACAGTTGTTTTCTGATCTGAAAAATCAGGATAAGACCAGGTATGTTTTATTTTTACTTTATTGTAAAAACAGTGTATTATCCATGTGAGAATCCGGTGATTTTTGCTTCATCAAAATCCAGCTGCATTTCGATGGTTCTCATCACGTGATCGTCAAATATTTTCTCTTTTTTCATTCTGTGCAGTTCATTTCTCTGAGCCTGGATGATCTGGCGCAGTACATCTTTATTCTGATTGATTGCTGTAACATAATCTCCGGTAGAGGCCATACACTGGGCCTTATCTGCCATCAGCATCATTTCGTTTTCCAGTTTATGTTTCTGATGACGAACAAGGCTGTTAGATACTGCCAGCTCTGAAAAATCATTCTCAAGTTTATGTAAAGCCGTTTCTTTAAGTTTTCGCATCAGGATCACTTCCTGCTTTTCTTCCGGTAATTCACTTCCGGCATCCTGAATATTCAGCAATTTCAAAATTGGGGCAAGCAATAATCCCTGACCAACCAGGGTAATTAATATAATAACGAAAGTGACAAATAAAATAATGTTCCTATGTGGAAATGCTTCTCCATTAGGTAAAAAGGCAGGAATGGACAGCGCTGCTGCCAGAGAAACAACTCCTCTCATCGCAGCGAAACTGATGATAAATGGTTCACGCCAATCCGGTTTCGGAACTTTTAGTCTTAATTCTTTGGAGCAGAGTCTTGGGAAATACATCAAAGCGTAGCTGTAGACAATTCTTGTTCCGATAATAGCTCCGCCAATCACCACACTGTAGAAAATTCCTTCTGAAATTGTATAATCTGTAAGACCTTCCACTACAATTGGCAATTCAAGACCAATAAGGATAAAAATAATGGTATTCATCAGGAATATCAACACACTCCAGACATTTCCGGACTGTATCCTTGAGGTATGACTCAGATAACAATGGGAATTGTAAGACATCAGTAATCCTCCCGCAACCACTGCTAATACTCCTGAAAAATGGAAGTGTTCTGCTCCTACATACATAATATAAGGAACAATCAGAGTAATCACAGTATCGATATTGGAGTTGGTAGGAATAATCCTCAACAGTGCTCCAAACAGAAAGCCTACCGCCACTCCAACAGCAATTCCTCCGATCGCCATGGTAAAGAAATCCTGAACGGCATCCTTCCAGATAAACTGTCCTGAAATAACGGCTGCCAAAGCAAATTTAAAGACAATTAAGCTGGACGCATCATTAATCAGGCTTTCTCCTTCCAGGATATTGGTGATCTTTTTAGGAATTTTCATATGCTTCAGTACTGAAGTAGCAGCTACGGCATCCGGCGGAGAATTTACTCCTCCCAAAAGAAATCCCATTGCCACGGTGAGTCCGGGAATAATAGAAGATGAAAGATAAGCAACAACTATTGATGTTAAAAACACCAGGCCGAAAGCCATGGAAAAGATCTGTTTTCTCCATTTATGAAAATCCTGCCACGAGGTAAACCATGCAGCTTCAAATAAAATAGGGGGAAGAAAGATAAGGAAAACAAGATCAGGCTCTATTTCTATACGCGGCATTCCCGGAACGAAGCTTATCAGCAACCCTGCAATAACAAGGAAGATAGGATAAGCTACTTTCAGCTTCTGCCCGATCATTACCAATATCATTACAGACAGTAAGACTACAATGGATATTATAACATAACTGTGAATCATCTCGATTTAGTTTTTTTAAGTATTATTTTTTTGTTATTAAACTGGAAAAGCTAACTGATGTGGCTTGCTGTTTATTAACCTACAAGTTTTTTATCTCACGCAAATTTAACTTCAGCTATTTCCCAATCGCTTAAATTAAAGTACAATATTGTTTTTTGGAGTAATTGCCGGTGGAAGATCAGTTTCATCCAGCATATCTCTCATATCTATTTCAATGGTCCGGCTGATTTGGGTAATAGGTACATCATTGGCACTTCCTTCAAAAGGATTTACTGATGCCTCTCCTACACTGTCTAAAGTATGAAAGCACCATGTTACCAGTAAGGAGAAGGGAATATTGAACCAAATTGTCCATCCTTCTACCATGGAGCCTTCTCCCAGTTTATCAAATTCTTTCAACAATCCGAAAGGAACAAATACAATGAATAACAACAAAAGATAGGTTGTAATGGATGAAAAGTTCCTTGGATAAGGAAAGTTTTTAATTCTCTCTGCCTTTCCCTGGCTGTCAGTAAATTTCACCAGCTGCTGATTGATCTGTGCCCATTGAAAGTCATTGATCTCTCCCTTTTCATATGCTTCAGACAAGTCTTTGCTTTGTCTTGCCATCAATTGTGTTGCCCTGTTTTTCTTGGTCAGAATATATTGCAGTTCTGTTTCTGAAAGGTATTTTTTCAGTTCATCATCCAGCTTTGAAAGCCTTTCCGGAATATCATATTTTTTAGCATACTCATCAAACTGAGCAGTTCCTGTATTTTCCCATATCCTGGGTTCTCTAAGCTGAAATCTTAGTGCCGTAAGCCATGCATAATGACGAAGGAACATTTCTTTTACTTTATCCGGGTCTTTACCATGAAGAGAATCTCTTACAATATATCCAAAGCTGCGGCTGTCATTAATAATGGCTCCGTAAATCTGCCTTGCTTCCCAGAGCCTGCTGTAACTGGCATTATTCTTAAATCCTACGATAAAAGCAACTGCAGTCCCCATGATAGCGATAGGCTGCCAGGGTACGGAAAGGAATTTCCAGCCTAAAAAATATAAAACAGTAGGTATAGCTGCCAATACCAGCAGAGCATAGATACTGCGTCTTGTCCAATTGACAAATTCGCGTGCTCCAAATCTTTTTCCTGAATGCATTATGTGTTGTTTTTTGTGTTAGTTATAATCGATATTTTTAATAAAATTTTTCATCAGTGCATTCATCATAACAGGTTATTATCAGTTTTTGGTAAACGGTATATTGTTATAAAAACCAATCTGGATTTGTCCTCTGTTCCTGTTTTCCTGAATCTGATTCATATATCCGGCTTCAATTCTCATGTTTTTATTAATCACATAACCTAAAGCTCCATATACCCTGTTTCTATCAAAAACAGGACTATTGAAATGGAGGAAGATCTCATTATATACGGATGCATACAATGTTTTCGGCAACATTTCTTTTTGAGTGATGGGGATATTTAATCCTAACATATAACGGAACCTCATCCTGAAATCGTCTTCCAGAAAACGTTCTTCCAAACGATAGCGATGCTGGAGGTTAAAACGTCCGAATTTCTGCTTGGTAATATACTGCTGGAAAATTCTGTGCTCTATATTTTCCTTTTTCTCTCCGTTTACATAAGGCTGGCTAAGGATAAATCCATATCCTAACAAGACGTTATTATTATTTTCTGTCAGATCATATCCAATCCCGGTACGGATGAGAAGCTGCTCCAGATCTCCAATGGCATCAAAATTTCTGTACTGAACTTCATTGTGCCAGTTTAATTTCTTACTGATCTTATTATTCCCAAAATACATATACCAGGCACCCAGATCATTTTTCTGTGCCCATGTCAGAACTGAACCTAAACTTAATACCGCGAATGCCAACTTCGTAAAAACCTTTCTCATGCTCATTAATTACTATTATCTATCGTTATTAACAAAATTAATATTTTAAATCAATAATAGCAAACGATATTTTTGTGATTAATGTGAACCAAAGGCTATAGTAAGAAACTTTAAACCTGACATATATCCAATTTCTCCAGTCTCAATCGGGAATCTGCTCTACCAGGATCTCATGTTTACCAGAATCGAAATAAGTACAGGTCATTGTATCAAGGTTCATATTCCAGCCTTCTACTCCATTTTCTGCACAGTCATTACAGAAAGTATAATAATCTGTATCTCCTTGCTGATGAAGTTTTAATTTAGATTTGAAATTGTCAAGATTGGTTTTTTCAGAAATAATAAGCGGACCATATTTACTTCCGGTATGAACTGATTGATGGTCTCTGCTGAAATAGCTTGTATTTCCGTCAGAAACATAAGTTGTATAGTGAGAAACACCCAAACTTTTTATAGCCTGAATGTACTGAGGGAAATCTGCCCCACTTTTTACTTTCTGGTGTGCTGCTGAAATATCTTCAATTGTAAATTCCATCTTTTCTATTTTCTTTCGGTTAGTCTTTTATTTCAAAATAAAGACTAATTTAATGAGAAAATATCAATAAAAAATCAATCGAACCTGTCTTTCAGATAATTGGTATCTATCATTTTACTTTCAATGGCATACACCACCAGGCCAGCTGTATTTTTAGATCCTGTTTTCAAAAGAAGGCTATTACGGTGCCCTTCAACGGTTCTCGAACTGATAAAAAGCCTGTCTGCAATTTCAGGAGTGCTGTATTGTTGACAGATCAGTTCCAACACTTCTTTCTCTCTTTTAGAAATATGATTGGCATCAAAGATACTGGAGATCTTCTTCTTGGGCTCAGTAAGATTCTGGTGCAAAGCCTCCATTACTTCGTTATTATAATAAAACCCTTTTTGATGTACTTCCCTAATGGCATTAAGCAATTCTGAAGGACTTGAATTTTTTTTCAAAAAGGAACACGCCCCAGACTGGATCATATTGACAATAAAAGCTTTTGTATTATAGCTGGTGAGAGCTATAATTTTGATCTGAGGATATTTGATATGGATTTGTTTGGTTGCTTCCACTCCGTTAATTTCCGGCATATTGAGATCCATCAGTATAATATCCGGTAACTCTTCAAGAGAGACAAAAGCATCAAGCAATTCTCTTCCATTGCTGAAATCCCGTACCAGCATAATATCTTTTTCTCTCTGTATTAACAATGAAATCCCCTGGCGAAACAGGGCTTCGTCATCTACGATCATCAGGCGAATGGTGTCTTTTTCCATCTTATAATTGAATTAAAATGTAAATTCTATAGTAATTCCTTTCCTGGTTTCGCTTTCTATCTTCAATGTACCATTGATAAGTTCTACTCTGCTTCTTATGTTCCGTAATCCCAATCCTCCTTTCAGAACGTCTTCATTGAGATTGAATCCTTTACCATTATCCTTATAGATACATGTATTTTTTCCATCCTTTCCTTTAAATATGATATCAATATGAGTACTTTCCCCGTGTTTTATAGAATTATTAATTAATTCCTGAAGTATCCTAAAGATATGCAAATTTTTTTCATCCTCAGCTTTTGCAAAATAAAGGCTGTTGGCATAAGAGATCTGTACGGCTTTAGACATGTTAATTTCTGAGCACAATGCATCTATGGCTGCATGTAACCCAAATTTCTCAAGAATGGGAGGAAGCAGGTCATGTGAGATCTGCCTGGCGCTTTCTGCTGTGGTATTTACCAGACTGATAATTTTGTTTTTCAGTTCACTATATTCCTCTCTCGTTAAATTATCAAAATCCAACAGATGGATATTTAAAGAGACTACACTTAATTTTGAACTGATATCATCATGGAGATCCTGGGCAATCCGTAATCGTTCTTTTTCCTGGGAACTGATAATGGCATGGGTAAGGTCTTTCTCATACCTGAGTTCCAGTTCTTTTTTCTGAAGAAGGTTTTTCGTTATTTTTTTATTTGAAAAATAATAGAATATGACCAGCGTAACTGCCAGCAGGGTAAAAGCCAGAAAGGTATAGACTATAGTGGAAATAATTGTATTTTCATTCATGTTGTAAGGTCATAACAGTTGTTACACATTTTTTCTGCGGGAAAAGAAATACTCTGCAAAAATAAAAAGCTGATACACGATAAACATCACCACATTAAA
The DNA here is from genome assembly GCF_003815975.1 of Chryseobacterium bernardetii. Classification (NCBI taxonomy): domain Bacteria; kingdom Pseudomonadati; phylum Bacteroidota; class Flavobacteriia; order Flavobacteriales; family Weeksellaceae; genus Chryseobacterium; species Chryseobacterium bernardetii. The sequence goes on from NZ_CP033932.1 coordinate 4,480,957, forward strand.
AACCCAGATTTCTTTGTGAAGATTGGTATTCATTACTGTATACAGATTTCCGGATAAGAAGATTACGGTACTGCTTATCAGATACAGCAGAAGCCCAAGGCTTATATAATTGTATTTTTTTTCAGTATCCAATATATTGTATAAATGAAACAGGGCCAAAATAATAAGAGAATAGGAAGTGACAAATATTTCAAATAAATTGAATACATAATATTTCTCCGGATCTATTATATACTGCACGATCAGAACCGTAGGAATCATTATTAAAAGGAATCGTGCTATATTTTTTTGATATTTTTCAGTTAAAATTTCATGGAAAAAAAGTCCCAGCAACACAAACTGAATAATCAGATAATAATGAGAAAAAAACAAATTATTGATCTTCTGATAATTCAATACATAAAATACGATTTCACAAATTAATATCCATGCCAGATAGCTTATAAAAAATGTATAGGCTCTTCCTGAATGAAAAAAGCCTACACAGTATACTGCCAGATTGATCAGCAGAATGCCCTTTCCAATTAATGACAATATTTCAATCCAATGATCCAATGATCTTCAGTTTTAGATTACTGCTCCCACCATACTACTTTTGAGCATACGCTTGGGCATGGTGTCGTCATATCATAAATATAATCTCCGTTACTGTAATCCACAATATCATTTCCGTCGTCATCTACTCCTACCAGAAGAAATTTAAATACTCCTTCGTCATTAATTGCGTTGTAACCCCGGTAATTTTTAAACCCTTTATCATTATAAAAAATGTCAAACGCATCTTTTGAAGGAATCATGTGCGCTTTTATTTCAACCCCTGAAGTTAATTCTTTTAGCTGCCATCTCTTGGTCCATCTGATGGCATCTTCTAATGATACGGCATTTTTAGGTAATTCCATAGTTATTGGTTTTAAATGTTATAGGTTTTGTACAAAATGAAGTTATGAAAAAAACAAATTATATGGTCAAAATAAACTTATTTTATTTCAATCGTAACAATCTCATTTGTCTTTTTCAAAAATAAAGCAATATGAATAATCAAAAGCGCGTATTTCTACCTGTTTTACAATTCAGATTTTAATACGCTGTTTCCACCTATATGACCAATCCGGAAAACTTGTAAAATCAAAAGAAGTTGTCAGAGGTGAAAATAAGATTGATATCAGCGAACTTCCTGATGGAGCTTACCTGATGAAAACCGAATCAGAAAGCTATAAAATCATTAAAAAGAATTAATCTTATTCGATAGAAACAATTACAGCAGATATTGAAAAAACCGGCAGAAATCTGCCGGTTCTTTTATTTTTTGAAAATCAGTTTCTAGAGATACTATTATATTTACAAGTACTTTTTAACATTTAAGCCATTAAGTCAAAATCTTTAATGCTGAAAACCTGTAGGTTTCATTGGGATCACTACCAGTGTTATTATCTATGCTGATCGATCAGGATCATATTTCCATCCGGATCTTTCAGATAGATATGCTCCGGTCCTGAAGTGGTTTCGTCAGCTTCCTTATCAATCTCTACTCCACCCTCCTTTAAACGTTTCTGAATTTCACGTACATCGTCAAAAGATTCCAGATTTTGGGCATTCTCGTCCCATCCCGGATTAAAGGTCAGCATATTCCTATCAAACATAGCCTGAAACAGACCTATCAAAGTAGTTCCGTTTTTCATGATCAGATAATTTTGTTCTGTAGCTCCAGCCATAACAGCAAACCCCAGTTTTTCATAAAAATCTTTGGATTTCTGAAGATCTTTTACACTTAGGCTGATTGAAAATGCTCCTAATTTCATATGTTTTTAATGGTGAAGATTTTTTAGAATTATTGATTTTTCAGGTGCGTTTTGAAAGTCAAGCTTCCGTCATAACTTTTCCAGTCACCGATCAGTTCAATATATTGCCCCTCAACTTTCTCTGTTTTCCTGTTCCATTTAAAATTATAGACAAATCGTCCTTTAAAAATTCCAGAATGCTTTCCCTTATTCTCTTCCGCCAGTTCGTATTCTCCAAATACGGTTCCCTGCTTTTTAGCATCCTTATACTTTGAAATGGTTATGGTTCCTTCAAATTTGGCATAATGGGTATCTACAAGAGAATATCCTGAAACAAAATATTCCTGGTCATTCTTTTTATTCTGTTCAGAAATATTGATTTTAAGCTTCAGTTCCTGTCCTTTATTTCCAATGGTTCCAATATAAGGCTTACTGTTGTTCAGCCAAGTATTTGAAATATCAGGCATCTGCGCCAACATGCAATTGGCTGCCAGAATGAAGAGCAATAAAAGTTTTTTCATATTGTGATTTTTAAACTCCGAACTGAGCTAAGTGGTGGTTCAAATGTTTTGCAAACATATTGTTCCACTCGTGGGCCTTTAATTTTCCGAAGGAGAAAGATTCTTTACCATCGAAAGCCTCTGCTCCCAATTGCTGGGTTTTTTGGATAAAACCGATCAGTCTTCTTTTTTCTTCTTCAAAATTTTTTCTTCCCGATATTAAAAACTGAGGAGCTGTAGGGGAATCTTTAGGATAAGCTTTTTCACCCACCACTTTAGGTTTTACAAAAGTCTTCAAAATAAACTTTGCAATAGATCCAGGCTTTTTATGCTTTTCCGGCTCATATACCATTTCATATGTAATACAGCAGTGTGCCAGCATCTGATCCACTGTCATTTTCCCCCATAAACCATGCGTATCTTCCACCAGCCTGTTTATCCTGTCAATATAGTTTTGAGCGTCTTTTGCGTCAAATACATTTTCCATATACGATCTGTTTTTACTACAGACAAATATATCAGTTTTTTTGTTTGATTTTTATGGTGGGAGAATTTTTTGTTGGGGGCTCAGGTTTGATATAATTTATTCAGGTTCTTCTTCAGAAACATTATCCACAGTAATTTCCTGCGGAGCAGCCTTCTTAAAAATAAACCAAAGCTTAATTTTCAAAGCAACCCATCCTATGATGGCATAAACAACTAAAAGAATACTTAAGTGTTTCAGGTATGGAAAAGTAAGTTCTACTGATCCTTTCTGAATTAAAAGAATTTTAAAAGCCTGTAAAAACGGAGTTAATGGGATAATGTTGGCAATAAACTGAACAAATGCCGGCATTGCACTTAAAGGCCACGTAAATCCACTGATGATAAATGCCGGTGATGCAATGACCATAAGAATCTGTGTTGCCTTCAGAGCATCCGGGATCAATATACTGATGAATACTCCGAGGAATGATACCGAACCCACAAAAACAGCTGTCAGAAGGATAAAATTAAGTATCCCTTCCGGCATCGGAACCCTGAAGATCATGTGCATGAAGTAGTAAATACTTACAATAAGGATAGAAAATATCCAGATTGGAATTACCTTAATCAGCATGGTTGGGAACGCCCATTTCTTCATTTTCACATATTCTTTTACAAAAGATCCTCTTTGGAATTCTGCTGCAAAACTTACCGCCATTGCCAGTAAAATAACCTGCTGCAGAACTACAGCCAACATCGCCGGCCACATAAAGATCAGGTAGTTCCCGGTAGTATTGAACAGGGTGATATAATTGGCTTTGAAGGGTTCATATTGTGTAGCAGCTTTTGCTGCAGGCATTCCGGCTTTCTGTAACGCTTTGATAGATGCTCCGGCAGAGAATGTCCCTATGGTAAGCTGAAGCGCTTTGGAAGCAAAATTGGCTGTTAAAACGTTTCCTGTATTGATGTAGACATTCAGTTCAGGATATTTCTTCTGAAGCATGTCGCCTTCAAAACGGGATGGAATAATCACCACTGCTGCTGCTTCATGCCGGATTACTTCATCTTTTATACTCCGAGGCTCCTGGATATATCTGATGATCTTAATACTCTTATTATCATCCAACATTTCTGTTAACTGGTTAGACAAAGGAGTATTATCCCTGTCTACTACCAATACAGGAGTATTTTCAACTTTTCCGCTTTGGTAAACAAACCCCAGCAATGTGGCATAAAAGACCGGTGCCACAAAAAACACTGTTCTTAAGGTTGAATTGCTGATAAAAAGCTTGAATTCGCGTTTTAAAAGGCGGAAAAATTCTTTCATCTGTATAATTTAATATTTAAGCAACCAGACGGAATACTCTATGTACTGAGGATAGCCGCCCTGTTTCATTTCGTTATTATTTCAGGATCACATTGGCATTTACCAAAAGGCTTTTAGCCTTATTCATGTCCGTTGGTTTTACTTTAATTTCGTAGATGGCATCCTGTAGTTGATAATCAGGGTAAGCTGTGGTAATATCTGCATATCTCGTCAGTTGCTTGATGTAAACAATAGTTCCCTGCAGGTTTTCTTTGTTGTAAACTACCTGCATATTCACATTCTGGCCTTTTTTATATTTTGCAATGGCACTTTCAGGAACGGTGAATCTGAAGTAAGTACTTTCAGGAATATATCCGTTGAACAAAGCAAATCCTGCTGTGGCTAACTCACCAGTATTTAAGCTGATGGTTTCAATTTCCATATCATTGGTCGCGATGATATATCTTTCTGAATAAGCTACATTGGCTTCCTGTAATGCTCCTTTTGCCTGGGAAGCCTGCCCTGCTGCCATTTCCACTTTTTCAAAACGGGTTCCCCTGTTCACATCATCCAATTCTGCCACTACAGCATCATACTGGGCTTTTGCTCCCTGAAGCTTGGCATATACTTCATCGTGCGCCTGTGGAGACATCAAGCTGTCCCGGAACATATTATTGGCTCTCCTGTAGGACTTCTGTGCAAACTCATATTGTTCTTTCAGTCCTTTATATTTGGCCTGAAGCTGTTTTAACTGATCGGGTGTAGCCCCGTTTTTAGCCATCTGTTCCTGAGCTGTTGCAGCATTTACTGCTCCCTGAGCCTGAGCAATTTTTGCAGAAACTTCAGGTACATCAAGCTGAGCCAGGGTATCTCCCTTTTTTACCGTCTGCCCTTCGGAAACGTATATTTTTAAAATCCTTCCGGTTACTTTTGGAGCAAATGAAATAACCTCTTTTTTGGTCTTCCCTTCAGGTTCTTTTATTTTTTCGTTTTTCTTATCACAACTTCCCAGTAAAAACAGAGAAGCAAAGACTATAGCTATATTTTTATGCATCATTTTAATTTTTATGGGATTAAATAAAATTTGGTAATGTCCAGTTCCTGAGTAGACCTCATCAGTTCTATTCCTGCTCTTCTCTGGTTGAAAACTGCATTCTGATATTCCAGTTCTGCTGCTTCAAGATCATTTTCTGCATCAATAAGCTGGGATGATTTACTCATTCCGTATCTGAATTCTTTTTCAGCCTGCACCAATGCATTTTTGGCCAATTCTTTTTCTTTAGCTTTTAAAGTGATCTGTGCCGTAGCAATATCATAATTGGTCTGGTTATTGGCCAGATTCAATGATAATTTTTTCAATGCATCTTCTTTCTGATTCTGCAGGACCTCTTTACCAACCTTAGCGGTTTCTTCAGCATGTTTTCCTTCTTTCCCGTCAAAAATATCCCATTTAAAGCCTACTCCGGCTGTGATCAAAGGAAAAATATTTATATTATTAGGGCTCCAATTCAGTTTTTTCCCTTCATATCCAAGTAACGGAACAGCAGGCACTACGTTTTCAGAGCTTTTGATACGGTTTCCGTACAATCCGATATAGTATGCTGATGCCATCAACTGAACTTTTGGGATCATCCAGGTTTTTTCTGCCCTGATTTTATAGTCTGCAGCAGCAATTCCATGCTCAAGGGCACGAACTTCAGCTCTCTGCTCTATTCCTTTTTCTGCAGCAAGAAGCTCTACAGGAGATAATACCGGATCTATCAATCTAAGACGTTCCCTGTTGATTCCTGTTAAAATATAAAGCTGGGTAAGAAGCAGTTCTTTTTTTCCTTCATATTCCACTACTTTTGCATTTAAAGTAGCCTGGGCCAGTTCAATTTTCTTATGATCGTAAGGAGTAATAAGACCATATCCCAATGCTTTGTCTGCTGTTTTTTTGTTGATATCCAGCCTTTTTTTACTTTCATCCAACACTTTTTTCGACTGATGAATGAGTGCCAACTGGTCATATGCTTTAGAAATTGTGGCTACCACTTCATCTTTTGTTTTTTCCAACAGAATATCTTCAGACTTCTTTTTTTCTTCTACTGCTTTTTTCAGGTATTTAACTTTTCCTCCTGAATACAAAAGCATTTTGGCATCTGCTTTAGCAACGCCTGAGAATCCTGATACATTGAAGTTATTATTAAATGTTCCTTCGGGAATATTGATAAAAGGGGCCAGATTAATTTCGGGTGACGTAAGTCTTGCTGTTCCGTTAAGGTAACCTGCTTTACCGCTTACTTCCAAAGTGGGAAGAAAGATATCTTTCAACTTGTGTTCATCAAGATCGGTAAGTTTGTTTTGGGTAATCTGCATTTTCAGGTTCGAATCCCGAACCATTGCACTATCCAGAAGTTCTTTAAAATCCGGCGCAGACTGTGCCCAGCCAAAAGCAGGAAAAGCAAAAAAACTAAACGTAAAAATCAATAAATTGTTTTTCATGGTTTATGTTTATAACAAATATAATGCAAAAAATATTAAAATCTTCAATGATAATTCAACAAAACAGTGAATTTAAAATAAGTTTAAAATGTGTTTAAACATAAAAGTCTTTAAAATAATGTCTTATCAAAACCGTTTAAAAGTTAATTAAAAACTAAAAAAAATTGAAAAAAATTTTAACTCCACTTTTATCTCTCTTCTTTTAAGACCTTTTTTGTAGAAAACAAAGGCTATTAAGAGTTCTTAGTTAAAAATTCAAATAGATAAAACAGAACAATATTACTATTAATATGAGTTCGCATTCATGTAATTCTAATTCTTTTAACGCAGGGATTACAAAAGGTTTTAACCAAAATGGAAAATATTTTCGGTCGCAAAGGCATTTCATTTAGCCAAGACTATTATTATTTTGATTCATTACTGAGTGAAACGTCTTTGCGGCCTTAAAAAATGAAGATTTCAGAAAAAACTTAGCAGGCATTGCGTTATAAAAAAGACTTCCTAGATAAGAATTAAAGATAATATCAGTAAATATTATTAATCTGGGGTTTTGGTGAAGAAAACACTGATTCTTTAACGCAGGGATCACAAAAGGTTTTAACCAAAATGGAAAATATTTTTGTTCGCAAAGGCATTTCATTTAGCCAAGACTATTACTATTTTGATTCATTGCTGAGTGAAACGCCTTGTGGCTTAAAAAATGAAGATTTCAGAAAAAACTTAGCGGGCATTGCGTTATAAAAAAGACTTCCTAGATAAGAATTAAAGATAATATCAGTAAATATTATTAATCTGGGATTTTAGTGAAGAAAACACTGATTCTTTAACGCTGGGATCACAAAAGGGTTTAACCAAAATGGAAAATATTTTCGTTCGCAGAGGCATTTCATTCAGCTAAGATATTTACTGCTTCACTACTGAACGAAACACCCTAGCAATCTTAAAAAAATATGACCCATCCTGAAAAGACCTTGCGATTTATTGCGTTAAAATAATGTTATAAAAACATATAAAAGCGAAAACTCCCCACATCACTGTGAGGAGTTTTCTGTTTATAATAAGCTTGCAAATTTTATTTCTGAACTGCTTTTTTCATTCCATTATCAGGTCTTAAAACCCTGTAACGAACTTCTATATCTTTTGGTACATAGAATACCAATGGCAGCTTACTGTTGTATCTTACGATTTCCGGCTTAAGGGTAACAAATTTCTTAGAAAGCTTCTGTCCCGGGCAAGCCATCAATGTTCCTGCTGTTTCCCCTTTTGATTCTACTTCATAATAGTTGTATCCCCATCCCTGAAGATCCTGGCTTTTCATTTCTCCCATTAAAGAGTAATTGTTGCAGTCTAACATTTTTTCAGCCCCTACAAAAACTTCCACTTTTAAATCATTTTCGTTTTTGGCAACCGGAAGCTGTATATATACCTGTTTGTAACCTTCTTTAGCTTTTGGGAACATTTCAATCTGTAGTTTTTCAAACTTTTCTGCCTTCTTTTGAGCGAAAGCGCTTACTCCAGCCATCAATACCAATCCCGTAATTAAAGTTTTTGAAAATTTCATTTTATTTGGTTTTAAATTTTACGTATTTCCTAATAGCCAAAAATCATTCCAAAATCTGAATTCCTGTTCCTTTTGTATGGGCATTCATCTGTGGAGCATAGTAGTTCTGCATTGTAGTAATGCCATTTGAGAACTTTCCGGATGCATTGGCAACCACATCATATTCAAACACATATTTGCCTTTTGGCATATATTGAATATAGAAATTTGTGGACGCATCTTTAGTAGATTGATAATATCCTAAATTATTTTTCCACTGGTATCCTGATAAGGCATCAAGAGGCTCAAATCCTGCAGCACGCATATCTTTAATATGAATGAATTCCATTGCTCTGTCTGTATTCAGGATCATTCTTACGGTTACTTTATCTCCTACTTTTAAAGGTGTTTCCGGTGAGATCTTCTGAAGTTCTTCTCCGTTTACCGTTTTTACCTTTTTATACAGTTCCTTGGTTACGGAAATATAATTTTCGGATGATTTGATTTTATCCAGGTCTTCATAATACTGCCAGAATAACCCTCCCTGAACAATTCCAGGTCCTGGTTTGGTTACCGTAACGGTTCCAAGGTTTTTATCGATAGCATCCGTTTTCACTGTTGATTTCACATATCCTGTGGCCTGAGTCTGAGGAACGATGTCTTTTCCACCCCAAACGATTGTTGCTTTGTCACTTTCAGCACCTGTCCATGATTTTCCTGAATTCAGGATGGTAAAGATCACTTCAGCAGTTCCTCTTGAACTTCCCCATGAGTTCACTTCTTTCTGCGTTACCAGCCAGATCTTCATATCTTCTATAAAATTGGTATCATTTGCTTTTAGCGTATTAAAGGCTTCCAATGCTCCTGCATGATTCACTACTTTAGAACTGAACCAGCCCCAGTCATTCAGGTTTTGTTTCCAGTATACGCCTTGTGTTTTGGTATCTGTTGAAGTTTCTTTAAGGTAATTCATCAACTTATCAGATACGTCTTTCACTCCGTAATCATTCATCAGTAAAGCGGCACGGTGAAGTCCAAAGAAAGTAAAATCGGTAATTTTTGCTGTTTTTGCTTTCTGTTTCACTAAAGCTTTCAAAGCGGCTCCTTTTCCTTTTAAAGGATACTGTTTCTCCCAGTAATTTCTGGTATCCAAATAATCAAGAACCCAATTGCTCCACACATTTTCTTTCTTAGTATCTGCATATTTACTGATCTCGTTATCTACATACTGAATCAGTTTTGCTACCAAAGCATTCTGTCCTGCACTCTGATACTCCGCTGCATTATCTTTTAACCATAGATTGATCTTTCCAAGGTTTTTAAGAATGTACAATGAAGTACCATAAGAACTTGGATATCCTGCATACCACGAGAATCCGCCATCAGGATTTTGTAATTTGCTGAAATCATCCCAATTCTGGTTAATTGAATTTCTCATGGTGTTAACATCAAACAGAAGAGCCAGTTTTTGCATCTGCTCAACCTCATTTTTACTTTCCAGTACCCAAGGGGTTTCATCCAATAATAACTGTTTCAGTTCCTGATTTTTTTCAAGGTTGGAATTTAATAATCCTTTACCCTGGTACTCATCAAACACCGTTTTCATTTTAGGATTTGCTTTGAAGATCTCAGAAGCCAATACATCTGCAAACCATTTGTTGAAAACCACATCCGCAGAACTGTTCTGGTCGTTTTTCAGACTTGGAAGGGCAAACATAATTTCCCAGATCGGATTAGTGGTTAATTCCAATGTATTGGAAACATTAGAAGCCGTGGTTGAAGTATTGTTTTTAAGGTTATCCAACACAAAAGTCTTCGTTTCTCCTTCTTTTACAAAGACAGGTACTGCATCAGTTACCAACATTCTGTTTGGCAATATGGCAACGGCCTGCTGCTCTCCATCAGAATAAGATCCTGCTTTTGCTACTACTTTTAAAATGATAGAGAATACATTATCCGGAACTTTTAATTTCCAGGTTAACGCTCCGTTTCCGTTTTCATCTAGGTCAAAATTCTGTGTTCCTGAAGTAATTCCGAATTTTGAAGAGATGTTTTCATTGGTGAAAGCATCTAAAATCTGTAATTCGGCAGAACCATTCATTTTTTTATTGGTAAGATTGGATAGTTTGGACTGTAAGTTCAGCTCATCCCCTTCTCTTAAGAATCTCGGATAGTTTGGAGTAACTGAGAATTCTTTCTGCGTTACCACTTCTTTTTCCAGGGTAGCCGCTCTTGCATCTTTTGTATGAGCAAGGAACATTAATTTCCATTTGGTCAAAGCTTCCGGAGAAGTGAATTCAAAATTAACGTTTCCTTCTGCATCAGTTTTCAGATCCGGATAGAAGAATGCGGTTTCATTTAAATTCTGACGTACCGGAACTTTTTCCAGCTTCTCTGTAGATTGCTCTACAGCACCTGCAGCAGATGCTACATCCATAGCCTGCATGTCTTCTTTTGCTATAGGAGCTGCTGGGGCAGCCATTTTTGCACTCTTAGCTCTATAGCTAACAACTTCCATAGCAACTGCATTCTTAGGTTTAGGACAACCATTATATTCCGGTAACCCCGGAACAGTAGGGCAAGCATCATCTTTATCAGCAACACCATCTCCATCACGATCAAATCCATCAATACCAAATCTGCCATCAAACCAGTTAAAGTTGGGTACTGACACATAATTTCCATTATAATATTTCAATCGTTTCTGATAACTTTTCTGTAACAGATACTCTCTAACGTCATAAGAACTGATAATATTGAACGGCATATATAATTTATCCCATCCATAGGTATTTACAGCAAACTGGTCCAGAGACATATCATACATATTCGCCAATACTTCTGCATTTACTTTCTCTTTATCATTTCCGGTAACTTTTACGGTCCATTTTTCTTTTGAATTCGGTTCCAGTTTATCCCTGAAAGTAACGGTCTCAATCTTTAAAGGCTTTTCTGTATCCCTGATCTTTAAGGCAGCTGTTTCAGTCTGCACATCGTTAAATGCTACTAACTGGAACTGAAGATTCAGTTCAGAGACGCTTTTATCTTTTGGAATCTCTGCTGTGTATTCAAGGATTCCTTTTTTCAGCTGGTGAGTTTCTGTAATCGTTTTACCGGAACCATCCTGAACAAAGACATTCACCAATGCATCAGGAATGGCAGAATATACATACACTTTCGCTTTTTCACCTCTTACCGTTTCATTCTTTGGTGCAATTACCGTTAAGAATGTCTTCTGATCAGGTTTAAGGGAATTTTTATCCCAAACACTGAAATATTGAGCTGCTTTAATAGTGTCTTTCCCTTCAATATTGAAGAGCTCCAACTGATAATCTCCTGCTTCCAGTTTTCCTAAATCCAAATCGGAGAACTGAGTATCTGACGACGGCTGTTGCTGTCTTTCAACAACAACTTTTTCTGTTTTCCAGTTTTTAATCTCATCATTTTTATCAAATAAATCATGTGGGAATTTGCTGATAAATTCCGTCTTTGAGTAGGTTGGAAGATTCTGAACTTCTGCTTTAAAATTATCTCTGAAAATTCTGTCCGGAGCAGCCAGCTTGGATAATTTAACCTGATATGCTTTTTTAAGAACCTGTTCGTTATAGTTCTTAGTTTCTACTTTTAATTTTGCATTTTCATCACTGAATATATTCTTGATTTCATCAGCTTTGATATAGTGAGAAACTGAAGCTACCTTCAGATCTGTATTGGCTGACTGGGTTTCTCCATTGATATCGGTAACCGAAGCATTAATCTGATAGTTATCAATCTGAATTCCTTCCAGTTTTTCGTCTTTCTTAAGGTCCAGACGAATCACAAACTCTCCTCTTTCATTGGTTTTAGCTTCTCCTAAAATTGAGTTTTCATTATCGTTCCCTCTTGGATACCACCAGAAATATCTCCAGCGGATATTTTGCTTTTTGATCTCGTAATTTACTGTGGTATTGCTTAAAGCCACTCCGGAGAACATCATGGCCTTTCCTTTCATTTCTATAGTTTGTCCGTACTTATATTCATCTTTTACCGGTTCAAAAGTAACTTCAAACTTCGGTCTTTTGTATTCTTCAACCCTGATATCTTTGTAACCCTCACTATCTCCATCCGTATTCAGATAAAAAGTCCCGTTCAGTTTTCCTTTTGGCAGCATAAAACTGCCATGGTAAGATCCAAATTCATTGGTGGTAAAGCTTTGTGAAGAAACTTCCTGGTTATTGGCATCCATCAGCGTGATTTTCTGCTTTAATCCTGAAGTTACAGATTCCGTTTCATTATTTAAACGGGTATTTACTACTTTAAAATAAACCATCTGTCCGGGTCTGTAGATAGCTCTGTCTGTAAAAATTTGTGCTTTGGAACGGACTTCTTTATTAGGGTTATAGGCTTCACGTTCATTATTTCCATATACCTTCATGATCTGGAAATCATTAGTTTTAGGCTGTTGAATCAGATACGTTCTGTAGTATTCTTTATTAGCAGTTGCAGGGAATTTGAAAACTCCTTTATCATTGGTTTTCCCTTCAATTTTATTGATGGAATTGTTGTTTACAAATTCATAAAAACTAAGGTTTTCATTGGCTACGGGTTTTCCATTCTCGCTATTCACTAATTTCAGGTCGTCTGAAAGTGAACCTTTAAGGGATTTGGACTGATAAATGATCTTGTTTCCTGAAACCAGGAAATAGAAGTTCTTTTCAGGATCATTATCTTTTGTATCTGTTCCGGCTACTGAATATTCTGCCACATACACTCCGGAAGGAAGCGGTTTAATTTCCAGTGAAGTTTTATGAAGCTGATAATCTTTCGGGTCTGTAAGCTGATACGTTTCTTTTCTTACCAGGCTCTTTTTTACATTACTGAAATATTTATCAGCGTAAGAGTTCTGCATATATTTTATCAGGGATAAAAAGTCTTCTTTTACTTCATAAATACTGATAGAAAATTCTGAAACATTCTTAGACTCGGCAATAAAATGAATCGGCAGATTATTCTGGGTCTGCTTCTCATATTTGATGCTGAGCACAGGATTGATAATTTGGTTTTCCTTGTTCTTAATGTTTTCAATAAAAGGAGATTCAGGATATTCCTTTTTAGCCTGAGCCGCAACAGCAATAGCCTCCTTTGCTTTATTTTTCATTATCAACTCATCCATGATATCTTCCATGATGACCACTTTATAATCACCTTGTACATCAGATTTAGCTAATTTCTGAAGCTGTTCAAGTTTATCTTTGCACGAGTTGAAATTACAGTTATCCAGCAGCTTATCCTTCATGAAATACAGCTTGGGATTCCCGCTATTCTGGGCAATCAATTCATCAAAAATAGAATTAATAGACTTTCTGTTTTCTGTAAGCTCATTCTTGGTAAAAATATTATTCTCAGATAGAAAGGTTATCTTTTTAATACCATACCAGTCATACAGGCTTGGGAAATAAGCAATATCTTTTGTATCTGAAAACAGGTCTTTATATTTTATCAGTGAAGCTTTCTTCATGTCCTGTTTCTGCAGATCTAGCTCCTGATAACTTTTGGTCAAATAGTTTTTGAAATCAAGTTTCGTCCAGGTCTCAATCTGCGCAAGGTCCTGTGTATTGGTATTGGTTCTTCCGTTGATCTTCCAGTAATTCTGGTTGTAATAATCCAGGAAAAAACCGTTCAGCAGAACTTTATATACGAGTTTCTCTTCTCCTTTCAGTTTTCCTTCCGCATCCTGAAGTTTTTTAAAGAATTTTGAAGCCGCATTATTCTGATCGTCGTCTACGGTTTGGTTTACAATACTGAACTCTGCTTTCAGAGAACGGATTAACTGAATGGTATTATTTTCTTTCATAGCCTGGTTTTCCATGTCTAAAATAATGGGCAGATTAGATTTATAAGCTCCCTTCTGGCTGTTTTCTGCTATTTTTTTCCACTGGTCATCATAATATTTCTGCGCGATAACCGGTGAAAAGCCCAATGATAGCAACGAAAGCATAAATATCTTGGAAAATCTTTTCATATATATTAATTTTGATAAATGAACATTATAAAAATACTGAAAAAAACGGTCATAGACAGTCAAATTTATGTCTCCTTAATGGGAACTCTTTTTGCAGTATTTTTCATGAAAGAGCAAAACACATTCCGTTTCCCTACTATTTTGCTTATTTTCATCACGTATTTCAGCGGGTATATTTACACTAAGTACCAGTATACTAAATATTTTTTCAGAATCCTGGTCCTGAATGCTGTTGCCGGGATTGCCTGTGCATTTTTAATCATCCATAATCATAATGAAGTAAGATTACTGAAATGGTTTATTATTGTTGTATTGGGACTGCTGTACAACAGCTTTTTTCTGGATGTTTATATCCGTAAAATTCCTTTACTGAAAGTATTTTATGTAGGATTGGTATGGGCATTGGTGAACTGCTGGCTCACCCTTCCGGAATTCAGCCTGCCTATTTTCCTTATCAGTTTCTTTTATATCACGGCATTGGTTCTCCCGTTTGACATCCGGGACATGAACAGCGATACTGTAAAGACTTTTCCTATGATGATTGGTGTTCAGAATACAAAATATATTGCATATGGACTGGTCTTCATCAGCACTCTTATTGGAATCTTTTATCTGAAGCCACTGTACGCTGCCGCATTTTTTCTGTCCGGTATCATTACTTATATTTTGATTTATTTCTCTGAAAACAAAAGAGATGACGCGTATTTTTCATTCGGAGTGGAAACCTGTTCTGCACTTCCTTTTTTATTTTTACTAATAATGGAGTATTTTTGACGAATGATTATCAAGAAGCTTTCCCTATATAATTTCAAAAACCATTCTGAGAAAAAGTTTGAATTTTCGCCCCAAATCAACTGTTTTGTAGGCAATAATGGTGTAGGCAAAACCAATATCCTGGATGCTTTGCATTATTTATCTGTAGGTAAAAGCTTTTTAGGAAATACGGACCTGAACAACATTAAAAACGAGGAAGATTTCTTCACGATTGATGCTGAAATTCAGAATGATGACGGTGAAGACAATATCAGAATTACCCAGCCAAAAGAAGCAAAGAAGGTGATTAAAAAGAATGATAAAAGCTACGACAGACTTGCCGATCATATAGGATATCTTCCCAGTGTAATGATTTCCCCTTACGATTCTAACCTCATTTCCGATTCCGGGGAGAGCAGAAGAAAGTTTCTGGATGCCATGATCTCCCAAACGGATTCTGAGTATCTTTTTGATCTGATCCAATACCAGAAAACCATTCAGCAGAGAAATGCCTTGCTGAAATATTTTGCTAAAAACAGAATCTGGGATAAAGAATCGCTGGAAATTTATGATGACCCGATTACAAAATTCGGAACCAAAATCTTTAATAAAAGAAAGGTATTTGTAGAGCAGTTAAATCCTATTGTGCAGAATTTCTACCAGATTATTTCGGGTGGAAAAGAAACCGTTTCTGTTATCTATGAATCTCATCTGCTGGAAAATAATTTTGAGGAACTTTTAAAGGAAAGCCTTGAAAAAGACCGTATGCTGACATATACTTCAAAAGGCATTCATAAGGATGATCTTCTTTTTGAAATGGATCATGTTCTGATTAAAAAAATAGGATCTCAGGGACAGCAGAAGTCTTTCCTGATTTCTTTAAAGCTTGCTCAGATGAGTTTAGTAAAGGAACTGACCAAAAAGACCCCTATCCTTTTGCTGGATGACATCTTTGATAAGCTTGATGATACCAGGGTTTCGCAATTAATTGAATTGGTAAACCGTGAAAGCTTCGGACAGATTTTCATTACAGATACTCACAGGGAGCGAACAGAAAGTGTAGTGAAAAAGATTAATGAAGAAAGTGTTATTTTTGATATATAACCCCGCAACCCGGCTATGAAAAGGAAAAAACGCGAATATCAGTCTTCAGAACTTGTAAAGTCATTTGCAAGAATCTATGGCTTTGAAGATAAACTTGTGGCTTTTGATATTAAAGATTTTCTTGAAGATTATCTTGACCAGAGCTTATTCAATGAAATCAGAAGTGTGAATATTGAAAATAAATGTATTATCATTAAAATAGATTCTCCCCTACTGAAAAATGATTTCAAAATGCGTAAAAGTTTCTATCTGAAGAAGTTTCAGGATAAGTTTGGTGAGGATAAGTTTGACGACCTGCAGATTTTGTAAGGTTTCCGCTATCCATCAATATTACAGAAAATTTAATTGAAAAAGAATTGAGTATATTTCAAAATTAAGTGATACATTTAAAGTACATAAAATATAAATCATATTTACCATGAAAAAAGTACTTACACAAAAGAAATTATCAAGAGAAAACTTAAAAAAATTCAAGGAGCAGGACAAATGGTATGCTGTGCTTTATCCTGTGCAGATCTTACAACATGCGCTTTTTGGGAAGAATTGCCAGCAGAATGCCCAGATCTACCTTACTGTATATAATCAACATCACTAGATATTATAGAAAATGCTACCAAATGGTAGCATTTTTATTTTATGAATGTTCCTCAGATTTATTAGAAATTGTACTGCTCATCAGATCATCAGCTTTTTTATCCAATCCTGAACTTAATGGAAGGAAGAATTTTAACGGATGCTTCACAAAATACCTGAAGATCTCTTTATAGATCTCACTTACCTGCCCGAAGTTCATCTTTCTTGATCTGAATGCCAGGAACATGGATAAGCTGAAACTTACCAGGAAGTTGAAGAACCCGATTAAGAAGACCGTTATAAAGGAGATCCAGAATGTATAGGAATCTACGGAGAAATCTTTTCCATAAAGTCCTAACGCAAAGTTTCCTGCAGCAAAGGTAATGTGCCTGATGTCAAGGTCAAGGCCGAAGAACAATCCTACAGGTGCGGTAGCTCCAAGGAAAACCCCGAACCAGAAATTGGATACAATTCCCGGCCAGTTCTTAGCATAATATTTTGATAATCCTTTTGCAAATTTCTTTCCGAAAAAGCTTCTGATAGAAAGGTTTTTAGCAATTCTTTCCGGGATCTGGTAGAATACGGAATTATTTCCGATATTCCCTGAAATAATTCCTGAAATGAAAAGGTAGAAACCAGCGATACTGGCGTGAAGTATTGCTTTGGATTTGAAAGGATCAAGGTCTTTTAACAGTTTATCTGATCTTTCAACCGCGAGATTTTGTGAAAAGAATACATCCAGCCCATAGATAATGGCAAGCGCAACCGGAAACGCCAGTAAAACGTTTCCTACAAAGGCAATAAACTGACTCCGGAAAAGCTTGGAAACAAGATGGGCAAATTCCGTATTATTTCTTTGGCTGTTTCCTTCTTCAGACAATACCTTGGTCATCGTGGCAGCAGTCATTGCCGGCTGTTTTGTAGCCAGTGTGAATCCCATCAGATAGATCATCACAAACCCCATCGCATAGTTCATAGAATACAAAAATGCATGTGAAAAATCACTTCCGGGGATATATCCGTACAGCATTTTCAGGACGCAGAGTGCACCTACGATAATTCCACCGCCACTCGCTTTGTAGAACATGGTCATATATTCTTTTCTGGTGGAAGTAATATAGTGGGTTCCTGTTTCTGCGGTGTGATTGGTAATCAGGTGGGAAATAAGTCTTGTACTATCATTAATCAGATCTGCAATATTATTTTTGTGAGATTTATAGCTCAGAATATTGAAGATCAGCTGTTTTGATTTTACCAGAACATCTTCTTCATTATCAATAATCAATAAATGTACAATCTCGTAAATCCTATCAGTCTGCTGACGAATTTTCAGCAACGATTGGTTAATTTTTCCTGAAATTCCATATTTCGCCGAATTTTTAAAGGCTATATTCACAAATTCCAGACATTGCTCTGCATAGATTTTAATCTGCTTATACCTGCTGTCTTTAGAATGCAGCTGTAACTCAGGATCATTAACCAGGTCATCTGCTAAGGCTTCCAATTCATTCTGTAACGCTAAAAACGGATTGGAAAGATTCCTGTATTGAGGAGCCATTCTTACCACTTCCACTTCCATTGCCATTCCTGTTACCCTCCATGAAAGGATATTCATAGAAAAGATCAGTTCCTTTTTTACATTCGGTTTAATGATAAAGTCTGCCGCTCCGATAAGTGCTAAAAATTCATCAATCTCATTTTCAGGAAGATTGTGCAGGTATTTTAAGTCTGTTTTGGGTCTAAGGCTTACATTATCAATCATATACCACACTGTCTTCTCATTTTCTACAGGCGGCAGAACCTTATTCAAGATTCTTTTTTTAAGTTCCGGGAAGAAGGCGTTTTCAGAAAGGATATTAGCCTCCGTTAATGACAGGTTGAAGGGCCTTCCTTTAAAAATATTATGAATGTAATATTTAAAGTTTTCCGTAAATTTCGGATTGCTTTTGAGAAAATTAAGCACATCTGTAAAGTCTGCCCTTTTCACACTATCTAACAGCTCTGCAAAGGGCTCCAAAGAGAGGGTTTCGTTCTTAAAAGAAAAGTATTTTTTAAGAACTGACTCAAAATTTGTGCTGGAATTAAAGAATTTCATTAGTACAAAGATACTATTTCAAACTTACATTCCTCATCTGTCTCATAATCCAATTGTGTTTCTTTCTTAAATAAGGGGATGGATTCTTTGGATCATATTTCTTTGGATTCGGCAGTACAGCAGCAATCCAGGCAGCATCTGATGCAGTGAGATCCTTGGATGATTTACCGAAATAATATTGTGCTGCTGCTTCTACTCCAAATACTCCCTGTCCCATTTCAATGGAATTCAGGTATCTTTCAAGGATAATGTCTTTGCTCCATACTTTTTCAATAATGAAGGTATAGACTGCTTCAAGGCCTTTTCTTACCCAGCTTCTGCCCTGCCAAAGAAAGACATTTTTTGCTGTCTGCTGGGAAATGGTACTTCCTCCTCTGATTTTTTTCCCTTTTTCGTTATACTTCATCGCTTTTTCAATGGCTGTATAATCGAAACCATTATGATCAAAGAATTTCTGGTCTTCTGAAGCAATCACTGCTTTTTTTACATTATTTCCCATTTCATCATAGGAAATATAGTCTCTGTGCAATTTTCCATACTCAAAAAGGCCTCCAATCTGAGTAAGGGTAATGGGTGGATTAAAAAATCTTCCCCAAATGATAAAAACTACGTTCAGAACAAGAACGATGAAAATAAACTGTTTAATTCTTTTCCACATAACTTTATAAAAAGGAAAGGCAAAAATAAGCAAATAGTCCGATTTACTGCAATTCTTTCATATAAGTAAGCTGATAATCCGGTAAAAGTTCAGGATGGAAGATTTTAATATAATCTTTAAGGATAAGATCCGCTCTCACAACTCCACTTTCGAAGAAGTCATTCGCCTTCTGTCTCTCTCTTCCAGCCATTGTGTATAACTTTCCTTTATTGAATACATCAAGCTTTCCGTAGAAAGGGTTCATTCCCAACATTTCTTTTTTTGAAGTATGATTTCCGGCATTTACCCAGTACTGAACGCCATTGGTCTTTGCGAATACCTCTTCAAAACTCATGGTCAGAGCTTTTTCATCCTTATTATCTTTCATAATATAAGTAGCGTTGGCATCAGCAATATAATGAGCAACTGAAGTGTTTCCACCCGGAAGATACCATACATCACCATACATCTCATTAGCCAGTACAAGTGGTTTTTCTTTTGCTGTTAATGCAAGTTTCTTCAGATCATTATAATTTTTCTCCACTTCCCGGTATCTGGCTTCGGCTTCTTTTTCTTTTCCGAAAAGTTCTCCGAACAATTTGATGTAAGCCGTTTTCTGCAAAGGCTGCTGTTCCATATATTCATCCAGGAATATCACCTGAATCCCATTGTTCTTCAATAGCTGATAAGCGTTATCAAAACTTGCAATATAGTTGGTGAAAATAGCATCCGGTTTCATAGAAATAATTTTCTCCACATCATACTTCTGATCGCTTCCCACATTCTGAATTTTCCCTTCTTTAATCAGATTCTGTATCTTGTCCGAATAAATATATTCCGGGCTTGACACACCAATGATTAAGTTTTCTGCTCCAAGCTCTGAAATATACCCTGCCATACTGGCATTAAGGAGGATGATTTTCTTAAACGGAGTTTGATTTTGCGTGAAATTATAAGTGAAATTTCCCGATTTCAGCTCCAAACTTCCGTCTTGCTCCTTATATTGGGTGCGGTTTGAGATATTTGTCCAATCTGAGGACGAAATTTTTGTTTCTCTTTTACAGGCAATTAGCGAAAATACCGTAAATAAAAGTAAAATTTTCTGTTTCATGTTTCAAAGAACGGAAAAAAGTGGTATATTTGCAACCGTTAAACAACAAGATAACAAACGGGCTCGTGGCGCAACTGAATAGCGCATCTGATTACGGCTCAGAAGGTTACAGGTTTGAATCCTGTCGAGCTCACAAGACGGGGGTTTAAATTTTTCGAATTTAAATCCCCTTTTTTTTGCTTAGATAACTCCTTCCTAATCAGGAAGATACTATCAACAAAAGAGTTGATTTTGCTAGTTTGAAAATCGCTTCCATCAAAAATTATCTTTTCAGGGTATATCAAACTTACAATTGCGCGCTTGTCTATAGGGCTAGCATTTATATACCTCTCTGAAATATTTCCAACAATTTTTAGTGCTTTGCTAATTTTATCTTCTACCCCTTCTTTTTGTTCTGACTTTACCAGTAGGCTAAGTTTATATTCAAGGTCATCCAGTTCTCCTTTATATCTATTTTTAATATCCCTAAAATCCTCTTCATCAATTTTGTCGGACAGGTACATATCCCGCGCCTTACTAATTCTATCATTTAATTCACTAATTCTGCTCTTAAGAGTACTACGTTCACCATCAAAATTCTCAGAAGTAGACTTTGTATTTTTTACGATTATCTTCTTTAATATTTCTAGTATTCCTGTCGGAAAATCATATTTGGAAAGCTCTTCTTTAAAAAGTTTGTTAACTTTATCAGAATGGTGTCTAAATCCACAGGCTGTGGTACAATGATAATAGTAATAATGTTTTGTATGCCCCTTTGAACTACTCGCCGTCAGATTCTTTCCGCAATTTGGACAAAGCAGAAGACCACGCAGAGGATATCTTTCTTCATTGATTATCCTTCCTCCTGGCAATCTGAGATCCTTTGTACCTTTCTTTTTCAGGACATGCTGAACCTTTAAAAACAACTCCTCCGAAATTAATGCCTCATGTTTACCCGGCACAATGTCCTCCTCTTCATTTTTATAAGCACGCACATATATTTTACCACAATAAGTAACATTCCTCAGTGCAACCATAAAAGCATTACTAGAAATATTTTTACCCTCTCTCTTATTCATTTCCACTCTCACCTTTGCGGTTGGGAGATGGCCTTTTGCCACTTGTTCAAAAGCCCAGATTATATTCGAAGCTTCTGGTTGTTTAACGGCAACATACTTTCTTCCATCCTCAGTACACTTGTTTACATAACCGTAAGGGGCTATTCCCATCAACCGCCCCTCCTTAATTGCACGTCGCATTCCATTGGTCACGTTTAGAGCTCTCCTATCATTCTCAACTTCAGGTGTTGACAAGTAAATAGCCAAGAGCACTTTATTTTCGGGTATACTTAGATCCAATGGCTGTTCAATCGCCTGAGGTAATATATTATTTTTTTTAAGGTGTCCAATCATTTGGTAGGCTTCGGAGGTATTCCTGCTGAATCTGTCCCATTTAGTAAACAAAATTAAGCGCTCCTCGCGATATCCGCGGCTCCTTTTGAAGCTTTGTAGATAATTTTTCCACTCGGGCCGATCAAAACTTTTCGCAGAATGGTCTTCGAAAATTACTCTGTCGATCGTAATAGCTAGCCTATCACAATGAAGACGCAAACGCTCTTCCTGGTCCCTCTGCGAGTACCCCTTATCTGCCTGTTCGTCTGTCGATACTCGGATATATAAATCTGCGATCATAATTCAGTTATTTAATTTGGTAATGAAATTAGAATTGCCAACATGAGAATAGCAACCGTCTGATCCTTAAAAATTTACTAGAAAATCTAATTACACAAAATTACAAAAAACTTTTAATCGGGAGAGAATATTTCCTTGATGGTGATCCTTGCCAATAGATGCAAAAACTCCATGATTTTTATTGCTTCCGCTTCATCAACATCAATACCTGCCTCTTTTAGCATTATCATTGACTGTTCAATGGGCAACTCATCTAATTTCATAAGGTGGTCAAGTCCAATATCTTTCAAATTTGAACCATTCCCACTATAGCTGCTTCCATTTCTTCTTTTTTTTGTAGCCATTCTGCATAATTATTTTCGGAATCGAAAAATTACCAACATTGCATGGCCAACATCTAAATCAGTGTAAAACTTACCTTAAATAACCTAAACTTTCCTAATAATCTCTGTATAATGCAAAAGCATCGTTTGTATTAATTATCGCCAAGAATTGCTAAATTTATATAGGCGAATAGTAATGTTATATAAAATGGGGAATGTGTTCGAGAACAGTAAGTTTGAAATCGAGGTCAATGGCTTAAAAGTTGTTGTAATTGAACACACTTTAAGGGATCAGCAAATTTTTCGTCTCGTTTTTGACGATAATAGAGCTCCCTTGGTTATAACCTCAGCCAGAACGTGGGCAGGTGAAGTCTGGACAAGTATTCCACAAGGAAGACAGAAAGAGGCGGAGCTATTCGGTAAAGAAATTAGTGAACATTTAAAAACTTAATCATATGTGTTATTACAATGGACAACGGGTATCTAGAGATGAATTCATTCGCTTGATGGATCTGGAAAAAGCAGTAATGAATTATGATTTTTTAGATCAAGAAATACACGAAGGCTTTAATTACGGAAATATTGCTGTTTTACGCCCAACGGAAGATAAATGCAATTTCGATATCGTCCAAATGGAATGGGGATTTATCCCTTCTTATACAAAAAACAGAGAAGATGTTAAGAAAATGCGTTTTGGCTATAAAGATGGGAACGGAAAATGGCACCAGGCTTACACAACATTAAATGCAAAAGGTGAAGAGCTGCTTATGAAGGATGAAAATACAGGTCGTGAAAAAATGTTTAGGAAAGCGGCGCTGGAAAGAAGATGTTTAATACTGTCTAGTGAATTTTATGAGTGGAGACATCTTTACCGTCTAAACAAGAGAACTAATCAACCGCTCAAAACAGCAGATAAATATCCTTATCACATCGGTCTCAAAAACAAGGATTATTTTTTTATTGCTGCAATCTGGCAAAATTGGACTGATAAGGACACAGGAGAAACGGTGGATACCGTGGCTCTTGTAACGACAGAAGCAAATCCTCTAATGAGACAAATTCACAACTCTAAAAATCGTATGCCTACTATGTTGCCAGATGAACTTGCATGGGAATGGATGATGCAAGATCTTAGTGAAGAACGAATCACGGAACTTGCAACCTATCAGATCAACACTTCTGAAATGGAAGCATATACAATTGAAAAAGATTTCAGAACGACTGGAACGCCGACAAAAGCATTTGTATATGCGGATGTTCCTGAACTTACATATGAGGTAAATTGAATAATGTTCAATTTTCTATCTTAAAACTTCTAAAAAATAGTGGAGAGAGAGGAATATTTTAAAGTTCCTCTCCTCCTACCCATATTCAATGACCGAACTAAATCTCTGATCATTTTTATAAGGATGAGTTTTAAAGAATTCCTCCCGCCTTTCATTGGTTTTAAAACGAACTTCACGTTCTCCCCATACCGTATAAACAAATTTTGATCTAGTTTCAGCAAGAAACTGGTCAAACAAGTCTTTTCTGAAATAAACAAAGCTATCGTTATTGTTAAAATCTTCAGCATTATTTAAGTGGATAGCCGCTAATTTTCCATCCTGGTCAAATAGGTCAAATGTCTGTGCCTCACTTATAAGTCCCAGATGATTCACAATTTCCTTTGCTAAAACTGAGATATGACCTGCATCATTAACCGGACTGTGATAACTTTCCCAATTGTAATCCATTACTGGTATTAATACTTCAAATTCTTTATTTACATTAACTTCGACTTCAATTTCCTCTGGTAAATTTGATTCGGTGAAGTCATCAGACCAAATTAAGTTTTGATAATAACCAGGTTCATCCTTCTTGATCTTCACTTTCCTAATTTCAAGATCAAATCGTAAATCACCATAATTACTGTAGGTAGCTTCATCAATATTATACAATTCGCCAGCGAAGCAATAATAATTTTCACTTTTATCCGGAATTTGAATTTGAGAAAAATTTTGACCTTTTAATAATTTAATGACTTCATCATATTGCGAGTCTTCGATAACCATTCCTCGAACTACGAGATAGCTATTTCGCTCTGTGGAAATCTCCTCCTGTACAATAAAGCCATCCAAGCAAACCCAAGGACCTGGGTTTCCATTAATCTCATCGATCTCCAAATAACCATCAAATATAGGCGTTCCTCCGTTTTCATACCATTCGTTTAAAGGTGTTGACCTGTCTCCCAATAAATCATTTTTAAAAAAAGGTTCGTTTGCTGTCTTCTTAGGAAAGCTGGGATCGATATTTGCATCAGAAAGTCGAAACCTGTCCCAATCCTTATCTAACAAACCAAGGTCTGCCCGTAATCCAGCATTTTCAAAATAAGCGATCCATGAATATTTTTTTCCATACCGCTCGACTTTGGCTTGTCTACTTCTGTTACTATTGTAATAATTATCGTTTCCTAAAGCAGTTTCGACTGCACCGAACATATCTGTATTCCAGCCCAAATCATATATCCTCCAATATATTTGTTTTCTTACCTTAATTTTTTCTTCAGGATTGGAATATGCATGACCTCCATTGACTATCCGTCCTAATGTATAATTGCTAAAATCCATTTGCATTGGTCGATCATAGCCATAATCGTTTTCTCCATAATCGAATTCTTGTAATGCTCTTATTCCTCCAAAAGTGTATGGTGGTCGAATATTCAGCTGCTGTTCTGTATTTAATAAAGTAGGATGATGAATTAAGCCAATTTCTATAACTCGTCTTGCGTAGTCTCTGGCTAGAATATGCGTAGTTCCAAATCTTGCATCTTTGGCAAAGATTAGGTCGTATAAGGATTTACAAAATACAGGTAGCACGTTATTTCGGAAGTGTTCTCCCGCTATAGAGTTATATTGAGCCATCACAATACCATAAGATGCTGCCAGTGTGCGCTCCCAGATATATGGGTCATTGTATCCCAACGATTCCTCCACTAAAGCGATGAATTCCTCTGGAAACTTCCTGCCATAAAAATATAGTGCTCTTGTGACCTGATCACGTAAGGCTCGATCGGTACTTGTTAAAAACCAGACTATTGCTTTCGAAACTAATTTTTGCTTTCTTAGTATTATGTCCGATTCATGGCTGATGTTACGGCATTGATTTTCAAATTCGGAAATAAACTGCTCCAATTGATAGCTGTTCTTCCTTACGTATTCCGTCCAGGTAATATCACGCTCATTCATCTTTAATCTGGCTAGAATTGTGCTCAGGAAAATCGCATTGAGCGGGTGGTTTACATCGCCCATCGTTTTAAAAGAGAGATCAAAAAGGATTTCTTTATTTTCATTATTTATCATGAAAACTTTAGCAACTAAATCAATATCACTTGTTTTTACCAGCCGACCAGGCAATACAAAAAGTGATTGGAAAGATTTATCAAAGACAAAATCCGAAAAATCAGCCAGGTCTGCCACTCTGGTTTTCAGGAATCGTGGCAGATAATTATAAATCTTAGAATCCGCAAGCTTAACTAGCCAGTCACTTCGTAATAATTGATGAAATGTGCTATTTTTTAGCTGTGGCAGCAGCAAACATAGTGCAGCTATGACATCTTCGAAAAGGGGATGTTGACCTTCTGGAAGAAACACCTGTCCAATAAATTTTTTGCTTTTAAAAAATGAAAGATCTGCATTATTGGTAATTAAATTTTCAGCAATCATATAGCCTGCAAGGACATCGTATGTAAAGCTTATATATTCAGTTTCACTTCTAATATCCCGATTTATCACAAGACCTTCATCAAGAAGTATATCAGCCTTTGATTTATCTTTCTCATAATTATCATTTTCGTCAATTAAGGCATAAAAATCCCCTACCGGCAGCTCCCGCAGATTATTTACCCAAAGATAATTAGACAATTTTTTTAGGGATTCAGAAATAAAATTCTCATTGCTTCTAAGGATCGGCTTATTTCTGGTTACTTTCCTGTTGATCTGCGTCAAATACTCATTAAAAATATCGTAAGATGACTCCTCTTCAATGTTTACCGCAATTTCACCAGAATGCTTCCAGTTAGGATTCTTTATTTCGCAAAATATTTTAAGAAAGATTGGGTCGCCAAATTTATCAATCGAAGCAAAAAATAAATCCGACTTCAGTTTATATTTCTTGAAATATTTTTGAACCGCTTCATGAATAGTTTCGGAATCGCGGAATCCATCTATATTATGAAATTCAGGTTTATAAGTGTCGTCCCATATCCTATCAGCATATGAACCTCGACAGGTGGTAATTATAGCGACATTCTTTGTCTGTTTAATCTTTGCAATAAATCCTTGTAGATGGTTCCTCCAGATAGGTGAAAAAAGCCTATTGGAAACCGTTTCATTCAGACCATCTATAACAATAGGAATCCTTACTTTATGGATTGACCCATAAACTTCCAAAGCATTTAAAAGGTCATCAAATGAATATTCTTGCGGTATATCTAGAATTTTACGCACTGTATCGCTGATACTGGTCTCATCAGTAAATTTATCACCTGTCAAAAATATTACTGGTTTCGACTCTTTAATTCTGTTAAATGCAATATCAGTGGATATATGTGTTTTACCTTTGGCTGCATCACCTATAAAATGCAGCTGCCTCTGGTTTCCATGAAAATAATTTCTAAAAAAACGTCCGAAGTCTTGTGAAAAATTTGACATTAAGGATGTGATATTCTGCGACTCCCTAGATGCCCTTGATGTTTCATCAAAATCAAATTCATCAAGTTTAGTATGGAAAGCGATCCACTTCGATCGTAAATCCTCGGTACTGAATAGCGCTAGTTTTTCAGGTTCACACTTTTTAAAGCATTCATCAACAAAGTCAATTTTACCAACAGTCTGTTTTACAAGATCTTCAAATTCATGACAAGCTGAAAAAAAATCTCTTCTCAGAGCTTCCTCCGCGGGGCTGATCATGGTAGTGTTATGAAAGTTGTGTAGTTCCTTGCCTACCTGATTGGCTACCTGCAGGAGATCACTTTTAAGCTTTCCCGTCAGGTTAGTATAGTTTGGATCAAGTACTACACAATCTATTATGGATTTTGTGAACTGATCAATAGCATGCAATTCAGGATCGTATTTATCCTTTACCTTCTCAAAATTTTCAAAAAACTTTGTTGTAAACCAACCCTGATTTAGTTCAAGTTCCCCAAAAAAGAAACTACGTACACCTTCGTTTTTAGGTTCTTTTAAGAATGCAATAATTTTTGATTCTCCCCAAAATTCCAGAGAGATTGCACGACCAACAGGAATTTTTTTCGGTAGTTCATCATCGAACCAATTCTTCTCGCCTTTACTGAATTTTCCCGCTTTCGAAGTACTTTCCGTTGTAAGATCAGTTTTAAGGCAAACAAAATATTTCGTTAAATTTCCATGATTCCTAATTGCTGTCTCAAAGGAATTTGAAATAGCTAAGTCTCTATTAGCAATACTTAATCTTCCTGTATCACCAAAAAATTTACATTGCCAGCCCCATCTTTCGCCAGAATGATGATCGAGATAAAATTCTACCCCACCGTCTCCTCCGCTCCCGTCAATCGCCGTAAATGTTCCTAAATGTCCATATTCTTTGATTGCCAGCTGGTAACATAGGTGCTCGAAACACTGCGTGGCCTTCCCATTATAGGGCTTAAGTCTGTTGAAGTCAACTTTATCAATTGTAATCATAAATTTAATAATATGGGTTTGCCAGCAACACAAGAAAAGTACTTTTGTTTTTTCTGTAACCTCCTTAATTAAGAACTATTTATCAACTCACAATGAAATTAAGCATCTTATTTGGCAAATTTATGCCATAATCAAATAGTATACTTTGACTCTTAAATAGGTTAAAATTGCATGATGCAGAAATTTACATTTATTTTGTTAATATTCCAATAATCAATTTGTGTTGAGATCACAAATTTTATGATAATACGCGTCATGCACACAATCTTGTGGCTCTAAAATCGACTTAGGGATTTGGCTAGCGATAGTTACTTCACAGCAATTCACCGTAAAAATTATTATCAACTCTGTATGTATGATTTAATTTATCCTTTTCACACCGGCCTATCATCGTTCCATCTTCTTGCGTATATAAAAATACTTTACTGCTACAACCTCTTTTTATGCAGTTTATAGACCTCTTATTAATCGTAAAGTTCCATGTTGAGTTTCGTTTGATTGTCAAATGTCTTCCTTCATTCAATAAAAGCTCATTTTGCGTCTGAAGCTTACCAGTAACCATTAGGTACAAAATTTTATGGGCATATTTATATTTTCGTAGGCTATTGATATTTAAAAGCATATATAAGCACATCAGTGCGGCAACTACAATAAAACACAGGGTTTTGGCCCAGTCAGCTTTAACATAGAAAAATGATGTGCAAAATACAGCAACAAAAAAGATTGTTGCTAAGTAAACGTGCATTGAATCTTTAATGGATTCCCACAGAGTGAAAGTTAGCTGTCTATCCCTACATTCTTCAAAATAAACAGTTTTATCATCATAAAAAGACATTGGCTTTCCTAGTATTGCTAAAACTTCTCTTTGCGGATATTCAATCAATGCTTTAGCCATATCCCGATGACTCAGGGTTTCAATTTTAATATCTTGATTTCCCAAATTAAGCTTATCAATGACATCACATTCTTTTGGGCCTATTTTACGATTGGTAACAAAAATGAACTTCTTGACTTCGAGGTTTTTGTCAATACAGTTCTTATAGTCATTCTTTATCTTGGTTGCTATATTGTCAGACCAGGTTGACATGGCAAAATATTCTCTGGTTTCAAGGACATAGCCATCTTTACCACCATCTCCAAGTGGTCCCATGGAAGCTACTTCCTGAAATGCACCACCATATTTTTTCCGTAGGTAATTCGCTCCACATTTTTGAAACTCTAATCCATCCTTACCTTTTAGAATATTTTCTATATACTCTATATCCAACATATTTTTTTCCTTTGAAAATATAAATAATAACTCAGCTAAGAAAACAGTATTTGATACTTCATCTTTCTTTGAGACCATACCATCCAATTTCGCCACTTTTATGTCTTTTTTTGACCTAATGTGGTCGTGCCCTGTAAATAAAAACACCCAAGGTTTGACGGTAATGGGATATCTTGCCATAAGATTAACCTATTTGGTAGCATCAATTATACTATTTCGGTTACTAAAGTATTGGAATCTTTAAATGAAAAATATGCCTTTTCTTGTAAAAGCGCGATTAAAAGTTGCTTTTGCTTGGTTTTGATGTTATTTCCAGTTGAGGTATAGCACCCTTTTTTTACTTGTCCTTTTGGATCTTTAAAAATTGTAATAACATTTGAGACAATACATTGTGATCACTTTTTATAGAGTAGCAAATAACTACATAAGGTTCATTTTCCAAGCTATTTTGAAAATTGGATCTGACCCAAGAATCAGAATTATTTAAACAATTTATTAAATAAAAAATTCCTCAATTTTTTCATGATTGATACCTCTTGCCTTCCCAAATTATAATTTGAGCTGTTTAGGTTCCGAAGCTTCAAATAATTTCCAAAACTAAAATAACTGTTTTCCAGAAGTTGAACAGCAGAATTCAAATAATAATCAGTTTGGAACGCTTCAATAGCATCTTCCTCCCCATAGAGTATAGCTGACCATTTATAGATTTTTTCAAGGAGTTCCTTTTTTAGCAGATTCTCCACGGGATCGCCCAGGTCTTGATCTTCTAATACTCTGACACAAGAATCCATAATTTCCACCGTCAGCGTCAAATCAAATTCTTTTTGTAGTTCAAACTCCTTAAAAGAAAATGCAAAATATCCGTAGTTTATATACTGTTTTTCTATTGGATGCATCTTTAAATATTTATACAGTAAACCAGCTTCAATATTACTGATACTGACTTCAATACTAATATTGTAAATTACTTCCATGATAAATCTTTGACTACAATTTACTTCTTTTTTATTTATAAAATATGAAGGTTTTGGGTCGAACTTGGTGGATAATCCAATGGCCATCCATGTTCGAAACTTCCTACCAACAAGTCTAATTTAAAATGCAGAATTTATCTGCATATTAAAAACACCCGTAGATTGGGAGTCAGCGGGTGTTTTACCATATTATTAACCTATTTTATGAAAAGTTTGCTCGATCGAGCAAATAATTATTAATATCTAATTTAAACACTTTTCATTAAAATATCAAATTGACGAATTATTACTGCAACAATAGGAGTCTTCACCTCTATTTGCAGCATTATTCCGGCTGTATGATCACATAATGTACAAGTTTAAATTCATTTTTTATGTCTGTGAGGATACGGCGTATCGCCTCAGTGATCTCCTCTTTATCCAGGTCATCTTCAAAATCTCTGACCAACATCAGGACAACTTTTTCGGGCAACTGATAAGTCTATAATATGTTTTTTGTCTTTACCACTGTAAAGTTTTTTTCTGCGAGTTCCGCATTTTTTTTCTCGTTTCGGGTGCGATACCTTAGCCCATCAACAAGCTTCTGCTTTCTCTAGCCAACATAAAGGCAACAAAAACAAGCAGCAATCCTACGATTACCGATGCTAATCCATCCAGCTCAAGAATTTTTAGTGAATGGTTCAGCCACATCATTATAGTTACAATAATTAAATCCTTAATATCATAGATTATTCCCTAACTTTCCATATAAATAATTTTAAATAACGATGATAAGGGTCTATATAGATTGGAATGTAATGAGCCAGATGAAAAATGGGCAACACAGTGAATTTTTTTCAATTATTTCAGATAACGAGAAATTTTTAAAGCCTTATTCATCTTCGCATCTTGGCGACATTTCTGCGAGTAGCCAAGATCAATCAAATATGGAGAATATTGATTCTGATCTGGATTTTATCTCCAACCTTACCCAAAATTATTGTTTATTCCATATAGAGGGCAGAACCGTATTTCGAAATAATCCTCCTCGGGATTTATACATACAGGATAGCAATCTAAGTCAACTACTAGATGTGCTTCGTATCGAGCCACTTTCAGACAATCTTGATGAGGAAAGTAGAAATCTACAGGAACTATTGAATGAGCAAATTACGTTATTTAAAAACACTCCTATCGATGGGGTTTTTCAAAAATCCTTCGAAAACCCTGAAACAGCTCATCTTATGCGCAGTTTCCTCCCCGAACTTGAGGACAATTATACACAGATTGGACTTTTGACGGCAATCTTTGGAATGATAGAAAGAATGAACAAAAATACAGCTTATAAAGATTTACGTGAAAATCTTCAAGGTGGGGCAGATATAAAAAGAGACCAAATATTTCACAGCACTTCCCCCTATGAACTCATTGATAAAGCTTATAAAAAAAAAGGAATTTTAGCTGAACAAAAAAGCCCGGCCCATGAGTTTGCCTCCCCCTGGTTTACAGAAATAAGTAATGAATATATAGCACTGGACATGCACGGGTATCAGGAAGATAAAATTTCTATAAACAGAGG
Organism: Chryseobacterium bernardetii; assembly: GCF_003815975.1. Classification (NCBI taxonomy): domain Bacteria; kingdom Pseudomonadati; phylum Bacteroidota; class Flavobacteriia; order Flavobacteriales; family Weeksellaceae; genus Chryseobacterium; species Chryseobacterium bernardetii. Next base: position 4,512,795 of record NZ_CP033932.1, read on the forward strand.
CAGGAAACAAACTTTCAGAAATACCATGGAAGATGCTTTTCATACAGCTTTTGCCTCTTCGTGTGATTTTTATATTACTCAGGATCAAAGAAACTGTAAAAAGGCAAATGCCGTCTATGAAAAACTTGATATTAACACTATCGCTATGTCGGCCGATGACTTTCTGATCCTTTACAAAAAATGTCTTCAGTTCAAAACAGTAGATTTCCTTAATCAATTGTTGCATTTATTAAAAAATTTAGCACCGTCCAACACTTCCGACCTTAAGAGTAGCCGTTATGACAGCGCTTTCTTTTTCTTTGACTACTTTAATGTTATACGTATAATTACCGATAAAAGTGCTAAAAGTCCATTCCTTCTCCTGACTAGACATCTACCCACTAACTCCCTACCTATTTTCGGCAAGGAAGCACATGTTCTTGTCAGTAAATTACAGCTGCTTTTGGGTAACGACGCAGGTAATTTGGGAAAATTCTCTGATCCAGAATTGGAGGAGATTGGAAAAGACTGTTGGCCCGGCAGACGTTGGGAATACGCTGATGTTAACATAAAACTACGCGCTATGGAAGGACATCTGCAATTATATTTGTACCCACCAAATAATAAAAATAGGATTCAAAAGCTATTGAACGCAGTAAAATCCTTTTTTAAATTTGGAAAATAAATGTCTTGACAAATAGCCCTAATTATCAATAATTTATAAAAAAAATTGAATTAGAAATTCCTTGGATTAGCTAAAACTAATCAGAAAGAAACCTCAACTGAAAATACCTAAGTAAAATGAATACATCAATTGTCGGAAAGTACGATTTTTTAGAGGGAAATAAATTATATCAAATAAGAGCGAGAGTAGCTTTACCCTACCTAGTTAAACAAGCTGGTGCCCGTCAGACAATTTATTATTCCGACCTTGCTAAAATCCTTGGAATGCCAAATCCAAGAAATCTTAATTATGTATTGGGTGTGATTGGAAGTGCAATGAAAGAACTGAGCTTAAGTACTGACATCAGAATACCAGCCATCCAATGTATCGCAATCAGCAAAAGAACAAACCTTCCAGGCGACGGAATTTCTTGGTTTATCGATATTTCTGATTACAGCACCCGTAGCCCAAGCCAGCAGAAAGAGTTTTTGGATGCTATGCTCGCAGAAATATACTTATTTCCATACTGGCGGGAAGTTTTGAATGTTCTTGGTTTGGATCCAATACACATAGACCTTCAAGAAGATTTAGATAAAGCAACCAAAATACGATCAGGAGGTGAAAGCGAAAGCCACAGAAAATTTAAGGAGTTTGTTTCAAAAAACCCTTTAGTACTAGGTCTTAAGGATTCCCTTTCAGATGGAATACTCGAACATGTGCTACCGTCAGCTGATGTTATTGACATTCTATTTATTGATCAATCCCTGAAAATCGGGGTTGAAGTGAAATCTCATATTTCTACTCCAGAAGATATATTACGTGGCATTTTCCAGTGTGTAAAATACAAGCATTTAATTGAAGCAAAACAAATTGTAGATAATGAACTTCCGAACAGTCGCATTATTCTGGCATTGGAAGGAAGACTTCCCGAGAAATTCATCATAGCAAAAAACCTCTTAGGCATTGAGGTTATAGATAATATACAAATGTCCAAGGTAAAATTAAAGTAAGCAAAAAAGAACTTAAGTTCATTTACAATATTTTTAATTCAAAATAATCCATAGACTATTTTTGTACTACGGACTTTCTTCTTTAGGAACTTGCGTCTGACTAAACTTCCATAGATCTGTATTCTCCATATTGCCTTGCAGACGAGCCTGTTCATTAATTGTTGGCAAATAAATCCTCCCATTTGGAAGGTTTTTCACCTCTTTCAAATGTGGCCAGGTCATTGCAGCAAAATTGCCAATTCTATCTTCGTCTTTGGCATCAAGGGCCTGCAGACCTCTTTCTTGCAATAAATACATATTATGTTCGATTTCTTTACGATTTTTAGGTGTTTTTATACTCATTATCTTTTATTTCTATTAAAGTTCAGTAATCTGCAATATCTCTGAAACCTCCTTGATTTGCCCTACACTTACTCGTCCCGCTAGTGCTTTATTAACTGCGGTATGAAGCTTATATTGGTGATGCCCCATTTCAATTTCCTCTTCAAGAAAACTTCTTCTAATATATCGCTCTACTCGTTGATGCTCAGCTTCGCCCAAATCACAGGTTAATCTTTCTCTTTGCACTTTTAAATTATTGATATAGGCGGCATTGAGTAAGTTTAAATTGTTCAGATCATATAATGTATCAAGCACTGGCAAAAGTTCTACGTCTTCTATATAAACGTCTCTACCATCAAAATTGTCAGTAGGGAAAAAATTTCCAAATCTTTGCCGCAGTTCGTGTAATGCTTCATCTTCTTCCCCGCAATTTTCAAGTATTTCTCGCCAATATATTTGAAGCATGGTATGATCTAGTCCCAAAATATCAGTCTGTACATCCTGATCATTCTTTAAGCAGTTCCATATTTCCTGTGAAAGTGTTGTGCTCATTTCTTTTAATAGATAACCTGAGTATTCATTGGATAAATCAGAATCATTTGCTAGAGAATCTTTTATTAGCGAAGAAACTATCAATGAGCCTTTCTTTGTGCTCAGCCACACAAGTGTATCACCAACTTTTTTCCTTACTGTGGAAAAAGGGTGGTTTAACAACCAGACTAAAAATTGCACTAACTGTTCATCAATATTACCCTGTGAACTAATTGGTGAAGATAACCACTCATATTTTGCTTTAAAATCACCCTCAGATCGGATAATGTATTCTATATGTTCCTTAACATAAATAATTATTGTTTCCTTTATATCGGCATCGAGCTTGTCACTCAATAGCCCTAAAAGAAAACTGACTACATACCAGTCATCACTTAAGTGATTTATAATAAAAGGTTTTAATAATGTGACCGCATCCTCAGCTGAGGCGTGGATGCGAAAAAGATCAAATAAAACGCCTAAATCCTTTGTAAGATTTCCGCCTTCCCAAATATCGCTTCCATCATTAGCAAGAACCTTTAAGCAGTCAACCAGTATTTGAAAACCTTCACTCATATTTTCCAATGCAAATTCATCCGAAGCTTTTGATATGGCTTCTGGTAACTGCGAATAATTACTCATTTTTCCAGCACCTGGTAATGGTCCTCCCAGCTTCGCCATTGCTTCGTCATCTTCCTTTGTAAAACCTTTGGCTTCTCTGGCTTCCGGTAAAATCTCAGGTAGGTCACCTTTATCTATTCCAGAGCTTAATAGCTTAATTTCAAGTTTATCTAAATCAGTCTTGAATGACCGATAAAGTGATCTTATGTAAAGATTTTTGAATTTGCTGAAACGATTGTCAGATACAAGCCAAGCAATTCTATCTATAATTTCCTGCGCATAGCTTTCCGAAATATGAGATGCATCTTGGTAAACCTGATATTGAACTTTTGTAAAATTGTCAATATATCTATCTGTATCTTCATTAAAAATAAAAATTTCACTGAGGGCAAAAACGATTAATGGATCTCCTTTAACTGATAAAAGGAATTGACTCATTGCATCAGCTTCGATTATTGATCGTGCACCAAGGATATATCCGTCCCCCTTTGTGGGGGCATCTAAAGTGCTTGTATCTGCATTATCCAAGATTGTCTTTGCTGATGGCAATATCTGGAATTTAAAATACTCAATTGCTCGCGATAAATGTCCTGCATTTGCTAAAGTTCCACTAAACCTGCTCATTGCAGATTGTACATAACGTTGAAAGGTCATCTCTCCTGCCGCATATTCGAGATATGCGGCAAAATCTGCATAATGTTGATCTGCTTTATCATGATCCATTTTACGAAGCACTGAATTGATAAGTCCAAACTGCCCTTCCTTATACCAAGTTGGCCCCATTGAAGTATTAAGCATCAGCTGGTAAACAAACCGTGCCCTGGATTTTGCGCCAATCTTTGCATAAAACCCAATAATTTCAATCAGCTCAGGGATCTTTTCCCACCTGTTTTGAACCGCATCATACACATGGTCTTCTAAAACTCTTACAACTTTGAAAGCGTGCTGTTTCTGCTTGGTATTTTTTGCTAGTTCCGCAGAAATTTCATATAATGTCCTACGGTATCCTTCCGTATACATGCCCAACTGTGTATTCTTCGGATTAATGACCCGTTCAATAAACCAGCTAACCGAATCTTCTCCTAATTCAAGAAATACCAATAATAATCGGTGATACAGTAAAGCTACCGTATCCTCAATTAGCTGATAGCAACGGTTGAATTGTACCCTTTCTTTCAGACTAAAGTCAAATTCCTCAAATATTTCTTGCGCTTTCTTCTGCAAGGCTGGAAGAGCGTCAAAGTTCTCTTCAGAATATATTCTATAAAGCTTACCTTGTAAAAAACCACAACGCTCGTACAAAGACTTAATATATCCCTCCCATGTAGTTGGTCCATGCTTTACTAATATCGGATAAACTCCGCTCTTATCTACATATCCCCGATAAATCTGTTCCTGATAAAATATATTGATCGAATCAAGATCTGGATCTACCCCATTAGGCACTCGCAAATTAAACGTAACGGGCTTCGTAAGTTTCTTTGCGATCATCTCTTCCAAAAGATGTGGCTTTTTAGTTTCTTTAATGAGAGCGAATAATAAATTATCAATATCATCCTCATTGTAACCATGATCAGTAACCAATGTTTCGATATCGGATATAAGTCTTTTAAATGCATCACTGTCTTCTGTTGCTCTAGCAGATTTCTGCTTAAAGTCTTCGTAAAATAATGCTGCTCGTGCTAAAACATTAGCAGTATCTGCCGTATAAACACTATCAGAGAATTTACTCATATCTTCTATGCCAGGAAAAGACAAAAGTCTATAAACAACATAACCTATTTGATAAGGTTCTAAATCTGTCCTCATTGATCTTGCAATGTCACGAACTTCATCTGATTCATCTTCATCGTCTGAGATTTCTCTTAAAATTTCAGTCCCTTTCATATACTTCAACAATGCTGTAGGAAAATTTTTACGAGATAAACATATTGTATTAAACTTCAGTTGAAGATAAAACAAACTAATATCTAATCCACCCGTTTCTACACTTTTTTCAAGCAATACTCGAAACCGTAAATTGACAGCGTCCACAAGTTGTAAAGCTTCTTTTTCCGCACCAATATCAAATAGCTTTTGTAGAAAATAAAGCGAGTCTTCAATCGAAATCAAAAGAATATCTTCCCTAATAATATATTTCAACGCAGCATCAGCATCGCCCATTTCAATTATGGCATCTGCAAGCTCAAATGCGTGTTTTGCCAGTATAGTATTGTATCTAAAACGTAATCTTTGGAGAAGCAGTTTGATCCGCACTAGTTCTTCGATGACACTCTTATCGATACAGAGTTCTTCTACACGCTCAACATCCGAAATCACACGATCGGGCTCCATATGTATCAATGCACAATCATCCACCCACTTTTGGTTACATCTAGCTATCGAAGGAAATGGATTTTCAGATAGTAATAGATGATGTAGTAAGTTTTTAAGTGCATATTGAGATCCCTCAGAACGGACGTTATGAACTGAAATATAACCGTGTGCTTTTTTTATGTCACCGCCACCCTTACTAGAAATAAAATTTACAAAAGACTGGTGGTAGATTGCTATCTTTCTTCCAAACTTGAAAAAATGCCTGATAATGGGAAATCGGACCTGAAAATTATGTTGTACCTGCTCGGGTAGCATCAATTTGAATTCCTGTTCTTCAACCGTCTCGCGCAACTGAGATGCAATAAGCGAGATCCAATAATTGTCGGAGTCCACACTTAACGATCGCGACCAGATTGCTTCATAATAATTTTTAATATCCCCCGAAATTGTTGGCAATCCCTCAATCCATGCATCACGGCCTACGATTTCGATAATCTTTGCTGTTTCAACAATATAATGTAAATAAAGCGGATGCCCTTCAGATTTTCTAGCTAGCTGTGCCTGTTGAGTTATGGATAGGCCAAGAGCTAACCTTTCATTTGCCTGCCTTAAAATAGCTTCGGTAACTGTCTGATCGAGCGGTGTGACGACAATTTTGTTTTCATCATCTAATTGGCTTCTAATAAACACCGGCAGAATTTCCTGAGAACTACAAGATAACAAAATAGAAATATTGCTTGGTAAGCGTTCTGGCAGCATACTTAAAAAGCCCTTCAAGCCATCCTGGTCAATCGAAATAACCTCATCGAGACCGTCAATCACAATTACTGCTGCTTCACCTTTTGATACTAACTGTGCATTCACGTTATCGAGCAGAGATAAAAGGCGTTCTAATCTGTTGTTCCATTTCATATCGGATCTGGGCATGGGCTCCCCAGTAATATATTTACTAAATAGATCTTCAAGCCATTGTAGAAAATATTCTTTGGACGCTCTAACGAAGATTGGGACATCGTCTCCGGGAGTTCTTAACAGATAACGCCCCAAAATCTTTTTAGCTCGAGACCTTGGCTCAATAAGCGAAGAAATGATACTCTTTCCAGAACCTGGGGATCCGTGTAGCAAATGATATTTCCCGTTTACTTCCAGTGAATCCATCAGCTTGGAAACTACCGCAGCATTTTCCACCACTCCTTCAAGTTCCGTATCAAATTCTTGCGACCAGGACTGTTCAATTTGGCTATGAAACTGTATATTGTTATCGCTTAGAAAAGTACTAATCTTGCTGACACTGACGGCCCCTAAACCCCTATGAGTACTCCATGTTATCAGACCATTAACTTTACCATCGATTAACAAGGGTGCACCAGAAAGGCCACTATAATCTGTGCTTGGATCAATTTCCACAGATACCAAATTGAGATCATATGGTAGGTTTCGGGCATGAGCTTGCACCGTTCCCTGAAACAACTGGCCTGTTGCCAATCTGTTAAAGGGATATCCAAATGTAGACCATTCTTCATTATACCTTATATGGTCAAGTACAATTGGGAGAAAGGTTTCATTTTCTCTTTCGCAGGCAATTTGAAGGACAGCAACATCAAGATACTCGTCCTGTGCTACTATAGCCGTTGTGTGGACCGTACCGTCTGGTAAAGTTATTTGTATTTCGGTTTCTTCAATGTCGAAATCCATGATCGTATGATTGGCGGTCATTATCAGTACGGGAGAAATAAAAAAACCTGTACCATGGTCTTCTCCACATTTTATGCGGCAAACAGCGTCTATAAGTTGTTCTGGGTGGTTAATCATCACAGCGTAATATTACGATTTTCGGGTTTATCTGCTAATATTGGTAGAAACGTGTACTTGTTCTTTAATGTTTCGTTATCCATAAGTTTATATCCTTCATTTTCATAATTAAAATATATTTCTCTTGTTTCTACAGTAGGTCTCCCGATTATCCATGCCAGTGTCTGTTTATCGGGATGGGGGCTTGAAAGTCCGTTAGTGGAAATTAAATAGCGACTCGAATCTGTTAATTCGAATAAATTTGGACTGTTATTTGCAAATGATCCATGATGCGAAAGCTTTATCAGGTCAAATCTCAGTGGTCCTGTTAAATCTTTACATCTTTTTTCCATCTCCTCATCTATAATGCGAGGTAGCGCATCTCCCAAAAAGAGCATCTTTTTACCATAGGCGTTCAGGATGAAAGCTATTGAGCTCCCATTTTTCGGTGATGTATCCAACATGACAGCTTTCTTTTTCAATGCCTCAATATCGATCTCGCCGGAAGAAGCAGGCTGCGAAGAATTTTCATTAGGCTCTTCTTTATTAAGTTTAAGCATAAATTCAAATGCATCATCAAATATTTCCTCTTTAGTGATTTGTTCACGAAAACCGAGCTTTATAAGTTCTTTTCTCCAATGTCTTTCCAACTTTTCTAGAGCTTTGACAGTTGGAGAGAGCAGCTCAAATTTGATTTGTTCATTTACCGTAATTTCACTAAAATAATCAATTGAACAAGCTGCCTCTCTAAAATCAGTATTCCAATTGTAGTTGTTCTTCAAAATCAATCCCGCGAGTGAACTCCCTTGCCGTCCACTTACCTGCTTTTCTACTTTATGTTCAATTTCCTTTATTGTGGATGTCAGTAAAGCCATAGCATCTTCCTGAATTTTTCCTTCTAGCTTATCTACCTGTAAGTGCCGATAACTATTATGCCATATTTGATCAATTCTGATTACCCTAGGTGATTTTGCATCACCGTTGTCGGAAAGGAAAGTTAAAGCCCCCTGGATGTGGTCCTCATCAATATGAGTAATGATGAATCTTAAAATTTTTTTATCTTCTGCATGCAATTTTTCCAGAACGGGTTTAAGATGGTCTTTATAGGTATTTACATATCCACAATCGATCAGTATAACTCCGTCTGGAGTATGAACTAAAAAACAATCACCATTATTGGCGGGAAAAGTCTCTACTTTAATCATGTATTTATTTTTATTATGAACTGTTTTCATCATTTCCTTGATGAAGAGGGAATATCTTTTTAAAAACAGCAAATTAATAGGAATTTAGAATGATTGGTTTAGCGTTTTGCCAAATTCTTATCTAAAAATATTCCACAAGCATTCGCAAATAACAGCAAAATTACTGCTCCTGAAAATCTAATAAGAAGTTTCATTAAATGGCTATTTGTCTATGGCTGCTTAATTTTTTGCGGTTTTCAGCGTATCCGGTATAGAAATAGTAGCTTTTAAGACGACAGCAAAAATTTTAAACCGTCCTCTGATGACTGCCTTTTACTGATTTCTAGACGTATTAAAGTTATAAAAACTTTTAATTACCTTGTCACTTCTTTCGTGTTTTTTAAAAATTTAAGATACAAAACATGTTCAGTTTCTAAACGGAATTTACTATTTCCTACAACAGATCTTTCTACATTTTTCTTTTCACATAGAAAATTTGTATCCTTTTTTTAAAGATGGCTGTTTGATCTGTCTTATATATTCCCATATCAGTAATAGTGCTAGATTTATATAGATTATCATCTTCCAATATTTCTTTTCGGGACATCCTAGAGACCAATTATGGAGCTTATAAGGCCATTCTCAATACCGGTATCAGACACTATTATCAGTTTATCAAATTGCACCACAGCTACCCTGACTCTTTTCTGATAGAATAAGATAACTGGGAAGGTTTCAAAAATGGCGTGCCCTATCGCTCTAGTTACAGGAGCCTATTCAGCGATCGGTCGTGCTATACACTATATCTTTTGTCCTACAAAAGGATGCCGCTTCTATCACTCACGCAAAAAGATATCTTCAAATTTTCATTTTTCTTAATGCTCTATGCTTTCTCCCTTCAACAGCAAAAGCACATTTACCACCAAGCACTAACCCTTGCTGTAAAAGAGCTTTCTGCATTCCAATGATAGAAGATTGGAAAATAGAAGCCATTGCTCTTATCCAATTCCATTCTCCAATCCCCTATCTAATCTGTAATTCTCTCACATCTATGGATTTCTGCTCGTTAAGATGTTTTCTCATATCTGTATGTTTTTCAGAATTAAAGATCTTTTTAATCAGTTTTTATCAAAAGAACAGTCGAAAAAGGGAAGTAAAAATACGTCGGCCAGCCACCGACACCACCCTGCAAGAGAAATAACGAATGAACGGTCTACGCCCCAGAGGGTCCCCCCCATTAAATCATCATTTCTCTTGGCTCTGCACCATTTGACCGGCGTATACATTGACTTTCTTTTTTTTCCTGTTTTTTCTTTTGAAAAAAATGATTCGGGGCCGAGCCTCAGCCGGACAGGAAAAGGGGGAAGCGTAACAGGATTGTATAACTTAAAAACAGACGATTATGAACATCATCGGAAGGCTGACAAAAAATGCAGAAGTCAGCAAAACACCAAACGGAAAAGAAGTTGTCAACTTCTCCATCGCAGTGAATGACAGCTACAAAAACAAAGCAGGACAGCGCATTGAACAGACCGAATTTGTGGACTGCTCATATTGGCTTACTCCTAAAGCCGTGACATTCCTTGTCAAAGGGCTATTGGTTGAACTATCGGGCAGAATCAGCGCAAGGGCATGGCTTTCAAGTGACGGAAAAGCAAAAGCAGGGCTAAATTTCCATACCTCAGCTATCAAGCCTTTAGGAAAACCCGCCAAGCAGGAAAACGGACAAAGCACACAAGGCGGTGCAGGAAAACAGAATGTAAACACCGTAATAGTCGCAGGCTCGGATGAAGATGATTTACCATTCTAATCGTCCGTTTCAATCTCACAGATTCATCAAAAAACAAAACACCTTAAAATCAGAAATCATGGCACATAATCTAAATTATAACAACAGAACAGGCAGATATTCATTTTTCTCGGTAAAGGAAAAGGCTTGGCACGGACTAGGACAGATTGTTCAGGACTACCCGACAAGTGCCGAAGCAATCCGCCACGCAGGTCTGGACTACGAAGTAGAAAAAAGCCCACTATTTACAAAAGGTTCGGGCATCGTTCAGATTGCAGACGGTATCGTCATTCAGGACACGGAAATCGAGGTTCCCAATTATTTCGCCAACATCCGCACGGACAACAATACCGTACTCGGTGTGGTGGGCAAAGACTACCATATCGTACAGAATAAAGATGCCTTTACATTTTTTGATTCTATCGTAGGCGGTGAAAGTGGCATCCTCTACGAAACCGCAGGGGCTTTGGGAAATGGAGAACGCATTTTTATAACCGCCAAACTCCCTAACTACATCCGAATCGGCAATTCCAATGATGTGATTGAAAAATATATCTTCCTGACGACCTCCCATGACGGGAGCGGAAGCATCACGGCAGCCTTCACCCCTATCCGAATCGTCTGTCAAAACACCCTGAACGCTTCACTCCGCAACATGAGCAATGTAGTACGCATCAAACATACCGCAGGAGCAAAACAGCGCCTGAACGATGCTCACAAAGTGATGGGATTGGCAAACACCCTGACCATGCAGATGGACGGCATTTTCAACAGTTGGGCAAAGGTCAAAGTTAAGGACAGCGAAATCCGCAAACTGATTCAGCTCGCCCTATGTCCGAACAAGGAAACATTTGACCTGCTGAAAAAAGGGGCGGATGATGAATTGTCAACGATGTTCAAAAACACGGTGGATGATGCATTCGCATACGCCATGATTAACGATACCCAATTGATGGAGACCACAAAAGGGACATTGTTTGGCGCTTATAATGCCGTGACAGGGTACTTTCAAAACGTCCGAAACTACAAAAACCCTGAAGCAAAACTACAGAGCATCGTTCTGGGCGGTACTGCACAGCTCAAAACGCAAAAGGCATTTGAACTATGCACCTCATTTGAGAAAATTGGTGCAGATGTGTTTGAACTGAATTAATAAAACTTTTAAAGGTGGCAGTCCTGTAAAAGTCTGCCACCTAAAATTAATCCTAAAAGATGTACAAATGAAAACACTAAATCAAATGGACAACCTTGATAGAGCCTATTTGCTTGCCAACCTTTTTCCCGATGAACTTAAAAATCTGACGGATTTCATCAAAAAAGAAGCAGATTTCTGCCAAGATAACAAGGAGCAGATTTTAAAGGATTGGACAGCAGAGCATATTACTGCCGAACTATGGTACAATTTAATAGCCTTTTTTGAGCGTAGATACAAAAAGAATGGTACAAGACTGTACAGAAATAAAAAAACATTCAGGGACCAACTTTTTGACGGTTACGATGCGCTGTTCAGTATCAATGCCCTTATCAAATTTACAGCAGAGCCACAGTGTTCTAAAAAGCTAAAATATGCGATTTACTTGCTGTTTGGAGACAATTTACTCGTAACGTTAGACCTAAAATCCGAGCCATGAAACCAACAGCAAAAATAACGGAGTTTATGTTTCTAAAGGTCTACAGTGAGATAGGACGCAACAATTTTGAAATTGCTATCGTCAACCTCTCCAATGACTGGCTCAATAGAACGAAAGAAACAATGGAACTTGTGGAAATGCTTGGAATCAACCCTATTATGGGCTATATCGCAAAAAAAGAACATACTGTTCGGTTTCTCGTTCATGAGTCTACGCATATGCCTTTTTATGAACAGTGGTTCGGTGAAAATGAACTCACTTTTGTTGAAGCAGATGCGCAGGAAATAGAATGGTTATGCAATGAAAATGGATATGTAAAAAGCGATGTATTACTCGTCCATTCTAATGGAATGGCTCGCTATCAGGCATTCGAAGACATCCGTCTTAGGACATCTGAGTTCGACCTGAAATTGATTCAGGAAATATTAACCCATCAAAATTAATGATTATGACACGTTCTAATCTTCATATCACATTAAGCAACGGCGAAGAAATTATATGTGTTGCCGACAGCACGAGTGCCCCCGAACAGGGTTATATCGTAGAGGAAATTCTTACACCCTTACTCGCATTAAGCAATAGTAAAAGAGAACTTTCTTTAATCAAAAAGCACTGCACAATGGACGAGAGACGGGCAAATGCGTCTTACCGCTATTACATCAACCTCAAAACCAAAACAGTTAACCTGTTCGAGGAAAATTATAACTACCGTACAGACCGATTTAAAAAAGGCAAGGATTTAACAGAACGCTACACAAGCTACTTAGAAACCTTAAATAATGGAAACCATGAAAAAGGAAATTGAAACAGCGTTTCAGGCGCTCGCCATTATCGCTGAAATGGTAACGAAATTCGGACAGCTCTACGTCCTCAATATATCATCCGAAGATTGGGAGCAACTACAGTATGTCAGGGACGGGCTTGAAAAGGTCATTCACGATAATGGCTACCGAATGAACTACGATAAAAATATTAAGCAGAACATTATTAAAAGATAACTATGGATACTTTGGCAAAATACAAGTTCGCAGATTGGTTATTCAACAGGTTTGTCGAAAAATATAAAAATCAAAATGTCGTGGAAGCGTTCATTTTCTTGGACATCCTTTCACGCTATCAGCTATTTGCACAGGAAATACGCAAACTTTCTGACCAACGAAGACATATCAAAGAACTGCACAGAACCATCACTAAGGCACTGAAAGAAGGAACAGTGCACAGACTTCACCTTGCAGGCGAAGAAGGAACAGCAGAATTTAATAGGGTAATGGCAGAATATGAAGCACAATTAAGGGAAATCGGTCTATCCGAATCATACATCACTGACCGCGTAAGCGACAAAAAAATGAATTATTATGGAAGCAACTAATTTTTTCAGACAGATTGCTAAAATGGAAATGAACAGCAAATTAATGCTAACCATTACCAAAGCAACAGAAAATATAATTATCGTTTCGATATTGATCGAAAATGACAGTTGTGGGGACAAGGCTAAAAACCTGATTCCTCCCTTTAACCTAAAAGGTACGCCCGAAGAACTTGACGAGGGATTTTTTACCCACATCAAAAAACCTGTAGAGACTGCATCTGGTTTGCTGTCCAATATGGAACATTTTATGAAACAGGTAGAACTTGCTCAGGCGAATTCTGCGATGGAAAAACAAAACTCCAATAAGGAACAAAAGGAAAAAGACAACAGAAACAAGAAATATAACGAAGCCATGCTAAAAGCGGATGCCTTTGAAAAGGAAGGAAAATACAAAGATGCTTGGACGGCACTCCCTAAAGTCGGGGATTATCCTGAACATTCCGAAGTTATCAAAAAGAAACAGGAAATCTACGAAAGACAGTTTGCCCCTAGCCTATTTTCAGATACAGTAAAAGAAACAGTCGAAATCACTCACGAGAATAACCCTTAAAATCAATAGTATGTTAGTAGCAACAGCACTTCCAAGAGTATTCGTACTCAAAGAGAAAGAACAGGAAATCAGGCTTGACGACCCTGAGCCAAAATGGAGCGTACAGGCAGTCCTTAATTTTTATTCAAATAACTATCCTGTACTCACCACTGCGAAAATTTCACGTCCCACGATTGCGGATGATACGATTTTCTATCGTTTTGAGACGGTCATCGGAACTAAAGGTTAACTAAAAAATCAAACACATGAATTATGCAAACACAATATCCCGAAACGGTAAAGTTACCAAGAAAAGAAAACCAAGCGCAACTGCACCGACAGTTGGAGCAGTTCGAACGGTGGATGAGAAAACCAAAGGATGCAGGGGAAATACAAAAGGACAAACAGAAGTCCGTACCACCTGCGATGTTGCCAATGCCTTTTTAGGAATGCGCTTTCCTCCACGATTGCAGGAAACCGAAACTATACAGGACTGTGATAGATTAAAAATGGACAGGGATTTTAAAAAATCCCTGTCTCTAATCGCTAAAAAATTTAATCTTTCTTTACAGGATTGTGAAAATATCCCTTTTCCGTATAACATTGCTGAATCAATGGCAGACCTTAAAAAACAGCTTAAAATTACGGAGACGGATTGGAAAGAAGTCCGATTGATACATCATAATAACAGCACCTACTTCGCAAAGGAAGACAGATACGATACAGGAATGACTTTATACTATATCCCTGTGATTCCACTTTATGGTATCCTGCACAATTCAGAAACTGAACAGGCTAGTAAGCTTTTACTTTCTGTATGTGCCTACATCTATCAGGTTCTCGGTGTACCCTACTACAGAACTGATGATTGCTATCTGTACTCTATGTATGAAATACATGAAAATTGGATGTACGATGACGGTGCGGAGGAAGAGTTTATAGCCGACTTCAATGATGCTAAACACATCGGTGATTTTATCAAAAAAATAATCAGTGACCCGATAAACCTGCACAGTTACACAAACCGTTTAAAAACATTTGTCGCAAAAACCGATTTTGATAAAAAATGCCTGACTGTAGCAAAGTCTTTTTATAAGATTTTTAGCGCCTATCCTAATGTTCGAATCAATAGAAAATTCTATCCCTTGCGTTTCAGGGAAAGAATAGAAATTGATGAGCCTGCAATTTCATTGGATAACTATGTTTCATTTTGCGCTTCGATTCACGGTAGTTTATTTGAATCGCTCTGCCAGTCCGTTAACGATGATTTACAGGAATACTGCGAAATAGACGAGCCTACACGCTTTATCCCCTACGACAACAGGAGAATAAAAGAAAACAATTTTGATTTTGAAAGCAAGGTTTTTAATGCCATTGATAACCTTATTCAAATTTGGCAGGAACATCAACTCTAAAATTTAGAAATCATGGAAGATATTACAAACAGCTTTGGAACCTATTTTTACCCCTCAAGCGCATTGGTCTTTTATCAAAGCAACGGTGGCTTAAATGATACTTATGTCGAACACTTTGATATGGACAGTGATGGAGCGCCCGTTAATCCCCACCCCCTCACAATAGGTGAAGCAAAAAGGTTGGCGACAGCCCTAAATATTGATGAAGACAGTCTCACTCAGCTAAAATCAGATGGCATTTTACCCAATAACCTATTGTCATTTGACGCAAAATCCGCAACCATAATCTGGTATAGCAAATCTCAAAAAAGAGAACTTCTATTTTCTGAGGGGCTTGGAATAAAATCAGGAATGGCACAAACCCCGCCTTTGGTCTGGATGGCAGACCGAGAATCACTCCATGTCTATGCATTAGCCATCAATAGAAAACCAACAGCAAACACCGCCCTGCATTATGCGCCTTTTTTCAATGTATATGAAAGTGGTGAGGTCTGTATGGGAACAGTGGACATAAAAGCAACCGAAACAGGTTCCATAAAAGAGCTGATGACCTTATGGGAAAACTATTTTTTTAATAGCTATTTCTCCCACCTGATGGCTGACCATAATCCTGTTGACGGAAACTGCGTACTGCTGTGGGAAAGCTTAATCGGAACTGATACCATGTTCCCAACTGATAGACTTATCAAAAGCAATCAAAAACTTAAAGATATATTACGATGAGAACGCCAAAAACAAATGTCCACTTTTTGGACAATTATCTGCTAAGCCCAACAAACCCCATCCGTGTCAACGTAATCGGTGCAGGTGGAACAGGTTCAAAATTTATGACTGCGCTGATGGAAATCAACCACAGTTTATTGGAACTTAACCACCCAGGATTGGAGGTACATCTTTGGGATAACGATATGATAACCTCGGCAAACGTAGGTCGCCAAAGATTTGCAGAATCAGAAAAGGGACTTTATAAATCTCAGGCAATTATCAATAGGCTGAACCGTTGGTCGGGTACAAACTGGAAAGCCAAAACAGAAAAATTCCAAAGGGATGAAAAAGGAGAAATACCGCTCCATGCAGGTGCATCAATTTATGTATCCTGTGTCGATACCGTGGGTTCAAGATTTACGATTGCAGAAATATTACAGGAACTAAACAGCAAATACGCAAACCACAGGGATAAAGGAAGGTATTGGTTAGACCTTGGGAACACCAAATACACAGGTCAGGCAATACTGTCAACCATTGGAAAAATAGAGCAGCCCACATCAAAGAAATTCAAAACCTTTGATTCGCTTCCCTCCATTATTGTTGAATACGGTGATGCAATGCTCAGTTCTGAAAAAGAGGATAACACACCAAGCTGCTCGCTGGCTGAAGCTCTTTTAAAACAGGACCTTTTTATCAACAGCACCATTGCACAAATGGGAGCTTCCCTCCTTTGGAATATGTTTAAAACGGGAATGACAGAAAATAGAGGCTTCTTTTTAAATCTAAAGAATTTCAGAACTCAACCTATTTGCGTTGGCAGTTGAAAAACTGCCGGCGCCAAAATTCGGCTCCTCCTATGGTCGGAACCGAATTTTGGCAGAAAAGCGGTGCAACCAGTTTTAAAAATAGCACCCGCGGAGCCATTCCATTTTAAAAACCGCTTGCGGCTCGTTCATTATTTTGGTTTGTTTTCTTCTAACAACTAAATTCTGTTTATCAATTTATATTTTTTTCTAATTCTTTTATCAAAAGCCATTCCCACAAATTTGCCATGATTTTTAAAAAAAATCTATTTATAAAAGGGACTATTTTTAAAGTTTATAAACAATAAAAGCACCGACGGGTACTTTTTAAATTTCATTTAATGCTATGATTTTATATTTATCCAGCCTTCAAAAAATAAATTCTTAGGTATATTTTAGGCATTAATTTTATTTTAAAGTTTTCAGAAAAAAGCTGTATCGGTTGAATACTAATCTTTTATAGAGATAATCAAAGAAGTCAGGTAACGATTTGGTAACGGTGCTTATTGCTTTGCTTTTCAATGTGTTTCCGCTAGCTCACAACAAATATAAATAATTTTAAGTGTTATTTCACAATATCTAAATTCTAATTGCTTTAACAACGTCAGCTTGTTTACGAACTGACGTTGCATAATTAATAGAAAGCACTGTTCTTATTTTTTTACTTTTATTTCAATTTAATCTTTTTCTCAGCAGGGTCGTATTCGTAGTTTACTATATTTTCATTTAAAATCAATTGAATTGTTTCTTCGATTACTTCAAAAGGAACTACAAACCATTCTCTCGGATTTAGTCTTTGTCCTTTTTCATTAAACAAGTCAATGTCTAAACAAGCTTTTGCAAAAAATCTATGCAAAAGACCTTCTAGTTTGTCAGCATTTCTATTATAAACTTTGTAAGTCGCAATTTTCTGTACGTCCGCAAATAAATAGGTCGCTTCATTTTTTGCATTTTTTATTCTCTCATCTACTGAATTTCTGGCAAAACCAACTTTATATAAGTCTTTAATGTTTGCTATTTGAGTGTTGCTTGATTTTGATTTCAGTACATAAATCCAACCTGATTGTACATCTTCTTCCTTTACAAGTCCTGTATTGACAAATAAGTCTTGTTCGATTTTCTCATAAGTATTGGTAATCAATTTTCCGTTTTTTTGGATTTGCTTACCTAAGGAACGAAAAAGCATATTGCTGTAAGTTCCATTTTCAAAAATTGTTCTCGTACGCCCTTCTGTGCGAACTCTGTTTCCTGAACCTAATTCTTTTTCTTCTGTTTTCAAATTCGCAGATTCTAAGTACAAAAGAATGCCATCCATTAAATAAAAATCGCCTACGTGAAGATTTTTTTCAATGTTTTTAAACGGCTTTATCTTTCTTTTTCCTTCTTTGATTTCCTTATGTACTTTGAAAAACATTGCTTCATACTTCTCAAACTCTTTTTCTTTAATTGGCTTCCTTTGTGCAACAAAATCTGCATCAGCTCTCTCTTCTGGTTTTGGTGTGTGTTTGAATTTGAAAATGTCCAAATCCTTATCTGAATCTAATAAGCCAAGTTCATCATCTTCATTCAGAATATCATCAATTGTTGTTTTTTCCAATTCAACGTATCCCAATAAGTTATGCTTGTCAAATGGTTTTAGAATCTTCTTTTGAGATTCATTTTCTCTAAAGTTTTTCAATTTTGCCATCAAACCATATTCAGACATACTTGACTTATTTGGTTCTCTTTTGTTCTTATCAAAGAATCTGTTTATTTCTTCAAAGGAATCAATAAGTCTTTCTTCATCTGTTTTCACAGAAGAAGTTTTGGCTTTAGAATCTAACAAGCCAAAATCGTCATCATCAAAAATATCGTCTATAGTTAATTTCTTTTTAGCCATTTGCCAATGCTTTTTTACGTTTTAGTTCTCTCAAAAAAACTAGTGCTTCTGCCATTCTTTTCTCCTTATGGTCAAACGCTTGAATGTTTGGTTGTTCTCCATTATTATTCTTAACCCATTCTTTTATTTTTGGCCATAACAAAATCGCTTCTTCTTCGGTCATTTCAAATTTAGTAGACTGAATATGCTCGTCAATCAATTTTAAAACTTGGGTAGTTACCGATTTTGATAAAATTTCAAAAGCTTTTTGAAAAGGATTTACTTGGTCTATCAAGTCTATATGAATATCATCAATGTTTACAAAACTACCTGCCATTCTTATAAACTTCTTATCGCCTTGTTCTTCAATAGTACTATTTTTTATAACAGAATCAACAACTACGTGTTGTCTAACTGCTTCAATATCATCATCACTTAAGTCAGGATAAATTTCTCGAATGATTTTAGGGATTAGAACTGTATTAATAACCTCCGGTTCAACATTCCCCGGCATTGCTTTAAGCATCTGAGGATTTTGTAATAACTTTGCTTTTAAGTCATTCAGATCTGTTTCAATGATGTCTTTGGCTCTTTGTGAAGTGGGTAATTTAAAACCCCTAATTTTGATAGTTTTCTCATCATCTTCGTCTTCATCATCCTCATCTTTTTTTAGTTTGAACTTGAAGTTTGGGGCTAAAACTTGTTCCATAAGCAGAGATGCGGTAATGGCTTTTAACATATTGTTTACAGACAATTTCACATCATCATCTTGAGCATCAGGCTGAGCAATGAGGTTGGTAAATTGTGCGTGAGATTTGTTATTACTGTCTCTCGTAGCTCTACCTATAATCTGAATAATTTCTGTCAGTGAACCTCTATAACCTATTGTTAGAGCGTGTTGGCAATAAGGCCAATCAAAGCCTTCTTTTGCCATTCCTAAAGCAATAATAATATCAATGTCATCTACCGATTTCACTTCACGTAAATATCCACTTATTTTATCCCTCGATTTTGGATTGTCTTGAACTAAGTCTGCAACTTTTAAAATCTTGCCTGTTTTGTGACTTTTTATGTATATCACTCCCGTGATTTCGTCTTGATATTCTATTGTTCCCAAAACATCAATAATATGGTCAACTTCATCGTGTTTAAGCTTTGAAGATTCGGCAGAGTTTACACTCGGAATATGAATAATGGTTTTTTGATTCTCATCTAATATTTCTGCTAAGGCAGAAATTCCTGTTTCAGGATTTTTTTTGAAATATCTACCTGTATAAAAATGATAGCCAATCCCTAATGACTTTAAAAACTCATAACCGTTTAATTGTTGGTAATAAGTATAAGTTACTTTCGTAAATTTCGCTTCATCTTCTGGCATTAAAACTGGTACACTATCACCTCTAAAGTATGAACCTGTCATAGCAACAATATGAGCACTGGAATTTGCCATAATGCTTTTTAACACTTGCCCTAAGATATTGTCACCTTCTGCTGATACGTGATGAAATTCATCAATAGCAACCAAAGTATCATCCAACTTTTTCACGTCCAAACCATCAAATGCAAAACGCAAAGTGGCGTGTGTACACACTAAAATTTGTTCGTCAGATTCTAAAAAGTTTAAGAATGCCGTTACTTTGTTTTTCTCTTCGCCTGGCGTACATAGGTTGTATCTTGGATTGGGATTCCAATCGGCAAAAAAACCGTATTTTTTTAGTTCTGTTGTGCCAAAAGATGCTCCAATGGATTTTTCAGGAACAGCAACAATTACTTTTTTAATGCCTTGATGTTGCAATTTATCCAAGGCAATAAACATTAAAGCCCTCGATTTACCAGATGCTGGCGGTGCTTTAAGTAATAAGTATTGAGCAGTTCTCCCTTCGTATGCTTTTTCCTGCATTTCCCGCATACCTAAACGATTGGTACTTTTGCTTTTTCCTGTTTGGTCGTATGTTACGTGTACTATATTTGGCATTGGTTATTTCTTTTTCTTGTCTACTAATTTTCTCATTTCCTTATCAAAATCGGAAATATAATTTTGGTCTTGAATCACACGGAATTTATCATACTCACTTTCGGCTTTTAGCTTTGCTTCCAACATTGATATTTTGCCGTTGTCTTTCAAAATAGGATAATCTGCCAATTCCAAAAATTGGACTAAAAAGTTATCCCAATCCTTCATATTCATTACCTATCTGTTCCTTGCTCGGTTTTCTGCTAAGTCTAAGTAAGAAGTAACTATTCTTTCTAACGCTTTTAAATGTTCTACGTTCAAATAATTACATCACTTTTTAAAATCTTTCCGTCTGGGGCTTGTTTCCAAGTTTTTAAGCCCATATAAATCTTGGTAGCATCTGCTTCTGTATAATAATCTCGGCAGCCGTTTTCCCAGTTATTGCCCAATGTAGTTTGTTTTGAACCGAAGCAAAAAAGTGTTGGGTTATTTCCGATTTGTTGTCATAGTCAGCAGAAAGAGCGTAGATGTCTGTAATTTTTTGATATAAACGCCTTTCACTTAATCGAATCTCACGGATTCGCTCCAACATTTCTTCGAAATAATCTTCTCCAAAATGTTTGATTTGTTTCAATCGCTCATCATCCATAGCAAAACCTTTGATGATGTATTCGTGCAAAATTTCAGTCGCCCATTTTCTAAATTCAATGGCTCTTTGGGAGTTTACCCTGTAACCAACCGCTGTTATGGCTCTTAAATTATAGTATTTGGTTTTATAGGTTTTGCCGTCTTCGGCAGTGTGTCGGAAATCCCGACATACTGAAGCTTCATCCAATTCGGCATCTCCAAATATTTTTTTGAGGTGTTCGGTTATGGTTGAACGTCCTTTCTCAAAGAGTTCAGCTATTGTTTTTTGAGTTGACCAAAGCGTTTTGTTTTGATAAAAAACATCTATATTTACTTTACCATTTTCAGTTTTAAAAATAACAAAGTTGTTTATAGGCTGTAAATCGTTATTTTGATTTTCTTTGCTCATTTCACTGTCTTTTTTTCGTTTTCTTCTGCTTCGCAAAAAGCGTGTCTTTCTGCAACATTTCTTCGTACTGTTTAAACAAGTATTCCAAACGCTCGGTGTCGTTTTTGAAAGGTTGCAAACGGTAACATTGTTCTATAGCAGTATCTAATTCTTGATGTGCTTGTAGCAAACCTTTGGGCATTGTGGTTGGATTATACAGTTGTGACATTGTTTTGCTGGGATGTTTGGCTCGCTCATCTAATATGGCAAATACATAAAGGTTTAAATTTTCCTTTTGCTTGTTTGTAATGTCTGGAAACGGAAAGGTGTTGAAGCATATTGAAGAGGAGAATATATAGTCTGTTTTGAATCTTCCTCCAACTGCTTTTACCCAAACTAGCATCATTGTTGATGAAATTATACCAAACATATAAGGATCAAAATCATACACAGCTTGAGCTGTATTTGAAACTATATGATTTTCATCAAGAATTCCACACGGAATATAATTTCTTCTTACTGAAGTAATTGTTGGGACAATGATTACTTCTTTTTTAAAATAACGTACTTCACCAAATTTATGTGGAGATGAAGCTAACTTGTTGGTCGCTGACTTTGTACTATTTAATCGCATTATGGTAACAGCATCAAATCTTCTTTTAATTTCATCACAAGAAAAAATATTTTCTAAGTCATTATCATTTACCCATAAACAGTATTTACTATCCCCATCAATAAACTCTTTTGTTCCAACAAATGGTTTGATAATTTCCTTTGAGCTTGAACACTTTTCAATCAAATCATCTTTCTCTTTTTGAGACAACAAGAGATTCCCGCCATCTGTTGGCTGACTACCTTTCATCATGATTGGAAGTGATGAAATTGGTTTACTTCTTTTTGTTACAATAATATTTTTGGTGTCAGTCAAATAAGGATTTATATTTTTTACACTTTGCTTTAGATTTTGATTGTAAAGGAATTTCTCTGTACCGTCAATATTTCTTACTCCAATTATTACTACTGCGACTCCTGCATTTCCTTTGGCGTTGTTGGTCCATTTAAAAGATTGGTGTGCAAAGTCAATTTCTTGTCCTTTACTTAAAACTAATGGCCACAATAAGGCTACTTGTTCCCCTTGCGTTATGGAATTGGTCGTTACAAAAGCATATTTAGCTTTTGTATTCTGGATGTAATTGGTTCCCTTATAAAACCAACACGCTATGTAATCAAGTTTTTTATAGTTATTTACTCGTGAAAAGACAATTTTCATATCCTCCTTTTGAGTTTCGTCTTGTCGGCTATAACCCAAATAAGGTGGATTCCCAATCACATACAC
The DNA here is from genome assembly GCF_003815975.1 of Chryseobacterium bernardetii. Classification (NCBI taxonomy): domain Bacteria; kingdom Pseudomonadati; phylum Bacteroidota; class Flavobacteriia; order Flavobacteriales; family Weeksellaceae; genus Chryseobacterium; species Chryseobacterium bernardetii. The sequence continues at coordinate 4,535,619 of NZ_CP033932.1, forward strand.
TTCGTCTGTTGAAGAAATTGGGCATACTTCATTCCAATCTCTTCTCGTAGCATTACCTTGTTTTATTTGCCCTGCTTCTTTTAATGGTAATATAGGTTTCGATTTTCCGTAATCAAACAATCGTTCTTCAAACACTTTGTTCATTTGGTGTTCTGCCAACCAAAGTGAGAGTATTGCCATTTCGTGGGCAAAGTCATCTATTTCAATGCCATAAAATTGTGAAAGCTGTATTTCAGTCCACTTTATAGTAGGACTTTGTCCTTCTAAATCTGTAATTTTCTCTAAAATATTGATTTCTAAAAGGCGTATTTCTTTGTAGGTAATAATCAAGAAATTTCCACTACCACAAGCAGGGTCAAAGAATTTGATTTTGGAAATTCTTTTGATGAGTGTTCTTAAATGGTTTACTGTGGTCGCATTTTCATACGCTTCGTAGAGTTCATCAAGAAAGAGAGGTTTAATTAGTTTTAAGATATTTTCTACAGAAGTGTAATGCATTCCTAAATCGCTTCGATATTCAGGAATTACTACTGCTTGTATCATTGACCCAAAAATATCAGGGTTAATATCTTTCCATTGTAATTCACCTAACTCAAGAAGCGTTTTTCTTGCTTTTGTGGTAAACAGGGGTGAGTTTATTTTTTGATTAAACAATCCTCCATTTACATAAGGGAATTTGGCTAAAAAATCTGGATAATCTTTTCCGCTTTCGCTATCTAAACGGGCAAACAAATCATCTAAAAACGTATGAGTGTCTCTTCCGTTTTCGGCAGTATGCTGAGCTAGTGTATTGGTAAAAATGCTGTCTTGATCAAATATCTCGGTATCTTCTGCAAAAAAACAAAACAACAAACGGGACAAGAAGATATTGAGGTTGTGAATACTTTCTTTTGAATTGTAGATACTCGGATTTTCATCAATCAACAAATCATACAAAGAAGCCATTTTGTAAGATGCGTTTCTGTCTGCTTCATTATTGTTGGAAGCGTTATAAACTTCGCTACCTGCTAATGGCAAAAAGAAATCAAAGTAATTGGGTAGCTCTTTTAATTGAATATCTAAGTTTTTACCTAATTTCAAGTCTTTAGCAACTATTTGTTTATTGTCGGTAAGAATTGCAAATCTAGGTTGATGTTTTAGGATTCTTTCTTCTTTTGCAACCTCTTCAATACTACTCAGCAGTTTGTTAGATGCTTCAATTTTAAAGAATATTTTCTTTTTGTATAGTATTTCTCCATCAACTTTGGATAAATTGTAGTCTCCTTTTTTTAGTCGTGTTACAGATGTTTTAGAAATGCCGTATGCAACCAGCAACTCAAAGACAAATTCTTCTTTTGAGAAGTTGTCAATCAGATTCTCAACGTTATGCTTTATTTCAGTTGATTTCATTAGTTATTTTGTTCAGGTTTGTTAGAAACTAGCAATTCTTTCACGTCTATGTCTAAAATATCCGCTATCTCCATTAAGGTTTCCAATCTCGGTTGTTGCCTGTTCTGAGCATAAGCGTTTACCATATTGTAGCTTTTTCCGAGTTTTTCAGCCAACCAAGTTTGCTTAATTCCCTTTTGTTCCAACACTTCCTTAATTCTGTTCATTGTAATTCGGTTTTGTACCTTTTAAAAGGTCTCATTGAATTGCTTTGCTTATTTCAAACGTTAATTTGTCTGTCGCTAAATTAGTAAAATTATTTAATGGTATCTCGAAAAACTGTGTATATAATGTGGTTATTTTGTTTAGCTATAGGAGGAAAGGGCTAAACCTATCATTGGCTTTTATGATGACGCAAAATGAACAAGAAAACAGAACAAGTCGATTATCTTTTTTGACGAGGATATTGCTTCTTTTTCTTCATACGGTTAGCAAACTGTTCTTCCTCGTAGTCCACGCCCTGTGTGTCTGACAATAAGTTGAACAATCCCAAATCGATACTTTGCGAATGTTCCTGTGGGATAAACTCAAAAAGGTCTTTTGTTGGCAAATCATCTATTGTATACGTTTTGGAAACAGGGCTATTCTGTATTTTCAGTTCAGGTTTGTTTCCGTTGTTCCACCAATCGTTAAATACATTTGCCGATAGGTTTCTATCCAAAGCTGAACCGTTCCAAACGCTACGGCTTCGGGGCATTCTTTTTAAGGTAGAAAAGCACCTTAAATGTTGATTTTTTTGTCGTTTCCATACTCACAATTCTTAATGATAAAATTAAACTTATGTGAGCTACGGAACAACATGAAAAATTGCGCAAAAATCTGAAATACAACATTTTGAATCGATTGTTTGCGATGTTTAAAAGTAACGTTTTAGTAACCTTACTTTTGCCAATCGTTGCTTTTTCCTGCTTTTTACCACATTACCAAAAAATCATAAAACGGCTGTAAAGCCTTTATTTACAACCGTTTTTCCTGTTTTCAATCTTTGATGTATATTTACTGAAAATTTATTTTAAAATCGATTTTCTGTTAATGTCAAAAATATCAATTTCATTTTCTTCTAACAATGTCTCTAAAGCATCGGAACCTTTTTGCTTAAATAATTCAAACTCAAGTTCTGATATCGGGATAGCAAGAAGGAAATGGACTTCTTCATTTTGTACCATAAAATCTTCAAGTTTATCCTCCCACAAATACGGTGTAGTAAAATAAACATGTTTCATTTCAGAAGTAGGGTAATACATTTCAACAAGTTTTTCAAAAACCACCCCTTCAGAAACCTTCCATTGATCTTTAATGCAAAAAAAAGCACTTGTGCTCAAAATATTCCCAACTTTATCTTGCGCCGAATATCCTGAAATCATTAATTCGTACTTTTTATCCCCTAAAGAATAGTCAGACAATCCTATTGTAGCATAAAAAAAAACATTTTTATCTAAAGGATCGGGACATTCCATAATGAAAATGGCATTCTCACCAGTATCATCTCCATATTTAATGACTTTTGGTTCTGTACCTATTAATGGGGAAAGCTTTTTATATAATTCCTTTTGTCTTTCTGTTGGTTTCATCTATAAAAGCATTTTAAAAAATAACTATCAAATATTAGGGTTTCAGCTGGCAAAATGTAATAAAAAAGCTACCTAAGAGGCAGCTTCCATTATATCACTAATACCTATTTAAGAGTATTTGTCTTTTTATTCGATCTTGCCTAAAGCTTGTGCAACGATGGATAAATGCTCTCTTAATTTAACTTTTTGTAAATTTTCTACTTTTTCCGGTCCCCCGAGCCCTAGAATAGGCACGTAACCATAACATTCATCTGATTCAACTTTTCCAAGTCTTTCTTTCGCTGGTTCGTAATTATCTAATAATAATTCTTGAGAGAAATATTCCCAATCAGTCATTATCGAATTGAACAAAACATTAACTTTTCTTCCAATCACCTTTGAAACGCCATGACGGATGTCAATATAAATCACACTTCCACCCTCATACGAATATAATCCCCCAAAAGCATCCCTAGCAAAACAAATTGATGGTTCGTGGACAGGAACATAAATTTCCTTTAAAATAGGATCAAATTGCACCGGATCAACTACCCAAAAAAAACTATCCATATAACTTCCTGCACCGTTCGAAATAAAACTGAAAAGCTCATCCGGTAAAAAGCTTTTTACTTGTTCAAGGTGATCATTTGGCAACTCGACTTTATGCTCAATATTTCCGTATTCTTCAATAAATTTTTCAAACATGAAATCTTTTTTACTATAACAAATATGATCATTTAAGCCTACTACGGTAAAGTTCGACGTTTAAATATGACTTTAGCACTTTTATCCGCATACAAATTATCCACATCATGCATCGTTTCTGTCTTGTAAACTTACAATGCCAAAATAAAGCCGACAATTTAGCGGCTTGTATGTTTTAATTATGTGGAATCGTGAATTTCTTACTCAATTTTACCCACAGTCTGTGCTATCAGAGAAATGTGTACTTTTAAATTAACTTTATCCAAATTTTCAGATTTTTCAGCACCTCCTAATCCCAGTAATGGAACGTAGCCAAACGATTCCTCAAAATTTAAATCACCTAGTCTTTTTTTGGCCGCTACAAAATTCTTCCCTGAAAGATCCGAATCAATATAAGATGAATCTGTTAAATCTTCAAATAAATATTTTAATCCTGATTCTAATACTTTAGATATCCCGTGCCGATAATCTAGTAAAACAGTATGACTATTCTCCCAAATAATCAAGTCTGACAAACCAGTTGCAAACATAACAATCGGATTTTGATAGACCGGGCTATAAGAATCATCTAGAATATTAGCAAATTCATCAGGATTTACAACTTTTAAATAGCCGTCCATAAAAGATCCAAAACCATACTCTTTCCAGAAAGTAATTAGCACTTCTGGTAAATGATTCTGATACTTTTCAATGGTTTCATTCGTAGGTTTTTCCTGTATTGTGTAATCAGGATACTGTTTAAAAAATTCTTCAAACATATTTAATATTTTGCTTTTACAAATATAACTATTTCCAATGAGTTACGGGTATAAATGAACATTCAAATAAGTACTTTTCCTCTCTGCCTCAGACATTTTTTCTGCCGCATCTCTGACACTTTTATCCAATTCGTCTATCCGTGTTTTCCATTGACTTCCAAGACTGGAATTAACTCTCTTATCACCTAGACCAGTAACTTTATCACCAAAGCCACCAGCAATCTGATCAGGGTCATGCAGTGCTGCCTTATCCTGCATAAATTCATCAGCTTTCTTCTTCGCTTCCTCTCTGGTGAAGCCTTGATCTCTAAATTCTCTCACCTTATTGCTATGTGCTTCCTCTCTAAATCTTTTCTGAGCTGCACTACCTTCTGCTGATCTTCCATTTTTTAAATATTCATCCCTATTCTTCAAAAAATCGTCTACACTTAGTTTATTTAAACCTTCTTGTTGTCCTTTTAATTGTCGGATGAACTCATCTAAATCATGCTCTAGATTTTTTAAAAATGGATTTGTTAACTTAAATTTGGGTAGCATACTTCTTGTCACTACAGCTGCTATATCATCCGCTTCTTTCTTTGCTAATTGCTCTAAGGTTTCTGCTATACCCCTTTTTGCACCAGCTTCCAATGCTTCTTTACCCGCTTTTTCAGCTCCAGCCTCGGCAACTTCCTTTACAGTTTTTTCAACAACGACTTCTGCACCTTCTTTTAATGCTGTCTTACCTGCGGTAGCTGCCACCGAGCCACCAGCAGTGTACACAGCTGCAACAGCATCTGGTATAAATTCTCCAACTGTAGTACCGATCTTCCGAGGATTTTTAGCGATCCATTCGCCCGTATCCTGAGCTCCCTTGACAATATCATTTCCAAGCTTGTCCCAATTCTCTTCCTTGGAAGCCCAATCCCATGTTGAATTTGCTGCTTTTTCTAGATTCCCCGGTGTCGTACTCCATTTGTATGCCTCATTAAGTCCTTTAGTAGTCGCCTCATACCCCTCTTTCACCATTCCTCCTAAAGCTTCGGCAGTACCTACCGGGTCTTGCCCAACCTGATAGATTACTTCCCCAAGCCCGACTACTCCATTCACCGCCCCTTCAACTAATCCCGTTCCAAGATCATCAAACCAATCCTTAGCCCCTGCAATAGGTTTCATCCAGTCAGGAATCATCTTATCCCTTTCAGCTCGATTTTCTTTTGTTTTTTGTTCAAGCCAGTCAAATCCTTCTTTGATGTAATCGCTGGGCATCTTCCCTTCTCCTATACCATAAGCAACGGCGGAAGCCCTATCAAAAAATATACTGATCTTACCTCCAAAAATACAATTGCAGGTAGAATCTTCTAGAAGCATCCTGTTTCCATTAATTTTTACACCATCCTTCGGATTATCCCATTGCAAGGTAGTAGGTAAACAGGTTACACCCGTAGCCCATTTTGCAGGACAGGTACAAAGTCCCATTGGTTTAAGGTGAAAGAAAGGCAACTTATCTGCTTCGGTTGCCATTGGCACCGCATAAATAGTCGTATTTTTGTTAAAGCTAACCCGTAATGTCGATGGGCTCGTTCCTTTATCGCAGGCGAGAAAAGCACCCTCTGGCACATACTTTTTTGCCATGATCCACTTATTTATAATTAACGTTCTTAACGCAGGTGCAGATTTCTACCAATTTGGTTTTTCTAAAAATCCGCTCCAATTCACTTAGGTTTTCTTTCGACTCCAAGACCGTGAAATCAGGAATCTTTAATATTTCCGATACCAGACAACCTGATAAACGTTTAATCTTTACGTTGTCGGCATAGATATCGAGACAGTTTAGTTCTGCTAGTTTATCGGCATCCTTACTGCTCAGTAGTATAAAGTATCGGTCATTTTGAAAGACAAGATCCTCTATCTTAAAAATCATATTGCTTTTAAAATATTTCTTTCTTCACGGTACAGCGTACCGGGAATTTCAGCTATACTCATGCACATACTCTGTTCAGACCAAGGCCATTCATCCAAACGGTATCTCTCGATGTAACCTAACTGTAGCTGTGTAGGAACACGTGGCCTATTTTTCAGAATCCTGATCATGGCAGTAACTTTCTCCTGTTCAAACTTTTCATCGTCAATTGTCCCTTGAACTTCAATTTGGATTTTACCATCTTCTAATTCTGTAAGTGTCTCCACGGTATTAATAGGAATCATTTTTGCCGCCAAAAAATTGGGAAGTTCACGATATCCAATTGTCTCCTCGTCTTTTTTTAACTGATTTCCATGAATACCGGGGAATAGAAGAAGATACGGCTGTGCAAAACGCAAAGCATCCGATAAGTTGTCTGCGTTTTCCAAAAGTTCATTAATACCTGTGATAAAAATATCTTTGTGCGCATCTTTCTTATGTACTTTTACAAGCTCAGGTTTAATTTTTTCCCATTTCCGGCGTATATCTTCCATATTTAAGATAGTATCTAATTGCCCTTTTTCATTTAGTGTAAAAATCAGTTCATTCCTAATCTCATGAATATCCCCCACCCAACTGTACAAGCCAGTGGCATTACTCTGCTTATAGTGGATGGTATTAATTTTAAATGTGGGAACTCCTTTACTCACGGACAATAACTTTACATCGAGACCAATTTCCAAATGATTTTCATTGCGTAAACCCTGAAATTGATAACGCTCTTCCCTGAGGAAAGCATACTTTCTTGTTTTCCCCACATCCTGAATATCGAACTCCATAATTATCCCTTATTAATTTCTACATCTGCCCCTGTAATATTGGTCGGCCCACTTGAATTGATCTTGGAAGATTTGCTATCAACAGCTAAGTCAGCATCGGTCTTGATATCCATGTTGCCATTACTATGAATAGTAAATGTTCCTGCTGTCGCATCGAAACTGATGTTTCCATTGGTAACTGTTCCAGTAATCCCCTTTTTGTCGATGACAATTTTATTTCCGCCAACCTGAAAGGTTATACTTGTCTTGCCGTCAAGCGTAATATTACCTGCTGCGTCCATATTTAAGAGAGATTGTGGCGGTGCATTTTTTTTACCGCCGACATTAATGGAACTATTGCTACCAGCATTAACACTATGGGCTGTTTTTGCATTTGTTGTGGCATTTCCCGCTCCGTCGAAATGCATGTTTGCTCCGCCCTGATCCTGTAGGTTCATAGAACCTGCACCATTATGAAATTTTAATTCTGCTCCACTTCTACCACTGAAACTCATTACATTATTCCCTTCACCACCACCTGCGCCAACTTTTCCATGAAACATGCCTCCCATAACAAATGGCCGATCGGGATGCAGATGGACAAAATTTACAATAACCTGATCCCCCACTTCTGGCACAGACATAAAGCCACGGTTTTTGCTGACCTTATCGCTACTACCCGCATCGGGAGACATTACACGGATAAATTCAGTTGAATCTTTTCCACGTTGCCAGTCCAGTTGCACCTGCACGCGCCCTTGATTGAGTGGATCTGTATTTGACATTACTTTCCCAAATTGTGGTTCCGCAGTGGGAACAACAAATTCCGGTCTTGGAATGAATCCTGTATCGGATGCAATTGCCTGAAATGAACCATAGTAGTAACCACGAGCATCAACTTCGTGCGTCACTTCAATAAGCATCAGTTTTGTAAAGTATGAAGTTTCGCTACTATCAGCTTTTCTCATCTCGATATCCGCTATACAGCCAGGATGAAGAAACGGAACCGTCGTATTTCCTGAGGTGACAAAAACTTCCGACGCTTTGCTCCCGGCAGTACCTTTCTGCGATGCGTCAATATCCATAAAGGTTGCAGCTTTTATAGGGGCAACACGTAAAGATGGTGTTTGAAAAGTCCGCTCAGAAATCTCATATGCTCTTTTGGCAATATCTGATTTATGGTCAATTTTGCTTTTTCCACCAGCGAACTTTTCATCTTTACTGCTGTTATAACCATAAAATGTTGGATTTACGTGCTGGGCTTTCATTTTGATTTTCACATCAGTCAGATTGCTGCCATAAGTAAGTACAACAGGTTTTTCCTGCGGTGGTAACTGTCCAAAATGAAGGACTTCACCATCATAGAAAAATTGTTCACCATAAGCTTCTGCCATTCTAGCCAGATAGTTATAATGTGTCTCCTCGTACTGACAACTATAGGGTACATTTCCGTAGCGGGAATCAACCCTGAAATCAAATTTGTCGGCGCCTAAGCCTTCTTTGATGACTTCACTTGCTATACTATTTAGACTGATAGGTTTTGATCCGCCGAAACTTTGGATATGTGGCGCCGCATCCAATAATATTGTGGGGCTATAGCCTGTCATGACAAGATTGCCCAGACTTCCTTTTTCCTGACTAAAACCTACTTCTGTAATAACTCCTACAAAATTTCTTTCAGGGCTATTATCTACATCTTTGTATTTAAAGACAATTGTTATTCTTTTTCCTAGAAAATTTTGCGCCTCTTCCAGATTGTGATTTTCCACTGCTCCTAAGGTATCGTGAGCAAGTGTAAGCTCAAACTCATGGTGCTTCACAGCGCTTTGGGTAAGTTTAAAGTGCTTAAAATATTTGATTTCTTTTCCATCGACAAAAATATCGAGCTTCACTACCCTATTGATACCTGCAATTGCATTTTCAGGAATCCCTGCTGCATTAAATATTTTGGAAGTAGGCTGTTTTGCCCAAACTTTTTCCTTGAGAGTGGTGGGGACATTTGGTAATAATGGCTGATTCAGAAACTGCCGCCCCGTGTCGGTTATATTTTTTGCTTGTTTAAGATACTCTTTTTGTGGACCCGGAATTTTAGTAACGTCATCTAAATTGACGTCACTTAACGAATCCAAAACGTTTTTCTTGGATGAATCTATTCCTTTACTGGAGAGATTATCTTCTTGTTGAAACATGATAACATAATTTTTTTCGGTTGTGTTATTTAAAAAGGTTTATCACCGAGCGGTGAATTCAATTACCAAAGCTACAAATTAATAAGCATGTAGTACTTTCACAAGGCTATCATAATAGAGATCTGATAATGGTACGAAAAGAAATTCCGTGGGTCGAAATTACTCTTTAAGTATTAAGATACGCGAACTATTGTTGGGTTGTATTCATTCTTTTTCATAAGCATTTTAATGATTTTGGTTTTGCAATATAATACCTTACAACTTCACGGCAAAATGATTTTGACATTATTTTAAAAATTGTCGTAATTCTACTAATCAGAGTTTTACATGTAAATTTTATGAAATAATGAACTTCAATCCGAGAAAAAGAATGCAAAAAAAATATTTAAATTACCCCACCATACTTATTTCACTATTTCTTCAGTTGTAAACCGCAGACGGATTTATTGGGAAACTGCTTCAATGGCAAGATTCTGATCCAGATCTAAATCATATTTACGTCTTTTTATGAAATCTGCTGGTCCTATTCCATTGATTTCTTTGAAAAGTTTCGAAAAATGATTTCTTGAGCCCATGCCACATTCTTCCGCAAGTGTTTCGATCTTATATTTTCGGTATTCCGGGTCATTATAGAGTTTATCAGTTATATATTTGATCCTTAAATCTATGAGGTATTTAGTGAAATTCATGCCTTTGTATTCGTTCACGATCTGTGACAGATAGAAATGATTAGTATCAAATTTATCCGCCAATTTATGCTGTGTAATCCCATTCTCCCTAAACCCTCCCTTATCCTCAAAGTCCTGTAATTTATGCAGTATTTCTTCTATAACTTTTGGGTCAATTTCAAGTTTATTGCCATCTTGCTTTTCTTCTATTTTAATTGCCATATTAGCGCTATCTCTAGCTTTGATCTTTTGCTCCAGAATGTCATATTTCTTTCGGATTCTTTTTTCTCTTCGTTTATAAAACAGCATGGTAGCAGCTAAAGTGACTGCGACTGTTCCTAATCCCCATTGGGCCACTCTGTCTCTTATGGATTTATCTTCAAGTCGCTTCTTATCTTCTTTCAGTAAACGTGTATCATACTCCTTGCTTATCTTTTTGGACAGATAATTGAAATCTCTGAATAAGACGCTATCTACTTTTAAAAGCTGATTGGTATAATATAATTGCTTCTCTATGCCATTATTTGCTTTGTAATGATCAATCAAAAGTTCATAGGTATCCCGAACTTCGGGAACAATGAAACCATGCTTCTGAAAAATGGAATCGACTTTTTCAAAGTTTCTTAAAGCATGGGGTTCATCCCCCAATTCAAGATAGGATTTCCCCAAATATGAATAGTTTACAGCTAACCATGAAAAATCATTAATTTTCGAAAGTGCTACTGATGAAGCGATAAGTGAGGCGATAGCAGTTGAAAATTCCTTCTTCCGAAACTCGGAAATTCCTTTCTCTTTTATAAAATATCCCGATTCCTGCCTATGTTCGCGGGTAGAACCGATTTCTGTAAGTCCAATGCTAACAATAGAATCGGCTAGTGAAAATTTTCCCATATTTCGATAACAAATAGCCATCTGATGAAGACTATTATAGTTACCTCTCCTAGAATCGTATAGAATATTAGGATCTTGCTGTTTCTTTAGCTCTGACGCAAAATGGTTCCGTGTCTTTATAAAAATGGGCAATGCCTCATCGTAGTGGCCTATATAGCTTTTGACAACTCCGATCAGATAATTTAGCCGGTTCTGATAATAGGGATCTGTATCTTTTGGAGCATACTGAACTGCTATAAGAAACTCATTTAATGCCAATTGGTATTTTTTAAAATGGAAATAGTAAACAACTCCCTTTTCGAGGTATGCAGAACTTACTAACGCCTGTTTGTGGGATAATTTGGCGGCAATGATTGTACTGTCTGCAAATTTAAGTTTTTCAGTACGATCAGCAGAGAATTCGACACCGTCTGCATATCCCTGATACAATTTATCATAATCCTTATCCTTTTTTGCTTCAGCAATGTACTTACGTATGAATGGAAGTGCCCTGAAATCATTCTCTGAGAACACTTCATAATTTTTCCTTATATAATAATACTTACTGTACTCCTCTTGCTGGGCACAGAGAAATTCACAGTGCAACAAACATAAAACAATTATGATATGAAAAGAGGAGAATTTCATAGGTCAAGTTTATATAAAATTAGTAAAAATCGCCAAACCATTATTTATCAAAAACAAAAAACTGCAACATACCATAAAAACATTTTAAAACCCTGATTATCAAATTTATAACAATGCTCAATTTGAACAATTTGCGCATTCAAATTGTTCAACGGGCGCACTAAACAGTTTTTCCGTCTTCCAATGCCCTCTACCTTCGCTCTTGAATTCGAAATAACCGGCCGGGATAATTCTTAAAATTTTTAACAAAATGAAAACTATTATCTCAACAATATTAATCATCGCAGGAGCGGTCATTTTACACTCCTGTCGAGAATCCGAAATAGAGGAACCGTTAGAACTGGGAAAACTGAATATTGTCAACTCAAAAACGGAAATGTCAAAAAATAGCGATACAATTCAAGCAGGAGTCGTTTCCAACGACGACACTGATGAAACGATCAAAGACCCACCGATCAGACATGGTGGCCAATGGAAAACCTCGAAATAATACTCGATTTAAACTGTGTGTGAAATAACTTTTCAACGTAAATCACAAAATACTCAAACCATGCGAACGAAAAACTTGATAGCCGAAACAATTATATTCTTACTCCTACTCATGTGGGCATATACATTTGTCAGTAAGGTCCTTGATTTTGACACTTTCAGAAGGCAGATCAATGGTGCATATCTATTATCGTCTTTTGCATTACCGCTGCCTTACTTTTTACAACTACTGCATTTGTCACTTGTGATACTGCTGCTGAAGAAGTCGTGGAGGAAAATAGGACTTATAACCTCGCTATCTGTCCTGCTGTTATATACAGGATATCTCATCTACATCTTAAAGTTTGCGCCAAGCATACCATGTTCATGTATTTCGCTTTATAGGGGGTTGAACTGGAATGATCAACTGTGGATTAATCTTGCGGTGCTGACGCTAAATATCATTGGTCTGATCATGTTTTCGTAGAAAAGCCCACCACACAGTAGTCATGTTCAGACCACGTACTAAATTTAAAACTAATAACCAAAACAGGGGAAGCCGAAAACCTGAAACCCAGAGTAGGCAAAAAACTAAAGTTTAGCTTTTTGATTTATAAAAGCACCAAACATCATGAAATCACTTAGAATTACCTTAGGAGTTGCAGCAATTGCACTAGGTACGTTTACAGCATTTTCATTTGCTCCGGCAAACACAGTGAACGAAGACGAAACAGGAATTTTTTACGTAAATCCAGATGGATCTATGGGTGATGCCTATAATCCGCAACTACATCCATGCGATCCAGGTCCACAAACTTGCGCACGAGAATATGATTTGGAAACTGAGTTACCTACTGGACAAAATGTAATACAAGGAGTTAAGAGACAATAATGATAATTCCTTTGTATAAAAAAGGAAGCTTGCTTCGCACGCTTCCTTTTAAATTTCTACTTTAAGCACTTCTTTATGTACTCCTTGAAACCATCTGGGTCTTTTCCTGGATGAGGAGGAATCCCAACTATCCTACCTTGTTTATCCAAAACGATTAATGTGGGATATGCACCAACTTTTGCGAATTTTATAATAGGATGATCATATCTCCTACCCTCTGTGTAAAGCTGTAATGCACTTTTTATGGAAAAAATGCCTATTCCACGTTTCCAAACGGGTATTTTTTGATCCACACTAATTGAGACAAACTGAATTTTTTCATGCTTTAAAGAAGGTTCAATCTTTTTAAGTTCAGAAACCATCGTTTTACAGGCTCCGCAACCAGTAAACCAAAAGTCCAAAATAACGACTTTTCCTTTTAACTCTTTTAAACTATGATACACACCATTTGTATCTGGCAAGTTAAAATTATAAAAAGGCTTTCCATGTTGTAGCACATCTTCTAGTGTCTTATATTCATTGAGAACATTCTGAAAATGCGGATTATTTTTATTTACATTTGCTACATAAAATTTATAAATGTCTTTAGATTTCTGTCCGTACCAGTTCTCACGAAAGGTGCTAATCGCATTATCGGAAAGGAGATAGTCATTTACGTAGGATATATTTCCAAATTCTTTTTTAACCAAGGAGGCATATTCCAAAGGGTAGTTGTACCTAAATAAATCATATCTTGGACCCAATTGGTGCATATTAGATAAAGAAATATATGCAGGAAGCACGTGAAGCCCACCAAAATAATCTAGTGTTAAGCTATCAAGAAGTGGTGTGATTCTTTTCTTTTGTTTGATAAACTGATTAAATAATGTCGCAACAGAATCGTTATATTGTTGTATTGACTGCGACATTATTGCATCCAAAGTTTGATTAACCAGTTGAGCTTTTGCTAACCTAAAATCTCTGGTATTCTTTTTAGGATGTCTATTAAAAATTGAATCAATAATATCAAGTGATCTATCCACTTCCAGATATCTTTCTGTAATATTTTGTTTATGGTAAGGTTTTTTAGAAAATTTACTTGAAAACATTATTTTTGTAACTTCTTTTGTCATGAGTAATTTTTCCGCACCCTTACCGGTTATTTCCATATTATTTAATCCCGATTTATTATCCCGAAGGGTCAAGTTTAGACTGTCCCCAGGATTGACAATAATATTGAAAGTTCCTGGGACAAATAAAAGACCTCCGACCATATTTGAATAAATGCATACTGTTGTAGTTTCTTTCAGTGGAAAATCAAAATGGAAATTGCCGTCTTTTCTTTCCAAGACATACTCCTGTGCACTATATAAGGCAAATTTGCCATCAAAGATTGGAAACGATAATCGAATAACAGAATCTTTAAAATTTTCAAACTTTATATTTAGAACGGTTCTTTTTTGAGCAATGGAAAACTGTACCATAAGTAAATACAGCATAGTACTAAATAATATTTTTTTCATGATATGTATTAAGTTATGTTGACATATTAGTTCTTTTCTATGCCGTTATAATCGATAATATATTGGGGAATTGGAAATAGGTAACGTTTGTCATTGGGTGGGAGCGTATATACTTTATTACCAACAATTCTTGTCAATGTTTTCGCATAACGAGGATCTTTATTTAAACGTTTAAGATCTTGAAATCGAAGTCCTCTTTTCAATAATTCTTTTCTTCTTTCTTTCAATATTAAATCAAGCGCATCTAAATCTGAACTGGCCGACAACGGCAAGAATTTGCCTTTTATATATCTTTTAATAAGCAAAGTATTGAGCATTTCCATCGCTTTCACTTTATCTCCTAATCTGGCTGCACATTCTGCTCCAATGAGAAAAACTTCATCAGTCGCAGTACCCGATAGATTATTACCAATGGGAGCACCACGCCAAACGTTCTTCCCGTTTTGCTTTCTAAAATATAATAGTTTTCTAAGATCATTATTATCATAAAGATCATACAATTCGTCTGGTATTGAGGAATAGCTATTTCCTGAAGTACCATACCCTGTTGTCATTTCAATCATAATATGCACTTCTTTACTCTTTGACAGAATGGGGTAAGATTCTGAAGGATCAAATGTATTGTAATCATCAAGATAAGAATTTAGGTTTAGTGAATTCTGAGATGCATCAAATGCTTTTTTGTAATCATTCATATATAGATATGTCCTTGCAAGTAATGCATATGCTCCTGAATTTGTTATGTGAGTCGATGAAATCGCGTTTTGAGGTAATAATGTTGCAGCCAAACTTAGATCTTCCGCGATCCGCTGATAAGTTTGCTTTAAACTGCTCCTAAAAATTGGTTCATTGATATCATCATTTATTTTTAAAGGAATGCCAAGATCCGTATCAGCAGTATTGGCGTCATAATATTTACAAAAAGTCATTGCTAGGTTTAAAAATGCTTTTGATCTGTAATACAATGCAGAGCCTTTAATTCGGTCATATAACTCAATATTGCTTGATGTTCGCTTAATCTTTTCAAGTGCTTTTAATGTTACATTACAAGCTTGGATCTGGACATAAGGTAGCTCCCACTCTTCCTGGGTAGTACCATAACCTAATTTAGGAAACACATCTACTGTCCATGTTAGCAATTTACGTTCAAAATCTATCCACAACGAATTGTATTGTTCAAGAGTTACATCAAAATCGTCACAAGATACTTCCATTGCACCTCGGCCGTCGTAAAGAAATTGACTCGAATTCATAAGTAGACTCAAATCATTAAGTGTCGTAGGTATAATAAGTTTTATGTCTTGCTTTTCCTCAAGCCACTCTTTCGAACAAGAAAGCAGAAGAAATAGCAGAGTTAATGGCAACAATAGTTTTATTTTCTTTTTCATAGCAGTCTGATTAAAGGTTACAGTTAAGCCCCAAAGCAAAAGTCCTTACGGGTTTCGTTGTTGGAAAATCAGGGTCTAAATTTTCTTTGTTAGCTTTCCAAATCATGGCGACATTATTTACATAGCCAAAAAGACGTACGTTTTTAAGATGAAGCTTTTGTAATACTTTGGAATCAAGGTTGTAACTTAAGTTTATATCTTGAAGCCTAATATGATCACCTTTACATACCAATATTTCTGAATTAAGATAATATTGATCAGCGACGTTCACTCCCGGATAGACCATTGCTGGAACGGTCGTCGTCAGCTCATCTCCTGGTTTTTGCCACCTTCTATAATAATCGCCATGTGCATAATAATTGCTATAGAGAGAAGAGTACATTATAGAATTTCGTTTAAAATAGTACCCAAAACGATAAGTAATATTAAACGATAGGTTAAAGTTTTTGTAACTAACAGTATTCCGCAAAGCCCCAAAATATGGTGCTAATGCATTACCATGATATACAAGTCTATTCTCAGGATCCTCCGCCAGTTGTTGAGTTATCTGGGCATACTGTGTAGAAGGTTCGCCATCTAAGAAACCTCTAGCTTGACCTGTTTGCGGATCTAATCCTGCCCACGGATAAGAATAAATACCAAACAGCGATCTGCCAACAATGGGATTGTATAACGTTGCGTTTCTAATTATACTATTATCAGCGACAAAATTGGTAAGGCTAGTTGGTCGTTTATAAGCTGTTATTATGTCCTTAGCATAAGAAAAAATTGCCGTTGTTTTCCAACCAAAAGATTCTGTTTGAATATTTATAGAATTCAGTTCGATATCAATACCTTTACCTGTCATATTTGCTACATTCCCACGAAAAGATGCATATCCGGTAGTAGGATCTATATCTCCATTCCCTATAAGGTCTTTTCCTTTACGGTTAAAATATTCAATACTTCCAGAGAACCTATTGTCTTTTGAAGCGAAATCAACGCCGATATTAAACATCCGGTTACGCTCCCAACGAAGTTCATTATTTGGCGGCGTTACAAGATCCGCGTTTGGTAAATTATTGTATAAATTCCTTGAGAGACGGGCAGTTGTATATGCTGTTGTAGTTCTGTCAATGTTTCCACTATATCCGAAAGTCGATCGAAGGCTTAATTGCGAAAGCCATTCCAGATGATAAAAATCCTCTTTGTTAATATTCCATTTGACACCCGTAGACCATAAAGGGACAGACTTTTGATTGGTCTTCACTCCAAAAAGATTGGATTGGTCTATGCGGGCACTAGCAGAAACAACATAGCGGAGATCATAATTATAGGCTCCATTTAAATAGTATGAGCGGATTCGATCAACTGTACCAGAATAGTTATCAAAATTTGATATAGTAGCAGTGCCATTTCTTCCATATTGTGTAAAACGGGTTATATAATCGACTAAGATGCTCGAACCTACATTCGGGTCAAAACCATATTGCCTTGAACTGATTCCGTTAGAATTTGTTTCTCGAACTTCAAATCCAGCAATAGCATTAACCTGATGTTTGTTCCATTTTTGATCATAATTTAATTGAAACCTACCATTCAATGCATTAAGTTCTGTATTTGTATTATCAAGCCGTCCACCCAGTGGAATGTTACGGGTCAAAACCCCATTGTTAATGGTAGTAAATCTATTAATTTGATCACGCATCAAGTAACTGTCCTGATCATAATAGTTTTTTCGTCGACCCAACTGATTTTCGTATTGAAATCGTACTTCAGCAGAGAGAGCTGGAATAAAAGTGTACTTTATGGCTGTATTTAAGCGAAGTTCGGACTGTTTATATTTGTTGTTCTGATAATCCAATTCTTCCAATGGTACAAAATCCCAATTGAGCAGTCCAGCAGTAAGTGCTTTCTCTTTTAAAACATTACTTGCATCTTTAATTACCCGTACAGCATCCCCTTTGTCATCAACCAATCGTGCATACGGATACATTAATTCAGTACCCATATTGTTAAGCATTGAAATTACATTGGATGTAGATTGATTATTCTGGTTGTAAGCAAGACCCACAGAAATTTCCAGTTTTTCTATTGGACGGAAGACCTGATTACTGTTCAAGCTTATCCTGCTGAAGTCGCTGCCTTTTTCAGTATTTTGGTTTTTATCGAATCCTGCGGAAAAATAATAAGTGTATTTATTTGTTCCTCCATTAAAGTTTAGCGCATACTGCTGCTTGATGCTATTTCGATAGAGATACTTGCTCATGTCATCCCGTAGATGATTGTTTCGGAGTGCATCAATCTGGTTGGTGGCTTGCTGTTCCGTCAATATTCCGTTTTTCTGGTCATTCAAAATGCTGACCACAGGTGAATAAGGTCTATTAGCAGCAGTATTGCTGATAATCGTATTGTAGAAACCTTTTTCAAAAAGCATCTTTTCAATGTCAATGAAATCTGTTGGCTTTATTTGGGGGATGTAATTTAAATCAGGCTTCTGCCCGATCGTGACATTGCTCGTAAATCCTATGTTCATGGGCTGGTCTGCTCGTCCCTTTTTAGTCTTAATGACGATCACACCATTACCAGCACGAACTCCCCAGATTGAAGCGGCAGCTGCATCTTTTAAAATATCAATGTCGTCTATGTCGTTCGGATTGATATTGTTGATATCACCTTCATAAGGGAAATTGTCAACAACAATTAGGGGTTGATCGTTACCAAAGATCGTAGCCTGTCCCCTGATGGTTAGCTTTGGGCTACCTGACCTCTCATCAAATAGAATGGACGGCGCTATACCTTTCAGCCTGCTAATAACATCGGTTGAAACCTGCCTGTTAAAGGTGGCATTATCGACCTTGGAAAAAGACCCTGTTGCTCTTTCCTTTGGAATAGATTGATATCCACTGGCAACAACGGATACCTCATCAATAACATTGCTATTGGTTGTCAATGTTATCCGGTCAATGTATTTTGCTGATACCGACATTGGTGCATAGCCTAAAAAGCTGATCTTTAGCTCAGATTCAGCATACTCCGAAGGCAATTCAAAATTTCCGTTGTTATCGGAGTTTGCCACAAAGTTGCTGCCCTTAACCTGAATAGTCGCGCCAGCTAATGGATTGCCCTTTTCATCGACGATCTTTCCTTTTATGGTTTCCTTTTTTTTTGAATTGGAAGTATTCGATGTTTTCCGCTCCTGCAATATGATGATGCCATCCGCAATTTCAAATGCGATCGGTTGGTTTGCAAAGAGTGTTCGTAATGTCTCTTCTAATGAAGCATTTTTCAGGTTTACAGTAATAGGCCCAACTTTTTTCAGTAGATCCTCATTGTAGACAAAATCATATTTGGTCGCTTTCCGAATTTCTGAAATTGCTTTTGACATGGGCGCTTTTTGCAAGGAAAGGCTAATCTGTTGAGCCTGTAAAGCTGTACCGCTGGCAAGCAGTATAAAGAGCGTTGCACTCTTTATACCATTGCGCAGAAGTTTTCTCCTGTGGGAAAACAGATCCACCCACGGCGGAATGTTTTTCTTGTTGGAAAAATCATGTTTTTTCATAGATTTGTGTAGGGTTAAAAAGTAATTTTCGTTGCTGGAAATTTAAGATGTAGACCCGATCGCCGGAGTGCGCTAACACTCCGGCATATTTTCAGGCCAACATATGAAACTATAAATTCTTATTTTTTAATCTGAATCCTCATTCCTTTCGATAGATTAATTTGTAAATCTGTAATTTTTTCAAGTGCATATAAAACACTGGAGAGTTTCTTTTCTCTTGAAATTGTTCCGTTAACCTTGATATTTGGAATATTGTTGTAATCAACGTCAACATCATACCATCGTTCAATTTGTCTCAGGACTTCCTGCAAAGTCGCCCCTTTAAACTGGAACTCATTTGAAGTCCATGCTGTAAAAGGTTCGGTATCTACGGAATTTATGGCAAAACCGTCATTGACTAGCTTAGCTTGCTGGCCGGGAACAAGTATAACAGTTGCCTTGTCACGGCTACTTAACAATTCAACTCTTCCGCTGATTAACGTAGTTCTGACAGAAGGTTCATTGGAATAACTGTTGATGTTAAACTTAGTTCCAAGTACCTTCACCTGCTGGCCATTAGAAGCAACGATAAAAGGCTTTGCCTGGTCGTGCGCCACATCGAAAAAGCCTTCCCCCTGCAATTCAACATACCTGTCTTTATCAGTGAACTTTGTAGGATACCGTAAAGAAGACTCCGCATTTAGCCAAACTTTAGTACCATCGGGAAGTGTTATCTTATACTGTCCCTTACGTGGCGTTGTTAGTGTTGCAAACTGTACCTTATTTGGTGATATGCTCGTGCCATCCATATAGGAAGTGCCCTGCTCATCTACTTTTATAGCTTTTTTATCCCCTGCGAGCGAAAGAACTCTACCATCTTCAAAAGTTAGCGTTGCTTTATCACTTCCCGGAAGAATATCTCCCGATAAGGTAGTTGTTGCGACTTCTGTCGATAAAATCTTGTCTGACTGATAAAATTTATAAAGCCATATGGAAATTGAAATCGTGAAAAGGACTGCTGCTGCTGTCATAAGCCTGAACCAGATGCTCTTTGGCTGTGGCTTGTCAAGTATTTTATTGAATCTTGCAAGTTCATCTTTGGTTGTAGTACCTGATTCTTTCAGTTCGATTAGATCAACAGCCAATCGGTGTTGATCCAACAGCTGTTGGAAAATAACTCTATTGGATTCACTTTCTTCGATCCAGTCCTCCAGGAACTCCCTGTCCCAATACGGGAGCTTTTGTCCAGTAATATACTTATGGAGTAGTTCCGTGATCTCAAATCCATCGAACAATTCTTCCTCTTTCATGTTTCGTATTTATTATAGAAACGGGAAACATAGAGGGCTTGTCCAAAAGAAAATGAAAATATTTTAAATAAAATAACACTGGAATTTTTCAGCTACTTTTGCCGGTAATAAAAATGCTTACAATATCATCGGATAGTTATCCTAGATAGTCCATATATTCATCAAATGTAAAAATGGATAAATTCGCATTGTTCTCCCTACCTACTTTCAGCATGGCCTTATCAGAGGTTACAAAATACAATTTATCATTTTCGATCTTATGCTCTCCGACATTTAACATCAATTGGGTGTCCCACCAAAAATTAGCTCTATTATTTTCAAACATATTGATCTGGCTGTTTATTATATTTTCGTAAACTGACTTGTACAATGCAATATACTCTGGAAAATTATTCACAAATTTAGTGCACAAAAATGTCCACTGAACCTCATCTGGCCTAACTAGTGTAGGATGTTCTAAAGCATAATAATTAAATACTGGCTCTATATACTCTCGTGCTAAAAATTGAGAGAACTCAGCGGATCGGATCTCATTTAAAAGTTTCCTCCGCTTCTCTTTATTATTAGGAAAAACAGCCCAATCTTCCATCTCAGGATCATATTCCTTTAGCTTTGTCAAAAATGATGTCGCGTATAAGTGCTCTGCATTTTTTACGAAACTCTTGGTTTTATTAAGGTTATCTTCCAAACGCTCAAAGATTTCATTGGTGGGAGACGTAGCCAAATCACGTACAATTTCAATAAATGCATTGCCTGTTTGCACTTTCTTTTCACTTGATAATCCAAACATATATTTGGCCACAAGCATTTCTGGTCTAGCTAACATTCTAGAAAACCCATTATCAAAACAATGAAGATACATTGCTTTAATCGCGTTTAAAGACTTTTGAAATAAACTGCTCCCACTTCGGCCCGCGACATGTGCCAAGAGTTCCTGTATGACAATTGGACTAATGGATGCTTCCAGGTTATTTTTCTTTTCCTTTGCTCGGATCTCAAGCATGTAATCATCTAAATCATCAAAACTTAAATCTTTAATTAGGTACCTATATGCATTGGTATCAAATACTACTCTTTCCATTTATTATTGTTTGAAATCATACTTCTCCACGAGAAGAAATTAGGAATTAAAACGCTAAAAATACAGATATTTAACCAAAGAAATAAACTTATTTAGGTAGGAATAAAGGATGGTATACAAGTTAAATGCATAAAAGCAAAAGTGCAATCCCCTTATTGGAAAGGGTCTTTTTCAATATGGAAATAGCCCGTGCCTTCTGGCTGTTTACAGTGCTGACACTAATATGAAATTCTTCGGCGATCTCTTTAGGTGTCATTCCATCCATTAAACTTTGCATAATATTCCGACATTGTTCGGGAAGAAGCTCAATAGATTGACTCAATTCAAGAAGTACCTCTGTATGGATCATTTTGCTCAATATGTTCTCCTCATCGAGTTCCTCTAGCCCCTGCGAATATTTGTTCATCCGATTTAACCGTACCTTCTCTTTCTCAATAACATCAAAGCACTTGTTTTTTGTGGAGATATACAAAAATGCTCTAACACTGTCATAACTTTTAAAGGTTTCCCGTAATTCAAATGTTTTGAGCATAACGTCAAGAACAATCTCCTGTGCATTAGCCTGATCAAAATTGACAAGTAGTCTATGGGCAAAAAAGATCAATGCGGGATGGTAGATCCGGAAAAGTGTATCCATTGCTCTCCTATCACCGCTTTGGAACTTTATTAGCAGTGCCTTTTCTTCGATCTCTTTTCTGGATGTCATAATAAGGCTATTGTTAGAAGAGTAAAGTTAGAAAATATTTATTTCAAAAAAGAAATCTTAAGGTCTGCAAAAAGTAGATTTGTTTATTAAGCGGCATTAATGGTAGTAATAAATCCTGAATAACAGCAATGTTCAGCTCATTATATATCAAAACAGCTTGTTTTCCAGCACTAAAAAAAGCCGAATTATTTGCTTAAATCTAATTTTGATTGCCTCGATACTCAAGAATAGTTAAATTTGTTATTAAGGCAAATACTTCCGTATAATTGGATTGTGATTTCCCTGTAATAAAGCCATCCTATCACCCTAAGATTTTTAAAAGTATATGAATATAATAAAAGTACAGGACTTCAACAGAAAACTTACTGATGAACGACTTCACAATCATAACAGATACCAAAATGAACTGACAACCCTTTATCGGGAGATTATTTCCGGTATGGCTACGGACTACTTTGAGTATCGGAACCATATACCAGCTTTCTTACATAGTTTAGAACAAAATAGTGATCATTCTCTTCCGTATTCCATTGATCTTTTCCTTGAGCTTTATAACAAACTTCTGGGCTCAAAGAACTTTAATTTATTTGACCTCTCTATTATGGATCATAAACCGGATGATCATACAATCAAAATGATGGAGCCGATTTTAGAAGCTTCCTATAAAAAGAAAAAAGAACAGAGGTTATCAGAAAATAATTTTGATATTTCAACAATTTCCGATCAGAATAAAAAAAAGATGGCTACTTTGGTTATCCGGAAATTTCAGAATGATGCCAAGCAATTAAATTGGGATGAAGGTCTGGTTATCTCAAATATATCTCTGGCAGGATTCTTACGTCAAATACTGCTAGCACTCAACAATCCAGAATTATTTTATCATAGCGTTGGGCTTATTGTTGATAGGTTAAGCTCCTCCGAATATTATCAACCCGGACGTGATTTTGCAGAAGAGGTCATACTGTCATCCTATAAAGACGGTATCCCTGAAGCGGGTTATTTTAATAGTTTCCGCATATATTCCAACATTGGTAGCATCCATGCTTCTTTAATTTATATTAATCTTGCTTTAACCTGCTTACTAGAAAAGAAACCGCCGTATTCAGTTAGGTTAACAAGGGAAATTATCTGGCAAAGCTTTAAATTTTTTAGAAATGTTAAATTTTATGAATTTGCCATTGAATTGTATACTGAAATCCCTGCAGAAATCAATTTTCCGGCCTATGAAAGGAGATCTCTCGATCACGGATATTTCACCGTTTTACTAATGATGCATGATCAATCTCTTCCATCGAAATTACTCGATTATCTGCGTACAGAAAGAGAAAACATCTTGGCTGGAGGAATTAACGACGCTACGCCTTGGCTTCTAACCCTATACAATATCAAAAGAACTTACCCATCTGCGGACTTTAGTGCCAGTGGATTTGGTTTTTTTCTTTCCACATTTGAAATGATTGTTCCACCGGAGAACGTTAAAAAATACAAGGATATCATTCATGCGGATTCAGAGGATCTAAAAAAGCATTTAAAGGAATCTCTTGTTAAATTGAATGAAACAAGAAATACAGCAGACTTTGTTTACGATAACAAAACTGCCATCATGATTTCAGAACGACTTATTGACTATAGCACAAAAAAGGAGAATGCTGCAGCTTTCCTTTTGTCCATGGTACTAAAGTCTGATTACAGTATCCTGTTTCAAGAAAAAAAATCAGCCGAACTTGTCCCATTAATTCTACCGGAGATAAATGTTGATGAATTAGAAACACTCTATGATAATACGGAGGAATTTAAAAAGGAACTATCACTCAGTACCGGGATCGCAATGTGCTGGCTTGCCTCTGCGGAGGAGCAATTATCCGAGTTGCAGTTATTTAATGATGTATTTTCATTTCATCTTCTTAAGGACTGGAATCATAGTATATATAAACAATTACTTGATAGTGACTATTTTGTTGATCTTGAATTTAATGATACCGTAAAAGAGAGTCGAAGTATACGACAGGTCTATCCCGAAGAGTATGAAAATGAAGAAATTAGAATGATCAAACAGCTTAGTATTGGAAAGTTGTCAATTCATAATATGGCTCAGGGACTGTATATTGTAAATGATATGGAGCTGGCAAGATTTCCTCATAACTTATTTCTAAATGGCGTAGGCGACTTTATCGCTAAACATATTCCTGTTACTAATGTCCTTTCGACCGAATGGCTTTTAGAAAAAAAGGGAACTAAACCATTACATTTTGATTACAGGAAATCTATCTGGATACCTATTGAAAGTGGAGATATTCCGCTGAGCTACTTATATGGAAATATTGAAAATACGCTGCAAGAATTTTCTTTTGTTGTTCATCAGGAAATACAATTACAAACTCCTCTATCTGCGGAGATCAATATAGTATGCTCGCACGGTGCAAAAAACATTTCCGACACCCAAATGATCTCTCAGGGAGGTAACTTCACATATGACTTAAACACCATCATTGGAAAAGGGAAAATTTTGATCTTCTTTGTTTGCCATTCAGCCTCTATGAAAACAGAGTTTTTCAGGAACAACGTAACGTCTTTGATTAAGAGATTTATTGCTCAGGGCTATGATGCTGTCATCGCGCCATGCTGGGCACTAGATGTTACAGTTCCAAAATATTGGTTACCAGAATTTTTAAAGTCATTTGAAGAAGGTCAAACTGTATCAGAGGCGATGTTCAATGCAAACAAGAAAGTATATGAGCGATATCCTACACCAGCAGCTTGGGCATGTTTACACCTATATGGAAATCCGAATCTAAAAAGAGATATCAATTAACAAAATAATACAAAATCTGAATTAATTTACTCTTTTAACTTGCTATCAAAACCTATTCTTGGTAATCCAATTTCATGTTCCTGAGGATAAGGTGCCCGAAAAGTCATACTCACATCTTCTTTCATACGTTGCTGTGCTTCGTATTTCTTATCCTCATCGTGCGAATATCGTGGATCAGGAATAAATGGCATCTTTGCCATTTTAGTTATTGTAATCGTAGGAAAATGAAAGTCTACTTCTACTATTCCCAAAAGCAGATAGCACCCACCCCCTTGAAATGGATACTTTTCAAGAGAATCTGGAAAATGAGCCGTATCAAAGTAATTTCCATTGACATCGACCCAGGTTCCAAAATACATAGTCCCCCTCTTTGTAGGTACATGCTTACGCGAAATCAGATATGCAAGCATCTTCACCTGCTTTTTATGGTATTGTACAAGGTCATTGGCCATCACAGTTCCTCTGTACTTTGTCTGCAACAGATCAAAGGGTGTGCAAGACACCGGAAAAGATAGAATCTCAATCTCATCAAATGCATCTTCAAAGATGTTCCTTTTCAACTCTGGAAATTTAAATTCCTTCACAGGTTCTTCAAACAACGTTTCAAATCTACGTTCGGGTTTAAAGTCTCCAAGCAATACCCTTGCTTTTAAAAGCAATTCATTCTTCGGTACAGCAGTAAACCGAAATGCCCCAATAAAAATCAAAATCTGCAATGTTTCTATACCAATAGGTATTCGTTTGATAAAATCTTCAATGGATTTGTATTGTCCATTTCTTCTCCTTTCTTCGGGAATCAATTGTCCGAGTCTTGATTCAACTTTTTCAAGATGCATAAATCCCAAATAGATCTCATCGCCATAAATCGTAGCTTGGTGCTCACTCCTGTTTACACATGGATTCATAATCTTTCCACCAGACATCCTTGCTTCATGAACATACACCTCCGTCCGGTAAAAACCACCCATATTATTGATAACTGACACCATAAACTCCAACGGATAGTATGCTTTCAGATATAAACTCTGATAACTTTCTACAGCGTAAGATGCAGAATGTGCCTTGCAAAATGAGTAGCCTGCAAATGATTCAATCTGTCGGTAAATCTCTGCACTCAGTTCTTGCGGGTGTCCCTGTTGTCTGCAAGATGCAAAAAAATCGTCTTTTACTTTTTGAAGTGCCGAAAGTGACCTACCTTTTCCGCTCATTGCCCTTCTGAGAATATCACCATCCGCTGCGGATACTCCCCCATAATGCAGCGCAATCTTAATAACATCTTCCTGGTATACCATGATGCCATAGGTATCACCGAGTTGCTCTTCAAAAACTTTATGGAAATATTCAAACTTATCTGGATTGTTGTGCCGAAAGATATATTCCCGCATCATGCCGCTCTGCGCCACTCCTGGACGTATAATCGACGATGCTGCCACCAGCACTTTATAGTTGTCACATTTTAACCTTCGCAGCAGCCCGCGCATCGCAGGACTTTCGATATAAAAACAACCTATTGTCCTTCCCTGGCTTAAAAACTCATTGCATTTTTCTTCATCCTTGGAAATGTTAGTGTCTTTGATGTTTACCTTAATTCCTCTTTTCTCTTCCAGAAGCCTAACTGTATCATTGATTGTACCCAGCCCCCGCTGGGATAGGATATCGAATTTCTCAAATCCAATTTCTTCTGCCACATGCATATCCCATTGCACGATCGGAAATCCCTTGGGCGGCATTTCCAGTGCGGTAAAATTTGTCAGGGGTTCTTCAGAAATAATAATCCCACAAGAATGCATGGAACGCTGATTTGGAAACTTTTCTAAGAGCTTTCCATACTTCTGAACTTGCTGTACTATCTCATCTCGAAATACTCTTTCAGGATATTTCGACAATTCATCGAGTTCCTCTTTCGGTAAACCAAACACCTTCCCTACCTCCCAGATAATAGATCGGTACTTAAACTCAACATTCGTCCCACAGAACGCAACGTAATCTTTGCCGTAACGGTCAAAGATATACTCCAATATAGTATCCCGATCCTGCCAGCTCCAATCAATATCAAAGTCCGGTGGGCTTTTTCGGTTCTCATTTAAAAACCGCTCAAAATATAGATCGAGTTCCAAGGGGCAGATATCGGTAATACCCAGACAGTAAGCGACAATACTATTCGCACCACTGCCCCTACCAACATGCATAAGACCCACACTATTACTATACCTGATAATATCCCATGTGATCAGGAAATATCCACTGAAATTAAGTTCATCAATAACTTTCAATTCCTTTTCGATCCGCTGTTTTGCCTCTCCGTGACTTTTCCCATAACGTCTTTCCAGTCCAGCAAAAGCTAACCGTGTTAAAAGCCGCAGGTCATCTTTCTTAGATCCTGTATAAAATTTTCTATTGCGTGGTGTTTCGAATGTAAAGTCAAAACCGCACTCCGAAAGAATTACAGTTGTATTCTGGATAATTTGCGGATAATTCCGGTAGTCATTTAAAATTACTTGTGGTGATTTTAAATACGCTGTTTTCGAGCAAATTTCGCTTTCTGGTAATTTAGAAAGCAACATATTATTATCAATAGACCTCAAAATCCGGTGCAGATTGAATTCCTTCTTCGTGCTGAAAGTCACAGGGTGTAATATGACCATTTTGGAAATCAACCTTTGATATTCTTTGCGGATCAACATATTTAGCTCTCCCTCCTGAATTCCAATATATTCATTATCATTAAGCTGTTCAGGTCTGTGAGCATTCAGTGGATAAATGATAAAACAGTTTTCAAAATCTGGTCGCTCAGGTAGATCGATACCATCGCAATTATAAGATGTTAGAGCCCGATTTACCTCTCCTATTCCGGTAAACTCTTTTGCAATGACAATATAGAGCAATTCATTCCCCTTACGTATCTCAACACCAACGATCGGCTTTATTCCTTTCTCTTCACATTTTTTCTTAAATTCATAAATGCCCGTAATCGTATTGATGTCACTAAGAACAAGCTCTTTAATACCCATTGCGGATGCCTGGCATACAAGATCGTCAATGGATAACGTTCCATAACGTAGGCTGTGATAGGAATGACAGTTCAAATACATAGTTGAGCAATTAGCGTGAAAAATTAAAACCCACGGCTCTGCCGACCGCATCTTTTCCGAAACGATTCTTAATATTATCCATTGCCTGATACAAGCTGATGAGCTCAGCATTATCCTCAAATAAATTCATCTGATAACTACCATGGACAAGATCAGTAAATCTTAAACCCACTAAACGGAGACGCATCCTTCGCACATATACTTTATCAAAAAGTTCAAGCGCAACTCTTGCCAAAGTGTGATCAGATGATGTATAGCTTACACGGCTCTGTTTGGTTTCGGTATCAAAATTTGAATACCTGATCTTAATTACTACGGTTGCTGCCAACCATTTTTCTTGGCGAAGCTGATGGGCCAACTGTTCGGCCATTCCCGAAATAATACTTCTAACTTCATACACATCCATCGTATCGCTATTAAAGGTTCTTTCTTTTGAGATTGATTTTCTCTCTGAATATGGTACGACAGGAGTTTCATCAATTCCATTGGCTTTCTTCCATAGATCAACACCATTCTTTCCGATCATCTGTTGGAGCACCTCAACCGGCATTTCTGATAACGTGCCTATAGTCCTTATTCCAACTCTTGAAAACAGCTGAAAAGTTGCATTCCCTACCATAGGCATCTTTTTGATCGACAAAGGGTTTAAAAATGAATGAACGCCTACTGAAGGTATCTCCCGATGACCGTGAGGTTTGGATTCCCCCGTACCAATTTTGCTCACTGTTTTATTTATTGACAAGGCATAACTGATCGGAAGTCCTGTTTCTTTTTCAATTCTGGCACCTAACTCATTCGTCCATTTATATGCCCCAAAAAATTTATCCATACCGGTAAGGTCAAGATAAAACTCATCGATGGAAGCTTTCTCCATTACCGGTGCGCTTTCTTCAATAACTTCTGTAACAGTATGGGACATCTTACTGTACAATTCCATATCGCCCTTCACTACTTTAGCCTGTGGGCAAAGACGTAGCGCCATTTTCATTGGCATGGCGGATCTAACGCCGAAAGTTCTTGCTTCATAACTACAGGAAGAAACCACACCGCGGTCTCCTCCACCAATAATCAATGGGATACCATTAAGCTGTGAGTTTACAAGCCGCTCGCAGGAAACAAAGAAGGTATCTAAATCCATATGTACGATAGACCGATTCATGTTTACTAAATTATTTAGCAAAATTGAGAAGATTTATCACAATTTATATTACTTTTGTTGTGATAAATTGTCACAAAATGTCAACACTCTCTATTCTAGCGGATAACATAAGGTATTTGCGACTTAAACAGGCACCTAATCTCTCACAAGAAAAAATTGCTGAGAAATTGATGATTTCCAGAGACTCATACGCAAAATATGAGACTGCGAAATACACTCCTCCTCTGGATGTATTGTTAGCTATTTCCCGCTATTATCATATCAGTACAGATCTATTATTGACTGTTGACCTAAGAAAATATAAACTGGAAGAAATGCTCAATCTGCCGGATAACAGAATACTGCTTCCTATTAAGACGGACTCATTAGGGGAAAACAAGATAGAAATAGTTCCTTACAAAGCTAAAATGGGCTATCTTAAAGGATATGCAGATCCTGAATACATCGAGGGGTTACAGACAATGTCTCTTCCATTTCTAAGAAATGGTAAGTATAGGGCTTTTCCCGCAGAAGGCGATTCTATGCCCCCTTACAAAGATGGCACGTATGTTATTGGAGAATACGTAGAGCGTATTAGTGATATAAAATTAGGTAAAGTTTATCTCCTTATCACACGCACCGATTTTATATTTAAGCGGATAGAAAGCATAAATAAAAAGTCCATCACTGTGAAATCAAATGAAAGCTTCTATGAAAACTATGAAATTCCTTTTTCTGACTTATGGGAAATCTGGCAACATGCTGGCAGCTATTCACCCCAGGAACTTGAGATTATCGACTTTGCAAGTGAAGATGTAAAATCAATGTTATTGAGATTAATGCAGGAAATAAAGGAATTAAAGGCAGCTATAAAGAATTGAGTGAATTTAGGAAAACAATCGGAAGCCTGTCACCTTAGGAGACTTCCGATTGTTTTTGAAGATAACTGTTGCTATTCACTTTCATATTTAACCCAGGCACAGCCTGAAATATAAACTGCAAATTCGGTATCCCCAATGTGGCAGATCGTGAACTCGTCTTCCCTATCCGTATTGAATTTTTTAGTAAATTCTACACCCCCAAAAATAAACTTTTTATTCTCTGGGAGCGATCCTAGCGTTATTTCTTTCGTCATTATCCCAAAAATAATAAACAAAACACAGAGATTTTACGGTTTACCGTAATTCTTTGAAATAATCAGATTTATATTTTGATCAGCTTTGATATAAAAGAAATATCCGAACTTTTAACAATGACCCTAACGCCAGAAGGATATTCAATCATGACTGGAGTTTCAGCATAGTTAGAATCTCCTTCCACTGTATTCCCATTCATTAATTCATTTCTCACAATCTCAAGTGTATGACTTTGCGGCGAAATTGGCTCATGAAAGGTTTCAGGGGCTTTCACTTGAACAGATAACATCGAATCGGATACACCATGTTGTTCCAGATATGGATTGATCGGTTTTCCGGTCTCCTTGTGCTTTAAATATGCAAAATAGCTATATGGACGTGGTGTAAAATTCAAAAGCCAGGCCGCCATTTCTATAGCTAGTTCAGAAGTATTCTTATCCTTTTTCAGGAAGTAAATTAAAGGCTTAAATTTTGCCGGATTAATCATTTTAACTTCCAAAAGCGAAACCTCGTCCTTCATTGACTTATCCATGAAATTTTTGAGTGTACGCATATCATAATGGTTCGTAATTTCCATGTAGCTCATGATACACTCATTTCTAACCTTCGCTGGAGTTAAGTACAGCATATTATTTGAAATTATCCCCTGTTCTTTGAGTATCAAATAATGGTTTCTTACAGCATCTCTATATTCATTCGTCATAATTTGAATTATTTATATGTCCTAACTATGATTTAAAGTTCATAATTTTTGGCATAATTTAATAATTCTGGACCGCTATAATACTATAATATCTTTTGTTAAAGGGAAATTTATTTGAGTATACACTTAAAAACTAAACCGAACTAATGGGACAACCTCGTGTCTTCATATTTTTTTCGTTCAGTTTTCAAAGAAACCAACCATTCCAAATACATTCCTTCAGGCATATTTCGATAACCTATTTCATGAATATGCTTATATTCTTTATTCAACAAAGAAAGCAATTCTTTTGCTTTTGGTTCAGTAGCAACTAATTTTTGATATTGCTCCTTATGCGTTTCAGCTTTTAAAATCAATGCGGTCACTAAATAAGGATAAACCTGCAAAGCTCTTTCCGCACATTTCAGGGCGAAGCTTCCATCATTTTCGGGAAAAGATCTCTTGTAGCCATTGGCAAGATCCACCAGACATAGGGCAAGGCTTTCACGATCAGTTAAAGCCTTCATATAAACACCGTTCTGTATCGCATCCAAATGTATAAATCCCGATGCCATAAGCCATGCATCCTGTGGGAAAACACCACTCGTCAATTCCGTATTGTACCAACCTATTGACTTTATATTATGCTTAATATAGATGTGGTTTGGAGCCAGCGCCAAACTCGCATCAGCACCAATCTCTTCTGCAAGTATTTTATATAGGTATGGTAGAGAATTACAGTTACCTTTCTGCGTATTGACCAGTTTGGAAACAAAAAGGTTTGTTAGCTCTTTTTGACCAAAAACGTCATTAAAATCATAAGAAAAGGGTTTATAATGAAGCGTATCCTTATTTATAACAATCGGTGTTTCTTGACAGATAATTGAAAATATAGCAGCATATTTACTCACAGCTACTTTATCGTTTCCGTCATAGGTCAAGTCTCTACTTTCTATAATTTTTTTTGCAAAGTTGGCCATGAATTTTATTTTCCGGTTTACTTCGACTGTATCCAGCTTACCTTGATAATAAGCATCTTCAACACTTAGCAAAGCAGTTTTAAAACTATAAGCCTGTTTATCAGCCAACATATTATTTATCGTCTGAAAAGCATCATCGTAAAACTTATTTTGTTGTGCTTTGGCAAAATTGGTTATTGAAAGAACTAGGGTAATAATAAAGTATTTCATAATTTGGAACTCTTAATCATAAAGAGTATTAGATTTTATTGTTATCAAGATGATCAATGATTTCGATCACCAATACATCATCGGTTTTTTTATCATATTTCGCAAGGAACAAATCTATTAGTCGGCTTAATTCCTTCAACGAGCACAGACGTTCATAACTAATATTATCCGCTTTTAGCAATTCGCCCATACCTCTTTTTGACTTAAAAAACTGATATTCTGTATCTGTACTAACAGAATGTTCTGCAAAAATTATAATCTTGTCAAAATCCAGGTCTATATACTGATCGCCTAACAAGGTAGCTAGTGAATTGCGTCTGACTGCTTTAATAATATCTTCTAATTTCATCTCTATTCGCATTTCATAATTAATTTCATTCAACAAGGTTCAATACTTTCCAGCCATCTTTGCCAGAATACCATACCCACAGTCTATTTATAGTAACTGTACCGTCACTGTAAATAACCTTCTCCTCTATTAATTGCTGATCTTCTCTTTGATATTCCATGGTGAAAACCCTGTCTAAACCTTCAAATTTTGGAAACCCATTTAACTCCAACTCTTCAAAAAATGATACTTTCAAGGCTGATGTTATCATTTCATGGGTCTTCTCAGTAATTTCTACAGAATGTCCTATCATAATATTCTCAGCTTCCTTCCTGAAATCTTTACAGGAAATAATTCCATCAAGATCTTTGTGACCATAAAACTCCTCAATACTTAAAATTGCACCTTCAGGCGTAGAACGATCTGGTCTGAAAAAATCATTACCCTCGTCAATTCGAAATCCACATTCTATTTCAAAATTGAGTTTTTCCTCTTCTCCCAGCGAATTCCAATAATGTCTTATAGAGTAGCCTCCAAGCATTCTTTGCCCCTCAATAATCATCCAGTCTATAGCTGTATTTAAAGGGACTTTTTTTGGCTCATTATTTTCTGACAAAACTCCACAGTAATAGCTATCTTCAATCCTAATATTTTCTAACCAAACAAAAATGCCATTCTCATTCTGAAATTTGATCGCAGAATAACCAGAATAACCACTTTTAACTAGCTCGTTGAAATACCAGATTGTGTTTTTTGCTTTATATAATAAATAGAGATATTCTTGATTTACCTCTAACTGAAAACTTTTATTCATGTTTCACAGGTGAATGTCACCGTTGTTTTAGGGTTATATTATTATAGTCGAGCAGACATCTTTTAATTTATAACTTTACACATCGCATTTTGGGTTATACAATGCAGTTCAAACAGATCAATTTATCGAGGATTATTCATCATAAAATAGCTCTTATCCACTGTGCCGATTTCAAAAATCGTTTTGCTGTATCATCCCCCCATTGCGCCCCATAATCAAACTCAAAGTTTTTGCAATTGTCATTTTTCAAAACTGTATTGGCGGTTAGTAAAAGCTTTTTACTATCAATAGTTCCCGAAAGCTCCTGAAATTTCTTTTTCCAACCTGCGGATGGATTAGCACCACGCCCAGTATCAAAGAAATTAATAAGCTGAACTTTAATGTCAAAATCATCCCAATCGTCTTCAGCAATTTCTAAATTAAAAATGCCATTCAAGATTTTATAACAGCCCTGCTGATTTTCCACTTGAAATTTTTTCAAATAATCAATTAATGCGACATCCTTAGGCGAAACCAATTTTAAAATCTTTTTAAAACAGATAATATCATGGTGAAAGGTCTTTTGCTGAATAATGTGCAATATATTTTTCAAAGTTGAAAACTTAACTTCGTTAGTAGCCTGTTTAAAAATACCACGAACATGTTCTATTTTTAGAATGTCTTCTATGAAATTACTGTTGGGCGAAACGAAATAGTTATCTCTAAGATAAACAGTAATATGAAAAAAATCTTCTGGTGAATATACAATCATCTTGTCCTTTACAAATTTGCCTATCAAATTATCTCTGAGTAATGCACCTAATCTTACAACATACAATGACCTCAAAAAAGCATCATTGAATACATTGTTGTAATGCAACAACTTAGGAAGGATGTATTTGTAACATTTCCTTTCGATTTCTGATGAAATGAGTTGGTTGAATTTTGCTTCCAATTCTTTTTCTGTTTTTACCTGCTCCTCCATATCATGAATCGCTTGCTCATGTTTCAATAGCAATAAGTAAAACCAATTTTGAATTTTAATAAAATCACTTTCAGAAATATTTAGCTCTTTAGCTAAAATTTCAGATTTCGCAAATTCATCGTTTTTAAAAGTCAAATATGGATTATTTGTCATGATTTTTTGAATAAATTCTCACCAAATATTACTTTCTTATTCTCTATTTTATACGGATATAGTTGCTGATATCTGTCTTCTGGTGATAGGATAAACTCTGTTACTAATACATCTTTTCCTTGATACTTACCATCCATAGCTATAGCATAAACCCGAACATCTTCATCTTTAAGATCTTCATACGCTCCGGCCAATAAAACATCATACATTTCTTTTGAATCGGTTGATTCTGAGTAAGCGGAAATATAAGTCAGTTTGCCATTTGCTCTAACATAAGTAGCATATGGAGCAAATTCACCATTTTCAAGTAAAAATTTTTCTGCTTGCTCTTTAATAGCGTCAAGCAATATTTCAATATTAGTCATCATTAAATATAATAAATTTAACACTATGCACAACCAGGAACACCGTTACAAGGATCTTTAGGTTTTGGTACAGGCATAAGCTTTGGCGCTGGAGCAGGAGTAACTTTCATATTATCTATTTTTGGTTTTGGAGGTGCAACATATCTTTGTATTTTAATACCAGAATTTTCTAAAGGTTTAGTAATTTCTGCTGACTTATTTAAATGTAATATTGCCTCCTGACCGTTGCCTTTAGAAATTTGTTGTTGACCCCTGAGTTGTTTAGTGAAAGACTGTTTTACTACATGCTTAATTTCAATTGTTCCACCTTCATCTGTCATTGCATCTGGAATGGTACGCCCTATTTTCCCTGTTTTTGGATCTGTAAATTCATAAGTTTGCGTATTTTTATCCTTCCCCATTTCAGCAAGCTCCTTTTTCTCAACATATCGACCAAAATTAAAACGTTCCTGTCGAGCTGAATTTTCTGCTGCTTTAGTTCCTACTTCTCCTGTTTTTGTAAGCGTTTCAATAACAGTTGGTTTAATTGAGGACTCCTCAAATAAAGGCATTAGCCGAAGCCACCAGCAACATCCATTCACCTCTTCTGGAGCTCTACCATCAGGATCAATAAACTTTAGTGGATTATTAAAAGACATGTTGTAGGGACTCCAACTACTAAATTCCTCACTTAGGGGATCGGGACTGATCCAGCGACCATGTGTGTCTCCGATCGGTTGAGCATCTGGATCATCAAGATTCACTTCTAAAAAATCGACAACTTCGCCCTTTTTTACATTAAATCGCACCGATCCAATAGTAACCACGCTATCCTGATCGTGAAATTCCAAGTATTTTCCCTTGCTTAACGTCGCAACCTTGGGATAATAGCCATATTTCTTAAAGGGATTTCCGGCTTCAATGTTCTTTCTTCTTCTTTCAGCTTCCTGAGGGCTCAGACTATCTCTCGTTTTTAGTACCTCAGTCATATAGGGGCGAGATCGCTCTTCCTTGGTCAGTTTAACGGGATTTCCCCATTCCTTTTGTTTTGTGTTCTTTTTCTTTTGATTTACCTGCGCTTGCGAAGAGCAGACAAGGAATAGGAAAACAAAAAATAAAATCTTTCTCATAATTTATTTGTCTTTTGATTTTTTTTATAAAAATTCCTTTGGAATCTTGTAGATCTTTGGGGATTCTTTTTTCGGTGTGATTGGTTTTGGCTTTTTATTGGATTCTTTTTGCTTTTGTGCATTTAGGATCTTAATCCTTTCAGCGATTTCATTACTTTTTTGCTGGTTTTCTGTACTCTTTAATGATCCAAGCCATTTTTCGTACTGATCAAGCGGCATCTGGGTAAAGCCTGATTGATCAATATAATCAAAGCCTATATTTATTTGGCGAAATTGATTTTCCAGTGGTGGATAATTACGGATATTTTGAAGCTGCTCTTTAATTTGAGGATCAATCCCAAACCTACTACAAGCCTGCATAAAGCGTACTTGATCCGTGTTACTCTTCCATAAGATTGCATTTATATTATTTGGATTGAGTATTAATGCTTTATCGAGAACTTTGGAGACAAATTCATCATAACCATATTTGTGGATATATCCGCTGGCAAGATCCACATAAGTCTGTGATAAGATCTCACGCTTAGTTAGATTCTGCATATATAGTTTGTTCTTTAGTGCTTCTGCTTTAATATATCCCGAATTAAGAACAAATGAATTTGCAGAAAACATCCCATTGGTAAGCTCAACACTTAACATTTCGCCATCAGCATCTTTAAACCGGATATAAGAGTGATTGGGTGACATAACCAAGTAAGCTTCCGCACCAATTTGTTCAGCTAAAATAAGGTATAACAAGGGCATCGAATGACATTGTCCTGTATTGGTTTTCATCAACTTGGAAACAAACATTTTGGAGTAATCCTTTGCGCCCATATAATCATCAAAATCATACTTCATTGCTTTGTGCACTACTTTTCCGTTAAGTTTACTGTCCTCCGCGAAGTATTTGAAAATGGATAAGTTTTTAGAAACATTGTCGGAATCTTCAATTCCACTATTTTTTATTTCTTTACGAATGATATTTGTGGCTTTTTGGATTTGACCCTGATAAGTTGACTGAAAATTTTTATCATTGTTATTGTATGCATTTTCCACTATAAAAACTGCATCAGCAATTGAATAACTTTCAGAATCAAGTTTTGAAAGATGTTCAAATGCATTGTAATATGCGCTAGTTCCTTTCTTGTCTGACAATGGAGATAGCTTAAAATTTCTTGAAAATGCTTCCGCACGAATCTCTGCGATCTGACGTTCAACTTCTTTATTTAGATGCGCTTGATCGGACTGGTAATTAACTTTCTTCTGTGGATTTACAAAATTTGGGTAATTATTCGTTCTAGAAGACAAATTGGATGTCTCATTCCGAATCACCGGAACACTATTTAAATTAGCTTGCTGAGGAGTCTCAGGAAGTTTTGGTAATCGTTGTCCATAACAATAACATCCAACTATAAAGTAGTAAAGTAAAATAATTTGTTTCATCGGTTTTATGTGTCCTTATAGGTTGATTTTGGCTTCGCAATATATTTATTTTATAAAAACTAAAACATAGGTATTTTCACGGAAAATTGAATTATTTACTTTGTTTAGTTATTCATTTCTAATTCTTTAAAAACAAAATTAAACTGCGATAACGTCAAAACCTGTCGTAATATAATCGATGTTATTACGAATTTGCACTTATGTATTTTTAGGGGTAAAATACAAAAGGCATGGAACTATGACGCTATGTTAGAGAGGTACTGCGAGAACCCGACAACCATATAGACGACCTAGCCCATGCCCATATAATGGTACACGGGCGTAAGTCTGTCAAATAATGGTTGTAAAGAAGATTCGCAGTTTTCTCTAACCAGTTGACAGCTTACGCTTTATTTTATTTTCGATAAATTTTAGGATGTAAATATATAAATATTTTTTAAACGAAATTTAATTTCACCATCAAAGGATGTAATTACACATATCTAGACAATTATTGAGCAATTCCAATTTTACATAAAATTATTCAAATAATTGTAAGATTCAATGCAAATCTATCACAAAAATTAACTTATTCAATAAAATATAATTAAATTTGTAACGCGAGACCTCCGAAACCTTTTATAATGACTTTCTTCTCTAACCATATAATTGATGTAGAGGATATGTATAAATCCATATATAATACATATCGAGAACGTGTGTTTCATTACATCAAAGGAAAAGTTAAGAATAGAAATGATATTCGTGATATCGCACAAAATGTGTTTTTCCACCTATGGGAATATAAGGAGTCGCTGGGTGGTGTGAATACTGAAAATATAATTTTTAAGACCTGTAATCAGGAAATTTCAAAATTTTTCAAAACACAGCGAAAACATGTATTTGAAAATGATCATGCTATTCCTGAAACACCCGACGATGCTGTCGATCAGCTGGATTCCAAACTCAAAAAAGAACAACAACTGCAAGCGGTGCAGGATAGCATTGAATTGCTTCCGGCTTCAAGTAAGAAAATGTTTACAATGAACAAACTTGATGGTGTCACTCAGCAAAAAATTGCCGCTCAGCTTAATTTGCCAAAAAAAACTGTGCAAAAACAAATTTCTAAAGCACTGATTTTTCTTAAAGATTTTCATAAAAACTCTTAAAATGAGTTAAAGTCAGCTAAAAAGAGTTAAATTAATACTCCCAGAGGGGATCTTTTTTCATTTCGTTCCTAAATGTAATAAAAGACCCTTTTCCTATGAACAATAATGAACCTTACGTAGAACCACTCACCCCCCAGGAGGCAGAAGAGGATTGGCTCGCTATTATCGCTCGGATAAGAGCGCACGAAGCCAAAAAGAAAAAAAGAAAAATCACCCGCTTTGTATCTGCAATTGCAGCATCAATCCTGCTGTTAATCGGTACTATTATAACTTACAGAATGTATGTGTTACCTGACATATACTTCGCTAAGGATAATGATTTGGCAATAACCTTAACGGATAATTCTCATATTACCCTTTCCAAAGGTGCAAAATTAACAGTATACAAAACCTTTCCTTCTGATACAAGGGATGTTTTTCTTGAGGGTAATGCAGTCTTTAAGGTCAGCAAATCAAAAGAGCATCCATTTATTGTACATGCTGGTTCCTATGAAGCTAAAGTTTTAGGAACTGTATTTAAAGTGGTGCAAACAGGGGCTACTTTTAAAGTAGATCTGTATGAGGGCAAAGTTCAGGTGAGCAACTCTTCAAAACCCAAAGAATCTTATATTATACAGCCCAAAGAAACATTTTCAAATATGGGCTCCAATCAAGTTGCTACTGTAGCACCAACAGCCCATGATGATTTCAAAAAGAAAAAGATAAGCGCTACGCTAGCTTTTACCGACTTCTATTTACAGGATGCCTTAAAGATCATAGAAAGGACTTATGGGATTAAAATCATATTTCCCGCAGACCGGGCCTCTTCAAAAATATCTATTTTGAGTAAGGATGCCACGGTAGATGAGCTAATGGAAAATATTTCAATACAATTAAACCTAAATATAAAAAAAGCCAATGTTAATACTTTTGAACTGGAGGAGTAAACTCCGGTCTTTGATTACTGCGGACATGATCCCAGACATTTGCCCTAAGTTAGGTTGGACTTAATAGAGAAGACCGACGGGCGCAACCGTCGGTCCTGTATCCAACTAATAAAACTGAACGGAATTATTAATTTTTAAATACATGCAAAAATATGAAAATTTTATGCAGTGCCGCTGTATTTCTATTATTCGGCTGGCACGGGCTACATGCCCAACAGAATCTCTCCCAAATGAGGGTAAGTTTTGAAATCGGTAAAACTCCTGCAACAAAAGCAGTTGAAAAATTTCTAACCAAAAATAACATACCGTATAACTACTCTAATGATGACCTAAAAAATTATACGGTTCAACCGCTAAAGTGTAAGAACGAACCTGTAATTGATTGTTTAAACAAGCTATTAAGAGATATACCAGTTGAAGCTTTAATAAATAATAATAGTGTAATTATTCGACCAAAAAAGAACAAGATAACATCTGATAATATTGAATTGTCTGAACCCTCTATCGCAAAAGCAGATACCTTACGCGAAGCATCTAAAACTCAAACCATTGAAGAAGTTATCCTAAATGCTGGTTACTATAAAGTGAGAGACAAGGAACGCACTGGTAGTATTTCTAAGGTAACAGCAAAAGAAATAGAAAACCAGCCTGTTACCAATGTGTTATCAACTGTTCAGGGGCGTATGACAGGGGTCAACATTATTCAGAATAGTGGTGTACCTGGCGCCGGATTTGAGATTCAGATCAGAGGACAAAACAGCTTAAGAACAGGAACTTTTACAGAACAAAACGGTAACGTCCCTCTCTATGTTGTGGATGGCGTTCCCTTTAGTGAAATAAGTCCCCAGAAATCTCAGATCTCATCGACAATCATACCCGGAGGGAATATCAACCCATTAAATACAATCAATCCTAATGATATCGAAAGCATCGAAGTACTAAAGGACGCCGATGCCACAGCAATCTATGGTTCAAGAGGAGCGAATGGTGTTATACTGATCACTACAAAAAAAGGTAAATCCGGCAAAGTAAGCCTGAATTTTTCTACCAATTATGGAATAAGCGAAGCTATATCCAATCTTACCCTGCTCAATAAAGATGAATATCTAAACATGCGCCGTACAGCCTATAAAAATGATGGTATTTCTGCCTACCCATCAAATGCCTATGATGTAAATGGTGTGTGGGATCAGCAGAATGGAATTAATTGGCAAAAAATTTTGATAGGTAAAAAGGCTACGACCAATAATACCCAGCTATCAGCAAATGGAGGCAGCAAAACCACAAGCTTTCTGGTGAGTTTAGGTCATAACGAACAGACAACGGTATATGGACAGGATTTTAAATACACTTCTAATAATTTTAGCTCAAATCTATCACATCGCTCAGAAGATAACCGATTTCAGATCAATGTTTCAAATTTGTTCACACAACAAAAAAATAATGTTATTTATAGTGATCTGACAACAAGAGCGTTTACACTATCTCCTATATCACCTCAGCTCTACACCCCTGATGGTAGTCTGAACTGGGCTAACAATAC
Source organism: Chryseobacterium bernardetii (assembly GCF_003815975.1). Classification (NCBI taxonomy): domain Bacteria; kingdom Pseudomonadati; phylum Bacteroidota; class Flavobacteriia; order Flavobacteriales; family Weeksellaceae; genus Chryseobacterium; species Chryseobacterium bernardetii. The sequence continues at coordinate 4,576,827 of NZ_CP033932.1, forward strand.
ATTTACAAATCCGCTAGCAGCCTATAATGCATCCTACAACAATGACACAAAGCTGTTCCAAACAAATTTAAACTCAGAATACAAGCTTTTTAAAGACTTTAAAGTTAAGGTTAACGCAGGACTAAATTATACGACGGTCGATGAGTTGGCCCTACAGCCAAATACCATCTATAATCCTAACATTGGAAGTGGCCTTTCGAGTGCAAATTCACAGGCACGCCAGAAAAAACAGAACATTTTCTCCTTTATTATAGAACCACAGGTGAACTGGGCAAAAAACTGGGGCAAACATAATCTACAGATTCTTTTCGGAGGAACTTTTCAGAGTATGGTCAGAGATACCGAAGAAGAGCTGGGTTTTGGTTTTGAAAGCAATCAGTTCATAAGTAATATAGCCGCCGCAAAAACTATAATGATGTTGGAAAACTCCAACATTGAGTATAAGTACGCCGCAATCTATGGTAGGCTTAACTACCAATTTAAAAATAAATATATACTGAATTTAACAAGCAGACGCGACGGTAGCAGTCGTTTTGGCCCCAATAATAGATTTGCAAATTTTGGTGCCATAGGAGCAGCCTGGAATTTTTCGAAAGAAAACCTTTTAAAAAATCTGGAATGGTTGAGCACAGGTAAGCTACGTGCTAGTTACGGATCTGCTGGAAGTGACAATATCGGTGATTTTCAGTTTCTTAACAATTATATTGTTTCATCAACATTGATCTACAACAATATTACTGGCCTATCTCCTTCCCGTCTTTACAATCCGGATTACAGCTGGGAAATAACGAAAAAAATGGAGGCCGCAGTTGAACTGGGCTTTTTTAAAAATAGATTAAAACTCAGTACAGCCTTGTATCGCAACCGCTCTTCAAGTCAGTTGGTTGGATATCAGCTTTCCGCAGTGACAGGCTTTTCCAGTGTTATGGCAAATCTGAACGCGACTATAGAAAATAAAGGACTGGAAATAGAAATTACAGGTCGCCCGATCGCAAAGAAAGACCTGCAATGGGAATCAAGTTTTAACATAAGCTTCCCCAGTAACGAGCTGCTATCATTTCCCGGACTGGCAGGCTCATCCTATGCAAATCAATATGTTATTGGCCAGCCCACAAATATTGTAAAATTATATCAGTTCGAGGGAATCGACCCATCAACCGGTCAATATAGATTCAAGGATTTTAATGGTGATGGTAAAATTACGAGCCCGGAGGACCGACAGGTTGTAGCCGATATTGGCATCAAATATTTCGGTGGATGGAGCAACAATTTCCGATACAAAAACTGGGATTTATCCATTCTCTTTCAATTTGTTAAAAAGAAAGGTTGGAATTACAACTCCATCATGTCACTTCCGGGAACAATGAGCAATCAGCCTACACAAGTACTTGACGTTTGGTCACCACAGAACCCTACAGGTTACTACATGCCATACAGTACCTTAAACACGAATATACATAACCTATTCCGTACTAGTACTGCCGCAGTTTCTGATGCTTCCTTCATACGTTTAAAAAACATTCAGCTTGCGTACACGCTACCACTAACAGAGGGTACATTTAAAAATGTAAAAATTTATTTTCAGGGCCAGAACCTCTTGACCTGGACAAAATTTTTTGGCGTAGACCCTGAAGCATTGACATCTGGTTTTTTACCACCACTCCGAACATACTCTTTCGGAATTCAATTTAACCTTTAAAAAAAAGAAAATGAAAAAGATAAATTTTGTCATACTGATGATATTCATTTTAACAGCCGCATCATGCGATAGATTATTAGATGTAAATACACCTGACAACCAGATCGACCAAAGTAAAGTTTTCGAGGATATTCAGACAGCAAATGCTGCTCTTGCTGCACACTATGCCGACCTGATGAAAAGTTCCCCAATTGCGGGCGGTGATCTTGAGACTTATTTGAGCTCATATACAGATGAACTCCAAAATTATACGACAACCGCATCTGATAGCAGAGATCTGTTTTTAAATCTGCACACAGATACAAACAGTATCATGCTGAACGCGTGGGCAACCGCTTACAAGCACATCTACACTGCGAATGCTATTATAGAGGGAATTTCAGGTTCACAAGGGATTTCAGCCAGTGACAAAAACTGGTTCCGCGGGCAGGCTCTACTGACAAGAAGTATTATGTTCTTCTATTTAAACCAACTTTATGGAGATATTCCCTATCCTGAATCAACAGATTACAAAGTCAATAATGTCATTGAAAAAACATCATCAATCACCGTATTGACAAATTTGGAACGTGATCTTCTGGAAGTCTCTTCGCTGCTTCAAAATGAATATAAAGATCCCGAGAGGATTTACCCGAACAGATTTGTTGCGAAACTGCTACTGGCTAAAGTATATATGGCTGGACAGAACTGGGATAAAGCTGAAATTTTATTGAAAGAAATAATACAGAGCCCCTTGTATCAGATTGAATCTGACATTACAAAGGTTTTTACGAAATCTGGAAAAGAAGTACTATGGCAATTAAAACCTAACAACAATGCTTCTTTACAGCAGGCCACAGTATTTTATTTCACCAATTCATTACCAAATATTTACGCAATTTCGGAATCGTTGATCAATACATTTCAAGATAATGATCTCCGTAAACAGAACTGGATAGGACGTGTAGATTTTGGTGGTGTTTCCTACTACAGAGTGGAGAAATATAAAAACCGTAACAACACCAATACCAACGAATATTCGATTGTATTTAGGCTTGAAGAAGCCTATCTCTTACTGGCAGAAACACTTGCTCAGGAGAATAAGGTTGATGAGGCACTGCCCTACGTCAATGCAATAAAACTGCGCGCGCAACTTGCTCCTCTTACAATCCCAATCGCTAAGGAACTACTTCTGCAGGAGATCCTACTTGAAGATAAGAGAGAATTTTTTGTGGAAATGGGACATCGTTTTCTAGATTTAAAAAGAACAGGAAAATTGAACACGCTACAAGCGACAAAACAAAACTGGAAAGATTTCCATCAATTATGGCCAATACCTCAAAAAGAAATTCTTTTAAATGCTAACCTGAAACCTCAAAACCCCGGATATTAATGTTGACTATAATAAAAATATTACTGCTGTTTACAGGTTGTATTTGCGTTTCGGGACAAAGCTATCCGGACACTATAACAGCCTGGAAAACGAAGTTTGCCAAATTGGGAGGAGCACCAAAACTTTCTCCCGCAGGTAAATGGATATCTATCAATAAATTTTCAAGGAACGCCACAGACACTACCTACGTTGCTGAAAGTCTGTCTGGAAAAAACCTCCACAAAATAGCGGGCAGTGCCACCTTTTTAAATGACCAGCTCGTCATAGGAAAAAATAGGGATAACGTTGAAGTTATCAATCTTAAAAATGGAAGTAAATCTTTGCACGAAAATATCAGCAATGTTTATGCATTAACTGCTCTAAATCGATATGCTCTGCTAACAAGGGCAAAGACAATCGAAATATATGATCAGAGCGGTAAATTAGAACAGTTAAACAATATCGAGGGATTTGGTATCAATAAACAAAATAGATTGTATGTGGTACGCAAAGTTGAAAACAGCCATGAAATCTGGGATCTCTCCTCGAAACATATCCGTTGTGCTTATAGTACACCTCATAATATAAGAAAAACCGATATTAGTATTTCTGGTGACAAACTATTTATTACCGAAGGGATTAAAGGTGAGCCAGATGACCAGCTTGTAATTATTGGAACAACTGGAACTGACATTAAAATTCCAATACCCAAACTGGCAGAAATAAGTTTTACAGAAATCCAGAAAGGTAAGGCATTCCTACTGGAGGCAAAGGTTAAATTTGACGAGATCCAGAAGGAGGATGTAGAAATTTGGTATGGTAATGATACGTATCTGGGACAGGATAAACTATATTTTAAAGCCAAATCACAAAAATTCTGGTTTTATAATCCGACTAAATCCATTATTAAAGAGTTAACATCGACCAAAGGATTCGAAGTTAAAGCGCTAAATAATGAAAGATTTTTCTTAACCTATATTCCCCGTAAAGACTTCAATTACCTGACATCTAATCTCAGTCCAGAAGACCTCAATGATGCGCAAATATATGATAGCTTTTCGGATACCTTCATCCCCATCGGCAATTTTAAGGCGGTCAGAAGGTTAAACCGCAGAAAGGTACATAAAACTATTTTTGAACAAATCATATCTTCGCCTGATGGTGCAAGATTTCTTGCGAGCACAGACGGAATTAAATGGACTTTATTTCATGTTTCAGGCAAAATAAAACGTGTAATAGAAAAGGAAGGATTAGAGCTTCCTGTCTTTTCGCAAGACGGTGAAAATATCTTTTTTGAAAGTTCGGATGACTTCTGGATTTATAACCTCAAGAAAGAACAGCTTAGTCCAATGAATATTGCACATGGTCAAATAACTAGGATTAAAAACAACGTTTATAAAAATGATAACCGCGCTCCATCTCTGTCTGTGCAAGAACCACTGTTAGTTGAAGGTTATAGTTTGCTGAACAATACAACCTCCTACTACCTTATCGAAAATAGAAAATCAAAAACAGTTATTCCGTCTACTGATAATCGGATCAACCACATCGTATTTGATCAAAAGTTTAGGAACTTCTATACTGTAGAGGAAAATTTCAATAAACCACCGTTTTTACGGCATTATAGTGGAGCAAAGACAGCAAAGATAATCATGGAATGTTATTCACATGATAAAAGTGCCAAAAGGATCAAACAGGAAATCATTTCTTTTGATGCCATCGGAAAAAAACTAAATGGCATTTTATACTATCCTACTAATTTTGATCCAAAACGGATATATCCAATGGTTGTTCACATCTACCAAAGACAAAGACAGGAGTCAAATGAATATCTTTCACCCAATAATGAGTTTCCTGTAGGATTCCAGATAAGGACTTTAATTGAAAGGGGTTACTTTGTCTTCCTACCAGATATTTTATACAATGACTCAGGTACCGGGTTATCGGCGCTAGAATGCGTAGAACGAGGTTTAGACCGCGTGCTGAAGAACCCCAATATTAACGCGACAAAAATTGGGCTCGGGGGCCATTCACATGGTGGATATGAGACAAATTTTATCGCCACCCATTCAAACCGATTTGCCACTTACGTTTCCGGAGCTGGTAACAGTGATATTATTCGCTCTTACTATTCCTATAATTACAACTTTATCAGTCCCTTTTATTGGCAGTTTGAAAATGAACAATATGAACTGGGTAAATCCGTTGCAGAAGACAAGTCTTTATATCTGAAAAACAGTCCGATTTTAAATGTAGAAAAAATGAATGCCCCAATACTTCTTTGGGCAGGCAAAAAAGATGAAAATATTCAATGGGACCAGGTAATGGAATTTTTCATAGGCTTAAAACGCTATAAAAAAGATGTTATAGCTTTATTTTATCCAAACCAAAGCCATGCTTTTATCAACGGTACATCAGCTGAACAAGATCTTAGTACACGGATAATACAATGGTGGGATTACCATCTGAAAAATGAAAAAAATATAGACTGGATCAATCAATTGAAAAAGGATGCCGATTAGGCATCCTTTCTTTTCGTTACGGCTGACTTCTGTGCATTTCAGTTGAACAGGTTGTTTCGTTCAATTTGAATTGGTACAACTGCACGGAACTTGATCCATCTAAAGTACATAGAAAAGAGCCTGCATTATCACAGTCTTGTTCTACTTGTACACATTGATTTCCTTCAATACGGAAAGTAGGAATAATTTTAGATGATTTGCTTACCTGATTGCCAGCAAAAGCTGCCCCTATACCTACTGCTACAGTAAGAACAGGAATAAGTAATTTTTTCATGCTATCATAATTTAATCGGTTATCGCCTAATCTATTACAGGGTTTTCGGCTAATTCCCTATCAATCCTATCCATCGACGGCTCCCAGAACTGTCGATTTCGAAATAATTCTATTTAAAAACCTCCCCCCTAATTTTATAACGTCGTAACTCATTGCCGACAATTACATACAGATAACTCCCACTTACTAACCAGGAAGACAGCGCTTCACCTTTTTTATGGTTAATATAAAAACTACCTATATATTGCTGTTGCGCGGTATTATAGACGTCAATTATAGACGAGGTTCGCCAAGACTCGGAGGTCTCATATTGCCCCTTCAAATTAGATTCATTAAATAAGAATTTACCAGCAATAACAGATCTTTTATTTACAGTAAATGGAGGTGCTCCCATTTTTTTGCTCCCGTCCGACAATTTTGTAATTGTTATTTTGGCATGTGTGGTTGTATCGATTGTCTGAAAACGATTATCAATTTTCATCGTACTATCCATCACAATAAACTGATTTCGATAAACGTATGTATATACCAATTTCGTCGCATCGCTGTTGGAAATTAGTGAGCCATCAACAGAAAATACACCATCAATCTGTCCTTGAAGTATATTTGATTTTAATTTTACCTTCGAATTCCTACTTAGATCCAGCAAAGCTAATGTATAACTCCGGTCTGATCCTCTCTGTGTTCTGATGGCAAACCTCGTGGAATCGAGAATGACCATTTGATTAAAAAATGCATCCTTATAACTTAATGTCCGTGCGATAGAATCACCAAGATGTCCTCTATATATTATAGGAACTGTACCGTCAAACACATAAAAATATGGTTTTCGGACTTGAAGCTTTACATTCCGGAAATTATAATCTTTTTTATCAATTATTGTATGCATTTGGGAAAACACGGTTAATGATGTGTCAATTGTCGTAACAATCAACGGTGCACTGATATTTCCAAGATATAAAATACCCTCTTCAATTCCTGCCAGATAGAAAGAGTTCACTTTTAAGTCTTTTGTTTTTTCAATGAGTACAGGGTGCGGCAAAAACCTTCTGGTGAAATTATTATCACTTTTAATAATATGTTCTGAACTTCGGAAAAGTGCAAAAACGAATAGACAGCTGATAACAATAATTAGTCCTCCAACTCCAAGTTCTTTAAGTCCAGACCTTCCCATTTTTTTCACCAAAACAATTAGCGCAATAAATGATAACACTAAAAAGAAAATATTAAAGATCAAATGTTCAGTCCATCCTAATTTTTCTAGAATACCTCCACATGAGCATGGAACGAAATCGCTATATTTTAAGATAAGATATATATACAGTGTGAATGCTGACATAAGGCCAATTGATGCATATAGTCCTACCTTATTGCTATTTGGAATCAATAATATGATTGCCACCAAAAACTCAATGACCAAAATTCCGTAAGAAATAACTCCAGCATAGGCACTCAATAGTGGAGATTGGGCTAATTGAACCTGAAATGCTTCAAAGTCAAATAATTTACTGGCAGCTGCATAAATGAACAGTAAGGCAAGTAAAATACTGACAATCTTTACTAAGTGTTTCCAAATAAAATTAATAACCCTCATAACCATTGGCATTGATTATTACAAATTTCGCCAATACAGGAAAATATAATACGGACAATATTGAGGATAATATTTCCATTTTGAGGAAAAACATGCCAAATATTTATTTACGAACCTTCAGTTTTGCCAATCGCGGAATATCACCAAGACGAATTCCATTCCTTACAAAAACCTTGTGCATGTTCTCGTAATCAGAGAAATTATTTTTGAATGCTATTTCCTTCAAGCTAAGCGAAGTAAACGCAATATCACTAATAGCTTCCAACATCTTAATTTTTAACCAAAACCGATAGAAGGAATCACCAAGACAGGACTTGGAATCGCGCTGAAAATGCTCATAAATATAACCTTTGGATTCAATATAATTTTGAAGAGTCTGTTTAAATCCTAGATTATACGACTTTAGTAGATCCTTTATATATAAAACATCGGATGGTACATCTTGTAGTACATGTTTTGGAACGGATAGGTCAACAAAATGCACATAACCATTCCTTATGTCTTCCAAATATGCTATTCCAACGACAAGGTGCATGCTGTCCCCTTCTGTATATCGGAGATGAACTGGAAACACATCTTTAAAAGCCTGGGCTTTCCAATTCAACTTAGCAATAACATCAAGCACGATGGGGTCGTAATCATTTAAATCTGTAAAATCAAAACTACACACATGTTCCTTCTTGAATGCTTCATTCGGAATAATATCAAGCTTTTTTAAAATTGCATAAAAGCTATCCACAATACTTTGCAAACGCATAGATAATTCCAGTTGGTCGGAGAACAAAACGGCCGGCTTCACAAAGTTTAAATTGCAAAATTTAGAGATATTTCGCCCCGCCAAATCATCCAATAATGAAATGGTGTAAAAATTCATTGTAACCTATAGTTAGTTTTCAAAGTAAGACCGATCTCAGAACTGGCATTGTAATAAGTTTTCGTATAGTGTAATTTACGGCCTATAGTTTTTTAAATATAATATTTTTAATCTAATAAAGAAATAACATACAATAAATTACCAATTAAATGCATTACAACACATTACCGATCCTTTAATTGTAACAAAAAAGGACGGCTTTAAAGCCGTCCAATCGAGCATGGGCTCATTCTGGTAGTGTAGGATTTTCGTTTTATAAAAGTAACAAACAATTCCAGATTTAGAAATTATCTAACTGGGCCAATAATAATGGGGCCTAGCTTCTTATTGTTAAACTGGAATGATAGCTGCTTTTCATTACCAAAACTATCACTGATCCATACGTCAAAATTCTGTGCTACAAATGACTCAGAGGTATAATAAAGTCTGAATTCCTTTTGCATTAACGGGTATAGATCATTTGGCAGATAAGGTTTATGATCAAAATACCTCAATGTTCCTTGTCCGTCGTTCTGAAAATAACGTATATGATACTTATTTTCAGCGTACTCACCACTGGAGATAATCGATATTCTCATTTCCACTGTTTCACCAAGTGCTATATCTTTTGGTACAGGCATTACCTTTACATCAAAAGGAAAATTCTCCTGGATATCCAAAGTATCTTTTGTACAGCCTGACAAGAAGATAATTCCAACAATCGCCATCAACCCCAGTACAAGCGTACCAAATGACATTTGACTAATATGCATTATATTTTTCATAACATTATTTTTTCAAAAGTTAATGCGTAATCCAATCCCTGAAGAGGGTCTGAATTGATCCAAATCTGTTCCCCAAAGCACTCTAATTCGTCCCTGTAAAAGCAAAACGATATTATCCGACAAATAAGTTTCAAGAGATAATCTACCTGCTGTACCGAAGATAAAACCACCATCATTCAATAACAGCGCGCCGTCTGAAAGGATTCTATCGCCACGATTCAAAACTTCATATCCGGCAACACCGGTCAATCCCGCATTAAATGTGATAAACTTTCTCGCATCCGAAAGCAACTGTGTACTATATCCAATCTCACCCAAATAATTTTCCAACGGGAGCGTCCACTGCTTATAATCTGTAGTACGACGCTGAAATTCTGCACTCCAAATCCAGTAGTTCCCGCGCCTGCCGAAGCTATTTAGGGTTAAATTGACGTAGTAATTAGAACTTACATCTTTACTTGCCAGCATTCCGACACTTACCTCTAGCGCTTTTTGTTTATAGACCATGCGTTGGGAATATCCATGAATACTTATAAGCATAAGTATCAAAACAATGATATACTTTTTCATAAGATATTTTTTTACTGACTAATTTTGATTTTCATATCCGACACAGATTTCGCATTCACCAGATCGGAATTTTCTATTTCTAACACCTGATTTCGACCTCCATTCTTCTCATACAATGCGATCTTTAGAACCTGATCGTCACTAATGGTAAATTGATCGAGAAGCACGACATTTGCTGCCGATGATTCATCTGAAACGATCTCCATCATCGGATATTCACGTAATGGTGCAAGCTGTTTTTCCTGCGATACTGTCCTTTTACCAACCTGTTTATCCACAATCTTGAAAGTGCAATAATCAATTAAGTAAGGAACGTTCGATTTATTCTTGACCTCCGTATGAAAGTAAAATTTACCATTGTGCACAAATATGCCCTTCAGGATAAATTGCACACCATACGATTTAGATCCTATGTGTCTGATGTACCGTTTGTCTTGCTGATAAATGGTCTTCATCACCGTTTCCGTTAATGATGGTGGGTTAAAACCAAGTTCCTCAAACTGGACATTTTTTTGCTCGACACGTTCCCCCTCTTGTTGCATTTTATGCAGGTCATAATTTAATGTTTGCGGATAACCATTGTATGTCACATTAAAATTATAGAATTGCCCATCCTTTGTAATTACACTAAAATTAGTTTCTTCACTAAAATCCTTTACCGCAGCTTTAACACGCAGCACGTTCTGAGCATCTTCCGCGATTCCAGCAGTAAGCAACTCTGAACCCAGATCTGCATATCTTATCGCAACAGGAAAGATTAAATGAGTAGTCTTGTTGTATGTTACCTCAAGCCTATAGGCTTCGACCCTTCCCTTTTCAAGATCGGATTGTTGTCCAAAAGTTTTTATAAATAGTCCCACCAAAAGGACTATTAAAACTGTATTCCTTATGATATTCATCTTTTTGATTTTTGTTAATTATTCTTTTTCGTAACCAGCAAGACTTGCTGACCGGCTTTAAGGGTCACCTTGACAGTCCTTATTTTTTTTGAAAAATATCCCGAAACTCCCTGCACAAGACCGCGTGTCAGGTCGCCAACAACCTGCTGTCCTGCTGAACGCGACATGGAAATATTCATACCGGAACTTTGGCTCATATTAGCAGCTATCTCACCAGCGGCATTGATTTCATCAGACCTTGGAACGGATAACCCTAATTGACCATTCACATCATAAGCAAGTATCTCAACAGGCAGGATATTGCCCTTGACCTCAACTGATGAAACTTTTAACTGTAACCTATTCCCCTGAAATTTTGTACCAGCCTCCATTTCTGTCCCTTTGGGAACGCTGTAGCCCGCAATCGTTGCATCTTCCAGTAATCTCAGCTTTACAGAGCCATCCGCCGTAACAGTTTTAGTTTCCATAATTATAGCACGTATACTATTCCTTGCAATCCCCATTTTTTCTCTTGCCCCTACCGTTAAAAAGGAATGATTCCTTTCACCGTCCAGACTTGCTAGGAAAGTGCTGTCATCTTGTTCGCGATACAAAGCGCTGACGATACTTTTTCGTAGTACCTTTAGACTTTCCGTTTTTTCGGTTTTGCTTGGACTTTTATGATAATTATAATTTGCTGAATCTTTAAAAGATGCTGCTGCTGTCATATCAGTTCCTTGGGTTCCACTGGGAAGATATTTTGATGCCATTTGATACGACTTTTCCATTAAAGTTAGCTGGTCATTCAAGGTAGGAGCAGCCGGAACATCCTTTGCAGAAAGCTTCTCTTGCAATTGATCAACTTTCCTGCGCAATTCCAATTTCTCCCTGTCATCATCTTGATAAAAGGAACTCAGTGTACTTTGTGCATTTCTGTAGCTCGTTAACGAATTATTTTGGTAACCTGGGTTTCCAATATTTCCTGATGTATTTCCAACACTTGCGGTAGACCCAGGAAATTCTCCGGCTGTAGTGCTATCGCCGTTGTTATTCCAATAATCAGCCAGTGATTGCAATGAACTTCTTTTTTCAGCTTCCTTTTCATCCAACATCTCTTTCTCGTATGCCTTTTGTTTATCCGCCTGCAAACCTTTGTCCGTAGCTTCGGGAACAACATTTTTTAATCCCTTTTCATCTATCGCGCTACCAGAACTTTTTGGCTTAAATATCAAATACAGGCACGCAATAAAAACAATTCCCATGAGTCCAAAAATCAACGGTTTTTTGAACTTGTCAACTTTTGATTTACTATCGGTTAAATTGGAACTATTACTGCCAGTTTCATCATCGACGATTATACTTATTCGTTTATTCTCTCTCTCTTCCATTTCTATATTTTTTATAGTTAATTAGGATAGAATCCTTCCTCGCAGATGAACCATCATTAATGGAGGGAGATTCTATATGACTTATTTCCATTTGTCGATCCTCTTTGCCCAGATCATAGCATACCTTGACAAGCACACCAATGCCCATTGTGAGGTAAAAAGCAAAAAGAATAAGGACATACCTGCATTGGGTCTTTAGCGGTAGTGCTTGCCACCTATTATCGAGTTTTTCTAACTCGCTTTCGATTGTATTTCTAAAATTTTTCATGTTATTTTTTTTAGCTATAATGAACCTTCGTTGTGCAGATTTTTCATTCGTCTACTACTTGTTTCTACCGCTCGATAACCTCTTCGTCCTTATTTGCTAATACACCGAATTTCAAAATCTGAAATCCCTGTGGGTTATTATCTGATTTCACACTGTTCAAGAGTGTACAGGAAGTAACCAAGCTTCGCCTGGTCAGATTACTGGATCTTATAATGAACTGCTTGGCATAGGTAGTCACAGCATAGGGGTAAGAATTAAAATTGCATACAACGCTATCAACCTCAATACGTTGCTGCACATTACCAGAGATAATCCGATTATAGTATCCCTTCTCTGCAAGATCATGGTAGTAGTCGTAGGCACTTTTGTCCGCCAGATCAAATGCGCGTTTCATATTACTTTCAATGGCAGCTTTGTCGGGAGCAAGCGTAAAAAACAGCTCGTGAAATCTACGCACATGTTCTCTGGCCATAACCGGCCTATTAATGGCAGCGTCCTGTGATAAAGCCAGCATTAGGGATTTACCTTGATCCAAAACATAAATCTTTTCCCGCTGCACATTTGCAAAAGAATAGGATTTCCAGACTGAAAATCCAGTCACTCCAAAGCAAAGCAATGCAAAAACAATAGCGTATAGCCGGATCTGTCTAAAGCTATTCTCTATATTTCTTAAAGTTTTAAACTCCATAACTATTTCGTTTTTTGCCCACCTTGATTATTACCCATAAGTTGACCTCCAACTTCGCCGATGGCAGCTCCAGCACCAGCAGCAGCGACATTTCCGCTACGCATAGCCATTTGACTAACATTTCTGGTAAAGTTCCCAGCGCCTCCAGCCTGGATAATCCAGCCCGTCACTGTAGGTATGGTGAAGTAACCAACAATTCCAATGATCATGAATATCACATATACGGTGTTACTGGTGTCGGGAATAAATGTTGGATCGTTGAGCATTTCAATATCCCGCTCTAATATCAAAGACTGGATTTTCGCAAGCATTGCACTGAACATATCCGCCACAGGAAGCCATAGGTAAACACTTATATACCGTGTCAGCCACTGGCTTAATGTACTCTGAAAACCATCCCATACGCTGATCGCAAATGCTATGGGGCCTAATATAGAAAGCACGATCAGAAAAAATGTTCGAATTGTATCGACGACCAAAGCAGCAGCCTGAAAGAGGATTTCCAGCAGTTCCCGAAGCCACTTTTTTGTTGCCTGCTCCATATTATAAGCCGTGCGATCCATATACATTCCTGCCATAGTAACCAGATCATTTGGCGCCCAGCCCAACTCTTCCAGTTTTTTGTCGAATTCCTCGTTATTGACCAGATAGGCTGTTTCTGGATTTCTCAGTGTTGCTTCCTTTTCCAATAGGTCCTTCTGCTCCTGTAGCTTATTTAGGTCAAGCACCTGATTGTCCAGCATACTATGTGTTCCTTGCACAACCGGACTTAAAACCGCATTAATGGTTCCCAATACGATGGTTGGAAAGAACATGATGCACATTCCAATCGCAAACGGTCGAAGTAAAGGGAAAACATCGATAGGTTCCGCTCTGCTCAATGCCTGCCACACTTTTAGTGCGACATAGAACAATGCACCCAATCCGGCAACACCTTTGGCAACAGTTGCCATTGTAGCAGACATCGGAAGCATCTCATCGTAGAGCCCCCGAAGGAGCTCATGTAGATTATTAAATTCCATAATTTTTCTTTTGATTTACCAATACTTTTGCCCATCTGTTCCATATAATTCCATTACCCTTTTGGTATTGTTTTGCTTCTTTGCGCGAAGAATACTGACAGAAATGTTTTTACTCGTATAGTATCGAACAAGGCTGTGGTATTCTTTGACCTCCTTATATACGCGGTCGATAATTTCCATTCGTTCCTTATCATTTAATGAAAGACTGCTTGAAGTGACGATCTGCTTGAGATCCTTAAGCAGCTCAGTACTCTCATTTAATAGTGCAGAATAGCCGTTACCGATAGCCATAAGTTCATTCGGAGAAAAATTATTGTCATTCAACATTTTCCCAAAATTGTTTACATACATTGAACTGACATCTCCGACCAGCAATACCGTCTGCTGCACCTTCCTGGCATCTTTGACTAAATTGTTTACGGCCTTTAGCTTATCATAGTATTCCTTCCCCTGCTCGTAAACTTTCTTGACTTCGTTAAAATTTTTCACAACATTTGATACCGTGCTGGAGGTCTGTACAATTTCATTGGCAGAATTTAAAATTCCCGAAGCCAGATTTGTCGGGTCGGTTACAACCCACTGTGCTTGTACTTTTTGGGTAATGGCTACTGTTAACACCATTACTACGGTGATAATAAAATTTTTCATTTTCTAAATTTTTAGGATTGTTATTAAATAGTTAATTGTCTTCTCTCGACAGTCCCTTGATCCTTCGTAGGGATATTTTCTTGATCGCTCCCTCAACATCGCCACCCATTTCCTGCGCAAGATTCATCACTTCTAATTTTTCAGATTCTTCCGTTGTATACGCCAAATACTCGTGGTGGCTCACTTCTGTGGCATATACTGCGGAATGCGTTCCACCTAAACCGATCCAAACTTCTTTGTAGAGGCGTGTGGGGTCATTATCCTGGTTAATACTTAAAATCTGAGATTTTTCGCGTTCGGTCAGACCCAGCATTTTTTGAATGTCATCAAACTTATTAGCGTACTTTCGTTGGTCGAGCAAAATCTTGCAGTCTGAATTATTAATAATACTTTCACGTACAATCGGTGAATGAATAATGTCGTCCACTTCCTGGGTTACCACTACCGCTTCGCCAAAAAACTTCCTAACCGTTTTAAAGAGATACTTTAAATATTCCGCCATTCCTTCCTTAGCAATGGCCTTCCAGGCTTCTTCAATTAGTATCATTTTACGAACACCTTTTAACCTGCGCATCTTATTAATAAAGGTTTCCATTATGATTATTGTCACAACAGGAAATAGGATTTTATGATCTTTGATAGCATCAATTTCAAAGACAATAAATCTCTTATTAAGCAAATCAAGCTCTTTTTCTGAGTTCAGCAAATAGTCATATTCTCCACCTTTGTAATAAGGTTCCAGCACATTTAGAAAATTTGCAAGGTCGAAATCTTTTTCGCGGACTTCCTTTTCCTGAAGTACCCTTTTATAGTCTCCTTTCACATATTCATAAAAGCCATTAAAACTTGGTTGAACAGTTGATGATTTTATTTGCTCGATATAACCCGCAACCGCATTTGACAAAGCCACCTCTTCACTACGCCTCGGAGCTTCATCATCACGTTTCCAAAGGGTAAGGATAAGCGTCTTGATGCTCTCTCTTTTTTCGATGTCAAATACATTGTCTTCCGTGAAGAAAGGGTTGAACGAAATCGGATTATCTTCGGTGTAAGTAAAATAAACGCCATCACCGCCTTTCGTCTTTCCCTTGATAAGCTCGCATAAACCTTGATAAGAATTTCCAGTGTCCACTAAAAGCACATGCGTCCCCTGCTCATAATACTGCCTCACCATATGGTTGGTGAAGAATGATTTTCCACTTCCATTTTTTTGAAGGGTTGGCGGGCTACTCAATTAAGGGTAGCCCGCCAACCCCCAGATGGCCCCAGAATGAAACGGTTTCTATTGGTAATAATGCCTTTTTTCATAGGCAAGTCCGAAATATCCAAATGGATTGGCTTACCCGTCAGCCTATCTGCGAGTTTGATCCCAAATGGCGACAATGAATCCTTATAGTTCGTTTCCTCCGTAAAAAAGCAAAGAGCTGGTTCAATGAAGGTGTAAAAGGATTCTTCAGAAGGGAAGTCACCTGAGTTGCCGGGTATCCCCGCCCAAAATAATGTGGCAGCGTCAACTGTGTTATGACGTGGTTTACATTCCATCAATGCCAAGGCACTTCCTACATCGTTCTTTATTTGTCGTAATTCTTCTCGATCTTCAGACCAGGCAAATACATTGAAATGCGCCCGAATAGAAGGAGACCCATGAGAATGTGCCTCATTCAAATACCTTTCGATCCATTCCCTATTTATCTGATTGGCACGGCTATACCTTGCAAGTGAATGCATATTACGGGCAGATTTTTCAAACTTTCGTAAATTATCGGAACTATTGTCAATGAAGAGGTATTGATTATAAATGTGATTACAGCTCAACATTAGCCCAACGGGGGAGGCAAACGATAACATACAGTCACTTCTGTCGGTCGATAATCTGTCATACCGTTGCGATTCAGAAACGACACCAGGTAGATCATCGGTATCTGAAAGCGTATGCAAAACCATTCGGTTGCTTCCTATTCGTAGTTCCTCAGCACCTAGTGCCAGGTCTTCTAAGGGCACATCTTTTTCGCGTGACAGTGTGAAATACTGATCCAGTATTCCACTTCCATCCTTAGTTCCGATAATGTCAGACTCTTCGAGCTGATTCATTTTGATGTATCCGCTGTCATTAATGATACGCTGGAATTGCGAAACGTTCTCTACAAATCGTCGCATACCTTCCCTATCTCTGACCTCCTTTGAGATTAAGTTTCCCTTACAAAGACTACTAAAGTTGCTTTGCATGCGCATCCTATCTTTAGTAGTTTTAGTTATAAAAACATAGCAGTAGTGATTTAAAAAGGGGCGTTCATTAAAATGCATTTGAAAGGAACGCGATAAAAAACTATGTTCAGCATTTTCTAAGTCGGGTCTATATTCTTCTTTTAAGTACCAATCCTGCTTATGTACAATGGTAAAATCAGGAAGTGTTTTAACAGCCTTGCTCCAGGTAGAATGAATAGACTCATAAACATCAGCTCCTACGGTGAAGAGCTCAGGAAGAATAATTTGAAAACATAACGTGATATCCCCTTCCTTTGAGATGATGCAGTTATTTTCTACGGCCAGCAATGGAAATCTACTTTCCAAGGTGGTAGCCTTGCTAATATTTTTCATTGTAAAGATTTTTGTTTTTTTATTATCTACGGTTGCGCAGTTTTCTTGATTGGGCTCGAAGCCGCTGACTGGCAACCCATTTTTCATTTCGGACCAACTCGATTGACCTGCCAATCTTTACCGTGTCTACAAAGATTAAATCAGGATTCTGTTGACCGTTTTTATGATCCCGAAGATCCTTACACAGTGGTGGGCATCGAAGTTTTCTGTCAATGTAGAATCCTAGCTGGTCATTGTTAATATCCAAGTGAAGATCCTGGCGAGTCAACAAGTTGAAGGGGTTTTCCTTTTCGCGAAAGCAAATGTTCTGAAACTCATAGAGAAACTTTATTTCTGCTATTTCAACTTCGATTGCTTTGACACGTGGATGCATCTGTCCTACATATGCCCATAGTAACCTCGATCCCTCGCGGTCGTAAATTTCAAGTTGCTGCAAATGAATTTCCTTATACTGATCCTTGTTACCGCACGAAAGCTCTCCGACATTTCTGGTCTCTTCATCAAAATGAAAGTGAAGCTCACGACCACAGTGATTAATATTTCGTCCACTGATTATGTTGTTCCTATCCTGCGTATCAATCAACCGATAGTTCAATGCATCCACATAAAAGTCCGACCCTGGAACTAAACTGATCATCGGTAACAATCTTTCTTCATTCGCCATATCCATGTTATTTTCCATTAGGTGACTTACATACTAGATACTTGGTAATAATCTTTCTGCTGATGATATACTTTGGGTGCTTATTTTTTGCGCCAAGCTTCATCAGGCCATGCTCGCCATATTTTGCATTAAGCGCGAAAGTTTTCCAGATAATAAGTGAAGCAGTACTGAGACAGAAACTAAGACACAGGTACATGTGGATTCCAACCATATACATGATCATCACAAGGATGAGAGCAGTAAGCAGCCCACCGGCAAAAACAAAAAGGTATTGAGCTTTCAAACCTTTGAATTCAACCGTCCTCCCTATTCCTTTATTAATATGATACTTCATAGCAATTTTATAGAAAGAATGAACGCAATATTGTTGCAGCCACAATCAGGAAAATACATGCCCCAAACCAGCTCGCCGCCGTTTTACTCGTGTCAGGGTCTCCAGATGAAAATTTATTATACACTTTCACCCCTCCAATCAGTCCGACGACAGCACCGATCGCATAGATCAGCTTGGTTGCAGGATCAAAATAGCTGGTTACCATTTGGGTTGCTTCTGATATACCTGCTACACCATTTCCTTGGGCGAGGAGCACATTTTGGAAGGAAAAGCAAATGGCAAATACTAACAGAATTTTTAGTCTTCGATTTTTCATGTTTCATTACATTTTTAGTTCGTAATCCCCGCCTGTGCGGGCTTGGAAACAAAGGTGTCACGGGAATGAAATGAAATTGGGGAGTGTGGTATAGAGCGGACTAAATTGGCCTAAGGTTTCCTAATTGAACATATTCTTGATACAAAAAAAACCGCCAAAGTACTCAACTTTGGCGGCTCCTTACTATTAGCCATTTATATATCTATAGCTTTGGTCCTCTTTTATTTTTGAAAGAATTTTCCTGTGCTTTGACGGCTTTCTGAATAGGTTTCTTTAATCTGTTTTCAGTAATAAGATCATCTATCCCTGTTTGTTTCCAGGGAACGATCTTAGCGTCAAATTCAAGCTTCAATCCAACCCACTTTAGATCATCTGTTTCAGGCCATCCGTTTCGCCTGTTCCAGCCGACAGGATCGAGTACCTTCACATCTGGAATTTCAACGAATAACAGATCCTTTGGATATTCAGTGATATTCTCATAGTCCAGCTTTCCAATTTCATGCGTGCGTGGATTGTAGGGAAATGCATAAGTGTTGGTTTCCACAACATAATAATCGTCAAGGTCGTCAAAACGGATACCCAGTGTTGAAAAATCATCTTTGGGCCTTAATAAATCTATTCGGGCATCTGCATAGAAAATACTATCGGCAATTGTAATAGTTGGAAGTTGGCCGGAAGAAATTCGCTTTTTAAGCAAGTCCTGATCAACCATAACCTCAAAATCACTTGACCCCTGAATTTCTTCCACTGACTTATTGTATTTTAATGCCATACCATTCGGATCCAAGGTTACCAGTGGAGGCAGATCGACCATAAAGGATTTACCGGTAGATTCATCGTAGTGCTCAAACGAATAGCCTTCTTTCCCTAGATCGTTCATTTGAAACATAGAATAAGTATTTCTGGGATTTGACGTTTCTCGCACAGAATTATTTTCAACATCAACAAGAAATTCGAAATTTTCCCATTTGTAAATAGGCAGGTTTGTTTCCATAACATTTTGATTTTAGTTTTTCTTAATTCCAAGACTGCTAAAATCTGCGGAAACAGGAAAAGGATGCACAGAATGAGATAATGAAGTACTAATTATTCCTATAGTGTCCCATTGATGCATTGTTTTCGTCAAGCTCTACCTTGCAATCGAAATTGATACTATCATAAAAAATTACCAATATCAAAATCGTCCAACTGGCCTTCAGATGGTGCCACAACGTTCAAGTTCTTGCTATCTAAAGTTTTATCAAGTAAAATTGCTACCCTTTGGGAAGCACCTTCAATTGTATTCTCTAAAACATTGTATAAATCCGTCCCCTGTATTTTTTGCATAATATCAATTACCTTATTTTGCTGCTCCGATTCGAGATCATTTTGCTGGAGAAGTTTTCCTACCGTCAACAACTCTTCAAGGGAAACACCCTGACTGAATCTTTCATCATAAGGTGGAAATTCATCCTCCAACCATTCTTCATCTTCGATCGGATCAATAGGTACTTCGTCCTCCAGTTGTGCATTTAATTGATTTTCCAAAACTTTGTTAGGTTGATCCAATTCATCAGTTTTAGGTTTTATCAATGGCCTACCGCTAATTCTGTCTTCATTTAACCTATGATCTGTGTCCTTATGGGTTTTGCCCATAACATCAGGTAATCGGGAAGAAACCGCCTTCGGTTCCGGTGTTTTCACGGACTTAACTATTTTAACCTTATCAATAGCAAGCAAAACGATAATTGTAAAAAGGCAGACCAGGATCACAATTTGTATTAAACCTTCCATAACACATCAAAAAAGAGGTTTACAGTTAGCTTCAAATTCCTCAATTATCATCGACTCAAATAGGTCAAAATGATGTGAAAGTATATTGTCGAGGTAGGCATAGAGAGGGATCTTATCTCCGCCAATGATTTGGGCAATCCGGGATAAACGTTGGTGGTACTCTTCCCGCAAATAGATACTTTTTTCACCTCTTTTTTCCATATTTTTTTTGTCTAGGAACAACTTTTCATACGTTCCCTTAGCAATTCCTGTTTCTTGATTTACCTTAATCGTAACTTCAACTTTGTTTTGTGTCTTTTTCATTGTCAATTATATTATTGGTTTAAATCGGTCATTGAAGTAATCAGTGATGTCACCCCCAAATTCCCTGAAATGATATTCCAAAATATTGTCTATGTAAGAGTACAGCGTTACTTTATCTTCCCTTGTCAATTGTACGATCCGAAGCAACCGTTCATGGAATTCCGATCGAATGTATACAACCTTACCACTTCTTCCCGAAGGAAAACGGTTGACCAGAAACGTTTCTTCATAATCAACTTTCTTAGCTAATGATGATTTTGCCCGTTCGCGGGGTTTACTCTCTTTTTGTTCATCCTGTTTAACGATAATCTTATCTGGAGCTGGCTCATCTCCACTCATAATCTGCATGAGATAATCTTCATCGACGACAGGTCTTTCAAAACTTTTTCGTTCCTTTCCTCTTGTCATTTTTTTAAAATTTATAAGTGAATGATCTTTAGAAACTCAGCTATAAAAAGGTCAAAGCGGGTAACCTTCAATAGCTGCAACTCAGCTGGTAGCAGACTGGATCTAAAAACGTAATTAATCGTGTCATCCGTCTCTTTTCTAAACCGCTTACTATCCCGAATACCTGCTTTCATTATAAGTAGACTAAGCTCCTCAATCACCTCTTGGTATGCTTTGTAGAGACCTGTCTTTTCACGACCGTCAACCTGGTTCCAAAACAGCCAGAGGGCTAACCCTTCATTGTGATCATCTGAGGTAGGAAGCTGAAGAAAGGCCTTACTGAACGCAAGTGTACTCTCCACAACAAGACGATCAGCTGTAATGGGAGAAAAAATAAAATCCATAGACTTTAACGCGGTTAACACGCCTTTTGTATTGGCTGTACCCGGTAAATCAAAGAATATAATATCTGGCTCAACAGAAAGCTGACTTATATTCTCTAAAGCTGTTTCCAGAGCTATATCCGCCTTACTTTTTATAATCGGGTACGCTTTCTTATTAATGGTCTGGAACTGCTTCATAGCTGCCTTCTTGTGATATTCACTATTCATGATACTTACTCTATCTCTTTCTCGCATATTACTCAGACTATGCTGTGGGAAGTCACAGTCCATAACCAAAACATTAAAACCTAATCGATAATGCAGCACACTTGCCAGCAAAGTTGTGATTGTGGACTTCCCCACTCCTCCTTTTTGCGTATAAATGCTGACCTTTAAAGTTTTCTTCTTTTTTTCCATTGCTTATATATTATTAATCATTTTACCATTTAACCCCAAAAGCGGGAATGCAGAAACATATTTTATCTCTTTACTTCGACAATTGCAGTGTGTAATACCTTGTATACAAGTTGTTATATTACTTTTTATATGATTACCAAGGTGGAAATATGACCATAAATGAAAATGTAAAACCATTCACAGGTAGATACAAAAGACATTTTGCCAACTTTACCGCTTTTACGCTTTTACACTTTTATGTTTTTATGTTTTTATGTTTTTATGTTTTTATGTTTTTAAAACCTAATACTTTTATTACCTACTTATTGACATGTTACATTCCTGACCAAAATGCAGGTTTACCAATCTTCCCCATTTGTTGTAAAGGAAAACAGTTTTAATAGGTATTAATGCTATCAGGGACATACTAACCTATCTTTTCCGAAATTGACTTAATCCTTTTAGGATTAACTTCTACTGTAGTATTTTTTTTATTTCTGTTCCCGTGAACAGAGCAAGTTGTGTTTTGAGTGCCTCAAAACTCGTTTTGTGCCCCAAAACGACTTGCTCCTGCCGAGAGCTCAGTACATCCTCCGAAGTCGGATGTACTATTTGAATATTTTATTAATTATTGTATTCCTTTCGGCTATCAAACGCCGACTTAGGAAAGAATAAGCAAAAACCTGGTTTGTTGCTTTCAAAACAGATAAGTTTTGTCAAAAAGATATGAATGCACAACACAAAGGCGGGAGAAATCCAAAATTAAACAGGGCGGTACACCGCTATGTTTTCAGATTAACAGAAACCGAAAACACAAGGTTTCTATCACTTTTTGAGCAGAGCGGATTGGATACAAAAGCAAAGTTTATTGTATCACTATTATTTGAGAGACGCATAAAATCAATTAAAATAGATGCTGGCGCAAATGAATACACAACCAAATTATCGCATTTCTTCGCACAATTCAGAGCCATCGGTGTAAATTACAATCAGGTAGTGAAGGTGATACATACGAACTTCAGTGATAAAAAAACGATACTATATGTTGGTAAATTGGAAAAGTACACCCTTGAATTAGCCAACTTATGTAAGGAAATACTGATTCTCACCAAACAGTTTGAAACAGAGTACCTGCTAAAAAAAGAAAATTAATGGTCGCAAAAATAGGAAGAGGAACTAATATCTATGGCGCTTTACAGTACAACCACGGCAAAGTTCTCAATAATAATGGCGAGATTTTGCACCTTCATCATATGAAGGAAACTGCTGACGGAAATTATACGGCAATGCAACTCTTAACTTCTTTTGCCCCTTATTTACTGGCAAATAAAAACACCGAAAAAACAGCCCTTCATATTTCACTTAATCCAGATCCAAACGATAGTATTTCTGATGAGGACTATATAAAGATTGCTGAGGAATACATGCAGAAATTGGGCTATGGCGAACAACCTTATGTCGTCTTCAAGCATACTGACATCGAACGTACGCATATACACGTTGTATCAACAACAGTTGATTGTAAGGGTATTAAAATTCCGGATTCATTTGAAAAGAAAAAATCAATGGATATCTGTAGAGAACTCGAAACAAAGTTTAACCTATCGCCTGCACCTGAAAAGCAGTTTGGCGATCCCAGCATCCCATTAAATCCAGTTCATTACATGACAGGAAACATTAAAGCTCAGATCGCA
Source organism: Chryseobacterium bernardetii (assembly GCF_003815975.1). Taxonomy (NCBI): domain Bacteria; kingdom Pseudomonadati; phylum Bacteroidota; class Flavobacteriia; order Flavobacteriales; family Weeksellaceae; genus Chryseobacterium; species Chryseobacterium bernardetii. The sequence continues at coordinate 4,600,215 of NZ_CP033932.1, forward strand.
TCTATTGTTCGTTATCTTCCCAAGTACTACCATTTCCAGACCTTAGGAAGTTATAATGCATTGTTGTCACTTTTTAATATAACGTCTGAGTACATCAAAAAGGAACACCGAGGGGAAATCAAAGAGGGATTGGTTTATTTCGCTACAGATGAAAATGGAAATAAAGTAAGCAATCCCTTTAAATCTTCATTGTTTGGTAAACAGGCAGGACTAAAAGAACTCAGGGCTCATTTTGATAAAAGTAGACCGAACAGCGCATCAGCTAAATCTTCCATTACAGAAGCTATCCAGCAGGCAATGCAGCTAAATTCAAACGAAAAGACCTTTAAGGAATATTTGATCCAACATGGAATTAACACTGTTATCAGGAGAAATGAGCAAGACCGAATTTACGGCATTACCTTCATAGACCATAATACAAGGAATGTGTTTAACGGTTCCCAACTAGGAAAGCAATTCTCAGCGAATGTCTTTCAAGAACTATTTTCTAGTCACGACTTAAAACTGAACCAAAATAAAATAGTACAGCCAATTATTATAAATCAGACAAATTCAACTAATAATACGGCCACATCAGATAACTTACATCCGTTTTTTGATTTTATGGTAAATCTTCCTAACATTGATGGTTTTGGGTTCCTCGAATCACTACTCACTGGCACATTTGCCGAAGATCCCGAAGAGCAAGCCTTTGAATATCAGATGAAGAAAAAACGAAAAAAACGCCCCACCTGATAATCGCCAGCAAAAGCGTCAGAAAGATGGTACAACCTACAAAAAACCGTAAGTGGCCCAGATTTCCTGAATACGGTCTTCTAATCTCTCTGCCATATATGAACTTATATAGACGCGATCCTGCCAAATTTCAACGCACCAATATCCCAGTTCATCATTCCACCATACAAGCCCGTGAAAATTACTGGCCGTAAATTCAGCACAGTAATTCTTTCCCTGTATCCACGATGCCACATTATGATCCACCTCATTATCAAAATTTGAAAAGACCGACCATTTTTGGTATATAACAAACTTTTTAGGTATCCTCAAATCTACTTTCATAAATGACCTATAATTTTTATTGACTGAATTCCCAAAAATGTAGACGATTAGGCTAACTTGGATATCATAACCTATAACGAAGAGCTATTTGGCGCCAGATGTCTTCTGCCAGATCCTTATCTTCGCCATGTGCAAAATGCCATTTTCCATCTCGCTTAATAAGAGTCTGAACCAGCCCATCTAATAAAACGGAAAATTCTTCTTGGTCCTTCGTTAAATCTTTTTTCAATAAAACAATCTGGAAATCACGGTTTTTAAATGTAATCCTAAAAGTCTGCTTATTAAAATGTTCTTCATATTGTCCGATTGTATCCAGCATGATAATATATTTACTTTCGAAATTCTTTTTAATAATATGAATTTTGTCTCAAAATAGAAATTCTCTGAAAATATTCCAATTTTAAAAACCCACATTCAAACCAATTTTTCGTGTCTCTAAAAACTTGTTTTTATCCTTGATATAAGACATTACAGGACAACTTATACCGCTTGGAACAACTTCCCAAATTTTCATCCGCAGAGATAATATCTATGGTGAAAATTTTCACTTATGCAAGAAGACGATTTGCGAGGATTAGCCAAAATTATGGCCTTTATGCGTGCAGTTAGTATCCTATTGGTACTTATGAATTTCTACTGGTTCTGTTATTCTTTTTTCTACGACCAGGGATGGACACTTGAGGTTCTGGAAAGGATATTAAAGAACTTTCAAAGGACAGCCGGCCTGTTCGACAATTCGCTATATAGTAAAGTATTTGCGTTGATCTTATTAGCGCTCAGTTGCCTTGGGACCAAAGGTGTAAAAAATGAAAAAATTAAATGGAAAAACATTTACATATACCTGATATCCGGTTCAGTTCTTTTTCTTTTAAATTTTCCACTCCTTAAAATTTCAAATCCTCTTTATATACTTACTACTTCAGCGGGATTTATCCTGCTGATGGTAGCTGGCTTATGGATGAGCAGGCTACTAAAAAACAGGTTAATGGACGACCCTTTCAACAACGAAAATGAAAGTTTCATGCAGGAAAGCCGTCTTATCGAAAATGAATACTCCGTTAATCTACCTACACAATTCTATTATCAAGGAAAATGGAACGATGGATGGATAAATGTTATTAATCCTTTCCGTGCTGCAATAGTCGCCGGTACTCCTGGATCAGGAAAAAGTTATGCTATTATAAACAATTATATCAAGCAGCACATTGAGAAAGGATTCTCTATGTATGTATTCGATTTCAAATTCGACGATCTTTCATTAATCGTATATAACCATTTGTTAAAACATTATGATAAGTATAACGTCAAACCACAGTTTTACGTCTTAAACTTTGATGATCCACGTCGCAGTCATCGATGTAATCCGTTAAGCCCCTCATTTTTGAGTGATATTTCCGATGCGTACGAATCTGCATATACGATAATGTTAAATTTAAACAGGACATGGATTCAGAAACAGGGAGATTTTTTTGTAGAATCACCCATCATTCTGCTCGCCTCCATTATTTGGTTCCTCAAGATATATCAAAACGGTATCTATTGTACGTTTCCCCATGCCATTGAACTTCTGAATAAGAAATACTCCGATCTATTTACGATTCTGACAAGCTATCCAGAACTTGAGAACTACTTAAGCCCTTTTTTGGATGCGTGGGAGGGTGGAGCGCAAGACCAGCTACAGGGTCAGATCGCATCCGCAAAAATACCATTATCAAGAATTATATCTCCAAAATTATATTGGGTAATGACCGGAGATGATTTTTCACTTGACATAAATAATCCAAATGAACCCAAGATCTTATGTGTTGGTAGTAACCCGGACAGGCAAACTATATATTCCGCTGCGCTAGGACTTTATAATTCAAGAATTGTTCGTCTAATAAATAAAAAAAAGCAGCTAAAGTGCTCCCTGATTATCGATGAGCTTCCCCAAATTTATTTTCGAGGCTTGGATAACTTGATTGCCTCCGCCAGAAGTAATTTAATATCCGTATGCTTGGGATTACAAGACTTTTCAATGTTAACGAGAGATTATGGCGATAAAGAATCTAAAGTAATCCAAAATATAGTAGGTAATATTTTCGCGGGACAAGTGGTTGGCGACACTGCAAAAACATTGTCAGAAAGGTTCGGGAAAATTGTACAAAAAAGACAATCCATCAGTATAAACAGAAATGATACCAGTTCTTCCATTTCCACACAGCTCGATAGTCTGATTCCTGCATCAAAGATTTCAACCTTATCACAGGGCATGTTCGTCGGAGCCGTAGCGGACAATTTTGGTGAAAAAATAGAACAAAAGATATTTCACGCCCAGATCATAGTCGATACAGAAAAGGTAGCTAATGAAACGAAAAATTATAAGCCTATTCCACAGATACGATCCTTTCTATCCGAATCTGGGGCAGATATTATGGAACAGGAAATTAACGAAAATTACCGGCAGATAAAATTGGATGTTTCGATTATAATTTCGAACGAATTGACGAGAATTGAAAATGATCCTGAACTGGCTCATTTAATCCGACAGGAATGATTTCAATACGATGAAGGATAACCCGAGAGCATAGGCTGAGAATGTACCCTCCTATCTCCCACTGATCATAACGAACCTACCATTTACTAATAGAAATTAAAAAAAATAAATTTAATATGGATTCAATCAAACCTAAACAATCTACAACTAAAATCTTATATCACGGAACCAACAGCGATTTTAATGAATTTTCACTAGAATATCTAGGCCAAAATACAGATAGAGACAATTGTCATCGGGGTATTCATTTAACGGAGGAAATTGGTATAGCACAACTTTTTGGTGAAAAAGTTTTTGAGTGTCAGGTTCACCTAAAAAAATGCCTGAATTTGGATGATGTCTTTGGCTGCACTGACCAAGCACCCGACATTGTTAATATTATATTTGAAGAGGATATTACCGATCCTAATGAAGCTTTGGAATTTATAGATGATAATATCGGATTAGGGGAATATATGGAATTTATGGAAGCCTTTAACTCACAAGATAACCTCAATATGTTTAAAGAACGTGGTTACGATCATATTATAGCTGGATTCGCCAGGGATAAAGTAGAATATTGCATTTTTGAACCTGCTGAAATTTCAATTCTTAATAAGGATTTTATTTCTCTTTTTCCAAAGAATGCGTACCTTTCCGTATTGCCAGCGAATTCCCGTCAGATTGAAAATATTTTAAAAGCTCTACAATCAACGAATGATCGGGAATTAAATATACTGTATAAGCAACTGTTTAAAAATATCAATAGTATTCCCAACAAAATAGACGGTTTTGAAATAGATAATATTAAAAAACTAAAGATACTGGCTGGGAAAGATAATACAGAAGGTTCTCTGTGCTATTCTATAAATAAGGGGAAACTATATCGAGAGTTGCCTGGTACGCTGGACGGAAAATCACCGGTTCTAAAGCTGTCTGCCGATAAAGTCAAAAAGAACGGCTTAGGAATCTCACGATAAACCATTAATTGTACAGCAATTCACATTTTTCTTCTAAAGGAACTTTAAAATTAGATCTTATGCTTATTGACTACTTTAGTATTTTCTATTTTGTTTTGTCCGTCTTCTGAATTAACAATTCTGTTTTTGCTTTCATCCAACGAAATCTGAATGTTACGCTCCACTGCTGCAAGTTCAGTCTTTAAACCAGCTAGATTCTTTTCCTTATTCCACTCACCATTTACAATATCATCCAGTATAGTTTTGTCCTTTTTTATGACTTCTATCTGTACATTTTCTTCGTCAATTAAACGTGGTATTTTTTTTAGGGCATTAAGAAAATTCAAGCTAGCCTTTTCAGGATCTGCAGCAATAATTCCATTGTTATGAGTGTATTTTATATTCCCCTCTCCACAGATATAAAAACGGTTATCCCTTTCCATTATATTCTCCTTTTCCCGAATCTCCGTTTTTACAAGAATACGAAAACCATAGAGAGAACCAATTTCTTCGTAATCACCGCCTGTTCGGGCGTTTGAAGCAATTTTATTAAGATATGAACCAATTTCGGTAATTCCTGCATTTTTTGCCAGCCCATTTAATTGTATAGGATTTAATAGAGTACCGTCAGAAGATTTAAGAATACGATTTTGAAGATTATCCCTATCAACTATAAATCTTTCCAACTTTGAAATTCGCCCTTCCAGCTCCTCTTGCAACAATCCAAGTTTGGAGCCTGCACTCCATTTAGACCGTAAAAAAGCATTTTTTTCATTTTCCATCGCCACAATCTTCTTTTCTACTTTTGCCTTTTCCAATAGATCAGTATTTCCTGAGAGTAAGGCAACATACTCCGAAAAGTTCATCCCGGAAACCTCATCCATCCCTCCCTCATCGATAGTACGCACACTTAGACTATTACTTTTTAACTGACCAACAAATCGCTGTTTGTTAGCAAGCGTATTAAACTTATAAGCATCAAGCGATTTTTCAACAGCATAAATAAAGACATCCACCGTATTATTGGCAAAGAATTTCGCGATTTCATTTCCTTTGCGGACAGCGCGGCCATTGCGCTGTTCAAGATCTGACGGTCGCCATGGAATATCCAAGTGATGTACTGCAACTGCTCTTTTCTGTGCATTAACACCAGTTCCGAGCATATCTGTAGAACCAAAAAGAACTCTTACCCTTCCATCATTCGCGGCCTTTATCAATTCATTACGTTGATCCTCCGTCTTGGCCTCCTGTATAAACCGAATTTGATCAACTGGAATATCATGATCCTGCATAAGCTTTCGCTTTATCTCGGAATAGATATTCCATTCACCAGGCTTGTAGGTTCCTAAATCTGAGAAAACGAACTGCGTACCTTTCTGAGCATTATACTTTCTGTAATATTTAGCTATGTTTGCGGCACATACAGAGGCTTTATTTCCAGCATCATCGGCATATTTAGATGAAATCAACCTCATATCCAGCGACATTTTTCTCGCGTAATCTGTAGCAATCAGCATTTTGGCTTTTTGTTCTGTCGGACTTAATGGTGGCCTTCCAAGCAATTCTGCATTTCCAGACTTAGCAAATTCCATCAATTTTTTGATGAAAATCTCCTGATCCGGAGTTGGCGGGATATTATACAATATCTCATTTTTTACAGGCCGGTCAATACCAATGTCTTCAGCAGTACGGTAATCGGTTATCTCTGCATAGAATTGTGCCAGCTCGGGTACTTTGATAAAATGACGGAATCTCTCTTTTTGCACAATATTATTTGCAACAGAAAATTCATAATCAATGGACTTTCGCGCAAATATCGCAGCCCAGGCATCGAAGCAATTAATACCCTGACGTTCCAATGCTTTTGGACGTAGATACTTAAAAAGACAGTATAACTCGGTCAGTGAATTGGAAATGGTCGTTCCCGAAAGAAAAGTTGCCCCTAAGTCCTTACCGCTTCTTTCCTGGATTGTTCTTATGGCAAAAAGAAGATTAAGTGCTTTTTGACTGCCTTGCGAATTGCCCAGACCGGCAACACGCTCATGTCTTGTATTGAACATAAGGTTCTTGAATTTATGGCTCTCGTCCACAAAAAGGTGATCGATCCCCATCATTTTGAAGTCCACAACATCATCTTTTCGGTTTTCTATATCATGTTCTAAGGTCTTTAGTTTAACATTCAGGTTTTTCTTACGGATTTCTACTCCTTTAAGCATAGCACCCGAAATATCTTTACCCTGACTTCTTAAGACTGAAAGATTTTGCTCCACGCCATCCTGTTCAGCCTGTAGAATATCCTTTTGAAGTTCTGACGACTGGGGGATCATCCCAAATTGATCATGCGTAAGAATAATGCAGTCCCAATCGTTATTCTTGATATCGCCAAAAATCTTAAGTCGCTTTTGTGGGGTAAAGTCCTTTTTTCCGGGATAAAGTATTTTTGCATGGGGATAAGCTTCCCGATAGGTCTTGGCAATATCATGCACATTTGCCTTTAATGCAATAATCATCGGTTTATGGACAAGCCCTAATCGTTTCATCTCCTGGGCCCCTGCACACATAATCAGCGTTTTGCCAGCTCCCACTTCATGATCACAAATTCCTCCGCCATTGGATTTTATCATCCAGATAGCATCTTTCTGGCTGTCATAGAGGTCCTCAATGTTCACCGCCCTCCGATCCAGTCCGGGAAATCTCTGATGGCTACCATCATATTGCGGTCGTACATAACAGTTAAATAATTCATTATACCGTTCTGTCAGTTCATTTTTGAACGCATCGTCCTGCTGATAGAGCCATTCTGTAAATTCGTGACGGATTTCATCTATCTTCGTATTGGCAACCTGAATAGTCTCCATATCCCGCACCTTCACAGCCGTACCATCAGCCAAATATTCTGTTTTTGTAATATCTGGGGTAGTATTAACAAGTGCATGTCGCAATAAATTCAAACCGTCAAAACTGCGGCTTTCGGATTTCACCGCATACTTTTCTGTGATCTTCAGATTGCTGGATTTTGCACTGACAGAATAGTCATCACTACTTTCAGAATAATGAATACTAATCGTTGTGTCAAAAAGATGGGTAGCAAAACGATTATAGATATCGGTTCCGATCCAGCGTTCTCCCAGATTAAAGTCAAGAGCCTCAAACTTAATAGGCTCAGGCCGTACCTTTTCAAGCGCTTCAAGACTTACTAGAGCTTCCTGATCATTAGGATTATCGACAATGTAAGCTTTTACTTGTTTTGCTTTTTCAACGACATCACCAGAAAGAAATTTTTGAGAGACTTCCTGCTCGCCACTTATCGGATTATAGTAAATACTTCCCTGTAGGCTTTCTCTTAATGCATCGGAAGACAGACCACTGATCTGTTCCATATACCTCATATCAACATTACCGGAGCGGTTCAAAGAAGCCGACAAAGCTTCTTGCGGAGAAGCCTCAGAGATTTTCATTCTTGCAAAACTAACCGGATGGTCAAAAATATCCGACTTATGGATTACACCTCCGACAACCCGTTCAAGTGAGGGAATTTCATTGCCCGAGGGATCCATTTTTATAACCTTAATATTTTCGGCAGCATTTAGATGACCATATTTTCTGACAAAATCATCATAGAGCTTATTCAGAAGTCCCCGATTGGTACTATCCTCTTCCTGATTTTTAGCTTCGTAATGATACAGGTCATTATAACAGTCCCTTACTTTTATATAGGCATCAATTCGTTTTCGCTGGATCTCGCTAAGCGCTATTGGTTTAAAACTATGATTTCCCTCGTGTGCATTTCGTTTGATCCTGCCAACATGTCCCCTATAATAAACTAGGGTATCCTCTCGATAGTAGCTTTTAACTTCAGCATCAAAAACCTGCGGTTCCAAACTACGCTGTTCCTCATTATCTTGAAATAAGGAAAGCATGGAAACTGCTTTAACGTGTTTGTTCCCGCCATCTTGCTTCTTATCTACGCTGGAAGGCTTTATTTTTACTGTAGTATTCTGTGACCGCACCTGTTCATCCAAATTCTCCGCGAACAGTGACAACTGTTCAGTCACCATGGGCTTATTTGGCGTATTGCTTCGCTTTTTCCTATTTGTTGGTGACTTTGTAGACTGAGCAACCTCATCTTCTGTAAAAAGGTTGAGCTGAACTGCATTTGATGTGGTCGTATCAAGTAGATTGTATGATAATTTATCTCTTACCGTAGAAGTTATTTTTTTCTCCGAACCACTGACATCTGATAATTTGGCTCTTTGAAATTTTCTGTACAAATCAGGATTAAAATAATTTTTAAAATCAGCTTCAAGCTTTTTCGCAAGATCTTCACCGATACCAGCCAGTCCGCCTTCATGTAGATATACTGTGCCGGGTTTACCATATTGATCGGTACCGACAACAGCTTTTGTATAAACAATGTGATTAGGATTATAGAAAAGTAGATTGCAGTTTTCTCCGCCCGGTTTGACTCCGCTTTTTATAAAATCTCTGGCCCTTTGGGACAATTCCCTGTTTTCAGTTCTTTTCTGTAAAATAAGGAGGTCCGTTCCAACTGATGTGCCAGCCTCATCAAATAGGTTATTTGGCAATCTTACCGCAGAAACCAAATGATGTTCTTTCATCAACACTTCCCGGATCGGTTGATTGGAGGGACTATCCATCACTCCCTGAGAGGTGATGAATGCCAAAATTCCTCCTTCTCGTAACTTATCTGTGGACTTTAAAAAAAAATAATTGTGAATTGCTGAAATAGAAGCTTTTCGGGCCAGATCCGTTCCTTTTGAATAAGAAAGATCAAACACAGAAGTTTTTCCAAATGGAATATTCCCAAGAATCACATCGTACTTACTATCTTCCTCTATACCTATATTTTCAAAACCTTCGACATTGACCTTAGACTGTGGGTACAATAATTTTAGGATCAAACCTGTGAGTGGATCTTGTTCATATACTGTAATTTCAAGATCACGAAGGTTTGAAAATGGTTTGATGAATGAACCTACACCCGCTGATGGTTCCAACAATGTCTGAATCTCTACATCATTATTAATTAAAACCTTTGAAATCGTTTCTGAAATGGGTACAGGGGTATAAAAGGCATCCAGAATTGATGCCTTTATTCCATCTATATATTGCTTATATGTTCTGTCATTCTCGCTGTTCTCCAATATCAGATCGTAGAGTGTCTTCGTTAACTCAAAAAGAGGTCGGTCAGCCACACTCCACTTCTCAATGTCATCAACAGACTCTGCTGGATTTAGGATAAATTTCAGTCCTCCAAATCCGGCATACAACGACATTTGTCTTAGCTCCTCCGAACTTCCTTCCCTTTTTTCTTTGTGCAACAGAAAAGCAATTTTCAGGGCATCAATATTCTGCTGGAGGTGCTGCCTCTTATTGAATGCCATTCTTTTCGATCCATATGGCGATGAAACCTGTCAGTTCCGTATATAGCAGGTCATAATCATTTGAATATGCAAAATCATCGCTTAGATCATACTTTGCAAAAACCTCTGCACAGATAGGAAGTATTTTTAATGCAAAGTCCCGATATTCAAAGTCAAAGAACAGATCTGTAAACTCATTGGTCAGGACATCAAATAGACTGTCGTATTTTGAAAAATGTAGACCTTCATACAAAATATAGTCGGCTATTTCATCACATTTGTGAACGCCATTGCCAGACCTGAATGCTCCTTCATACGCATTAGCTGCCCACCGCGCCCGTTGGCCGATAAATTTCGTATCCTCTAATTTCTCAGGAAAACTCGCTTCTATATGTTCCTGTAGCTTTAATTGGTAGTAGGAAAAATCCTTTTGCACTTTTTTCATGTGTCAATTGTTTACTTGTTAGGTAAACCTAGCCACAGAAGCCCTCGTAATGCAGTTTAGGGGGTATTCTAACCTAAGAAGTCCGTCATTTTCCTAATTGAAAAAATGAGTTAAAAAAAAAGAAGCCTGAAATCACCGGGGATCTCAGGCTTCACACCAAATCACATCATGAAAATTATCTGAACTTTCGTTTCTTTTTCTGCTCAAATTCAAAAGAAGTAGTACCGTCCTCCGATAACACAATATAGGCATCAAATGGCTTTCCACTGTGACCGACCATCTTGCGGATCAATGGTGTTCTTTTCTTGGTAAGCAAAGCTTCTACAATTTTATATGTTAATTGTATTCCGCACACCTTTCGAAAAAGTATCCATCCGCATTCATCACTACAGCATTTGATTACCTTTTCACGCAAATAGGCTTTACTACTACATTTTGGGCAGTATAGATCTTGAGGACCCGCTTCCGTAATTTTCTCGGTCAGGAGCTCCTTGGTAACCTCTTGTGTTAGCTTCTCAAGTTCAGCATGAAATTCCGTAGCAGACATTTCATTATTCTGTATCTTTTCAAATGCAAGTTCCCATTGCGCCGTCATAGCAACATCTGCTATCTTTTTATCCGCTACGATCTGATAAACAAGAAGGCCCTTCTCAGTAGGAATGATCGACTTCTTCTCCCGGCGGATATAATCCCTGTCGAAAAGCGTTTCAATAACCGAAGCACGGGTAGCTGGTGTACCTATTCCAATGGTTTTAAGTGCCTTTCTCTCCTCAATATCCGCAATGGTATTACCGGCATTTTCCATTGCTGATAAAAGTTCTGCTTCAGTATATAATGCAGGTGGCTTTGTTTTTTTGGAAAGAAGCGTCGCAGCGGTTACCTGTAAGAGATCGCCATTGTGGAGTTCCGGCAGGTCAAAAACATTGTCCTCCTCGTCTTCATTAAAATTTCCATTGATCAGCTTCCAGCCTGGGGAAGTAATCTTTATTGCTTTAATTGCAAAATTATAATGTAGGATTTCTAACGTTACCGAAGTAGTTTCCCTATGGCAGGCTGGTGAAATAGCTTCAAGAATTCGGCAGGCGATCATATCATACAGTGCATTTTCCTGCGCATTCAAAATACTAGGTATATTCTCCGTTATTAAAATTCCATGATGGTCAGTCACTTTCACATCATTGACGATATGTTTGTTATATCTCTCCCATTTAACTTTTTCAACCTTTTCTTTAAAAGCGTTGGAAGCCCCTAAAGCGACAATCAGATTTGGAATTTCGCTCCAGACATCTTCGGGAATGTACTTTGATCCCGTACGGGGGTAACTTATCAATTTCTTCTCATACAAGATCTGCGCTATTTCCAGTGTTTTTTCCGCGGAAAAACCCAGCTTCCTGTTGGCCTCTTTTTGTAAGCCTGTCAAATCAAAAAGTAATGGTGCCTGCAAGGAACCGGATTTCTTTTCAACATCCACAACAAGTACAGTTCCTGCACGCTCAATAGATCTTATTGCAGATTCTACTCTAGTTCGTTCTTCCCATTTATCAACCGATAAACTCTTGAAAATAATCCCCTCTTTTTGATGTTCCAGCTCAATCTGGAAATAGCTTTTTACTTCAAACGATTTATGATCTATATATCTTTTGCAGATAAGCGATAAAGTAGGTGTCTGAACACGTCCTAAAGAATATAAACCATCCCCTAAACTGATCGTAAGGGCTTGCGTGGCATTGATCCCTATCATCCAGTCAGACTGTGACCGCTCGCGTCCCGCATAATAAAGACCATCAAAATCAGCCCCGGACTTCAAATTGTTTAATCCGCTTATGATTGCTTTCTCTGTTAAACTACTGATCCAAAGCCTCTCAAATGATTTATGGCAGCCTAAATATTCATATATGTATCGGAAAATTACTTCACCCTCCCTACCTGCATCGGTAGCAACAATAATGCTGTCGCACTTTTCGAAAACTTCGCCAATTATTTCTAATTGCCGTTTTGAACCTTCATCGTAAACATAACCATTACCAGCCTTTACTTTTCTACAGGTAAGCATAAAATTTTCTGGTATGATAGGAAGGGATTCCCTGTTGAATCCCTTTATTCCATAGTCCGCAGGCATCGCCAGTCCTACAAGATGTCCATAAGCCCATGTGACCATAAAATCACCCCCCAAAAAATATCCATCTTTTCTTTCAGTCGCTCCTACAATTCGGGCTAGTTCATGTGCTACAGAAGGCTTTTCTGCTAAGATTGCTTTCATAATGGCTTACTTTAGTGAAGTTTCGGTCGTCTTGTAGGTGTCTTTCTTTCTTGCGCATCAGTCTTTGCAGTATTACGTGCGGCCTGTTTTGAATCATCTTTTTGCACCGGAGATTGTCGCTGTTTCTTCTCTTGATTTGTATCACCAAGGACTTGCTCCAGCTGATTTTCCAAATGAGGTTTCTGGAAGGAGAAGTCAACCTTTCCTTTTTGTTCATTGTAGAAGGCGTAACCTGAATATATTCTATTTTGATCCTTATTGACAAGATCTTCCAGATAAATAGCTTTACCCTCTTTTAGCTGATCCTGTTCTTTTTCGCTAAGCTGTCGATCTCTGAAGACGGGTGGAATTACCCTTGTAAGCTGTTGCTCAATATTTAGGGTTTCTTTATTGCCAGCAAATACAATTTTTCTGTCATCCGCACTGAACTGCAACGTTTGGCTGAACAGTTCCCCTGTTTTTGTATTTACCATACCATCAACAAGCACCGGCTTTCCTTCCATGAGTTCCTGTTTTTGTTCTTTACTTAACTTTACACCACCGAATTTATCATTGATTTTAATCCATTCAAGCGGATATGATACCGGCTCCTTTGTATATTTGTCCAAACTGATCAAGGACTTTACTGAAATACCCTGTGTATTCGTCAGTTCAGCCACCCGTCCCATATTTCCAGTTTTTATCAGGTTCTCCTTATCCTCTCTAGTAAATCTATGGCCATAAAAAGGATTTTCCAAAGGAGCTTTATGTCGTATACCATGCGTCAAAATAACAATCTTATTATCGACTTGTCTTAAAGAAAGGCGAGCATCACCTTTTAATGCCAGCCCTTCAAAATTTCCTTCAATCTTAAATATTGTATCTGATTTGTATCCTTTTAGCAATTTGTCCAATTGTCCATTTTTCTCTAACAGCTCCCTGTTCAAGCCAAATTTATGAGCTGTATTCCAGTCAATTTCATCTGCATTATAACGATACACATTTTTTGTATCATCTTTGGTTTTCCCTTGATTTACTTCTTGTTTCGTTTCCATATCCTGCTTTTTTTGTTTATTGTCATGTTTCACTTCCAATGCCTCCAGCAATTTATTTCCTTCTGGTGTTGGATTATCGAGCGCGGACTGTAGTCTTTTTGCAACTGCCTCCATATCAATGTCCGCAATTTTAAAGAACTTGTATCCTGTGGGATCGTTGAGCTTTCGCCAGAAATTAGAAAAGAAATTGCTGAAAATGTCATTTTTGTCTACGCGCATAAAATCCAGCAAATTCTTCTGCTTAGGTTCTCCTGTTTCCAGTTTCCCATCCTTATCTACTCCTTTTACTGCTTCAATCCTGTTCTTAACTTTGTCAAGAACCAATAGGATATCGGACAGCGGTTCTAACGCTTTGGCTACCTTTTCGTCAGTGATTGTTTGTTCGTTCATAATAAAAAAGTTTTAAGATTATCGAAAGTAGAATGGGAATTGTTGCAGTTTTATATCTATTCCGTTAGAAACCTATTTTTGCCTATATTTTCCGCCGTGATAGCTGTCTCTAATAAACTGTTGCACATCAGAACTCTTGTAATAAATTTTACCACTGATAGTGAAAAACTTTATTCTGCCGATTGTACGGTAACGCTGAAGACATCGGTAAGTGATCTTTAGCATTTGAAGCACGTCTTGATTATCGAGCAGTTCATCACCGTCGATACTCAATCTCTTTTTGTCGCGGATTTCAAGATCCCCTGCGAGTATATCAAATCGCTTCATGATACGATCCATCCACGCGAGGAATTCAACTCGATCTATATTCATAGCCTTTTACATTTGGTTTACATACCAAAATTGGCCTTGATTTTCCGCTAAATCGTACAAGGTACTACCAAGGATGTACCAAGAGAAATGAACTTTTTTTTCGTTATTTTTTTAATAGTGGCGCCAGTTTGCATTGGTATCCTATGACTAGTATATTGGTACATACTAAAAGTATGAACTGTCGAAGCCAGTTGTGTAAATTTCAGGTTAGTTATTCTACGAATGAATTCAGTATAACAGGACAGTATAAATTTCGGCAATAAAAAACAGGTCATCGATATGATTACCTGTCTTGTACAATAGATTTACTACCTACCTTAAAGTTCTCTATCCATATATTGTTCTAGAGAACTTTTTAAGAAAAGTAAATAGCTGGTTTTCTCTCCTGCCCTGAACTTCATCTGATGGAATGCATGATGAATATCCCCCAATTTGATTTCAAACACTTCCTCAAATAGTTTACTCATTTTTCGCAGGCCAGCTCTGCCATTAGACACACTACCTGCTGCATGTAGCGCATAAATCAGTTCAATTAACGCATTCTTGGAATCCGTCCAAGAAAAACTTCCATTTTCAGGCATAGGGGAACTACCGGTATTATTGGAGTCTTTCTGACTAATTTTCGATAAATAATAGGAAAAAAGCAAGTCCATCGCTATGATCTGAGCGACTTTATAATCATAATAGGTAGAAAAGTCAATATCAACTTCAAAGAAAAAACTGTCTACACCATCGAAGAAATTAATATTACCTAATCTAAAATATGAATTGTCTTTATCGCAGCGACCAGAACGATAATACCAGTAAAAATCCGAACTCTCCAGGTGCTTTTTATATTCTTTATTTAAAAGCTTGATCTGCTCGTTGTAATAAGCTTGTACCAAATCATAAAGTTCCGGGTTAATAACTTCCAAACGGACAAGCTTATTGTAGTAAATGAGTTTTCCTAAAATCTCGGGCTTGACAGTCTTAAAAAAGACTACTTCGTCGTCGGCTGTAGCAAAACCATTTTTTGCAATTTGGGTTTTAAGATCGCTTAATAATTGGCGAAGAAAAGAAACCATATGATAAGCTTCTTCAATGGTGCTTTTCGTACTTCGTTCTAGATTCTTCTCCTGTTGTTCGATTGATAATAGAATATTTTTATATAATTGTTTCATGGTTACTTTTTTAAAGTGAATAACCTCCACACAGTCGTTTTCCCTTTAAATTATATCTCTCCACGTTGAGATATAAAATTAAATATACAATATATTTTTTTTCTAATAATCAATAGTTTAGGCCAGTTATTATTCGCCGACACTAAATCAGAATTCGTACCAATATACTCATAATCTGCAATTGAATGAAATATGTTTGCTCATTAAAAAATTATTATTCTCCAATAAAACAAAGATTATTCTTTAAGATACTGTAAAAATTAAACCATTGAAATTTATTCCTTTTATCTAATATAAAATGAAACAAAAGATTTTTAATCAAAATTCTGGTTAGAATTAATGCATAAAAGAGACCACCATTTAAGTAATCTCTTCTATTGTACCCTAATCTAATCTGGGAATTTTTGTAATTAAATCTTTCCGTTCAAGAATTTAATAGCCTTACTTGTATTCTCTAGCGTACCATGCGAGATGAAAAATATCAGATGGATCATATTCAAATCCTTCATTTGGCTCGATTTCCATTGTTAATTTATTAAATGTAACCTTGTACTTTATAAAAAAGCCAATTGGTTGGAGGCAGTCCTCTTTAGCGTCGTTGATAGCCTTGATCGCATCGCTACTTGGTAATGTTATTTTAATCATATTGCTAAATTACATTTGCAGATATTTTTATTTTTACGGTTACCCGTAAGATTATAATTTTTATTAAAATTTGAATTTTGATGGTTTAGGTTTTAGATCGATCTGCCCTAAAAAATGTAAAGCTGTTTCGTCCAAGTGCTCCAATTCATACGGAGAAAAATTCCTTTTTTGATTAGGAAATCTTTAGACTAAATAGGATAAGAATTTCAATTCTATCTTTGTTGACAGCCAATTTGTTAAATTAGTGCTACTTCTCTAAAAATATAGCAAACATCCATATAAAAAGGACAAATATTTTATAAGTCAAAACTCTTGCAGATTAATTTTAAAATTATGAATAA
The DNA here is from genome assembly GCF_003815975.1 of Chryseobacterium bernardetii. Lineage (NCBI taxonomy): Bacteria > Pseudomonadati > Bacteroidota > Flavobacteriia > Flavobacteriales > Weeksellaceae > Chryseobacterium > Chryseobacterium bernardetii. The sequence continues at coordinate 4,616,779 of NZ_CP033932.1, forward strand.
AAAAGAAAGGCCAAATCAGTGCTGGCAAATAATCACACTAAAAATTTACCATTACAGATAAAAATAATTGGTTAGTAGGCGCGCGAAAGATTCGAACTACGAATTGAAATATTTTAAAATTACAATCTCATGAAGATAACTTAACAGGAATCAAACAAAAAGAACAAAATCATAAACACTTTATTTTCAACCACATAACTCTAAGATATTTTCAATATCGTTATAAAAATAGTTTGGATAGCCTACCAGCGAGTTCACAAACAGCTAAATGGCGCCAACTAAAGACAGTTAGCGCCATTTTTATTTTGCATAAGAATGAATAAATTTGTAAGGATCAAGTGCAAAAGTTGGGGGCTAGGCAAAAAGTTTAGCTAATCTGAAGATAAAAAAGGTTCTGTCTTTTACTCCTCTGAGCTGCATTCTGAAGTTTTTTATTTTCGCATTGAAAGATTCAGCAGCAGCATTGGTGCTTCTTTGATCAAAGTAGTTGAGAATATTTCTATAATGATTCATTATTGTTTTTCTTAAGGTAGAAAAAGATTTAAAATCTGCTTCTTCCACATTTCTAAACCAATGGGCCAGTTTAGTCATTGCTACAGATTTCGAAATATTCTGGTTATAAATTTTTCTAAGTCCATCAGTCAATTCATATGCCTGTTCCAGATCAGGATACTGGGTAAAAAGGATCGAAGCTCTTTGTTTCTGGGACAGAGTCCATTTCTCACGGCTTTTATATAGTAAATACCTGCTTCTTGCCAGGAGCTGTTTCCGGGTATCTCCGTTTGCAAAAACTTCTGTTTCAGCTGAGTGACTGTTAAAAGGATTGTTTTCCATTTCAATAGCCTCCCAGCGATGCCTGATCCTGATCTCCTGAAGGGCCTCTATGGACAGCTTCTGAACATGAAAACGATCAATAACCTGTACTGCATCAGGAAAGCAGCGTTGGGCAATACGCTTCATGGAACCCGCCATATCCAATGTAATTTCGTTTACCTTCATCCGAAGTTTTCTGCTGATCTTCAAAAGATGTGTGATGACAAAATCACTTTGGGTACCTTTTATCATAGCAACAATACTTCCTTTTCTCCCTTTTGCTTTTTTGGAGGTAAGAACGGTATAAAGTTCTCCATCAGATAATGCTACTTCGTCTAAAGATAAGGAGGCTGAGACATTTTCAGGGTAAATGATCCAGTCCTCTGCGTGCGGTTTTTGTTCCCAGCTATGATATTCGCTGAGCTTATTCTTGTATTGCCTCTGGAAGCTCTTGCCTTTGATCCCGAAAAATTCTGCTATAACTTTTAGGGGAAGAGCTTTAGTGTCTGCTAATTTTTTTTTAAGAAGCCTGCTAAATCCTTTGTCATGCGTGTGCCTTTCGCTACAAGCTGCCAGTCTCTCTGAAGGATCTCACCGGAGGATTTATCTGTCCATCTTCTTCTTTTCACATGGAGCTTTACGATTTTACCCCGTAATGGATAATCATCTACAATGATTTCAGGTAAAAAGCCCTTGGATTCAAATCTCCTTTCTTTAAATTCATGGGGAATACTGTTTCTTTCTTCAAAATAAATATGAAGTTCTGCATCATGAGTTTCTGCTTTGAGGATATCAAAGTGCTCTACTAAAAATTCCGGAAGTAATAATTTAAGAAGGTCGTGATCGCTTAACATGATGCAAAGATAAAACTACTTAACATTCCCCCCCCAACTTTTGAGACTGAGCCATTTGTAAATGTTGGATATAAATTATTCAAAAAATTTAGAATCTAATAATTTTTAAGCATAAAATCAAATAAAGGGTTGACAAAGAATTTTACAGAGTTGGAAACTCGTAGAGATTTACATAAATAAAAGCGAAAAATTAAAAATCTATACTTTTAAACTGATGGTAAATGGTAAGTTAAATTAATATTTGATTCAATGCACTTTTATAACACCCTAAAATAAATTCGGTATAATACAACTGTGCATCCAGTGCCTGGGTCTTATCATGAAGCTCTATGCGTTTGGAAAGTACAATCTCTCCTTTGTAACTGAATGAACAGAATGAATACACTTTAAATCCCGAATTTCTTACAGATCCAGCATATCCAGTAGAAGCAATTCCCCAATCTGTTCCAAATGATTCAGCGACCTTTACAGCCATTGTATCAGCCATTTTTTGGGTTTCAAAACCATTTTCCTTAACTTCGATTTGATTTATATCTAAAAATTGAACTTTTTCAGGTAATGTAAAAGTCGTTATTCCTCCTTTGTAAAACAGTTTTGCATTAGCCATTTGGGAAAAAGCCAGCTGTATTAATCCCGAGGTTACGCTTTCTGCTATAGAAACCGTTTCATTCATTGTAATGAGTGAAGTACTGATATAATCAAGTAAATTTTGCTGAAATTTCATGGGGCTATTATTTATGTTGATCAAAAAAACTTTTATGCTGCTGAAATCGATATTCAGATAACGTCATAATCATTCATGGTTGTAACAAAATAATGCTCAATCATTTCTCTGGCATTTCTACACATTGACAAAAGATCTTCTCTGGTCATATCTTCAAAAATAAAATCATCATGAACTTCAATAATAAACTCAGTCACTTTTTCGGTGTTCATCAGATCATAGGCCATTAAATCATTTAAATTATCTAATCTACATTCTTCCTTAAAAAAAGGAAGTTTCCGGGTAATGGAATTCTTAAACTGAAAAAGGTGTATTGTTTTCATGACTTATGATGTTAAAGTGATAATAAGAAAGTCTGTTTTGTATTTAAACATGTTGTTTACTCATAAATGTTCAAACAGTTTTATGGACTCAGTTGATGAAAATTTTTATATATCTATCAATTCCTATAATATGGACGAAAACGACAGAAACCATGGGTCTCCATCCTTGATTAATTAAACCCTTTCGAAAACATATCTACTATTTTATCGGGATTTAATATGCTCATTGTCAAAATTGAGAATCCTTAAGCCTACTAATTTTATATGTCGTATATTCGCTTTTTCACATCTTTCTTTATTACTACAATGTTTTCAAATACGGGAGAACAGCCTGTTGTTTGATAAATATTTTCAACTGTTCACTATATTTCCTATCTAAAATTGCACTATTTATAGTGATATAAGCTTTATGGATTTTGTGAATTCCTGATTATTATACTACAAAGATGGCCGTTTAAGTGTTATACTAAGCTATATATATCCGGTATAATTTTACATATATCACACATTATAAGTCTTCCAGATTTCCAAGACGTCTTTGTTTCAGCTGTTTATAAAATGAAGGGGAAAGTCCTGTAATTTTTTTAAACTGATTGGAGAGGTGGGCCACGCTGCTGTAATTGAGTTTATAAGAGATTTCTGTAAGATTAAGTTCATCATATAACAGTAGTTCTTTTACCTTTTCTACTTTATTAATAATAATAAAATGCTGGAGTGTCATTCCTTTCACTTCTGAAAAGGTATTAGCCAGATAGGTATAATCATAACCTAATTTTTCACTTACATAGTCTGAGAAATTTTCTTTTGGGAATTCATCTGAATAATGAATCATTTCTATCACTACATTCTTTATTTTCTCTATCAGGATACTTTTTTTATCATCTAATACTTCAAGTCCTGTTTTAAGCAAATTTTCTTTAAGGATCTGTCTTTGTTCTGAGCTAATATCATCCAATAATTCTACTGTCCCTAAATCAACGACAGCATTTTTAATGCCCAATCTTTCCAGTTCCTGATGGACAACCATTTTGCAGCGCAAACTTACCATATATTTTACATACAACTTCATCTCCCTTACTGTTTACATCCGTCAATTATTTCATTAACAGTCATTTATCCAAAGTTAGTGTATTAAATCGGAAATATCTATGATTTATACAACAAATTAAAAGACAATTGCAAAGCTTTCCTTTTTTAATGATTGAAATTTACAGGTAACAAAAAAATATTTCACAATGTCAAAAGAAAAAGACGGAAAAAAGAAATCAGATAAAACTCCACCCGCAAAATCTGCAAAAGAGAAACGGGAGGATAAAATGAGTAAACGAAGAGAAAGGGAACAAGAAGCCCGAAATACCGGCAACTAAATGGTATCCTTGAAAAAAGATGGAATTATACTCAGAAAAACAACATTAGACTTTGAGAGTGAAGGAGTTCTAAATCCTGCAGTCATTCAGGATAACGGAAAAATACATTTATTATACAGGGCTCTTGCCAGGAATAACTTATCGAGTATCGGATACTGTATATTATCGGATTATAAGACTCCTGAAATACGGCTCAGCAATCCGGTTATTATCCCTGAATTTGAATACGAAAAACATGGTGTTGAAGATCCAAGAATTGTCAAAATCGATCACTTATTTTACCTTACTTATACCAGTTATGACGGGGTAAATGCATTGGGTGCACTTGCCGTATCTAAGGATCTAATATCATGGCAAAAGCTAGGAATCATTGTGCCAAAAATTCCATACAAAAAGTTTAAGCTTTTAGCAGAATCTCAAGGTGAAATAGGAGAAAAGTACAGACGTTTCAACAAACTCCCGCATACTCATATAAAGGATAAAGAGGTCTTCCTTTGGGATAAAAATGTGATATTTTTTCCAAGAAGAATTAATGGTAAGCTTTATTTTCTACAGCGCATAAGGCCTGATATCCAAATTGTAAGGATAGAAAATATTGAAGATCTGAATCCTGATTTCTGGAAAGACTACTTCCTTCATTTTAAAGAACATATTGTATTATCTCCCAAATATGAGCATGAAGTAAGCTATATTGGCGGTGGATGCCCCCCTATAGAAACTGAACATGGATGGCTTTTAATCTACCATGGTGTACATGATACCATTGAAGGATATGTTTACAGCGCATGTGCTGCTTTACTAGACCTTGATACTCCTGAAAAAGAAATTTCAAGACTTCCTTATCCTCTTTTCAAGCCCGATGAAGAATGGGAACAGAAGGGAGAAGTGAACAATGTCTGCTTCCCTACCGGAGCCATCGTAGAAGGACATACACTCCATATTTACTATGGCGCTGCAGACAAAAGAATAGCTATTGCTTCTTTAAGCATCCCTGAATTACTGAAGGAATTACTACAGTACACATCATAATTGACTATTCTATACTGAATGTCAGATTTAAAATAAATATCAATATGAATAAAAATATAAAATCAGAAGTGGAGGAAAAGACAAAAAGACAATCTTTACAAAGTAATAAAAACACAATTTATCATATACCTGAAATTATCTTTATAAGCACTTTTCCTCCCAAGGTATGCGGTATTGCAACATACTGTCAGGACTTGGTACAATCCCTTAAATTAAAATTCAGAGACTCATTTAGCATCAGCATCTGCCCAATGGAAACTGAGGATGAGCATTATCAATATGAAGATGATCCAGAATATCGCTTAAATACATCCGATGCCGTATCTTATTTGGAGTTGGCTGATAAAATCAATAAGAATAACAATATTCAACTGGTTATGCTTCAGCATGAATTTGGATTTTTCAACGAAACCCCCAACGGATTACTGCTTTTTCTTCAAAATACAGAAAAAGATATCATCATTACTTTTCACACCGTTCTACCAAAACCGGATCGGGAATTAAAAGAAAAGGTAAAAGAAATCAGCAGTTTTGTAAAATCTATTATTGTAATGACCAGTATTTCTGCGGATATACTGAACAATGATTATGATATACCACCTGATAAAATTAAAGTGATACCCCACGGCACCCATTTACTGCCATTTATCGATAAAATTTCACTGAAAGCGAAATACGGATTTAATGATAAAAAAGTTCTTTCAACATTTGGTTTATTGGGTTCTGGGAAAAATATTGAAACCACTTTAGAAGCTTTGCCTGAAATTATTACAAAAAACCCCGATGTAATGTTTCTGATTATTGGAAAAACGCATCCCGGCATCATTAAATATGAAGGTGAGAAATATCGTGATTTTTTGCAGGATACTATTAAAAGGCTCCATCTGGAAAAACATACTTACTTTATCAACCAGTACCTGCCTTTAGATGAGTTGTTGGATTATCTTCAGCTTACCAATATTTATCTTTTCACTTCAAAAGACAGAAATCAGGCAGTAAGTGGTACTTTTTCCTACGCCATCAGTTGTGGCTGCCCTGTGGTTTCCACTCCTATTCCCCATGCTTTGGAAGTACTGAATGAAGACCTGGGAATCATTATTGATTTTGAAGCTCCGAAACAGCTTGCTGTTGCCGTGAATACATTACTAAAAAATGAAACTGCACAGGAAAAATTACGGTCAAATAGTTTGGAAAAAATGGCTCCCACAGCCTGGGAGAATTCCTCTATTTCACATGCCCTATTATTTCAACAATATAGCAAAGATAACATGACATTACATTATGCATTCCCCATCATCAATCTCAGCCATATCAAAAATATGACAACAGATTTTGGAATGATCCAGTTTTCTAAAATCAATAAACCTGATATCAATTCCGGGTATACTTTAGACGATAATGCCCGTGCTATGATTGTAGCCTGCGGACATTACGGACTAAACAGAGATGAATCTGACCTAGATTTAATCTCAACCTATCTAAAATTTATTAAATTTTGTCAACAACCGGATGGTAGTTTTCTTAACTATGTAAATCAAAACAAGGAATTTGCTCAACAGAATTATGAAACCAATCTTGAAGATTCCAATGGAAGAGCTATCTGGGCACTGGGATATCTTCTTTCAATAAAAGCAATCTTACCGCAGCAGTTTTCTGATGAAGCAGAATCAGTAATTGAAAAAAGCCTTCCATTGATTGAGAAAATCCATTCTACCCGGGCAATGGGCTTTATCATCAAAGGACTGCATTATCAAAATTCAGAAATCAATATTCCATTATTGAAAAAGCTGGCCAATCGTCTGGTGAAAATGTACCAGCACGAAAAACACAAAGACTGGCATTGGTTTGAAAGCTATCTGACCTATGGAAACAGTTTACTTCCCGAGGCTTTATTATGCGCATGGATTACTACCAAAGACGAAATGTACAAGCAAATTGCCAATGAATCATTCAGATTTCTGCTTTCTAAAATATTTATTAAGGGCGGCATCAAAGTAATATCCAATAAAGGATGGCTGCACAAAGAAACGATTAAAAGTCCAGAATCAATTGGTGGTGAACAGCCTATTGATGTTGCCTACACCATACTGGCCTTATCTACATTCTACAAGGTTTTTAAAGACGAAAAATATTTGCAGATGATGAGAAATGCTTTTAGTTGGTTTTTAGGAAAAAATCATTTGCATCAGATTATTTATAACCCTGCAACAGGAGGGTGTTATGATGGTCTTGAAGAGAAAAATGTGAATCTCAATCAGGGAGCGGAATCCACAGTAAGTTACCTCATGGCAAGGCTCTGTTTTCCAAAATAATTAGTTTACTTGTTTTTCAACCAGCAGCCAACCCTATGATAAAAACTCTGATATCAGTCATTTATCTGCAACTCTGTAATAAGACCTTAGGTTTATGATCTTTAAGATTTCTTCTTTTTCCAGTTCCAAATTTATACAATTATGGGCATAATCACAGATTTTTTCCCTTTTATAAAACATCACTCTCTCAGTAAGAAAAAGACTCCGGCTACTAACAATGTGTGATAACTGCAATATAAAAAACAAGCTGTAATACATAGGTTATAAAAACACCACCTTGTACTGCAGCAATTAAGTTATATTAAATTCCACGTCATGAACACAAATCATCATAAAGGTGAAAAATCTTTCAAATTCCTGAAAACTTGAATTTACAGTCAAAATAAATTTATAACTTTCTTGCAAAGAAAATTAAATATTACCACAGAATTGACGCATTAAAAAGTTATGCTTAAAAAATACCCTAAGAGCGTTAAAAATAAATGTATTATTTCTACTCCATATACGACAATAATAAATAGAATCACATGACTTGCAGTATATTAATGTAATTTATTTAGATATACATTTACTGCTCATAATAGTTGTACATTCTCATTAGTACAATTGACTCTCCCCTAAAAAGGAGGGTTTTATTATACACATTCCTCCTAGGCATTACAAAGGTTAATATCAGTAGGATAATTAAATAGGACCTTAACAAGTTTACTATATAAGTCTTTCCAGGATATGAATGTGATTATACCTCTACAGAAATCCACACATAATAGCGAGGATTTTTTATTTACACAGTTTTCGATTTCTTTTGCAAGATGTAATGACTTTTGTATGGGAAATTATAATTGCTATCTGAGGGAAGAATGATAAAGTATAGAAATGTTATGTTTTCTCAATAGCATAATTATATATTGTATCTTCACTAAGATATAAATACAATCTTGTCTTAAAAATTCCTAAAAATGTTTTTTTCAAGATATAGACACGCTCTATTGTATGTAGCTTTTGTAACTGATAATCAGTCAGAAAACATTCTATATCATCTATATTTTTTCCAATTAATTGATCTTCTGATATAATATTCTGACTTTTATCGTGGAAGTAATATTTTTTACTAGTCATATCGATAAATAATTTTTATTTGCAAAATCTTTTTTCTGTTCAGAGTACTTCTTCAAACTTTTAAAGTATTGGCTTAACCCAAGTTGTGAACCAGTTTCTATGTTATCTCATTAGTTTTTATTTGATATTTCAATATTTGGGCAATACCTTTATAATCATGAGCCTTCAAACGTTTTTTGTGGCTTCATTTGATGAAATATATTCTATATCAACCATCATATCATATAAACTAAAGATGGCCGTTTCACTATATATCAAGCTATATAATGCATAACTTAAATAGGTTTATGGTACAATTGTAATAAAAAGATAAATTAAAAAAATAGCGATCAATACAATTCCCTGCATGATATTAGTTCTGCCTGTTGCCAGTGAAACAGTAATAATAAAAAGAGACAGCCCTAAAAGTATTGTTGATTTGATATCTATCCCCAATGTCATTCTTATACCGGTTATTACAGATATAATGGCAATCGCAGGAATACTTAGTCCGATACTCGCTAAAGCTGAACCAAAAGCCAGATTTAATGAAGTTTGAATCTGATCACTTTTTGCAGCTCTGAATGCAGCCAGACCTTCCGGAAGCAGAACAATACCAGCAATAATGATACCTACAAGAGATTTAGGGGCACCCACAGAAACAACTATATGTTCAACATCCTTTGAAAGAAGTTTTGCCAGCAAAACGACTATTCCCAGGGATAAAATTAACAATATACAATTGATATACAATTGTTTTGTGGAAATTATTTTATTATTGCTTTCTACAGGCAGATTCTCGGATAATTTGTTTTGTGGAGAAATGAAAAAGCTCCGATGTCTAAAAGTTTGGATCATGGTAAATCCAAGATAAAGCCCTAAAGAAATCAAGGCGATAAAAAGCAGTTGGAGGGACGTGTATTCGCCTCCGAGGTGACTTACCGTATAATTGGGCAGAATAAGCACAAAAATAATAACAGAGGTCAGTGTAATCAGTGCCGTACTTACTCCCTGTAAGGTAAAGCTCTGTTCTCTATATCGTAAGGATCCTATGACAATACAGCTTCCAATGATTCCCGTAAGGATTATCATCACTGCAGCAAAAACCGTATCTCTGGCAAGAGTAATGGTTTCTAAACCTTTTGCTCCCATCATAATGGAAATAATAAGCCCTACTTCTATTACCGTAATGGCAAATGCCAAAAGCAAAGTTCCAAATGGTTCCCCCAAACGATGCGCAATAACTTCGGAATGGTACACCGCAGCTAAAACACTTCCTATTAAAAATAAAGTAAGAATCACAGAGTAATACCCTGAAGAAAAAACAGAATTTCCAACATAAGAGAACCATGCCAGGATAGGAATCAAAAATGTCCACATCCTTAAATATTTTTTTATATACATAAAAACATTAATAATTTTTTTACCGTTGAATTCTCTTTTGGAGAGAATCAGCAGATTTATATTCTCTTTATCAAAAACAGTTTTATAAATGATTTGAATGGGAACAGAGAGGTATGCCGGAGGTATTAAATAGTGAAAAGAAAAGAAGTGAATACGCTGGATCTTAGAGTCCAGATTGTCAGCTCAATGCAATCATTCAGCAAGGTACAAATAATTAATCACTTATTTGGAATTATTGAGTAGTATTTTAAGTTTGTAATGATTTCCTAAACTTAATAACCTTTATTACTTCATAAGGAGTCATCAAAACACTGTTTTTATGATCAACCGTATTTCAGATTCTCAAAAATAAGCTGAAATTTTGTAAAAGTGTGATATGTGCAACATAAAAGAAACAATCTGTAATACAATAGATTAATAAACACCCAACTTTGTATTGTAGCAATGAAGTTACACTAAAACCTACCTTATGGACACAAACCACAACAAAGGCAACCAATCTTTCAAAATTCCAGGAGACTGGGATGTGCAATCAAAACAATTGAAAGAAAAATTTTCAACATTAACGGACCACGACCTGAAGCTTGAAGAAGGTAAAGAAAAGGAAATGCTGGAAAGAATCGGAAACAGATTAAGAAAAAACCGTGAAGAAGTTCTCAATATTATCAAAGAAATCAATCTTTCATAAATTGTTTTCAAGGACAGTTAAAGCCTATGATGAACAATATTTATCAAAAGCTTAACTGAAAAAAGGGATGGGATATTAGACAGTTCTATCCCTTTTGTTTACAATAGATTTTAATCTTACATACTTAAACAAACTGCAATGAATCATCAAGAATTTGAAAAATCAAAAGTATATATTACCAGTCAGATAGTGGAATGCATATCAAATTCTGTATTCAATAGGACTATACTGGAAAAGCCAATGGGCAATATCAATGCCTTATCGTTTGATGAAAAAGAAGGATTACCCGAAAAAACTTCTCCTTTTGATGCTTTTGCACAAATTATTGAAGGCAAAGCAGAAATCATTATAGACGGAACTTCTTATTTTATGGAAGAAGGTGAATGCATTATCGTTCCAGCCCATAAATCTCATTCGATAAAAGGAAATAAACGCTTTAAGATAATAGTAACAATAATAAAAAGCGGCTATGAATAATCTAAACACTATATCTATTTTAACGAAAAAGATATTAAAAAAAACAGTTGAAATCCAAAAAGAATTTCCTGAACTGTATGAACTTCTAGATGAAACTCCATTATTTTTTTCTGGGAAAGAAAAAAATATTACGATAAAAGATTTAAGACAATATCTTGTTTCCCTTATCATACAACAAAAATCCTTTGAAAAAGGAACTATGAAGAAAAATGATCTACAATAAAATTCTAATGAAAAAGTTAATCAAGCATTCAAAGAGCAAATCGGGACTCAGAAATAAAAAAAATATTTCACGAAGAGCCTATTATTCCCAGTTTACTTCTCTGTTCTATCTGCGAAATACCAACATAACCTTAGAAAGAGACGCTAAAGAAATTCTTAGAATGTTAAAAGAATTACAACAGCTTATTAACAAATCAAGATTGATATTTAGCACATATTGCAGTTTAAGCCAGCATAACCTGTGGCAGTCTGTTTTAGAAGACCTGAGTGAGAACATAAAGAATATTAGAATCCAGTTTGAATATATACTGGGAAATATTATTAAAAAAAATAAAATCAATTCACTCATATTCTGGCAGCAAAACAAACTCTACACAGATGAAATGGAAGTAATCCATAAAAAACTTATTCTGTTGACTATTCAGATTTTACCGGAAGAAGAAAGATTATCTTGGAAGGTAAATATTTATAATTTTTATGATGAAATTTTTTCTTTACTTACTCCACTTATCGGGATGTGCAGGCTTGAATTAGACATTGTAGAAAAATATTCACCTAAAACCTTTAACCAAAATGTTATGGATATTATTAAAGATATTCCAGAAAATTACACATTACAGGAAGCAAAGGAATATGAACACGAATACATAAAAATATTAACTAACTACAGTCATGAATTATGTAGGAAAAATAATTTTTGGGGCAGCTTATTGTATATCCTTTCAGGCGGCTTGTACCCATTACCATCAGAACGTACCTTAACTAAAAAAAGGATCTACAGAAAAATAAAAGATAAGCTTTCTTGACAAAGCCTCAACCTAAATTTTACATCCTATTAAATAGTTTACAATGAAAACAATACATCTCTTCCGGTTTAACGATTCTATTTTCCGTAAAATTCCTTTCTTCAAAGAAGAAAATAGGCTGAAAACCGATGTAACAGAAATTGATTTAATGAATATTGAAATAGTAACTGAATATATTGTGAAAACCCATGATGACTTTAGCTTCGACAACACATCAGTAAATGATCTTTTATCGATGTGCAAGAAAGCTCAAAGAATAATTGAACATTACTTTATTTTAGGAGTTAATGGTTATGATGTTATTTGACAATTACTAATCAAACCTTATTCAGATAAGGAATTAAATGGAATTAATCCAATATACTATCATTACTATTATTTTTTTGGTAGTGTCTCATTAACTGTGTAAGTTAAAAAGTTATTCTGGAAAATTTTGAGCCCCTTAGAGCTCAAAAAATTTTACGGAAATAACTTTTTATTATTTTTTAACCATTACATAGTTATGATAGACAAAGAAGACTTATTAAACGATAAGGATTTCTATAGGTCCTTTCTAAATTTCCCACCAAATGTTTCGAAATCTCTTCGTTTATGGGTACAAGAACGAACAGCCAAATAAACAGTTATTATTCCAACATTAATTTCTACAAGTGTTTAAAACTTAATTGCATTAAACAAAAGTCTAATAGAATTTGTATGATAAATTGGGGGGACATAATTCATTTTTAATTTTGCTTAATCTAACCAAATAATCAATAAAAGTGTTTGAAGATACGCTCGTTAAGGTCACACAAAAAACCAAATGGCGTCACTTTAAGACAAGTGGCGCCATTTCTAATATACTATTCTGCAAATTTTCTATTTTGAACTATCCAATATTTATTATCTAAAATCATAATGGACAAAAGGAAATGTAACAATGTTCTTTATTTCAGCAATTCAGACGGTATTCTCAATTTTTCTTTCATGATCAGAAATTATAATTAATAATCAATTTCCTAATATAGATTATTTTTAACAATCTTGATTGTAATGATAACTTTCAGTATATTTATATTTACAATTATAACTAATGTACGACACTTTAATTGAATACATCAATTCACGGGTCTCTAGACCTTTAGCAGCTAATGAAATTAACATTATAAAAAATAATTTTGTTCCTTATAAACTCAAAAAACGGGAATTCTTTTTGCATGAAGGGGATGTAAGTAGTTATATGGGATTTCTTGCTAAGGGTTCCATGAAAAAATACAGTACAGATATTAAAGGTACCGAACATATCATAAGCCTTTATATTGAAGGCTGGTGGGTAGGTGATCGTGAAAGTTTTGAAAAACTTTCACCCTCTTCCTTCAATATTGAGGCATGTGAAGATGCTGATTTATTGGTCTTAACAAAACAAGCCGGAGAAGAAGTATTCACACTTCCTATTATGCATGAACTCACCCGTCATTTAGACCAAAATATTCTTTCGCCACTCAGAAAAGAATCAATGCTGCCATAAGTATGACAGCAGAAGAACGATATAATATGCTCATTGATAGCTACCCTGAGTTTTCGCAACGATTTCCACAGCATCTGATTGCATCATATTTAGGTATTACGCAGGAAACGCTGAGCAGAATTCGATCCCGAGCGGTCAAAAAATAATCAGGCTTTATTGACAATAGGAATTACCTTTGTCCCAATTAATTCAATGCCCCTAAGCATATCATCTTGATTCAGTCCGGGATTATCCATCTGAAATGTAAATCTTGATATACCGCCTAACGCCTCACTATGCCATAAAATCTTTCTGCAACTTCTTCTGGATCACCAATAACATAAGCCCGGTAGGAGCAGACTGAACTTCAAACATAAGGGAACAATGACATCAGTGTAAATTAAAAACAAATAATACACAACAGCAGTTTTGGTGTAAAAGGCATTAGAAATAAACTGAATATCAACTTTGATTGTTTTAAACGCCTAAAATGAAATTATCTGATAGAAATGAACTTGGTAATTCATTATTAATTTGGCTCAAACGAACAAATCATCAACAAAAGTGTTTGAAGATATGCTCGTTGAACTCACAAGACCAACATTTGAAGATTTCACTCTTTGATGCCGGTCTAAATTTTGCTTCCTTTTATTATTTCCAAAATTTTTGATGCTGCCATTGCTCCCATATGATAACCATCATTAATGATACATTCATAAGAATCATCAAGGTACTTGGGGAGAATCCCCTCTGTGATAGCAATTACCTTTATTGCAGATGTTTGTAATTTACTTTTAATTAATGAACTGTGTAATCCTGCAAGAGTTTCATCACTCATGGCAAAATAGCCATCAAAATGTTCATCATTAAGAATTGTATTGAGTTGATATTTTACATCTTCAGCAGATTTACAGTATATAACCCTGCATTTTATTTCCGGATGTTCTTTTAGTTTTTCAAGAAAGAAATCTCTCCTGGTTTGTGTTATTTTCAAGTTTTCATCACCAAAAACGGCAAGTATTCTTTTACAGTTACTTTCTATCAGCTTTTCAGCAGCCATCCTTACATTCAGGCCATTATCAAAAACAATTTCATCGAAATGATTTTGCGAAATAGTCTTATCAAATATAACAATAGGAAGCTCAATGTCTTTAGCTTTCTGCAGGTGGGAAAGATCTTTTGTATATTTTGTAAGAGAAATAAGGATACCATCTACACGGGAATTAATGCAGGTCATAATATTTTCCTTTTCCATCTTTAAAGATTCTTCCGATGATAACAAAAAAAAATGATATCCTTCTCTGTGAAGCACATGAGATATCCCTTTAATAATAGAAGGAATAAAAAACATTGACATTTCAGGGATAATAAGCCCAATCACTTTTGATGATTTCTTTCGGAAATTGATGGCGAAATCATTCGGGATATAATTAAAAGCCTCTGCTGCCTCTTTTACTTTAAGCTTTACAGCATTACTGATATCAGGATGATCCTTCAGCGCTCTGGATACTGTAGATATACTGATATTGAGCATTTCAGCAATGTCTTTTATTGTGACTCTTTTCATTTTAAGTTAATTGAGGCAATTTTTGGGTTAATTTAGTGATGTTTTGGAGGTAAATCTAAGTTAAAAAATGTTAATTTAAACAAAACAAAAGTTAAATAAAAGTTAAAATTAAATTAAGTTATCCACCGCAAACGTTTGCGCAAACGTTTGAATTTAATAATAATTTAACATAGAGGATAAAGTTCATTTTACATAGGGTAAAAAAAATACTTTTAGACCATAATTAAAAACTCCTAAAAAATATGGAATCAAAGATTTTTACCAGACTTCTCATTTTGGGTGCTATGAATACAGCTGCATTTATGTTTTCCCAAAGTACAGAAAATGATACAATTGCAAAAGGTAAAGCAATTGATGAAGTAGTGATTACAGGAAATTCCAATCCTAAAGCTTCTATTAAAACCAGTACTTCTATATCCACTTTAAAAATGAAAGATATAGAAAACTCAGCTCCCAGAACTACAGCCGAAATTTTCCGCACGATTCCGGGAATCCGTTCAGAATCTTCAGGTGGTGAAGGTAACTCCAATATTACAGTAAGAGGAGTTCCGGTTTCAGCAGGAGGCTCCAGATATCTTTTGATTCAGGAAGATGGCCTACCAGTTATGCAGTTCGGAGATATTGCTTTCGGAACCCAGGACCAGTTTACAAGATTCGATTCTTTTGTTTCCAGAGTGGAAGCATTAAGAGGAGGTTCTGCATCAGTTTTTGCCAGTAATTCTCCTGCGGGAATTATCAATTTTATTACCAAAACAGGGGAAAAGGAAGGCGGAAGCATCACTCAGCAATTAGGTCTGAACTATAAAAATTACAGAACAGATTTCGATTACGGAACACAAATCGCAGACAATACATTTTTAGCTTTGGGAGGTTTCTACAGAATCGGGGACGGGCCAAGAAAAACAGGTTTCAATTCTAATAACGGCGGACAGTTCAGAGTCTCCATACTGAGAAAATTCGGGAAAGGAAGTTTCAGAATTTATGCTAAATTTCTGGATGACAGAACTGCAGCCTATATGCCAATGCCGGTTGCCGTTTCAGGAACAGATGCAGACCCGAAATGGTCTTCTTTATCCAACTACAACATCCTGAATGGCGCTTTACAGACCATCAATTTACAGCACGACAGAACACTAGGGAACGACGGAAATATCTTCAACAGTGATATTTCAGACGGAATGCATTCCATTTCAAAAACGATAGGCGCTGAATTCAATTATGATCTGGGAGAAGGCTGGAAATTTGAAGATAGAATCCGTTATTCAGCAAACAATGGACAATTTATAGCCCCATTCCCTGCAAGCGTAAGCAAAGGAAGCGATTTCTTTACAGCAGCTAACTTTACCAATTTTGGAAGTGCAGTTTACTCAGGAACCAACACTCCGGTTGATATGAATGCTTATTATATGAAATTGGCACTTTTCAATGTAAAGCTTAATAACTTCAATAATTTTGTGAACGATTTTAACATCAGCAAAAAATGGAGCAATGTGAAGTTTAATGCAGGATTGTACAAAGCTACACAAAACATCAATATGGACTGGATGTGGAACAATTATATCCAGGAAGTAAGCGACAGCAATGCAAGGCTGGTAGATGTTAAGAACCTTTCAGGAGCTTTCATCACAGATCAGGGGCTGCTTAATTATGGAATGAAAGACTGGGGAAATTTAAAAAGAAACTACAATACAAAATATGATATTACCGCCCCTCATGCACAGATCGAAATTAACGCAACTGATAAATTAACAATTGACGCAGGAGCAAGATACGATATCGGAAAAGTAACTGGTACTTTCTCAGGAGGAACAGTTACGTACACAAGCCGTGATATGAACGGAAACGGAGTCATTGATATTCCTGAACAAATGGTTGGTTCCAATGATAACATCAATGTTCCCGTAAACTACAGATATGGAATTTTCGGTTATTCAGTAGGTGCTAATTACGCTTTGAACAGTAAAAATGCAGTATTTGCAAGAGTAAGCCAGGGCGGAAGTGCTTCTGCGGACAGAATTTTATTCTCAGCATACAACTATACCAATAATGACGACCCTGGGCTGGATGCAGTAAAAGTAAACAAAGTAAATCAGGTGGAAGCCGGTTACAAACTGAGAGGAGCAGGATATTTACTGAACACTACTCTTTTCTATGCAGGAACTAAAGAAGCGAATTATGAAGCAACTACGCAGAGAAAAACAGAAAACAAATACCAGTCTCTTGGGATAGAATTAGACGGATATTACAGAATTACAAAAGGTTTTGACATCAAAGCAGGACTTACCTATACCCACGCAGAAATTAAAAATGCACTTGATCCTACTATTGTTGGAAACACGCCCAGAAGAACCCCTAAATTCATGTACTCTGTAAACCCTAACTTCAATGTTGATAAGCTGAACGTTGGTTTCTACCTGATTGGCGCTACAAAAGCGTACACTCAGGATTCAAACAAACTGATCATGCCCGGTTATGCGATTGTAAACCCTTATATTTCTTATCAGCTGATGAAAAATCTTTCGGTAAGCGTAAACGCAAACAACATCTTCAACACAATTGCAGTTACAGAAGCTGAAGAAGGATCTATCGCAGGAGGAAACGGAATCGTAAGAGCAAGAACGCTTCCGGGAAGCAGCTACAGCGCAACTGTAAAATTTGACTTTTAATACTTTTACCTTAAATGTGGAATGAATGAAAGTTTATTCCGCATTTCTTCAAAAAAAAATAAAATATGTTTAAACGGGAAGCCATTGAAATTATAAAGAAGGCCATTACAGAAGAAGGAATTCTGGCATCTGCACAACAGAGAGACAATTACGCAAGAGTCTGGGCAAGAGATTCTATGATGACGGGATATGCCGGAATTTTAATACATGATGAGGAAATTCTCGCCGGATTGGAAAAATCTGTTCTTACACTCGCTAAACATCAGGCGGAAAACGGGCAGATCCCTTCCAACGTAGTTAATGATAAGGCAAGCTACGGAACACACGTAGGAAGAACCGATGCCACCACCTGGTGGGTCGTTACAACGTGTGAATACCTTAAAATAACACGAAACCAGGAGCTTAAAAAAGGGCTGAAAGAAAATATTTATAAAGCCCTTTCCTGCCTTAAAAGCTGGGAATATAATCAGAGAGGATTGGTTTACAGTCCGTTGGGCGGAAACTGGGCAGACGAATATGTAACTTCCGGATATACTTTGTATGACAACGTTCTCAGATATTGGGCTCTAAAAAATGCCGCTGAAATGTATGATGATAGAACATTAAAAACTTTAGCCGAAAACACAAAAAATCTGATTCAGGAGAATTTTTATAAAACTAAAAACAGCTCAGATTCAGCTAAATATCATGAAACAGCTTATGCAAAAGTTGCAGCAAAACCCTATTTCTGCGCTTCACTGAATGCAAACGGATATGACGTACGTTTCGATCTGGCAGGAAATGCGCTCGCTCTTTTGCTTGGCTTTGACCTTGATGTAAATGCTTTTTCGGAATTTCTAAATGAAGTAAAGAATGAATTCAGACATTGGATGCTTCCCGCATTTTATCCGGTAATTTTCCCCGGAGATGATGACTGGCGTCTGCTGGAAAACAACTACAGCTACAGTTTCAAAAACGAACCGTACCATTTCCATAACGGTGGTTCATGGCCAATATTTTTAGGCTGGCTCTGTCTCGGGCTGAAACATAAAGGAGTAAAAGATATTCCTCAAATGATTCTCAAACAATACGAAGAATTAATGGCTGAAAAAGGTGAGCATTTCAGGGAATATTATTCCACAGATCAGTTATTGCCATTGGGAACAGAACAGCTTTGCTTTTCTGCATCAGGATATCTTTTAATGACTTATTAAAAGAATTACTTTCAATTTTTTTCATCTTAAAAAAGCAAAAATGGTTGGCGATATTATACAATTAGAAGAAAAACATCTGGCAACAGCCAAAGAGATAACAGCAATATTGAAGAAGCGTTTTTCATTCAACGGAAAACAGAAAATTGCAATAGGAATTGCGGGAGAAAGCGGAAGCGGAAAGTCTGTAACAGCTTTTGCAATACAAAAAATTCTGGAGCAGGAGAATATAAAAAGTCTGGTTTTACAGATGGACGATTATTTTAAGCTGCCCCCGAAAACCAACCATGAAAACCGTTTAAAATCTCTTGAAAATGTGGGCATCCAGGAAGTGGATCTTGAAAAGCTGTCTCAGAATATAAAAGATTTTAAAACAGGAGTTTCGGAAATTGAAAAACCATTGGTGTATTACAGCGATAATATAATCAGCAATGAAAAAATTAATGTTTCGGAGTACGAAGTTATTATTGTAGAGGGAACCTATATTCTTGAGATCGAAAAATTTGATTTTAAAATCTTCATAGACCGCAATTATAAAGATACCCACGAAAACCGTATGAAGCGCAATCGTGATGAGCAAAGCGAGTTTGTAGAAAAAGTTCTGGAAATTGAACATCAGATTATCCGTAGTTTCAAAAATAATGCAGACCTTATTCTTGGAAAAAACTATGAACTTGTAAACACAGATTTATGAACGTAAAAAGAATCATTCCGCGGCTGAGTTTCTGGCAGATCTGGAATATGAACGTCGGATTTTTTGGGATTCAGTACAGTTTTGGACTTCAGCAGACTGCGGTTAATCCTATCTATTCTTTTCTGGGAGCCCACGCAGAGCAGCTTCCCATCCTCAATCTGGCGGGCCCTATTACGGGTTTGCTGATCCAGCCTTTAATTGGAGCAATCAGCGATAAGACCTGGAGCCCAAAATGGGGACGTAGAAAACCGTTCTTTTTATTAGGAGCATTATTTTGCAGTATTGCCCTGTTTTTATTTCCTTTCAGTTCTACAATCTGGATGGCCGCAGGACTTTTATGGATTCTGGATGCGGCAAACAATACAGCAATGGAGCCTTACCGCGCTTTTATCGGAGACAAACTTCCCGAAGATCAGCAGACTTTTGGTTTTCAGATGCAGAGTTTATTTGTAGGTGCGGGAATCACGCTTGCAAATCTTTCCTTATTTGTTTTTCAGAAATATTTAGGCGGTAATTCTGCAAACGGAGGAATTCCTGTATGGGTTTATTATTCTTTTTTTCTGGGTTCTTTCTGTTCAATTGCATCTGTAGCGTGGTCTGTGTATAAAACGCCTGAAATTCCACCAACGGAAGAGGAAATTGAAGAACTAAGAATAGCAAAAGAAAAAAGTACATTTTTTACACCTTTTATAGAAATCATTGTCGCAATCAGAGAAATGCCGAAAGTTCTTTGGCAGCTTGCTTTGGTGTATCTTTTCCAATGGTATGCACTTTTTGTGTATTGGCAGTTCATTACGCCAATGCTCAAATGGTCACTGTACGGAATTTCCGAAGCCGAAGAAACAAAAGCCAATAATTTACTCGAAAGTGCTAAAAAAGGAGCTTCTATTGCCGTTTCCGACTTAAGTTGGGCTAAAGGAATTCTTCACCAGGTGGAAGTTGCGGTAGGGCAAACAGGATTAATGAATGGTTCATACAATATTGTTACGATGCTTTCTGCTTTGCTTCTGGTTCCTTTTGCGAAAAAATTCGGTTCTAAAAACACGTACATATTCTGTCTTTTACTCACAGGCTTAGGCATTATCACCCTGCCTTTTATTAAAAATGAATATTTGATCCTGCTTCCTATGATCGCATTGGGAATTGGCTGGGCTTCAATGATGGGGTTGCCGTATTCTATGGTTTCTCCATCAATTCCGCACAGCAAAAGAGGGATTTATATGGGCGTGATCAATATGATGATCGTCATTCCGATGCTTATCCAGACTTTGTCTTTTGGGCCTATTTTTAATTTTCTTTTGAATAATAACCCTTCCACAGCAATTATGGTTTCCGGAATATTATTTTTGACTGCAGGAGGATGTGTATTTTTTATTAAACCTGATATCCCTAAAGCGAATCATACCTTATTATAAAATTCACCCTTCATTTATTTTAAGATTCATTATCAATAATCTGGTATTCAATACATCATTCACGAAATTCTTACTCTATTGGATAAACAGACTGAAATTGCCTCAATACCAGTGTATTACACAAAGCCGAAACTTTAAACAAAAAATCCCGGATAAACCGGGATTTCATTGCTCATTCAAATTATTTTATCTCTACAGGAACCGAGATTTTGTCCCAATCCATTGTGAATCCATTACTGTTTATCTTATACACTAAATTTTCCTGCGTAGCTGGTAAAGCTTTTGTTTTTACATCAACACGTAAAGCATCTTTTGCCTGTTCATATTTATAGGCACCCCATTGTTTGGGCTCTTTGTTAAAAATCGCAGTCCATGTTCCGGACTGTTTAGGGATTAAGAAAAAGCTGTATTTTCCTGCAGGCAGTTTTTTACCCTGAACGGTAATGTCTTTATCCGTTTCAAAAGTTGTTGCTTCATTGGCCCCCGCACGCCAAACTTTATCATAAGCTTCCAAACCTCCCCAGATAGTACGTCCTTTCACAGAAGGACTACTATAGTTTATTGTAATGGTGGCATCTTTAATTTTTCCTGTAGCAGTAGCCGGAGGGCTGGCAGGTTTTTTAGTGTCCTGTGCAAAGGCATTTACTGAAAGCGTCATGGTAGCAAGAAGTACAGTTGCAGATTTAATAATCGTTTTCATAATATTTTATTTATTTGTTTTTATTATTGTTTGTTTACGAATTTACTGTTTTCTGTTTATAAAACAGTAAACCAATTGCAGAAAATATAATGACCGCTGCAGCCCCGATTACGTTAAGCCAAAGAAAAGAAACGATATCGAACTGATACACGGCAATAACCACAATTTCTGATAGTATTGCAGCAATAAATACATTTGAGCCGGTAATTTTTTTATAGTAAAATGCCACAAGAAAGATCCCCAATATCGGACCGTAGAAAAGAGAACCCAATACATTAACCGCCTCAATAAGGGAACCCATCTGAGTAGCAAACATAGCTACGCCGATGGAGAAAATCCCCCAGGCTAAAGTGTGCAGGCGGCTGTATTTCAATTCAGTTTTCTCATCAGGAATTTCTTTGCTGAATATTAAATGAACATCTTTTAACGAGCAGGCGGCAAGGGAATTCAGCGCTGCCGAAATGGAACCCCAGCTGGCCAGAAAAATGACGGCAAACAGTAAACCGATCATCCCTGCAGGCAAGGTATTTTTTACGAAATACAGGAAAATATAATTGGTATCCGTTTTCTCTGCATTATAGTTTGAATTATTGATCGCTTCCTCTACTCTTCCATGTAATGCTTTTACCTGCGTTTGTGTATTTTTAAAATCCTGAATTGTTTTTGGGAGTTGCGGAGAATGAGTTTCTTTCAGCTTTAGGATTTCTTTCGATTCTGCATTAAATTTTATTTGTAAATCCTGATGCTCTTTTTCAAAAACCGCAGCCTGTTCAGGTTGACTTTCCTTTAAATACTGATAAGAGCGTTCGTTAAAATAAATCGGAGCCGGCTTCAGAGAAAAGAAAGCGAAAAGCAAAGCACCAATCAGAAGAATAGCAAACTGCATCGGAATTTTAACCAAACCGTTCAACAGCAGACCCATTTTTGCGTTGGTATTATCTTTCGCCGTGATATATCTTCCCACCTGGCTCTGATCTGTACCGAAATAAGAAAGTGCCAGAAAAAAACCCCCAATCAATCCGCTCCAGATATTGTATTTGTCTTTCCAGTCGAATTCTGTGGTGATAACATTGAGCTTTCCAGATTTTCCCGCCAGATACAGTGCATCATTAAAACCAATTCCATCCGGCATATTCTGAATCAGCAGATACCCCGCAAAAGCCATTGTTCCCAGGATAATGAGAAACTGTAATTTCTGGGTATGAGCAATCGCTTTTGCCCCGCCAACATAGGTATAAATCATCAGGATACCGCCTGTTAAAACATTGGTTACATAAATATTCCAGTTTAAAACGCTTGATAAGATGATACTCGGAGCGTAAATACTGATTCCTGTTGACAAGCCTCTCGAAAAAAGAAATAGCAGTGAAGTGAGTACCCTTGTTTTTTTATCAAAACGGTTTTCCAGATACTCATAAGCCGTGTAAACATTCAAGCGCTGAAAAATCGGGATGAAAGTAATACAGATCACAATCATCGCCAGAGGCAGACCAAAATAATACTGAACGAAACGCATGCCGTCTGTATAAGCCTGGCCCGGTGCTGAAAGAAATGTAATGGCACTTGCCTGTGTAGCCATAATCCCGATAAGTACAATATACCACGGCATTTTGTTGTCTGCTTTCAGATAAGATTCGTTGCTTTTCTGGCCACGGCCGATAAATACACCGTAAACCACCACTGCAACCAGTGTAATAATGAGAACTGTCCAATCTATACTACTCATGCCCAGAATTTAGTAAACCAATAATAAAATGCGATCTGAACTACCAATGCAACGGCTAATAAGACGTACCAGGTATTCCAATTTTTAAGTTTCTTGTTCATCAGTTTTTCTGTGCGGATAAAAAGTTAAAAAATAAACGTGCCGCCCCAACATTTCCCGCAGGCAGCTGCCTGAAAAATGCCAACGGGGTATAAATAAAATTACCTTTCCCGTATTTGGCATATAAAGTGGATCCTTTCAGCGGCTCTTCATCCGTATCATGCATTTCAAAAAGCGGTTCATACGCTGTATCCCATTGGGCAGGGAAATAGGCACCACGCTCCTGTACCCAGCCTTTGAAATCATCCGCAGTAATTTTGTTCGGGAAGTTCAGTAATTTATGATTGGGATTTAAAAATGTAACCGCAGCATTTTCTTCAGTAACGCGTTTATTGGCAATACTGAAATTATACATTCCCAATTGGTCAACGGTAGTATCCTGATTGGTATTGTACTGCATCACCAGATTACCTCCTGCTTTCACATAAGACCATAAAAAAGGCATCCAACGACCTAACTTTTTCTCTGTATTATTGGCACGAACACCAAGCACGATAGCATCATATTGCAACAGTTTGTTTTGAGTACCATTCTCCCCGGATTCATCTATGCTGCCATAAAAATCTCCGTCTTTCAAAACATCTACCTGAACGCCTGCAATGCGCAGGAATTCAGGAATAAAATCTCCTGCACCTTCTATATATCCAACTTTTTTAACCTTCGCCTGAATATCCCCTTTCATTACGGTTACCGTGGCAGGGGTGAAATATTGTAAGGAAGGTAAATGCGGATACTGGATTAATACTTGCTTCTTATTATAAATTACTCCATCTGCAACAAAATTGGCATCCAATTGCAAACGGGATGAGTTTATTGAGGCAAGCTTAGTTTTTGGAATAATATAATCAATGGTAAAATCTTTTCCATTGAACGAATTGACATCAGTGCCTCCTACCCTTTCTCCGTTATACATAAGGTTCAGAACACCTTTATTGAACTGTTTGCTGGAATTAACCTTAAGATTTAAGCTCAGATGTAAATCTTCATTTTCTTTAACCAGATAAAGCGGTTGCGTGAATTTCAGTTCCAAAGCAGGAACAATACGCAAGGCCTCAACCACATCACCGCGCACCGGATCTAATTTCTTGAATGATAAAGGAAGCTTAACCTGAAACTTTTCCGTACCGATTTTTAAACCAACCCAAACATTCAGTGGGGATTCTGCCTCAGGCAAACCGATTAGAGTTTTATCCGGAACAGAGAAAGTAGCTGCGTTCACAGGTGGTTTTGCCAGCCAGTAAGGTTCTGTAAGGGCTGCCTCCGTAGGAATCTGAATGTCATGCTGAATGGTAATTAAAGAATCTTTTGATAACACTCTGTTGAAATTTTCTGATTGATTTAACCATTTAACCTCATCTAAAACGACAGGATTGGCAGCTCTTGAAATCAGATTTAACCTTAAATTATAATGATCTCCGGCAACCGCTTCAGCCTGATGGGTAACCACCTCACCCATAAACCCTGCACAACTTAAAATAATGTTGTCAAGAGATTTAATTTTATCCTTTTTCTGGTCTGAATCATTTAGCACCATGACCTTTTTTCGCAAAGCAAGCAATGCAGGTAAGCTCTGGGCTGGTTCATTAAAATTGAAAGCCGAAATGATTTTATCCAATGCCTGGTCGATATCAGCATTTCCCTGTGAAGTCCATGTTTTAACCACTCCGTCAAAAAGTGTTGTTTTTGCAGGCTCACCGGCAACATGGGCAAAATATTCTGTTCTGATGCCGGCTACAGACTGTGTTCCTGCACCCTGGCTTTTATGCAAACTCCTGCTTAATCCTGCCAGTTCACCATAGCCCATCCCCAGTTGCGCATCATATTGTCCAACGGTAACTTTCAGCTGATTTTCAGCAGTTGTATTAACCCCACCAAAGCGGAAAGTATTCCATAATACACGTTTTGGCTGCCATACATTAACATATTTCAGTTGATCCGGGAAAGCGGTTTTATCTCCTGCCAGCTTAAAAGCTTTTTCCGCAATCACCGCTGAAGCCGCATGCTGCCCGTGGCCTGCCGCAGCATTAGGAGGAAAACGGCAGATGATAACATCCGGACGGAATTGACGGATTACCCAAACCACATCCGCTGTAATGCTGTCTGCATTCCATTGTTTAAAGGTATCTGTCGTGTTTTTGGAAAACCCGAAATCAATTGCACGGGTAAAAAACTGTTGGGCACCGTCTAATTTTCTTGCCTCCAAAAGCTCATGTGTTCTAATTAAGCCCAATGCAGCACCCTGCTCTGTACCTAATAAGTTCTGACCACCATCACCTCTGGTTAAAGACAGATAGCCTGTTTCTACATTCTGTTCGTTGATTAACCAGGAGAGCAATCCCGTATTTTCATCATCGGGATGGGCCGCAAGGTATAAAACTTTAGGAAGATGTTTAAGCGTTTTGAGTTCGCGGTAAATTTCAGATGATTTGGAAGGCCGGACCTGCTGGGCCGAACAAAAAACCGTATAAAAGCCAAGAATAAATACAGTGCTTACTTTTTTGAACATTTGAATTTGCTTTGCAGGCAAATATAAGTAAATCATCTTTCTTTCAACCTCTCAAAAAAGCACTTAGCAAATTCAAAAACATTAAGAGGGGTCTTACCATACTTAAAAATTGAAAACTAATCCCACTCCACTGTTCTTAGGTTGTAAAACAGGATAAATAAAAGCAATACTTTTGGAATCTTTTTTATTAAGCATTTTATTGATTGTAGGAAATAACCAATAAGCTATTTCCGTACTCAGAATCCCAAATCCTGCTCCCCCTATAATGTCTCCAAGCCAATGCTTGTCATTCAACATCCTGTAAACCCCTGTAAAAATGGCAATCGGATAGCCTGAAATAGCAAGCCAAAAATTCTCATCCTTATACTCCCGGAAAAGAAACTGAGCCGATGAAAAAGCCGTTGCTGTATGCCCTGAGGGAAAAGACAGGGAGTTGGAACCATCCGGACGCTCTTCTTTCACCAGGTATTTCAGAGGCATAACAAAAGCAGCAGACAACAACTGGGAAGTTCCATAAATGATAGTTCTTTCTTTAAAATTATGCTTTCCTTTAATCCCCGCAAGGTTATATCCATAAACCATTACGGCAGGTAAATACTGGGTATAATTGTCCAGCTTAATTTTACTTGGCTGATGTTCTCCTATCTCGTATTTTGTAGACCTGTTAAGATCTTTGAGAGCACCAGAAGTTAAACTTACCACACCATATCCGATAAAAACTGTCGGAACAATCAGTTTTTTGTAATTCGGCTTATAAATACTGCTGCTATATACAGAATCCTGACGTGCAGACACCGAAGAATCGGCCTTAATCTGTCCATAAAAAATAGCCGGAAAGAATAAAGTAATCAAAACCAGTGATAACCGTTTCATAAATATTTTTTGAATTTTAAACTTAAGTGAAATAATATCTGACTTCATTCCTAAATATTGCTGATAAGGAGCAAAATATTCAGTTATCTGAATTTTATGTTTTCCGTACAACTCTGAGACAAGATAATGTTGACAGTTGAAATCTTTTTCCACAATTATATCACCGGAAACGGTTATCATTTCCCCTGACTGTATCAAAGATTGGGAATAATCATTCAGACATTGATACATTCCGATATTTCCCAGATGTTTCCAATAATTCATTTTCAAAATTTGTATTAAATATCAAAAATATACTGTTCACAAATAAAATTGAGTGACCTATATCCTTTTTTAATTTGATTTAGATCATGTTTTGCTCAGCATAAATATTTTAGTTTTACACAAAACATAATTTTGGATTTAATGAAAATACTATCTACCTGTTTCTGCTGTATAAAGCAGCCAGCAGACAAATGAATTCATGAGAAACTTCTGTTTCAGAACAGATTTTATGAAATTCACCGCAAGCACATGGAATAGATAAATATGCTGATATTTTTTATACTTTTCAAAAAATAAATAATGAAAACAAATTTAGGCCGGGTTATCATACTCGTTAAAGACTATGATGAGGCATACAGATTCTATCAGCAAAACTTTTTCTGTGAAAAGTTGTTTGATATGAAAGTATCCGAAAGCCAAAGATTCCTTCATATACGTTTCTGTTCGGATGACCACTCAGGTATTTGGTTCCTGAAAGCTGAAACGGCAGAACAGGAAAATATGGTAGGCAGACAAACTGCGGGACAGCCTACATTGGTAATATATACAGATGACTGCAACGGACTTTACACCCATGTTCAAAACAACGGAGTGAAAATTATTGAACCTATTGTGATTTCTGACAGCAGTAATTATTTTCATTGTGCTGATCTTTATGGTAACAGGATTACGGTTGTTCAATTAAAATAGCCTGATTGTCGAGAAACAAAGTCCCAGTTCATTCGTATTTCATGTCTCCGTTACACTCAGAAGGATCATCTTTAGGAAAAATTTAGATTTCACTAAGGAGGTATTAATGCTTGAAAGATCAAATTTGTAAAAAAAGTTATGATTTCTCAGACCCATTTACACGCAATGATTATTCATTTTCCTATAGCACTTCTAATGGTCGGCTTTTTATCAGAATTGGTTTCCTTGTTCCAAAAGAGAATATTTTTCAGAACGGCTGCATTTTATTTATTACTGTTAGGTACGTTTGGAACCATCTTCTCATATATTTCAGGAAATGCAGCAGGAAGCGGCATACAAGAAGGTACTTTAGGTAAAATAATCCATTTACATAAACAAGCAGCAACCTTTGCTTTATGGCTATCCGTAATTACAGCAATGGTTTACATTGTAATATTTACTTCGGGCCAGGATAATAAATGGATAAAGGTGGTCATTTTTATTCTTTTTGCAGCAACCGTTGCTGCCATTGCCAGAACAGGATACTGGGGCGGACAGTTGGTTTATAAACATGGAGCAGGCATAGAACTGGGATTACCAGGCCTGAACGAAAACTAATATGCATTGATAATAAAAAACACATGAGAGTATTACTGGTAGAAGATGAAATTTCTATTTCCGGCTTCCTTAAAGAAGGCCTGGAAGAGGAGGGTTTTGCTGTAGACACTGCAGATAATGGGAAAAAAGGTCTGGAAATGGCACTGGACTATCTTAATGAATATGACATCATTCTGCTTGACTGGATGGTTCCCGGCATGAGTGGCATAGAAATCTGCAGAGCTATAAGGAAAGAAAATAAAGAGATCCCTATTATTTTTTTAACGGCAAAAGATACTGTTGATGATACTGTTTTTGCGCTTGAAACCGGAGCCAACGATTACCTTAAAAAGCCTTTTGCTTTTGAAGAGCTTCTTGCCAGAATGAGGGTTCTGCTCAGAAACAAAAAAGGAGAAGGTACCATCTTTGAGGCAGGCAATATACGGATGGATATTGAAGCCCATAGTGTTACTAAAAATAATATTCCTGTTGCACTCACCCAGAAAGAATTTGCATTGCTGGAATATCTGCTGCGCAATAAAGGAAAAGTATGCAGACGCTCGCGCATTATTGAAAAAATATGGGATGTTCATTTTGATAAAGATACTGCTGTGATTGATGTTTTCGTTAATGTTCTCAGAAAAAAACTGGATGATAAAAACCATCAGTCCTTTCTGGAAACAATCCGCGGTGTAGGATATAGAATTAACGATCATGAAACTGAGCTTTAAAAAAAGAATTGCCACGTACAACTTACTGGCTACAGCAATTTTAATTGCCGTTTCATTCATCATGATCTATACTGTGGTTTACTATACTTCTTACCAGCATCTGGATAGTGATATCTCAACAGAAAAAAAAGAAATCTTTAAAAACCTGAATATTAGCGGAGACAGTATTGCTATGAACAAAATGGAAGAATGGGAAGAAGCTGAGCATAAACAGCTGGAAGCCAATCCCGTTTTTATCCAGATTGTTGATATGAATGGTAAAACAATTTTTCAATCAGCTAATTTACAACGTAATATTTTCCTGTTTAATCCCAATGCCCGGAAAATACTATTTTTCAACTCCACCGTCAGCAATCAAAAAATAAGACAGGGTCAGTTTCCTGTTTATAATGATAAGGATAAAATTATCGGCCAATTAACGATAGGAATTTCCAGACAGGAGTCCCATAATGTACTGCACAATTTATTCATTGTATTATGTGTGGTTTTCATCACCATTGTATCAGTATTATATTTCATAATGTACTTTGTGGCATCCAGGGCCATTGCTCCTATCCAGGGATTAATAAATTCAGCATCACAGATTACCTATACAAACCTTGATTCAAGACTGCCTCTACCTGATAATAAAGATGAGATCTTCCGGCTGGCGGCTACAATTAATGAACTGCTCCACAGACTTGAGGTCAGCTTTCTCCAGCAAAAACAGTTCATTTCTGATGCTTCCCACGAAATGCAGACTCCTCTGGCTGCAATTAAGGGGACCATGGAAGTCCTTCTGAGAAAACCAAGAACACAGCAATATTATGAAGATAAAGCCAGAGAAGTATTGATTCAGACAGACCGGTTATCCTTACTTTATGATCAGTTACTGCAGCTGGCACGCCTGGAATCTAATATTCTTACAGTTCACAAAAAAGACATTTTGCTCTTCAGCCTTATCGGAAAGATAGAAAGTTCCTATACTTCTGCTATTGATGAAAAGAGCATTAAATTTCATAATAACATTCCTAAAGATTTCTCTGTAAAGGCAGATGAAATGATGCTGGAAAGAATATTGGATAATCTTATCGCAAATGCCGTAAAATATAATGTAGCAAACGGAACGGTCTCCTGCAGCTGGGATGCGTCTACCCATTCAATTCTCATTGAAGATACCGGAATCGGGATCAGCAAAGACCAATTGCCTTTTTTGTTCAATCCATTTTACAGGGCAGATGACTCCAGAAGCACCCAAATTCCCGGAAGCGGCTTAGGATTATCCATTGTAAAGCGGTTATGCGGTTTGCAAAATATAGATATTACTGTAGAAAGTACAAAAGGAAAAGGAACTGCCTTCAGGCTTCACTTCATTTCGTGAAATTTTAGAAAATCTTTAGAAAACACAAAGACAAATAAAAGACAGGCAGATGCACCTTTGTATCAGAATTAACAATAAAATTTTTTAAAGATGAAAACAAAAATTGTGATCAATGGATTATTAGCCTTAACTTTAAGTACTGCATTATTCTCTTGTAATAAAAAAGAGGCAGCATCCCAGGAAAAAGCTGAAAATGAAGCTAAAGTTACTCAGAAGGATACTTTAATTTCTCCTAAAAAAGAAGAATCCGAAGCGAAAGAAATGGATGAGAAAAAGGAAAAAAACGAGCAGGGAGAAAAAAATGAAAAGAAAGAGAAGAATGAAAAGAATGAAAAAGAAGAAAATGAGTAACTAATTATAAATCAACAGAAAATGAAAGGGCAATTATTGGCAGTATTGGTTATGAGTAGTTTGGCTTTATCTTCCTGTAAAGATAATAAAGACGTAATGAAGTTACCAGCTGCAAAAGAAACAAGAGCGGGAAATGATAAAGGTTCTAAGGCAAAAACAATTGAAGATATGCAGGCAGCCTTCAATGGAGAGTCAAATGCTTCCGCCAGATATGCCGCTTTTTCAAAAAAAGCATCAGAAGAAGGTTACAAAGAAATTGCAATGCTGTTTAAAGCTGCATCTTTGTCGGAAAAAATACATGCCGAAAACCATAAAGAGGTTTTAAAAGAAATGGGCGTTGAGGTAAAGCCGGCTGTTATAGATGTGAAAGTAAATTCAACCAGGGAAAATCTTGAATTTGCAGCAAAAGGAGAAGCTTATGAAGTAGCGGAAATGTATCCGAAATTCCTTAAAGATGCTGATGACAGCGGCAGCCAACTCGCTTTGATAAGCCTGAACTATGCCTATAATACAGAAAAAAAACACAAAATACTATATGAAAAAGCATTGGCAGCGCTGGCAGGCAATACTGTAAATTCCTTGCCAAAAACTTATTTTGTTTGCCCAACCTGTGGCAATACTTATGAGAACGCAGCTCCAAAACGCTGCAGTATTTCGATGACAAGCGGTGAAAAGTTTATAAAGGTCGATACACTATAATTCGTTTTGACACTGATTAAAGTAAAAGGTAAATCCGGATCCGCAGCCAGATAAGACACATTAAATTATTCCCTATGATAAATCCAAAGAGTATACAAACCGAAGTTGATGCAAGTTATTTATATGGCATACTTGCAGATAACGAAGAAAATGCAGATGTAGCAAACATTTTCAGACAGATGAGTGACATTGAAAACAAACATGCTATTGCATTCATTAAAAAAAACGGATTGAGCATTGCCAGCTTACCGTTACCGTCCAAAAGGGCAAAAGTACTCAAGCTTATTGGAAAGATATTCGGTTATGATTATGTATTGGGTGTTTTACTGGACACTGAAAAAAGTATTTCCAGTGCTGTTACTGCAGCCAGAAGAAAGTCAAAAACAGCAGGTTCCTTGTCAGATACGGCTCATGTAACAATTCTTAAAAACGTACTAAGCAATACACCCGGAATATCAGGCACCAACCTGGCAAGATTTGAAAAACGCCACCGCTCTGTTGGTGGAAATGCTTTAAGGGCAGCCGTTTTGGGAGGAAATGACGGGCTTGTTTCCAATTTCAGTTTGGTTATGGGTATTGCAGGGGCTACGAACGGACAAAATGAAGTATTGCTCACAGGAATTGCAGGACTTTTAGCCGGAGCACTCTCCATGGCATTGGGAGAATGGATTTCCGTAAAAAGCTCCCAGGAGTTATTTGAAAATCAGATGGCCCTTGAAATGGAAGAGCTGGAAACCAATCCTGAAGATGAAGAAAAGGAACTGGCTTTAATTTATACTTCTAAAGGAATCCCTCAGGACCAGGCGAGACAAATGGCAAAAGATATCATGACGAATAAAGATCATGCCCATGAAATATTAGTAAAGGAAGAACTTGGCATTAATGCAGAAGATCTGAAAGGGTCGGCATTGGAAGCTGCTTTTACATCCTTTATCCTTTTTGCCATAGGAGCTATTATTCCTGTTATCCCTTTTTTCTTTTTAGGAGGCATGCAGGCCGTAATCATAAGTGCCTTATTAAGTGCTTTCGGCCTATTTGGAATTGGATCAGCCATTACATTATTTACAGGAAAAAGTATCTGGTATTCAGGATTCAGACAGGTGGTTTTCGGATTGCTGGCAGCAGCCATTACATTTGCTATCGGAAAGCTGATTGGCGTGTCAATAGCAGGATAAAAATAGAAATAGAATTAAAATAGAAACACAAATAATATTATATCATTATGAATAACGCACACTGGCATCTGGTGTTTAATCACCTGCCTATCATCATTCCCATTGTGGGGCTTCTGACCATGATTGGCGGCTTCATTTTCCGTTCGGAAGCAGTAAAACGAACCTCTTATTTCATATTTATTCTGGGAGCCATAAGCACCATTCCTGCTTTTGCAACCGGTGAAGGAGCTGAAGAAGCTGTGGAACATATTCAGGGAATTGATGAGAAATTCATTAAAATACATGAAGAAGCAGCCGAGAAATTTGCCGTTCTGTCATATATTTTAGGAGGGATATCTCTCATAGGGCTTTGGGCAAGCTTTAAGGAAAAAACATTCTCAAATATTATTGCTTTTGTAACCATTGCTTTATCTGTTGTAGTCCTCGTACTGGCCAAACAAGCAGGAACTACCGGCGGAGAGATAAGACATACTGAAATCAGAGAAGGAAACAATGCTGCTGTTTCAAACAGTAATGCGGATAGTGACGATGATGATGATTAACCCTCTGCAGACTAATTTATTCTGGAAGAAATTTCAGTTCTAAATCCGTATAGAAAGTTATTTGATAAAATCCTTATTCATTTGAAATAAGGATTTTTTATTGGTTAAAAGTTTTTGCTTTCTTATTTTATATTAAAAATATCATGGCAAATGAGCTTCAGCATTAAAAGCAGTTTATTGTATAAAATCCGAATGAAAAAAATTTGCGTAGTAGCTTTGAGTATAATTTAGGAGAATATCGAATAGTTCCTTATATACAAGATAAATACCTTTAAGCAAATTTTAAATCTGATCTAAAAAACACAAAATACTTCCAGTTTCTCAAACTAAAAAATGATCAGATTCTTAAAAACACAAAGATGAAAATTGAAGATTACGAATTTCTATTAGGCAGAACTAAAAAAGAAATTATACTGCAGTTAGGTATTGAATCTAACTATTATCCAAAAGATATATGGAGTTATATTTTGTCAAGAAAGAGATGGTTTTTAATCAATAGAAAGGTAATCTTAACTTTCAAGAATCATAAAGTATATAAAATAGAACTTACTGACATTATATAATTCTGTAAAGCATCAACAGGTCTGCTACAAAATATTCCCAACACTTATTAAGATCAATGAAAGATAGCATGATCCGGATTGTAAAATAATTTCGTAGCAACGATTTTTGCTAAAAAAAGCTATGAATATAAATTTTAGATTAAAATCGCTTCATGATTCAGAATTCACCAAATATTTTGAAATGTCAAACGCCGAATTAGAAAAGATCGGGGTTTTGAAAATGACAGTGGATCAATTTCCAGGCTTTCCCTGTCGTGTAAGTTTAGAAGATGCTAAACCGGGGGAAGAAGTAATACTATTGCCTTACTTGCATCACGATGTAAACTCACCGTATAGGGCAAGTGGACCCATATTTGTGAGAAAAATTGCAAAAACAGCATATTTAGCGGTAAATGAAATTCCAAAGATGTTTCATCATCGGTTACTTTCGATACGGGGTTATAACCAAACAGGAATGATGCAAGATGCAGCTGTTGTTGAAGGAGCTGCTTTGAAAGAGCAATTAATTCGGTTTTTTGAAAATCAGGAGATAAGCTATATCCATATTCATAATGCAAAACCCGGATGCTATGGTTGTCTGGTGGAAAAGAGCATAAACAAGATACACTCATTGGATTACAATAATCCTGCAGTTATTAAGATATTATAAAAGAGGCTGCTTTAAAAACAGCCTCTTACATCAATTGTGTTCTTAGAATCTGGACGATCCACTATAATCTTCATTGTTTTCAGCTACTGTTCCTTATAGAATGCGTAGTGAAAACAAACAATATCATCTCATTACTATTGCAATATTAAAAAGTAAGCTCTTTCTATACAAAGAGCTTACTTCAAAAAATAATAGTCCTATGAAAAAGTAAAATATTATCCTTAGTGAATTTTTATAAACTAGAATAAAAATTTAAATCCAAATGATAAAGGCGCGATAGCTGTTCCGGAAGGCCCAAATATGGCGGCGTTGTATTGAGGGGTTACTGTAGCAACATGTGCTAATGCAAAATCTGTGGTTTTGATGTCTTTTGTTGTTCCGGGATAATTTTTAATTGTGGTGAAAGACAGATTTGCCAGATTATAGGAAAATTCTACTGTGAAATGTTTTGTCAATACATAATCCAGACCTCCGGACAGAGCCAGTCCAAACTGGTTGACCTTGATCTCACTGTCTGGTACAGCCACTCCGTTAGCCGTTACTTTTGTTTTCCCTGTGATTATAGGAAGTGCCAACTGTCCAAAAAAGAATAACCCTCCATGAATATTCCAATATTTCCTGGCTAAAGGTTCTATAACAAGCAGGTTGGTTTTCAGCGTTACATTAGATCCGAGCTGATTTTCTGATTTAACACCTACATTTCCTACGGCAACACCAAGAGCTGTGGATGGACCAATAAAATATCCCACGACAGGTAAAATTGTTGTACTGGATGATTTTCCGTTTTCAGTCCCATCTTTTGTGCTTTGATATCCAGCTTGAGCTGTTGCAAACCAAGTACCTTTTAATCCTTGGTCTTTTTCCTGTGCACTGAATAATCCTGCTATTGCAAGTGCACTCATCAATACGATTTTTTTCATGTTGTAAACATTTAGAGTTACTCAAATTTCCAAATGATTAAACAATTATCACCATGATTATTGGTGACATTTGTCATTATGACATTTATCATTATCATAATAAATTATAGAAATATTAATAGTAATTTTATTCAAATAAATAAAACATATAATTTAATTGAAATAAACACAACTTTATTTAAACATTATGCATCGTCTAGTATATAAATACCAGACAGGACAAAAATTGCTTAAAAAATTAAATCATAAAGAAATGAGAATAGAACAAATTTATACAGGTTGTCTGGCTCATGGGGCATATTATATCTCTTCGAATGGAGAAGCCGCTATTATTGATCCGTTGCGGGAAATATTACCCTACCTGGAAAGATTGAAAAATGACGGAGTGAAACTCAAATATATTTTCGAAACTCATTTTCACGCTGATTTTGTAAGCGGACATCTGGATCTGGCTAATGAAACTTCAGCAACAATCGTATACGGGCCAACAGCTCAACCTGGTTTTGCTGCTTATATAGCAGAAGATAATGAGATTTTTAAAGTAGGAAATATTACCATAAAAGTAATTCATACTCCCGGGCATACCATGGAAAGCTCCTGCTTTCTGCTTATTGATGAAAAGGGCAAAGAAACAGCCTTATTCAGCGGTGACACCTTGTTTCTCGGAGATGTGGGAAGACCTGATCTGGCTCAGAAAGCAGCTCATATGACTAAAGAAGAGCTGGCTGGAGTTCTCTATAAAAGTATATATCATAAAATTTTACCACACGGCGATGATATCATTGTTTATCCAGGGCATGGTGAAGGCTCGTTGTGTGGAAAAAAAATGATGAAGGAAACCTCAGATACTTTGGGAAATCAGAAAAAGGTAAATTATGCCCTCAACCAGCCAAACGA
Organism: Chryseobacterium bernardetii; assembly: GCF_003815975.1. Lineage (NCBI taxonomy): Bacteria > Pseudomonadati > Bacteroidota > Flavobacteriia > Flavobacteriales > Weeksellaceae > Chryseobacterium > Chryseobacterium bernardetii. Next base: position 4,653,235 of record NZ_CP033932.1, read on the forward strand.
GGAATCTTTTATTTCGGCAGTGCTGGACGGTCTTTCTGCTCCGCCAGGGTATTTTGAAATGAATGCAGCTATGAATAAAGCGGGTTACGAAAGTTTTGACAGTGTACTACAGCATGGTATGAACCCTCTTTCAGCAGAGGAATTTGAAGCTAAAGCAAATGCTGGGGAAGTAATGATTCTGGATACGCGGGATGCAGGTGAATTTGCTCAGGGCTTCATAGAAAATTCAGTGAATATTGGACTAAAAGGGACTTTTGCACCCTGGGTAGGTGCAGTAATTCAAAATGTACAGCAGCCCATTCTGCTGATTGCTGAAAAAGGAAAACATGAAGAAGCGATCACCCGCCTGAGCAGGGTTGGATTTGATAATGTAGTGGGATACCTGGAGGGCGGATTTGAAGCCTGGAAAAAAACAGGAAAAAAGGTATGCCACATTCACCGTATCCCTGCAGAGGAATTTGTCTCCAAAATGGATGATGGCAGCCTAAGCATTGATGTGAGAACAGAAAGGGAATACCTGGAATCTGCTTTGAAAGCACATAATAAACCTTTAGCTAATATAAGCAAATGGATAGAGGAAACTGATGCCCACAATCATTTTTACCTGTACTGCCAGGGAGGCTACAGAAGTATGATTGCGGCAAGTATGCTGTACAGAAGAGGATACACCAACTTTACGGAGGTGGAAGGCGGCTATACAGCCATTAGCCAGGCTATGGCTGAATTAATATAATAGGCATCCGCCCTTCAGATCTTTGAAGTTAATCCAGTAAATGAATTGATCATTCTTTTAATTTTCCGGTTAGCATTATTCCGTCTGTGGAAATTCTAAACGGATCCTGAGAACGATTTGAAATTTTAAAATTAAAGGCCAGGTGCCAATCCATATACGAAGATTAAGCGCCTGGCTTTAAGCTTCCCTTCATGACCTGATGCGGAAGCTTTTTTTTCAGTAATAATTTAATAAAACAATTCATCATATGAAAGTATTTAATTCTGTTATAAATCATATGTCCACCTGAAATTTGACATATTGATTTTCTTTGAAACGTAAAAAGAAAATCAGAACTTTATTATAAGAATTAATAAAAACACAAATGAAAAAAAATTACAGAAGCTTACTGTACACTCCCCTATTTTTAGGATTTATTTTCAGTAATGCGCAAACCAAAGACACTATCAGGATTCCTGTAAAGGATTCACTGGCAACCCAAACTCAAAAGGCTGTTGAGGTTAAATATCCGCAGTTCCAGTTTAAAGGCATTTTTCAGGGCCGTTACACATTAGGAATGACAAAAGATGTGGATGTAAATGGCCTTCATCACAGTGATCACAGCGGCACAGATAACGGCTTCTCCCTTAAGTATATGAGAGTACAGGCGCAAGCACAAATCAGTAAACGTACTGTAGTTGCAGTACTTGCCAATCTTGCTGATTTTAAAAACGACCCTAAAGGAGGTGTTTTGGAGAATGCTTACATTAAGTATACTTTCAATCCTAAAATAGCCATTACCGTAGGACAGTTCCGGCCATGGTTTGGTATTGAGGAAACTTATCCCATTGATATTATTAAATCCCTGGACTGGTCTAACCAGTATTCATTATTTGGTAAATTAGGCTGGACAAGTTTTCAAATAGGGGCTTCCATAGGGGGACAGGTAAAGCTGGGAAAACTTCCTTTACAGTATGCCGTATCTGTGGTTAACGGAAATGGCAAAAACCAGATTAATGACAACGATAACGGCAAACAGTACTCTACACGTCTGGTACTGGGATTATCTCCTAAACACAATTTTAATCTTGGGTTAAATGGCGGTGTGGGCGAAGTTTTCAGTAAGAAAGTATACGCTGTTGGAGTAGATGTTACCGGAGCTATTCAGTTTGATCCCCGTTGGATCCTGGATTTGCAGCTGGAAGCTAAGCAGGCCATCAATCATGTATTATACAATTCTCTGGCTGACAATGTCAGAACTTCTAATCCTGACGATTATCTGGCGCGGGGTGTTTATGTTCTGCCTAACCTTCGATATAATCTCAACTATAAGCACCTCACTGCTATTGATCTATCCATCCGGTATGAATACCTGGATAGTAATTTCAGAATAGATTCCAATCCCAGACAAACCTTTACTCCCATGCTGGCCATGGAGTTCCTGAAGGATTATGGTGCGAGAATACAGCTTGGAGTACAGATGGACCGTTATAAAAAACAGAAAGACAATACGAATCAATACAACAATAATCTGTTTATAGTTCAGCTACAGGGACGGTTCTGAAATAAACAGTGATTTTCAATATCATTCAAATAAAAAACACATTTATGAAAGAGATTAATATCAAAAACATTGCAGTCACTTTTGCAATTGCGCTAGCCATCTGGTTTATACCGGTTCCGGATGGTGTAACTCCGGAGGCCTGGCATTTGTTTGCCATCTTTGTTGCGACTATTTTAGGAATCATCTTAAAGGCTGCTCCTATGGGTACCATGTGTATGATGGCTATAGGTTTTACTGCACTTACACAGGTACTGGCTCCCGGGGACACCGGCAAATCAATCACGAAGGCACTCTCCGGATTTGGAGATAAAGTAATCTGGTTAATAGGGATATCTTTCTTTATTGCCCGTGGCTTTATCAAAACCGGACTGGGGAATCGCATAGCCTTTTTATTTATCCAAGTTTTCGGAAAAAGCTCCCTTGGGCTTGCATATGGGCTAGGTCTGGCAGATATGTGTCTGGCACCTGCCATTCCGAGCAATACAGCCAGAGGCGGAGGGATTATTTATCCTATCATGAAGTCTATGGCCATCAGTTTCGGTTCAGTACCGGACCAGCCGCAAACTCACAGAAAACTGGGGTCTTTCCTTACACTGAACAGCTATTACATGAATCTGATAACATCTTCAATGTTCCTTACTGGTACAGCGAGTAATCCGATGTGTCAGAAGTTTGCAGCCAACCTGGGAATAGATATTTCATGGATGTCGTGGGCTGCAGCAGGCTTTATACCTGGGCTGGCAGCTTTCTTTGTTGTTCCTCTGGTACTTTACAAACTTTACCCGCCTGAACTGAAGAAAACGGATGGAGCCCAGAAAATGGCTACAGAAAAGCTTAAAGAAATGGGAGCCGTTTCCCGCAATGAATGGTTAATGTTACTGGCTTTCTTTATTTTATTATTCCTGTGGATTTTTGGAAGCACGCTTTCTATAGACGCTACAACTACTGCATTTATAGGGCTTACCTTACTTTTACTGACTTCTGTGTTAACATGGGAAGATGTAAAATCTGAAAAAGGGGCATGGGATACAATTGTGTGGTTTGCCGTATTGGTAATGATGGCCAGTTCGCTTAATGAATTAGGATTTATCGGGTGGTTTAGCGATCTGATTAAAGCAAAAATCGGAGGATTAAGCTGGCAGGTAGCCTTTCCGGTTATTATATTGGTGTATTTTTTCAGTCATTACATCTTTGCCAGTGCTACTGCACATGTTGCAGCTATGTATGCCGCGCTCCTTGGTGTGGGTATATCTTTAGGAATACCGCCTATGTTACTGGCTATGATGCTTGGCTTCATGGGATCAATTTACGGGGTACTTACCCATTATGGACATGGCCCCGCTCCGGTATATTTTGGCAGTGGCTATGTAGAGCTAAAAGTCTGGTGGCTGAGAGGATTGGAAATAGGAATAGTTTTACTCATCATCTATATGGCCATAGGTGGTCTGTGGATGAAAGTGCTGGGATATTATTAAAATGATTATCAATCATGATATTTGATTTAATATTCAAATAAAGAACTTTAATAGTATCTGTAAAATGAAAATCTGCTCAATACAAGAATTCTAGAAAAAGATAAAGGCTGTCTATTTTAGATAGTCTTTTTTTTAATGAAACAGTTTATAAACCTTAAAAACAGGAAAATAAAACCCTTCCACTAATATAATGAAAGGGTACCATTTTAAAGCAGTTTATCTGGAACAGCTTCTTCCGTCGTCCTTAATCCCCAGTTTATGAAGGATTACATACATTAGACACCAGTTGGTAAACGCATTCTGTAAAAGATTAATTCCTACAAAACCTGTAAGCCAAAACCAGTTTTCATTGACTTTAATTCCTAAAAAGAGACTGGACAGGATTAAAATTCCTGCTATAGCGTGTGCAATTCTTGTATGCATATATTTATTTTTAAATTGATTTTTCTAATTGTACCGTTGCGATATGAATGTGCGAAAGTGTTTCCTGTTGGGAATTAAAATTTTCAACGCTTCTATATATTCCATCCACAAAAGCATCTTCCACAAATACCGTAAACAGTAAAGAATCTACTGATAAATTGTCTGTGGGAAACCAGTTTTCAAGTTCCTTTCCATTGTTTTTGAATCCTTTTACAGATTGGTATGAAAAGGCCTTCACTCCGGAATGGTTCAGAATAGTTTTCACTTCTGTCTCAAACCCTTCTATTGCCGTAATTAATAGTAATTTCATTTGTTGTATGTTTTTAAACTTTAAATGTTAAACCTCACGGTTTTAAAAACCTATGAGGTTTATTAATTTTATACTTCAAAAAACTTGTCGTTAGATTCGGATTTCTTCTCCCACTTTTTCTTTTCGGTAGCGTAGTAAACCAACGGTACTACCACCAGTGTAAGCAAAGTTGAAACAATAGCTCCAAATACTAAAGAGATCGCCAGTCCCTGGAAAATAGGATCAAAAAGGATGATAACGGCTCCAATGACTACTGCTCCGGTCGTAAGTAAAATAGGTGTTGTTCTTACGGCTCCTGCTTCAATAATGGCCTGTTTCATAGGAATACCTTCTTTCAGTCGGATTTCTATAAAGTCGATCAGAAGGACGGAATTCCTTACCATTACCCCTGCCAGAGCAATCATTCCGATAAAAGAGGTAGCTGTAAAAAATGCTCCTAGCAGCCAGTGTCCCAATACAATTCCAATTAAAGAAAGCGGAATGGCAACCATCATCACGATTGGCGTTTTAAAGTTTTGAAACCAACCCACAATCAGCATATAAATAATGATAATTACCACAGCGAAAGCAGTTCCCAGATCACGGAAGACCTCCAGAGTGATTTGCCACTCTCCGTCCCATTTTACGGTGTAATTGCTTTCATCCTCCGGCTGGTTCATATACAATTCGTTCATTGAATAACCGTTTGGAAGCTGTATTTTTTTAAGCTTTTCGTCCATTCCGAGAATCGCATAAGCCGGACTTTCCAGTTTTCCTGCCATATCAGCAAGAACATAGACTACCCTTTTCTGATCTTTTCTGTAAATGGTTTTATCCAGTTCTTTTTCTTCCACTTTTACAAGGTCACTTGCCGGGACCATCCCCATCTGTCCTTTGATTTTCAACCCTGTAATATCCTGGATATTGGCCTTATCAGCATTGTTCAGCTTCATAACAATATCTATCGGATCATTGGATTTTTCATCATAAAGATTTCCCACAGGATATTCTCCCATCAAATAGGTCATATTTCCTACAATCTGCTGTGGTGCCACTCCGTTCAGCATCGCTTTTTCTTTATCCGGAACAAGTTTGAATTCTTTCTGTGGCGCTTCCACCATCCAGTCAACATCTACCACATCATCGGTCTTCTTCAGAATATCTTCAACCTGTTTCGCTACTTTTACCTGGCCTTCATAATCAGGGCCATAGATCTCTGCAACAATTGTAGAAAGAACAGGCGGTCCCGGCGGAACTTCCACTACTTTTACATTGGCTCCATATTTTGCAGCTATTTTCTGAATTTCAGGGCGGATATTCTTAGCCACATCGTGGCTTTGTACATCACGGTCTTCTTTATGCAGAAGATTGACCTGAATATCTGCCGTATTACTGTTCCCACGCATATCATAATGACGAACCAGTCCGTTGAAAGTAATCGGAGCTGAAGATCCTACATAATTCTGATAGTTTACAACCTCGGGAACGGTTTTCAGGTACTGTGCAATATCCTGTGTAACGGCTGATGTTCTTTCCAGCGTTGTTCCTTCCGGCATATCAATTACCACCTGAATTTCATTTTTGTTATCAAACGGAAGCATTTTTACCGCTACCCATTTTGTAAAGAAGGCCGCTACGGAAATCAGTAACAAAACAACCGTAATCCCCATCATGGTCCATCTTTTTGATTTTGAATCCAGAAGTGGCTGTTCTATTTTTTTATAGATTTTATAAATCTTTCCTGTTTCAAGCCCCTGCTCTTCTTTGTGTTCCTCATCATCTTTTACTTTTAATAAATGATAACCGAGATAAGGTGTCACTGTTAATGCCACAAAAAGGGAAAGCAGCATTGCAATAGAAGCCCCAATTGGCATTGGTGACATATAAGGTCCCATCATGCCTGACACAAAAGCCATTGGCAGAATTGCTGCAATCACGGTAAATGTTGCCAGAATAGTAGGATTCCCCACCTCGTTAATAGCATAAATCGCAGCCTGTTTGAAAGGCAGTTTCTTCATATGGAAATGCCTGTGCATATTTTCAGCAATGATGATACTGTCGTCCACTACAATTCCAACTACAAAAACTAACGCAAATAGCGTAATCCTGTTCAGCGTATATCCTAAAATATAATAGCTGAATAAAGTTAAAGCAAATGTAAGCGGAACGGAAAAGAAGACTACCAAACCGCCTCTCCAGCCCATTGCCAGCATTACCAGAACCGTTACCGCCAAAATCGCAACCCCAAGGTGCATCAGTAATTCTGAGACTTTATGCGAAGCTGTTTCCCCGTAATTTCGGGTCACCTCAACGTGAACATCATCCGGAATGAGATTCTTCTTTAGCTCATCTACTTTCGCAAGAATCTGCTCGGAAATTTTCATGGCATCAGCGCCTTTTACTTTGGAAACCGAAACGGTAACCGCCGGATATTCCGATTTGAATTTTTTAACGTTTTCTACTGCATTTCCGTATCCGAAACTTACATAATTGGCAGGATCGGAAGCTCCATCTTTTATGGCTGCTACCTGTTTAAGATAGACCGGCATATTCTGTGATGTTCCGACAACGAGGTTTTCAACATCTTCAGCAGAGTTGAGAAACTGACCTGTTGTTAAAAGATATTCTGAATCGCCTGAATCAAATTTTCCGGATTGTGAACTTCCGTTATTGGCCTGAATCATCTGCATTACAGAAAGTGCGTCTACATTCAGTTCAGCCATTTTATCTTTATCTAAAATGACCTGCAGCTGGCGGTTTCTACCTCCAATAGTTTTGGTAAGAGAAACATCTTTTATTTTTTTGATTTCGGAAGACAGCTCTTCTCCCAGCTGGCGAAGATGAAAATCATTGTAATTGGCATTATCGCTCCACAAAGTAAGCCCCAGCATCGGAACATCATCAATGGAACGGGTTTTCACCATAGGTTCTATTACGCCTTTCGGGAAGATATTTTTGTTCTTCATCAGCTCATCATAAAGCTTTACATAAGAACGTTCTGTATCTTCTCCTACATAAAACTGAACAATAATCATGGCCTGCCCATTCATGGCCATCGAGTGAATATGCTCTACCCCTTTTATATTGGAAATAATTTTTTCCAAAGGTTTTACCACGCGGCTTTCCACCTCTTTTGGATTAGCTCCCGGATAGCCCACCATTACATCCGCCATCGGGATAATGATCTGTGGTTCCTCTTCTCTTGGTATTAGTGTGGAACTGTATACCCCGATAATCATCAAACCCATCATTAACAGAATGGTTAATTTTGAATTGATGAAAAATTCGGCAATACGTCCTGCGAATCCTTTTTCCATAAAAAAATATTTTTTAATGTAACAGTCTAACAATTTATCAATGTAACAATCAACTCCATAAAGAATCATTGCTACACTGTTAGATTGATTCATTGTTACATTATTTGGTTTTAATTTTTGCTCCGTTATACAATTTTCCTGTTGAAGAAACAATGTAAGTTTCTTTCGGATTCAAACCTGAAAGGATTTCAACCTGATCTCCGGTTGTTTTTCCCGTTTTCAGCCATCTTAAAACTGCCGTATTTTGTGTGCTTACCACATAAACGCCTGTGAGCTGACCATTTTCCACCAAAGCCGTTTTAGGAATCATCATACTTTCCTGAAAGCCCTGATTGATTTTTCCTGATGTTTTGAAAGGAAACTGTACATTCACAAACATTCCCGGAAGCAAATCGGAAGTATTATGAATATTGATTTTCACCATATACTGTCCTCCGGTATTGGCTGCGGATCTGCTGATTTCTGACACCGTTCCTGAAACGGTTCTGTTCATCGATTTTAAGGTGACATCAACCGGCATTCCGTTGGAAATCATGGTGATATTCTGCTCGGAAACCAGAACCTGCGCCTGCAAAGATGATGGTGACTCTATGGTAAGCAAAGGCATTCCGGGACTGGCCATATCTCCCTGCTCTGCAAATTTCGCCGTAATGGTTCCGGAAATAGGTGCCGTAACATTGGTATAGCTATATTGTGCATTGACTTCGTTTTTCATCTGCTGTGCGGCCTGCAATCCTGCCTGTGCCATTTCGTACCGGGCTCTCATATCATCCAGCTCTTTCTGGGAAGCACTTTGGGATTTATACAGATTCTGGAATCTCTCATAATCTTTTCTGGCAATATTGTAGCTGGCCTGCGCCTGGGAGATCTGTGCATTAGCCTGCCCGCCTTTTGCCTGGATATCTGCCGCATTAATACTTACCAATAACTGCCCTGCCCTAACATTCTGCCCTACTTCTGCCTTCATGGATGTAATATATCCCATCATCCGGGTAGAAACATTGACTGAATTTTTGGCAACCAATTTTCCGCTCGCTGTAGCAGATGAACCTTCCGAGCCTGCTGTTGTATGGCTTACCGTAACAGAAATGGGTGCATCAGCATTCTGAACGGATTTTTTTTCGTCTGAAGAGCAGCTTCCAAAAAGAAACGTGCCCAGAATCAAAGTTGAATAAAAATATGTTTTCATTATTAAATTGGTTTATATTGCTTACTATGGTTATTTTTCTAAAAACCTTTGATATTCCCAGGCTACGTTGTATTCGAAAACAGCCTGCTGATATTCAAGTTCTTTTTGTGACATCAGGGTTTCTGCGGAAAGAAGGTCTGCAGATTTTTCCAGTCCCTGGTCATATCGGTTTTTTCGGATCCTGTAGGCTTCCTTACTCTGTTCCCAGGCTTGTTTTGTGAAGCTGACCTTAGATTGCGCATCTTCAATCTGACGGCTGGCTTTGTTGAGTTCCAATTGGCTTTGTTTGGAATACTGCTCTATTTCAGTCTGTGCCTTGGAACGTTCTGCTTTGTATTTTTCCTGTTCACTTTTAGCTTTAAGCCCGTCAAAAACATTCCAGGAAAGCTGAATTCCGGCTAAATATCCGTTGGCGTTGAACTGCGCTGCTTTATTATCATACATTTCAAAGCTTCCGAATGCATTGAGTCTGGGAAGAAACTTTGCTTTTGATGATTTTATCATCCAGTCATATGCTTCAAGCGATTTATAATATGCCTGTAAATCTTTTCGGTTCAGATTAAGCTTACTATCAGAATCCGGGATATGCTCTGTATATTCCAGATTTTCTACAGGTTTCAGAATTTTATTTTCTGAGCTTTCATCCAAAAGAAAATATAAGTAATCGGAAGCGTTTCTGATGTTGGATTTTGCAGTCTGAATCTGGCTTTCTATCTCACTGATACGGACATCCATATACAAAACTTCAGATTTCTGGATCATTCCGTTTTTGTAATAATTGTCAATGACTTTTTTATTGGCAAGGGTTGTCTGCTTTGCATTTTCAAGAGTTTCAAGCATTTTATACGCCAGCTGAAGCATCATATAAGATTTTTTCAGCTCAAACTGAACGTATTCTTTAGTTCTTTCTGTTTTGATGGTGAGTACATCAGCTTTCACCTGTCCTGCCTTTTTTTGATACACCGCATCCATATTAATGATGGGCTGCTGTACCTCTATTTTTGTTGCAAAATTGGAAATGCTTTTAGGGTTGTTCAGATTATCGGGATTGAAATCCATCATCGTTATTCTTTCCTGATTGAGCTTGGAACCAAATGCATACAGAGGATTATTGGTATTGGAAAAAGTGTACGAGGCATTCACATTCGGCAGGTACATTGTTCTGGTCCCCATAAGTTCGGCTTTGGCAAGCTCGGTCTCCTTTTTCGCCATTTTTACCTGGAGGTTATTGTCTATAAGCTTATTTTCCAGATCCTCTTTGGAAACAGGGATAATCTCTTGTGAAAAAGCTTCTGAATAGGTTGTCAATAATAAAATAAGTATGGCTAATTTTCTCATTTTTCTAATTTTAAAGCAAAATTAGATTGATGAAATCTATTGTACAGTAACCAACATCACATAAGCAGATTTTTCTTGAATGGACATAAAAAAACCGCCTGCAGGGCGGTTACAATATAAATAACGGAAATACTACATCACTTTTATTTGTGGGATCATCGTTATTTTTGATTTTACAGAATTGGATATCAAACAATTGGCTTCGGACTTCTTAAGAACTCTTTCTGCCTTTTCTCTTTCGGATTCGTTTTTAATGGTAACAACAGGTTCCAGAATCACTTCAGTCATCAGGAATTTTCCTTCTACCTGCTCAAGTTTTCCTTTGGATTTACATTGAAAATCTGAAAATTCCAGCTTTGAGTTTTCTGCTATGGCCAGAAATGTAGTCATCAGGCAGCTGCTTACTGCTGCTGTGAAAAGATGTTCCGGAGACCAGACGCCTTCTACCCCTTTAGGAAATTGAGGCGGAGTTGCCACTTCTATATTCTGTGAAAGTTCGGGAGAGGACATTTCACCTTTACGGTTATCTTTCCACTCAACATCTACGGTATAATAATGTGCTTCCATTGTTTTAGATTTTGTTGTTTAAACTCATCCATCCACCACCGTTGTGTACATTTTTATAGCCGTTATTCTGGAGAATACTTTTTGCTGATGCACTTCTCATTCCTGAAGCACAGCAGGTAATAATGGTTTTATCCTTACTTAATTTTGAAAGATTTTTATCCAGCTGGTCTACAGGAATATTCAGGGAACCCTTAATGTGCCCGCCCGCATATTCGCTTTTACTTCTTACATCTACTATTACTGCACCTTGCTTTACAAGATCTGCATAATCGGTTTTATCCATTCCGAAAAGGTTTTTTATTGCATCTAACATTGTATTGGTTTTTAAATTGATGATGCAAATGTAAGATGGAAATAAAAGCCTGTCAGTGATGAAGGTTACAATAGGGTAATTTTGTTCCGGGAAAGTTTTATTTTCCCGTCCGTCTCAATCTGTTTCAGAACGCGACTTACGGCTTCCCTCGTAATTCCAAGCTCATCTGCTAACTGCTGATGGGTTACATTAAGTTCCTTGGACTTATATAACTGGGATTTTTGATTCAAAAGATGTAAAATTCTGGCATCAACTTTCTGAAAAGCTACAGAATTCACCACTTCCAGCAAATCTTCAAATCTTCGTTGGTACAAGCTGAAGATAAAATCTGTCCATTCAGGATATTTCCTAAGCCATTCTTTTGCCTGCTGAAGAGAAATCATAAGAATCTCCGCATCTTCTTCTACTATAACTTTTACTTTTGAGGTACCCTGTGTAAGCCCTGAAAGAATTGATGAAATACAGCTTTCACCGGGAGTAAGGTAATAGAGCAAAATTTCCCGTCCGTCTTCTTCTGTACGGATCACCTTAATGCTTCCCGATACAATAAGCGGAATATAATTGACATAGGAATCAATATCTAAAATGACGCTGCCCGCAGGGAACAATTTTAAGTCCCGGCTCTCCGCAATTTCTTTCCTGAATTCCGGATCTGATATTTCATGAATATTCATTCTCAAATATAAATATAATTAAGCATATACTCTTTTTCCTATTAACCATTTCCACTTTGCCCATTCAATAATCAATTTAATTATTTCAGATTAAACCAGGAACATAGCAGTATTGATATATATAACAATATAACTTTTAGCATTTATAACTATACAGTTGTTTAAACTTTAAGGTACCACAAAAGCTTTCCTTTTAAAAATACCTAAATTCACTTAAGTAAGTTTAAACAGCTTCTATAATACATTCGGTTCTCTCTTCAAGATAGTTGAAACAATTAGAAATAAGATAATGAGCAGATATCTATATATTTTAAAAAAAAGCATCTTATTTTAGAGAAAAATAAAATGGGGCAAAATTGGACATACATATTTTCAGCCAGGCATAAAACGCTGAAATTAACGGCATTAAAACCCAATTCAACATCTCAATATTTTAATAGAATATTACGAATTATTTATTTTTTTTCAAATATAAATGTATTTTCTTATTTTTTTCATAAAAAAAAGTTATATTTGACTTACACAAAATAACACCTTAACATGAAAACAAAATTTACGCAATTCAGTGCTATTCTGATTTCCGGATTCTCTCTTGCCCAGGTAGGCTTCAATACAACTTTACCAAAAACAACCGTGGATGTATCTGCTAAAAGAGATAATTCAGGAGTGATTACGGATAACACCCAAACATTCGGGTTACAGGCTCCGAGGCTTACAAGAGCAGAGCTTACCGCCAATACTGCTACCTATAGTAGCGATCAGAGTGGAGCATTAATCTATATTACGGATGTTACTGGTGGAGATGCTACGGGACAACGTATCAATGTTACTGCTATCGGCTATTATTATTTTGATGGAACTGTATGGCAAAGAATTACACAGGCAACCAATGCTATCTCTCCCGCCATTTCTGCATTACAGTGTACTACAGCTTATTTAAATCCTTCTACATATACTGCCGGTACTCCTTACAGCGGAAACCTGAGAATTACTTATACCGGAGGAAACGGAGGTTCGTATAATTCCGGTACTCCTTTTACAGTAAACGGATTAACGTTTCAGCTAAGACCCGGAACGTTAGAGTTTGGTGGTGGCGAACTGGTATTCTCTGTGAGTGGAACTCCTACCACCAACAATGATATGAGTCTTCCTATAACCAGCACTGCAGTTCCTTTCTTAACAGCAGGACAAAACTGTACCGCTACAGTGGGAAATACCAGCCGTGCCGACATTTCATCTGTAGCTGTAATGGGATACCCTACCCTAACAACCGATCCCAACGGGAAACAAGCCTATACTTTACCTCTTGCCAGCCCGGATGGTAAGTATTCGATCAGGGTAATGTTTGATACCACAAGCGGTACCACCCTTGCCAATCCTAACGTACAATTATTTAATAATACAGGTTCCACCGTTAATCTGTATTGGAATTATAATACCGAATATGGAGGCTATATTGGTGCAGCGGTAACAACAAACAATATTACTTCAGGAGTATGGGGCGGTATGGCAGATGCAACAGCTACCTGGTATCCTCAAGGCACAGGGGCAATGGGTAATGCGTACTGGGGGAATCTAGGGATTATAGATGGATCCGGCGGCGGACCTGAACATAGAAGATATACATGGATAGACAGTAATGCTTCTTTAAAAACCGCTTATACCGCAACCATTATGGTAGGAGCTCCCACTTCTGGTAATGCCCAGCCCAACCTTTCTAAAATATTCATAAAGCTGGAGCAGGTAAAAGCACAATAATATAAAAAACAATATAAAAGAGGCCGTCTCACAACTCGTGAAAACGGCCTTTTTTTTTGTGAAATTTCCATACATTCCTGTACGAGAAAGGGGTTTCTTTTAAACGATTCTCAACCCACATCATCTAGTTGTGATACCCTTCCTTTTCTTTTTGCTCCCTGATATCCTGATAAATCATCTGCCCTTTTGAACAAAGTTAATTAGGACTTTTAAACAAACCCACACAAAGGGAACCGTGCTAATTTTGTCTTATTAATAAACAAATAAATATATTCAAAATGGCAAAGAAAAATTATCAGGGAGCTCTACAGCAACCTATCAACTCAGGCTTCAATTCAAAATCAACAGCAGATGAAGTCATTAAAAATATTGACCTTACCGGCAAAACAGCTATTGTAACAGGTGGAAATACAGGAATTGGATTGGAAACTACACGTGTATTGGCTGCAGCCGGAGCCTTTGTGATTGTACCTGCAAGAGATATAGAAAAAGCCAAGAAAAACCTGAAGGGAATTCCCAATGTAGAAATTGCCTCTATGGATTTAATGTCTCCTTCATCTATTAAAAAGTTTACAGAGGATTTTATTGCTTCAGAAAGGTCTTTACACTTATTGATAAACAATGCCGGTATTATGTGGGTACCATTACGCAGAGATGAGCGGGGTATAGAATCACAACTGGCCACCAACTATTTAGCTTTATTTCAACTTACTTCCCAATTATGGCCTGCCTTGGTAAAAGCCAATGGAGCAAGAGTAATCAACCTATCTTCCCATGGGCATCATTTTGCTCCTTTTGATTTTAATGATCCTAATTTCCTTCATAGAGAATATGAAACCTTGCAAGGCTACGGACAATCCAAAACAGCCGTTAATCTTTTTTCAATGGAACTGGACGTGCGTGGACAATCATCCCATGTAAGAACTTATGCAGTTCACCCCGGCTCTATTGGAGGAACTGAATTAGGCAGAGAAGCTCCATTAGAACTGTTTCAAAAAATGGGATTTGTAGATGCGGAGGGCAATATGCTGCCAGAAATAGCAGCATCACTAAAAACTATTCCACAAGGTGCTGCCACAACGGTATGGTGTGCAACAAGCCCTTTATTGGAGCATATTGGCGGAATATATTGTGAAGATGGGGATGTTGCTGAACAATCATCAGATATTGCTCATCAAAAAGGGGTAAATCCTTATTCGCTGGATGAAAGCAGTGCAAAAAAACTATGGAAGCTTACTGAGGAAATAACAGGTATCCGTTTCAATCCGGAAACAATCTGAACAGGCTTTTAAAATTATTTTATCCTATTTCAAAATATCAATTTAAAAAAAATGGAAGATTTAAAAGGCAAAATAGCCATTATTACAGGTGGCAATAGTGGCATTGGTTATGCCACAGCCCAAAGATTAAAGGAAAATGGTGCTGAAGTCATCATCACCGGAAGAAGAAAAGAAGCCCTTGAAAAAGCGGCCAAAGATCTGAAGGTAACAGCTATTGTTGCCGATCAATCAAAACTCTCTGATATAGAAAATTTGACCCACCAGGTAAAGAAGCAATTTGGGAAAATTGACATTCTGCTCATCAATGCCGGTATTACAAAATTTGCAATGATAGAAGAAACCACTGAAAACTTATTTGATGAAATAATGAATGTGAATTTCAAGGGTGCTTATTTTACCCTAAGCTGCTTCATTCCTTTGCTTAATAATGACGCCTCAGTGATTATGCTTTCTTCCACTTCAGCAACCATATCCCCTCAAAATGCATCTATATATGCAGCCAGTAAAGCCGCTATTAATGCCGTAGTAAAGATAGCCGCACTAGAGCTGGCTCCAAGAAGAATACGTATTAATGCTGTAAGTCCCGGACCTATTGCTACAGAGATTATGGATAAAATAGGATTGACTGAAGATCTGGAAAACCACCTGATACAAAGTATTCCCCTGAAAAGAATGGGAAAGGCTAAGGAAGTGGCTGACATGATTTACTATTTAACAAGCAAGAATGCAGGTTTCATAACAGGTGCAAACTTTCTGGTAGACGGAGGACAATCCATATAGCCCACACCAACTATTCAAAGAAAGGCGGAATATTCATTTTGCCTTTCTTTATCTTAATAATGATCTTTTAAACAAAGTAAATAATGTTATTTTTTATCTTTACATTATTGATTTCCTTTATAAAAAACAAAAAATCATGGAATACCAGGCCCGTTATATCACAGAAGACATAAAGCTTTCCAGCTATGAAGACAAGTTTTTCAAATCGGATATTATGTTTGACCAACATATGCTGGTTTGGTTTCTTTCAGGAGAAACCAAAATTATACAGGCAGATGCTACGTATGTTTTTGGAAAAGGTGATATTTTTCTCATTCCCAGAAATCAGCTAGCCACTATTATCAATTATCCAAAAAATGGTGAGCCTCACAAAACAGTCGTCATGCATTTATCACCTGAAACTTTAAAGAAGTTTTATGCAGACAAAAATATAAACCCTCAACCACAAAAGTCACATAAGATTTTTTGTTTCAATAATCACCCACTGCTTGAAAGTTGCCTGGCTTCCCTCATCCCCTATTTTGATATGAAAAATATCCCGGAAGATATTGCCTTTATCAAAATTACAGAAGCCATCAGTATTCTCAGAACAGTAAATCTTGAGATTGACCATGTACTTGCCAATTTTGAAGAACCGGGAAAGATTGATCTTGTAGATTATATGGAGAAAAATTTCATGTTCAATCTTCCACTGGAAAAATTCAGCTATCTGACAGGCAGAAGCCTCACTACCTTTAAACGGGATTTTAAAAAATCTTTTACAATGACCCCGCAACGGTGGTTAACTCATAAACGCCTGGAGCTTGCTTATTATCAACTTACGGAAAAGAAAAAAAAACCACTGGAAGTATGCTATGAGGTAGGATTTGAAAACCTTTCCCATTTTTCCTTTGCTTTTAAAAAACAGTTTGGCATTTCCCCAAGTTTCTTAGTATCTTAAATTTATAGTTTCGGTTTAAGCTTATTTTAAATTGGTGATATGTATTTTTTTAATGCATATAAGGTTAAAATCTGTTAATTTCAATTATTATGTAATAAATATTTTTGAGATTTGTTCTGCAACATAAAATATTGTTAATATGAAAAATTTAAAAAAACTTCAAAAAGCAGAATTAAAAACAATTGTCGGAGGTTCTGATTGTATTAGACTTTGTTTTATAAATGACAAGTTAACATGCGTTCCGTATAATTCATGTGGTGGCCCTGGACTGGAGCCATAAAAATTTTTAAAAGTGTTTGAAGAACGCTTATTGAAAACATTTAAAAGGCAACTATCAAATAGTTGTCTTTTTTATACTCCAATTGTTTTGATAATTTTTGCAGGAATTCCTCCTACTACAGCATTATCCGGAACATCTTTGGAAACCACTGCTCCGGCTGCAACCACGGCATTTTCACCAATTGTAACTCCCGGAAGCAGAGTTACATTCGCGCCAATCCATGCATTTTGTTTGATAAAAATAGGTTTACCCACTAATCCTTTTCTATGTTGAGATGCTAAAGGATGGTTTTCAGTTATAAGGCTTACTTTCGGACCAATTAAAACGTTGTCTTCAATGGTAATTCCACCTAAAGTCAGAAAGGTACAGTCGAAGTTAATAAATACATTCTTACCAATATTCAGGTGCTTTCCGTAGTTAATGTAAAGAGGGGTTAATACTGCTACATTCTCAAGTTTCTTATCAACAATATCACTTAATATTTTTACTATCTCATCCGGTTCTGTGGAATTATTTAATTGAATCAATTTTTTCTTAACCTCATAAGAAGCTTCTATTAATTTGTGGATCTCCGGGTCATCAGGCATTATTGTGTCACCATTCAGAAGCCTGGCAAAGATGTTTTTAGTTTGCATAAATCATTTTTTAATAAGAAGCCAAATCCGACATTCAACAATCGGATTTAGCTGTTGCAATATTCAATTATTTCAAATTGGATTTAAAGAAACTATCAAGTTTTTCAAAAGGAATCACATCCACTTTATCATATAAATCTACGTGGATACCACCTGGAATAATCATAAGTTCTTTAGGTTCAGCCGCCGCCTTGTAAGCGTCTTCACTAAAATATCTTGAATGTGCGTTTTCACCTGCAACAATCAATACAGGCCTAGGGGAAATCTCCTTAATATAGCTTAACAAAGGCATATTCATAAATGAAAGTGCACTGGTCACCCTCCAACCGGTTGTGGAATTTACGGAACGTTTATGATAACCTCTAGGCGTTTTATAATAATCATAATAGTCCTTTATAAATTGTGGTTCATTTCCAATTAACTTTTCAGGAAGATGTGCAGCTGGATATGCTGGGTTTCCTGTCTCTGCATCTTTCCAACGTTGAACTCCTAGATCCTCTAACGTTTTGGTACGTTGCTCAAGGGTTACAGCATCATTATATCCTCTTGATATTACCCGCGACATATCGTACATACTGGCCGTTGCGACCGCTTTTATACGTTTATCTATTGCTGCTGCATTAAGTGCCATTCCTCCAAAACCACAAATTCCAATGATCCCAATTTTATTTTGGTCCACATTCTTTTGAAGCCCCAGAAAATCTACTGCAGCACTGAAATCTTCTGTATTGATGTCTGGCGAAGCAGTATCTCTCGGCTCACCTGCGCTTTCACCGGTATAAGAGGGGTCAAAAGCAATAACAGCAAAACCTCTTTTTGCCATTTGATTGGCATACAATCCAGAAGACTGCTCCTTTACCGCTCCAAAAGGCCCGCTGATTGCCAGTGCTGGTAATTTTTCGTTTTCAGCATTTTCAGGAATGTATAAATCTCCGGAAAGCATTATTCCATAACGGTTTTTAAAGAAAACTGCTTTTCGGATTACTTTATCACTTAGCTCGAAAGTATAATGTTTGTTTTTTTCTGTTGTACTCATTTTTCTTTGACCCGATTTGATATTCTGTGCAAATGCTTTCCCAATAAAAAGAAAGGACAAAGCCATTGCTGTTATTACTATTTTCATATCTAAATTATATTTTAAAATTGCTGATACAAAATTAGAAACTACACAGAGTTACAGTTAATGATAATCAAACCAAAAGTTAAGAAATTCAAACCTCGGTCAAACGAAATGCTTTTGGATTGGTTCCTGTTTGTTTTTTGAAGAAATTATTAAAATATGTTGGATAATCAAATCCGAGAGCGAAAGCTATTTCTGAGATATTCCAGTCGGTGTGCAGTAGTAATGCTTTTGCTTCTGTAAGTATACGTTCTCTGATGTGAGTGGTTGTAGATTTTCCAGTGACCTCTTTTACGGCACGATTGAGGTAATTGACATGAACATTCAGATTTTTTGCAAAATCCTGGGCTGATCTTAGTTGCAGAGATTGGTCTGTTGTTTCGATGGGAAATTGTCTTTCCAATAATTCAAGAAAAACGGAAGACAATCTGGATACTGCATTTTTATCCTGATTAAAATCTTTAGCAGGTTCCAGCTTCAAAGACTCATGGATAATCAGACTGATGTAGTTACGAATCAACTCATCCTTATAAATATAATCACTTTCCTGTTCTGCAATCATCTTTTGGAAAATGGTATTGAGAAATAGTCTTTGCTCTTCAGTAATTTTCAGAACGGGAGTTCCGCCTATTTTAAAGAAAGAAGATTGCTGTAAGCTTTCGGAACGCTCAGAATTTTTGAAAAACTCCTCCGAAAAAAGAATGGTGTAACCTCTATAAGTGGTTGAAATCGTTTCCCAGGAATAAGGAATATGTGGGTTTCCAAAAAATAAGACCGTCCCTTCCTGCTCGAAGCTTTTATCAGAATAATGAATTTTGCTTTTCCCCGTTGTAAGACAGATTTTATAGAATTCTTTCCTGCTGTAAATGCGGGTTTCATTTCCGTCCTGCTCAATCTGAAATGCACGGAAACCTTTTAGTTTTAGCTCAGTATTAAATTCAGAAACAACTCTCTTTAACTTTTCTTCCATTTTTCAAAATTAAGAAAATCAAACCATACACGTAACCATTAAAATGTAATTGAGTAAGACTTTATTGTTCCCACATGAAAATAGAGCCTTAATTATAAACAGCAATAAATCCTATATATATTATTTAGAATAAGTAAAAATAATATATCTTTGCACCTGTCATATTTTAAATAATATGTATTTAAGAAACCTTGTACCGTAGCATTATCAGCAATGAAGATTAACTCATACAAAATGGCTAAAATTACAGCCGCTCTTTTATATTTTTCTTATTCATTATCCTCAAAAGCTTCTGCAGAGGTTCCCTTTATCTCTGAAAACCATTTATATAAGTATTCCCTTCAGGTACAGCAAAAAGGTAATGTAAGTGGCCGTATTGTAAACGCAGAGGGTAGACCTTTGGCCAATGCACAGGTTCAGTTAACAGGAATAGGAAGTACCCAGTCAGACAAAGGAGGCTATTTTAAATTTGAAGGGGTAATGTATGGGAAATATGAACTTGTAATTAGCTTAGAGGGTTTTGATAGCATAACTCAATCTATTGAAGTGTATGAAGAAAATCTTGAATTTACGGAACCAATTGTTATGCAAGCTGCAGGACATAATTTGGATGAAGTTGTTGTTACTGCGAGCAGATTGGCGGAACACATTGATGAGGTTCCGTCATCAATAACCTATATTGGAGGTAAAACGCTAGACCAGCAGCGACAGATCAACGATAACCTTCCGTCTATCCTGATGCAAAAGGTACCCAGTATCTCCCCCAGTGAGGAGAGTCAGAATAATTTTATTGCCAAAATCCGTGGACGAAACTTTTTGGTACTGATAGACGGAATACCACAATCTACTCCTTTACGTAATGGCGGACGCGATCTACGCACTATTGATGCCAGTGCAATAGATCATATTGAAGTAATCAATGGTGCAACGGCCATGTATGGTAACGGGGCTGCAGGCGGTGTAATCAACTATATTACTAAAAAACCGAAAAAAAATAAAAAACTTAGTTCATCCACTTATCTCAATAATTCACTGAGCCTTGTAAGACCCAACGAAACTTATGGCTACAATATTGCACAGATATTTTCCGGGCAGGTTGGTAAATGGGATTATGTTTTACAGGGTAAAATGGGTCGTACCGGTGTTATCCGAAGTTCCGATGCAACAATTGTAAGCCCCTTTTATGGGCTGGGTGAAACGCGGTCCTATAATACATTGGCTAAGATCGGATACCAGATTGCGCCGGATCATCATATAGAGCTGATGGGGAACTATTACAGCAGTTTGCAGGACAGCAAGTATGCAGGCACAACCGGTAAGTTTGGAGAATCACCGGCAGTTGGTATTCCTTCTGATGCGGCAGCTAATGGTGGCACACCATACAACAAAGCATTACATCTAAAGTATGATGGGCAATATGGAAGAACAGCAGCTAATCTGAGCTTATACTATGAAGATATGAATACGGTTTTTGAAACTTATAATCAAAACTATTCAGATCATAAAGGGGCCAGACTCAATTTCAATACTCCCTTCCAACTTGGCACCGCTTCCAAAGTTTCTCTTATTTACGGTATAGACCTTCTGAAGGACCATACGGTACAGAAAACGCTGAAAGACGAGCTGGTAACTCCGGATATGAATATGAATAATCTTGCCCTTTACATACAGAGTAAAGTAAATATAGGCACCGACTGGATTTTAAAAGGAGGAATACGTTATGAAAATATCCGGTTTAACGTTGGGGATCTGACCAAAAACGGTAAACTTACCGTTGGTGAAAATAATCATTCGGATGCTTTTGTATTTAACCTGACAACACGATATAATAAATATAACTACCTACAGCCTTTTGCTTCTTTTTCACAAGGATATTCAATTGGTGATGTGGGGCTTATTCTACGCAATGGCGTACCACTGAGTCAGATTGATCCTAAGCCTGTTGTGGTTAATAATTTCGAATTCGGAGTAAATGGTAAGATGGATATTTGGGATTACCAGCTGACTGGTTATTACAGTACCTCTAAAAAAGGAACTACATTCGCTGAAACTTCCATACCAGGCAATTACGAACTGAGCCAGGTACCTCAACGTATTTATGGAGTGGAACTTGTTGCTAATGTGAAACCTGTTCAGTGGCTGACAGTTGGGACAGTGCTTGGTTATATGGATGGCCGTCAGGATCTGAAAAATGTGGGAGATTTTAAGGATAAGCTGGACAATTCCATCATTTCACCTTTCAAAATTAATTTAAGTGTTGATGTTAAGCTATCCGAGCAGTGGAATGTTTATCTGCAATACCTGCATCTAGGAAAAAGAGATGTATTTCCCGCTGAAGCATATAATTATGGGAAATACCCTATTTCAGGATATAATCTTGTAGATCTGCAAACGAAATATAAGTATCAAAACTTTACTTTCATGTTCTCTGTCAATAATCTGTTCAATGCTGATTATTATCCGGTTCATGCCGAAGTAAGAGGTGCAACCAATGAAGGACGTTATTATATCAAAGGATCAGGAACTGTGGCCAATCTGGGAATACAATTTGATCTTTAAGCTTTTACGGATAAACAACAGGCCAGGCAAATTTATGATCAGTGGCAAACTCACGGATGAGCTAAGGTATGCCTGACCAAAACTCAGCAATAAATAATTTTTGAATACTAACAATATACACTACAATGTATTTGAGATCTTTTTGAAAAGTGGTACAATGCTCCAATTATTAAATCAAAAAAATAATTAAATATCCTTATCACATGAATTGGTGGATGATTTCACAGATCATTACTGCACTTCCATTTCTTTTTTCAGGTTCTCAATAAAATCAGATGGGGTTAGCCCCGTCTCCTTTTTAAAAACAGTCTGGAAAGCCCTGAAACTTGAGTAGCCGCATATTTCAGCCAAAGAACTGATTTTATACCTCCTGTACGTAGAGTCTTCATAAAGTTTTCTGGTAATATACCCAATTCTGAGACTGTTAATATAATTATTGAAATTTTTGTTCTTATGGTATTTTATGACCTCTGAAAGGTATTTTGTATTGGTATTGAAACTAACGGCAAGCTTGGCAAGGGTAAGATCTGTTTTGAGATACTTTTCGGATCTTTCAAATTTTGATATCTTATCCAAAAGTTGATTGATTGTTTCCTCTGACATTGCTATTGGAGCTCCTATTACTTTTTGTTTATCTTTTTCCTTTCCGGCATTCTTATCTTCAGATTCATTTTTTATTTTTTCAATGAGTTCATGAAATCTCTGCTGTAAAAGTTTATTTCTTTTCTTCCAATAATACCAAACTCCACCACATCCTATTATGATTGCTGCCAAAAAAATATACAAATAGGTTTTGAGAATATTGTTCTTTTCTATGTCTTTTCCTTTTTTAATTGCGTTAGTGACCTTATTTACAGAATGTTTTTCTGCCGTTTTTATACTGTCTTTCAGTTCCGTAAGAAGCAGACTGTATTTTTTTCCTTCTTCACTATTGTTTTTTGCAAGGTAAGCATCCATCAAAACTTCATAAAAAATTTCCCTGCTGGCGGGCGAAGAGATTTTCCGTTCTAAATCCAACCCTTTCTGCGCATAAAGGATGGCTTTATCATGATCTTTCTGATCAAAATAAAAATCCCCAGCCGTCCTGTACAAATTCATTTCATTAAATGAGCTTATCTCTTTGGTTTCAGCAATCTTCAAAGATTTCAAAAGATATTTCTCTGCGGTCTTGGGTTCACCAGGTTTCATGATCCATAGATAATATAAAGCCAGATTACCCTGTATAGAGGCAATGAGATCATATTTCTGATTCTGGGATACCAGATCACTTTTATCGGAAATCTTTTCTGCTTCATCCAAACCTTTTAAAAGGCATAAACGTACAGAATCAGACTGTTTTTTACTGTGGTCAAAAAATGATGAATAATTAGAATAGAACAAACTTCCATAATAATGACGGGCATCATTATTCTTGATTTTTTCCATATATCTTCTTGAAGCCTGATAAGCTTTATGGGAATCTTCCAGAAATCCCAGATCCCCTAATGAACGTGCTTTCATCCTATACATATTAGAAACATCGTAGGGGGGAGAGTTCTTATTGATGCTGCTTTCCAGATCCGTTGAAACTTCAATAACCTTCTCGGCATTATCCAATGTTGAATACGTTCTTACCAGCTCTGCGCCTATCCTGAAGGCAATATAATATTTATTATTCTTTGCGATCTTGTAATTTTTTTCCAGTTCCTGTATTGTATTGTTCACAATGCCAGTGTTATCTATTCCTTTCTGCAACTGCTTCAGTTCTTTTTTTAACTGTTCTTCAGATTTCTGGCTTTTTCCTAAAGCAGGCAGTAGTAAAGCAATAAAAAATAAAATAGTTCCGTAATATCTCATTCAGTTTGAATTCAATAGGTTATTTGTTCAGGTATTTTGTAAATATATATTTTTTTTTTAAACAAATTAACCATTATATCATCCTATTCCTTGCTATTCAATCACAAAACCATTAAAGAAATTCATCACTAAAAAATCAGGAGATTCAAATTTTCGCGTTCAGGGAAACATAGAGATCAGGATATTAATTATCCGGAAGTTTAGGCTTTATTTTTGTTTTGCCTGCGAAAGCTTCCGGGTGTCTCGCCTGTCCGGCTTTTGAAAAACTTTGAAAAATTAGAAGGATCATATGTAAATTTTCTGGCCACTTCAGCGATGGATATGTCTTCTTTTAATAATATTTCTTTTGTTATTTTTATAATTCTGAAATCGTAGAAATAGCTGGGATGATTTCCAAATTCATGCTGAATAACATTGATAAGATGTTTATGGGAAATTCCCAATTCTGATGCAATCTGATGCAAACCCATGAAATCTGCCGTTCTTGCAGAAATAACATCGTCTATATGACGGTCTAAAAATTCAAAATATTTCTCTGAAATTTCTTCACTTCTGCTTTTCTTTTTTCTTCCATTCATGTTGTTTTTGTTTTTACCTTATCGTCAGGCTGATTACCTTTAAAAATTATAAGAACCTGGAGTAATCAAATGAGAAAACTGACGGTATAATTATAAAACATGAACAACTTTTCCCATCTTTATCTCTTGTATTTCGCTCACAGGATTACTGGTCAGTCATTACAATATTAAGATACAGATGCTTCTCCAACAAATATTACAGGGGATGATTTCTGAATTATTCCAAACAAATTTTATTCTGTGACAGGCGTTTTACAAGAAATAAAAACTGATTATCAGGCACATATGATTATCCCTGATAAATACACAAAAAAAATTGTTCTTTACCAGACTTTTTATCAATCATATATTATAAAGTCCAATAAATGAAAAATGCGAAGCCCTGATGAACTCCGCATTATTACAACTTCTATGCTTTATGGATAAAGTATTATAAAAATTACACAGAAACCTTCAGCTGCTCCACAAAATAAGAAGGGGTAAAACCTGTTTGCTGTTTAAAAGCATTCACAAAAACCCTTGGGGTAGCATATCCGCATTCTTCTGCCAAATAGGTTATTTTATATTCCCTATAGATCGGGTCATCATACAGCTTCTTTATGATATAGTTAATACGGAGCTCATTGATATAGCTGGTAAAATTATGATTCTTATAGTTCTTTATGACTTCCGAAAGATATTTTGTATTGGTTGCAAGGCTGTTAGCCATCCACGTGAGGCTTAAATCTTTTCTCAGATATTTCTTTGAAGCCTCAAATTTCTCAAGTTTCAGAAGTAATATTTTTACCGTTTCATCTGTAATAGTAACAGAGGTTTTTATATCATTATTATTTTTTTCCGGTGCTGATTCTCTTTTATCATCCTCATTTTGATGTATTTTAGCAATTAAATCTTCATATTTCTTATGAATAATCTTATTGCTTCTTCTTCGGTATATCAGCATCCCTCCCGTAATAAGGATAAGAATAACAAAAGAAATAACGGCAATTCTCTTTATCTTTTTCTCACCATTGCTTTTTGTTTCTGAAATTATTTTTTTAACAGGAGCTTCCACTGCATCTTTTTCCGCAGAATTAATACTGTCATTTAATTTTGAAAAAAGTTCAAGATATTTCTGTGAGGTTGTATTATCACCAATTCCCAAATAAGATTTTGCTAATACCATATACCCCACTCTACGGTTATAAGGCATGCTGTTGGACTTCTCCAAAATCAGCATATTCTCTCCGTATTCTATGGCCTTCCTATAATCCTTTTTCATTTGATAAAACTCCTGGAGTGCCTGATATAAATCTATTTTTGTATTGGGAAGCACATCTCCTTTAACTAAATCAAACTGCTTTAAAGCTTCCATAAAATAGAATTCAGACAGCTTCACATTCCTGCCTTTATTGTTGTGATCTCTATAATGTATTCCCAGGTTCATATTTATTGATACCAACATATCAATTTTTTTCTCTAAAGGAATATTTTTACTATTATCATTTATTTGTAAAGCCTCTTCCCTGCTTTTTTCCAGATAATACAATACTTTTTCATTTGACCTGTCCTGGTAATATGGAGTCATATTATAATAAACCAAAGAAGCCTGATAATGTCTCTTATCCGGATCTGCAATAAGTTTAACATATTTTGCAGCAGCTTCATGCTCCTTTAAACTCTCATCATACATGCCTAGATCATCATAAGACGCTCCTCTTCTACTGCATAAAGAAGATAAGGTTTCGTAATCTTTCTGGCTGATTGCTAATTCTTTAGCTCTGTTTGATATTTCCAAAGCCTTTTTATAGTCATAGGTGTTGAAATAAAACATCATTATACTGTTTGTTGCATTCAGTTCTCCTTTTTCACATCCTATAGCCTTAGCAAGGTCATTAGCTTTTTGAAACAATTTGAGCGCTTCTTTATTTCCCCCTTCATTATTAAGAGTAGTTCCTTTCTCAATCAGCCGATCAATTTCTTTATTTCCGGGACATGAAATTGTTTCTGCACTTACTGTGGAGAAGAAAAGGAAAAACACAAAAAATAAATATATTTTTTTCATTAAGAATTAGTTTTAAAGTAAAATTTAACATTATAACACACCTTGAAATTCAGCTATCTTTCAGGTCAGAAAAGCTTGTTTTT
This sequence comes from Chryseobacterium bernardetii, assembly GCF_003815975.1. Taxonomy (NCBI): domain Bacteria; kingdom Pseudomonadati; phylum Bacteroidota; class Flavobacteriia; order Flavobacteriales; family Weeksellaceae; genus Chryseobacterium; species Chryseobacterium bernardetii. The sequence goes on from NZ_CP033932.1 coordinate 4,679,959, forward strand.
ATAACTTCATTAATATTTATTTCTAAAGATTTTACAATAATCAACTATCCGGTTACAATATTTCACAAACCATAATGAAATTGATATTTCTTCTTTATAAACCTTATTCATAATTATCATTTGAGCAAATTTAATGAAATATAAATCTTGAAAACACAAATACCTATTTGTGAATTTTGAAATTTCACGAAAAAACAACAATAAAACATAATATTCTGATTTTCAATATATATAATTTGTAAAACAGATAAAAAGGCACATGAAACTTTCCGAATTATTCCTGTATTGAGTTTGTACAGCTATTGTGGTAATCATAATATTGCATCAAAATGAAAACCGATTCTGAAAATAACATGATGAACCAACTCTTCTCTCTGCATTCCATTGGAGGGGGAAGATTTTCCTTATTGTTGTTACTGTTGTTCAACTTTCAGATGATCCAGGCTGTTTGCAGGAATGATGAAACCCCCTCATCAGATATGGCTACTCCATCCACTCCCTTATTCATATCAGAGGGCACTTTGGTTTCAGGAATGGAAAAAATATCTATTTCTCACCCGGCAAAGGAAAAAATAAAGAAGAGACTTAAAAGAAAAGATTCATTGGTACCCGGCAAAAGAAAACAGAAGAAAAAAGAAAACATTTCTCAGCCCGTTAAAGGCCACAATAAGACAGAATTGGCTTTCAACATAGATAATCAGTCAGAAAAATCCTTATTGGCTATTTCTGATAGCGATATGCAAATTGTAAGACCCAGTGAGAACACGATGAAATTTCTTCTGTCCTGGATTGAAAACAAACAACTTACCACCATCCACCTATTGGATATTTTTTTGAGAAAAGATTATAAAAGCCATTTCCTTTCCCATTTAGTATTCTTTCAGAATCTCAACCGCCCGCCGCCATCCTGTTACGGCTATCACTAAGAAATCACCAGATAGCTTTTATAGCGCAAAAACTTCCGTATAGCTCATCCCAATTCGCCGGTTCATCCGAAGCGAACAGGTAAGATCATTTCCTGGCTCCAAGGAAACATGATAAAGAATATTACAGATAATAGCTTCTATCATGGCTTGTGCCATCATCTAAAACTGAATAAAGTATAATGCAAACTACTGAAAACAACCTTTAAGGCTACAAATAAAATACTTGAACGAATAAAAACACATCAGGTCTTATCCTGACATACAATTTAATCCCCTTTTAAAATGAAAAAAAACACTATTCTATTGGCAACGTTCCTTATCAGCATGAATGCTTTTGGGCAAGTAGGAATCAATACAGCTAACCCGCATCCCAGTGCTTCCCTGGAACTTGCTTCCAACAACAAGGCCCTGTACCTGAACAGAGTGGCCAATACAACAGCTATTGCCAACCCTCAATCGGGAATGGTGATCTATGACCTCACCGATAAATGTGTAAAAGCATACCAGGGCAATCCTGCCGGATGGTCAGGATGTATCGTAGGAAGCAACGGACTTACAGGTACTGTAACCAGCCTCAATTGTGCCGGTGCTTATTTTACCCCCAATTATGCAACAGTAGGACAATCTTATAGCGGAACATTAACCGTTCCCTACACCGGTGGTAATGGTGGAATATATCCTTCACAAACCACTACGGTAAACGGACTTACCTTCAACCTTCCCATGGGTGTTTTTGCCACGGGAGACAGCAATGTAGTCTATACTGTCACCGGAACCCCTACCACAGCAGGAACCACTTCGGTAAATGTTACGATTGGAGGGCAAAGCTGCTCCGGAGCCAATGCCCCCTCACTTACAGTGAATCCCGCACCGGGAAATCCTGGCGGTGTATTGCCCGGAACCGTTACATTGGCACAGAACAGCCGATATTGGGTAGCTTCGGCGTATGATAACGACTACTTGCCTTATACCAAACCAACAGCACCTGCCAGCACCGCCGTCATCAATGCAGATGGCACGCCGGATACTTTGGTGGATGTACAGGGAACCATTACTAACACAGGTATCACAGTATATATCCCGGCTACGGTAACTGGAAGCGGAGGTACCGTAGCGGCATGGAGCAGCACCACTACCATTCCGGCAAACCTTACCCAGAATGGCGTAGCTACGCAGGTAACATTATCCTGGGCATCACAAACCCTTACAACGGCCAATAACAGCATTACGGCTACCATAAAAGCCATTGGAAACGATTTGCTTGCCAAGAAACTGGACATCAATGCAGGGATAGGGAATGATTATTTGGGTGTACTGTTAGGAGCCTTCCAATATCCGTACAACTCGGCTGGAAATTTCACTACTTACGAGTTGCGCGATATACCCGGTATACCCGACAGAATGTTTGGACAGATAGACAATGCAGATAAATATGAGCATAACTTCCTTTATCTACCCATACAGGCAGAGGATGGCAAAATCTGGCTGAACAACAATCTGGGGGCTAATTATGCAAATGTGGACCATCCAACCTTCAATCTTACCCAGCAGGCAACAAGTACCACAGATGTAAATGCTATGGGTTCTCTTTTACAGTGGGGTAGAAAAGCGGACGGACATGAACTTTTAGAAAGAAACATAAGTAATCCTAATTATGGAACTTTTAAAACTGGAGTTGTATATGGGCAGGTAGCAACCTAGAGCTTCCTTGATGCTTCATATCCTGAACAAATGCAGGTTTATTCTGCAGGTGGCAGTGGAGGTGCTGTGTATTGCAATATGGCAGGAAAAACAACCCCCATTACCATCTATTTCAAGATTGATCCCGCAGACCCGGCAACGCTTACCACCACAGTCACTAATTCGGGGATTGCTCCTCCAGGAGGAAACCCTACCCTGGTCTTGAACGGAGCCGGAACGATGAACAGAAATATAGTGGTAACACCTCCTGCCGGAGGCTGGCGAGTGGGAACATATGTTGTGAATTTATCAAGCAAAAATGGTAGCTGTGGCAATAGCCAGAATTATTTCATTCATATTTCAGACGGAAACCGTCCTAACGTGACCGTTCCCAATACGACAATATGTTATACGGGATCTGGTATTGTAACAGCAACGATTCCTTTACCTGCTGTATATCAAGGAATTGTTAACACCAGTTATCTTCAGGGATTTTCAGGAAGATATGATTTCACCCTGATTTCTAAGCCGGCAGGAGCGGCCAATCCTGTCTATGAAGCCAATAATCTCAGAACATTTACCAATACCTCCACCACGATAAGCAACCTGGATAAGCAGGGAGAATATGTCTTCAAGATAAAAGCAGTTCCGAATGCAGGAGGGGTAGATCCTGGCTTCATTGATAAAGAGTACGCCTGCTCGGGAACTTCCCCGGAGGGCACATTCTCCATATTTGTATCCCCTCAGGTAAATGCCAATGCAGGATCTAATCAAATCCTGGAAATAGGGGCAACACAAGTTTCTCTTAATGGAAATAATCCGGGAGCGGCATCCACAGGCGCATGGACCTTAGTTTCAAAACCAGCCGGAGCCCCAGATCCTACTATAGGTAATCCATCCTTATATAATACTAATGTTACAGGGCTTACCAGCTCAGGAACTTATACTTTCAGATGGACCATTACCACAGGTACCTGCACCAGCTTCAGTGACTTAACGGTCAATGTTTCCACACCGGCTCCGGGAGGGGTTGTAGCAGCAGTTTGGTATAAAGCAGATGCCATTACATCATCAGACAATACCCTGCTGAACCAATGGAATGACCAAATGGGTACCGGATATAACCTTTTACAGGCTAACACTACCTTACAGCCTACTTTTTCCAATCAGAATACCCTGGCTAATTTTAACCCAACGGTAACCTTCAGTTCAACAGGGCACGCAACCACACAAGGAGGCTTCATGTCTGCCGATCCAGGGACTGGGAAGGAAATCATAGACCGTGCAAAAGGAAGTATTTACATTGCCGGTAATATGAACACGTTAGGTGCAGCCGGATTGGCTGGGTTCGACCAGAGCATGGATTATCCTGGATTGCACATTTCCAATAATGCCACTACAGACAAATTATTGTTCTATACGGCAGGAAGCGGCTATACCACCCTATCCACAAACTTATTTGCAGACAAAAAACCATTCGTAGCAGGCTCTTCATGGCTGAATGCTGCAGGATCCACCACATCAAATCCGTTGGCCAAGGTTTGGCTGGATGGCAATGAATCTGTTTACAACAACACACTCGGAAACGTAAATACAGGAAATACTGCCCGTATTTTTAGAATTGGCCGTGATACCAACTGGGGAAGCCATGATGGACAGATGAATGAAGCCATTGTGTTTGCCACTCCGCTTACAGCACCGGAAAAAAGCCGTGTAGACTCTTATCTGGCTGTTAAATGGGGAACAACCCTTATAGGTGATTATGTAAATTCCAACAACAATATTGTCTGGAACGCCTCCCCTACATACCAAAACAATATTCTGGGTATTGCAAGGGATAATCTTTCGGCTTTATATCAAAAACAGTCCCGAAGTGAAAATCCTAACCAAAAATTAATCATTGGAGCCGGAAATTCATTGGCAAGCACTAATGCAGAAAATATCAATACACTGACAGACGGACAATTCTTTCTTGCAGGAGATAATGGCTTAAAACAGGCACTGAATACACCATTGACCTATACGGCAGGCTCCAACGGAGCGACCAACTATCGTTTCGAGTCCATCTGGAAAGTACAGAATACCAATACCGTAGGGATCGTAACAATTGCATGGCCTAAAGGAGTAGACAATCTGTATTTGGTACAGTCCTCTGATGAAACCTTTGATGGAACTGATACCTTTACTCCAATGGTGACGGAAGTTACGGTAAATGGTGTAGTATATAACACTGTAAATGTAGCATTGGCAAACGGGCAGTATTTTACTTTTGCAGGCTATCTACATGCTCCAGGAGGAGTTGTTTCTTCTCTTTGGTATCGAGCAGATAAAAAATTGACTCCTGCAAGTGGAGCGGTAGCTTCCTGGACAGATTATTCTTCAGGTGCAGTAACCATAACACCCAACTTAGCTACAACCACATCAGCACCTACAGCAACAGATGGAACTTCGCTAAAATTAAACTTTAACCCAGGGGTTACATTTGTACCAGCAAATGCCTTGGGGAATTCATCTATATTGAATGCCGTTTCCAGCACCAATTATTCAATATATACAAGCACCACACCAGTTACCGGATCTGGTTATGACAGAGTTGTGGGACTTAATTATTCGGCACTTACTGGAGGTAATAAGTATGACAGTCCAGGAATTGCAGCCGTTAATATTAACATGAGGGATAATACATCAGGTTCTCATATCAATGCGGCTGTAGCACCGGTTGCAGTTCAATATGCACAACTAACCAATACAACCATCGTAAGGAACAGCTTCACCAACAATCAGTTCCAAAGAGCCCTGAATGGTGCGGCAGTCAGTTCCACCATGGCCATGAGTCCACTTACCACTTGGCCAGACGGAGGAATCCTATTGGGAAGAAACGCGAATGATGGCGGGGATGATAATGGTACAGGAATGACCATGTCTGAAACCATAATTTTTGACAAAGCGCTCACACCAAACGAAATCAACAGAGTAGATTCTTATTTGGCCATAAAAGGAGGTATCACTCTCAATGTTGCCAATACTCCTAGTTATCTAAGCAGTAATTCCACTTCTGTATGGACATCCGGAAACAATACGGGATATAACAACAATATCTTTGGTATTGCAAGAGATAATACCTCTGATTTGCACCAAAAGCAATCACAAAGTATAAATGACGGTCAAAAGCTGATTATTGGTGCAGGAAATTCATTGGCGAATACCAATATTGACAATACCAATTCCTTAACGGAAGGTCAATTCCTGATGACAGGTGACAACGGCCTTAAACAGATCCTGAACACTCCATTGATATACACGGCAGGGTCCAATGGAACCGTAAATAATCGTTTTGAAGCCATTTGGAAGGTACAGAATACCAATAGTGTAGGAACCGTTACCGTTGCCTGGCCTAAGGGAATAAAGAACCTATACCTGGTACAGTCTGCCAATCCTGTCTTTGATGCAACATCTACCTTCACCCCAATGACGGCGGAAACCACCGTAAATGGCGTGGTATACAACACAGCCAGTGTAACTCTAGGAAATGGGCAGTTCTTCACCTTTGCTGGTTTTGTTCAGGCTCCAGGAGGAGTTACAGGTCCTGATTTCTGGGTAAAATCCGATGATGCTGGAACCATGGGAACGGCTTGGAAAGATCATTCAGCCAATGCGGACGACATTCCGAATGTAGGTGGAGTAATTCTATCACCAGCGGATAGAAGCCATAACTTCCATCCATATACTACGGGATACACCGCTTCCAAGTTCTTCTATAATGCCAATTCGGTAATGAATCCTTTAGGAAATGTTGAGCTGCCTGGTTCCAATCCTTCCATCTTCTCGGCAGTACGACCAACAGTAGCCAACGGAACCGGACGTATCGTAGGAATTGATGATGATACCAATGCTTCCGAACCGGGAGTTTCTATTGCCAACGGGAAACCAAGACAGTATGAATTTTTCAATACGACAACTTCTTCCGATTTCTCTACAGCCTTCAATATTGGTGTTTCCAATGTATTTTCGGCAATTGCCAACAATACGGTAGCCAATGGTGGAACTTCCTCTATTGCCGGAGGAGAGAAAAGATTAGGACTAAATGGTTCCTATGAATCGTTTTCCGGTTTTGCTGCAGCCAATAAATTCCAAATATATGGCAGAAACCTTCGAATAGGTCATGCCGGTTGGGATGCCCCTGGAGCTTTCCCAGGGGATATCATGGAAGTTGCATGGTATAACCGTACACTCACAACCAATGAGCAATCAAGGATTAATTCTTACCTTGCTGTAAAGAATGGGGTTACCCTGAATGAGAATTATCTTGCCACCAACAGTAATGTGGTATGGGACAGAACCAACAATACCGGTTACAACAACAATATCTTCGGTATTGCAAAAGACGATTTCACAGCCTTGCATCAAAAACAGGCAGGAAGTGTGAACAGCGGACAGCAACTCTTGATTTCCACAACAGGTTTGGCCAATAGCAACGCCAACAACAATACAGGTTTGGCCAATGACCTACAATTCTTGCTTACCGGAGACAATGGCTTGAAGCAAGGTCTCAGCGTACCACTTTCTTATACCGGAGGGTCCAATGGAACTACCAATTATCGTTTCGAAGCCATCTGGAAGGTACAGAATACAAACAATGTGGGAACAGTAACTGTGGCATGGCCAAAAAGCGTGAAGAATCTTTACCTGATACAGTCGCCAGATAGTACTTTCGATGGAACGGATACCTTCACCCCAATGACTACGGAGGTAACGGTAAACGGACTGGTATATAACACAGCCAATGTAACCTTAGGAAACGGACAATTCTTCACTTTTGCAGGTTTTGGGCTTGCGCCTGGTGGAGTTATAAATAATCTTTCCTATTGGTATAGAGCAGATAAGGATGCCGCCAATACAGGAGACGGAACGGATGTTACGGCATGGACAGACCAGTTCTCGGGAACTACCTCAGCACAATTGGGAACCAATGCCCTGCCAAAATTCAAGTTGGGTGCTTCCAATTATTTCAACTTTAATCCTGGAATTAATTTTACAGCAAACAGCCAGACAATTGGAAATGTATCGGTAAGAACCTTCACCAATAATATGTATGATATTTTTGTTCTTACCAAAGAAGGGCTTTCAAATCCAGGTAACAATGCCAGAATTTTCAGCTCGCTGCTTGATAATTCAAAACTAACCGGAAGTATTGATTACTGGGATGGTTTCGGAGATATGTATGACAACCGTACAGAAAGGGTAAATGCAGCACAAAGCTACAGATACCTTGCTAATCCTGGCCCAATAAGGTCTACTACAATTCCAAGTATCGTATACCATAATCTTTTCAATACAACAACAGGAAAAGGTATTAACGGAAATGCGGTATCGATGAGTAACACACATACTGCAATTGGCTTTTTGAATGGTGGACACGCTTTCGGTTCTACACAGATTGGGGCCAACAGTAGTGATAACGGAGGTTTTGTAGGAAACCTGGGAGAAACAATTGTTTATGGAGACGGAAACCTTAGTGTTACAGAAAGAAGAAAAGTTGATTCTTATCTGGCCATCAAGTATGGTATTACGCTGGGGCAGGTGAATACAGACCATTATGTTGCTACAGATGGAGCAATTGTATGGAATGGTGCCACCAATACCGCGTTCAATAATAATATCTTCGGGGTATCCCGTGATGATATAGAGGCATTTGAGCAGAAGGTATCTAAAAGTGTTAATGCCGGAACAATCCTTACGGTGGCTACCATCAATGATTTTGTTAATCCGAACCAAAATGCGGCACGTACTGGGTTTGCGAATGACAAAACCTATTTCATGCTGGGAGACAACAATGTTACCGCTACGCCTCTTGTTAATATCACAATTGCCGGGAATACCCTGAAAAGGGTTCAGAGAACATGGCTTTCCCAACGTTCAAATACTCCCGGAGGTTTATACTTTGAGGCAGATTTTTCTGCTTACGGAACTACCTTTTCAGCCGGAAACAATATCCAGATGATTGTAGCGGATGATGCTGCCTTTACAACCAATGTAAAAACAGTTAACGGAACATTCACAGGCGGAAAATGGGTATTCATGAATGACTTCAATGCAGATAATGCTTTAAGGTACATTACGTTTGCCGAAGGGAAAACTTATTGCTATAAGCCAGGTGCTGTTGCTACTACCGGTAATCCTGCATTACCTTCAAAAGCAGGAATTACCGCTCTTGGAAGAGCCGGTTCAGGCTCAGACAACTGGCCAATGGTAAGAAAAGGAGGCTGGCTTGCACTGGAAGCGAAGACCAAAGGCTTCGTTCCCAACAGGGTTGCATTTGATGCATCAGGAAACCCGGTGGGTATTCCGGCAGCTGACTTTGTTGAAGGAATGATGGTGTATGATACAAGCAATAAATGTATGAAGATATATACCCTTAAGGAAGGGGATGCAGCCATGGCATGGCATTGCATCTCTACACAAACTTGTCCGGATTAATCAAAAGCAGGTTTTATAATTGATAGCTTCTTAGCTCTGGGAAGTACAGTACAGAACAGAGCTAAGTCTATCAATTTTAATGAATTGAATAATGAGCTTCTAAAGCCAGTATTACAACGAATGTGTACATTACTATTAAACAACTCAGCATTATGAATAATGCTTACAACACTTAGGCCCTGAAAACTAAATCATGATAAAAAAATGGTAGCCAATACCATGTCAACAATATTTTAATTGTAAGGCATCTGGTAAAATCAATGCCATCCGGGTATTGTTTTTCAGCAATCGCCTTCTCTTACTTTTTAAAAAAAATACAGCTTATGAATTCAAATTTTAAAAATATTCATATTGGAAAATTCATACAACTGCGGGTTAACGAAAGCAATATTGATTTACCCCGCATCTGCAACTTTATGAAATGTACAGAAACTGAAATTAATGAAATGTACACCCAGGAAAATCTATCCACTGAAGTTTTGCTGAGATGGAGCAAACTGCTTGAATATGATTTCTTCAGGCTATATTCCCAACACCTGATCCTCTATGCTCCCCCTTCTGCCCCTTTCCGGGAAACTGAAGCTTCAAAACTTCCCCGTTTCCGGAAGAATATTTATACCCGGGAAATGATAGACTTTATTCTGGAACTGATAAACAAGCAGGCAAAGACCAAGCGGCAGGTGGCAGATGAGTATGGGATTCCTTATACCACCTTATGCAAATGGGTAGCAAAATACAAATAGCAGCTTCCTGTAACCAGTAAAAAAACAAAAGTATCACAACCGGATCACCGCATCCGGAATTTTAAAATAGTACAATGAAAAAGCAAAGCCAACCTAACTATAAACGAATCTATTCAGATATCATTGATCTGAAATTTCCTCATAAAAAAGCAGAATGCGAAAAGTTATTAGAAAAGAAAATGCTAACGGCTTTAGACATCCTGGAACTTAATAACAGAATATTTGGTACAAAGGACCAGGACCTTAAAAAAATGAATCAAAAACTCCGCTCTTACAATGAGGAAGATATTCTCCGTATTCTTCAGTACCAAAAAAATCATAACATGAATAACCTTCAGGTAGCTGAACGTTTCGGATTGAGCAGGAATACAATGACCAAATGGCGAAGACTGTTTCAGTAATATGCCGTCTTTAATTTTTAATATTAGGTAAGGAGCTCTTTTCAGAGCTCCTTTTTTATAAAACTGTTTAGGATTATTTAACCACTTAATTTTTTTAGGGCCAGGCATTATGCATAATAAGTGAAACTAAGTTTTGTGAAAATCTTTATATGAAGGAACAAGCCATTCTACAAAGTCCGGGTAAAGCTTTATGTATTCCAGCCTCCTTATCCTGAATGGGTACCAGCCGTTTTCTTTGCGTTCCTTCTTTGAAGTATAAGGTGTGCCGCATCCAGCATTTTAACCGTATGGATATAAGGCATAACGATATTCCTTTCCGGCAGATTTTCATAGACGCCCATTGAGAAATAGACGATTCCGGACATAAAATAATCAAATTCTTTGAGGGTGTATTCCCTGAATGCTTTTTTGAAAACCAGCAGAGGATTCCGGTATTCCTTCTCCGAAAGAAGGCCAAGAACCCACGGGGAAATCTTTTCCGGCCGGGTATCAACAGTCCATTTCCTTTCTTTCAGCATGATGAGATACCCAGCCCGGATCAATGACCTCATCGACTGATGGAACTCAAAGATCACCGCCGGATCTTCATTGTTCCAGCTATTTCTCTTTACTGCATAATTCATAATATTGCTGAGTCTTTCTTTGGAAACATCCAGATCATTGAACTGAAAGAAAGTTTCCATCATCCGCAATCCGGAGCGCTTCCTGCCCTGCCGGAACCGGGGATCAAAATCTGTATTTATCTTTTTCATTATTTGTATTTTCCATACTTTATGGTGTCTGCTTTTTTATTCTTCTCCTGTTGTTAAAAAAACTGTACAGGAGGAAGTTTTGCTCAGCTTCCTGCCTGCACAGGGGTAAAAACTTATGAAGAATTTGTGTTTTTCAGAATGCCCGAAGGCCGCAATGGATTGTACACTCCATTGTATCATATCATGATACTTTATGTAAGGAAGCAGCTTAGAAAAAATGTAGAAAGGCTGAACAGCATAAAATAAAAACGGCATGGACTCTACATTATCCGCCCTGAGGTACTGGTATACCTTACACACAGATAAGAGAGCCCACGCCTAGGTCGTGAGCTTCCTGCTTATCGTCTCGTGTGTCTAAAAATTACCAGTTTTCGGGCGAGATTCTAAGCAATAGCTTCTATTGTTCTTTGAAGTATCGCAAAGCTACTTTATTGTAGCTTATTGTACAAATATAGGAAAAAGAATTTAATTACGATCGATCGACCGTGTTTTTTTATTATTTAATTATTTCATTTGTTTCTATGACAGATATCAACGAAAAAATTTGTTCATACATTACAAAAAAATGGCTAATTCCTTGGCTTCAAGAAGGCAAGTCACAAACTTCTTTTGCAAAAAATCATGGTGTTGAAGAAAGCACTATTAGAAAAATAAAAAGTGAAGAAACTTACAGAATACCTGTTGAAACACTTTTTAAAATATGTGAAGCAAGAAAAATTAGTTTATCTGATTTCTTTAAACTTATAAATGAATAATCCCGATGAAAGTTGGGATTTTTTGTGATGAAATTTTCGAAATCTTAATAAATTCCGTGAAAGTACTGATTGAAAATTTTAAGAGGTTTTTTATTTTTGGTGTTTACAGTAAATTAAAATCATTATCGATACAATACACTTAAATATGGAAAAAAATTTCAGAAATATACTTATAGGACTTTCAATATTTACGCTTTTATTATTTTTTATAGATTCATATTTTGATATTTCTAATTTGGAAAAAGATCAAAGTATAATCTTCGATTCTGATAAATTGCAACAGTACGTTCGAGGATTGGCACTTTCTTTATTAATCCTTATTATTACAATAGCTATTATTGAAATTTATATTAGAAATCTTCAAGAAATTAAAAGAAAAGAAGAAAGAACCGCACAATTAAATAAAGCTATAAAACTATTAGTATTATCATTAAAGGCTTATCAAAAAAAATTATATTTTTTGTTATACGATGACTCAAGAAAAGACATGATAAATTACTCTCCAAATTTTCCTTTTAAATATCTGGCAAATATTTTTGATAAAAATATTAATTTAAGCAGCACCTTTTTAATTAAAACTAGACTAAAGGATTATAATTATGCTTATAATCAATTTAAATCAGAACTCTGGTCAGTTTATTTAAATAGCAATCTACCAACAAATAGTAATTTATACATTATTTTAAACGAATTAGTAGAGAATTTAGAAGAGAATGAAAACTTTGAAAGCCTAATGGATTATTCTCAAAATCCTAAACTTCAAGAATTTACTTTAAACCTAATTCGTGAATCGAAAGTCAACATTGAAGTAACAGCTAGCAATGCGCTGAATCCCTATATATATCTATATAAATCCATCAATTCTATTTTAAATTTCAAGGAAAAAATTGAAGAGATTATAATCTAAAAAATAAAACTGTTTTATTTCCTCAACTCGCTGAAGTCTCCTAAATTTGGATATTACTTTCAAATAAATAGTAATTAAATTGTTATAATAAATCATGACAAGATTTTGATTTATATTTTATGGAAATCCGTAATGAGATTTTTTGTCCTCTTACTATTTTTATATTTTATAAAATACTAAAACCTATTTCCAATATTTAAACATGAAAATAACTAAAATTTCAGTCACCAACTTTCGTTTATTAGATAATATTTCAATAAATATAGAAGATGATATAACATTAATTGTTGGAAAAAATAACACTGGAAAAACTTCTCTTTTTGAAATCATTAACTTATTTCTAGGAGGAAAATATAAAATTTCCTTTCATGATTTTTCTCAAAATAGTTATGAAATTTTTGAAAATTGTTACAAAAAATTTAAAGATGAATTACTTGTTGAAGCTAACGAAGTTGAACGAAATCGACTGGAAAAAGAAATTATCCTGAATATTCCCAGAATCACACTAGAAATAAAAATTGAGTATAATAAAAATGAAGATTCTCTAACAAATATAAGCGACTTTATATCTGACTTAGACGATTCAAAAACAGAAGCAACAATACTCTTCAAACATGAACCTAGTGATACAATTAATCTTTTTAAAACATTTCATAACAGAGTAAATCAAGATATAAAATTAATTGAATGGCTAAATGAAAATATTACTGGATATTATTCCACACGTCTTTTTGGAGGAGATAATTTAATAGAAGATAATGTTTTAAGTAGAATTTCAAAAGTTTTATATTTTGAAAGTATTCAAGCATCTAGAAAATTAGATGATATTAAGACAGATAAGAATAGATCATTGGCAGTTGGCTTTTCAGATTATTATCAAAATGTTCATGGTGATCAGGATACTGATGTTGAAGCGCTTAAAAGTACTTTAAAAAAAGTATCTACTGAATTAGATGGAAAATATGAAAAAGTACTTAAAAAAATTCTTGAAAAGCTTAAATCATTCGGAGTCGATAAAGAAATTAATATTCCTGAAATAATATTGAAATCTAAATTTGATCCAGAGAGCATAATAAAAAATAATATAAAATATTTTTACAAAAATGGTGATATCGAACTTCCTGAAAACTATAATGGATTAGGATATAGTAATCTTATTTTTTTGGTTTTAAAAATTGTTTCTTTTATCGAAAATTTCAAAAAAAATAAAGCGAAGCATGAAACTGAAATCTTAACTATTCTTCTTGAAGAACCAGAAGCGCATCTGCATCCACAGATGCAACAAGTATTTATTGAACAAGTGAGAGAAACTATTGAAAAAGCTTCTTTAGAAGACAAAATACAAGTACAATTAATTATCAGTACTCATTCTTCTCACATGATTGCTGAAGCTGGTTTAAACGTGAAAAGGAGTTTTGAAAGAATTAGATATTTCAACAAATTCAAAAAAGATGGGAAGAATTTTATTGAAGTTAAAGATTTTAATGATTTTAAACATAAAGAAACTGACAAAGATACATTCAGGTTCTTAAAACAATATCTGAATTTAAATAAATGTGATTTGTTTTTTGCAGATAAAGTTATTATGGTTGAAGGTATAACAGAAAAGCTTTTAATGCCATTGTTTATCAAGAAAGTTGCTAAAGAATTGGAAAATGAGTATGTATCAATTATTGAAGTGGGGGGAGCCTATACTCACAAATTTAAAGAATTTTTTAAATTTTTAAATACAAAAGTTCTTATTATAACAGATATAGATTCTGTCGATTCTATTACAGGCAAATCTTGTCACGTGTTAAAAACTGATGCAATCACAAGTAATTCTACATTATCTATATGGCTTCCTAGGAAAACAAAAATTATAGAGTTATTGGAATTGACTCATGAAGGAAAATTGGATGAATCTAAGATTATTAGAGTGGCTTTTCAAATTGCTGAAGATAATGAAATATTTGTTGCAAGAAGCTTAGAAAATGCAATTGTAAATTGTAATCAAACATTTTTTAAAAGCAAATACTCTTCTGAGGAGGGTTTGGAATTAGATGTTCATAAATGCTTTTCATATCAAAAGCTTAAAAACTTAGATGATTTAATTTACATGGATACAGAAAGGGACCAATCAGAGGTCGATCCTTCATCTAAACAAAAGACAGATTTTACTTTTGATTTGATGACTTTTGATGAAAAAGGCACCACTCTTGAATGGGAAGTTCCTAAATATATTAAAGAAGGCTTGGAATGGTTAGCAAAAAATGACCACATAGAAATTATAAAAATTGACTAGTATGACAGCATTTGACGAAGTAAAAGAATGTATTGAGAAAAAATCGAGTTTTGTTGTTGAAGCTGGTGCTGGTTCAGGTAAAACATATTTATTAATCCAAACATTAAATCATTTAATTGAATTGCAAGGTGATAATTTGAACTTAAATAATCAAAGTATTATCTGTATTACATATACCAATGTTGCGAAGAATGAAATTATTGAAAGAATTGAATTTAATGAGCTGGTTAATGTATATACAATTCACGAATTTTTATGGCAATCTATAAAACAATTCCAAAAACAACTTAAAATTGAATTATGCAGACTCAATGAAATAAGATATCAAAAAGACGTTGATAATGATAAAGATTCTAAGTATATTAAAAGCTTAAAAGACCGAGTTAATAATATTGAAACAGTATTTTATAATGATTCCTCTTTTCGTGATTTTGAAAAAGGAGAGTTGCATCATGATGATGTTATCGAATTGGCTAAAATGCTTTTTGAGAATTATTTTTTATTAACATCAATTGTAGCACAAAAATATCCATATATTTTTATAGACGAATACCAAGATACATCTTTAGATACAGTACAAACTCTAATAGATTTTTTATTAAAAAGGAATGAAAAATCTATAGTATTAGGTTTCTATGGGGATTCTCATCAAAAAATTTATGATACAGGTGTTGGGAATCTGGAAAACTATTACGGAGGAGAGAATAAAACTTTAACCTTAATTAAAAAAGAAGAAAATTATAGATCTTCAAAAGAAGTTGTAAAGTTACTGAATAGCTTTAGAACAAATATTGAACAGAAGCCTCAAAAAGAAATACAAGGTTCAGTTAAATTTCTTTATTGGAAAAATCATCCTGAAAAGGCAGGGAAACAAAAAGTAACTGAATTTGAAAATTCATTAAAAATTCACAAAAATAATTTTTACGATAAAGTTGTAAATAAATTAATAGAACAAGGCTGGGTTTTTAATTCGGAATTAGACAAAATTCTTGTTCTAGCAAACAGTCGCATAGCAGAAAGAGCTGGTTTTTCGAATCTTTACAAATTGTTTTCTCAAAGATTCGGACAATCAGTTAAGGAAAGGCTTTTAGACAGAAATCATATTCTTATAAGGTTAGTTGCTGGTTATGTTGATAAGAAAAACTCTCAGGAAAGACCAGTTGGGTTAGAACATTTATTGATTTATTGGAATCAGAACAACCATAACGAAGTAATTCGATTTATTAAGAAAAATGGTACTCTATTAAGTGAATTCAAGCATTATAAAAAGAAAATAATATCTGAAACCTTAGATAATTTAAATAATACTAGAAGTGAAAAAACAATCAAAGAAGTTTTAAAAATTGTATTCGATAAAGAAATAATTTCATCAAATTCTTTTAATGAATATTTAAAAAGGATAGGTCAAGATTCAGGAGAACTAGACCAAGATTCTCAAGAAAGAATTGAAAAAGATAAAAAGTTCTATGAAGCTTTTATAAATCTACCATATAAAGAAATTTTAAATTTCTGGAAACATATACAAAATGAAACTGTCTTTTCTACCAAGCATGGAACCAAAGGTGACGAATATAGAAACGTTTTAACTGTAATCGATGATACCGAGTGGAAACAAGAATATAACTTCAATAATTTTTTTAATGACTCAGAAGAAAAACCAGAAAGAAAATTACGCACACGAAACCTTTTTTATGTAGAATGTTCTAGAGCAAAACAGAATTTAGTTGTGTTGATGTTATCTAAAATTGATGATGCAGCACTCGAAAATATAAAAAAATGGTTTGGGCATGAAAACACAATTGATTTACAATCTTTTATTTAAACTCTCTATATGTAAATCTCCCAACTTCGTAGCAAGTTTAAAAAAAATCCCAACTTTCGCTGAGGTTTTAAACAAAACAAACCGCCCTCCAAAGTTTACTTTTGAATATCACATTAGAATTTAATTAAGCACCATTCCTTCAGTTTCAATAAAAAAGGCCGGCTGAGAAATATTTCCCAGCCGGCTGCTTTTCCATTTTATGAAAAATAGTGTATACTTAAAGATTTGTGTCTTTTTACTGTTCTACAATGGTTAATGAATTGTACACTCCACTGCCTGAGATATCAAACTGGCTTACCGTACCGTCAAATGCTACCGTAATCCAGGTGAATGGTCTTAATTTATCTCCTTTATTCAGATAAACACTTACTGTACAGGCAGAACCTACAGGTACAGCATTAGGGCTTATCCCGGTATCAGACGCATATCCGTTATTGGTTTTTACCCTTTGAGTAATGGTTCCAGCGGGGTTTCTTACTTCCCATATGGCTTCTGTCTGGTTATTTCCGCCGGTATTTACCTGGCTGGACTGTAATGCGAAAGTAAAGGTTGCAAAATATACTCCGGTTCTGGGCGCAATAAATTCTCCTGTAGACGGATCAAAATTATTGGTAGGAACACCAGAATCAGAATCCAGTTTCTCTGTCCAGTTGGTTAAATATGAAGAACGTCTCTGCACAATTCCGGATTTGGGTCCTATTTCTGAGGGCGTTCCGCTTTCAAACAGGTAGGTATCCTGAGTCACCTTATTGGCCATAACAACAATACGGGGCTTACCTTTCGGGAAAAAACTTACCCAATTGGTACCGTCTGAAAATTCCAGATATCCTTTTACCCCAATGGCGGGGCTGGCCACATACCGTAAAGCTCCGGCACCAGCCTGTACCGCTGTTTTGTCTGTATTTCCCAATGCAACCGCACCATTGGTTCCGCTGCGTAAATCTACAGCAACTTTAGGATTGGCAACCAGTACCCCTATCTTACCCGTTTTATCAATAATTACTTTGCCGGCATCCGTTTTTACTTCAACGGGATTGGCAGGATTGTCTACCCCCACCCCAATCTGAGCATTACCCTGAACCCAGAAAAACAGGGGAATAAATGCTGTTGCCAGCTTCTTTATTGTATTATGTTGTATCATGATTGTATTTTTATAGTTCACTAATGCTCAGGTTATTCAACTTACCGTCATTAAGGGTATTTCTTGCAGAACCTATATTGTGCTTAACGCCGAATTTAATGGTATTTCCTGCTTTAAGGTTAAAGATGGCGTTGCAGTTTCCACTTATAAAGTTACTTACTGTACCCGCCTGGAATGC
The DNA here is from genome assembly GCF_003815975.1 of Chryseobacterium bernardetii. Classification (NCBI taxonomy): domain Bacteria; kingdom Pseudomonadati; phylum Bacteroidota; class Flavobacteriia; order Flavobacteriales; family Weeksellaceae; genus Chryseobacterium; species Chryseobacterium bernardetii. The sequence continues at coordinate 4,698,025 of NZ_CP033932.1, forward strand.
AGGATAGGAATTCACCGTTTTATAGGTCTGGATATTCTCTGTATTGCGGTCACTTTCTATTGAGGTCTCTATAAAAGTATTTTTCGGAATAGTACCATTAGCTAAAGTAATGTTGAAAGATACCAGGTAAAAACCATCACGGGGAGCCGTAAATATTCCGGTAACAGGATCAAAATCTCCGTTCGGTAATGTTCCCAGGTCTACAGTTTCAGTCCAGCCTGATATATAGACCGTAGAACCGCTTCCAATACTCTGAGCTGTACTCTTGCTGGCATTTACAAGGGCTTTGGTAGGAGCTGTAAGAGGCAAGGCAATCCATTGTTCTCCATCAGAATATTCCAAAAAGCCATTTGCATTATACCGTATTGCACCGCCACCGGCTTCAGCAGGCGTTTGCGTACCGGTTCCCAAACCAATAAGCCCTTTGTTATCTGAAGAACGAAGATCTACTTTGGTTACAGGGTTTAAAACACCTACCCCCAGATTCCCGTTTGAATCTACAACTACGTCATTAGACAGTTTTAAGGCATCAGGAGTAGATCCGTCATCCTTTGCAGCATCAATCTGCAGAGGCTGCGTAGGCTTATCCGTAAAAAAACCTACCTGGGCAGATATTTTACCGGAAGAAAAAAATAGAACACAAGCTATTAACTGATAAGCGAAACTAGTTTTCAATTTCATAATAATCTATTTTTAATGTTCTATAATGGTTAAGTTGTTAAATCCATCATCAGGGTTTGCAGGATCTGCAGGGTTAGTAGTAACTCTGAGAGCTACAGAACCGCTTGATATCAGGTTATGCCAAAGCCTTGCAGCTACCTTTGTACCGGCCAGTAAAGTAAGGGTAACGGTACTTGAGCCTCCTGCCTGGGTAGAGCGGGTAGCACCTGCATCATCAGCAGTACCGGTCATAGACTGCCCGAAAGTTTTGTAAACGGATGCCAGTACGGTACCGGTAGTAGTATTATAAAACTGTGATTCTACTCGGGATCCGTCATTAATAACAGCACCATTAAAGTTAAATGTTAAGAGGAATGTATAAGTACCATCACGGGGAGCCGTAAAAGTGCCGGAAGTAGCATCAAAGCTATTGCTCATATCCCTCACCACATTCCAGTTATTAATAGTAGTGGCTGAACTTTGTGTGATGGATTGGCTGGTTATTTTACGGGCTACTACCACTGCTTTTTGAGGCGCTATATAGGCTTTATGCCAAACCAAACCATCTGAAACTTCAATTTTAGGCCCTACAGGAATATTGGCAACGTCATACCTCACCGCTCCTGCACCAGCTTCTACAGCAGTCATTGTAGTTGTACTGAGCCCCAGCGCATTCTCGGTTCCTGAGGATCTCATATCAAGTTTTACCAGAGGGTTAAGCACCCCGGCACCTATGAAACCTGTTGTTTTGTTAATAATAACATCATTGGCTGCCTGCGCTGCTGTTGGGGTTCCTGTAGCCGCATTATCTTTAGCACCATCTACATGTAAAGCTCCCTGAGGGTTCCCTAATCCAATACCTACTTGGGAAAATAACAGATTCACAGAGGAATAAAATACTCCAGAAAAGAGTATCAGAAAACGTATCCTTTTTTTCATTTGTTTGTTTTTATGGTTAGAATTATAGTAAGTCCGGAAAATACTGTTACAGCTTTATAGAACTAGTATTTCCAATAATTACAATATTTCCTGTGAATTTAAAATGCCTGGCTGTATTTATAAGATATGCGCTGTTTAGGCATTTTAAGTTTGGGTATAATAATTTTGTGTTTTTATATTTTAACTGCACAAAAATAGTATATCCATCTAATATACAACAGGTTACCAAGTAGATATACTTCGAAAACAAATTAGATTTTACTCTATAAATAACTGAATCATCATATGGATTAGCTCCGGAAGCCCGTTTCCCTTTTATAGATAGGCTTTCCCGGAGATGCTAAAAGAATGTAAGCATCAGTATTTCTGTAAATTTTCGTATTTTTATGAATTAGAATATATGTTCTGCCTGCCTTATACGGCGAAATCCCAACTCTGTTATTCATGAAAAAATTAAATCCAGGTTATTTCGAATTCTTCTTTTTCCGGTATGGCTTCATCGTTATTTTTATCTTTGCGGTTACCCTGCTGCTTTATTTCATTACCCCGGAGAAAGACCTTGTCTACCTGGTTATTCCGGGTATTGTATGTTTTCTGTTTCTAGTGTTTGTATGTTCATCAGATTATTTTACACTGAAAAGAAATCTTCCTCTTGCCAATGTTTTCTTAACCAAAGACAGCCTTATTATTAATGAAATTCCTTATCCTGCTGAACAGATAGAAGAAGTAGCCTTTATGCCCGTAAGACATGCCCTGAACAAGTTTCCGGCATATTTTATTGAAATTACAACCCAAAATGGGGCTGTTTTTTATTTTCTTGAGAAAAGTATGGGCTGGGACTTTGAATCTCCTACCCTAAAATTATTAAATAAACATCCCCTATTCTCTTTAAAAACAAAAGAAAAAAGTGAATCATCAAAGGGTTTTTCAGCATTTAAAAAGCAACCGTAAACCCGGAAGCTAAACGGAAAAATAAATTATCTTTGTTGGAGACATAAAATTTTTAGATCATGAAGTTAGAATTATTTCAAATAGACACCTTTACAGAAAAGATTTTCCAGGGAAATTCTGCCTGTGTTGTTCCTTTGAAAAACTGGTTACCGGATGAAACTCTCTTAAAAATAGCCCGTGAAAATGCTGTAGCAGAAACAGCTTTCTTTATTGATAATGGCGATACCATACATCTGAGATGGTTTACCCCTGAAATAGAAATGGATTTATGCGGGCATGCCACCCTTGCCTCTGCGCATTGCTTAACCACCATTTTAAATTACCCGAATAGCAGAATTGTTTTTGAAACCAAAAGTGGTGAGTTAACAGTGGATGTAAAAGACGGTCTTTATTATATGGATTTCCCATCCAGAATGCCGGAGCCAGCCACTCTTCCGGACACTATAGCCCAATCTCTTACGATACAGCCCAAAGAAGTATTCAAATCAAGAGACTATGTTCTTGTATATGAATCTGAGGAAGACATCAAAAATATCAGCGTTGAAAGATCCATTTTAGACCTTATCAACCTGGATCCTGGTGGTGTGGTAGTGACTGCTGCAGGTACTGACTGTGATTTCGTATCAAGATATTTTACCCCGCAGGCATCTATTCTTGAAGATCCTGTTACCGGTTCTTCACACTGCTCACTTATCCCGTTCTGGTCTTCAAGGCTTGGGAAGAACAACCTTTTTGCCCGCCAGCTGTCAGAAAGAGGAGGCCAGCTTTACTGTGAAAACAAAAATGAAAGAGTAATTGTTGCAGGTAAGGCCAGAACCTATTCTATGGGGCATCTTTGGATAGAATAATGATCTACCTTTAATCAGCACATAGCTTATCCATCCATAAAGAAACAGCACCATTTTTTGGTGCTGTTTTCATTCTCTATACTGCCATGAATACAGCGTTTTATCTATTTTGCATCAATATATTGACCTGTGGTTTTTAGCAGCCGGATCTTTATATGATTCTTTTAAGTTGCAAATCCCGGAAAAATGTATTTAATTTGCAAAAGATACTAATTGGTATGTTTTATGAAAAAAGCAGAACTTACAAGGTTAAATATTCTTCAGAAGGCCTATGAACTTATTTATACAAAAGGATACCAGGCAACAAGTATTGATGAAATTATTGCGACCACCAAGGTAACCAAAGGGGCTTTTTATTATCATTTCAAAAATAAAGATGAAATGGGAATTGCTGTTGTTAATGAAGTGCTGAGTGCTACAACGGGTTACCACTTTCAGCTGTCAGCCATCATAGACCGGGATCCTGTGGAAACCATATATCAGATGATGCATGAGCTGCTCATTGAAAATAAATTTATGAAAGTGGAATATGGCTGCCCGGTATCTAATCTTGTTCAGGAAATGGCCCCTTGGCATGATAACTTCAGGGAAGCCTTAAAAAAAGAAGCCGCAGAATGGGAAAAGCGCCTGGTGACCATATTGGAAAATGGGAAAAAAAATGGTTTTATACGGCAGGATGTCAATTCTGTTCAGGCTACGTTTTTCATCCTTTCAGGTTACTGGGGAATCCGGAATTTTGGCAAGCTCCAAAACGATCAATTTGTCTATATGTACTACCTGAATGAACTAAAAATTTTCCTGGGAAATCTAAGGTAATTTTTTTTCACCAAAAACATACTAATTAGTATGTTTTTAAACAAAAACAACACATTATCAAATATTTAAAATAATAATATATAATTCAAAACTGTTTCTATATGGAAATTATCTTACCCGCATGCGGCATTTTAAGCAAAGGCGAAACCCAAAAATTCAAACTCATGCTTATACGGTCTAAACTGCAGGAGAACGTTAACAGAATAATGTTATCTTTTAACCTGAAAAACTATACAAAGACTGATTTTAAAGACATTGTTGTACCAGACTCCGCAATTGCTAAAAAGGCTATAGAAGAAGCCCGGAAATACTGTAATTCTATCCTGTTCTCCCATTCTTACAGGACGTATTTCTGGAGCAGTGGCTTTGCCTCGTCCGAAAACCTGAAGGTAGATGCTGAACTGTTATTTATTTCATCTCTTCTGCATGATATAGGGCTTACGGATAAGCACCACCATGTATGTTCAAAACAGTGCTTTGCCAACTACGGCGGAGCGTTCAGCCAACAGTTCTGCCTGCAAAACAACCTCGACCCCAAAAAAGCATCAGCCGTTAAACAGGCTATTGATCTGCATCTGAATCCTATAGTAAATAAAGACAAATACGGAAATGAAGCCTACAGTCTTTCCAAGGGAGCGGCTATGGATGTAATTGGAGCCAACAGGTTCCAGCTCAGCAAAAAATATATTGATGATGTAAACAGGCATTATTCCAGACAGGGATTCAAAGAAGACATTTTAAATACCATGGAAAACTTCAGCCATAAGGAAGGTACAAGGGCTGATATCCTTTACCGCATGGGATTTGCAAAAATGGCCAATAAAAACCCGATGAACAGAGAATATTAAACCTATATGTAACTTATTAAAATCTCTCTTCCGGAATAAGTATTTCCAATAGAGAGATTTTTATTTTTTTATTCAAATATAAAAGTTCAATCTGGAATAAAACCAACAAACAGCTACAAGCCAACACTTTACATATTGTTTAAAACTTTTGTATTTTTACAGAATTCAATACGTTTTTTGCCAACCAACCTCAACTTCAGTGAAAATAAAATACTGTTATTCATGAAAAAATTAAATCCGGGCTATTTTGAATTTTTCTTTTTCAGATATGGAGTCATTGTTATTTTTATTCTTTTAACTGCAATGCTGATTTATTTTTTCGGCAAAGAGAAAGATCCTGCTCCTCTGGCCTGTATAAGCATCGGATGTTTTCTTTTTCTGTTGTTTATGTGCATGGCAGAATATAAGATGCTGAAAACCAAGCTGCCGCCTGCTAATGTTTTCCTTACCAATGATAGCCTTATCATTAACGAAATCACTTATCCTGCTGAGCAGATAAGGCAAATTACCTATATGCCCGTAAAAAATACTCCCTACAAATTTGAGGCATACTGCTTTGAAATTAAAACCAATAACGGCACTGTTTTTTATTTTCTGGATAAAAGCAGAAACTGGAAACTTGAATCTCCCACCATGAAATTATTGCAAAAACACCCTGTTTTTTCCCTAAAAACAAAAGAAATTACCCATATCAAGGGATAACTCTTTAATGGCTGCTTCTTTTTTATATGCATACAAATCTGCAGTCCTGCCCTGAAGTATCATCAACATTATTTTTTCTTTTGAAATAACAGGCCAATATCAGTTTCGGAAGTCTTTAAATCATTAAATTAGCGCTGAATTAAAATGCGTTAAGATTTCTATGAAAAATATATTCGGTGTATTGCTTCTTTCGATGGTACAGCCTGTTCTGGCCCAAACTAAACTGGAAAAGGCTCTCACAAATCTTGAGGATAATTATGAACAGGAAAAAGTATATGTACTTACCGATAAATCACAATATGCCGCTGGTGACAAAATCTGGTTCAAAAGTTTTGTATTTGACGGTTATAACCGTTCTGCATTATCTACCACCCTGTTTGTAGAATTATACAGTGCTGATAAAAAATTAATAGACTGGAAAACAGTTCTTCTTACCAATGGGGAAGGCAGCGGAGATTTTCAGCTGAAAGAAGACCTTCCGGAACAGGTTTATTTTGTAAGAGCTTACACGCCTTATATGACCAATTTTAGTGAAGATTTCCAGATCGCTAAATCTTTTCCGGTATATAACCCCAACTCTACAGAATCACTGGTTATTCATAAAAGCTCCGATTGGTCTGCAAAAGCCTTTCCGGAAGGCGGCAATTTCATTAACGGCATGCCTACGAAATTTGCTGTAAGATTAACCAGTAATACTTCTCTGCCGGAGAACTGGTCCGGGAAAATTGTAGATGCACAAAACCCCAATGTTCCCATCACTACCTTTAAATCTTTTGATAAAAATGTGGCCTCTTTTACTTTAACTCCTGCTTCGGGAAAAAAATACCAGGCTATAATTCAGGATAATACAGGGAAAAGCAAAACAATAGATCTTCCACCGGTTGCAGACAGCGGTCTTCATATAGAAGTTAACAGTTCAAAAGAGGGTATTAAGTATAATATAAAAGGGGTTAACCTAAAGCAGCAGCTTCAAAATTATAAGATTGTAGGAACCATCAATAACCACCTGGCTTATAAAGCGACTATTAAGCAACTGAACAATGAGGCTTCAAGCCTTATTCCTACCAAGGTGAGCAATGGAGCCAACGGAGTTTTCCAGTTAGCCATTTTTGACGATCAGGACAATCTGGTAGCCCAAAGGCTGTGTTTCATAAAGCCCAATGATCTAAAGATTGCAAAAGCTGAAATTATAGGCCAGAGCATCAAACAAACTCCAAGATCTTTCAACAGTATTGATCTTTCTCCTGAATCTTATTTTAAAAATTACACCGTATTGGTAAGTGAGGATGACGGAACCCAAAAGCCTGAAGAAGATAACATTTTAAGCGGGCTTTGGTTAACAGGAGACTTCACTACAAAGATAGACAGCCCGGCCCAATATTTTTCTAAAAATGCAAACAGTGAAGCTCTGGATGCCCTGCTTATTTCTGAAAAGTGGAACAGGTTTGACTGGAACTCTGTGCTTAGCGGAACTGTACCAACCATTAAGACCAAGCCTCAAAAATTCCTTTCCTACAGGGTGAAACCTGTTAAGAATAGTTCCCTGATGCCTAATTCCAGTGTGATGCTGTTATTAAAGTCTGGCAAAAGTGAACCCATCATCAGCCCGTTTCAAACAGATCAAAGTGGTTATATCTATTTAAATAATCTTAGCAATGATGAACCTTTAACGGTTTCCCTATTCGCCAATTCAGAAAATGGTAAAGAATCAAATGCTGATAATTTATTTGTAACGGCTGAACCATTGGTAAACCCTACCCAGTTTACCGGCAACTCCCCGGAAACAAAATATAAACTGGTAAAAACCAACGGAAACAAAACTCTTCCACCAGCCATTTCCAAAGCCATCAATGCCCAAAAAAACAATAAAAAAATAGAGGGCGCCGAAGTACAGGAGATTAAGGAAGTAGCATTAACAGGAAAAAAGAAAGACCCGAAGGAAGAACTGGACAAACAGCTTTCCACCGGAATGTTCAGCTCTATGAACGCTACTATATTCGATTTTGTGAATGAAGATCAGCAAACCAACGGAGCTATCAATATATTAGACTGGCTGCAGGGAAGAGCTGCCGGTTTAACATTTCAAAAAAATAATTCAGGAATAAGTGTACCTTATATCCGTGGGCAGCAGGCTAAACTTTATCTGGATGAAATCCTTACAGATCCCAGCATGATCTCTACCCTTCCCATTAACAATATTGCTATGGTAAAAGTGATGAAAGGAGCAGGATTAATAGGTGATGCAGTAGCTATCTATACCATGAAAGGTAATATGAAGCCTAAAAACAGCGGAAAAGAAGCCCCAAAGAACAATTCAGCAGTTATAAAAGGCTATGATAAGCCTTCAGAATTCCTTGTTGAAATGATAGATGAGGATACCAAAATTGAAAATGATACCCGCGAAACATTATACTGGAACCCTAATTTATTTGACAGCGATTACGTTCCGCCAAGAATTAAATTCTTTAATAACGACAGCGCAAAACAGTATAAAGTAACCATTATAAGTTTTGATGAAGATGACAATCTTCTTTATGACCAGCAAATCTTTAAATAACAGAAAAGCCTTTCAGTGATCCTGAAAGGCTTTTTGGTTTGGAGCCTGAACCGTAAGAAATTCCTTAATATCTTTTCATTTCAATAGTTTTCCCGCTTTCCGAAGTCTCCTGATTTTGGCGAACTTTGGTGAAAGTGTCTTTTTGAAACGCAGAGGATAGTGATTCTTCTGTTTTATCTTAAGAGAAAAAATATGAGCGGCAAAGTCACCACTGAAGCGAATGGATATGCGTTTGCTTAGAAAGAATCAATGAAGTTGATTACCTATTCCAAAAAAACAGAATCTTTCAAAAGAAAACACCAAATATTCCGTTTAATTCTTAAATTTAACCAATGCAAAAGAACCTTTATCTCATCATCATATCATTTTTTCTTACCAGCTGCTATACTTACCAGGTAAAAAAGCAAGCGAATACAGTAACTGGCAATAAGCAGGATGCTAAAAAGAATTCAGCTTCCGCCAATATGGCTTCGCCGATGAAAAATACGGCAACTGAAATTCAAAACATAAATGCCCAGCCAACATCTGTACCCATCAATATCCAGGAGAAACTCAGCCCCAATAAAAATGTTAAAATTGAAGTTGACGGCAAGAGCTATAAAGTAATTGTGGACAGATGGGAAGGCGACAGCCTGGTAGCACACCCTGCTCATAGTGCTAAAAAAACACTGAAATTCCATAAAAACCAGATTAATGGTGATAAAATTGCAGAAAAACGTTTTTCCGAACCTATCGCTAATATTATTACAGTTAGTGTTTATGCCGGAATTGCAGCTGTAATCTGGTATCTTTTACGCTAAATATCAATAAAATAAAAACAGTATCACGAAAAAATTTATCTAAAGAGTTAAAATAGAAAAAGCCAATATATGACCCGATAGGTTTTAAGGCTTTATAATAAGATTTGAAAAGCTATATATCGCTTGGATAAGCATGCAATATGACTTTTTCTATTTTGAAGGAAATAAAATTTTAAATAAGTTTTTTATTTAATTTTTTGCTGCAAAGCCTTTATTTGTTCTTTTAGAGTTTCAATTTCTTTTTGCTGCTCTTGAATTGCTTTGGTAAGAACTACTGTCATTTCTGCATAATTTACTCCCAGTGTCTTTATTTCATCATTTGCAGTAGTTACAAGTTCAGGCATCTTAGCTTTTACTTCCTGAGCAATAAAGCCTAATTTTTTATCCCTGCCTAATTCCTCATTTTTATACCTGTAATTAATTGTACGGAGAGCTAAGATTTCCTTTATACCATAAGAATTATCTACTATATCTTTTTTAATTCTCATATCAGAAGGAGTTATTGTTCCCGAAGCAAGAATATTTCCAATAACATGAATCTTCTCAGTAGGAGCTGTAGTGCCTACTCCTAATCTTCCTGAACGTGTGAGAACCAGTATTGTTCCCGAATCTGTACCTGCATTATCACTTACATTTTGAAAATTTAAAAAAGCTTCTGTAGCATTCTGAGTGTAATTTATTTTTAGGACCCTGGTACCCACCGGGGCATTAATATTCTCAAGGTAAATCCCTGGTCCCGACAGCCCGGCAGCTGATCCATTTCCCGTGATGGCTATTCCTGAAACAAAACTATTTGTTATTCCAGTTGTAGCATTAAGTTCATTAATATGCAGCTGCTGTTTTGGTAATACGGTCCCAATTCCCAAGTATCCATTACTAAGCATAACAAGGTCGTTTGATTGTTGTGTTGTATTTGGGCTTCCGGTAGCAGGATTGTCTTTCGCTCCGTCTATATGAAAAATACCCTGTGGATTTGGCGTATTAATGCCTATTTGTGAAAACACAAGGTTTGAGATAAATAGTGATGATAAAATAAATAAACTCTTTTTCATGGTTTTGTATATTTAGAATTGTAATTTACTAACTAATTTATTAAATTTATACTAAAATACGTTAATTTATTAAATACTAATCATAAACAAAAATAATTTAATATTAATATATTTTAATTTTACATTTATCAATAATAAAATAAAAATATATTAAATTGTAAAATATTATTTTTTTTTGCAACTCTAAATTGCTGATTTAATAGAATCGCTTTTTCATTACCAAAGTTTAAGTAAGTTCATTTTTTATAAGTCTTACAAAAAACTTATGACTACTCATATTTAGAAAAATCCACTGCAAAAATACATCGGTTTGCCTGGCTTCCGTTCTGGGCTCCGGCATTGGGTTCATATTCTGTGAGGCTCCACAGATAGTTGTATTGGGATTCGTAATAAAGGGATTCTGCACCATATGGCCACCTGTAGCGTACAGTATCATCGGCTCCATCTGTATATCTTGCCAGCCTTGCATTAGAGCCATACGAGTTGCTTGGAGATCCGGTGCAGGATAGCCATGTTCTGTTTCCTTTTCGGAATACACCTTGTATGCCATGGGCATGATTATCGGCAAAAAGACTGTTCCTGGGAGCTACACTCACGATTCCTGAGTTTTGAAGTGTTCCGCCGGCATCAATAGGGAAACCAAAGACTCTAGGAACAATGGAAGCATCCGCACTGCCGGCATAGTACTGGCCGGTCCAGAGCTGATTTCCTTCATCATTCACCTGTATAGTAGAGAAAGGGCTGGCATTGTTGATCTTCTGATACCCTGTCTGAGGCAAAATATACCGGTAGTTGAAGGCAAATAGATTTCCATTGGCATCCTTACCGCATTTATCATTGGTAACATCTCCTGTACTTACTTCAATAATTTTATCCAGATCAAATATCCGGACTCCAAGACTGGTACTGCTGAGATATACTTTACCTTTAAAATACGCAATTCCTCCGGCATGTACCTTCAATGGAGCATAAGAACCATATTGTGTATAATTGGTAATATTGGCTGGAATATCCGGCTGTACCAACAGGATATGCCTGTACGTGAGATAGGTGTTTGAACCTGGACTGATGTCTATCAGGGTAATACGGGAGCCTTTATATTCGGCGTCATCCTTTGCATACCAGCTCACCAGCAGATACCGGACCCCATCTTTGGTAAACCCTGCAATACCCTGTGGTCGCCAGATGGGTGTAGTTTCATCATCGGTATTCCAGCGGATTCCCCTCACCCTGTTCTCTTCCGGGATATTAAATCCGTAGACTTCTGTGTAAGCGTTTCCGCCAATGGCCTGACGGTTTTTGTTAACCTGGGCCGGATTTAAAAAACTGAAGCCTGAGCTGATATAAGCACTGGTATTTACATAAGGATTAACACTGACATCTGCTGCTAAAGTTCTATTGGTATTCATTTTCAACGGAAGCTCTTCTTCCAGTGGAACTAAAGTTAGCTGGTTATTCTGGCAACCCACTCCTGCTACTGCAAGCATCAGCATCCAACCTAATATCTGTTTTTGGATCATGGTTTAATTTTTTTAATAATGCCTTATAAATTAAATTGCTTACGAAACTACCGGATTCTGTTTTCATGGGAATTACCTCAGCATTAAATGTGTATTACATTTTATGTTTTCTGCATTTCTGATAAACACGACATGCTATTATGATTTGCTGATCCTGGTATTTAATTATATTTGAAGATCAACCACCAATTATTCAAAATGAAAGACATAAAATTAAGACCAACCGCAGTTAGTGACCTGGAGATACTTTTTCAAATCCAGCTTGATGAGGAAGCTAATTATCAGGCGGCATTTACATCAAAGGATTCCCAAAATAAAGAAGCCTACCTGGCAAAATATACAAGATTACTCAGTGATCCTGCTGTTAACAATCAAACCATTATTGTAGATACCGTTATTGCAGGAAGCATTGCCAAATTTGTGATGGAAGGTGATGCAGAAATCACGTATTGGATTGATAAAAAATTCTGGGGACAGGGCGTTGCCACAAAAGCGTTGAAAGATCTTCTCATGATTGAAAAAACCAGGCCTGTTTTTGGGCGCGTTGCTTTTGACAATCTGAGTTCGCAGAAGGTTCTGGAGAATTGTGGATTTATCAGGATTGGTACAGATAAAGGTTTTGCGAATGCCAGACAAACGGAAATTGAGGAGTTTATTTACAGACTAGACCGCTAATTTGGATTATACTCCCGGTGTTAAAATTTAACCTTTCAGGGGAAATCTATATGACCTTTAAAGTTTATTCATGCTCCGAGATCTCCTGCTCGGAATAGGTTTATAGGATTATTTTAATAAACGCAAGCGATGTGGTATGGCAGATCAAATTATTTCTTTGTTATTCATTTTCAATCCAATTTAAAAAAGAAATATACTACTGCGGCCCATTCTTTTTTAATACCTTTAGCATAGCCAATGGTACTGCGGCTGCTATTTTCTACGGTTCCGTCATCTTTAATGTAACCCAGGGTTGTCCGGCTGCTGCTTTCTACGGTACCATCTTTTTTAACATACCCTACAGTAGAACGGTTTTGATTTTCTATGGTGCCATCATTTTTGATATATCCGATTGTTGAGCGGTTTCTATTCTCTATGGTTCCGTCAGACTTAATATAGCCCACCGTGGAACGACTGCTGTTTTCGATAGTTCCGTCTGATCTGATATAGCCCGTTGTGCTGCGGCTTCCAGATTCCAGAGTTTGGGCACTTGCGGCTGAAAGGGTGAACAGAAGAAAAACAATAAACAGTATTTTTTTCATGATTTTTAAATTATAATCGGTTATTATCAAGTGAATTTCTGAGAGTTTGATCTATTCAAATTCAAAATCCCATTCTTTACTGAACATTTGGGTATCCTGATTGATAGATTCAAATAAACGTTCCAGTTTTTCTTTGCCATGAATATTTTCTAGTTCCAGCCATTCTGCTTTTGATAATGGTAAAAAGGCTAAAGTATCAGACCCATCGCTTCCTTTATAGAATCTGATTTCATAATCTGGCTGTATTACCCTGTTTAAGAAAATCAATGTAGGATCCCGGTCAATAATTTTTTCTGTAAAGGTTTGGTCTTTGTATTGTATGGTAAGGAAGAGATCATCTCCGCTATAAGTCATTTCAACCTGTAGAACGCCTGTATTAAGGCTTTTTTCACAATATTCTACAATGGCATCATCTTCTTCCCGCCAATCCACCCAGAAGATCAGTTGGCTGTTAAGTGCGCTCAGTTCTTCAAAACTTTCAGTTACGATGTATTTCTCCAGGGTATCAATCTTTCTCATTCTGAGATTTTTAAAAACTAAATATACAATTTATACACATTCCCGGCTCTATAAAAAAATAGCGCCACCTAAAAATAAGTGACGCTATCTATTCAGAAAAGACCAAAGTTACGAAGGTTTTAAACCTTAATATCGGTAACCATAGAATTTATCGTTTGATAACTTTTACTGTTTTTACAAAATCATTTACAGCATTTATTTTAACCAGATAAACTCCTGATACGAATCCGGAAGCATCAATTGTTCCTTTTGTATCATTAATTGCTTTGGTAAGAATCAGCTGTCCTGCCGCATTGTAAACCGTTACAAAAAGAATCTTCTGATCATAAGAGATCGTAAGGATATCCTGTACCGGGTTTGGATACACTTTCAGCTGATCTGCTTTTGCAGCAACCTCAGAAACAGCTAAACTACTTGTAGGGCAGGCAACAGGTACGAAAATTGGTTTTGAAATATTGGTATTATCTCCTAACTGTCCTTTGTCATTAAGACCACAGGCTGATAAAAACCCTTTGGTGTTTATTACAAATCTATTATTCATACTTACGGCAATGCTTTTTGTATCGGCAGCTGTTCCTATTTGTGTTGGAACTAATCTGTTCACTTTTGTACCATCACCTAATTGCCCGTTATTGCGACCCCATGCCCAAAGAGTGCCATCTGTTTTTATTCCTGCTGAGGAATCATTCTTGTCAGCACTAACACTCTGCCAATCTGTTGCTGTTCCTATTTGTGTTGGTGTAGATTTACTATTACTTGTTCCATCACCTAATTCCCCATCAAAATTAAATCCCCATCCCCAAAGTGTTCCATCTGTTTTAAGGGCTAGCGAATGGGCAAATCCTGCAGCTGTATTTTTCCAATTTGCAGCTGTTCCTATTTGAGTAGGAGTATATATATAATTTACACTTGCAACTGCCAGTTGGCTGTTGGTATTAAGCCCCCATCCCCATAGGGTTCCATTTGTTTTTACGGCTAAAGTATGGTATTTGCCGCTGGATAGGGTTTGCCAATCATTTGCCGTTCCAATTTGTACTGGCGTGATTCTATCTATGCCTGTTCCATCTCCTAATTGCCCCATGGTGTTTCTACCCCAGGCCCAAAGTGTTCCATTAGATTTTATAGCTAATGTAAAATTATCTCCGGCTGCAATAGTTACCCAGTCTGTTTCAGTTCCAATTTGTACAGGGGCAGTTCTATTGGTGGTAGATCCATCACCTAATTGTCCAAATGAATTACTTCCCCAGCCCCAAAGTGTTCCATCTGTTTTAAGGGCTAATGTATGGTTAGATCCCGCAACTATTTTCTTCCAATTATCTCCAAACCCAATTTGTGTCGGATTATTTTTAGAGATTGTTGTCCCATCTCCCAGCTGCCCATACTGATTATCACCCCATGACCATAATGTTCCGTCTTTTTTAAGACCCGTTGTATGGAAGAATCCCGAAGTTACACTTTCCCAACATCCTGCCTCGAATGTAGGAAGTGTAGTAAAGGAACCTGCAGGAACCCAATCAGCCTGGCTGGTTCCGCAATTAGACGCCACCCACCAGTAGTAAGTGGTATTAGGTAATAGATTTGTTAAATTCGTTATTGAAGATGCACCAGAGGCTGTTGTTCCCTCTATACCTCCAACAACTGGATTTGTACTGTAAAGATATCTATAGCCATTAGAAGGCAGATTGGATGAATCTGTTGCTGTCCAGCTAAGTGTTGCCGTTGAAGAAGTGATATTAGCAGCCAAAAATTGACCAGGAGGATCACAACTTATAGGGCAGGCAAGAGTAGTAAGAATTTGCTTTTGAATTTTTGTACCATCTCCTAACTGGCCATAAACATTACCGCCACAAGCTGATAGAATTCCATTGGAATCTATCACGAACATATTATATACATTTGCTGCAACACTCTGTATACCGGATACATTACCAACTTGTGTTGGAATATGCCTATCGATCAAAGTTCCGTCACCTAATAGACCTGATTCATTTTTACCCCATGTCCAAAGTGTTCCGTCTGTTTTTACGGCTACAGAAGAATCATCATAATTAGAATAAATACTGCGCCAGTTTGTTGCGGTTCCCACTTGTACCGGTATTTGTCTTCCGGTTGTTGTTCCATCACCTAATTGGCCAAGGTAATTGGTTCCCCATGTCCAAAGTGTTCCATCTGATTTTAAACCTAAGGAGTGGCCGGAACCTCCCACCGCATTTATCCAGTTTGCTGCGGTTCCAATTTGCACAGGAGCGTTTTTTGATGTTGATGTTCCGTCACCTAATTGGCCATTGGTATTTGAGCCCCAGGCCCAAAGTGTCCCATTTGTTTTTATCGCGAAAGTATGTTGTGATCCCGGAGAAATAATTTTCCAGTCAGTTGCAGTTCCAATCTGGACAGGTACATTTTTATCTACAGTTGTACCATCTCCCAGCTGCCCGTAATTATTTCTTCCCCAGGCCCATAATGTTCCATTAGACTTTAGAGCGATTACATAAAAGTCTCCAACGGCAACATTTACCCAGTCTGTAGCTGTTCCCACTCTTGTTGGAGTGTTTTTTAAACTTGTAGTTCCATCTCCTAGCTGCCCGTACTGATTTTGTCCCCAGGCCCATATTGTTCCGTCTTTTTTCAGACCTACAGAATGATAATTCCCAGTAGCAACTTTCTTCCAATTATTTGCCGTTCCTACTTGTATTGGAGTACTTTCTGAACTGGAATTCCCCCATCCTAACTGACCATACGAGTTACTACCCCATGTCCATAATGTTCCATCTAACTTTATTGCTGTCGAATGGTTTAGTCCTGAGCTTACACTTTGCCAGCAAGCTGTTACGGTTGCAGGAAGCGTGGTAAAGGAACCTCCGGATACCCAGTTCCCTTGGCTGGTTCCGCAATTAGATGCTACCCACCAATAATAAGTAGTATTAGGTAATAAGTTTGTTAAATTGACTGTTGAAGAAGCAGCAGAACCATCTATCCCTCCAATAATCGGACTCATACTGTAAAGATACAGATAACCGCCATTAGGAGCTGGAGTTGATCCTGTCCAGTTAAGGGTAGCTGTTGCAGCCGTAACATTAGTTGTTGAGAACTGTGTTGGAGGAAGGCAATTTGAAGGGCAACTAATAGGTGTAAATGTATTTTTGTTATTAGTAGTTCCATCACCTAATTCACCCGAAACATTTTGTCCGCAAACTTTTAAACTGCCATCAGCCGTTTTTACAAGAACATGTAAAGATCCTGCAGACATCAATGCATTATCTGAAGAGGTTCCCACTTGTTTTGGTGAGGTGGTATTCGTTGTGCCATTTGTACCATTTCCTAATTGTCCTTTAGCATTGGCTCCCCAGGACCAAAGTGTTCCATCTGTTTTGTTGGCAAACACAAAATTAGAGCCAACAGCTATATCCTGCCAATTGTTTGCAGTTCCCATTTGTGCTGGAGTGAGCTTATTAGTTGTTGTTCCATCTCCTAATTCCCCATTCGTATTATAGCCCCAAGACCATATTGTACCATCTGTTTTGAGTGCTATGGTATGAGCACCCCCAATACCTATATTGCTCCAATCCGTAGCTGTTCCGATCTGGACGGGTGCATTTCTATCAGTGGTTGTTCCATCTCCCAATTGACCATAGCTATTAAAACCCCATGCCCATAATGTACCATCTGTTTTTAAACCTACCGAATAATAATTTCGGGCAACTATTTTCAGCCAGTTTGTTGCGGTTCCAATTTTGACAGGTACTGTTGAACTTGTGGATGTACCATTTCCTAATACTCCAAATGCATTAGACCCCCAAGCCCAAAGTGTTCCATTGGTTTTGACAGCGAAAGCCTGACTGGATCCGGCACTGATGCTATTCCAATCTGTTGCAGTTCCTATCTGAACCGGAGCAAATTTATCTGTTTTAGATCCATCACCTAATTGTCCGGAATCATTCTTACCCCATGTCCATAACGTACCATCTGCTTTGATAGCAACCGTATAATAATATCCGGCTTCTACTTTCAGCCAGTTATTGGCAGTTCCAATCTGGATAGGCACATTTCTGCTTATTGTAGTACCATCCCCCAGCTGGCCATTGGAATTACTTCCCCATGCCCATAGCGTTCCATCTGTTTTTATTGCTGCAGAATGATTAAATCCTGCACTAATACTCTGCCAGCAGCCAGTAGGAACTGGAGTTTGTACATTAATAACATTTTTAAAAGCAGGACTCCAAACACCCGTATTATCTTTGATACGAACATTAAATACATGCAACCCATTAGATGGTAAAGCTATTCCGGTTTTGGTCAGCTGCTCAAAAGAACTGTTGAAATTTCCGTCAGCTGCCAATACCGGAGTTCCGTTTCCTACGCCCGGATCATTATCCCAGAAATACTCTGCCTGAGATAGGGACATAATATTTGATGTTACAGGTTGCTGAACATCAATAATATTAGTAAAAACCGGACCCCAGGTACCCGTATTATCTTTGAGACGGACAGAGAATTTATGCAGACCGTTACCAGGTATAGCAATGCCTGTTTTGGTTAATTGTTCGAAAACACTGTTAAAACTTCCATCCGCAGCCAATACCGGAGTACCATTTCCTGGTCCAGGATCTGTATCCCAAAAATACTCTGCCTGAGATAGAGACATAATATTTGATGTTACAGGTTGCTGAACATCAATAACATTGGTAAAAACCGGTCCCCAGGTGCCCGTATTATCTTTGATACGGACAGAGAATTTATGCAGGCCGTTACCAGGTGTAGCAATGCCTGTTTTGGTTAATTGTTCAAAAACACTATTGAAACTGCCATCAGCAGCCAATACCGGGGTACCATTTCCTGTTCCGGGATCGGTATCCCAAAAATATTCGGCCTGGCTTACGAATATTTGTGCAGGGCACAATGTTATCATAAACAGGGCGATTATACTATAGATATAATTCTTCATATTTTGTTATATCATTAGTAATTATTTAGAAAAACCTGATCCGCTAATGGTTAATGTACCACTGCTTATTGTTCTTGGCGTTACCAGATAGTTCACCTGAGGTTTTCCTCCGTTATCAGCAGGCCAGTAATTGGCCCAACTGTTTGAACCTCCATAATGGCCAACATCATTTCTGGTTAGGTCTAAGTCTGTATATTTTACATCAGGATTTCCTGCATTTACATTCATCCCGGTTACTGTATATGCTGTGCTATCGAAATTCATATTGACAGTCCCTGAATTATTACTTTGGGTTATATTACCCTGAGTTATGAACGGATTCGTAAATAAATTATAAGTCGCGACTACATTCACATTACTGCTGCTGTTTTGAATACAGACATTGGTTTGTCCCACCACAAAAGAAACAGCATTATTCATAATGGCAATATTTCCTGCAGCAGCACCATTTATATTAATATTAAACGGGGCCAAATCACCAGGGTTGGGATTATAAACTGTATTGTTAATGATTTCGTTAGAACTTCCTGTTTTAAGGTTGCTAACATTAAAGCCGGTACTAAAATTATTGTAGAATTTAAAATTATAATTGATTTGTGAATTCTGTATCCCTCCATTGGATATATTACCATATACCTCAATATCAGATGCCGCAGGAATGGTATCCGGCGCCATGGAATAGATACTGATAAACCCTGTTTTGTTGGCGGTACATATTCCGTGGGAAAATACCAGATTCCCTTTCAAATTACAACCGGAAATATTGGTTGTGGTATTAACCTGATAAGTAAAAACATTATTCAGATCACAGTTCAAAAGATTAATGGTAGTTCTTCCGCCAGATGTTGCTGCGTTTGCTTCTAAATTATAGCTGCCGGTTGTCCCGGTACTCAGGCTGCTTATAGTCACCACTCTTCCGGCTGCCGGGCTGATGGTAATATTCCCCTGAATGATATATTTGTTATAATTGGTTTCGGAAACAAAAGTAAGTGACTTATTGATGGTCACATTTTCTACATAAGCTGTCCCGTTTATTTTAGGCTGAATGATGATGCGGTCTCCATCTGAAGCTGCTGTAATTGCTGCACTTACAGTAGAGTAAGCTCCACCGGCTCCGCCGTTTCTCACATATAAATCGGCTGCAAAAGCCATGGTACTTGATAAGCCTGCAAAGGCAATGATTAGTAGTTTTTTTGTCATGATCGTAAAAATTGATTGGTTTATTATTTAATTATTTGTTTTTTAACCTCCTCGAACAAGTGTAAAGCATTTCTTTTTTTCTAAAATCAATAATGGAATCCTTCTATATTGGTACCCTTTTGATTGGAGAAAATAATCCGATAAGTCATATTGATAAAACATGACTTGATGCTAAAGACACTTCCAGGACTTAATGTGATTTACATTGTTGACAACAATGTATTGTGATGAATTCTTAGAATGAATGTATTCATAGCTTAATTAGTTTTCAAGTTTAGGTTTTTAGTTTTTCTCATCAACATGATTATCAACTATAATTCATGTTTATTGACTGCAAAAATATATTTTTATTATGGATCATGAAATAGCTGAATAAAAATAATAGAAACTTAAAACAAAACAGGATAAAATTCATCACGCTGCTCAATTACCTAAAAAACAGTATGTAGCCTATTTATGCGTTCTAATCGTACATCAAAGAACCTGAGTAAATGTTCTAAAATAATCTTCAGGAAAAATAAAAATCCGGACAATATGAAATGAAATGTAAATTCTCTCAACATATGTATATGTTTTGAAAAATGATGAAGCCTAACTTTGCCTCATCAATTAAAGCACTACAGTTGTTGACATTCAAATTTTATAAGTTATGATTAATTTTAAAAATAGTATATCTAAAGGAAGATATCTGCTGATTTCATCCGTTTTTTTTATATGTTCTGCAAGCTGTTTACCAACTGAAAACAATAAAAATATGTCAAATATCGAATATAAAAATCCGGAAACTCTTTTTGATCCTGCTCCTTTTGCTTTTTCCCATGCAACAAACAGTATAGGTAACGGAAATTATGTATTTATATCCGGGCAAAGTGGTGGAGAAGGCTTACATCATAATCTCTCCGGAGATTTTAGAAGGCAAGTTCAGTTCGCTTTAAAAAATCTGGAAACAGTACTTAAAGAATATCATTTGAATACTGATCATGTCCTTAAAATCACAGTGCTTATTGTTGACCATGATCAGGAAAAACTCAGCATTTGGACAGAAGAAATGCATAAAGTATGGAAGAATAATAAATTTCCGGCCAGTACTTTAATTCCCGTTCAAAAATTAGCACTGGACGGCATGATGATAGAAGTGGATGCCATTGCTTTTATACCTTTATAAAACAAGAATCCGTCTCACAACAAAAAAGACGGATTCATATCTTATATTCTGGAGTATTACCATACCTAAATGATCTTTATACTGGTAAATATAACGGTTTTCGGTAAAACTGTAAAAACCTTCTGAGGTATTTACAAAATCAAGCTTCAAGCACTATGAAATACAAAGAGACTGCCCTTTTGGACAGCCTCTCTTTGTTTATCTGCTACGAAGTTGTAAAATTCGTAGAGCAGGGGGAAGATAGATCAATGATTTTTAAAATGGTGTATAAAATGCTCACTACCAAAAAATTCAAAGATTTCTTTCAGAAAATGTAGCTGCTTTATAAACTAAAAGAGGCTGTCCAAAAAGTTGGGACAGCCTCATCTTATTTAGATTTTAAAATTATTTTTTTATTTCGTAAAACCTTACCTTTCTTCATAATCTTAAAGGAATTTATTCGTTCAGACATATATGTATTTGTTAAGCTTTCTAGAGCTGATTCTGTTTCACAATATAGTCTAATAGAATCAGCTTTTTTTATGTATGTCCACTTTCCCTTACATTTTGATAATAAACTTCCATTAAATCCAATCTTATACACAAATGTAGAATCAGATTTTAATTGAAGATTATATTCGGATGGTTCCTCTAAAGATGAATAATTTTCACTTAATATATATTTTTTTGTCTGTGCATGACAAGAAAATAATAGCATCATAGATAGTAATAACAGTATTTTAAACATTTTATTTTCCTTTAAATTTTACACCTTGAAAATCTCTCAATTTTATGCTTTGATCCAAATTCTTTAAAGCTTCTTTTGCTTGAGGGTATGCTAATCTTAATTGCCCTACAGTAGAATTAATTGTAACTCCAAATAAGCCTGATTTAGCTGTTCCCCCTACTCCATATACTTTATTACCATTTTGATCTGACAAAGTTGTAAGAAAATTATTATTGACTTTATTTACCGAAATTCCACCAAAAGATGAAGGGTCAAATGCAGCCTGTGCTCTATACGCCATAGCTTCATCATCTAAATCCTGTGCTAAAGAATTTCCACTTGCAACATCAAAAGCAATATCTCCTGTTTCAAACTGATAACCATGTGTCATTTCGTGAACGAAATTGGCATCATTCACATAACCTATCACAACAGCATCAGTATTTTTGTCATACGTAGTAACTCCGTCATTTCCTTCCATTTTATTAAGGCTATACATCTGGTCACTGGATTCTAATGTAGACATACTAGACAAGGATTGATTAACATTATTAAGCCTATCTAATTTATCACCCATCTTAGATGTCAAAGTTTTAGAATCCCATCCTTTATCTTTAGCTTTTTGATTTATTTTATCTACATCACTTTGTAATGCATCCCGTATTTTAGTAACAACCCTTTTAATCTATCCCATTCTTTTTGACTTGCGGGATCAATTTGCATTCCATCTGGATCAATAAAATAAATAGGATTATTTACAGCATAAGCATATGGAGTATGACGACGATACATTTCCGCCAACGGATCCACCACACCCCATCTTCCAATATCGGGCATATACATCCTCGCTCCATAATCATACATCCCTGTCTCCTACAACTCTTTCCCATTATACTTGTAGTTGTATATCTCCGCTCAACTTTTCAGGATTTACCTACTCAACCTTTTTTCGTGCGAGGCTTTACACTGTGATCGTCTACTCTTGCTCGCTTACGTAAATATAATTTTTCTTTTTCAATTGAAAAAAAATAATTAATGTCAAAAATAGTAGTGAAAGCTTAGCAGACAATGTTTTTATTTGCTGGAAGAATGACTAAAGCTGATATTTTATAAGCTTATAATAGTAATAAGCTACTAAAACAATATGTTAATACCAAAATAGTGTTATAGCGAGCCAATATATAAGTAACTCGAACAAAAATAGCTTTGTTTATTAGTAGATTTATTTTTTATTTGCTGTATTGAACAATTTTGACAGAGGATTTTTATTTTGATTTATAATAACTACGGTATTATTGCACAATGATTTTAGCAAACCTGTTATTTATAAATCTCAATATTATATTTGGGAAAAATTTATGTGTTACATTTTTTTTAAAACACTTCACTTTTTTACTAAATATTGTATAATATCAATATGGATAGCAATGTTCTTTTTTTAGCAATGCTTTTCCTGATCATTTTAGCAATGATAACTTTTGTTATTGTTTCGAAGAATGCAGGGAAGTAAAAAGTGACTGCGTGAACAATAGTAACGCAATCACTTCATTTTTAATTCAGTTTATAGTCCGCTCTGACCAGCGGACTATTTTATTTGGTATACAAATATATACTTTTTGTAATATATCTTGTGGTTCCGGTGGTATTGTTGTCGCTGTTGTTGTAGATGTGGACTTGTGGGTAAAATTGGTGCTGGATAAGCGTCGGCTTTATCCACAAATCCACATCCTTTAACATACCTCCATTTCAACGGCGATTCAGAGCGGGGCGCATTTTTCCTTATTTCGGGTGGCTGAAGCTTGGGCAAAAAGGTATTTTTTGGTGCTGGTTTTGGGATGGAAAGATTCGGGGCGTTGGAAGCGGAGTTGCTCTGCACGAAGCTAAGGAAAGCATTTTACATAATCTCAAATTATAGGTGCCGATGGATTTGCCAGGAACGGAGCTTGCGGAGTGGAAGGCAACGTTTAGGTGCTGCTGCACGTATAATTTTATTATGTAATTTGCTATGGCATTAAAGTTCAGGGAAGTTTAGGCAAGCGTTGGAGAAAAATGTCTTTTTCTGGTGGCGGGCGGGATATTTAATTCAAAATGCAAGACGTTGGATTTTATTTTTAATTTTATTATATTTGATGTATGGATTTTTGGGCAATCATTGGTATCATTTCTTCTGTTTTAGGGATTATTTCTTTTCTAAAAAATGATATCGTTTCCTTAATTTCCTCTTTAAAAAAAAACTATTCTTTGTTGTACTTTTACAACAGTACAGTTTTAAAAAAAATCTAATTTCAAAAATAAAATAGGGACAAAATGTTTTTTTGAACATTTTGAAGATTTTCACCTTATCGGATGGAACTGATTAATTGCATTTTGCAGTGCATCTACACCTGTTTCTTTATACTTTTCTGTGGTATCTGCATGTTTGTGTCCGGCAAAATATTGAACCTTTCTCAGGTTTTCGCCCTGGTCTAATTTCAACTTGATAACGCTCTGGCGGATGGTAATGGAAGTCAGTTTTTTGGTGAAGTTTTTCTTGTAAGTAGAGACTAAATAATTAATGTCATCTGAAGTAATTTTAGCCCCCAGTTTTCCTAATAAAAAGTAATTCTCTTTCTCAGTTCTGAAGGTGGTTAACATTTCTCTTTCCTCTTGTAAATACTGATAAAACAATAGGATCTGGTCAGCTTTTAAATCTAATATTCTTTCGTTGGTAATTCCTGTTTTATGGATGCTGATTCTGGCATTCTGTAAATCTAAATCTCCGATTCTCAATCGTTCAATATCACTGGTTAATAAGGCTTGGTTCACCAATAAACTCATGATGATCTGATTCCGTTTGGTGAGTATCGGATAACGTTCTTCTCTTGGTTCTAAAAGCTTCTGTAATTCTTGTTCTGTTAAGAGTTCCTGCAGCTGTACAGGATTTTCTTTTCCGTCCCGGATCTTAATATTTTGTGCAGGGTTCTGTTTTATTTTCTCTGTTTCTACTAAATAATCATAGTATTTCTTAATCGCATAAACGGTTCTTTTAATGCTTTGTGGATTGTAAGTTTTTCTTAATAATTCAACATAATCCATAATGTTCTGGTACTTCAGCTTTCCTGGATTCTTATAATGCTTCCTAAACTTTTCTATTTCATACAGGTAGTTTTTTACAGTAGCTTCTGATAACTCATTCTTCAGATAATTTTCCAGTTCCATAATTGATTCTTGTATAGATTTGAGTGGTTGATAAATATTCATGTCCTAAAAAATCACGTACTTTTTCAAGCTCCATTCCCTGTTCCAATAGCTGTGTTGCAATGGTATGACGTAAGCAATGAAGTACAAAACCTTTATTGGCTAGCTCTGTTTTCTTCAATAGATTTTTAAATTCTTTGTAGATTCTTACGGCTGTAATATTGAGTAATTTTCGGTTATCCTGCATCTTGTGTTTCACATCTATATAGCTCTTAAAATCTTGCTGAACCTGTTTTGTAAATGGGATGACTCTTCTTTTTTTACCTTTTCCTTTTCGTATGTATAATAAACAACTTACTAAATCTATATCCTTAATGCTAAGCTCTGCTGCTTCATTCCTGCGTAGGCCGCACGCATAACATAGATGTAGGATAATAGTCTGTAACGGATTGCTTTTACTGTATAGTTTTTGGATTTCTTCTTTTGTAAATACTTTCCTCTCTTCAGATTTTGGGGATTTTATCTTGACCTGGTAAGGGTTATCTTTTCGCTGTCCGGCTCGCTGTAGATACTCAAAGTAAAGTTTAATAGCCAGTAAAATAGAATGGATATAACTCTCACTTAACAGCTTCCCGGTTCTTGGGCTTTGAATGGTTTGCAGATAGGAATAATAGGTTGCAATGTCAGAAGGCTGGATTTCAAAATAGACTTTCCGGGTATGATTCAAAAACTTTGCAACCTGCTTTGGATAAGAGCTTACAACGGTTTTGCAATAGCCTAAATTCTGTAGTTCTTTTCTGAATAAATAAAGTTCTTCCATATTCTATGACTAAAAAGCTTTTGTAATATTTGGTGTTTTTCCGAACGCTACAGAGTTTTCCTTTATTGATTGGCTCATACTTATATTCTAGTGTTCGTTTAGCTTCCGTTTAGTGTTCGCCAGCGTTTAGTGTGTAGCTGCACGGGCGATTATTTTTTATGCCGCTTCAGTTCTTCCAACTGTTTGGTAAAAGCTTCTTTTAAATCTTTCCTAATCCGCTGTATATTATCATTGTAAGATATTTTATACTTAAAGCCTTTGTTGGCAAAACCTATCTGTTTTAAATATTCCAGTCTAACCAATTCATTCAGGTAGAACTGTAACTGTGTTTTTTTAAAACCTGTGATTTCCATAGCTTCAAATCTTGTAAAATGATTATCTGTAAAAGCCTTCTTCAGCTTCTCAAAAAACTGTCTCAGACTTCCGTCTAATTCATCAATCTTTAGGATAATACTTTCAAACAGGATTTCTACGGCGTTCTCAATATCCTCAATGGTTGTTAGCAATTGGTTGTCGGTTGTCAGTTCTCTTTGATATTGGTGCAGGATTGTGATTTGCTTAATGATGGATTGGAACATTTCGTTTAACCGCCTTTTATTCTTTACATTATTGGGAAGCTGTATCCGGGTGGCATAGGGATTAATCACCTCGTAATACTTTAGATTTCTTACAATATTCTGTAATTGGTTGACTGCTTTTTGTTCCTGGCTTTTATCAATCTCTCCGGCATTTTTACGGTTTTGATAATGGATGATTTTTTCTGTCTGTTCTTCACTTTCGTTGATCGCTACAATAAAGCTACGGTTCATATTGTCTTCATAGGTTTCTCCTTTGGTAGTGGCTGATAAACTGCTGAACTGGCCTTTTACGATTTTGTGGGATGATTTATTGTTCCCTTTTTTATCTTTGATAGTAACGGAACTTCTTAATACCTGGTTAGAGATAAATTCTCTTAGGGCATATAATGCATCTTCTTTTAATCCGTCCAGATCTTCAATGATAATGATCTTCTGGAACAGATCGAACTCACCCCAATTGTATAAACTGCTCTCTGTAATTCTTGTAAATCTCAGCACATCTTCCTGAGGCATTAAATCTGCAATTCTGCTTATCATGTGGGTTTTTCCACTTCCGGAGCTTCCCTGGACAATACCATGTAAAGGGCTTCTGTTTAAATAACTGATCGTGATTAAGAATAATAGCAGCCTGGACTGTTCTTCACCGATAATCCCGGATTTTTCTATCAGCTGATTAAGGTTCTGAAGTAAGTCTTTTTGTAGTAAAAAGTCTATGCTGTTTTTCGGGGGTATTTCTGGGGGTAAGTTGCCTTTTTCCTTTGTAAAATCAACACTTATGGTAGCCTTGCCAAGACTTGAACCTTTATTCTCATGGAACTGGTCTCAAACACCAGTTCCGCTTTTCGTGTCGCCAGTGGAATTCGAACCCTCGTCTGATATGGCAGAGAGGAAGGGACTTGAACCCCCGATAGACTGTAGAGGGCCTGCAACACCACTGCCGTTTTCAGTTAAAAAAATAAATTTTCGGTTTTCTAAAAGCTCTTTAAATATACTTTCATCATGCAGCTGTAATGTTTCTTTGACATCTTTACAAGGTAATTCTATAAAACTATAGACCACCTGACTCATAATCAGGTGCTCCTGGGATTCTTCCTTGGTAAGGAAGAGCTCATTAGCCATCTGCTTAGAAGGCACATAGTCTTTTAATAATTTCGCATACTTTTCTACGGCTGCTTTTCCGGCTTTGTCATTATCAAATCAAAAGATAATTTCTTCCAGTTGCTGAAGCTCTTTTATTGCGTTCAGTATCTCATCATTTAATCCATTCGTTCCAAAACAGCTTATCAGGCTGTAATTGTCCCGGATTTCTTTGATCTGGAGTAATGAAGCGGCATCGATAATGGCTTCTGTCAGAATAAGTTTTTTGGTTTCTTTATGGGGATAACCCGGATACAGGCCATGCCTGTTTTTTAAATAAAAGTGCTTCCCATTCTCTTTATCTAAAATACTCCTGAAGTATAAACTAACTATTTGATTCTTGCTATTTTTCAGAGGGAACGCAATGCATTTATTGGCAAAGATACTGTAGCCCTTTTCTTTGGTTCGGTTGTTAATGAGTCCTTTATCCTGTAACAGACCTGCTTCCAGTGTCTTTTTTATGAGTGCATCGTTTTTTCTTTCTCCATGGTGGAACTGCCCGGAGTTATAACCGATTTCTAGAAGACTATTATCTAAGTTCCTTTTTTCTATATAGCCTTTTGCAGGAATGCTGCAATACAATGCTTTTCTAAAGTAACTGAAGGTGTTTTCTAAAAAGTCCGTGTCTACTTGGATTTTATCTTTGGTAGTTTTAGGTTTTATCAATATGGATATTTCAGGATTAATCAATGATTCAGCTTTCTTTATCGCTTCGTGTTTGGTCAGCTTCTCATAGTCTTCTATAAACTGGATAACATCCCCTGTCTTCCCGCATGCATGGCATTTGTAAAAATCTTTTTCCAGGTTCACCTGTAAGCTGGCTCTTTTATCTTCATGCCAGGGACACAAAAGCATATTGTTTTTTGGGTGCAGGTTGTAATGCTGTAGAACTTCAGTAAGTCTTAACCGGGATTTGATCTGCTCAATAGTCATTGGGAGAGTTTTTTAAGGTGTTGTTTTACTTCCTGCAAGGCAGCTTTATAGTCATGAGCTGCAAGACTATCATCCCCCAAAGGTTCTATAATCAATAGTTTCTCACGCACGGTAAGGCGCAACATATCTCCCGCCTTAAAGCCCAGGCGTTCTAACCACATGCCACTGATGGTAAGCCAGGGAACGGTTTTCTCACCTCCCGCACAGGAACGGTAACGGCTCTGCAGCTTTACTTGTTTATGGGGTATATCTGATATAATGAAAATATTTTATTTTTTTTGATGTGTAACTTGTTCCACAAAACCATAAACTATTTCTCATTTAAGCAAGTAATCATTTACTTTTTTATGCAACAAAGTTCTCTTATATTTGTGTTTCCACTGTAATACAGGCTAGATATGGGTAATACATTAAACATCGGAAGTAAAATAAGCACGCTCAGAAAGCAGAAAAACTGGTCGCAAGGAGATCTTGCCCAGAAGATAGATGCTTCCCGGGAGATTATTGGAAAATATGAACGCAATGAAAACCTACCCTCTATTGAGATGGTAGCTAAAATGGCTAAAGCTTTTGAAGTAACTGTAGATTTTTTAATCGGGGAAGGGGAAAACGCTGCATTCGATAAAGAGATCGTAGAGCGTATTAATGATATTCAAAAAATGGATCCTGATACCAGAAGTATTCTCTTTAATGTTATTGATACTTATATCCAAAATTTTAAAACCAAACAGGCTTTTAGATAAACAACAAACCCGCTCATTGAGCGGGTTTGTTGTTTTATACTCTTGTAAATTTTAACCGTATAGATTTATAGAAAAATATCCCTAATAAAATTACGCTTATTATGATATTGTAGATTCCTAAAATTTTATTGGAAGAAGCATACAAATATGTATAAAAACAATATTCAGCTATAAAAAGTAATACTATAGAAAGTAAAAAAAATATTCCTTTTTTTATTTTCAATGTAAAGTATAGAGGAAAAATAAAAACTAATATTAATGGTATCATATATATCAACACATATAAAATATAATTTAACGTAAGTTTAAACATTTCGGTTGATGTTTCTGCATTATTTAATACAATATTCTTAAATCTATCTCCTATAAAGGCAAGCACAGAAAAGAAAATAATGTATTTTATTATTAGATACAAAAAACTATTGGTAAGGGTAATTTTAAACATATTAATTTCTTTTGTAAAATCTTGATGGGTAGTAAGAGTAATCATACACAGCCTGCTTTGTCGAAACGGTTCCTGAACCTACAAATGTAGATGAATATCCCTTTAGAGGAGCTGCGTGAGTTCCAGGAAAAGACGGTTGATTATATTGCATTAATTTAGAAGTATTGCCATTACCAGAAACTGTTAAACTAGCTGAAGGGAATATATTAGTGTATGCATCTACAGAAAGATTACCATTACTACTGTTATAATTGATATTTAGTTTTTGAGCAACATCTACTATTTTAAACCCAGCTGCATTTAAACCAACTTCTTCAATTCGAGATACACTTGCATGTTGTTCAAAATTTACATTAATTCCTGTTGAAGTAGTTTTCATATCGAATACATTATTACTTCCTCCCTCCCCAGGATAGTACATTCTTGGTTCACCTACTGGAGTTTCACCAGGTTCAGACTTAAAATTTCCGACCAAACTTGTTAATTCTCCAGCATCATTTTCTCTTCCGGTCAATGTTAATGTACTTGTTAATTTAACACCTGATGCGTCCACAATGCCATTTAAAGGTCCATCCCAACTTTTTCCATCAATGTAACTTGTAAAATTAAAGCTCAGTGTTTTTCCTAAATAAGTTTCTCCAGTTTTTGTCGTAGCCTGAGAGTTTGCGTTTTTATCCCAATAAATACTCCCATCTTCTCTTTTAACAAAATCATTTACTCCTCGTCCATCCGGATCTATAAAACGAATAGGATTATTTACTGCATAATTATAAGTAGAGTGTCTACGATACTGTTCCGCCAGCGGATCCACCACACCCCATCTTCCCAGATCAGGCATATAAAATCTTGCTCCATAATCATACATACCTGTCTCTTGAAGCTCCTTCCCATTGTACTTATAACTATAATACCCTCCAAAATTTGAACTTCCAAACATTCCTGAAATATGATTCAAACCAAAAGGATAATAGTTATTGGTATCTGTAACTTCTAGACCACCTGCACTGTCTTTTGCAAAACTCACCCTGGTATTTCCTAAATGATCTTTATACTGGTAAATATAACGGTTTTCGGTGAAACTGTAAAAACCTTCTGAGGTATTTACAAAATCAAGCTTCCAGGTTGGAGTTTCTCCCAGATCTGGAAAGGTTGTCCCAAGATTTCCATAAGCCTGCTGTTCAAAGGCAAATTCTGTACGGCAAAACGTACATATTCCACTATCCCAATATGAATACTGAAATCCATCCAGATAGTCCGTCATACTGGTACTCACTTTCCCTCGCGGAGGTGTCCCCAGGTAGGTTTTTCTGAGCTTGGTTCCATCTGCACGGTATAAATATTCCAAACTGGCGCTAAATGGCTGGCTTATGGTAGGATTAGCATGATAAATGGAAAAAACTTTAGGGAGATTGAGATAATTATAACTGATGCTTTGGATTCCTTTATCCTTCATGTTTATCATGTTCCCATTCAAATCATAATCAATCATATTATTTCCACCTTCATACCCTGTATCATTCATGGCTGATTCTATGACCTGGTTTAAACGGTTTCCTGTGTATTTGTACTCAAGATTATCTACCAAAGTAGAAGTTCCCCCTGATACAGGAACCGCTTTTCTCTTTAAGGTATTGATATTCCCATTCAGATCATAGGTTAAATATTCATCAAAATTACCATTAGAGGGATTAGTAGCATTAGGTTCTGAGTAAAAGCCGTTTTTTAAACGGTTCAGGACATCATACTCATAATTGTATCTTTTCAGAATGTCTTCAGATGAATTTTTCCAGTCGATCTCCGCAATATTTCCATTGAACTTTCCTGGTGAGACTGTACTGTATTGGGGGTTATTATACTTTATCTCATACCCGAACAGTTTTCCATTCAGATTGGAAGGATCATTGATCTTAGTCATCCAGCCTCTGATATTGTACCTGTAGTCTATACTCTGTAAAGGATTAGCGGTATCTGCCCCGCCTACTTTCTTCGTTTCCAGCTGGGAAAGTTCATTGTACTTATTCTGGGTAAGGATTTCTGTTGGATTACTGTCTACCTGATGCTTATGAGTAAGCAGCCTGTTCTGATGGTCATATTCAAAGTTTTCCGTAATGACTCTTTCTGTATCTGTTTCCAGCCTTTTATGCCTGGTGATAACGCTTTGAGCTACTCCCGCAAAATCCAGCCTGGATTCTGTTTTAGTGTATCCTCCTAAATGATTAATGGAATGGGTTCCTACTACTCTTCCTTTGGTATCATAATAGGTGTAATTCTTTGTCCAGTTATCATCTTCAATATTCTTTACCAGACTCATTACAGGAAGTCCTTTGGTGCTTCTGCCTTCGGAGGATACTGTTTCTTTTAACGTTTCGGATCCCTGAATAACGGCAGGAAATGGTGGGTTAAAGCTATATCCCGGATAGGTATCGTAATAGTTAACACTTAAAATGGTAGGTATTTCACCAACAAAAGCGCCATCGGTATAGTATACTGTGATTCCGTTTCGGGTAAATCCTGTGGTACTTCTATCTTCAGTAATCACCAGATCCTTAATCTGGTTTTGCCGGCCAGCCATGTCACCTCCTGTTAAAAAGCCTGTATAGGCAACTCTTCCCAGCTTATCATATTTAGTAATGAGCCATTTATTGGCAGCCCTCAGATTGGCATCCTGGGAGAGAATTAACCTGCCTGATTTGTCATACACCATATATTCCCAGCCTTTGCCAGGTACTTTCTTTTCTACCAATCGGTTTTTTCCGTCATATTTATACTGGTAACAAAGAGTATCTAATGTGGTTTGATCTATGGCTGGTAAAACAGAGGCTAATGGGGGAATGACATAAGCAAGCTGGTCATAATCGTTATAAGCATAGTAGGTATCAGCGTTTTCTGTTGCGCTTATTACTTTTCTCACTAATAAAACCTGGCCTCTGCCGTTTTTAAATTCAATGGTTTTATTGCCATCTTCATCGGTAACGGTATTTTTATACAGCTGGCCGCCTCCATAGGTTCCTGATAAAGTAATACCGGATTCAAAGGTGGAATAATTAAATGTTGCCACATATTTTTTTACGTCACCATCTGCATTGGCTTCATAATCAAATTTTACGGGTTTACTGCTCCAGTCATTACCTACCTGGATCTGCTGCTGGATCCTGTCTAAGGGAGAGTTTTCCAATATTTTTTCTGAATAGATCTTTTCAGAGCCATATACTGATGAGGCATTTCCAAGAGGGGAGTTATATATAGCCCCACTTTGGGTTCCGGATTGTGGAATGGGCAGATAATCTCTTACCTGTCTTCCAAACTGATCGTATTCAATAGGGGTGACCACATCTTTTCCTCCGGGAGAAGCTTTTACGTTCACTACCTGCTTTGGCCTTCCGAGTCCATCAAAATACTGAACAGTTTCTGAGATTTTTGTTGGAGTTGTTCCATTGTAATCCAGATAAGTCTTGGATTGAATATAGTTTTCTCCCGGAGTAGCCTGGGCATGGACGGAATGGCCCATCAGCAGCATACCTATGGGAATGAGTATTTTTTTCATCGGTTTTAGTTTTTGTAATGGTAGTTAAATTCTTTTAATAATTTTCCGGTGTTGTTTTGCTCTCTGATTTCTTTTAATCTGCCCGCATCATCATAAAGATAAACTTCCCTGATGCCGGATGGCGGGGTAATACTTCTCACTCCGATTAATGGATCATAGGTGTAGGTAGTGATCTGATAGTCGGATAAATTGTCTTTAAAAGTTTTAAATGCATTTAACAGCGTAGTTTCATCATTATTTCTTTCAGCGGCTGCATCCGTATTAGAGGCATTCACAATACTGTCTATGAATGACTGCCCAATGTTCTCCAGTTTTGCATTTTCAATCTTGGCAATAGGCTGGGTACCGTTATATCCCCAGATGATTACCGTTGAAACTCCATCTTTAGTGGTATACTGCTGAAGATTTCCTTTACTATCATATTTGTCGTAACTCAATTCAGTAGATACAACATTTTGTAAATCAGTGGATACAACAGAACTTGGGAATAAGTTCGATGGATTATCATATTTTGTTTCTGTTTTTGAAAGAGTTTTGCTGATAACTCCAATAGTTTTAGTTATTTCGGTTTCTAAGGGAATATCAATCATATTGGCTGTAATTAATTTTTGATTTCCTTTTTCAGAAGAATATTTATAGCTGGTATTAATGATAAAATGTTCTCCTGAAAAACTATCTTTTTTTGAGGTTAATTTTGTTGGATATAGTCCATCTTCATAAAAATATTCTGATGTTTTTGTTTTCTTACGACCGTCAGTGAAATAGTCGGTTGTTGTCTCTTTTTTCAATAAAAATGCATCGTTGTGTCTTACGAAAATTGGGAAAGGAGCAGGACTAGTATTTGAATTCATACCAATATATGAAGGATAAACACCATTAATATATAAATCAGTAGCGAATGATATTGGTGGTCCGTAATCTCTGAATGTAATTCCTCCTGGAACATAATCTATAGGTGAAATTAAATTATATAAAATCATCTTCACATTTCTATCCAGTAGATAATTTGCCATTGCAGCAGGAGCTCCTGAAATATAAAAATTTCTTTCAATTGTTCTAATTGTGTCACTTGCATTTTTAAAAGCTATATATTTTATCAGTTGTCCATTTCTCCAATCTCGACTTTCCATAAATTCATACTTTGCTGAAGTACTTTCATTGGTAGCCAGAAAATTATCTCCTGTCTGTAATGGTGTCTCTGTATAATATTGGAATATTTCTCTTCCTTTTGGATTATTATTAGCATCTGTTTTTACTACTTCAACATTTGTATAGCCAATTGTTTTGCCTTGTGTTCTCATACCAGTAATAACAGGATTTACAGAAAGTTCAATAGCATCTTCTACAGACTTTCCCACTCCAACATAACCACCTGCTGTTCCACTACAACTCCCAGAGGTAATTCGTCCTACTCTGTTATTTTTACTGTACATTGGAATATCAAACAATACTCCGCTTGAACGCTGAGGATTTCCATTCTTTGTATAGGAGTATCTTGTAGAATATTTGTATTGATCATTATCATATTGTTTGATTTCTTTGATGCGTATTCCTCCACCCAAAATGATGGGAGTGTCAATTGCATTGGGGTCAGGCTCCTCCCAGCTAAAACCTACCTGAGAATAAAAATATATATAATTGGATATATTACCAGTGGAATTTAATCCCCCCCAATATATATGTTTTATTTCCGCATACACCTTTTGGGTCGGAACATTTTGACTATTATATTCATGAAAATCCAATGTAACTTCACTATCTAGTGGAACATCTGATATCCAATATTTTTTAATTCCATTCTCAAAATAATAAATACTAAATAATGCATATAAATAGCTGCTATCTAGCGAATTTGAAAAAGTTGATGCTTTAAAGGTTGATGTTCTTGTGATTTTCAAATTGAGATGCTTATCGTAATTTGAAAGATCAATTTCTCTTACAAATGTTTTAGTATAATTGTTTTCAATTGTTGTTGGTGGTTGAGAATAGTTAATATTATCTCCTTCTACGCTACCACTTATTACAAATAATTCACCCTTGTTAAGTACTTTTTTTGTTTTTAAAAAATAATGTTCATCACTTGGTTGATATAATAATGAACTGGCTGTATTAGGTTCGTAAATATATTCATTCTTTCCTCCCTCGGGATAAGTAATTGATTTTAAAGAAAAAGTTTGAGTATATAAAGGATCAACATCCTTATTAGCTATCCTGATTAAATCAGATTGAAGATCTTTAGTAAATCCGTCAACAGTTACAACAGAATTACCCATAATTTTATAATATTTAATTGGCACGTTAGGATAACCATAATTATTTAATTTACCATTATAGTACCCCCAGTGGTCGGAAGAATAAGAATTCCTCTGTGTCATTTTGTTTTCTTCATAATATTCAAAAGAAGTTGTTATACACTTTCCATCCCTATCACACTCTTGATAGGAAAGTAATTTCAGTCTTTTCGTAACATCCTCGGTAGGATCTGAAACCCCAGAAGCTTCAGGAATAGTTTCAAAATATCCATAATTAAATCTTTTTTCTGAAATTATTTGATCTGATTTATTTTTAACAATAATTTTATCAAGTTTTTTTAAATCATTAAAATCTAACCTATTAGAATAAATAAAATTAATTGTAGCATCGGAAGTTTCTATTCTTTCTAAAAGCGATTCCATTGATGAAAACTGAGTGTCAGTTTCAACAGGATTAATTCCTGTATTGGAAGAAGGACTACACCCAAGTGCTGATACATGAAGTGTATATGGGAAAAGCCTTGTCTGTGGTGCAATAGCTCTTTTGATAATATTGTGAGACAAGTAAGAAAAATTAATAATACTATTATCAATTCCTTTTATTCTCTTTATCTTCCAAGCATTGGCTCCATAAAAATTACTAGACGGTGTAGCAGTATTATAAAAAGTCTCTGTTCCATCACCTCCAAATGTATATTTAATACCATTAGTTGCAGTAATGTTGATTGTATCAATTTTTTTTATTTGTGAACCGCTTTTATTATAATCAACCTTTAAATCTGATATTGGAAATGTGACTATTTTCTTATTCTTTGGATTATAAAAAAAACTTCCAGAAAAGCCATTTAAAGATAAATTAAATTGATCGGGCATAAGATCTGAAAGGGGTTGATTATTTTGTGGATACCTAATCAGATTTAATAAATTCTGTTGATAGTCTATATTATTATTTAAAAATCCTTCTATATTGTCTGAATTGTTTTCCATTACACCATTTTCATCAACTAATCCATTAATTTTCCGAGTGATTGGATCTACAGTACTTATAGACCAACCTAAACCTACAGTACTTGCCATTTCAGAAACTAGTATCCCCCCCGCATGATAAGATAGATTAATTGGTACCTCTATGCTTCCTGATTTTACGGTATAAATTGGTATTGAAATATTAGGAACACCTGTATAATTTGAAACAGGTGTTTCACGATATTTTAAAAGACTACTCGTTTCAGGAGTATATGGAAATATATTATTAGAATTTTTGAAAATCTGTGAAAATCCAATATTATACGAAAACAATAAAATTACTATTATAAAAATATTTTTCATAAGTTTACTTCTTAATTAATTTAGCATTCGCTGTTTTATTATTATCTGTTTTTATAGTCACTAAATACGCGCCCTGTATTAAAGCCTGGGTATTGATCTTGGTGACCCTGTTCTTTGTTTTAAAATTCTGAAGCTGTCTTCCGCTCATATCATACAGCATAATATCAGCTTCTTTGAAATCAAAACCGATTTCTACGTAAGCATAATCAGATACAGGGTTTGGATAGATCTTGATGTCATATTTTTCAATCAGGTCATTCACCTGTTTGTCACCAAGCTTTACGATCTTCCAGTTTTCTTTCCCCAGTTCCTTGGCACTGGTTCCTGCTAAAACAATAGAACCGTCCCTGTTTAATTTCAAGTCTGAAAGCCTTTCTTCTTTCTGCCTGGATTCTCCGGCCACATACTTTCTCCACTGTTCATTTCCGTTGCCATCAATGTACAGCATCCAGAAAGTCTCATCATCTTTTTCTATTCTGCCTTCTGCCTGGGTATAGCCGCCTAGTAAAATTCCTTTTGAAGATGTATCGTCCGAAGAATGAATCACGCTCATTCCCATCAGGATATCACGGTTTTTGAAATTGTAGGATTTCTGCCAATGTTCATCGCCTCTTTCGTTAAGGGCAATCAGCCAAAGGTCTGTTCCTTCCTGGATACCTACCGTTTTATTCCCTGATCTTTCAGACCTGGATTCGCCACCAATGATATAGCCGTTTGCTGTTAAAGCCAGTGTTCTTACATGGTCGTCTCCTTTACCGCCAAAGTTCTTTTCCCATTCTACCTTTCCGTTTTTATCCAGCTTAACGATCCAGTAATCACCTTCACCGAAGTTTTCAGTTTTCTTTGAACTACTTACAGAGCTTCTGGAATAGATACCTAATAAAGCTCCGCCATCACGGGTAGGAATCATTTTCTCTACTTCATCTAAGCCTTTTCCGCCTAAAGTCAGCTGGGATAATTCTTTTCCGTCCTTGTCAAGTCTTACAATCCAAACATCTTTAGAACCATAACCTTTAGAAGAGTTTTGTACGTTGCCAGCTACAAAAAAGCCTAAATCTGTACTTTGAATTACTGCTCTGGCTTCTTCATCCGAGGAGGTTCCCAACGTTTTCTGCCATAATTCATCCCCGAATTCATTGATTCTGATGAGCCAGATGTCTGAACCGCCTTTGGAATCCTCTTTTTTATCTAAACCTTTCCCTGAAAATGAGGTGCCGGAAATTAAAAATCCACCCTCCTGGGTGCTTACCGTAGAAGATAAATAATCGTGATTGTTCCCGGAGAAATATTTTTCCCAGACTTCTTCTCCCTGCTGGTTAAGCTTAACCAGATGGAAATCGTAACCGTTGTTCTGTTTGCTTCCCTGCTGAAGTTTATCGCTCTGTATGGAGCTTCCCGTAATAAGATACTGCTGATCGATGGTAGTGGTAACCTGGCTTAGAAAATCCTGGGTAGAGGATCTGATATCTTTCTGCCACAGAACTTCCTGGGCAGAGAGCCCAAGGATGGTGCATACAGTACATGCACTAAGATAAATCTTTTTCATTCCCGTGTTTTTTTGAGTGAGTAATTAGCTTTTAAAATTCTGCCCAAATTTAGCTTTTTTTTATTTATACAAGTCATATTAATGTGATTTAATATAAAATATTTTAAAACATCAGGAAATTTCATCGCGTTTAAGTGATTTCTTACTGATGATGTAAATCTACAGAAGCATTGCGACAGAACTTGGCGTGTTATTACTTAATCTTATTCCTAAGTAATATAATTACAAACCAATATAAAATGCTATGCTTCACAACTTTCTTAAAATAACTGAAATGCAAACAAAAGTGTATAAAGAATAAAAAACAAACAGCACCATCAAGAAATGGTGCTGTTTGTTATATTCCAGACTGATCATCAGATGATTAGATGATCAGCTATTTCATTAAGCCTTAATTCAACTGCTGATTAGCTATCTGCACAAAATCATTCCATTGAGTGTTCAGATATTCTACAGCCTGTTTTTTCTCATTCTTATTTAACGAAGAATAATTAATGGAATTGAAAACCAGCTTCTTTAAAGCTTTCACATCCAATTCCCAGTTGATATAGGCAACCCAAAAATCATAACTTAATCCTTCATAACCATATACAGCAGGATCATCACTATTAATGGAACATTGTACACCACTACTCAGCAAAACCCTTGCAGGATGATTCCTCAAATCACTCACATACCCTAAAATCTGGTTACTGATAGGGCTTACTTCTACTAATTTATTCTGTTGTTTTATCAGTTCCATAGATTTTGGAAAATAGACCAGATTAAGACCATGTCCAATTCTTTGGTTGTTCAGTAAAGTAATATCCAATACATTTTTATTGAAAACGGAATTACTTTCTCCTGCATGAAGGAACAATGGCATTTCTATTCCTGATTTCTTCGTTATTTCATTGATTTTCGTCCAGTTTTTCTGGAAAGAATTGATACTGTTTCCTGCAGCTTCATCGGCAACAAGATCAAAACCGGAAATCATATCCGGAAATTGCTTTTTCAGTTTAAAAGCAATATCAAGCTGTTTTTCAATACTTTCGGAATCCAGGAATTTAAAACTTGAATATATCAGCTTCAGGCTGAACTGAGGATTTGTCTGACGCATTTGCTTCACAATCTCCTGTAGATCTGTAATAGTCTTTTCTAATGGATATTTCCCATGTTCAAAATCGTAGAGTTCATCAAAAATATATCTGATCTCCACATGCTGCACATTATCTTTAGCCAGATCCTGAAAGCCTTTCAGGTAATATTCTTTAAAGAAAGGACGGTAAGGCAGAAGCAGGTTAATTCTTTGAAAACGTTTCTCAAACTCGATCCAATAATCTGTATAGGAACAAAGGTTATCTCGCTTTAAAAGGAGAAGTTCATGCAGTTGCTTTTCAAAACCGGCATCAGAATTCAGCTTCTGGTTTAAGTTGACAAAACCGTTTGGAACTTTGCCATTCTCAAAGAAGCCCAACTGTCCAAAAATAAATTGATCATTGTCTTTTTGGTCGTAGACATAACATTCTTTATATTTTCTAGCTGCAGCAATCAGCCATTCAGCATTGGCCAGGCCGCCGCTATGCGTATGCAGCAGTGCTCCTTTAGGCATTGTCTGGATGACTTTAAACAGCTTACTGGATTCTATCAGGGGTTTTATTTCATTGAAAGAACGGCTGTATAAGGGAATATGCTGTTTTTCTGTTTCGGTGAGGAACTGCTTCCTGATCTGGAATAGCTTTTTATCCAAAGCAATTTCAGCATCTGATAATTTTACATCTGCATCAAAGGCCATTGCTGTATTTTGTGTATCCAGCGATGTCCATTTTTCCTGATAAGCAGCTTTTTCAGCTACTTTAGTCTGGGCTCCCAACAGAGGAAATCCCAACATTAAAATATAGGTAAGGTATTTTCTCATAATAATAGTAACCTGCTACTGGCAAACATACTTTGCCAATACAGTATTCAAAAATATAATTAATTTTTCTGTAAAAGAGGTTCAATCTGAAAAAAAACAAATGATAAACCTTTTATCGACACATTTTTTATCTTTCATCCTTCCCTAGCCCCGATAGAAACGGTTACCCCGGAACATGCATAAGCCTTAGCCCAGGCGTGAGGAGTATGAGTGGATAGCGGGATAAAGCTCCCTAAAAAGAAATCAGGCGTAAAATACACAAAAAGTCTACAAAAACAATAGACTTATATTGTTAATTTTTATTCATCCACAAAAAAAGAATTTTTAAAAAATTCTAAAAGTTTTTCTAAAAACTACTAATAGATTCATTTACAATTAATTAAATAAATAAATCAACAACTAAATAATTCAATTTTCAATTACCCTACTAAACAAGTAGACTAATATGATTTTTCTCATATCTCCTTTTAACAAAGTTTTATGAATTATTAAATAATTTTGACCCAGTTAAAAAATAAAACTCTATTCTCATGAATAAGAATGACTTTAATTCTTACCTATACACGATCATGGCTACAGCTTCTGTTCAACAAAAGTGTTGTACAGGGAACAGCCTTTCACAGCACAACATCAATTCTAAAAAGATGTGCTTTGAATCTATGATGTGTAAAATGATGATGCCATAATCCCAAAGAAATATGCACATTATTGTAGGAATTAAAGCCCGATAAACATAAGGCCTATTTAATCCGGGTACACCTCCTCTATTTTAACATTTTCTTTCTGACACCTCCTTAAAAAAGGGAGGCAGGGGATTTATTTTTCCTAAACTGGAAGATAAAGAGTATACCTATTCAATTTTTAAAACCTAAGATTAATATAATGAGAAAAAAACAATGCAAACTTGGTGTATTGGCCGTACTCTTATTCGCAGAATATGGCTTTGCACAGAAAAAAGACAGCCTTTCCCGGGAAACAGCCATCAAAGAGGTGGTGGTGGTAGCCTTCGGAAAGCAAAAAAAGGAAGAAATTACAGGATCTGTACAGGCTTTAAAGGCTAAAGACCTTGGGAATCTTCAAAACGGAAACGTTCTTCAGGGAATTGGCGGTAAAGTGGCAGGGGTACAGGTAATTTCTTCCGGCCAGCCAGGTTCACAGCCAACGATAAGAATGAGAGGAATAGGCTCTATTAATGCATCCAGTGATCCTTTAATTGTTTTGGACGGGATTCCTTACAGTGGTGACCTCAACAGTATTTCTTCATCAGATATTGAAAGTATTTCTTTTCTGGAAGACGCTTCTTCCAATGCTTTATATGGTTCCAGAGGGGCCAATGGGGTTATTATTGTAAACACCAAAAGAGGTAAAAACAAGAAACTGAGTGTTGATCTTGACATAAAAACCGGGGTTAACTTCAGATCTATTGAGGATTATTCTGTATATACATCACCACAGGATTATTATACTGCTTATTATAACAGGGGCCGAATCGGAGAAATTGCCAGGCAGAAGCAGCCGGGTGCTCTTCCCTCCACTACAACTCCGCATGCCGTAGGACTTTCAGCATTGAACGGACTTGGATATAATGTCTATGATGTACCCTTCAGTCAGCTGATTACCCCGGACGGTTCATTTAACCCTAATGCCAAGCTCCTTTATCAGGATAACTGGAAAAAACTTCTCTTTAAACCTGCTTTAAGAAGAGAAGCTACGGTAGGAATTAATGCCAGCGGTGAACAGATAAAATCTTATACGTCATTAAATTACCTGGATGACAAAGGATATCTCATTGGTTCCGGTTTTGAAAGATTCGGGATCAGATCAAATGTAGACTACTCTATTACGCCCAAGCTAAGATTAACAACAGCGCTTTCTTATACTTACAGCAAACAGAATTTCGGAGAGACGGGCGGGTTTTCCAATCCATTCCAGTTTGCCAGAAATATAGCGCCTTTCTACCCGGTTTTTCTTAGAAATGACAATTACCAGCAACTTTATGACAACCACGGAAATCCTTTATATGATTATGGGGACGGACAAGGTCCTAACGGCGCTACAAGGTCTTATGCTGTTTTTGAAAATCCGGTTGGAAATCTTCAGCAGGACAAATCTCAGAGAGTAAGCAATATCAGCAATACCAACCTGGGCCTAAACTATGAAATCATCAAAGGGCTGGATTTCACCTACAGTTTTGGGGCTTATCTTGAGAATCTAAAAAACCTTCAGTTCGGGAATACACTGGGGGGAACTTCTTCATCTGTGGGCGGAACAATTACTCAGGAATCCATATTCAATTACACACTGAACCATCAGCAGTTGCTTACCTTTCAGAAGAAATTCGATAAGCATAACTTTAATATCCTTGTTGGTCATGAACTGAATAAAACAAAAAACGAAGGATTTTCCGGAACTAAACAACAGCTTTTATTACCGGAATCATGGGCTTTTGATAATGCTGTAAAAATCACAGATCTATCAGGAAACGGATATGAATATGCAGTAGAAGGATATTTCTCAAGACTCTTATACAACTATGATAATAAGTATTTCTTTAATGCTAACGTTCGTAGAGACGGTTCCTCTGTCTTTGCTCCGGAAAGCAGATGGGGTACGTTTTATGGATTAGGAGCAGCATGGAATGTGGCCAAGGAAAATTTCCTTAAAGACAACAAGGTGATTAATGCACTGAAACTGAAGGCTTCTTATGGACAACAGGGAAATGATAATATTCTTCTGAACAGCACCACCAGAGATTACTATGCTTACCAGGATATCTACGGAATTAATGATTTTGGAGATGGTAAACCGGTACTTACTTTAAAGAAACAAGGAAACAGGGATTTAAAATGGGAAACTTCCAAAAACCTGAATGCCGGCTTTGAAATCTCTCTGTTCAGCAACAGGATAAATCTAAATGCTGACTATTTTGAGAGAAAGGTATCGGATATGATCTATACACTTCCTTTGCCACCGTCTAACGCCGGCTCATATGTAAAATACGGAAATATCGGAGATATGACCAACAAAGGGATACAGGCTAATATCAATGTGGACATTCTTCGTACAGACGATATTCAGTGGAGTTTTTATGCCAATGCAACTCATTATAAAAACAAGATTACAAGGTTGCCAGACCAACAAAAAACCACAGGTCTGGTTTCAGGATTATTTATACTGGCTGAAGGAGGAGACCGGTATACTTATTATTTAAAAGAATTTGCAGGTGTAAACCCTGAAAATGGAGACGCATTATGGTATAAAAATACAGTAAACCCAACCACGCATCAGGTAGAAAAAACAGTGACCAATAATTATAAGGAAGCGAGTGACTACAATACCGGAAAATCTGCAATTCCGAAGGTATATGGTGGATTTGGAACAGATATTACCTATAAAAGAGTAAACCTGTCAGTTAATTTTGCTTACCAGTTTGGCGGATACGGATATGATGATATCTACAGATCTCTCTTCCACTCTGACACGTACGGTTCTAACTACACAACTGATCTTGACAAAACATGGACTCCGGAAAATCCTACAGCAGCATTGCCACGTGTAGATCTCAGTTCTACCAACCAGAATGGACATTCTACTTTGTACCTTGTTAAGTCTGATTACATCAGCCTTCAGGATGTAACATTATCTTATCAGTTGTCTGATGATTTTGTTAAGCAGGTAGGATTATCCGCATTAAAGATTTATGCTACAGGAAACAACCTGTACCTGTGGTCCAGGAGAAAAGGATATGATCCGCGGGCTTCATTAACAGGAGTATCTGATGCTTACAGATATTCTTTATTATCCAGCGTCTCACTTGGTTTTAAACTATCATTTTAAAAGAAATTATGAAAACAATACAATACTTTATATCAGCTGTAGCCGTAGCTTTCATTACAACAGGCTGTGCTAATGATCTCAACACCTTACCGGAGGGTGATATTTCCGGTGAACAACTAAATGAAGATCAGTCAAAACCGGAAAAAATCCTGGGAGGAATTTATCTTGATCTTCGCAGCAACGGTGCCGGAGGAACTACTTTACATACTGATTTTGGGATTATGGCAATAAAAGCAGGAGCAGATCTGATGTCCAATGATGTGATACAGGCAAAAAACCAGCACCTGGGAATGTTTTATAATTATGAAGCAACCAATGCCAGTAATGTTGCATCAGAAATTGTATGGACCACTTTTTATGCAAGGATATTCATCATCAATAAACTTCTTAATGATTTAAAAGGTAATGAAAGCCCTAAAAACAAAGCTATTAAAGGACAGCTGTTAGCCTTACGAGCTTATTCTTATTTTCACCTGATCCGTTTTTACGCGAATGATTATAAAGGACACCAGGCGGATCCGGGACTTCCATTAGTGCTTACTACTGATAATCCCAGCCAGGGGCTGGCAAGATCAACCGTTGCACAGGTATATTCGCAGATTGGACAGGATATTGAAGAATCCATAGTTCTCCTGGAAAACTTTGCACGTCTGTCCAGAGCTCAGATTGATCAAAGAACAGCTAAAGCCATTGCAGCTGAGATATTCCTGCAAACCGGAGACTATGCAAAGGCTGCAAAATATGCTGCAGACAGTAAGCAGGGAATTGCTCTGATGACAGAAGATGATTATACTACTACCGGGTTTTCAAATATCAGTAATCCGGAGG
The DNA here is from genome assembly GCF_003815975.1 of Chryseobacterium bernardetii. Taxonomy (NCBI): domain Bacteria; kingdom Pseudomonadati; phylum Bacteroidota; class Flavobacteriia; order Flavobacteriales; family Weeksellaceae; genus Chryseobacterium; species Chryseobacterium bernardetii. The sequence goes on from NZ_CP033932.1 coordinate 4,742,572, forward strand.
TAATCTGGGGATTCCATAATACGATTTCTACAATGAGTATCGGTAATTATTATGCTTCCTTTTTCTCTATGTTTGATAATACCAATGAAGGATATGCAGGAGCAGCTCAGATCTATAAGCTTATTGACAAGCGTTTGTATGATGCCATTCCCGATACGGATTACCGTAAAAAAGTATTCAACGGAAGCCAGCCAGCCAAATATACCTTTAACGGAAAAACAAAAAACTATCCTGCCTACGTAAGCTGGAAGTTCAAAGATCCAAGCATGTTTGAAGGAGATTATATCTACATCAGGGCTTCTTCATTATATTATACAGAAGCAGAAGCGCTGGCAAGGCAAGGTAGAGAAGCGGAAGCAAAGCAGGTTTTATTTGAAATAACATCCAAAAGAGACAAGGCTTATACACTGTCTGCCAAAACAGGTGCTGAGCTGATCAATGAAATCATCCTGCAGAAAAGAATTGAACTTTGGGGCGAAGGCTATGCCTGGTTTGATATGAAGAGATTAAATACCCCTTTAGAAAGAATATATACAGGAACCAACCACACTTTTGGAAGATTTAACCTGACACCGGATAAATTTAAATTCCAGATCCCGAATAAAGAGATTAATAATAACCCCCAAATTAAACAGAATGACTAGATAAAGCTGCAAAACAATTTTAATATATTTCAAAACCAACCGCTATTTACTTTAAAATAGCGGTTTTTATAATGATTCAGAACAAAAAAAACAGCACCATTTCATATAAATGATGCTATTCATACAATTTGATTATCAATAGATTAATCTTTTCTTCTTATTTATTTTTTTCTAATTCTTTCAGCTTCCGTTTCATCAGCTCTATTTCCTGCGCCTGGGTTTTCAGAATATTTTTTTGCAGCTTTATCAGCTCAGGATCTGTAAGGTTTGCTTTTTCAGACATCAGCAAAGCTGCTGCATGGTGGGGAATCATTCCTTTTACAAACTGTTCATCACCCACGCTTACCTGCTGTCTGATGCCTAACCATGAAAGAACGCCCACGGTAATGGCAATGATCACAATAATCCAGTTGAACCCGGAATGGGTATACATTTTTTTCATGATCCATAACTCAATCAACAGCATTACAGGTACCATTAATGAGGTCATGTATACATTATTGATATTCGGAATGAAGTTTTCCAGCCTGTCTATCATTGCAAACATCAAACAGTACATGGCGATGAACATCACCACTGCCATCAGCACAAAACGTCCATACATTGAATGCTTTGAATCCTGCATTTTATGTTTATGCTGCATATCTTCCATAACAAAAGATTTTTATCTGTTCGTAATTTTCCGTTTCTACAAACATTATGTAATAAAAATACAAACATTTGTTTAATGGATTTTATGCCTGCAATCATAAAGCCTATGAACCCTAAACGCGTATTATCTCTAAAAATTATGTAATAGGAATCATTTTTCCTTAATTGATAACTAAAAAATTGGACATCAAATTAAAAAAGATAGCCAAAATACATATATTTGGAAATCAAAAACATCCTAAATAACCGCCTTACAATGAAGTCAAAGGAACTCATTCTTACCCTTTTCGTTCTATTTATCAGTATTCCGCTATTTTCGCAAAATAACACCAATCCGGAATTCAAGAAAGCAATTGAATCTATTCTTGCCAATAAAAAGGCAGATGTTGGAGTTTCTATTTTAACAGCAGGAACCCCTAAAAAAGAAGTCACCCAGATCAATGGGAATAAACTGCTTCCTATGCTGAGCACCTTTAAGTTTCCTGTAGCCTTGGCGGTTCTCCATAAAGTGGAAAAGGGAGAACTTTCTTTACAGCAAAAGATCTACATCAAAAAAGAAGAGCTTCTGGAGGATACTTACAGTCCGTTCAGAGAAAAATATCCCGAAGGAAATATAAAACTCAGCCTGGAAGACTGCATACAGTGGATGATAGTTTATAGCGATAATAACCTTACAGACATTCTGCTAAGACTGATCGGCGGCCCTGATTATGTTCAGAATTTCATCAACAGCAAGGATATCGTCATTAAAAATGATGAAGAAGATATGCATAAGGATTGGGATTCCCAATTCATCAATACCATCACACCAAATGAAGCCATTAGGTTACTGGAACAGTTCTATAACGGAAAAATATTGAATAAGGAACATACAAAATGGTTGTATACGGCAATGCTTAACAATGCAACGGGAACCAAAAGACTTAAAGGCAAGTTACCAAAAGACGTTAAAGTAGCTCACCGTACAGGAACTTCGTTTACCAATAAAGAAGGAATGACAGGAGCCATCAATGATTATGGAATTATAGAACTCTCAGATAAAAAGAGAATATATATTGCTGTTTTTGTACATGATACTTATGAAACATTTGAAAACTCAGAATCAATTATTGCAGATATTTCCAAAGCTGCTTATGACTACTACAATAAAAAGTAAACTCATGACCAAAACATCACTATTTTTTACTCTTGCAATCTCTGCATTACTGTCATTTCATGCAAAGGCTCAGAAAAACACTCCTTTATTTAAAAAAATAGACAGTATTATTACTTCTTCTGTTCCATTAAAATTCAATGGAGTGGTTTTGGTTTCTCAAAATGGAAAAGCAAAATACCTGAAGGCCAACGGATATAAGGATTTTGAAAAAAAGGTTCCATTAAAAACTGACGATCAGTTTGAAATTATGTCAAACTCAAAGCAAATTACCGCTGTTTTGGTCTTACAGGCTGCCGAACAGGGTAAACTTGATCTTCAGACTCCCATCAAAAAATATCTTCCTGCAATTACTCAATCCTGGGCAGATACCGTAACAGTCCATAACCTCTTGAATCATACCCATGGAATTGTAGATCTTGAAAAGCCGGTTATTTTTAAAGCCGGTTCACAGTTCAAATACGGAAACCTTTCCTATATGCTTTTGGGGGAAATTCTTCAGAACACAACCGGAAAAAGCTTTACAGAGCTCGCTAACTCCCTTTTCAAAAAGCTGAAAATGGATAAAACATTTGTATATAATATCCACAATAATCAGGCGCTGGTTCCCGGCTACAGCAGTGAGAATAACCAATTCGAAAAGGCAGAAGAGTCATTTTTAAATGAGAAGATGGCTCCTGCAGCCGGAGTTATTTCTACTGTAGAGGATCTTGCAAAGTGGGATCAGGAACTGTTCAAAGGAAAACTTCTCTCTCCCGGGTTTCAGAAACTGATTCTTACCCCATCTACCTCTTCTCAACACAATGTTTTTGGAAAGGAAAGTATGGGGTTTGGATACAATATCAGATTCATCAAAGAAGCCGGACTTGATTATTACGCAGTGACTGGTCTTGGTGACGGTTTTACATGCCTGAATGTATACTTTCCATCTGCAGATACCAGCCTGATTATCCTTGAAAACCAAATGCCTAAAAACAGCGAACACTGGAGTTTTCAGGAAGCAGCTATTAAAAATGTTGTATTGAAAAGTATCACTTCAAAATAATTTTATTAAAATAACAGATAAAAGGTGGTTTTTCTTTTAAGAACCACCTTTTATTTTTGTCTCGACCCTTTATCACGCAGGAAAGGTCAAAGTATATAGTTTTCAGGGGTATTAAGGCACAAAGATTTTATCTGTGATTGTATACTAAAATTTTTCTTGCTTTAAAATTTTGTTTTTTATACCATTAAAAGGCTTTTCAACAAGAAACCTATACCCTAAGCCGCCTACAGCGCACCCCAACAGACAAATGATCAGACATACCGTGTCTGAAGTTCCAAGATCAAACTTTTCAAAAAAAGCCTGAATCATATGAATAATTCCTTTGTGCGAAAGATAAATTGCATAAGATAAGGCAGCCACCTCAGCAGTAATATAAGATTTACACCTGGAAAGAAATGATGATGATGAAACTGCAGATAAAACAATAAAACCATAGCTTATTGCCACCAAAGTAAACCCAAATACGGACGCTCCTTTTGAAACCTGTTCATTACAAATCCAGAATGCAATACCCAGCAAGATGATTCCTGAAATAAGAAGTTTGTTACCATTCTGATGAACTGCTTTTTTAAATCCGGCAGAATACTGCATGAAATAACCAATAAGGACTCCTGTTCCAAGCCCATCCAATCTTGTATGGGTTGGGTAATATATTTTCATGTACCATGAGCGCCAGAATTCCAGGGAATTATTATCTATCCAGGCTATAGTTCCGTTCCATATTACCAACCTCATCATTAAAGAGGATGTGATGAAGAAGACTATTAAAACAGCAAAATATTTAAAAAACTTTGAAGGCATTATCATCAGAAGAAACAAAGGAAGAAGAAGATAAAACTGTTCCTCAATACATAAAGACCAGGCATGAGAAAATGTACCCTGATGAATCACATCCAATCCGTAATTCTGGGTGAAAGTCACAAACTTCCATAAAGGTGGCAATGCTTCCCGTTCCCTGAAAAAAGGAATGGTAAAATACAGAAAGAGAGTAAAAAAATAAGATGGAATAATCCTGAAAAAACGTTTGATATAAAATGACTTTAAACTTATTGACCCCTTACTGCTCATCTCCTGGAACAATTGCCCAGAGATCAGAAAGCCACTCAGCACAAAGAAAAGGTCAACTCCGGTCCAGCCAAATCTCCCTATTGTATCAACCCATTCCGGATGCTTAAATGAGCGGTAGTGAAAGAGTAAAACCATCACAATAGCCAATGATCTCAGATGATCTAGCCCGTAAAATCTTTCTGAACGTTCTGTTATCATATTTTTTTACTGCAAATCTTGCCAAAAACATAATCCCTTTTAAACACAGCATTCAGAAAACAGGAATTCACATGCCAATGGCAAAATAGACAATCCGAACTTAAAATCCTGCTATTTACCCTTATTTTATTGGATTTCACATCACTTTTACCAGCCGTATCTTAAGATTTTCTATTTTTGATGACAATGAAAATCGGAGCAATCACCTTTAACCGGCAAAATATATACTTCCAGCTATTTTTCTGGGCCGCCTTGTTTTTGTTTGGAATTGCAAGAACTTATGATGATTACAATGGAGAAATGTTTAAACAGCTGGTAATTTATAATTTCTGTCATTGGATCTTTCAGGTGCTGGCGGCCAATTTCATCTATTTTTTTCTGATCCGTCATTTCTTTGACCAAAAAAGACATGTAGAATTCATCGTGTACCTTATCCTGAGTTTATACTTTATTTCTGTTGCCAACAGGATATTTATTGTTGATTTTGCCGAACCTTTTTTCATCAAGGAACCCAAAGACAGCCTGATGAGTATTTTCACTGATATCCGATACCTTTTGTTTCATTATACATTTCCGATCATCAGTGGCACTTTTATCTTTATTTCAATGATGTTTTTCATGCGGTATAAAGATGAAAAAGAAAATACCATTCAATTGGAAAAAGAAAAGGCCGAACTGGAGTTAAGATCCCTGAAATCCCAGCTTCATCCTCACTTTCTTTTTAACACCCTGAATAATATCTATTCCCTGTCAGTCATTAATTCAGATAAAACATCCCAGTCTATCAGCCAGCTCTCAGATATTCTTGATTATATCCTGTACAAAGGCCAGAAAAAATGGGTGTCTGTTACAGAAGAAATGGGTATTATTGATGATTATATTGCTCTGGAAAGCCTGCGTTATACTGATGAAAGATTAAAAATAACCAGAAATACAGCAATAAAGTCTGCCAATTTCATCCCACCGCTGCTGTATCTTACTCTGGTGGAAAATGCCTTTAAACACGGTGCCGGAAAAAATGTGGAGCAAACGGAAATAAAAATAGAACTGGAGACCAGCGCCCAACAGTCTGTCTTCAGAATCCAAAATACCTGTAATGATATTTCAGATTATAATGAAAAAGGAATAGGGCTTGAGAATATTAACCGACAGCTTCAATATTATTATCAGGACCGCTTTACCTTCATTATCTCCCGGGAAAACAATATTTTTAACGTCGAAATCACCACTCCTTCACAATATGATTAAATGTATTATTGTAGATGACGAGCCCCTGGCTGCAACCTTACTGGAAAATCATATTTCCAAAATCGATCATTTAAAACTGACTGGTAAAGCAGAAAATGCCCTTGAAGCCTATAAACTCCTTCAAAATCAGACTGTGGATCTGATGTTTCTTGATATTCAGATGCCGCACTTCAACGGAATTGATTTTTTGAGATCCCTTCCCCAGAAACCTAAAACCATTTTTACCACCGCCTACCGGGAATTCGCCATTGAAGGTTTTGAACTGGAAGCGGTGGACTATCTTTTGAAACCAATCACTTTCGAACGTTTCTTTAAATCTGTGGAACGGGTATTAAGGAATATTAATGATTCTAAAGGTGATTTTATCATTCTTAAAACAGAAGGAATGCACCGGAAATTGTCTCTGGCAGATATCATCTATATTGAAAGCCAGGGAAATGATATCAAGATAACTTTAGCCGGCAATGAAAGTTTTATTTCAAAAAGTAAAATAACAGACCTGGAATTGCTTTTAGCATCAAAAGGCTTTGTAAGAGTTCACCGGTCATTCATTATCAATACTGCATTTGTTACGGCTTTCAATAACAGTGAAATCCACCTCGGGTCCTATGAGATTCCGGTAGGCAGAAGCTACCGGCAGGAATTCGAAAGATTTATAGCCGGTTTCTCAAAAAACAGGCTTTTATAACTGTTTATTAATAACTTAAAGATCGGCTCATTCTGCTTTCTATTCTCATTTCTGCTTACAAATTATCATTTTAACACTTTTTTGAATATTTTTTAAAGCCGCTGCTTTAGATTAATCATTTTCATCCTGTTTTTCAATCCGTTACAATATTATCCTTTTCGGATTACGGAATAAATATAAGTGGAGATATTTTTCACAACAAACAGATAAACAACTATATTACAAAGAATTACAAACAACTAACAGCACCTTTCCCTATCTGCCTGTTTCTTACAGATATTAAAAAAAAATATTACTTTTGCCTTAAGGAATAAAATTGCTTTTTAGGCGTTTTATTCGTAAGTTTATGTGCACCAATTTATAAAACATTAAAATTCATTCCATGAGAAAAATAATTCTACTTATTACATGTATGTTCGGTATTTCAGTTTTCTCTCAGATTAAAGTGTTGAAAAATGAAAGTTTGGTGGAAATCGGCAAAGACAATTCTGTTGGTTTATATAAAAAAGAAGACAAGTATACTGTCAATTATCAGGATTTGAATACCAGTAACCTGAACACAATCCGAGCTTTTTCATTCCAAAATCTGAACGGAGACGTTTCAGGGCTCTATAAGCTTATTACAGATGGTTTTATCTCTGCTCCTGATGAAAATATAGTGTTGGAACTTCCCAACGATATCATCGAGCTTCATTATGAAAAAAATTATGGACAGCCGACTGTACAGTTTATCCAATACATCAATAAAAACAGGAAATACGTGGGAAAATCACAGTTTCTAACCCAAAAACAGGTTGATAAAGTATTCGGAAGAACAAATGGTAAATATACCATGTATGACAAAACTTCTACCCCCAGCCAGGAAGGATTGAAAAAAGGAGGAGCCAGTACTGCTTCTACCGCAACTCCGGCAACCGGAGCTAAGAAAAAAGCAAAAAAATAATTATAATTTATAAATATTGCGAAACTCATTCCGGCGAATGAGTTTTTTTATTTTATTTTTGCAGAAAGACATTAAAAATTATGCCGCTTCAGATAAATAATTTAACTAAAAAATTTGGTGAACAGACTGCTTTAAACAATATCAACATTTCTATTGATAAAAATGAGATCATTGGTCTTCTGGGACCTAATGGAGCCGGAAAATCTACCCTGATGAAATCTATTGTAGGAGCCCTGAAAATTGATGAAGGGGAGATTATTTTTAATGGCCTGAATATTTCCCAACACGAAATTGAAAGCAAGAGAAAAATAGGCTTTCTACCGGAAAACAACCCGCTTTATCTGGAAATGTATGTGAAGGAATACCTTCAGTTTGTAGCCAATATCCACAAAATCCCTGAATCTAAGGTAGATGAAGTGATTGAACTGGTAGGAATAACTCCGGAAAAATCAAAAAGAATCGGGCAGCTTTCTAAAGGATATAAACAGCGTGTAGGATTAGCACAGGCTATTATCCACCAGCCTGATCTACTAATCCTGGATGAGCCTACCAATGGTCTGGATCCTAATCAGATCCTGGAGATCAGAAATGTAATAAAAGAGATCGGGCAGCAGAAAACAGTTTTACTTTCTACACATATCATGCAGGAAGTGGAAGCGCTTTGCTCCAGGGTTATTCTTATTCATAAAGGAAATATTCTTCAGGATTGCCCTATTGATGAATTTAAAGGCAAATTTGACAGTCTGGAAGAGGCTTTCGCAAGCTATACTGCTGTCACAAACTAAAAACAACGTCTTTAATTCCTGCAGAGATCCCAATATTGGCTCTATATTTGATGGAGTTTGAGCAGTTAACCAATAACCATTACAATATGATTAAGTACTTTCTATTAGGAGCTTTCACTTTAGCTCAGTTCTCTTTGGTTTCTGCTAAAGAAACTCCTTCATTACCAAAAAGCACGACTCTTTCCTATAATGCTTTTCAACAGGTTCCTAAAACTGTTATTATCAAAACCAAAAAGTTTAAAATCAGAATTGATAAGCAGCCGAATGGCAGGTATCTGTACCAGTCGTGGAATGCCAACGCAAAAATTACAGCTAAGCCAAGCATGATCATCAGTGACGGAGAACTGATTCCTGACGGCACTGGAGGGAATTACTATTTTAATTTCACTAATGAAGGCCACAGCTATCAGGTGTGGAGAAACTATCTTACAGATTCTGCGAAAAAAGCACCCTATACCTTGGTTGTAACTGATGTTAATGACCGCGAAATTGTTCGCCAGGACGGAGTTGTGGTTAAAAATTAAGATAAAGCATATAAAAAGACCTTGAAGAAAGATACTGAAAGTAACTTAAATGATAAATACCTTTAAACGCTTAACAGCATCCTTCATCCTTATAATAAAAATCCTGTATTAATGCAGGATTTCTTTATGTTCCGGATTGTCTTAATTCTGTAAGAAAGCGGCTGTCTTCATAACTTTCTACAGCAGCTTTATATCCAATATCGAAAATCTGCTCCAAACGGTCTTTTCCTCGTTCAAAAGTTCCGTAAGTAGATAATTTTTGAGAAGAAATAAACCAGTCACAGTAATCAAATTTTATTTTCTCTATTCTATAGGAAAGAAGATCGTAAGAACGGGAAACAATGGCTTTAATAGAGTTCAGGTCTTTGATTTTAGCATCGTTGGGTGGTGAAACGAATACGCCGATAAGTTTATCACAGTCATCTCTGATAATATCTGCCGGAAAGTTGTTCAGTACTCCCCCATCACAATACATCTCATCACCAATAATATAAGGTGTGGTAATTCCAGGAATGGAACACGAAGCAATAATAGCATCCACAACTTCAAAATCTTTATCAAAAATTTTCTGAGTTCCGGTAACCAGCTCTGTTGCCACAATCTTCACTTCAATATCCAGATCTGCCAGTTTCATGTCATGAAAAATAGGTTTAAGATAATTTCTGAAGATAACTGAAGAAACCAATCCCGGCTGGTTGAATGCAAAATGCTTCCAGTTAAAAAAATAAACGGAATTAAAGAATTCCATAATTTCTTCAGGAGTTTTTCCTATGGCATGAAGGCATCCTACAATAGACCCTGCACTACAGCAGGAAAGAATATCTATTTTGATCTCTTTTTCCTTCAAGAATTTCAATACTCCTGCATGAGCGATACCTTTGGTACCGCCACCTGACAAAACAAGTCCTACTTTCTCAAAATTCATAGAATAAATGTAAGGAATCATGGTGATATATTATGATTAATTTTTATAAATATGATTATTTTAACAGAAAGCGCTCTTAAAAAATCTAATTCTAACGTAAATGCTTCGAAAAATTTAAATAAAAACAGATTTAATTTGGAACGATTGGTTTAAATTGTATATTTGCACTATGCCAAGGAATAAAGAATTCGACTATACCGAAAAGCTGGAAGCAGCCCGCAATTTATTTTGGGAAAAAGGTTATTATGCAACTTCTATGCATGATATTGTTGATGCTATGAAGCTGAACAGGAGCAGCATTTATGATACCTATGGCAACAAACACGACTTATTTTTAAAATGTTTAAAAGACTATACTGCTTTTAAGGAAAACCAGTATTTAAGAGCATCAATTGTTCAGAATAAAGCAATAAAAGCCCTCGAATTTATTATCCATGAGGTAGTTGAGCAGACTTTAACAGATAATAAAGCATGCCTTGCTGTGAAAACTATTTTTGAAGTTGTTCCCACAGACCCGGAAGCCAAACAGCTTATTCTGAAAAGCGGTGCATCTTTACAGGCTATTTTAGAAAAAACAATTCTACAGGCTCAGGCAGATGGAGATATCAAAAATAAAACTTCATCAACAATTATTGCCCGCTACATCCTGTCTTCTTTCAGCAGTTTCTGGAGCCATTACAATTTAACTCAGAATAAAAAGGAAGTGATGGAAATGGTCGATTTTTTAATTGAACAAATCCGGAAATAATTTTTTTATCCCATTTTGGAACGATCGGTTTAGAATAAAACAAATGAAAAACAAAATTATAATAATTACAGCTCTATTAGTATTAATGGGAATTCCAGATATTAAAGCTCAACAAACAACAACGACAAAACAACAGAATACTATGAACAATACAGACTTAGCAGCTCTCCGAAAAAGTAAAGTGAAAACTTATTTTAAAAAGGTGGATGACGGACAATTTGATGAGGAATATTTCAATCTCTATACAGACAATGTAGAGCTATATTATCCTAAATTCGGATTTGAAAAAGGAAAAGAAGGGATCAGAAATTTTGGAAAAACCATTGGCGGTCATTTGCAAGACCTTACTCATGATATTGATGGTTTCAACTATATAATTTCGGATAATACAATTGTAGTAGAAGGAACAGAAAAAGGAATTACACGATCCGGGAAAAAATGGCCGGATAATAGAATTTCTCTTGGTAAATTCTGTAACGTTTTTGAATTTGAAGGAGAATTCATTAAACGTGTACACATCTATGTAGATCCCGATTTTACTTCTGAAGATATAGAGAGGGTAAGGATTTTCAATAATCCGTTTCGCGATACACAGAAGAGGACAGCGCCATCAACAAAGGAAGTTTTAGAGGAACTTTATGCTATTCAATCCGGAAAAAAGGAAGGGAATATTTTAGATTTGTTTGCTGAAAATGTAGATTGGGATTTACCGGGTAATAAAGAAAAATTCCCATGGACAGGTAAAAGACAGACAAAGAAAGAAATAGAAGATTTTTTTAAAGAGTTGTACTCTAATATCAAATCAGAAAAGTTCGATATCGATTTCATAGCTATTAATGGCGAAAATGCTACCGTTACCGGACATCTGTCTTCTAAAATCCTTGCTTACAATAAAGTGTTTAGTACTGAGTTTGTGGTAATTTTTAAAGTAATAGACGGCAAGATCGTAAAATACCATTTTCTGGAAGACAGCTATAAACTGAATGAGGAAATGCAATAAAGTAATCCTCATCAATAAATAATAGGAAGCTTTGATAATAAAAGTGATGTTTTATGTTAATAACAAACAAGCCCGGAAAATCCGGGCTTATAGTTATATTATTTCTGTATTTCAGATTAAATGTGGATCACTTCTCCGTAAGCTGCTGCTGCTGCTTCCATGATTGCTTCAGAAACAGTTGGGTGCGGATGGATAGATTTGATGATCTCGTGACCTGTAGTTTCTAGTTTTCTGGCAACTACTGCTTCAGCAACCATATCAGTTACTCCTTCACCAATCATGTGGCATCCTAACCACTCCCCATATTTAGCATCAAAGATTACTTTGATAAATCCGTCTGTATTTCCGTTTGCAGTAGCTTTACCGCTTGCAGAAAGAGGGAATTTACCAACTTTGATTTCGTAACCTTTTTCTTTAGCCTGCTTTTCAGTAAGACCTACAGAAGCTACTTCAGGGTGACAGTAAGTACATCCAGGGATATTGCCATAGTCAATTTTCTCAACGTGCATTCCTTTGATTTTCTCAACACAAGTGATTCCTTCAGCAGAAGCAACGTGAGCTAATGCCTGAGTTGGGATAATATCACCAATTGCATAGTAGCCAGGTACAGAAGTTTCATACCATTCGTTTACTAAAACTCTTCCTTTATCTGTCTGGATTCCTACTTCTTCTAAACCGATGTTTTCAATATTAGCAGCAATACCTACAGCAGATAATAGGATATCAGCTTCAAGTGTAATGTTTCCGTTAGCTGTTTTCACGTTAGCTTTTACTCCTTCTCCTGTAGTGTCTACACTTTCTACAGAAGCGTTAGTCATGATTTCGATTCCTGATTTTTTCAGAGATTTCTCCAAGTGTTTAGAGATTTCTTCATCTTCTACAGGTACGATGTTTGGCATAAATTCAACAATGGTTACTTTAGTTCCCATTGTGTTATAGAAATCAGCAAATTCTACCCCGATAGCTCCGGAACCTACAACGATCATAGATTTTGGCTGCTCAGGAAGAGATAATGCCTGTCTGTATCCGATTACTTTTTTACCATCCTGCGGTAAGTTAGGTAATTCTCTTGAACGGGCTCCTGTAGCGATGATAATGTGGTTAGCAGTATACTCAGCTACTTTACCGTCTTTATCTGTTACGGAAACTTTTTTACCTTTCTGTACTTTTGCAGTACCAAGAATTACGTCAATCTTGTTCTTTTTCATCAAGAACTCGATTCCTTTGCTCATTTTGCTGGCAACACCACGGCTTCTCTGAATCACGTTCGGGAATTCAAAGCTTGCTTCTACTTTATTTAATCCGTAGTCTTCAGCATGGTTGATATAATGAAAAACCTGAGCAGATTTCAATAAAGCTTTGGTTGGAATACATCCCCAGTTAAGGCAGATTCCTCCTAAGTTTTCTTTCTCGATAATTGCGGTTTTGAAACCCAATTGTGCTGCTCTGATCGCAGTAACATATCCACCAGGACCACTTCCAATGACAATAATATCGTAATTCATTACTTTAAAAATTTTTATGCGAATTTAAGGAAAAATATTGGATGTTTCATGTTTCTGCAGATTGATCTTAAAATCCACCAATAAGCCTTTTTTATTTAAAATTACACAAAAAAAGAGAACACAAAAAGCATTCTCTTTCAATAAAAATTATTTTAAAATACAAACTTCGTAAAATTCATTGGATAAAATTTTACCTGTAAAATTTTAATAAGTGCAAGAAATCCTCATTATTTTACTTGTCTAAGCAATCGCTTTTCAGTCTGATATCTTTTATTCAAAGCTTTCATCTGATCTCTTTTCATTTGTTTGGTTGCGAGCGGATGATTCAGGATCAGCTTCTTTTCGGTGTTGTATTTTTTATCCAGTTCCTGCATCTTAAGATTGATTAATTCATTTTTCGAGGGATGTGGAGGAGCTGGCGGGTGCTTCTGTGCAAAAGTACTCATGGATAAACCAAATAATAAAAGGGTTGAAATCAATAACTTTTTCATAATGCTCATATTTTAAGAATGAATTCAATATTTATTAAAATTCATTCCGGTTTATCCTGTAAACCTACATATATCATACCAATATGTATTTGTAAACACAGCATACCCACTTTAGTGGAACACAAATACTTTAATTACAAATATTCTAAATAAATTAATAAATATTAGCATTTCATCAATAAAGAAAGGATCAAACTGCTACTATTGCGTAATAATTATTTTTATATTAAGAGAACACAGTCATCATAAAATAAAACAGTTATACATCAAAAAAACAGACTATTCTACAAAACTAAAATATCACAAATAAGAGATTTAAATTAAAATTAACTTAAAATCAATAAAAAAAACATATACAATAACTATTTTTATATATTTTTGTAAAAACATTTAAAAAAAGACAATATGAGAAAATATATTTCAATCTTCTTGTTTGGTGCTATAACCTTAAATGCTCAAGTAGGCATTAACACCACGACTCCCAACAGTACACTTGCCGTAAACGGTTCATTAAGGGCCGGCTACACTGAGGTCACAGCTACCACTTATAATATTCTTGCTACTGATCATTACATCACTTATAACGGAACTGCCGACGCCACATTCACCCTTCCTGTCATCGGAACCGGAACAGCGAGTTTTACCGGAAGAATTTATAAGATTAAAAACATTTCCGCCAACGCAATTACGCTACAGGCGTCCAGTGGAAATACTTTAAGAATTGACAATACCCCTGTTGCTTCTTTTGTGATTCCTACAGGAGCATATGCTGAAGTGGTTAATAACAGTAATACTTCCGCAGGAACCTGGGATTTATCTTTTACAGTTCTTCCTAAGCCTAGCAATGTGGAGATTTATGGTACCCAGCTTACGATCCCTCCTCATGCGCTTGGAACCTCGGCTATTGCAGACTGGACCAATCACGCCAATACAGGATATGATTCAGGTTCTGCGACTGACAGATGGTGGATAATAAGTAAAACATCTGTGGACAGGGCCCATACGGCTTCCTATTCCAACACCAGCAGAATGACCCTTGTGTATGAGTATCAGGGCACTCCTTTTAATGTTACCAATATGTATCCTATTCTTACTGCAGGAAATAATTCAAGTTTTCCGGATGTGTTTACAGCATCATTTGTAAGCCTCGCTAATAATGGCACAGGCGGCAAAACAAGGCTTACCATCTCTGTAGCCCGTGTAGATTTCATTGGTACTAACGGTACTAATAACAGTAACTGGGCGGGTACATTCCTGTTGAATGTACTGCTGGCAAGAAAGTATTAGACATTTTTAATTCATTATATTTTTAAAAGAGTGGAAGTGATTTCTGCTCTTTTATTTTTAAGTACGTTTTCAAGGATCAGGAATCCTTAATAAGCTGAAGAACGGCTTCATCAAAAGTGGGATATGAAAATTGGAATCCGCTTTCAATGAGCTTTTCAGGATACACATTACGGCTCTTCAGCAATAATTCGGTTTCTGTTTTCAGAAATATGGAAGCTATCTCCAACTGCCATATCGGAGCATTCAGTCCAAAGGGAGCTTTGAACTGTTTTCTTAGTTTTTTCATCATGATTTCGTTAGATAACGGAATTGGTGCTGTTATATTAATGGTACCATGTAGGTTCTTATTTTGGATAATCCAATCTACTGCCCTGCAGAAATCTTCAATATGAATCCAGCTTACCATCTGATTTCCTCTTCCCTGCTTCCCTCCCAGTCCTAGTCTGGTTATCATTTTCAGTTTGGGAAATGCTCCACCGTTATTTCCCAATACAATGGAAGTACGGAGTGCAATTTTTCTTATTTCCTGATTTTGAATTCTAAAAAATTCTTCTTCCCAGCTTTTACAGATATTCATTGAAAAATCATCTCCAATAATTCCGTTTTCCTCTGTATTCAATTGTTTTTCAGAATGAATGTAAATGGTTGCAGAACTTGCATTCAACCACACTTTTGGTGGGACAATACAACTATCAACCGCTTTTTGCAATATTTTGGTACTGTCAATTCTTGATGTATAAATTTCTGTTTTATTTTTTTCATGGTAACGGCAATCAACAGATTTCCCTGTAAGATTGATAAGCACATCAGTATGCTCAAGACTGTTTTTCCATTCACCTATTGTTCCAGCATCCCAATAGATCTCATTTTTACGTTTGGGATTACGGGTCAGAATATAAACCTGATCGCCTTTTTCTGTAAAATATTTTTCTAAATTCTGGCCTAGAAATCCGGTTCCGGCAGCGATAATTATTTTCATTTTAATAAGGTTTATGGTTAGAAAATCCTGGTTATATTAAATAAGATATTTTTTAGTTTTTACTTTAATTTCCGAACCTTCAGCCAACATTACCGAAATGGGCTGCTGATGGTTAAGGCACTCAAAGTCGCGCCCATAAATCTTTTGAAAATCAATTTCCAGCTGATATTCTTTTATCCGGTAGCAATCCCATTTGGGGTGACAGACTTCATATTCTGAGGTTTTATTTTCTTTTTTAGTGAAACCATAGTAATGTTCTGTAATGAATTCAAATTCTGAATCGGCTTCCATAGGCTGTTTCTTATTTTCTGCAGTGATCTGAATGGAATGCCAGTTCTTGTCCTTCCATGAATATTGAATCAATAATTCTTTTTCCTGATGGCGAATTATATTTTTCATCGGCATGGTATGATAATTTTCTTTATAAACAGAATTGGCAACAAAGCTTAAAGCCTGCTTCGGAACAATCTCTTTAATAAAAACCACTCCTCTCTTCCATATTCCGTTTTCATTTTTCTTTACATAAAACCTGAGGTTCACTTCTTCAAAATTGCGATGGAAGGGAATAGGTAAGCCCAATAATTTTGTATTCAGAAACATAAACCCAACCAGGCTGACATAACATTTACCTTTATAAAAATCAAGCTCAGTGCCTTTTGGAAGATATTGTGATAACAGCTCCGGATTGATTTCGTAATTGATGATGGCTAATTTCCGCCATTCTGCTTTTAAAAAATTCATGATTTGGAATGTTTAATGTGTAAAAAAATAGAATTTTATCCTATTCTCAGATTAAGTTGGCTCTTCGTACCTGGGTTGTTATGGAATCTGTTGTTAATTCTGCAGTTGCCTTTATGAGCTGATTTCTTTCTAACAGGAAATTTCTGAGATAGTTTTTAAGGAATATCCTGTTAACTATTTTTCCTATTATTCCTAATGGGGATTCAAAATCAAAGATGTCAATCATCAGCGTTTTTCCATCTGTCCTTTTAAAAATATGCCGGTGATGCAATGATTTGAAGGCTCCTTTCTGCATTTCATCAGTAAACTGATTGGGCTTATCCATGCTAATAATTTTTGTGGTGAGGGTTTGATACACTCCCAAATGTTTTGCTCTCCAGGTTACGGTTTCGTTTTCTTCAATTAAACCGGATGTACGCCCTGCAATTGCTTTTTCATGAGTTTTTGAGGTTGACTGCTGATGCAGATCTATACTTCTTGCCAAATCAAAAACGGTGTGGATATCAGCATTAACCTGGGTTTCTAAATAAATTCTAGACATTGATTTATAGTTTTAAATGGTAGTTAGAATAATGACAGGCAGGGTTGTTTCTGTTTTAAAGGTTAAGAAAATCTCCCCGGGTTCGCTTGTTCTTTGATCGGAACGTAATGTACATCCAGATCTTAAAGATGAGTGTTTTCATTTCTAAAAATATTTAAAATATTGTATTTTCAGTAATTTTTGAAAATAAAATTGAAATAAAAAAGGATTGTAGTCCTTTTCTATTTTATTTCAGCAGGTTGGTGATCTTTCCTACCAGCCAGTGATCATCACTCTTTATTGCCAGATCCATAATGTTATTGATTTTTCCTGTTACAGAGCTGAAATCATCCATTAGTTTGATAAATTCTTTTGCTTCTTCCGAATCATTATCATCAATATTCCTCAATTCTTCAAGAAAAGAAATTACCGGTTCAATCTCTCTTTTCCTACGTTCTTTGGTAATTTGCTTGAAAAGATACCATACATCTTTTTCTGCTACGAAATACTCTTTACGGTCACCTTTTATAAATTCTTTTCTTACGATACCCCAATCGATAAGGGCACGGAGGTTCATATTGGCATTCCCTCTGGAAATTTCCAGCTGCTCCATCACCTCATCTGTAGATAATGGCTTGCCACTCGCCAAAAGTAAAGCATGCACCTGTGCCATTGTACGGTTAATTCCCCAATTGGTCGCAAAGGTTCCCCAGGTCTGAATATATTTTTCTTTGGCTTCTGAAAGTTGCATTTTATATCTTTTAAATTTCTGATACAAATATAATTATATTTTTTGAATTTTCAGTAATTTTTGAAAATTAAATTAATCTTTTTGCCCGTTTATAATTCAATTATAGGTCTGCTTGCTCTAAATAACCATATGATAGACAAAGGTATCATGGTAAGACAATAAAACCACATGAGAAAGTTTTTAAAAAGATTTACTAGGATTAGAGATAAAGAAACCGTTCCATCATCATGAAACGGTTTTTCCAAATTAATTTTTAATGACCTTAAATGTCTCCCAGTTATTATTGGCTCGCACGCGAACCCAGTAGATACCTTGAGGATAAGAAGTCATATCAATTGTGTTTTTACCTTCTTCCAAATTTTCTTTCCGCATAATTATTTTCCCGGCCAGATCATAGATGTACAACTCTTCAATTTTAAAGGTTGTTCTTATTTTAATCATTCCTTTCGTTGGATTGGGAAAGATCACTGTTTTTGTATCAGCCTGCCGGGTTATTTCGGTTTCCATTTTTTTATTGATATTCTCGTTGGAGATACCACTTGTACATTCAGGAAGTGTAGCTCTCTGGAGAATGAGCCTTAGCAGGAGACTGTTCAGTTTCTCAACTTCATAAGAATCTATAGTAGGTTTAATATGATTATTTCCTATTCCGCTATCATTGGTAAGGAATGTATAGGTTCCGTTGGTAAGCAATGCAAAAGTCCTCATGAGATATTCTGTTTCCTTATTGGTATCACTAGCTGCCAATGGAATGATGGTTATGCCTTTTTGAGCTGCCTCTTTTATTTTATCATATAGTTTCCGGATATTTTCTTCAGAGTGATGGGGAGGAGCATCCAGGATCAGAAACATAATTTTAGTGGAATTTCCCGGACTCCATTTCAATTCATCAATGGAAACCTGTAATGCCTCTACTACTGCTTCAGGGGTATCTCCTCCTCCGGCTGCCCTCTGCTGTCTGATAAACTGGATTAAATCTTCAGCTTTATTAGAAAAATCAAATTTTCTGGTGATATATTCATCATCTTTATCCCTGTAAAATACGGAACCATATCTTATTTCAGGGTTATTTAGATTCATTTCTACTTTTCTGAGAACGTCTAGCAGTTCAGACTGCAGATAAGTGATTTCATCTCCCATAGATCCTGTGGCATCTACTACAAAAGCAAGGTCCAGCTTTCTTTTGTTCACACATGGCCTGTCTAGGACAATAAGGTTCTGACCATTTTTAAATTCATTAACCGTACTGCTGATGATCTGACCTGAAGTATCTGATAAATAGTATTTTCCAGAGTTTGAAATTTCTCCTTCCATTGGATGGATCCATAGTTCAGCATTTCCTAAATTATCTGAAACAGCTTCCCAAACCACGTTCTTTTTATCATCTAACAGCTTTATTCTTTCTCCGATTACAGGTTTTTTATTTCTATTAGTCAATTGAACGGAAATCCTTCTGTCTGGGTAAAATTTCCAGGTCCTTTTATACGCTTCAAGGCTTGGTGCAGCTATATCTTTCCAATATTCCCATTTAGAAAAATCATTTATTTCTCCAGCAGTGAGCTGTCCTGCTTTAGGGAGATCCTTTTCTTTTTCTATAGTTTTTTTCTCTACTTCTTTTATACTTTTTGAATACAATTCTTCCAGTTTTACCTTTTCAGCTCGTCGCAAATGTTTTGTTTTTACAACAATTACTCCATTTGCAGCCCTGCTTCCATATAATGCTGATGATTCTTCAGGTTTAAGAACTGTCACCTGTTTAATACGTTCAGGATTGATCTCCTTCAAACCATCAATTGTTGTAAGGATTCCGTTAACAACCACCAATGGCTGTTTAACACTTCCATTAACACTGCTCATTCCTCTTATTCGTATATCCGCATCTTTTCCAGACCTGGTTATTTCTAATCCCGGAACAGTTCCACTTATCATATCTGACACTGTACTTACACTTGATGCAGTAGTAGCAAGCTCTCTTTTAATACCATAACCAGTCATAACAACCTCGTCAATATTCTTAACTCCGTCAGAAGTTTCCATATGGCGTTCAATCGCAGGTGGTGATGAAGAAACCACCTGGCTAAGGTTAGGTTCTCTTAATGGTTCCGGAACAATATCATTATAAACTATTACCGTTTCTTCTACAATATGTTTCTTATTTTTTTCTTTCTGAATATTTTCTTTCGTTATGTGATCAATTGTAGCAATATGATTATTAACGGAAGGTTTTGGTGCCGATTTATGTTCTACTATTGCAGATTTTACAGATTCTGTCACTTCCTTTTTATTCAGGAAGTATAAAGCTCCCATTCCCATTATAAGACTTGCAGCAATCCCATAAGGAAGCCAGACTGGAATGATTTTCTTTTTATCTTTTTTCTCATCCAGTTTTTCTTCAACTTTTTTCCAAACTTTATCAAAACCAGGAAAAACAGTTGGTTCTTCTGAACGCTTGGAGGCTTCATTGAATTGTTGATCTATATGATTATTTTCCATTGTTGTAAAAGTTTAAATGTTTTGATTTACCAAAAGTTCCTGAAGTTTCTTTCTCGCAAAATTGAGCTGGGATTTCGAAGTTCCTTCACTAATAGAAAGCATGGAAGCGATTTCTTTATGCGGATATCCTTCAATGGCAAAAAGATTAAAAATAGCTCTGCAGCCTTCGGGAAGAAAGTTCAGTAGGCCCAAAATATCTTTTTCAAAAGAAATGTGTTCTGACGGTGCTTCTGAAAGCTCGTTTAGATGATCTTCCAGAGAAATAAACAGGTTTTTATCTTTTCTTAATTTCTGGAGACATTCATTCACCGTGATTTTTTTTGCCCACACCTCAAAAGTATCATGATTCTGAAGCTGGCCAATCTTTGTAAAGATCTTATAAAAGGCATCAGCTAATACTTCTTCTATATCTTCATCGTTTTTCAGATAACGTTTACAGACTGAGTAAAGCCTGCCCGCCATTTGCTCGTAAACTTTCCGCTGCGCTTTGCGATCGTTACACTGACATTCCAATAATAATTCTCGTTCCATAATCAGGAGTTATATTAATATAGATGCTGGAACTTTGGTTGGGGTTGGAAACATGATAAACTTTTTTAAAACAAAAGACTGAAAAAATGATCTTATTTGCTTTTACTTCTATAATATTTTAATTTCAAATTTAACTTTTCTGCCTGTAACAAATCTCTATTATTAACGACTATTAATACAAATAATCTTTTTATAGTAATGAAAAATGCGAAAATTGCATCATTACTTTTTGTTTTGTCTGCAGGAAGTATGATGTTTGCCCAAGATGACTTAATCAACAAATTAAAAAACAACCAATCACAAAATGCTAATTTTCAGTTTACAACGCTAAAAGACGTTGGTGCTACTTCTGTAAAGAACCAGGGTTCATCAGGAACTTGCTGGAGCTACTCAGGAAACTCTTTCCTGGAATCTGAAATGCAGAGAATGGGCAAAAAACCTGTAGATCTTGCTGAAATCTTTACAGCAAGAAACTCCTACCATGATAAAGCTAAGTTATATGTTTTAAATAACGGAGCTATCAGCTGGGGTGACGGCGGAGAACTTCACGATGTAATCAATATGTACAAAAAGTACGGAGCAGTTCCACAAGATGTTTATTCAGGGTTGAAACCTGGGCAGACAACCAACAACTTCAAGGAAATGCAAGGGAAATTAAAGCCGGTTCTTGACAGCCTTGTTCAGGCTTCTTCTAAAGGAAAGCTTACTGATAACTGGATGGATTCTGTAGATGGTATTCTTGATGAATACTTAGGTAAAGTCCCTGCTAACTTCACATACGAAGGAAAGAACTACACCCCAAAAACTTTTGCAAAGGAAGTTGTAGGAATTAACCCTGAGGATTATGTAGAATTATCTTCTTACAAAGATTATCCTTACTACCAGAAATTTGTAGTTCCGATTCCTGATAACTGGAGCCATGATTCTGACTGGAATGTACCTATGAAAGACCTTACTGCAATCATTGACAATGCAGTAACTAAAGGATATTCTGTAGGTTGGGCAACTGACGTTTCTGAGCCTTACTTCTCTTATAAAAACGGGGTAGCCTATGTTCCGGATATGGATTTAGATCAAATCAACGCTGAGAATAAGCAGACTTTATTTACAGAGCCTAAAAAGGATAAAACAATCACAGAGGACATGCGTCAAAAAGGCCTTAACAACCTTTCTACAACGGATGATCACGGTATGCATATCGTGGGATTGGCAAAAGACCAAACCGGTAAAGAATATTATATGGTGAAAAACTCCTGGGGAGTAACGAATGATTTCGCAGGATATCTGTATGTAACCAGACCATATGTTGAATACAAGTCTACTGCTATTCTGGTTCACAAGAATGCGATCCCAAAAAGTATCTTAAAACAGTTGAAACCAACAAAAAATATTGGTTTATAAGAAATCACTTCTGTCATTTTGATGTGGCAGTTTTAGATATTTAAATCTGTTAAAAAACGCGCTTCCGAATATTCAGGGAGCGCGTTTATTTTTATTTATCTGGAGATTGTTTTTGAGTCACATAGAGATAGAAGTCTACCAAAGAATATATTTTAGGTTTGGAACCTTCTTTATAATCAATAACAAGCCATTTATTCTCAGATTTATTTTTATCAAACACATAGCTTTCATTCGGAAAATCAATGATTTTATAACCAGTATAAATGGCTGCAGGAGTAGCTTCAAATATTTCTGCAGAGTAATAATTAGCATCATCAGCAAGAGTATAAAAATTATCCTCTCCCTGCTTTTTTTTAATTTCTTCTAGCTCTTGCTTATCAGGTCCTAACAATAATATTGTTGATTTTGTGATGGCCGTATCAACTTTTATTTTCCTCTCTCCTTTTTGAATGGCAGGCTTATTTCCAGCTTTGAAACAGGAAAATATGCCCAACCAATATTGAGAGAAACAAAACTGCAAAGTATTTTATAGCTTTAAAAGTAAACATCATCATTCTCTCCTTACTTCTCTTACCTGATCAGGATTCATGAAATCGTACAACAGTACTTTTCCTCCATTTCTTTTCAGTATGAAGTAATGGTCTTCACATCCATTTCCGGCATATCTTAATTCGATTTCGTCTTTGTTTCCTGTCATTTTATAAGTTCCTGTACAGAAAGATGTGTTCCCTTCAACAGTTACTTCATCTTTAAATATGGAAATATCATAACAGCTCACTGACTCCCTGTCATCAGTTCTTACATCCGTTGCGCAATAGCTGTATACACCTTCCCATTCGGCATTAAGATCCGGTGAAGGAGCCCTTTCTTGTTCTGAAGGTTCTTTTATATATATATTTTCTTTTTCTCTCTTTTTCTTTTTCGAGATAATCTGATCTGTAATACCGGGTTCTGTTTTCTTTATTTCCTGTTTACAGGACAGCAGGAAGAATGGCATTACAAGTAGTGAATGTTTATATGACATTATTATTTTTCAGGCTGTTTATTTTGAGAATGAATTGATTTACAAAGAAAGGAAAAACCTATCAATATAAAACCACTTAACTTTATTTCATAATTTCTAACAAAGTATTGCGAGATTAATAAAAAATACTACATTTGTAACCTAAAACAAATCACTACAATATGAAAAACCTTAGAAAATTAGCAAAATCAGATCTGAAAGGAATTAATGGCGGAAATGCTCCTGAATGTCCAGCAGGAACCCAGGCATGCTATTATACGGGTACAGATGGCTCTCAAAGATGGAGATGTATTTCGGAAACTTCAGAGTGTCCTTAATCTTCACAAAATATTACAATCAAACTTGAGAATATTACCTTTAACCAATCTACAAATTCAATGCACCTGTTTGTGAACCTGGAACAAGAGCTTGCCGTTATAGCGGAGAAAACGGGCAGCCTGCATACTGGAACTGCGTAGCAAAAGAATATCCATGTTGATTTAAGAAATACTAAAAAGCCGGCTTTCAGAAAATTCTGAAAGCCGGCTTTTAATAAATAGGTGAAAATTAAATATAAAATAAAGTGAATTATGATGATTAATATGAATAATAAAATAGTCTATTTTGCTTCGTAAGTCAATAAAATATGCTGTAAAAAATTAACTGTAAAAGCTATTTCTTATTCTGTATTCATATTAAAATAATACGCTCATACTTTCTGCTGAAAAGTCTAAAAGAGAAGCTGTATCTCCTTCTTTGATCTTTTTTACCCACTGATAATCCTGCAATATGGCACGTCCCACTGCTACAAGGTCAAACTCTTCATTATCCAGTCTTTTAATCAGTTCTGTAAGATCTGTTTTCTCTGTTCCCTGGCCTGCAAAAGCGTTTAAGAAGTCCCCGTTCAACCCTACAGAACCTACAGTAATGGTTGGCTGTCCGGTAATTTTCTTGGCCCATCCTGCAAAGTTCAAATCAGAACCTTCAAATTCAGGTTCCCAGAAACGGCGTTGTGAGCAATGAAAAATATCAACCCCTGCTTCTTTTAATGGCAGTAACCAATCTTCCATTTCGTTTGGAGTAAAAGCCAATCTGGTTTTATAATCCTGCTGCTTCCACTGAGAAAGGCGAAGGATAATGGTAAATTCCTCTCCCACAGCGGCTCTGATAGTTTTCACTACCTCAACTGCAAAACGGCTCCTTTCCTTTAGAGTTTTCCCGCCATATTCATCTGTTCTTGTATTGGTTACTTCCCAGAAAAACTGATCAATAAGATAGCCATGTGCTCCATGAATTTCAAGACAGTCGAAGCCAAGATCTTTTGCTGATTTTGCTGAAGCCGCAAATTGTGCAATTGTATCCTGAATATCTTCAATAGTCATCGTTGAGGCCTTCTCCATAGGTAATAACGGATAATCTTCAGACATTCTGGTATCTCCAACATGCCAAATCTGAGGCCCCATTTTACCGCCATTTTGATGTACGGTATCTATTACGTTTTTCCAGCCTTTTAAAGCTTCTGTTCCATAAAAATCCGGGATATTCTGCATATTCTTTGATCCTGGTCTGTTGATAACGGTACCTTCTGAAAGGATCAGTCCCACTTCTGAAGCTGCTCTTCTTCCATAATAGTCAGCTATTTTCTGAGTTGGAACTCCATTGTCAGATTGTGCTCTGGTCATCGGAGCCATTACAATCCTGTTCTTTAGCTGTAAATTTTTATAATGAAACGGTTTAAATAATGATGATGTATTCATATTTAAAATCTTGTTTTATAATTGTTACACAAAGTAACTAATAATAGTTCATTTTTGTATCTTTTATTAAAAAAATAGTGGTAACTTCGCAGTAACTTACATTAGTAACATTAAAGTAACGTATGAAAAAGAACGAATTAATGCAATACAGCTGTCCTTTGGGTAAAGCCATGGCTGCCCTGGGAAGCAAATGGAAACCGATTATTGTATTGGTGATTAAAGACCGAAAATTACGTTTTGGAGAGCTTGCCGTACGCATTAATGTCATCTCCAGAAAGGTATTAACTGATCAGTTACGGGAAATGGAAACCGATGGCTTAGTGATCCGTGAAGAGTTTAAAGAACTTCCTCCAAGAGTGGAATACTCGCTTACAGAGAAAGGATTGGCTCTGTTACCTATTTTATATCTGCTGGAAGAATGGGAAGCCAAATACCAGGTGAAAGGACAATATTCTGAGGAATGCAATGAATTGAAAAAAGAAAAGAAAAAAGCTGCGAAAGTCTAGTTTATTCATTTCTTACTCAAAACTGACTCTAAAATTATTTTCAACTCTTGTTAGAGTATTTTTATATTTTCCGGGCTTCCATTGAGAATAATCAGTCAAGATTTTATTTTTTGCAAGATTCTCAAGTTCATTCCTGTATTTTTCATTCACCTTAAAACCACTTACCCAGTTTTTATTCTTTACATTACTGATAGTTCCATCTTTCTCAACAATAAAACTGATATCCATGAAAGGGTAAATATCTAATTCATGTTTTAATGGCAATCCTGTCCAAATGTTCAGATTATCCTCCTTTTTTACAAACTTGTTTCCTTGTATCAAATATGGTTGATCTTCTTCTGCCAAATCATAAACGCTTAAGATTTTTGTTCCGGTCTTAATCTTCTGAATCATCAATTCTTCAGCTTCATGTTCAATTTTCCGACGAAAATCTTTTCCGTGAATTTGCTCCATTTTCAAATCAATCATGGCTTTATAACATCCTTTAGTCTGTCCTTCAATCACAACACAGCTATAATTAGTATTTATGACTTTAATCTTTTGTTTGTCCGTATATTCCAATATTTCTTTTTGATAAGGAAAGTCCCTGCAGCCAAAGCATGAAGTGGATACATAAATATTTTTATATTGCTCCAAATCTTTTTCTGCCTGCCGAATATCATCTTTACACATCCGATCATCCTTCCGTGGATTTTTAACATAGCTACGCAGAAATTCCCCGGGGCCTGGCGGCTGCTCATCCGCTGGTTTTGCCTTATCCTTACAGTCCAGTAATAATAAAAGGAAAAATAAGTAATAGATGGTTTTCATGGTAGTTTTGGTATGCATGGCTTCAAATATACAAATTACAGTTCTGATATTTTCACCAATCACTTTCTAAAAAGTAAGTAACTCACGAAAAGGTAAGCCTATAGTTTCTTCATTATTTCTGACTCAAATTTGCAAAAAAATTTCATTATGAATTACAAAGAAACTGCAAAGGAAACTATTGGTAATCTGTATAAAGCACACACCAGCATCCGAAAATCCGGTATTGATGAAAAACTGATTGCATTAGCAGAGTTACGGGTTTCTCAAATTAATGGCTGTGCTTACTGCTGCAGTTATCATGCTAAAGAACTGCTTAATTTTGGCTTTGAACAGGATACTGTTAACCAATTACCCGGCTGGCAACATACCACGGCATTTGATACAAGGCAGAAACTTGTTTTAGAATGGGCAGAAGCCATCACTTATAATAATTATGTCTGGCAACAAATCAAAGAAAAATTACAACAGCATTTCACAGAGAGAGAAATTGTAGAATTAACTTCAAGTATTACTTTGATGAGTACTTTGAATAAACTACGGATTACTTTAGCTAAACAAGATTAACAGTAAAAGGTTGCCTTATGGGCAACCTTTCATCATGTCTATAAATTATTCCAGCTCTATCGGATTTAAATATTTCCTGATAAGATCCAATTCTCTCTGCCTTTGATTAATCTTTTCCTGACCTCCTAATATGGTCGTTCCGGAATTTGCCAGTACACCTGCTATATTTTCATAACTGGCTTTTAGTGCCTGCTGAAATTTTGGCTGGGTAGTTTCAATAGCTTCAGTATAACGGCTTTTCTTTATATTAATTGATTTCCCTTCCAATTGTGAAGTCGGGACAGATTTTATCAGTTCAAAATCATACTCATTTTTTTGATCTATCATTTTGATAATTAATCCCGGTAGCCCGCTGAATTTATAAGGACCATAAGGCAATGGGATTTCGGTGGAATACCAAGCAGTCCAGTTTCTTCCTTTATAGGTAACTGTCGCTTTTTTGCAGTTCATCGTATTGATTACTTTTGTTTCATCTATAAGTTTCCAGCTTCCTATAACCGGCTCTTTATAAGTAAGTACCGACATCCCAACTGGTTGAAAGTATTGTATATTTTCATTGGATTGTATAATTGTATATTGAAATTTTGTTTTAGGCAATGATGTCCCATTTTTAAAACTCATAACTATACTTCCATCTGCATTCTTGGTAGATACAATAGAGTTTGCCATCACTGTATCTTTTTTAAGGGATTGAGTACTTGCAAAAAATGCACGGTTTTCACCTATGTACAATGAAAAAAGTTCTTCGTGTATATAGTCGGGGGTCTGTGTATTTAGTTTAGCTTTTAGAAGATAGGTAAAGTTCCCATATAAAATCTCTTTTTTATCTGATTGAGCATAAAATAAAACACTTAAAAATAAAAGTGATAATTGAAGTAGTTTTTTGTTGTAATTCATGGATAGCATTTTCAGTATAAAAATGCACATATTTTTATAATTATAAAAACAAAGTTGAATAATTATCTACAAACAAAGCGGGCTTTCAGAAATCTGAAAGCCCGCTTTGTTATTATTAATCCCAATTAGAATATCGCAGGATATTTCTGAGGATTGGTTTCATTAAATAGAGCGTAGATCTTTTCTACCATATCGTCTGCAGACGGTTTACTGAAATAGTCTCCATCACTTGCATACGCAGGTCTGTGATTGTTAGCAGAGATCGTTAATGGATCTGAATCCAGGTATCTGAATGCTTTTTGCTTCTCCAGGATCTGCTGTAGGATAAATCCTGTTGTTCCACCTTCCACATCTTCGTCAATTACTACTAATCTGTTTGTTTTTTTAACGCTTTCGGCAATTTCGTGAGATAGATCGAAAGGAATTAATGACTGGATATCAATAACTTCTGCAGAAATACCCAATTTTTCCAGCTCATTTGCAGCTTCTGTTACAATTCTCCATGTAGAGCCATAAGTTACCAAAGTAACATCTTTTCCTTCTTTTGTAACTTCAATTTTACCTACAGGAACAGTAAATTCACCTAAATTATCAGGCTGCTTCTCTTTTAATCTGTATCCATTCAGGCATTCTACAATAATGGCAGGTTCATCAGCCTGAAGCATGGTATTATAGAAACCGGCAGCTTTCGTAAGGTTTCTTGGCACCAATACAAGGATTCCTTTTGAAAGGTTAAGAATACCTGCCATTGGAGAACCTGAATGCCAGATCCCTTCTAATCTGTGACCTCTTGTTCTGATGATTAATGGAGCTTTCTGACCACCTTTGGTTCTGTAATGTACAGTTGCCAGATCATCGCTCATTCCCTGTAAGCAATAAAGAACATAATCTAAATACTGAATTTCAGCAATTGGTCTTAAACCTCTCATCGCCATACCAATTCCCTGTCCAAGGATCGTTGCTTCACGAATTCCTGTATCAGCAATACGCAATGCTCCGTACTTCTCCTGCATTCCTTCTAACCCCTGGTTTACGTCACCTATATTTCCGGTATCTTCTCCAAAGATTAATGTTTCAGGATATTTTTCAAAGATTTTATCAAAGTTATTTCTGATCACCACTCTTCCGTCTACATCTTCAGAACTGTCTGAGTAAATAGGCTTGATTTCTTTAATGTTTTCAGCCTTCCATTCAGATTCGGAATATAAGTGAGATGAATAGTTGTCTTTTTCAATTTCAGCTGCCTCATTGTATTTCTGGATTAACTGATTTCTTTCTGAAGAATTAGTACCTCTCGTCGCCAATAAAGCTTTTCTTGCTAAGTGGAATACATCTTTCTTAGCTTTTGAAACCAACTTATTGAAATGGGTAAGCGCTGCTTCTACTTCAGTATTCTGACCTTTAAGGTTTTCTACTAAAGGAACAATAGACTGTATCAGTTCTTTAATAGCGGTCTGGTAATTATCCCATGCTGCTTTCTGCCCTGCTTTAGCTGTTCTTTTAGCTTCTTCATCAATGGCATCCAATTCTTCAGCAGTAGCAATTATTTCTTCTTTTCCGTCAATTTCGATAGAATAATTGATGATCCATTCCTTGAATTTCACTAACCCGTCAAACTCAGCTTCCCAGGCTAAACGTGTTTCGTTTTTATATCTTTCGTGCGATCCGGATGTAGAATGCCCCTGAGGCTGAGTAACATCCACTACATGCACTACTACAGGAACGCTTTCTGTTCTTGCAAAATGTTCTGCTTTAGCGTAAGCATCCAATAATGCAGGATAATCCCAAGCTCTTACCTGAATGATCTCACAGCCTTGTTTCTCTCCTTCTTTTCTCTGGAAACCGCTTAGCATTTCGCTGATGTCCGCTTTTGCCCTCTGATTTTTAGTAGGAACAGAAATTCCGTATCCGTCATCCCAGATTGAAACGATCATGGGAACCTGAAGCGCACAGGCAGCATTCAATGTTTCCCAGAAATGACCTTCTGCTGTAGAGGCATCCCCAATAGTTCCGAAAGCAACTTCATTTCCTTCTCTTGAAAACTTTTCAGAACCTTCAAACTTTACACTTTTATATATAGTAGAAGCCTGAGCTAATCCTAATAATCTTGGCATCTGCCCTGCTGTAGGAGAGATATCGGAAGAGATATTTTTCTGTGCTGTTAAATCTTTCCAGCTTCCGTCTTCATTTAAACTTCTTGTTGCAAAGTGCCCGTTCATTTGTCTTCCAGCTGAAGCCGGCTCTCTCTCCACGCTTGTATCAGCATACATCTGAGCAAAAAAACTTTCAACCGTTAAGGCATTAATTGCCAATGCAAAGGTCTGATCTCTGTAGTATCCGGAACGGAAGTCTCCATTTCTGAAAACCTTCGCCATTGCAAGCTGAGGAAGTTCCTTACCATCCCCAAAAATTCCGAATTTAGCTTTTCCGGTAAGTACTTCTCTTCTTCCGAGATAAGACATTTCACGGGAAATCCTTCCTAATTTATAGTCTTCAAGTATCTGATTTTTAAAATCTTGAAAGGATATTTGCTGTGTTTCAATATAAGTTGTCTGCATAGCTAAGTAAAAAAGTTTTTGTTCTTCAAGTATTTTGCTAATATACACTTTTTAAATTAATTTTAATTTTTAATAATCTTTTTTAAAAATTTGATAATAAAAAAAATTGTGCTTTATTTTGAAAAAATTTGTAAAGATGGAAAAAAAGTCACCTCATATCCTGAATGCATCCAGCAATCTTTTGGGATTTTCATTGATTATTATCACCTCTCTGAAAATCGCTAAGATCAGTCACAATACGTATTTGGATGAATTTGCAGGGCTTGCCTGTCTCCTTTTTGCATGCAGTTGTTTCTTTTCCTTTCTGGCTATCAGAACAGAAGATAAAAAGCGGGAATACACATATGAGAACATTGCGGATTATTTATTTTTAATTGCTTTATTTTGTATAGTTCTGGCCGTTATTATTGTAACTCTGAAAATAATTTAATTTAAAATTTTCGCTCAATTGTATAATCCTGAATAATATATAAGGATGTCCCGGCATCGAAATCCGGGAATTCAGAGTATCTTAATTCTTCTTTTTTAACTGAACTAATATCAGATTTCTAAATAAAAAGAGAGAGTGTTCTGTATACAATTTCAGTTTCCCGAAAAACATATACAAAACACTCTGTTGTTTTTAATTGTACTGTAAAGATGGAATTATATCTTCTGAACAGTTACATTGGTAACATTTCCACTTCCTGTAGATCCTGTTTCTGTTGCAATAATCGTAGCATTCTGATTGGGAGCTGCTGTAAAGCGGATCTGATACCCTGCTGTAGGAGCTACAATTACAGTTGTATAATTCATCAGTTCCCCTACTGTTCCTGAAGAGGCAACTGCATTATAATGGCTTCCCCTTCCCAGATAATTAGCATCCGGTACAGGTCTAATGCCAATAAGCAGCTGTGTATCTGCAGGCATATTGGTAAAACTTGCCTGTAACGTTACCAGATAATTCCCCGCCTGATTAAACGTCAGCACGCCAGTTCCTGTATTATAAGAGTAAAACGGAGAAGTTGCTAACGGCGTAGCAAATAATAAAGTGGTAATTGTAGAAGAACTGATGTTCTGGTTAGCCGCTAAACGTGCGTGAAACAGCGAATAGGCAGTAAAATCTATAGTCTTAAGTACTCCAGTAGCATCAGCTACCACCACCCTGTCCGTTCCTCCAATACCTATATTGGAATTAATATTACGGATACGGGCATTTCCAGATGCCACATCCAGCTTTTCAGTTGGCGAAATTGTTCCTATCCCTACCTTTGCAGTGGAAGTGACACTAAAATCATTATCCTGCTGGACTGTAGAAGGAGTTCCCGTAGCAGGATTGTCTTTAGATCCATCAATATGAAAGGTTGTCTGGGGATTTTGAGTACCTATTCCCACTTGTGCGTACGTAAGGAAGCTTGAACTGATAGCGAACGCTATCAGCATTGTTTCGAATTTTTTCATTATTTTCTGTTTTTTTGTAAGAACAAATAAACAAAAAATAAATTGAAAATCAATGAATTATTAACGATTGTTTTATCTGAATGATGCAAAATATTAATTTACAGTAATTTACTGCTGTAAAAAAATATACTAATCACAACTTATTGAATTATTGAAAGATAGGGTTATTTTTGCTGCAATAATAAGGATCCAATATCCATGCGGGATTAGAGGAAATAAGAGAACTAAAAAAAACAGAAGTGATAAAAGGGTGTTTATGTCAGAATTTTCTTTCAATTACATAATCCAGCATAATATGCAATGATTTTCTTGCTTCAGACTCCGGGAACTCATCCAGAATATCTTTTGCTTTTTGCTGGAAATCTTTCATTACTTTAATAGCATACTCCAGCCCACCTGAACTTTTAACGAATTCTATGAGCTCTTTTACGCGTTTTGGATTGTTATTGTAACGTTTGATGGTATCGAAATAGTATTTTCTGTCTTTTTCATTGGCCGTTTTCAGGGTATGGATCAAAGGCAGGGTCATTTTCTGTTCTTTAATATCAATTCCCACAGGTTTCCCGATCACATTGGAGCTTAAATAATCAAAGAGGTCATCCTTAATCTGAAAAGCCATTCCTGTGAAGGTCCCAAAATCCATCATTTTTTTGGCTAAAACTTCATCTGCATTGTTGGAAAGAACCCCGATCTCACAACAGGCTGCAATCAGAGTAGCTGTTTTCTGACGGATAATTTCATAATAAACATCTTCTGTAATATCCAGTTTTCTGGCTTTCTCCAGCTGAAGAAGCTCACCTTCAGACATTTCACGGATTGTTCTTGAAATAACTCCCAATAAATCGTAATCTTTATGGTCTGTAGATAACAATACTGATTTTGATAACAGGTAATCTCCTACCAAAACAGCAATTTTATTCTTCCACAGAGCATTAATGGAAAAAAAATTACGGCGTTTGAAACTTTCATCCACCACATCATCATGTACTAAGGTAGCAGTGTGAATCAGCTCAATCATGGAGGCTCCACGATATGTTTTTTCGGTAACATTTCCTACCAGTTTGGCACAAAGAAATACAAACATAGGACGCATCTGTTTCCCTTTGGTGGTAACAATAAAACGGGTTACTTTATCTAATAAAGGGACTTTACTCTGCATTGATTCATAAAACTTCTGTTCAAAAAGCTTCATTTCATCATTGATCGGTCGTTTAATTTCTTCTACTGTATTTGCCACAATCTGCGAATGCTGGGTGAATAAAATTATTAATTCTCACAAAGATAATTTTTTTCGCTCAATTTTAAGAGAAAAATTAATCTTTGAGTTGCTCTTTAGGGATAAAATAAAGGGCAGGTTTGGTACTTCCCAATGGAGATCTGAACTTTTCACCTGAAATAGAGATTCCTGTTTCATCTACTGCAATGCCTTCTATTTGTCCTATTGACAGAGAACTTCCCAGGTAATAATGTTTAGGTTTTTCATTAAAAAAGATTCCGGGCTCTGCCTCAGTGAAAACATCCATGAAT
This sequence comes from Chryseobacterium bernardetii, assembly GCF_003815975.1. Classification (NCBI taxonomy): domain Bacteria; kingdom Pseudomonadati; phylum Bacteroidota; class Flavobacteriia; order Flavobacteriales; family Weeksellaceae; genus Chryseobacterium; species Chryseobacterium bernardetii. The sequence goes on from NZ_CP033932.1 coordinate 4,775,953, forward strand.
ACTTCCGTTTTCTTACTATAGCCAACCAGATAAAGCTTTTTATCAAAATAAGCTGCATCTGTCACCATGAAGCTGGTTTTATAGGTTTCTGTTTTTACAGCATCCTGCTTTTCATTCTTTTCAGGATCAATTACATAATGTACTGTTGATTTTGACACCCATTCTTTAGTGAAAAGATGTAATTTTCCATGGGCATATACCATTGCCTCAGCATCATAATCCGTATTAAAATAACTGGATTTATAATCAGTCTGCTCAGGATAATGAAATTTAATTTCTCTTATCAGACTATTTTGTAAACTATCTCCCGGAAAAGGAACTTTATAAATGGTAAGGTGTCTTCTGCTTCCGTCATTATTTCCGAAATCACCGATGTAAAAGTTATTTCCGTCATTCGTTAAGGCTTCCCAATCTGTATTTCTGGCATTTACTTTTAAAGTTTTCAAAACTTCTCCTGAGGTTTTATTGATCTCATATAATTCGGGAGCATTCCCGCTATCATTAAAAGTATATAATTTTCCATTAAAAATATTCAGTCCGGAGGTTTCCTGGATTTTATCATCCAAACGGCTCACTCTGTATTTTTTTATTTTCAGGAAATCTGTCTGTTGAGAAAATGCAGTTTGAAAGGCAAGAAAAGCCAATAGCAGAAATATTCTTTTCATCAGGCAAAAATAGGACTTTTAGTTTAAATAACCGGTTCCAGGGTGAGGTTGATGAGTAAATAACGCTGGGAATCCACAAACAATCCTTTGTGAACCGATATACAGAAATAGTTATGCCTTATCAACTGCCAAAAACAAGAAAGACGGGCTAAAAGCCCGCCCTTCTCTGTATAGAGATTTTTATTGATTTTATTTTTGTTAATTAAGCCGTTTTTTGCCGCTCCTGATTCTTTGCCTGCTCTTTTTGTGCCTGTTTTGCAAAGTATTCTTTTTGGTATTGTCTTACCGTCTTACCAGTTCCGTCATGCCTCCACCCTGGTGAGTTGAAAATATAGTTGATTCTATCAGTAAATTTTAGGCCTGGCTGCTTAAGATCTTTCCAAATTTTTCTCCATTCATAAAAAAGTACTGTATCCGGTCTGTTGTCGGGCATTTTAGGATAGATTCCATATTTTACAGGAATATTCGGGTCTTCTTTCTGAAAGGTACCAAATATTTTATCCCAGATAATAAGGCACATTCCCATATTCTTATCCAGATACTTAATGTTGCAGGCATGGTGAACACGGTGGTGAGAGGGAGTTACCAGAATATGTTCCAAGAATCCCATACTTTTTACGGTTTGGGTGTGCACCCAAGTTCCATATACCTGTCCAATAGCATATGCCACCATAATATGCCAGGGATTAAATCCTAAAAAGGCTAATGGTGAAAAGTATAAATATCTGTAAAGAGGCTGTAAAACCGGACTCCTGAATCCTGTTGTAAGATTAAAGAATTCTGAGCTATGGTGCGTAATATGAACAGCCCAGAATGCTCTGGAGCGGTGATCCACATAATGCAAAACATAGTAAGCAAAATCCGTGATTATAAAGCAGGCAATTAAATACCATATGCTAAGGTCCCATGAAAAAAGTCTATGGTTGTAAAAGAAAAACATTACCCCCATTGCAAATGCTTTCATGATCAGGTCAAGACCAAAGTTCATCAAAGCAAGATAAACATTTGTAGCAAGATCTTTTCCACTGTATAACTTCGCCTCTGAAACGTGGCTGTAAATCATTTCAGCTAAAATAACTGTAGCATGCAAGGGAACAGCCCAGGCATATACATGTTCAAGCCCGTCCTCGCTCATAAGAAAATCCATCATCACAAAATAATTTTGTGCAAAGGTAGGGTTTTAAGCGATGCTTTAAGGGAATTTTAAGTTTTTTTTAAGGAAATTTTAATCAGCTGTTTTGTTGGCTAACTGTCCGCAAGCTGCATCAATATCGCCTCCACGACTTCTTCTTACCATTACAGTAATTCCTGCATTTTCAAGCTGACGGATATAGTTTTCTTCAGCCTGTTTGTTACATTGGTCATATTTTCCATCCCCGATCGGGTTGTATTGAATAAGGTTCACTTTTGAAGGAACCTGCTTACAGTATTTGATTAAAGCTTTGATATCTTCATCACCATCATTAATTCCTTTCCATACACAATATTCGAAAGTGATTACTGAACCTGTTTTCTGATACCAGTACTGAAGTGCCTCCATAATATCCGTTAACGGGAATTTATCTGAGAAAGGCATAATTTCATTACGTTTTACTTCAATGGCTGAGTGAAGAGACAATGCTAGTTTAACACGTAATTCATCATCAGCAAGCATTTTGATCATTTTTGGAATTCCCGATGTAGACACCGTAATCCTTCTTGGAGACATTCCCAATCCTTCCGGCTGAGTAATTTTCCTGATAGCTTCCACTACATTTTTGTAGTTCATCATTGGCTCCCCCATTCCCATGAATACAATATTGGAAAGTGGTCTGTCAAAATACATTCTGCTTTGGCTGTCAATTAAAGCAACCTGGTCCACAATTTCTGCCACTTCAAGGTTTCTCATCCTTTTCAGTTTTGCGGTAGCACAGAATTCGCAGTTCAATGAGCAGCCTACCTGTGAAGATACACAGGCTGTTGTTCTTGTTTCTGTTGGAATAAGAACAGACTCTACCAATAATCCATCGTGAAGTTTCACTCCGTTTTTGATGGTTCCATCAGTACTTTTCTGAAGCAGGTCTACAGAAACGGGATTAATGGTATATTCTTCGGAAATTTTTTCACGAAGAGTTTTCGAAAGATTCGTCATTTCATCAATCGAATGGAGGTTTTTACTCCATAGCCAGTCATAGACCTGTTTCGCACGAAACGGCTTTTCTCCTAAAGATACGAAGTAGTCTTTAAGCTGGTCTAATGATAATGTACGGATATCTTTCATAATATTAAAGAGCCAAGTTAAAAGTAAAAGGTTTAAAGTTTAGTATTGTTAACTATTGCAGCCAAAATGTTTTTCAACTCGTTACTTTCAGTCATAAAGCTTTAAATTCTTCAGAATCATAACCATCCAGTTCTTCTAAAACCCGAAGCCAAAAATGACTTTCTCTTGCTTCTCTTAAAGCAATTTTCACTTTTTTTTAAAGTCAGCTTTTGAAGATCCGGCTTGAGATTCTTCATAATCAGCCTATTGAAGTAGCTGATTTTCCAAGCTGGAATCTTATTAATTTACTTTCAGAATCATTGGGGAGTGTTCTTAAAAACTTAAGACAATTAACTCCAAATGTAAAGTTCTGATAAGTAAATTATTTTGTCTCACTCTATTTGTATTACTTTTAACTTGGCTCTTTTTACTTTTTTTATAGAATTAACATTGCATCTCCGTAAGAATAGAATTTATACTTTTCTTTTACGGCTTCTTCATAAGCATGCATTACGAAGTCTCTTCCTGCAAATGCAGCAATCATCATGATGAGAGTAGACTTTGGCGTATGGAAGTTTGTAATCATAGAGTTAGCAACTCCGAAATCGTGAGGAGGATAAATGAATTTATTTGTCCAACCGTTAAAAGCAGAGATTTTTTTGTTTGAAGAAACAGAAGTTTCCAATGCTCTCATTGTTGTAGTTCCTACGGCACAAACTCTTCTGTGAGATTCTACTGCTTTATTGATAATGGCAGCATTTTTCTCATCAATGATAATCTCTTCAGATTCCATTTTATGCTTAGAAAGATCTTCTACCTCAATAGGGTTAAAAGTTCCTAATCCTACGTGAAGGGTAACCTCAGCAAAATTGATCCCTTTGATCTCTAATCTCTTCATCAAATGCTTAGAGAAGTGAAGTCCCGCTGTAGGTGCAGCTACCGCTCCTTCTACTTTAGCGTAGATAGTCTGGTATCTTTCTGCATCTTCCGGCTCTACTGCTCTTTTGATATATTTTGGAAGCGGAGTCTCTCCTAATTCCTTAAGTTTTGCTCTGAATTCTTCGTAAGAACCGTCAAATAAGAATCTTAATGTTCTTCCTCTTGAAGTTGTATTATCAATAACCTCAGCTACCAAAGACTCATCTTCAGTAAAAAATAATTTGTTACCAATTCTGATTTTTCTTGCAGGGTCTACCAAAACGTCCCAAACTCTTGTTTCCTTATCAAGCTCTCTTAAAAGGAAAACTTCAATTTTAGCACCTGTTTTCTCTTTGTTTCCATAAAGACGTGCAGGGAAAACTTTAGTGTTGTTGAAGATAAACAAATCATCCTCATCAAAATAATCCACTACATCTTTGAATAATTTATGCTCGATAGTTTCTGTTTTTCTATCAAGTACCATTAATCTGGCTTCGTCTCTGTGCTCTGATGGGTGTTCTGCCAATAATTCCGCAGGAAGATCAAAATTAAAATCTGATGTTTTCATTTTTTAAATTACGGTTTAAAAATTATCGAAATTACAAGGTGTAATTTTCGGAGTGCAAATATACGACATAGAACACCCCTTTGTCAAGTATTATTTTCAATCAGATATAAAACCGGGATTTTACGGGGATTTTTAAAGCTTAAAAAAGAGTATTTTTGAAAAATTGAATTGTAACATGGAATCTATAAGTAAAATATACTTTACTGATAATCCGTATCCTAACGGGCATAACATTGAAGAATTCAGCTGGAGCGGGCGAATTGATGAGTATGGATCTATTTATTTTGATTTTCATTTAAAAACTGAAAATTATTACGCCAATGATGATGAAAACGAAGAAGAGGAAGCCGAAGGCCTGTCTGATTGGGACTCCAAAATAGTGTGGGGAAACTATCATGCCTGTATTCTATCATCCAAATATTGGGGAGAACAGGGAGGAATCAGAATTAACAAACCAGGAGAAAAACTGGATTTTGATGCTGTTGTTCAAAATATTCTTTTTAGCCATGACCTTCCTTCCGATCAACATTTTGATGACGACGACCTTGCTTTCAGTATTTATCTCCTGGGACACGACAGCTGTACAGACCATCAAATCCGTTTTACAAAACAAGACAATCATCAATATGACATTACATGGACCGGTAAAATAGCGTTAACCTACTCCGGTGATAATGAGTTTTCCCATGATTTCAAAGCACACATCTTCAATGCTGAGTTCGAAGGCTTTCATTATCCCAAGAACTCGCCGGTAGAAAAAGCAGCTGAAATATTTAAAGCTCAGCTTGCCCACTTTGAAGAATATGAATTTGTGGAACTGAATCCTAAAAGTAACAAAAGGGAGTATAAACTCGACAAACTAAAACACTAACGATAGAAAAACAACAAATTAAAAAAATACCATTATGAGTAAATATTCGATAGAAGCATTTATCAACGAAACCAAAGAGAATCCGCAACAGAGGGATTATTTTGAGCTGGAAACCAAGCACCTTTTAGAAATTAATCTTAACAATCAGGCAGTTTGGACAAAAAGAGGAAGCATGGTAAGCTATGTGGGAAATATCAATTTTGAAAGGCAGGGAATGCTGGCAGGCGGCCTTGGAAATCTTCTGAAAAAAGCCATCAGCGGTGAGGGGAGCAAGCTTATGAAGGCTGAAGGAACCGGAAAACTGTATGTGGCAGACTCTGGCAAAAAAGTTCGTATCCTTTACCTGAATAACGAATCGGTATGTGTGAATGGAAATGATGTGCTGGCTCACGAACAAAGTGTAAAAAGTGATATTACTATGCTGAAAAGTATTGCAGGGATGATGTCCGGAGGTCTTTTCCAGGTAAAACTTTCCGGAACCGGCCATATCGCGATTACAACCCATGGTGATCCTTTAACTTTGCTTGTAACTCCGGATACTCCGGTTTTTACAGACCCTAATGCTACGGTTGCCTGGTCCGGAAACCTAAGCCCTGAACTGAAGACAAATGTGTCTTTTAAAAGCCTTATCGGAAGAGGAAGTGGTGAAGAATTCCAGATGAAATTTTCAGGCCACGGATGGGTACTTATCCAGCCATATGAAGAGGTCTATTATATGGAGAAATAGTTAAAAAAGGTAATATGGAAATGCTGCTTTGGAATCCCGGAGCAGCTTTTTTATTGAAGCACGGTCCTTAGATATGGAAATGATTGATAAATGATAGTAAAGTAGTCAGTTTTATGTTCCTTGGCGATTTTTAATCGTTATCAAAGGATAAACATTCTAATATTAAACATTAGATCATGAACCATCCAGCAACTCCACAACTCCCGCCCCATCGCTGTTTACAAAAGTTTTAATATATTTAGGAAAAAAATTAATGGACAATAGTACTTCCCGTAGGAATTTTATCAAAACAGCGGCTCTGGCAAGTTTTGGTGCATTGGTTTTACCCAATTCCTTATTTGCTTATTCAAATGATTTTAAAACAGATAAGAAAGTCCGTGTGGGCTTTATTGGTGTAGGGCTTCGCGGTCAGCAACATGTGAAGCTATTGGCTAAACGTAATGATGTAGAGATTGTAGCATTTGCTGATCCGGATAAAAGGATGCTTGCCGCTTCTCAAAAAATACTCAAAGACAACAATAAATCAGCAGCTCAGGAGTTCTCCAACGGTGAATATGATTACCGGAATCTTTTAAAATTAAAAACAATAGATGCTGTGGTGATTGCAACTCCATGGGAATGGCATCTTACCCAGGGTGTAGAAGCTATGCGTGCTAAAAAAATTGTGGGAATGGAAGTTTCCGGAGCTATCAAGCTTCAGGAATGCTGGGAATTTGTGAAAGTATATGAAGAAACGAAGGTTCCAATTTTCATGATGGAAAATGTATGCTACCGAAGAGATGTTATGGCTATTCTGAACATGGTCCGTAAGGGTATGTTTGGAGAATTGGTGCATGGAAGAGGCGGTTATCAGCACGATTTAAGAGGAGTACTTTTCAATGATGGAGTTACGCCCTACAATTCAGGAGCTGAATTTGGTGAAAAAGGGTTCAGTGAGGCTAAGTGGAGAACGGAACATTATGTAAAACGTAATGGAGAGCTTTATCCTACCCACGGATTAGGCCCCATTGCCATGATGATGGATATCAATCGTGGAAACCGTTTAACAAGGCTTTCATCATTCTCATCCAAATCAGTAGGATTACATAAATACATTACAGAGCATGCCAAAGGGGGAGAAAGCCACCCGAATGCTAAAGTAAAATTCAATCAGGGGGATATTGTAACCACACAGATTGCCTGTGAAAACGGAGAAACCATCCTTTTAACTCATGACACCAGCTTACAGAGACCTTATGATCTTGGGTTCCGCGTACAGGGAACAGAGGGATTATGGCAGGACTTCGGCTGGGGAGAATTCAACCAGGGCCACATTTATTTTGAAAAAGCAATGAATCACACCCATCGCTGGGACAATACGGAAAAGTGGATGAAAGAGCATGACCACCCGATGTGGAAGAAGTTTGAAAACACTGCTGCCGGGGCAGGACATGGCGGAATGGACTTTTTTGTGATGAATACCTTTATTGAATGTATCAAACGCAATATAGAATTCCCAATGGATGTTTATGATCTGGCCTTATGGTATTCAATTACTCCACTGAGTGAAGAGTCTATTGCCAAAGGAGGTCAGGTAGTTGAAATTCCTGATTTCACCAACGGTAAATGGAAAACCCGCAAACCTGTATTTGGAATGACTGATGAATTCTAAGAAAACATTACTCATACTGGCAGGTGGATTAGGCAGCCGGTACAAAGGTCTTAAGCAAGTGGATGGAATACTTGATAATGGTTCTCCTATTCTGGAGTATTCTATCTATGATGCTTTAGAGGCCGGCTTTTCCAAAGTGGTTATTATCGTCAATAAACTGATTCCTCAGAGCTATATTGAAAGACTGAATTTAATCTCCGAAGAAAAGGGCTTTGAGCTTCACTGGATATATCAGGAAATGAACAGTATTCCTCTCCAGGGTTTCGATTATCCTGAGCGGGAAAAACCATGGGGAACAGCGCATGCGGTTTTATGTGCCAAATATGTGATACAGGAACCCTTCGTTATGATCAATGCAGACGATTTTTATGGAAAAGAAGCCTATCTGCTTGCTGCCGATGAAATTAATCACCACCATATTTCCGACTCTCAACTGGGTATGATTGCTTATCCCGTAAGTACAACATTAAGTGGCCACGGGACAGTAGCAAGAGGTATATGTACTCTGGATCCTGAGAATAACCTGACCCGTGTTGAAGAGCAAACATCCATTCAAAAGCTGAATGGCTCCATTGTTTATGCAGAAAACGGTGAGTATATTAAACTAAATCCCGACGCATTGGTATCTATGAATTTTTTCATTTTCCATCCTCATATTTTCTGTTATCTGGAAGCTTATTTCTATGATTTCATAGAGTCTGACCCAACTTCCAAACAGGAATTCTATATTCCCAATGCCATTCAGAGAATGATAGATGAAAAGAAAGTGAAAGTTACGGTAAAGGCTTCTCCTTCACAATGGATGGGAGTAACATATGCTGATGACAAAAAGAATATTAAAGATTTTCTGACCTCAGAAATTCAGAATAAAAGATATCCGGCAGATTTATGGAAAGAATAAAAGATATTGTCGCTCAGTTCATCAGTACTGAAAATTACAGTCTTTCTCCCATCACAGACGGACTGATCAATACCACTTATCTTCTGGAAGATAAAGACAACAAAGAAAAGTTCATTCTGCAAAAGATCAATCATAATGTTTTCAGACAGCCGGAGATTATCATCAACAATCATGTCATGATTAATAAACTTCTCAGGTCAAATAATTATCAGTTTCAAATTGTAGACCCCGTTCCTTCTCTCACCCATGAGCTTTTGGTAAAAGATGCGGACGGAGAACCATGGCGCATGCTCAATTTTATAGAAAACAGTATTACTTTTGTTACTGTTCCCTCTTTACAGACAGCTTTTGAAGCAGCCAAAACCTTTGGTTATTTTCTCAAAACCGTCAATACTGAAATCCTGCCTGCTATTGAAGATCCCATTCCAGGTTTTCTCAATTTTGAAAAAAGGATTACAGATTACAAGAATTCATTAAAAAATGCAGCTCCTCATTTAAGAGAAAAGGCTAAGGCCGAAATAGAGATTACCAATCAGTTTCTTTCTTTACCTGATGAATGGATAGAAATGGAGAAAAAGGAGCAAATCCCGAAAAGAATCATCCATGCGGATGTGAAGATAAGCAATATCCTGTTCGATCAGCATCATAATTCATTAGCTGTTATTGATCTGGATACCATGATGGTTTCCACTATTTTATATGATTTCGGAACAATGGTTCAGTCCTATACCAATACGACCAATGAAGATGACGGTAGCGCCAAAAACAATTTCAATGCTGAAATGTATGAGGCTGTAAAAAAAGGATTCCTGTTTCATCTCAAAGAAAAATTAACCCCAAAAGAATATGACCGTCTTGATTATGCGGCACAAGTCGCCATTTATATTCAGGAGATCCGTTTTTTAACCGATTACCTTAACGGAAGCACCTACTACTCTATCACGCATCCGGAACACAATCTGGACAGGACAAGAAACCAGCTTGAATTACTAAAAGGATTAAGGGAATATTTAGGGAGTGAAGATTTTTAGCCCTATCTTTTTCATTAAGATTGCATACTATATTTAGATTCCTGCGGAATGACAATGTGTACGCATGCTCTGTTTGTCATCCTATGTTTGCAAAATATTAGATTTAACAAACAAAAAGGAAAAGAGAGTAAAGAATAAGGTTATCAATTGTCATTAGTCTCACAGACCGTTCGGAATGCTAATCCCTTTACTCTTTTACTACCAAACCTGAACAGATCATTAGGTAACAAGCCTGTATTTAGGATAGATAGGTAATAGTAGTATTCTCTTTTCCTGTAAAATTATAGGTATGGGTAAAATTATAGGAATTGACATTAGTAAGCAAGTTTTTGATGTAAGCTTTTTGGAAGGGAATCTTTGGAAGCATAAGGTCTTAAGCAATAAATTATTAGGTTTTGAAAAACTGATAACCTTCATTGAAAAAGAAGATATAGTAGTGATGGAAGCTTCAGGTACTTATTATCTTCCTTTAGCAGAATATCTTTATTCACAGGGGATTAATGTAGTGATAGAAAATCCTCTTTCCATCAAACGTTATGCTCAATCAAGACTCAAACGAGCCAAAACGGATAAAGCAGATTCGAAGGTTATTGCTGAATATGGCAAAAAGAATTTGGATGAGCTAAGTTTGTGGAATCCTGAGAGTAAAACGTGCATCAGAATTCGTCAAATGCATACAAGAATCCAAATGATTCAGAAACAAACCAGTCAGACTTATAATCAGTTAGAAGCTTTCAGAAGCAGTGGTTTTCTGGATGAAAAGTTAGAAATAGAAATGAACAATTCCATAGAACAACTTCGACTAGGAAAAGAAATATTGGAATCGGAGATAGAAAGGCTGGCCTTGGAAGAATTTGAACAAACCATTGAATGTCTTACCAGTATTCCCGGAATCGGAATAAAAACAGCTATTATGCTCATTGTGATTACAGATAATTTTAAAAAGTTCGAACATCATAAGCAACTCATTGCTTTTGTAGGATTCAGTCCTCGGATTTATGAAAGCGGAAGCAGTGTGAGAGGACGCTCAAGTATTTGTAAGATGGGTAAATCTCAGATCAGAAAGCTATTGTATCTATGCAGCTGGTCAGCCAAACGCTGGAATAAAAAATGTAAAGAAATGTATGAAAGACTTATCACAAAAGGAAAAGCAGAAAGAGTGGCAAAGATAGCTCTTGCCAATAAACTCTTAAAACAAGCATTTGCTATCGGAAAGAATAAAGAAAAATATAGAGAAGATTTTTGTTAAATAATTTGCTTTTTAACACAGATCATCCGTAGGAATCTATACGTTTATTCAGCACTAACTCTAAACTCTCCCACTCTCAAACTTAAAAAGCTCAAGCCACAAATTCCAATATTCTCTTCAACTCCTCCATCTTCTTTTCAAAGGAAACTGTATGAAGCGGACTTGTGGAGGGCAATTGAAAGATGGGTAATTTATAATTTTTTCCCAGCAGCTTTTGTAAGTTTTTGTAAGACTTCCCACCATTGCAGAAAATAGCTTTGACGTTCGGATGTTCTTCCAGCAGTTCTGCAATCTGATTGGCTTCTTCATTTCTGATCTCAGAATCCAGGCTTCCTTTTCTTTCACAGGAATCAATAACATCCCAAAGGGCAATATGATGTTTTTTCAGGGTTTCAATTCTCTGGGAATAGTCTTCTGTAAATTCTTCATTCAGCAGTTCAAATATTATTTTCCAGAATTTGTTTTGCGGATGGGCATAATATTGCTGCATTTGCAATGATTTGACTCCAGGAATGGAACCCAGAATTAAAATTTCAGACTGGCCATCAATAAGCGGTGGAAAAGAAGAAATACGGTTTTGCATATTCAAATATATTGATTTTATTTCTCGCAGATTATTCAGATTACGCAGATTTAAAATAGGTTCTTATTTAAGTTTGGGCTAAAACCATTGGTATTTATTTTTTATAAGTAAAGCGGAACTAAAGTCCGCTCCTATTGACATTAACTTCAGAATACAGATTGGTTTAGAGAATATGAAATAATCATAGATGAAACAGATTTTCACAGGTTATTGTACTATTAAGATATCAATAAATAAAAAACAGGATTAGCCATTACAATATAAAAAAGCGGGCTAAAAGCCCGCTTCCATTGATATATAATATCTTACAATGTTTCTTTTAACCAGTCGAAGAATTCTCTCTGCCATACCAATCCGTTTTGCGGATGAAGTACCCAGTGGTTTTCGTTCGGGAAATAAACCAGTTTAGATTTTAATCCTCTTAATTTTGCTGCCTGGAAAGCTTCCTGCCCCTGCTCGTAAGGTACGCGGAAGTCAATTCCTCCCTGAACGATCATGATAGGCTTGTTCCATTTTTCTACAAAGTTGCTTGGGTTGAACTCTGTATATGCTTTTGGCTGTGGCTTTTCCCATGGAGAACCGATATCCCAGTTTGCAAACCAGAGTTCTTCAGTGGTAAGATACCATGATTTCATATCAAATAATCCGTCATGGGCAATAAATGTTTTGAATCTGTTTTCATGGATTCCTGCCAACATAAATACGCTGTATCCTCCGTAACTTGCCCCCACTGCGGCTACCCTGTCACCGTCTACATATGGTAATGTTTTCGCATAGTCTGTTGTGGCAAGATAGTCTCTCATTGGCTGTCCTCCCCAGTCTCTTGAAATGTCTTCATTCCATTTTGTTCCCCAGCCCGGCATACCTCTTCTGTTTGGAGCAACTACGATATAATCGTTTGCAGTCATCAGGGCAAAATTCCATCTGGTGCTGAAATATTGAGTCAAAGCAGATTGTGGCCCGCCCTGGCAATATACCAGTGTCGGATATTTTTTATTAGGATCAAAGTTCGGTGGATAGTGGAACCATACGCCCATTTCTTTACCATCCGAAGTTTTTACCATTTTAAGTTCAGATTTTCCCTGTGCCAACTTAGCGTAAATATCTTTATTGGCTTCGGTAACCTGCTTCATTTCTCCGTTTTTAAGGTTTACAGAGAATAGCTCTGTAGCATGGTTTACGTCTGTTCTTCCTACTAATACTGAAGTTTTGTTATCTGTGAAAATTTCATTCACATCAAAATCTCCTTTGGTGATCTGCTGTACTTTTGCAGATTTTGCATCTAAAGAAAACAGTTGTTTTGTTCCTCTGTAAGCCGCTGTGAAATAGATTGTTTTTGAATCTGCACCCCAAAGCACATCTCCTGAAACGCTGTCATCCCATCCTGCAGTAAGGTTTGTGGTTTTTCCAGACTTCCAATCCATGATCTTTACATCATTCTTATCTGCTTCATAACCATCTCTGGCCATGCTTTGCCAGATCAGAGATTTTCCATCCGGGCTGAATTTCGGATTGATATCATATCCTTTGTTTGATTCTGTAAGGTTCTTTGTAGTTCCTGTAGCTAAATCATAAGCAAAAATGTCTGTATTGGTACTGGTTGCGTATTCTTTACCACTTTTCGCTTTAGTAACATATAAAAGCTGTGCAGAATCCGGGCTCCAGACAAAATCTTCAGCACCACCGAAAGGTCTTTGGGGAGAATCCCATGTTTTTCCTTCCAACAGATCTTTAGCAGCTTCTACTTTATCTGAAATATTCACTACAAATACATGGTTGTATTTTCCTTCATTGAAGTAATCCCAGTGTCTGTGGTTAAGGTCAGTGTATACCTGAGCGGTAGTTTTAGGAGTATCGCTGTATTTGTCTTTCCCCATTAATTTTTCTACCAATACCTGCTTACTGAAAGCAATTCTTTTTCCATCCGGAGAAACAACGATATTGTCAGCTTCCCCAATAGTATAGAATTCTGCCCATGTTTTCCCGGCATCTTTTGAAAGATAGATTTTATCTCCTTCCTGAGCATAGATCCCGTTCTTATCCCATTGGATCAGTGCTTTCTTACCGAAATCGATTTTAGAAGCCTGGTGATTAAGAACATTAAGGAAATAGTTCTCGTTTTTCGTTTTTTCTGTTTTCAGGTCTACCTGTCCCACTTTATAAATAAGGGATGCCTGATCTGGTGAAACTGCCTGTACTCCCACTTTTTTCAAAGTCCAAAGAATTTCAGGCGTCATTACTTGTTGTGCATTCATTAAAAGCGGAGCTGCCAGAGCCAGCAGGCTGTACTTAAGTTTCATATGTTCATTCATTTTAGCTGATCTGTAAAACCATACTGATTTCATCAAATCCTTTCATTAAATTCAAAGATTGCCAAAGTTAGTATTTAAAATAAAATTAACGAAAGAATTAACATTAAACTTTATATTCACTTCATTTCTCAACATTAAGTTCTTATAGTAGGTTTTCATTATTTTTTTTAAACTCAGTAGGATTCATTCCCTTGTACTTTTTAAAAATACGATTCAGGTGACTCTCATCTGTAAAGTTCAATTCATAAGCAATTTCATTCATTCGCATATCACTATGCAATAATCTTACTTCCACCAATCTAAGTTTATAATGCGTAATATAGCTTTGCAACGTTTCGCCTGTCTGTCTTTTAAAATATCGTCCTAAATAATTAGGGGAAATATTAAAATAACGACTTAAATGCTCTGTCTTAAGATGATCAGGCTCAAATATGTTTTGCTGTATATAGTTTAATATTTCAAGAATAGGTTCGCCTGTATTTTCCTTTATATTCTTAGGCAGCTTCAAAGCAATATTTCTCGCTACAATGGTAATGATTGTATTAACGATCTGTTCTGAAATACGGGTATAATAAATCTGCTGTTTTGCATGCTCATCAAGAATAGCTTTTACCATTGAAAAAATCAAAGGTTTATCTGTTCTATTTTTTAAAATACATCCTGGTCTGTGACTTGCATTTTGTAAAATATATTTTATCTGGGTGGCTGTTTCCGGATCTTTATCAGATTTTTCTCTTATATAGGATTCATTAAACCTCAGAAAAAAGAATGTAGTCTGCTGCTCAACAGTAAAAGAATAAGAATCTTGAGGTGTTAATAAAAATAAATTTCCTTTTCTATAATGAAAATGGTTCTTGTTAACAAATTGAAGTCCCGTTCCCTCTATAATATAAATCAATTCGAAGAAACTATTTTGTTTTGAAGATGTACTATACTCTTTCAATTCCTTCAACTCGATTTCATACTGCTGGTGTAAAACTGCTCGTTTCATGTCATAAAAATACAAAATAAGTGTGATAATATACAAGATAAAACAATCTATTCCTGTATAAATTTGCTAAAACAAAAAAAGTATTACAAATGAAAATCATCATCATCGGTGCGACAGGCACACTTGGAAAAATTGTCACTCACTCTTTACGTGAACATGAGATCATTACTGTTGGACGGAATATAGGAGATCTAATTGCTGATATTTCAATAGCATCCTCCATTGAAAATTTATATAAAAAAATATCGAATATCGATGCGGTTATTTGTCTGGCCGGAGACAGCATTACAGCTCCTCTGCCAGAGATGAATGAAAAGAAATATTGGGCGGGTATTGAACAAAAGCTGTTGCCACAAATTAACCTTGTGCTTTCAGGCATGCATTTTTTGAATGACAACGGCTCATTTACCCTTATATCTGGAAAAATGGGTGAAGTTCCAACAAAAGGATCCTCAGGAAAAGCACTTATAAATGGAGCTTTACATAGTTTTGTGACTGCTGCTGCACAAGAATTACCAAGAGGTATAAGACTTAATATAGTAAGCCCGTCCAAGGTTTCAGATATTACTGATGAAGATCTGGAAAAAGCCTATAGAAAATGTATTGAAACTTCAATTAATGGAGAAATAGTAAGAGTAGGTTATACTATTTAATTCGTTTCATTTAACATGGTAAAATAAAAATGAAAAATCTTATTTACATACTATTTATCCTGTTTTTTTCTGTTACTTACGGACAGAAACCAACAATACAGATACAGAATCAGCTTATTGGAGTCTGGACTCTCGTTTTGGTAGAAAATATCAATGAGGCAGGCAGCAAAACCAAACCTTATGGAGATCACCCTGTGGGAAACCTTATTTTTACAGATACAAACTATGCCATTCAAATATTAAAAGCCAACCGTCCTAAAATTGTGGCAAATGATAAAGATAAAGCCACTCCTGAAGAGTATAAAGCATTGGTTCAGGGAAATAACTCTCACTTTGGAACCTACATCCTTGATCAAGATAAAAAGAAAATTACATTTAATATTAAACATGCTTTTTATCCCAATTGGGAAGGGACACAACAAATCAGGTCTTATTTACTTGATCATGATACATTAACCTACAGGGTAACCAATACCACCAATGGAGGTTCAATATCAGCCATTGTAAAGTGGAAAAAATACAAATAGAAAAATGTACCTATCTGTGTAATCCACTTTCAAAATCCTTTAACAAAAAGTCCGTTGGTCAATCAACCAACGGACTTTTTAATTGTATTTTACATTTATTAATCTCCATCCGAAAACATTGAGTTCGCCAGAGAAGTCACAATTGATAATAATATACTGAAGATAAAAGCCCACCAGAAACCATCTACCACCATGCTGTCTATGAAATAATCGGCAATAAGGATAATTCCTGCATTAATAACCAATGCAAAGAATCCTAAGGTCAGGATAGTAAGCGGAAGCCCAAAAAGGCTTAAAATCGGCTTTACAAATATGTTTAAAACACCAAGTACAAGGGCAAAGATAATTGCCGATGAAAACCCTTCAAAATGTACTCCCGGCAGAATTTTGGTTAAAAGATAGGCCACTATGGCAGTGACAAACAAACGGATAATTAAGTTCATTTCGTTATTTTTTAATAGTTATGGGGTGTATGGAGCAAAAGCCATTCCATTTTAATGTAGAAAATTTCTTTAATCCCTTTATTTAGGGAATATTTTACTCAAATCTTTTAAAAATTAAGCTATTTTATTTTCATCATGGTTACCAATGAAGTGGCCACATGACTTTCTGAATCTGAACCTTCACTCTGAACATAAATTTCTGTTCTGATAACACTTATTTTGGCACCACCTTTAATGACATAGGATTTTGAAACCAAAGCATCTCCCATAGCCGGACGAAGATAGTTTACCTTTAATTCAACCGTCACCACATAGCAGTCTTCCGGATAATGGCTCACTGCTGCATATCCTGAAGAAACATCCACCAAAGAAGCAATCATTGCTCCGTTAAACATACCTGCTTTTCTGGTCATCATTTCCATTTTGGGAATCTTAATGGACACAAAACCGGATTCTACTTCCAGAAGCTCTGCTTTATAGAATTTCAGAGTTTCTGAACGGTTGAAGCTGTCAGTGATAAGTTTCTTTTTTTCCGAGGTCATAAATTTTATTTTAAACAAAGGTAAGAGAAAAAGAAAACAGCCATCTCAAAATTGATGAAATGACTGTTTCGGATTTAGAATTCCTATTTAAACTAACAATAATTTCCCTTCTACTCCCGATTCTTTCAGGTGATAATCTTCTTTAATCATATCTGCGGCTTTTTCTCCTATCATAATGGTAGGCGCATTCGTATTCCCTGAAACTACATCCGGCATAATGGAAGCATCAGCCACACGCAGACCTTTTATTCCATACACTTTTAACCTGGGATCAACCACAGCAAGGCTGTCTATACCCATTTTACAGGTTCCGGTCATATGATGATAAGTGGAACATGATTTTTTTATATAATCTATTACTTCTTCTTTTGTTTTGCCTTCGCCGGGATAAATTTCTCCATCATTCCATTCTTTCATGGCTTCTGTACGGCCCATTTCACGACAGATTTCGACACATCTGTACAGCGCTTCCAAATCAGATTCTTCGGATAGGTACCTCGGATTAATCTCCAGTGGCGAAGACGGATCTGAAGATGTTAATTTAATATATCCTTTGCTGGCAGGCCGAATAAATCCGGCACAGAATGTAAATGCATTTTCAGGACCGGTAAACCCCGGGCTGTAATAAGGAAGCCCCATAAATAACGGCTGAAGATCGGGAAAAACCATTTCTTCTTTACTTTTCCAGAAAAGCTGGGCTTCAAGTAAATTGGCTTCGGGAGCAGGAATTTCTTTTTTCGCTTTAAAAATCACACTCGTTAAAAGATGATCCTGAAGATTTTTCCCTACTCCTTTCAGATCTTTTATTACTGAAATTCCCACTGCTTCCAGCTCTTCTTTATCTCCGATCCCTGAAAGCATCAGCAGCTTGGCAGATTCAACAGTACCGCAGGAAACTATCACTTCTTTTTCTGCCCTGGCTTCCAGTAATTTTCCATTCTTTCTATACTGAACACCTACACATTGGTCACCTTCAAAAGAAGTTTTTGAGCCAATGCATCAGTTTCAATATGCAAATTGGCCCGTGATGAAACCGGGTCTAAAAATGCCTTGGCAGTAGAACATCTTTTACCGTCTTTTCCTACACTGAGATGATTCAGTCCTGCTCCCCAGATGTCTTTATTAAAATCATCTGTCGTAGGATAGCCTAATTCTTTACAGGCTTCAATAGCGCTTATTGAAATGGCATTCGGGCGTTTGATACGGCTTACAAAAAGAGGACCTTCACCACCATGAATACTATCTTCCCCATCTTCATGAGTTTCTGATTTTTTAAAGTAAGGCAACACACTTTCCCAGTCCCAGCCTACACATCCGTTGTAAGCCCAATGGTCATAATCCTGCTGGTGCCCCCTGATATAGATCATTCCATTGATGGAGCTTGAACCCCCTAATGTTTTTCCGCGAGGCCAATACCGTGTATTTCCGCCGGCATTTTCCTGGGCAACGGTGTGGTAGGCCCAGTCTCTTTCCGTATTCCAGATGGCAGGCCAGCCGGCCTGTTCCTGTACTTCGTTCACTTTATCATCCGGACCTGCCTCCAACAGGAGTACATTTATATTTTCATTTTCACTTAATCTGTTAGCGATAACAGCTCCTGCTGAACCTGATCCAATAACTATAAAATCGTATGTCATGAGTTTTAATTTAAGATGTTACTTTTTAATGCTGATTACTTTAGGAATAGTTACGGCTTTTAACCCCTCTATTCCGAATTCTAGGCCATAACCGGACTGTTTTGCTCCCCCGAAAGGGACAAACGGATGAATAGCTCCATGCTGATTGATCCAGACTGTTCCTGCTTCCATTTGGGCCGCTACTTTCTGAGCCTGATCAACATCATCACTCCAGACTGATGCTCCCAGCCCATTTTCTGAGTCGTTAGCTTTACTGATGGCTTCTTCCAGTGTTTTATATTTAATGATAGGCAAAACAGGCCCGAACTGCTCTTCGTCAACAATTCTATCGCCATTATCAACGTTTCCAATAAGGGTCACAGGAATAAAATAGCCTTCCAGATCTGGTTTTTGCCCTTTAAATAGAAAATCTGCCCCCGTATTTTCTGCATCATGAATAAGATCCTGGATTTTATCGTACTGCATTTTATTTTGTACAGGCCCCAGGACAACATTTTCATCTGCTCCGTTTCCCATTGGAATATTGGCAGAATAGTCTGACAACACCTCAATGAGCTTTTCATAATCATCTTCGTGTACATATAATCTTTTTAAGCAGGCACAGGTTTGGCCCATATTCAGGAAAGCTCCCCAGAAAATATTTTCGATATGTTTGGCTACATCAAATCCGGGTAAAATAATACCGGCATCATTACCGCCACATTCCAACGTAAGACGCGCCATGTTACCTGCAGAGGCTTCAATAACCTTCTTCCCGGTTGCAATAGAACCCGTAAACATAATCTTCCCGATTTCCGGATGACCTGTAAGATAGGAACCTACCTCACCTCTTCCTGTTACTACCTGTAAAATTCCTTCGGGAAGTACACGGTTAATTACTTTAATCATTTCCAGGCTGCAATATGTTGTATATTCCGAAGGTTTTATAACTACAGCATTTCCCATTCTTAAAGAAGGAATAATCTGCCAGATAGCGATCATTAACGGCCAGTTCCAGGGGGCAATGGCGGCAACTACTCCAATTGGAGTTCTGTAGAGGATATCTTTCCGGGTTTCATCTTCAAAAACAATTTCTTCAGGCAGATCCAGAGACGCCGGCACCTGTGTCCAGCCTACACACGCCTGCATTTCAAAATTTGCCCCTGGTCCATTGAGTGGCTTACCCTGTTCTTTGGTAATCCATTCTGCCAAGTATTTTGAATTACTCTGTAAGGCTTCTGCTACTTGTAATAAAACTTCCTTCCTTTCTGAATCTGGCTTTGCTGCCCACAATTTTTGGGCTTTTTTTGCTTTTTCAATCACAGCATCTATTTCTTCTGGGGAAGTATTTTCAACTTTACCAATCACCTCCAAAGTAGAGGGATTAAGAGATAAAAAATCAGTATTTGAAGGAGAATTTTCTTTTTCTAACGATGTTTTTTCCATTATTTTAAATATTTTGTATTTTAAACAATTCGAAAATGGCAAAAACATGGTATAATTTATTTACTTATTCTCTATTTTTTTTAACCTAAACTCTACCCTATGGAAAAGATCGAAGAAAGAACCGTTTTCAGCATTCCTTTTGGAGAATTGAATGTATTTGAAACGAATGTAGTGTGTCATAATTTTCCTTTCTTTTTTGAAAAGCCTGTCATTACGCTTATGCTTAGTGGCAATAAAATCATCCGCAGTGAAGAGGATACATTTGAGTTTAATGAAAGAAGCGTCTTCATCCCGCCTTGTAATAGGGAACTTAGTATAGACATTCATCCTGTTTCTGCAAAGCCTACAAAGTGTCTTGTTTTAAATATTGAACAGGAATATATTGACAGTGTTTTTCATGAGGTTATAGAAAACTGGCATCCTGACTGGGACAGAACAGGAATTATGATGAAGGAAAATACTGTGAAAAAATTTGTAAGCTCGGATGAATCTTTATGGAGAAGTCTTACGAATCTTTACAACAGAAGAGTGGATGAAAGTATTTATAACACCTCAGATTTTCTTTTAAGCTTAAGCCTTAAGGAGCTGATTTATGAACTGATGAAGACCAATGCAAAACATATCCTGCTTCACTCTGACAAAACAGGAAATGTACAAAACGGGCTTCAGGAAGTGGTTCATTTTATCAGGCACAATTACAGAGAACCTATTACAATTAAAAAACTGTCAGCCTTAGCAGGAATGAGTGAGGCTAATCTGTTTAAGAAATTCAAACATTCTTACAACTGTACTCCGGTGGAATATATTATCCAGCTGAGGATAGAGCATGCTAAGCAATTATTGATCAACAATCCGGAAATGGGAATTAAAAATATATGTTTTGAATCCGGATTTAATACGCTGGAATATTTTTACAGAAAATTCACCCAGATTACCGGAAAATCTCCGAAGAAGTTTATGGTAAATTAGGACATCCTGATATCTGAATATTTCTTTTTTTTAATAGCGCGTTTGACTGGCAGTCAAAAGGCCACGGGTTCGAATCCCGTATTCTCCACAGAGCCCTAAATGGGTTCAATTTAATCTGAACTGAGCTATTTTTTATTATTGATTCCAAAATAAGCCGGATGTTGGAAGTTGGTAGTACAGTACAGGTTTTCCTACCGCAAGATATTCCGCCGAAACTGCCACTCAGTATAAAGAGATCTGACTGCGGCCTTGTAGGAAGCAGAAAAGAGACAGAAAAGCAGTGTATTTCATAATTTCAAATCACAATTTTTGTGATAGAATATTTACTGATTATACAACCTAAGAATCTCCACCAATTCGGGTACTGACCGTATTTTCAGTTTCTCAAACAACCTGTTTTTGTAGGTACTGATCGTCGAAGAATGAAGATTCAGTTGATTAGAAATTTCTTTGAGGGGAAGGCCTTCTGCAATCTTATTGGCAATTTGCAATTCGCGGTCTGATAGCGCTTCAAAAGGAGAATTTTTTGCCGCACCATTTAATGATTCTAAAAAAATAGCTTCTTTTATATTATCACTTACATATCGCCCCTTACTGAGCATCGCCGTTAAAGCAGTCTCAATGACTTCAGTAGAACTCAGCTTACTTAGATAACCGCCAGCACCCATTTTTAGATAACGTATCCCATACAACTCTTCATCCTGTGAAGAAAATATTAGAATTTTTAATTCAGGTTGGTGAATTTTTATGTAATCTATTGCTTCCTGAACAGTACCGTTAGGCATATTAACGTCCAGAATGACCAGATTCAATTTTTCTTTCTGAATTAATTTGTACAGGGATTTATAATCCTCTACTTCTGAAATTATGACATCGGGCCTCCATCGTCTGATTGTTTGTATCAAACCCATACGGACGATACCATGATCATCTGCCACAACAATATGAACATTTTCTTTTAAGCCCATCATTCTATAAATTTACGTAAAAAAAGGGAAACCGTAGTACCTTTGTTTTCAGCGGAAATGATTTGGATGTTTCCATCCAGCAAGGATATAAAATTTTTTACAATTTTCAAACTCAGGCCAACTCCTTTCTCGCCTGCAGTTCCCAGGAATATAGGATTATCATAGGTGTATATCGCAGATAAATACTTTTCAACCATTCCTGCTCCAAAATCAATCACAGAAAGCACAACCTGATCACCTTCCGTAACAACCTGTAAATATATATCTTGTCCCGGAAAGGAGTACTTTACCGCATTATTGAAAATTTTGTCTAAAACATATTCAAGCAGCAGGCGATCGCTTGTAAGAAATGCCTTATGATCTCCTTTAAAATAAAATTTAATGTCTTTTTCTTTTAATTTAGCATCATATTTTTCTTCTAAATAGTGAAAGAGGTCCATCACCATGATTTTAACGGGTTTAATCTTATATTCCCCGTACTGCGTGTGTAGCCAGGCAATGCTGTTCTGGACCGTTTGAAGGTTCTTCTGTGTATCGCTTTTTACCTTCGGCAACAATTTAAAAAAATCTTCCTCACTTATGGTCTTTTGCTCCAGCGATTCTATAAGCCAAAGAACAATTCCAAACAGTTCTTTTGAGTCATGAGACAATATAGAGATCAGTCCGTTCTTGAAATTGATTTCGTTTTCCAGTCTTTCGACTTTTAATTGTAGTTCGTTGATATCATTCATAAATTCAGTATCATGGTTTTAGAAGCTGTTTGATTTTTTTTTGAAAAAAAGGCAAAAAGGTATATTGTTTAAATGTAAATAAACCATATAGTTCAGGCCTTTCTTCCAGAAGATGTTAAGTTATAAAAAATATCATATTAGTTTAAAAAAAATCAAATGGAACTTACTTGAAATAATAAATGTCTTATTTTATCTTACTAAAGATGGCTTTGCCCGGTGTAACATACCGTGAGGGTTTCACACTGGCAACTATTTACCGGCATTACCAAATAGGTAAAAGATGGAACATGGAACAATATCACCAGATTACTGATTGTAAGCAGCCGGGTAATGCGAGATAAAAATGGTATCCTAAAGCTGCATAACTGCTAGTAAGACTAATAAAATACATTCAGAAGTAATGAAAAATATAGGAATTAATGTAGAAAACCCATCAAAGGAAGATCTATGGAGATACTTCAGGAAATCTTTTGGACAGTTTTGTGGTTTCGGCGGAATCACAGCCGTAAAATGCTGGAACAAAATACGCTCAGAAAACGAATTATTGGAGGATATACCGCTTATTTATGTCAATAGAAGAACTTTTCGCCAGCAAATGAAAGCAAAATTGTCATCTAAGCAGCTGCAAACACAAAGAAATCAAAAACATCGGCATATTTTTTTTGAATGCCGTTAATGTATCAATACCGTACTGATACAGCAATTAATTATTGCTATCAAAGAAGTCCATAAACAAGCTATTTCAGAGAGCATTGTTAAATTGCCGTAAAGCTATAATAAACATTGACAGAGTAAGTGGTATTTTCCTTCCCTACCAAACTTTGGGCACCCGCAGGCGGTATGGTGTATCTTATGTTCAGTGCCCGGTCCAAAACCGGTGTTCCGTTAAAGAGTATTTTTTGAGGAGTTTTGGATAAGGGTACATTTACAGAACTTCCATCCACGCCAATTTGTAGTATGTTGGAATTGATGTCGGTCTGCAGGCCGCCTTTTTTAAAATAATTTTCGTCCGATTTTACGTAGAGTTCAAAATTTTCATTATTGGACAGCATAATTTGGTTTGGAATAATTTGTGACTGACCATCGGTGTATTGGGCAGCTGTATTAAAATTGAAGTTTACATTGCGTCCTGAACTGGGAATGGTGATCTCCGACAGAGGGAGCACCTTTACCTGAACTGCCGTATTTTGCAAACTGTTAATTGAGTTATCTGTACTTCCGGCATTAAAGTTCAATTCAAACGTATACGTTCCTGCTTCAAAAAAAAAGTTTTTAAATTCTTCCGCAGATACATAAAGCTGTGGAATAAAGCTGTTTCTGTTTCCCGCTACAACACTGAAATTAGCAGCGGAAAAATTCTGAAAGTCGGAAGATAAGGCTTTGGTGGTGAGTGCCGATCCATTACTACCCAATTTAATGCTTGCGATATTTCTGGTTCCCGGAACACCTTTAGAGGATGTGAACTGAACAGTTGTTGCAGCAGCTTTCGCCCAAAAATTAAAATCAACCGTATTCGCTATTTCCGTATTTCCCAAATCCCACACCTGTGTGCTTGTATTGCGATAATCATTCAAAGAAGATATTTCTATGTATTTTGTTAAAGAGTTTGTGATCCATCGTATAGATGAAGGAATGACTAAAATTGTTTTAAAATTACGGGGGGTGAAGTCATTATAATTCTGCGTGATATCCATGGAGTAATTCCCGGCCCGAAAGGCATTTGCAGTAAATTGTGAGGCAGGAATTTTAAATGTAAAATTAATATTTCCCCGGTTGAATCCTCCCCCGAGACTGATTGTTGGCGGTTCAAACCATTTTACAGCGCTTGTACTGAACGACTGAAAACCTGGTAAAGAACCTGAAAATCCAGTAGATGGCAGCTGCCCGCCCATACTTTCTAACTGCCATAGAAGAGTGGAGCCGGGTAAAGTAAATGAGGAAGAAGAGTGAGTAAAAGTTGGTCCGGAAACAGAGGTAAATGTAGGAGCTATTGGCGCGAATCCAAAGAATGTATAATCCCAGTTTGTTCTGTTGGCATTTGTCATTACCCTTGTAGGCACTGAAGTAAATTCAGTCCTGTTAAAAATATTATTTTCAGGAATTGACAGGTATACATCCTGAGCTTTCGTTGCTGTATACCCGCAGAACACAGTAAAAATTCCTGTTAGAAAAGTCCTCATCTTTTTTATTCTTTTAAATTTAAAACTTTTTCACCTTAATGGTGGTGTCTTTCTTCTTATATTCAAAAACCACGGTTTTTGAGTAACCTTCCTTCGTCACCTGAATAGTTTGGGTAGGTTGTGTATAGCTGTATTTATCATTTTCAATATAGAGGTCGTATTTTCCATCTTTCAAGAAAAATTCAAACTCATTTTTCTGGTTAACTACGGCAGTATAGATCGTATCATCTTCACTTTTTGCATACACCACGATTCCTGTTACATCCGTCTCCACCGTATCGTAGGCTTGTTTGATCTCTGTTAATTTCCCGCTTACCCTGATGTTTTTTACCAAGCTTACTTTGCGGTTAATATTGTTATGTACCATAATGACAGGGTCCATCATTAACCGGGCGCCCGCACTTTCGTTCACTTTCAGGGTGTAAGTACCTTCGGGCACATTCTGAAAAACTACTTTTCCATTCTTATCTGTCATCGCTACATAATTGTCCAGTTTTACAATTTCATTAGCAAGTACTGATTCGCCGGACTCCAGAAGTCCATTGAAATTTTTATCTTCAAAGAACTGGAATGTCACTTTATAATTTCCGAGAGCCGTAGCTGTAGTAAAATATTTTTTAATCCCCACTCTGAACTGGTAATAACTTCCACTGCCTGCATATTCAGCCGTAGATTTATAACCTGAAAGATTAAAATAACCTGTAGTGGACCAGGAAGGTGAAATCTTATATTCCAGGTTACCGGTGATATTGCTGTTTAAGTTTTTATAAAGTTCCGAATAGAAGGTTCCGGCTGAAAAAGATCCGGTGAGATTATGATTAAACATCTGGAAATTATATGAGGCATATACATTGTAGTTGGCGAAATTACGGTTTACCTCGTAATAAGAATTTAAATCAAAGACACTGGTTGCGTTCCATTGGGCTGTTCCGTTGAGTGAGAATGATTTATACCTGTAAGATAAAGTTGCTTTCAGACTGTTGAACCATTCCGGCTTATTGTTATCTTTTGAATAAGAATATTCTGCCGTCAGGTTCAATCCGTGGCCACCTAATGTAGTGCTTATATTGGCTTCCAACCGGTAAGAAAAAAGTTCCTTCGATGTGTAAAAATTAGCTGTTTTTTGCCTTTCAACCTTTGGAGAAAGTAGAAAATTCCACTTGTTTAAAGAAAACTGATACCCTAATCCCAAAGCTTCTGTACTGTTGAAATAATAACGCAAATTAGCAGTATTCCCAGGCTGGATTGGCTCACTCTGGAAACTCAGGAACTCAGGTTCTACCTGCGAATTCTGATACTGTATAAAAGCTCGCTGAGAATCAGAAAATTGGTGGCCGATCCTCTGATTTGAAAAAAAGGATCCCCGTTTGATCCCTGCATAACTTTTAGTGGCAAAGGAATTGACAGATTGTATATCCCATTTCCCTATTTTCCCCTCATAATTAGCTCCCATTGAAGCTCCTGCGTTCTCATCTTTGTTCACAAGACCTTTTTCATGGCTCAGACCTACTTCCGTACGGATGGTGTGTTTATCGTTAATTAAAAATGATGTTACCGCGTCCGCTACCTGCGTCTCTACGTTAAAGCGCGGATCATGATCGAATATATAGGAAACTTTCCCATTAAAGGATTTAGTATTTCCAAAACTGTATTTTGCCCCCACCACGGTAGATCCTTTTGTTTGTTGGAAATAAGTACCGTACAGGTTATAATTATTTTCCAGCGCAAGAATTTCCATCTGATTATTTTCACCAAATTTGGCAGAAACTTTCCCTCCTCTCCCGAAAACCGGATAATCGTAATCGTTACTATTAACATTTCCAATCCGTAACGCCGTATTTTTTCTCTCGAGTTCCAGCCAGGTATCATATAGATTATATCGGCCGTCCAGATAGTAATCTGCACCAATATTGAAGCGTGATTTCAGATTCTCAGTCACCCGGAACGCTGTATTTCCTCTCAATTGAAGATAATTGAAACCTGAGCTGTTTTCATTATAACTAATTTCCGCGAAATTACTTCCGCTCACCGCTTCGTTTCCACGGGCAATTTGCCTGTTGTGTGATAAAATAACCAAGTAGAGCGTGTTACCTCCTGCTATTTTATTATCAAGCAGGTCTGTGACGGTTGCATTAATATTAAATTCCGGATAAAGTGTATTCTGTTTTCTGACCGCAATTTTGATCTCAACCGTTTGTTTTTCTAAACCTTCCAGAGATACGGTTTGCTGTTTTGGCATTATCTCCAAACCATCAGGAATAGACTGCAAATCAATCTTAACGGTTCTTTTACTATAACCTTGGTTTTCTACAATCAGCTGAATTGAGGATTGGGGTAAAGCAGGGTTAATGAAATTTTCGTATGTGGATGTATAAATTGCGATGTTTTTGTTTTCTTCTTTAGCAACGAAGAACGAGGCACTTTCAGTTCTGGTGACCGTTGGGGTAACGTAAGAAACCTGAAACTGGATCTTATTGGATCTCAGTTTCATAAAATCCACGTTGGCGATCAGTTTTACAGGAAGATTTTTAGACTGGCCCGCACCTAAGGTAAAATCATTCTTAGGATAGAAAAGCAATCCCGGATATTTTTCCTGAGGTATGATATTCTGAATGATAATCTCCTCAGAACTTTTATTTTCAATGACCAGGAAATTGGTAAAAGTAGAGCCCTTCTGAACAGCTACACTGTCATTTTCAAAATGGATTTGGATATCCTTCCTTTCCTGCGCAAAGGCCAACGAAAAGTGCAGAAGAACAAATACAAAAAATAAGATTGTTCTTCTTAGCACTGATATTGATATTCCATTCTGTGGTTTCAAGGCTTAATTTTAAAATTTGAAGTTTTTTTCTCCTACGCGTAAATCATTGGATTCTGCCATTTTGATAATAGCCACACCAAGGAAATTCCCTGAAATGTTCTCCGGTAAAGGAAACTGAACGACCTGATTGGTATCCGGAAGCATGGAGATAGAAATTGCGGGTAATTTTATTTCCTTCCCACTGTCTGTATCAGTGAGTTCAAACGTAACGGTGGCATCATTAACGGTGTTTCCATCATTATGAATGCTTACTGCGACTTTTCTGTTCGCTGCATTCGCATTATTCATCTCTGAAATATTGGTAATATCCAAACTTTTTACCTGATTTCCAGGTGGAGTATAAAAGATGTGAAGTCCCACCTCAAATAAGGTGATAATACCAATACCATTCTGAATACGCGCTTTATCTGCCTGCTGAGGAAGTTGGGTAAAAAATAACATACTGTTCGTAACAGCAGACGTTGATGCGTTTGCCGGAATCTGCATGGTTACAACAATCTCCTTTGTACTTTTTGCAGGAACTGTTACAGTGTTTTCTAAGGTAGACATCCATGAGGCATTGGAAGTTTTTGAACTGCCAGCTTCAAGATAAACCTTATTTCCGTCTTCTTCTCTAAACCAATCTTTATAGTTGAGATTAAAAACATAATCTTTATCCGAACTGTTTTGAAGCGTAACTGTCCGTGTCACTTTTTCTCCTGGTTTACCTGTGAAAAACAAGCGTGTAGGCGACATGGAAATACTTTGTGCCAGAAGTGAGGAAGACCCTGTAAGGATAAAGAAAATGAAAAGGTGAATAAACTTGTGCATGGTGTAAATAGTTTAATAGTAACAGATTCTCAAAACTACTGAAAATGTATCAAAAGGAACCTTCAAACTAAAATTTTATTATAAAGCAGTCGCGGTATAAGTTACCGTTTGCGTATAAGTTCCGGCTGGTTTACCTAACATATCAGAAGATGATGATTTGACTGCTGGAATGATGTAGTCCAGATTCAGTGTTAATGCACTTCCAAGAGGAGCATTGGCCACTAAGGTTCTTTCTCCTGGAGATAAAACCACATCGTTTTTTGTTCCGCCCATATTTCCAGGAGCTGCTGCAGCTTTGATTGTCAAAACATCTGCAGGAATTGAGTTTGAACCATTGACGAAAGTCGGGCCACCTGCTTTTACCTTTACATTAAAGTTCTTTGTGGAAGTAACTTTTAAAGAGTTGGTTTTAGTAATCGCTTGATCAGAATTATAGTCTGCTGCAGTAACATAGTTAAAGACAACTGTACCACCACTTGCAGTACTTCCTGCGTCCATAGAGATTACATCGTTCAGGGTAATGCTTACGGTATTGGTTGCGGTTGTATTTTGAGCTTGAACATGATTAGTTCCTAGTATGATCTCTCCAATAGTTAAGGTTATGATTGCGATTTGTTTTGTCATGGCAGTAATATTTAATTGTTATTCTTGTTTAATTGTTCTCTTTGAACACTACAAATCTACAGCAGGGATAAAAGCTTCTTTGTAGTGGAAAACGGAAGTTCATGTAGTAAAATAACTACACCGTTTATTCATATGGATTAAATAGCCCTCAACACTTAAAAGTTTGAGGGCTTATTATAATTGCTGTGTTTTTTATAAAGCAGTCGCGGTATAAGTTACCGTTTGCGTATAAGTTCCGGCTGGTTTACCTAACATATCAGAAGATGATGATTTGGCTGCTGGAATGGTGTAGTCCAGATTCAGTGTTAATGCACTTCCAAGAGGAGCATTGGCTACTAAAGTCTGATCCGTTGCAGATAAAACTACTGCGCTTTTTGTTCCACCCATGGTTCCGGCAGCTGTAGCTGCTTTGATCGTCAAAACATTTACAGGAATTAAGTTGGTTCCATTCATAAAGTTAGCACCCCCTGCTTTTACTTTAATATTAAAGTTCTTTGTGGAAGTCACTTTTAAAGAATTAGCTTTAGTAATCGTTTGATCAGAATTATAGTCTGCTGCAGTAACATAATTAAAGTCAACCGTATTACCAATTGCAGTACTTCCTGCATCAATAGAGATTACATCATTCAGGGTAATGTTTACGGTAGTGGTTGCAGTTATATTTTGAGCTTGAACATGGTTAGTTCCAAATATGATTGCTCCAATAGTTAAGGCTGTGATTAAGATTTGTTTTTTCATGATGGTAATATTTTATTGTTATTTTTTACTTAATTGTTCCTTTTGAACACTACAAATCTACAGCGACGATAAAAGTTTCTTTGTAGTGGAAAAAGGAAGTTCATGTAGTAAAATCACTACACGGTTTATTCATTTGATTTAAAAAGAAAAGCGCTCAATACTTTGGAAGTACTGAGGGCTTATAAATTCCTGTTATACCATAGATTCTGCCTTACAGCTGACAGATACTTATTCCCTGATTTTGAATTTCTCTATAACGGTATCAATACACACAAAATCAAAGGCCTCCTGAGGAAGCCTTCGAAACACCAAATCACAAAATATTAATATGAAAAAAATTAACTTATAAAGCAGTCGCTGTATAAGTTACTGTTTGCGTATAAGTTCCGGCTGGTTTACCTAAAATATCAGAAGATGATGATTTGGCTGCTGGAATGGTGTAGTCCAGATTCAGTGTTAATGCACTTCCAAGAGGGGCATTGGCTACTAAAGTCTGATCCGTTGCAGATAAAACTACTGCGCTTTTTGTTCCACCCATGGTTCCGGCAGCTGTAGCTGCTTTGATCGTCAAAACATTTACAGGGATTAAGTTGGTTCCATTCATAAAGTTAGCACCCCCTGCTTTTACTTTAATATTAAAGTTCTTTGTGGAAGTCACTTTTAAAGAATTAGCTTTAGTAATCGTTTGATCAGAGTTATAATCTGCTGCAGTAACATAGTTAAAGTCAACTGTATTACCAATTGCAGTACTTCCTGCGTCAATAGAGATTACATCATTCAGGGTAATGTTTACGGTAGTGGTTGCAGTTGTATTTTGAGCTTGAACATTGCTAGTTCCTAATATGATTGCTCCAATAGTTAAGGCTGTGATTGCTATTTGCTTTGTCATGATAGTAATATTTAATTGTTATTCTTGTTTAATTGCTCTCTTTGAACACTACAAATCTACAGCGGGGATAAAAGCTTCTTTGTAGTGGAAAACGGAAGTTCATGTAGTAAAATAACTACACGGTTTATTCATATGCTTAAATAGAAAAGCCCTCAACACTTTTGAAGTGTTGAGGGCTTTTCTATTTAAAAACTGGTATTATTTACAATGCTGTGGCAGTATAAGTTATTTTTTGGGTATAGGTTCCCTGTGGTTTTCCCAACAGTATCTTGGATGCTTTTTCCGCCGAAATAAAGTAGGCAATATTTAAAGACTGTTTAGTACCTAAACTTGCATTGCTCACCAACACCTGATCTGTTGCAGATAAAGTGACCTCATTCAGGGTTCCCGTCAAACTCCCGCCCGGTATTGCTTTTATCTGTAAAATATCTACAGGAATTACATTGGCTCCGCTTACAAAGTGTGTCCCTTCAGATTTTACTTTTACATCAAAGTTTTTGGAGGAAATAATGACTAAACTGTTGGGAATGGTCACATTTTTCGATGAATTATAGTCTTTTGTGCTCCCATAACTAAAATCTACAGCGCCTTTTGATGCAACAGTACCAATGTCCATTGCAATAACATCCGATAAAATAATATTTACTGATGTACTCACCTGCTCTGAATTTTGTGCCATAAGCTGGTTGGTTCCTAAGGCATTTGCCCCCAGAGACAGTGCAGCGATAAAGATTTGTTTTTTCATGATTAATAAATTAAAGAGCTGTAATAAAATATTGTCATTAAAAACTAACTATAAATTTAACAACATTATCTGACATTACCAAAGCATTTTTTTAAGTATTGCCATCATAAAGTTTACAGATATTCAATCTAATAGAGTTCGTTTTTATTGAGACTTTTCCAGAAAATTATTATGTCTTCAATTGTGATAATAGAGAAAGTAACAGGTTATCAAGTTATATAGAACAATGTCTCATTAGCGAAACGATCAGCCAAGCTGTACCTGAAAGTCATCACTCAAAGTCAGAATACCTTCTGTAAGGCCTTCCGGATGAGCGCTAAATCCTTTCAATTTTGAGGTTTTCCCTTTTAAAACAAGGTCTAAAAGCTGCTTATCAGATAATTTTTTCCCGAAGATTTCAAAAGTAATCTTAAATCCGCAGTTTTTGAAGTCAGAACAACCAACAGCGGTTTTACCTTTAATCAGGGTATGTTCCTTACACTTCGGACACTTTGTTTCTTCCCAGGACTGGAGTTCTTTCTTCTGGGCAGGTTCTCTTTTTTTCTTTTCCTTTACCTCTTCTTTTTCTTCGTCCTGCAGGGTAATTACTTTTCCTTTTCCATAAACAACTTTATCAGTGAGTTCTGTTACCATCTGGATCAGTTCTTCTTTGAAAAGGTTCGCTTCATACTCACCTTTTTCAATCTTACGAAGTTTAGATTCCCATTCACCTGTAAGTTCCGGGCTCTTTAAAAGTTCGTCCTCAATGGTATCGATAAGCTGAATTCCTGTTTGGGTGGCGATCAGATTTTTTCTTTTCTTTTCAATATATTTTCTTTTGAAAAGGGTTTCAATGATGTTCGCCCGGGTAGATGGCCTTCCGATCCCGTTGTTCTTGAGCATTTCACGTAATTCTTCATCCTCAACCTGTTTTCCGGCAGTTTCCATGGCTCTCAGCAAGGTTGCTTCTGTATAAGGTTTTGGCGGGGTGGTTTTTCCCTGGTGGATCATTGGATCGTGTGGCCCTGTTTCTCCTACAATAAATTCAGGAATGGTCTGTTCTTCCTCCTTTTCTTTTTCCTTATCGGTAGATTCTTCTTTGGGTTCTTTGGCATAAACGGTTCTCCATCCCGGCTCCAGGATTTGTCTTCCACTGGTTTTGAAAGGGATGGTTCCCACTTTTCCTTCTACAAGGGTATTTGAAATTTTACATTCCGGATAAAAAACAGCAATAAAGCGTTTCGCAATCAGGTCATAGATAAGCTTTTCTTCCCTGCTCAGGTTTTGAGAAGGCGGCACTTCTGTAGGAATGATCGCATGGTGATCGGTTACTTTGGTATCGTCAAATACTGCTTTCGATTTTGGAATCGGAGCTTCCAGCAAAGGAGCAATCAATTCCTGATACGGATACATTTTTCGAAGAATACCTTCTATTTTCGGATATAAACTATCTGATAAGTAGGTTGTATCCACACGCGGATAGGTTACATGCTTCTTTTCATAAAGACTCTGCACATAATTCAGTGTATTTTCTGCAGAATAGCCATATTTTTTGTTGGCTTCTACCTGTAACCCGGTTAAGTCGAAAAGTCTTGGATTCTTTTCTTTTCCTTCTTTAATTTCGAAAGAAACGATCTCAAAAGGGTTTACTTTAAGGTATTCCAGCCCTTTTTCTGCTCTTTCTAGTGTTTTCAGACGATCAATTGCTGCATTGAAAATTACATCACGGTATTTGGTTTTCAGTTCCCAATATTCTTCTGTGGTAAAGGCATCAATTTCTTTCTGGCGCTGCACCAGCATAGCCAACGTAGGGGTCTGTACCCTTCCGATGGAAAGTACCGCTTTATTCCCCCCAAATTTTTTGGTGAAAAGCCTTGTTGCATTAATTCCCAATAACCAATCTCCAATAGCCCTGGCATTTCCGGCCAGATAGAGATTTTTATAATCTTCCGCAGGCTTCAGGCTTGCAAAACCTTCTTTGATGGCATCTTCCGTTAATGAAGAAATCCATAAACGCTGAACGGGCTTGTTGCATTTTGCTTTCTGCAGTACCCAACGCTGGATGAGTTCTCCCTCCTGCCCGGCATCCCCGCAGTTAATGACCTCATCACATTCCTCCACTAATTTTTCGATAACTTTAAACTGGGTTTCCACGCCTTTATTCGGGATAAGCTTGATACCAAAACTGCTGGGAATAATAGGTAATGAAAATAAGTTCCAGGATTTGAACTGCGGACTGTAATCGTGAGGTTCTTTTAAGGTACAAAGATGTCCGAACGTCCATGTTACGCAATAGCCGTTCCCTTCCATATAGCCTTGTTTAGATGTGGTAGCACCTAATACTTTGGCGATATCTCTGGCAACACTTGGTTTTTCGGCAATACATAATTTCATGAACTCGGGTTTAATGAAGGAGTGCAAAAATCGGGATTTTTTTTGGATTTTGCTAATTTTAGTTTGAAGCCGGGAAAGGAAAGAAGAAAGTTGCCTGGTTTGTAAATGACCATTATTTTCATCTTTTTTGAAATTACATTATGCAAAAAAGCCCCCTTAAAAAAGAGGGCCGGATCAACAATATTAATGAAACTAGTTCATTATTCTTTTTTATCAGAAATTTTCTCACATCGTCATAGGAACTTCCATAAGAAGAATTTCTGTGTTTTCTTTGGTGGCTTTTATATTTAAATCTTTAATATCCCATACTCCGAAACCATCTCTTTCGCTTATTTGCTGACCTTCGATTTTGGCGCTTCCTTTAATGATAAAGGCATAAACTCCGTTTCCTTTCTTTCGGATCTGATAGTTAATCTCTTTTCCCTGGTCAAAAGTTCCCAGGTGAAACCACGCATCCTGGTGAATCCAAACGCCTTCATCATCAGCATTTGGGGAAAGAATCTGCTGGAATTGGTTATGGCTTTTTGTTTTATCTAAAGTAATCTGATCATATCTTGGCGTTACATTCCTTTTTTTAGGATACACCCAGATCTGAAGAAATTTCACCAACTGATCACTGTTTTTATTGAACTCACTGTGCATGATTCCTGTTCCGGCACTCATCACCTGGATATCTCCACTTTTGATAACAGCTGTATTTCCCATGCTGTCTTTATGCTCCAGATCACCTTCTAAAGGAATACTGATGATTTCCATATTATCATGGGGATGGGTTCCGAAACCCCGGCCTGCTTCTACTCTGTCATCGTTCAAAACCCTCAATACTCCGAAGTGCATTCTTTCGGGATTATAGTAATTGGCAAAACTGAAGGTATGCTGGCTCAATAACCAGCCATGATCTGCCTTTCCTCTTGAATCTGCTTTATGAATAACAGAATTTTCTTTAATTTTCGAGTCTGTATTAGGCAAATGATTATATCCTATGGGCTCTAGCGGCTCTATTTCGTCAATTTCATTTTGCATGGTATTTCCCAGAGAAGCAGATGCTACAAACATTCCTGTTCCGAGTAACCCTTTTTTTAAAAAATCTTTTCTGTTCATATCTCAATTGGTATTTGTTTGTTTTGATATGACAAATTTAGACCAATGAAAGGAGCTGTACATTTAACTAGTTTAATAAATGACCTGAAGAAGAATATTTTTTTCCCGATGCAATTTTATTTTTATTTAAACCAATTCCATTGCTTTGGCCAGTCTGTAAGCTTCAATTGAGTTCTTTACCTGCAGCTTCTGAAGAATATTTTGCCGATGTCTGTTGACAGTATTCAAGCTGATTTCAAGTGACTCTGCAATTTCTTTACTCATTTTTCCATGAGCGATCATCAACAGCACCTCTTTCTCCCTTGCCGATAACAGATCTCTATATTTAAATTCATTATAATACAGTGTAGTGCCATTCATAGAATTAATAATGACCCCATTCTCGTGAAGCAGGGTATTCACATTGTTTCCGGATACATTATAAATACAAAGTGCCAGTCTCACATTCTCTTCCTCTACAGCATAGAACATCCGGTGCAATACCGTGAGATATTCCCCTGAACGGCTGCGCATTCTAAGGTTAACAGCCATATAATAATCCATCCGTTCAGCCATGGGAATCTCTTTCAAAAAATGAAAAAAATAATGTTCCAGAATCTGCTTTTTTCTTACATCTTCAGGGTGCATTTTATTAAGGATATCATCTTCCCATATAGAAGAGATCTCTGTTTCTTCCCCCCTACGATCATCCCCGATCAGCGAGCTCATACCGCCATAGTGAATGACACTTTTTCTGGTTTTAAGGTCTGTCAAAACACAGATCGCATTTTCAATTTCAGAATACATTTTTGCAATCGTCCGGTATTTTAGCCAGATCCCGGAGACGCCTTCATTTTCAAAAGACTGGTTTAATAACGCTTTATCAAGCTTAGCTTTAATATTCATTGTATGGTTATTTCTAACTATTGAATTCTGTTTTTGGGGAATTTACCTTTGTAAATATAGATTTTTTAATGGTCATTCAATGAAACGGAACATCAGTTTCAAGCAATAACCTTCTGTTTTATACTAAACTTTATATTTTTTAATGAAAAAATTATTATTA
Source organism: Chryseobacterium bernardetii (assembly GCF_003815975.1). Lineage (NCBI taxonomy): Bacteria > Pseudomonadati > Bacteroidota > Flavobacteriia > Flavobacteriales > Weeksellaceae > Chryseobacterium > Chryseobacterium bernardetii. The sequence continues at coordinate 4,811,880 of NZ_CP033932.1, forward strand.
GCGACCTCTCTGTCTTTCATGACGGGGTTTCTGCATGATGTCAGAGCACAGCGTTTAGAGAAAATGAATTGGTTCAATGAGCCTGAAAAATGGGAAATAAAAGACAATTCATTATTGATGTTCGTTACTCCGCAAAGTGACTATTGGCGGATTTCTCATTATGGATTTACGGTGGATGATGCTCCGTTTTATTATTCTACCTATGGTGGGGAATTTGAAGTTAAAGTCAAAATTACAGGTGATTACAAAGCCCGGTTTGATCAGATGGGGCTGATGCTTCGTACAGATCATCAAAATTATATCAAATTTGGAATTGAATATGTAGATGGAAAATATAACTTAAGTACTGTAGTTACCCACACCACAAGTGACTGGAGTGTAATAGAACTTAAAGAAAAACCACAGGCTGTATGGATCAAGGCAATCAGACGTTTGGATGCTGTTGAAATCTTCTACTCTTTTGATGACAAGAATTATATTATGATGAGAAATGCTCATCTGCAGGACAATACGCCCGTTATGGTAGGCTTGATGGCTGCCTGTCCGGATGGAAATGGTTTCAATGCAAAATTCGAACATTTTCAGATCAAACACCTTCCTGATCAGAGAAGACTGGAGTGGCTGAATAAAAATAAATAAGGTCTGACCCTTGTCAAGATTTAAAACTTTGGTAAGGGTTGGTATTTCTACTTTTCTTTTGAAGCCAGACGTTTTCTGATGGTACTTACAAATTCTTTTGAAACACCGAGATAAGAAGCAATATAATATTGTGCGACTCTTTGCGGAATGGAAGGGTATACTTTGATAAATTCAAGGTACCGGTTGGAGGCAGATTTGGAGATGGTGTCTACCAATCGGCTTTGAAGGGTAGTGAGATTTCTTTGTACCAGCATTCTGAAAACTCTTTCAAACTTAGGAACCTCATTTAAGAGTTTTTCTTTTGTTGTCGGATTCAGCATATAAATTTCTGAGTCTTCAAGGGTTTCAATATAGACTTTGGAAGGTTTCTGTTCCTGAAATGAGGCTATATCACTAATCCACCAGTCTTCAATGGCAAACAGTAATGTGACTTCTGTTCCATTATCATCCAGACAATACATCCTCAAACATCCTTTGTGAATATAACCTTCAAACTGACAGATCTCTCCCTCTCTTAATAAAACTGTCTTTTTGGGAAATTTCTCACACACCAGTAAATCTGTAAAAATTTTCTCTTCTTCCGGTGTGAGAGTGATGAATCTTGTAATGTTTTTGATAATGTTTTTAAACATGGAGTAAAATTTACTCCTGCAAATTAGGAAAAAGACTGTAAACTTCGTTCTTTAAAAGCCCACTTCCGCCTCCGTAATGGTCAATTACTTTAACATCTTTATCTAAACCGGCACAAAATACTTTCACATCTTTTTCAAACCGGTCCTCCAATCCTGAACTCAGAAGCACAATATCTACATGGTTTTCTGTGATATATTCATAACAGAAGTCCTCATCACTCTGGATTTCGGCCGTCCAGCCTTCATTGTTTTCAATAATTCTTTTTAATACATCCAGAATTTCCTGATTCTTTCCTATGACTAAAAAATGCAGTGTTTTCATAATAAAATTTAAGGTTTATGGCTCTAAGTCTAAAGTTAACAGTTGAGCGCTGAAGATCATCCTTTTTAAATATAAATAAACAGAGATTTTCTCTCTTTAGGCTCCAGATTTTTTGTTTTATGTCCTTTTCCTGTAGTATCTTCTACCAGAAGAATTTCCCCTGTCTGGAATTTCCTTTTCTCACCCAGTGAAGTTTCTATTTCCACTCCGCCATCCAAAAGTACAATATATTGTTTTTGTGGTGCACAATGAAAATCGTAATCATAGTCTGCAGAAACTTTTCTGAACTGTAACTTTTTAACCGCACGTGTTTCAGAAAGGAAACCGATATCTCCCTGATTGACAAGAGGAATTTCAATGGTTTCAAAATGAGTTTCTCCTTTTTTATCACTGAAGATTTTTGTGATATTCATTGTTTTATTTTTAAGGATTAATGTTCAACTCTTTATTTAGATTCCTATCTTTTTCTTCTTATATATCGCGGTTTGAGCAGATCCAGCAGATTTTTTCTACCACAGATAGCACAGGTTTTCACGGATGATTATGCATAAAGATCTGCGTCATCTGTGAAATCTGCGAGAGATTATCGTTGAGATTCTTCACTACGCTTTGCTTCGTTCAGAATGACAAATAATACGCTTTATCTATCCGTACACTTTGTCATTCTGTAAGAATATCATCTTTAATTAAGTATTCTTTTCACCTATTTAAGACCATCTTTTTTTCTTACATCTCACAGATTAAGCAAATCACACAGTTTTTTTCCCACAGATAGCACAGATTTTCACAGAGGATTATGCATAAAAATCTGCGTCATCTGTGAAATCTGCGAGAAATTATCATTAATATTTCCTATTTAAATACAATAGAATTAGCCAGTTCAATTTCTTCCTGATTAATGGAGTGCCCGAAATTGGCATATACTTTCTCGGTTACCTCAGCATTCATTTCTCTTAAAATATTGGCTGTAGCGTATACCCTTTCTACCGGAACATGGAAATCAGGATTGCTGGTTCCCAGTACAACAGGAGTTCCTGCGAAATCACCTTTATAATTTTCACGGTTGATTTTATCACCTATTACTCCGCCAATAATAGCTACCGCACCTCCAAACTTCTGGGCATTTCTGGCTAAAAACTCCAGTGTGAGACATGCACCCTGGGAAAATCCGAAAAAGTAAATATCCTCAGGGGCAATTCCTGCATCTGTAACAGCCCGCACTGTTTCTCCAACCATTTCCAAAGCTGATGACAGCCACGGTTCATTCTGATCTACCGGCGCCATAAATGACAATGGGTACCAGGTATGGTTCAAAGCCTGAGGAGCCAGTATGGCATATTCTTTTACATTCAAATGTTGTGAAAGGCTTATAATATCCTGAGCACTTCCGCCTCTTCCATGCACCATAATCAAAGCTTTTTCAGCTTGTTTTAACGGTATACCTGCTGTTTTTATATTTAAAATATGACTCATTATTTCTCTATCTGTATTTTTCTGTTGGATAATTGATTTTAGGAAGAACATCCATTAAACGCTCCCTCCTTTTCTCAAACTGTTGGGGTAACTGCAGATCTTCTCCTAAAAATGCGGCTTCTTCATCCACATCAAACCCCGGACCTGAAGTGGCTATTTCAAACAGAACACCTCCGGGTTCTTTGAAATAGACCGATGTAAAGTATTTTCTGTCTTTCACTTCAGTATGCTCCAATCCAAAAGCATTTAATCTTTCAACCATTTCAAGTTGTGTCTGGGCATCGGGAGTTGCAAAAGCCACATGATGAACAGTTCCTCTTCCGGCTAATCCTTTTAATGCATTAGGAGTAGAAAGAAGGTCTACATATTTTCCGGGAAGATCTTCCGTACCTAATCGCAACCGGTCAGGGCTCTCACTAATGATCTTATGATCCATCTGAGTGGTTAACAGAGCGGCCATTCTTTCATAGGCATCCTGCCAGATTTCAACGTGGTGTATTCCTTTTAAAGCATAGTCTTCAGGAATATATCCGTTATAGTACCCTTTTCTTTTATCTTTATCGTTAAAAACCAACTCAAGACCCAATCCGTCAAAGTCTTCAAGATAAATAAAAACTTCACCTGATAGTCTTTGTTGCGGCTGTTTATAAGCAATATTAAACTGATCCAAACGGTTCATCCAGTAATCCAGGGCATCTATAGACACTGAGAAAGCAGTGGTATTCAGCATTCCTTTTCCATGCCTTCCATTAATCAGGTCTTTACCATATGGAAAAGTGGTCATGATGGTTCCCGGAGTTCCGTATTCGTCTCCGAAATAAAAGTGGTACACATCCGAATAATCAAAATTTACTGTTTTCTTAACCAGGCGAAGTCCCAAAACGCCTGTATAAAAATCTATATTTTCCTGGGCATTACCCGTAATTGCTGTAACGTGGTGCAGTCCTGTGATAAGTTTCATAATGTTAGCTGTTATTAATAGGTTATTGTAATTGGCTGAGCAGAAAGAAAGCGTAAAAGAGGAATGCAGATATTTGTTTTCCCTCTCTGTATATTTACATTCCTTCTCTTAACCACACATCATTATATTCTTCCGGATGGCGTTTGAACTGTGCATGCACAAACGGACATAGCGGTACAATTTTCAGATCATTCTCTCTTGCATAGGAAACCAGCCTTCCCAATAAAATTTTGGCAAAACCTTTTCCTTCAAATTCAGGATTAACTTCAGTATGGTACACAGTCAGTTTTTTTCCAATAACTGAAATATCCATCTTACCGGCTTTTTGATCGTCTGAAAAAAGCTGGATTTCTCCTTTTCTTCCTTCCAAAACTATTTCTGTTCTTTCCATGTCTTTTATTTTTTATTCAAAGTTAATTTCTTTATAAAAAGCAGAACATGATCTATGATAACTTCGGTAATACCCCTTCTATTTTACTGCGCATTCCTTCGTACTGAGCAGGAAGCTTTAGATTTTTTCCCAGTTCATCCAGGGGTTCGTCTACTGTAAATCCTGGATTATCGGTAGCAATTTCAAATAAAACACCTCCTGGTTCGCGGAAATACAAGGAATAGAAATAATCCCTGTTGATTTTCGGGGTAATGCTTAACCCTGCAGATAAAGCTTTTTCACGGTATTCCATCAAAACATTATCATCTTTTACTCTGAAAGCAATGTGATGATTGGTTCCCGCAGCATTTCTTCCGGTTGGAATGGTATCATTTTCAATAATATCAATAAGATTGGCAGTATCAATAGCATCTGTCCCCAATCTGTATCTTTCGCCTTCCTGTTTCTGAAGGCCATATCCTAAAAGATCTGTCAGAACTTTTAGGGTAGGCTCTGCTCTTTTTAGAGTTAAAGTTACATTATGGAATCCTTTTAAAGCATTTTCATCTTTTATATCATCGGTTGTCCATACTTTTCGGTTATCATCTCCAGCTGGTTCTATAAACTGTAACTGAAGGCCGTCCGGATCTTTAAAAGAGATCATCTTTTCACCAAAGATTTCACCTTCTTCTATATTCACATTGAAGCTTTTTAAACGGTTTTTCCAGAACTCCAGGCTTCCTTTAGGAACAGAATATCCGATATGAGTAGCCATCCCGCTTCCGTTGGAACCCTGCCCTATTCCTTCCCATGGAAAGAAAGTAAGAATCGTTCCCGGTGTTCCGTTTTCATTACCAAAGTAAAAGTGATAAGTTCCAGGATCATCGAAATTAACGGTTTTTTTCACCAGTCGTACTCCTAAAACCTGAGTGTAAAAATCTAAATTTCTTTTCGCATTGTCTGCAATAGCAGTGATATGATGCAGTCCTAATATTCTATTGTCCATGTCTTTTAATTTTGATGCTAAATTACGCCGACAAAGATTCCTGCACATTTAACTAGTTTAATAAATGTATCAGGAAAAAGGTCTTTAAAATTTCAAATTCAGTTTACATAATTCGTAAGAATGTTAATTTATTTTATCTTTTCTATAATACTCATAATCTATTATTTCAACTAAAAATGAATTTAAAAAACAGAAAAATAATTTCAACCTCCTTATCAAACAAAAAAATAATAACCATAATATACTGAATTACAAATAATTAAATTATTAACAATAATTTAATATCTAAAAACCCTATATTTTTAGTAGACTAATAAAAATTATATTATATATTTGCAAACGTATTCAGGAAATAAAATAAAATGAGCACAGAATTAAAAAATAATGCAACCATAAAATATATCATCAAAAATATGATGAAGCATATCTGTATGCCTGTGCATCAAGAATACTTTGGGTGACCTTACTTTTAATATGACATACTTTTGAAGGCCCTACCAAGTTGTAGGGCCTTTTTATTTAAAAACCAAAACATTAAAAAAATAAAATGAGCAATTCTAAAAACAAATGGCTGATACCATTAGCATTTACAAATATCTATGTAATATGGGGAATTACGTTTTTAGCTATTTCATTTGGACTGAAAGGTTTTCCACCGTTTATTCTTTCCGGATTGAGATTTCTGGTAGCAGGAATTCTGATGATCGGGTATCTCCTGTCTAAAGGAGAAAAAGCAAACTCTCTTATCAACTGGAAAAAAAATGCAATTACCGGAATCCTGATCCTTACCGGAGGAACAGGCCTCGTAGCCTGGGGAGAGCAGTATGTAACCGCTTCTGAAGCGGCAATCTCTATAGCAACCGGACCTTTCTGGTTCATTGCTATTGACAGAAAAAACTGGAAATACTATTTTTCAGATAAATTTATTCCGATAGGTCTGGTGATCGGGTTTATAGGATTGGTATTTTTCTTAAAGGGAAGTGTTAATTCATATGCTGCACACACTTCTGTTGACGACCACCTCCGTATTACGGCCTTCATTGTATTAGGATTAAGTTCTATTGCATGGGTATTGGGATCTTTGTATTCCAAGAAAAATCTGGCTTCTCAGTCTACTTTTATGAATATTGCCCAACAACTTATTGTTGCCGGGGCTGCTGCTTTTCTTATTACCATATTCCGAGGGGAATGGACTGGTTTTTCGGTTTCTACAGTACCGGTCTCAGCCTGGGCAGGAGTTCTGTTTTTAATCTTCTTTGGATCGATAGTCGCTTATTTGTCGTACATTTGGCTGTTGTCCGTGAAACCCGCTGCTTTGGTGAGCACCCACACCTACATTAACCCTATTGTTACGGTTATTGCCGGATGGATTGTGGCTAATCAAAGTATCAATGGAGGCCAGTTATATGGTTTGGCAATCATATTGCTGGGAGTACTGCTGACTAATATCACCAAGTATTTCAAGCTTTCAAAGCGGTCTAAGGTCAAAATCAGAAGAGTGAGGAGATTTTTTAACAGGGCAGGCAAGAGATATCAGCCTATTTAATAGTATAAAACATCAGAATGATAGAAATCAGAAATATATCAAAAACATTTCATCAGAAGAAACAGGCCTTTAAGGCACTGGATCAGGTGAGTCTCAATATAAATAAGGGAGATATTGTAGGAATCATTGGATTCTCCGGAGCAGGAAAAAGTACCCTGATCCGTACCGTTAATTTGTTGGAAAGGCCGGATGAAGGTCATATCATTATTAATGGAAAAGATTTTACTCAATTGAGTTCAAAGCAGCTTGCGGAAGAACGCAAAAAGATAGGAATGATCTTCCAGCATTTTAATTTACTTTCTTCGAGAACCGTTTTTGATAATGTAGCACTTCCACTGGAGCTGGATCACAGCGGCAAAGATCAGATTAATAAAAAGGTTAATGAATTATTGAAAATTGTTGGCCTTGAAGATAAAGCCAATGATTACCCCAAGAGTCTTTCAGGAGGACAAAAACAAAGAGTTGCCATTGCAAGGGCTCTGGCCAATGACCCTCACCTGTTGCTTTGTGATGAAGCCACCAGTGCGCTGGATCCGGTGACCACGCAGTCTATTTTACAGCTGTTAAAGGACATTAACCAGAGATTGGGGATTACCATCCTTCTGATTACCCATGAAATGGAAGTTATTAAAGCCGTTTGTAACCACGTTGCTGTAATTGATAAAGGAAAACTTTTAGCCAAAGGAACTTTAAGCGAGATCATTTCAAACCGGGAAAATCCGGTGATCCAACAATTTATAAATTCAGATGTCATGACCCTGCCACAGGAACTCAATAACAGACTGCAGAAAGAACCACAGGATGGTTTATTTCCGCTGGTCGAAATAGAACTTAACGAAAAAATAAGTGTTGAACAGATTCTTTCAGCATTATATAATGAACATAAAATTCCTTACAAGCTTTTGAAAGCAGATGTAGAATATTTTGGGAATTCTAATTTTGGTAAACTACTTTTGCAACTTCAGGGAGCGGCTGAGGAAAACCAGAAAGCCATTTATTATTTTAATCAGAATAAAATTCAAAATACAGTAAAAGGATATGCTTAGTGATGCAGTACTTGCCCTTTTGGCAAAAGGAACCTGGGAAACAGTTTATATGACATTCGTGTCCGGATTTTTTGGATTTGTTTTAGGGCTTCCGGTTGGGATTTTTTTATTTTTAACAAGAAAAGGACAATTACTGGAAAATGCAGGCTATCACAGAGCATTATCCATTATTGTAAATATTTTCCGTGCCATCCCTTTCATTATTTTAATTGTGTGGATGATCCCATTTACAAGGATTTTGGCAGGAACATCCATTGGTGTTAATGCAGCATTGGTTCCCTTAAGTGTGGGAGCTGCCCCTTTCATTGCCAGATTGGTGGAAAACAGCCTTATTGAAGTTCCTCACGGGTTAATTGAAACCGCAAGGGCATTGGGAGCTTCTCCTTTTCAGATCATCAGAAAGGTTTTGCTTCCTGAAGCTCTTCCTTCATTAATTAATAATGCCACCATTACTTTAATTACACTGGTAGGATATTCTGCAATGGGAGGTGCTGTAGGTGCCGGCGGATTGGGGCAAGTTGGGTACCAGTACGGATATATTGGTTATGATGTTGTGATCATGAATACCGTTTTGATATTACTTGTTCTTTTGGTATTTATCATCCAGTTTATGGGAGATAGATTGTCTAAGAAGTTTGACCATAGATAAGTTTGAGGGATCTAGAGTTTTAGAGTAAATGAGATGTGAACGAAGGAGTTCTGTACCCTTTATACATATTATTAAAAAGAATAGAATGAAAAAAATAAAGATTTTAGGTTTAATTGCTGCTGGAATATTCCTCTTCAGTGCCTGCTCAGGAAGAAAGGATGATCCGAATTTTATCCGTGTGGGAATTACGTATGGGCCGGAGCAGGAAGTAGCTGAAGTAGCGAAAAAAGTAGCGAAGGAAAAATATAACCTTGAAGTGGAGCTGATTCCTTTCAATGATTATGTAGTTCCCAATGAAGCCTTAATGAACGGTGATATTGATGCCAATGCCTTTCAGCATGCTCCTTATTTAACCGAACAATCAAAACAGAGAGGCTATAATCTTGCGATCGTAGGAAATACTTTTGTTTATCCTATTGTAGCCTATTCTAAAAAAATTAAAACCCTTAGTGAACTTCAAAACGGAAGCACCATCGTTATTCCTAATGATCCTACCAATGGCGGACGCTCACTACTTCTATTACAAAAAAACGGCCTGCTGAAATTAAAAGCAGGGGTTGGGTTGCTTCCCAAAGTGACTGATATTACAGAAAATCCCAGACAACTGAATATTATGGAAATTGAAGGCGCACAAATCCCAAGGGTTTTGGATGACAGGGATGTTGTAGTGGGTATTATCAATAACAATTTCGCAGCACAGGCCGGTCTGGATTCAGAAAAGCAGGGAATATTCAAAGAAGATAAAGATTCTCCTTATGTTAATCTTGTTGTAGCAAGACAGGATAACAAGAACAGCCAAAAGGTTAAAAAATTCGTAAAAGCTTACCAATCTGATGAAGTGGAAAAAAAAGCACTGGAAGTATTTAAAGGAGGAGCTGTGAAAGGATGGTAATCATGTTTGAGTGTTGGAGAGTATGAGAGTTCCGGGGTGCAGATTTCGAGATACAGGTTAAAAATCAATTCATTCCAAATTAACGATTCACTTGCGAAGCAAAATTGATTATTGCCATGTAAAATCTCTTTGTCTATTATCTCCCAACCTCTCGCATTGCATTTCTACCGAAGAATAAATAATAAACTGCCTGCAATCTTAAAGGCAGTTTTTTTAGGCTTCAAAATTTATTTTCTCAATTTGAGATAATATAAAAATTTTGTTTATTTTTGCTTCAATCCAATAAAAAGGCAATATGTTAAAGAAAACCGCCATTGTAAGTTTATTCACATTTATTTCTGTTTCTTATATGGCTCAGAACACTACTCCCGTTTATTTAGATGAATCAAAACCTGTAGAAGAGCGCATCAAGGATGCTCTTTCCAAAATGACTCTGGAAGAAAAAGTGGCTATGCTTCATGCACAGTCGAAGTTCAGTTCTCCAGGTGTCCCAAGATTAGGAATTCCCGAATTCTGGACAACTGACGGACCTCACGGTGTTCGCCCTGAAGTAATGTGGGATGAATGGGACCAGGCGGGATGGACTAATGATTCTATTATCGCATACCCCGCCCTGACCGCGCTATCGGCTACATGGAATAAAAAAATGTCCTGGAATTACGGTAAAGCATTGGGAGAAGAGGCCCGCTACAGAAAAAAAGATATTCTTTTAGGACCTGGAGTAAATATCTACAGAACTCCATTGAATGGAAGAAATTTTGAATATATGGGTGAAGATCCGTATCTGACTTCAAAAATGGTAGTGCCTTATATAAAAGGAGTACAATCTAACGGTGTAGCCACTTCTGTTAAGCATTTTGCGTTGAACAACCAGGAGATGTTCCGTCATACCAGCAATGTAAATGTAGATGACAGAGCGCTGTATGAAATTTATCTTCCGGCTTTCAAGGCAGCCGTTACAGAAGGAGACTCCTGGACAATCATGGGAGCTTATGATATGTATAAAGGTCAGTATGCCAGCCAGAATCAGTATCTTTTGAATGATATCCTGAAAAAGGAATGGAATTACAAGGGTGTTGTGGTTTCCGACTGGGGCGCAGTAAACAATACCGAACAGGCTATTCACAACGGATTAGATCTTGAATTTGGCTCATGGACCAACGGTCTTTCTGCAGGAACTAAAAATGCCTATGACAATTATTATCTGGCCAAGCCTTATCTTGATCTTATTAAAGCAGGAAAAGTAGGAACAAAAGAATTGGATGACAAAGTAACCCGGCTTCTCCGCCTTGCTTATAAAACCACAATGAACAGAAATAAACCTTTCGGCAATATTGCCTCCGAAGAGCATAAAGCTGTGGCTAAAGAAATTGGAGAAGAAGGAATTGTTCTGCTAAAAAACCAAGGAAATATTCTCCCTATTGATATTAATAAGGCTAAAAAAATTGCTGTTATTGGTGAAAATGCCATCAAAATTATGACTGTTGGCGGTGGTTCTTCATCATTAAAAGTAAAATATGAAACACTTCCATTAGACGGAATTAAATCAAGATTTGGAAAACAATCTGATGTACAGTATGCCAGAGGATATGTAGGAGATATCGGAGGTGAATACAATGGGGTAAAATCCGGACAGGATTTAAAAGACACCCGTTCTGAAGCTGAACTTTTAAATGAAGCTGTAGAATTGGCAAAAAAATCTGATTATGTAATCTTCGTTGGTGGATTGAATAAAGCAGACTTCCAGGACAGTGAAGGAAACGACAGAAAAAGCTATGGATTGCCATACAACCAGGACCATGTAATTACGGCATTAGCCAAAGCAAATAAAAACCTTGCTGTAGTTTTAGTTTCCGGAAATGCTGTAGCTATGCCATGGATCAAAGAAGTTCCAACTGTTTTACAGGCATGGTATCTTGGTTCTGAAGCAGGGAATTCTATCGCCTCTATTCTGGCTGGTGATGCCAACCCATCAGGGAAGCTTCCCTTTACATTCCCTGTAAAACTTGAAGATAATTCAGCCCATCAGCTTGGAGAATATCCCGGCCAGAAAGATGAATTGGCTGCCGGAAAAGGAAAAGATCAGAAAAACCCGATCAATATTACCTATAACGAAGGAATTTTTGTAGGATATCGTTGGCATGACACCAAAAATATCAAGCCCCTTTTCAGCTTCGGACACGGATTAAGTTATACCACTTTCGAATTTGGAAAAGCCAAGGCAGATAAAACCACCCTGTCACAAAATGATACCATTACTTTTACAGTAACCGTTAAAAATACAGGAAAAAAAGCAGGAGCAGAGGTTGCCCAGCTGTACATCAGTGATATAAAATCATCTGTACCACGTCCTGCCAAAGAACTGAAAGGCTTTGAAAAGGTATATTTAAATCCTGGGGAACAAAAAGAAGTGTCTTTCACTATTGATAAGTCTGCTTTAAGTTTCTTTGATGCTCAGAAGCACGACTGGGTAGCTGAACCTGGAGATTTTGAAGCTTTAATTGGTAACTCTTCAGATGCTATTAAAACAAAAATAAAGTTTACGTTGAAATAGTAAAAATGGAGGATGGAAGCATGAGGACGGAAGTATCTATTTGATCATTAACTTATCTATCTATTAATTTTGTAGAATTATGAAGCAGGTTTCAAATTGAAACCTGCTTTTTTATTTTCTTGCTCATCAGGCAGATTTTTCACAATGAATCTGCCCAATTTGCGAAATCTGCATGAACTTAAATTATTGAACCATTAAGAAAAATAAAGATTTTAAGAAAAGGTAAGCTCATCAATTATGCATTCAAATAAATAAAAAAGTAGATCTCCAGCTGAAACCTACTTTTACTATTTAATTTATCTAACAATACTTCTATTTCGCTTCTCCTGAATTTTTCTCCACATCTTTTTTGGTAGCTTCTTTTACCTTTTGGTTTCCGAAACGCTTTACAAAAGTAAGGGAAACACCATACCAATCCCATTTTGAATACTCTCTAAAGGTTCCATCCGGGCTATAAGTGGTATTATCCCCATAAGGTCTTTTAAAGATATTCATAAGCTGCATACTCAGCTCCATCTGGGTTTTCGGGAATATTTTGGTAACCGAAATATTATGGAAAACATTGGTATTGTTAGCGTATGAATTTCCGTTATTCTGATTGGCAAGTTCCATCCATGCACTTATATTAATATTCTTATTAAACAGATTCGTGTAAGATATATTAGCAGAGGCTCCCCAGTAACTGATATAATCTTTACCGCCCAGCTTATTCTTTTCATTAAAATCTTTATTATTAATGTAATACCAGCCAAATCCGGCATTTACATTCAGTTTATTTTTCAGGAAATTCTGATTGGTATTGGCAAAAAGATAATATTTTTCAACCTTTCCATCAAAGTTCCCGGGTAAAGAAACCGTTCTTCCGTTTTCTGTTACATAAGTAGTCCAATAATCCTGATTGGTATACATGTATCTTGCAGAAATAAAATACTTTTTCAGAATTCCGAATTTCAGATAAAGCCTGTCATTAGGATTCGGATTCAGGTAAAGGTTCCCTCTGGAATAGGTACCGTTAATTTCTGGCATCAGGAAAGGATTAAATTCAGAATACCACGGCCTCCAGATGCTTCGGTTATAAGTAAGGCTCAGATCAAACTTCTCTGAAAAATTATATTTCAGTAACAGATTGGGAAGAAAAGTTCCATATGAGTCTTTCCTTTCTGTACCTGCTACGTCCTGTCTTACTTTATAATCAATATATTCATATCGGAGTCCCACTCTGGTTTCCAGTTTCCCAAAAAAGGTTTTACTATAGTTAGCGTATAAAGAGCTGAGCCTGTCTTCATAATGGAATCTGTCATTTTTAGACAGATTAGAATATTCTGATGCGGGGTCATTGATACTGAATCCATACAGACTGTTGGGAATAACATGATTATTAATTTCCGATTTTCCTCCTACTTCCATCGTTCCCCCGGATTTACCTAAAGGTTGTGTATAATCTATTTTCAGGTAATAATTACGCATCTGGTTTGAACTGAGCACTCCAAGCTGCTGATCTGTTTTTACTCCCTGTTTATCAATCTGCTTATCAATTAAGTTATCATTGTTATTACTGGAGTAATTGGTTCCCAGATTAATATCTAAAATCCTGTTCTTTTCTTTATCATAATATTTATAGAAAGCATTAGTACCCAAATTACGCCTGAAACCCCAGTCGGTTTGATACTGGCGGAAAGATTCTCCGGGATCTCCATCTTTTGACGTAAATCCATCAGATTCTGCTGAATGTAAGCTTCTGTTCTGTGAATATTCCAGAACAATACCTAAATTATTTTTATCATTGATTTCAAATTCTGACGTAGAGGAAAGAGAAGGGCTTTCGTTTCTCATTAGGTTTTCCAGGTTGAACTGGGTAAGCTTATTTCCTTCATACCGGTGATCCCACGTCTGGTTCGTCTGCACATAGTTTCCATTATTATACCCTCCAATAAGAGTCTGGGTAAAATTTTTCTTATGGTAATTCAGGTTAAAATTGGTGTATTGTGAGTTTTTGGTACTCTGCCTGTTATTAAGAGAGATACTCCCTTTTAAGCCCTCATCATCCCTTTTCTTAAGGACAATGTTGATAACGGACCCTGAAGTTTCATAGCGGGAAGATGGGCTGGTAATCACTTCAATTTTCATGAGGTTGTCTGCAGGAATTGTTTTAAGATATTCCTTCAGTTCCTTCCCTGTAAAAACAGATTTCCTGTCATTGATGTATACCGTAACCAATTGTCCTTCTGCTTTTACCTCATCATTGTTATCAATACTTACCAGAGGAGTCATTCTCAGAACATCCCATGTTGTATTTCCTGCCAGGATTGCACTGTTAGCTACATTAAATACAGTTCTGTCTACCTTAGATTCTACTGTTGGCTTTCTGGCCACCAGCGTAACAGCTTCTATTTCTTTTGCATTTCCTTTTACAGTATCTTTTGCAGCCGGAGTTTCAGCCTGCTGGGCTATGGCCAGTGAACCTGTTAATAATGCTATAGGAAATAATATTGTTTTCATGTGAAATCTTAGTTTTATCTATAAGACCGCTACACTTCAACATTTGTTACATCAAGAAATGAAAAAAAAGAAATAAGCATCTATATTTTAACAGTTTACAAATTTTACCTTTATAAATTATTCAATAAAATAACATTTATTAAGATAAAATAAATAACTAAACATTCGTATTCTAAAATCATATATAATAAATGGGTTTTAAAAAAAAAATACTGTTTACTAAATTTTAACATATTTTTTTCAATAAAAAAGCCCGGATCTCACCCGGGCCGCTAGCAACAGCAAATTTACAAGGATTAAAAAATAAAGAATATGCTAGTGTATATTTTCAAAATAATGGATCATACCCACTTCAGGCAAATGATGCTGATCTATATTGAAATCAGCTTCCTGATTATCCGTGTTTTCTAAAAAAGAATTACTGAACAAAGCATACGAAGGCTGTTCTGCCCAGCCATTTTTCAAAAGCTGATGCGCTTCTACGATTGTTTTCCCGTAAAGTTTCCTGAAACTTCCGATATTATATTGCGAAAAAGCTCCATAATGAACAATAAATTTCAGAGACAGCTCTATAGTGGTACTTAAGCTTTTGCTCAGTTCTTTTATTTTTCTGTTGAATGCATTACGCATTTTCCAAAGCATTCCTGAAATATTCTGATAAGACGGATTTTCATCATAACGATAAAATAAAATGGCATCGCCCTCAATTTCAGAAATTTCAAAATACTGATCGTTCACGTCAATCAGCGTAGATAATAGTTGTCTTACAATATATTCTCCTGTATAAAGTTTGGTATTAAACACAAATTCAGTAAATCCGCTGAAATCCGGAATTAAAATAATTCCTTCCTGTATATCTGTATCCTTCATAATGATCATGGATTAAAAACCTGCTGCATCTAAAGACGAAGCAGGCTTAATTTTACTTTATTGCCATCTGCCCCCTACAGAACGATACAGTGCTGTAATGGCATTCAACCATTGAGCATTCAGAGAATCCGGTCCCAATTCAGCAGTAAGCTTATTGGTTTGTGCCATGATAATTTCTATATACTTTGCCGGGTACATTGAACAAAAGATCCGCTTCCTTTACTGCTTTACCGGATTTTATCACCAATCCTTCAGCAATATTTCTCACCCGGAATATCTATATTTCAATAATCAATTCCTTTTCATAGCCATTATACTTTTCATCTATATACCCGTGGGGATTGCAAATGATTTCAGTTTTTCCAATACTATACCTGCAAGGGGTATGAATATGGCCATGGATCCAATACAATGGCTGATACTCAAGGATCATATCCTCCAGATTGGAAGCATAAGCAGAAGTCAAAGGATCTTCTTTATAGCATTCCGGTACAGACTGTATACTGGGAGCATGATGAGTAACGACTATATTTTTCAATCCTTCTGAACCTTTTAAACTCTCTCGCAGCCATACTTTTGAAAACTGATGAATTTTAAAAGTGTCTATTGTTCTTAATTTTGAATAAGAAGGATCACGGGTGATTTTTTTGTAATCATTCATCTTGGGCTGACAGATCATTCCATATTTTACAGGATTTCCAAAAATTGAAAAATCAGTCCATAAAGTGGCTCCGTGAAAACGGACATCACCGATATCTACATATGAATTTTCAAGTACAAAAACATTGGAATCCTCTGCTGTACTTTTTATTTTATTGAGTGTCTTCGGATAGGAACCTTTATAATATTCATGATTTCCCAGCACATAAATAACCGGCTTATCAGAAATTACCTCTTTAATCCATTCAATTCCTTTAGTTCCAAGATTAACATCACCAGCCAGAACTATAACATCTGCATTATCAAAATATAATTCCGTCTTTCCGAATTCCTGATGAAGATCGCTGATGATTTGTATTTTCATAGAACAAAAATAATTAAGAGAAATGAGAATATGAGCACAAAAAAAGGAACCAATGCCTAAACACCGGTTCCCTGCTCATATAGTTTGTGTAATTTTAAGGCCGCTTATGATGGAACAGCTACTTTTGCCTGTTTCCCTTTTAAGCTTTTCAATATAAAATAGAATAACATTCCAAGGGCTAAAAGAGCATAGCTAATCAATATGATCAGATTCAGGTTTCCAACTGCAAGTTCTGAAGGAAAAATCTGGCTCATTAAAGACATGAATGAAAGCCCTATCCCAGCTCCCAGGAAGTAACTTGTAGAACTCAAACTTGATGCCAATCCGTAATTGGAAGGTTCAACATCCTGAATTCCCATCACAGAAAGTGCCGTAAAGCAGAAAGTCATTCCTATTCCTGAGATACAGGCAGCTCCTGATAAAACTACTGCTAACGGATGACCCGTAAATACTGAGACCAGCAACAATAATCCTCCTGCCAGCATAAAAGACCATCCTAACACTCCCATTTGAGAAGAAGGCAGTCTTTTCGAAATATGAGGTAAGATAAATTTAGCCGTCAAAGCTGACAATACACTGAAAGGAACAAGCATTAATCCTGAAGCAGCAGCACTATACCCCATATCTTTCTGTAGCATTAATGAAATCAGGAATAAAAACCCGATAAAAAAGGCTCCCAGAGTAAAAAAAGCAGCGTTGGAAACAACCAATGAACCATGCCTGAATAATTTCAAATCAAATAACGGCTCCGCAACAGTTCTCAATCTGAAGAATACCATTATCAAAAGTAATAATGCAACAACCAATGAACCGATCACCAGAAAAGGCTGCTCTTTAATGTGAACTAACTCATGGGTTCCGTAAGTAAGGCTTAAAAGCCCAAATACCATTAACACTCCGGAAACAACATCTGTTTTTTGTGCTGTTTTATTTTTCTCATCTGTTGGTAAATAATAATAAGACAGGATTAAAGTAATTAAAAGAATCGGAACATTAATGAGGAAAACCCAGTGCCAGCTTAGATAAGTACTGATAATCCCACCTACAGAAAGGCCACTTCCCGAACCGATAGCCGCAAAAGAACTGAAAATTCCGATGGCACGGTTCCTTTCCTGCTCTTCCCTGAAGGTATTGGTTACAATAGACAAGGCTGCCGGCATTACAAATGCCGCCCCTAATCCCTGCAAAGCACGGAATATGGCTAACATATTGAAACTTTCAGAAAGACCAGCCCCTAATGAAGTTAACATAAAAATAAGCGCTCCCAATAAGAACATTTTCTTTCTTCCAATCTGGTCAGAAAGTTTTCCGCCAATTATCAGAAAGCCACCAAAAAACAATACATAGAGCGTCTGCAGCCATTGAACCGTTCCTGCTCCAATATGAAACTGTTCCTGAATAGAAGGAATGGTTAAATTAATAATGGCAATATCCAAAGCCTCTACAAATGTTCCTACCGATGCTAAAATTAATATTAAATTCTTCCTTGTATCCATATATTCAAATTTCCTGCAAAATTAAAATTAACAGAACGTAAGTAAAAATTTTACAGTAAATTTGGAACAATAAAACTAAATAACCATAATTAAAAGAACAAAACAACTAAAACATTAGAATTAACCCTATAAAAACAGAACAAATGCCAGCAGAAAATTATACTCCAGACGAAAAAGACCTTTCCATCCTGAGACTTCTTCAGAAAGATGCGAAGATGAGTGTCCGTGATATTTCGGCAAGAATCAATCTCAGCCCCACCCCTACCCATGAACGTATCAAACGTATGGAAAAACTGGGAATCATCAGAGAATATACCGCTGTAGTAGACCGCAAAAAAGTGAATAAAGGCATGATGGTCATTTGTATGATCGCACTGAATGTCCACAATAAAAAAACGGCAGGAAAGTTCATTGAAGAGGTTGGTAAACTGAAAGAAGTGGTTGAATTTTACAATATCAGCGGTGATTTTGATTTCATGTTAAAAATCTTAGCTCCCAATATGGATGAATTCCATGAATTCTTTATTAATAAATTATCAGAAATTGAGGGAATTGGACAGACCAAGAGTATTTTTGTAATGAACAGCATTAAAGAGAGCGCCCAAATCGTTTAAAAAGCAAATAACTATCAACCAATTAATCGGATTACAATATCATTAAGTATATTACGCCCAAGCTAGTATTGGACTGAAATTTATTTTTCACTAATTTAGTAGTTGAAGCCATCCTCAGAATAAGCAGGTTTTATTAATCAACAAAAAACATATGAACGCTAAATTTATTGATTCAGACAACTGTAATGTTTTGTTCTATTTGCATCGTCAATCAGTTTTTCGGGCAGTACAGGGGTTATTTTCGCCATTGTATAAATGAGTACAAAATCATAGAATTCATGAACCGCAACAATGATATCAATTTAAAAGTTCACAGAATATTTTTATATTTATTTATTGCCATTTCCTTCTGTAGTTGTGGTAAGAAAATTGATATCCGGGAAATTGATAATGCCCTGCTTAAAAAAAATGAAAAACTGAGACTAGAGGGAAAAGACACAGAGCTTATCACTTTGAATAATGAAATGATCAGACGGTCAAAAGAAGGAGGATATCCAAAAGGAGAAGCCTTAGGATATATCAATCTTGCCAATACTTACGGCATGATGGGAAAATATAAGACCAGCCATGAATACCTGAAATTTGCAGAAAAAATTATTACCCGCCTTCATGACAACTTCCTTTACGCTAAACTCTATCATGAATATGGCCAGATCAATTATGTTACCGGATTGGTAAATACAGCATTAAGCTACAATGCAAAAGCTATTTATTACGGCAAAAAATTGGATGAAAAGGGCTGGCTGCTCGGTAATATGTATGAACAGAGAGCTGATTTTATTTCTTCAACCTATAAAGATTCCGCACTGATTTACCGGCACAGAGGCTTCAGCCTCGATCCTTCTGCTATTAATGCTTCCCTCATTGGCAATTATCATTTGCATCAAACTAAAAGCCTTGATTCTGCTACTTTTTATAATAACAAAGCGTTATCTCTTCTTAAAGATACTGAAGTTGGAACGGTAAGGCAGGGTATCATTTATGATTTTTATGCTGATCTGCTTTCTGAAAAAAAGGAGTTTAAAAAAGCATTAGATTTTTATAAAGAGGCAGCAGATATTTTAGTTAAAACTAAAAGAATCAATAAATTACCAGATATTTACCGGCATATTGCTTTTGCTTACCAAAACCTCAACGATCAGAAAATGGAAGATGTCTACAATTTCAAAGCTGAAGAATTGGACCAAAGGCTTAAAGCATCCGGAAATGAAGCCATTGACCTTTCCCTGAGTGAGATCATTGAACAAAAAAATAAAGATAATGTTAACCTTATTTTCATTGCTATCGGAGTACTTATTCTGACTGTTGGAGCTATTTTGTTTTTAGTTGTCAGAAACAGAAAATATGAGAAAGAGAATAAAGACTCAGAAAAATCCACTTCTTCAACTTACCCCGTAAAGGAGAGAATTTCCAAAGAAGATTTTACAGAATTATTAGATCTTGCCAAAAGTAACGACCTTAAGTTTATCAAGAGGTTTGAGGAAGTCAATCCCGGGTTATTTCAGAATATTCTAAAAATTAATCCGCAGCTTACAAAATCAGAACTGTCTTTATGCGCAATGATATGGCTAGGATTTTCATCAAAAGATATTGCCGATTTTACCTTTATACAACACAGATCTGTACAGACCAAAAAAGGCAGGCTCAGAAAAAAACTTAATATTTCGTCAGAAACAGACCTCTACAGCTTTTTTACATCCTTATAACTTTTCAGGCTTTTCTTCTTTTATAAGATAACGATAAAAAAACAGCAGTATACATTCATATACCACTGCTTCAATACCATTATAAACTTATATATACCGGTTTCCCGGAAATTATTTCATCCTGATATTATTTCCAGTAATTCCATACTGCCCCGTCAAATACGGCCAATGTTTTACTGGCTGTATCATAGCACATCATTCCAGGATATGGATTCTTTACATTAATATGAGGTGTTGCAATCTGAGGAAGGATCATTGCCTTATCCTGAGATTCCAGAACCAGTACTCCATCTGCAGTACTGGATAACGCTCCGATAACCACTCCTTTACCAAGTTCCGCAGAATTGTTTATGATAACAGCACTTGAGCTACCTGCATCAGATAAAGGCTTCCATACATCATTTTCGTAAACTTTTACTTTACTGTCTGTTACATCAAAACCAAATGTTCCGTTCACCAGAGATCCAGTCGGAAGACCAGAAGTTGCAGGAAGGATTAATCCATTTGTATTTCCGGATATGTTATTAAAATCCAGAACCGTACTGCTGCCATCTACCGTTTGTTTACCAATTGCTACCTGGGCAGCAGAGAAGTTAAAAACCGCGAGAGCAACTGTTATACCTATATTTTTAATATTATTCATTCTTTACTAATTTTCAGATTAATCATTACAGCTTCTTTCTATGCACTTCCATTCGGTTCCGTTATAAAGCTTCACACATTTGTCCTGAATGTCATACAACAGCATTCCTTCTTTTGGATCTGCAATAGCATCACCAGGTTGTGGAGTCTGGCTTACGTGCTGAACTCTTGTAATTACGAAACCTTTATCTTTTGCCTCCATAGCAACAAAACCGTTCGGAACGTTTTCTGGCCAGGCAGTATTCTTCTTCTGAATGGTGATGCCGAATTTTGTATATCCAGCAGGAGTACCCGTAGCACCGGGCTTTGTACAGAATGAATCTATATTGTCTATAATTGTGGGTGCGTTACCACAACTGTTCCTATCTTCAGATAATCCATTTGGCCAAAGAGACGGACATGTAGCAGAAGTTGCATTTGGGCCACAGAAACTTGAATTCCCCATACCAAGCCCTATCACATTTCCCATAGCAATAGCCACAATTTGGCTATCATTACTGATGACTCCACCTCCACCACTTACATCTGCTTTGGCAATACAATAAGCTCTGCCGGCAGGAATCCCAACATATTTAACAGATGGATACGTTGTAGACTGCTGGGTAAATGTTCCACAAATCTCTACAACACTATTTGTTCCCATCTCTATAACAGAAGTTGATCCGGGAAAATTCCCAAAAAATGTGGGGTCTTCCTGAACGACCGATCCTACAAGAGACAGAAATGATTTGGTTCCCAATTTAATTTTTGAATCCTTTTGGGAATTAAATGCTCCTACTGTAACAGTACCTGTAGATTTTACACTTGCGCCGTCACCAATCTCCAGAACACCATTAACCTGAATACTGACAGACTGTAACTGTCCAGACTGAATAATAAGTGCTGCACCGTTTGGAATGCTTATATTAGTTCCTACTGTAAGATTCCCATTAAGACAATAAGTTGTGCCACTTACCATTGGCTGACCCGTATAAGGTGTACATGCCTGCCCGTTAACAACCCCATAAAAGGCTACCATTAATAAAAAAATCAATTTTTTATTAAAAGGTAAAAAAATAATTTATCCATGTATATTTATAATATTTTAACGAATTATTGCTATTTAAATTAAAAATATTTAAATTTTCAACATCATTGACGCACTAAGCAACAATTAATATACCAAACAAGTGTTTAATTTTTAAACACCGTAAGATCATTGATCAGATTCAGGATTTCCAGCTTGATTCAAAGCAACCCGAAAAATCTATACAGCAACAGATTGCAGTCATTTAAAGGGACTGGCATAAAACTGTACTTTTTGATTTTTAAATTTTGCTTTTCACAAATTGTAAGGCTATAGTTTAAGTCAAAAAAATGACAGCAATTTACTGGTCTCCCGGTTTTCATCTGAATAAAACAATAGATAATCTGAATAACATACTTCAGTGAGAATTTATATTAAAAACCGTAAATTTGCAGCATGAATAATGATACGATATGTGCACTGGCTACGGCCAATGGAATAGGTGCTTTAGGCATCATCAGAGTTTCAGGGGATGAAGCTTTATCTGTAGTTCAGAAAAGTTTTCCGGCTAAAAACCTGGCCAAACAGAAATCCCATACCATTCATTACGGTTATTTTATGGATGAAGAAGAAGCTATTGATGAAGTAATGCTCTCCATTTTTCTGGCTCCCAAAAGTTTCACCACAGAAAATTCTGTGGAGATCGCTTTTCACGGTTCTCCACATATCGGAAAACGCATTCTTGAAACCCTGATTAAAAACGGAGCGAGAATGGCCAAAGCTGGTGAATTTACCCTTCGTGCCTTCATCAACGGAAGAATTGACCTTTCCCAGGCAGAAGCCATTGCTGATGTGATTGCATCTGAAAATGAAGCTTCGAGAAAAGTAGCCATCAATCAATTAAAAGGTGGGATTACCAATGAAATATCATTATTAAGAACCGATCTTCTGAATTTTGTTTCTCTTATTGAATTGGAACTGGATTTCGCAGAGGAAGATGTAGAATTCGCTGACAGAACTGCTTTAAGTGGATTGCTGGATAAAATTGACGTAAAACTGAAATCTCTTATTGAGAGTTTCCAATATGGTAATGCCATTAAAAATGGTACTGCGGTAGCTATCATTGGAAAACCTAACGCAGGAAAATCTACCCTTCTGAATGCCTTACTGAAAGAAGAAAGAGCCATTGTAAGTAATATTGCAGGAACCACGAGAGATACTATTGAAGAGGTTCTTCATATTAAAGGCCATGCTTTCCGTTTAATTGATACTGCCGGCCTGCGTGAAACAGTAGATGAAATTGAAGCTATTGGAGTAAAAAAAGCTAAAGAGAAAGTAGAAAATGCCAATATTTTAGTCTACCTCGCTGATGCTGCTACTGAAGATTTCTCTGAGGATATTGAAATGATCCAGTCTTTATTAAGAGAGGATTTGAAACTAATCATCTGTGCTACAAAAATAGATGAAGTTATTCCAACAAAATATGAAGCGGTAGAGGATGTTTTCAGAAAGGCCATTTCGCATGAATTTGACTTTATTAAAATTTCTGCTGTTGAAAATCAAAATATACAGGACCTTAAGAATGAATTATCTTCTTATGTAGAGCAATTAAAATCAGAAGAAAATAATGTGGTTATTACTAACCAACGCCATTTTGAAGCTTTACAAAAATCTTTGGATGCTGTAAACAAAGTTAAAGAAGCCATTTCTTTCCAGATCTCTACAGAATTGCTGGCTTATGAGTTGAGAAACGCCCTGGAACACCTGGGTGAAATTTCCGGAGAAGTTACGAATGACGAAGTACTTGGAAATATTTTTTCCAAGTTTTGTATCGGGAAGTAATAAAAATAAAAAAAATATTGCTTTTGAAAAGACATACAAATTAATGGAAATTACATTTACGAAGAAAAATAAAAACAACGTTAATAATGCAATCGAAGGTACAAAGTCATATAAAAAGCTAACTTCTGAAGAATGGCATCAATTTGTTTTAAATTACAATTATGATAACGGAAATGAACCTTTTGAATGGTTAATTAAACAGAAAATTTGTGACAAAGGAACTGCACTTTGTCTTTATTGGCATTTACAACCAGATTTTTATTGTCACAGCAGAAATGCAGATACAGAGAACATTGCTGATAACGACTATATTCTCATCAAAGAAATTGAAAAAAGATTTGCGGAGGGATTTTATGAACAAGAACTTTTCGCATTTGACCCCAGAAAAGAATTTCTAAAATCTGAAACTAATGTTTCTTGTATTCCTAAAATAATGCAGGAAAAAACAACCGGAAATTTGTTTGAAAGAATTGACGTTGAATTTGCTTTTCTGAGAAATCCTGACGAAAAAGAGTTAAAGACCATTGATAAGAAAATAAAAGATGCCATTTCAATACTGAATATCACTAATCCCGGCTTTCAACTTACTTCAGATGTTCAGGAAACAATTAGTGAGATAAAGAATAGTGTTGAACATTTGAAAGGAAAAGATTTAGGAAAATTAAAAATTGAAAGTCTGTCATTTCTATGGCTGGACTGTTTATGTAAGCAATATAATTGGACTTGGATCATTTGGGACTGGGAAACAGGTAAAAAGATTGGTGTATCAAATAAGAGCAAAGCATTAACTTGCTTGTCTGATACAATTATTAGACATACCATTGATGGATTTCAGCCAACAAGCATAATTTCTGAACTTTTTATGAATTTAAATGGAGTTGAACGAATCATTGATCTGAAAACAGACCTTTATAGTGGTATTGGATTATTATTTTCCTCTGATCATTTAAAATTCCAGGAATAGCACTTTAGAATTATCAGGACACCTAGCAAAAAATAAAGGAAAAGATTTTTTAAATTATTGATTCAACAAAAAAATGACTACCGGAGTAGCCATTTTTTATTTTAAGATATTTCAATCATTCGGGGCGGTTTCTGCTTTGCATCCTCTTTCTTGGGAATAGTAAGCATGAGCAGCCCGTTTTCATATTTTGCATTGATGTTATCCTGGTCTACCACATCTTTCGGAAGCTCGAAACTTCGCTGGAAAGACTGATAACTGAATTCTCTTCGTGTAAAATTATCCTCTTTTGTTTCACTGCTGTCCTGCTTCATAGATGAAATGGTCAGCAGGTTACCATCCAGTTGTATCTGAAAATCATTTTTATCCATTCCCGGTGCAGCAACCTGTACCTCATATGCATCTCCATTCTCTTTTATGTTAACAGACGGCACTGTTGTACTGGTAGATGAGTAATTGTTATGGCCCCAGTTAAAAAGTTCACGTCCAAAAAAATCATCAAAGATGTTTGAAAAGCCTAAGTTGCTGTTTCCGTTTCTTCTTATTAGATTATTCATAGTAATCTCCTTTTAAATAAGTTTAACAATCATTTAATAACACGTCAGCTGGCCAGCTGTATATAAAATTCATCAAAAAAAATACCACCTCCCAAAATGTGAAATTTTTTCCGCATTGCTGTCAAATTTTCAGTTTCCACTGACAAAAATACAATTTAACAATCTGGATTACAACCATTTAAACCTATAACCTCTCTGATTGCAGGTTTTTTTTACGGAATTTCAGAAAGCTCCCACATCCAATCCAGACCGTAGATAAAAGAAGTGATAAACAGGTAATACCCAGTCCGGCTTTATAAAGATCGAATCCAACCATACCGGTTTTGTAAGCAATCGAAAGGGCCAGAATTCCGAACTCACCGGTCTGAGACAGTAGAGCACCGCCATAAAAGCTGTCTTGCCATTTGAAATTCAGAATCCTGAAGAAAACAGCCGACATTATGCTGTTGCTTACCAGTACTACTAAAGAACCTGTAATGATAAGCTTAAAATTAGATAAAAGATAAACCAGATCTAATCGTAAACCGATGGATACAAAAAAAAGCGAGACAAAGAAAACCTTGAAAGGCATCAGCGAATGTTCCAGCCAATGAAAAGCCCTGATTTTACCTACCAATACCCCGGCCATAAAACTGCCCAGTGCGGCACTCAAACCAACAAATTCTGCAAAAAGGCCAAAGCCAAGACAAATGAAAAGGCCAGAGAAAACCTGAAGATCATGATCGTTTTCGAGGAAGGTGTTTGAAAATCTGATTTCCCTAATATGTCTGATTTTTCTGAATATCAAAAAAATACCTAAACATACAGCTAAAGGAAGTACAAAGCTTGATACACTGAACATTTCACCGTTCCAGAATTTCAGCACTGTTAGCACCGGTGCCAGAAGCAGATCCTGCAGCAGCAGAATATTGAGGATAATCGTTCCGAAGGCTGTATGGAGCGTTCCGTGCTTCTTCATAAATTCCACAACAACTGCAGTACTGTTAAATGTAAAAAGGATGGCGATCAGTAAAATGCTTTTAAAATCGAGCTTAAGTATTTCACCAAGCAAAAAGGCAAACATAAAACTTAAGAATATCTTCATAGACTGAGCTAATATCGGTTTTATGATAAGACTTTTTTTATTGGGAATATTAATCTCCATTCCGATAAAAAACATCAGCAGCAATATTCCTATCTCCCCTATCACTTCTATTTCTTCAGACTTGTTGAATACTTTGAGCGCATAGGGCCCCAGTAACACACCTGCAATAATATAGGCAATAAGATAAGGCTGATTAAGCTTTTTCAGCAAAAACATCAGTCCTAATATTGTCATACACAAAACACATACTGTCCAAAGCATATCTAAGTAACTGTTAGGTTTATATATTACAAATCTTACAATTTAAAGGAATATCTCGTTTTATAAACTGAAGCGTCAAGAGCTGACTGGCATTACAAAATGCAACAAAAAAAATACCAGTCAAAATACTATGAAAAATTTTCAGTATCTCTGTCAAAATATCATATTTACTATTATTGTAATTATGATCCGGATCATAATTCTTTGCAGTTACCATCATTTAAATTTGCCTGCAACAATCCATTTATTTTCTCATCAAAGCCAATAGTAAAGCCTTCCTGTGGGAAGGCTTATTTCTTTATTTTTAACAATATCTGTTTACAGCTAATACATTATCTGTCTACCCTCAAGTTTGAGGATATCATCCTGTTCCATTTTTTTTACAGCACGAATAACCGTCTCAACCCGCAAACCGGTTAAGTTTGCAATCTGCTGTCTTGTTAAAGGAACTTCATAAGTGTAACGTTCCTGTTGATGCGCACATTCTTTAAGATAGTCCATTAAAGATCTTATTTTTGTGCTGGGTTCAGATGCTGAATTATTGAAAAGCATCACATACTTATAGAATAGCCTGTCTGAAAGATTCTCAAGTATCCGGAGCATAACATCACGATTTTCACAGACTAATCTAAGGAAGTTCGCTTTTGAGAGTTTCAGTACGGTACAATCTGTTTTTGCGACAGCGTTCATGGGATATTTCTTTTCACTGAATAGCAGCGATTCTCCAATGCTCTGCCCCTCCCTGAGTATGTTCAATGTAAATTCCTTTCCATCCTCATGGTAATTATTCAGTTCAACTGTACCCTTCACAATCTGGAAGTAAAAATGGGGAGTATCACCTGTTTGAAAGATAATTTCTTTTGCCGGATAATCTTCATAAACAGCTCCATTTTCGAGTAAAAGATTCTCATCGATGATCATACTTTATTATTTTTGATATGGTTGACAATGAAAATTCTTAGTAAAAATTGGTGTTTTTTGGAATACAAAATTCAGACCATTCAAATCACAGCAACATCATCATAAAGCACTGTTAATAAAGCCAAAATCTCTCCAGGTATAAATAATTCCCAGCAAACAATCAGTAATATAATGACAACGAATGCCACTTGCAGCAGTTTGAAAATAACTGTCTTCGCTTTTAATTGCCAAAATTTACAAAGTGAGGTACCTCTGTTGCAAAGCTGTTCATTGGAAGAAGGTTATTCCTGTTGCTGTTAAAATCAAAAACTGAATTATTATCAAAAGGAACACGGGGATAATAGGTAAAGGAAACCTGAATCCTGTTGAATACCAAAAACGGATTATTAATTAAGACCCCTACTCCTATTTTAGTATTTGCACGGGTACCCAACAGCTTTTCATTAGGCATACCCAACCAGCCTACAGCCATTGTTAAATAGGGACTAAAGTGGAAATTCTTCCATGTCTTGTTAATGAACATCTGCAGCTGGTATCTTAACACCATTTTTTTTGTTCCAATATAATCTGCGTTATAAACAGGGAACTCATCCGGCGATGAAAGGTTAATCCTGTCTTTATAAGAATAATTATGCTGTGGATTTCCCAAAGCTAAAGTGGGAGAAAAGAAGTGTCTTACCTTTGCAAATTTCCAGTCCATTAGATTGGTAAAATAGGTTCCGTCTATACGGAAAGATTCCCGGTTCTGGGTATCTTCATTAAAAAACCTTCCAAATTGTGCTTTTAAAGTGAAGTATCCTAATTTTGTAAAGCTTCCATAAGATGCAGAAACGCCCATATAAGGATTCACTTCTTTATTTCGTGATAAACCACCTGCAATAAGATTCACAGAGTTTCCATAAGCAATATCTTCCGGCAAATCGTATTGGAAAATATTTTTCTGAACAGAAAACCGCCTGTTGATAAGCCCTATAGACATCAGAAAACTGTTGTAAGAACTAAAGTACTTATACTTATCAATTCCAGGGCTGTCTTTATACTGGTAATTTTGGAATCTTCCTATAACAGCAATATTGCTGGTTACTTTTTCACCGGGATCTGATGAAACCGGAATCTGGTAACCACCCCATAAATCCTGACTGTATACTTTGATCTGAACCTGCGGAAATGTGTTGTCCGTTTCTACCGGAAGTAAAACATTCCGCATAAAATACTCAAAAGTAAAACCACCTGCCCATTTGGTTAAAGGGGAAAAGAAATCTCTTCTGAAATTGAAATTGATTCTTTCGTTTCTCTGAAAATCACGTTCTCCCAGTATCTGGGCACTGATATAAGATCCAAAAAGATTATAGGTAGTATAACTTCCTAAAACGTAGTCCTGTTTTTCTTTGGAATCATTTCTGTAAAGGAAATCCAATGTATGACCTAATCCTAAAACGTTTTCTTCTGTAACGCCAAGGCCTATCTTACTTCCCGAATAACTGACTCTTGGCTTTAAGCTCCAGGAATCAAGAACTTTTACCACTACATCAATAGAATCTTTGCTGGAATTATCATCGGAAACACTGATATTTACCCTGTTTATAAATGGCATCGTTCTCAGCAAACGTTCAGATTCATAGAGTTTCTGGGCATTATATTCTTCTCCTTCTTTAAAAAGCAGATAGTTATTGACAGTGGAAATTCTTGTAGTGGAATGAAGATGGTCTGCAAACCAGTCATACCATTTTAACTGTTCTTTCGGGTCCTTGGAATCATACCCAAAAGGGTCAATGGCTTCGATCCTGATGTTCCGGATATATCTTTTATTATAGGCTTCCTGTGGCAGTTTTTCAGTTCTTGATTTAACTGAAGCTGAATCTGCTTCCCTACGGAATATAAAACGGTGAAGAAATTTAGTGACTTTTCTTTTATCTGAAAATTCTTCTATTTTGTAATAAAGCGAATCTTTCTTTTCCTGCGCATTTAAAAAGAAAAAACCACTTAAAAAGAAAATTAAAGTTACAATAGATCTTATCATTAGTCATCAGAATTCAATACAGTCTGTTGTATCAATTTACAAGCCAACAAACCTCCAGGGATAATATATTTTAAAGATACAGTTTTTGAATGAAAAGCCCAACTGCAATAAACAGCAGGCAGCATCACAAGAGGTTTAGCAAATCAAAAGCAGGCGATATTCTCCTTCATTTTCAGCAGGAGCTCTATGCACACAAGGTAATACTTTTTGTGAAGGATGATCTACTGCGAGCCGCCAAAGGTGTCCTAATCCCAGATTGACTGGTTTTGCATGGGGTTTAGCCTGATAATGCAGATCAAAGAAATATTCTTTCAGAAAATCTTCAAATTCCTCTTCAGGCCCAGCGTGTAATTCTTTAAGTTTTTGCCGGATTTCCGGAACCTGTATTTTTTGTACAGCCTCATCATTGCGTAATATATCACTTGCGGCACCATAATAGGTACATAAAAAAGTATCTGTTCCGATAGGTGAACGATCTACATGATAGGAATAAACGTCCGTTGAAATGAAATCGAACTCTTCATCCCGCTCATAGTTTTTCAGCAGATTGAGAGAAGGTAACGCTCCGAAATCCGTTAACAGCTGTAAATCATTCAGGATTATTTCTCTTGCAATATTCCCTTTTTCCGATAGCTGCAATTCTAAAAGATCTTCAGCAGAAATTTCTGTAATATTCTCTTTCAACTGGAGTTTGGAAACAATTTCCTTGAAATCTCCATCTAAATTCCTATGCCAGCACATGGCATTGATATTACCTTGAAAATGGGTATTGATAAGTTCATAAAATGTAGAAACTATCCTTATCTGATCGTTATCGGAAAATGTATCGTTCATATTTTAGAATAACCGCTTAGTTGTTATTCTCCGCAAAAATAAGGAATAGCCGGAAGATCATATTAAAATAGCCATGCGTTTTGCATGGCTATTCTGTTTTTAGATTATTTTACAGTATTATTGGCTTTCTCCGATTCTTTTAAATGATGTTCGAGAGTTGGCAAAGTCTTAGCAGCAAAGGATTTTAAAGAAGATTCTGTACCTTTTGAAGCTTCTTTTTTAAATTCTTCAATATCTTCCTTATGGTCTTTAACCATCAGATCGGCATAAGCCTTGTCAAAATCTGCTCCTTTTTTGGTCTTCAGTTCATCATATTTTTTCTGTTTTTCAGCATCCAGACTCGATGGCAAAGTATAATTTAAATCTGAGGCGATCTTCTTGAGTTCATCGTTAGCTTTGGAATGATCTGTAACCATCATCGCTCCCAGAGATTTTACTGCCGGATTGGAGGCATTGGTTTCAGCAAGCTTTCCCATCATAACTTCCATCTGCCCGCCTGTTGCAGCTGCGTTTGCAAATTTTTTATCCTGATCTGAAAGTAAATGATCTGCACTCTGCTTATTAGGTATATTAGCAGAGTCGTTAATGACAGTACCTGATTCAACAGGTGCGGCTGTTTCAGTACTTACGGCAGACGTGTCTGTCTGCGGTGCTTCATTTTTTTTGCAGGCTACAAAGGCTGTTGCTGCAAAAAGTGTTACAACAATTTTTTTCATAATAATAAATTTAAATGGTGACAAATAACAAGTTCATTAGAACTTTAATATTGTATGCAACAACTAATTTGCCAAAAATCAAATTCTGAAAATATAAGCCTGCTTAAAACATAAAAACAACTCCCTGATTATCAAACCAATCAACTATTCCTTCAGTACTTATTAATCTTTAAAAACAAGATATAGTTTGTTATACAGTTTACAAAAAATGTTTAGCCTTCTTCCCTTTTGCTGCGTTTTCTGCTATTTCATCAATACGCTTTTTCCGGGTTTCCGGCCGTTTGGCAAGAACAATCCACTGCAGCATCATTTTTTTCATTGATTTGCTTAAGCTTTGAAAATATTCTTCTGATCCCGGATTATTTTTAAAAGCTTCGCTCAGATCTTCCGGGACTACCAGATCTTCAACAGCATCCAAAATTCCCCATGAACCGTTTTCCTTTGCAATTTTTATACATTCATAGCCTGCTTCTTTCATCAGTTTACCCTCTATAAGTTTCTGTACCTTTTCTTTATTAATCCTGGACCATGTACTGTTGGGTTTACGTCTGCTGAATAGCTGTCTGAAAGATTTTTCATCAATAGTTTTTCTCGTACTGTCTATCCAGCCGAAACAAAGGGTTTCTTCAACCAGCTCACTCCAATCTACAAAGGGCAAGCCGGATTTTTTCGTATTACAAATAACCCATACCGATTGTTTGGATTGATGAAAATCACCCAGCCATTGCCGCCATTCTACTCTTGTATTGATATAGATCTCCGGTCTTTTATTGGTATTTTCCATTGCCATTCTGTTTGGAATTAAACTGTTCGCATACACGAAAATACAGAATATCTGACAGTTAACCACCAGCAATTATAAAATCTGCCATTCTATTATTGTTATTGATATCACTTTTATGGTTTCCCGTAAAGCACGCAATAAAAAAGAAACGTAAATTTGGGTTCTCAATTACAGAATTAAGTAAGTCCGGTTTGGACCTGATCTTCTTTTTTAAAGAAAGGAATACCGGAAATATTTTAAATACTATTTAAGAACATCAAACGTGTATTATAAGGAAAGGAAAAAATATTATTTTAAAATTGATACTGAAAACAGTGAAGGAGTTGAAGTATTTGTAGGACAAAATGCAGGTAATCAATTAAATAATGATATTCTGAATGCAAAAGCTGAAGTTCTCATCATCTCTCCTTATATTGATGAGATAAAGCTGGATGATCTTCTGATGCTGAAAAACAGGAATATCAGTGTGAGACTGGCCTTCAGTGATCTCCGCCCCGAACAGTATGGAAGCATATTACGAAAGCTCATCCATCAGAACCGGGTAACAGATATAAAGAAAAAAGAGAAAAGAGAAAGTCTGAAAAACCTATTCTTTTTATCTTCTATTATATTGTTCAGTCTGGGAATTTTTTCACTCATTTACTTCGGTATCCATCTTGTAGATGATCTTACAAATTCAAATAACTTTGTAGCCCTTTTAGTTGCCATTGCCTCTCTGTATGGATTCTTCAGATGTTGGGAAAAGAAGGCAGAAGTGGAAAAAATGGAGGTTTATACTTATCATTATTCTGAAAACCTGAATTTCAAATTCATCAGGAATAGCCGTTATGACAATAAATTTTTGCATTCCAAGATTTACATCATCGATAGAAAAGTAGCCTATCTCGGCTCATTAAACTATACCAAAAGCGGTTTCACCTCTAATTTTGAGTCCCGGATCAGAATTACCCAAAAGGAAAAGGTAAATGAGCTGGTTCGGTTTGTTCATGATATTTTTGAAGATAACGTGAATCTCAGAAAACATGAGCTTTTCTATCTTGGAAAACAGGTCTACAGTGAAGAAATGTATTAATATTCATAAAAAACAGCTTTATCCTTCACTGTAATTTCTGATCTCATAATCTCTGAAAATATTTTACCGGCAACTATTTTCCATAAAAAAACAGTGTTCCCCGAAGAGAACACTGCTTATTAAATGAAATATGGATTAATTTTTAATCAGTTTGCCCTGCAGTGATTTTTCTCCTGCCTGTACAATAACAATATAAGTACTCTGCAACCAGTTAGAAACATCTACATTCACTTCTCCTGAAGAGGATTTCAGTTCTTTATGGAATTTGACATTACCCATAGTATCAAAAACCTTGATCTGTGTTGCCGGTAATCTCTCATTACCAGTATCATATGATACCTTCACTACATCTTTTGCCGGATTTGGCATTAACTTAAGAGAAGATACTGTAGTAAGGCTTAGACCTTTTCCTGCATCAGCAAAAACCGGTTTACCTATAATTTTAGGCTCACCAACAAACTTACAATCATCCTGTCCTAAGAATAGGATCACATCACTGCCTCCAGGGAAGCTTGCATTCGGATAGAAAGCCAATGGGTTGGTATTCATATCATATGTTCCCCCTGCCGGAATAGTAATCATTGAAGGGAAATAAGTTCCATATCCGTTAGCACTTGAAATAGAAAGCATTACCGGCTGACTTCCCGCATTGAATATTGTTCCAAGAACGTTATAATGATCGCCATCCCATTTGAATGCATTAATATCAACCTTAAAATCACATTGTGTTTCTACACCGCAATCTTTTCCAGGATAGTAATTCAATGCTCCTGAATAATATTGACAATACATTCCGCCTGCAGTTTGGTCAATTCTAAGCTTGTAAGTTCCTGCTGCATCAACAAAGTGGAAGGAGTCAATAAAAGTATTGGTTCCATTTTGCAAACTAACTCCAAATCTTTCCCATTGGTGATAATCAAAATTACCTTTTGGCCCAATGATATAACGATCTTTATCTCTGCAATAGCTGTAGCAACCTGTAGGGAATACCCACATCAGGCTTTCAATACTCAATGGTACATCTAACTGACCAAATACTTTACAGCCACTTGGTGCAGTGTAAATCACTTTGTACATTCCACCTTCGTCTACTGTAATGGTTTGTCCGCTCATTCCATTGCTCCAGTTATATTCTCCATTGGCAGGTCCTGATGCTGTAAGCTGAATTTTATAAGGCTGGCATCCTATCTGAGTATATGTTACTGTAGGAGCTGCTGGTGGATTGCTAACTGTAACAACAAAGTCTTTTGAACCTGAACAGTCTGTAGTTCCCGGCACACGCGCTTCTAAAGTAAAGGTATAAGTACCTGCCGGCAATCCGCTTACGGTGTAAACAACCGGCTGAGCAGTAAGCCATCCTGTAGACAATGGAACTCCATTCCTTTTCCATCTGTATTCTAAAGTATTATCTGTTAAAATACCTTTAAGTATTGCCTGGCTATCAGAACACATGTTTGATTGCCCTGATATATTCACATACGGTGGTTTTTTAAATGCAACACCTACCGCTTTAATACTCATTATATTCGTTTTACATCCATCTGCTGAAACCAATATCGGCCAGTAATTTCCTGACGTTGTTGGCGCAAAGTTCATTGAATTAGGTGCTCCAGGAACCTGAACACTACCATTCATCCAAATATACCCTGAAGGTACCGTACCTGAAGGCACAAATGAAATGAGTGGAGAAGTTCCTTCACATGCAATTGCATTTGGCGGAGTAAGGGTTCCATTTAAGTTGGCTTCGTAAATAGTAATATTACGTACAGCTGAAATATACTCACATCCCTGCGGGGTTTTCACCTTCAGACTTACACTTTTCGGACCGGCAGTATTGAATGTAATATTCATATTCTGCTGTGAAGTTACAAAAGCTGTTCCGTCAAAAGACCATGTATAAATATTTCCGGCAGTATATGAACCGGGCGAAAGTGTAATTACCTCTCCTTTACATGCTTTAAATGGCAGCATGAAACTCGTGTTTGGAACAGGAGCCAGTGTAATCGTTTTCGTGATTGTACATGCCGGCAATGATGGTTGGGATGGTACAGACATCTTCATGGTAAAGGTATAGGTACCTGGTGCCATATTATTGTAAGTAGCCGTCTGCCCCACCTGATCCGGTTGTCCTGCCATACTGAATCTATATTCTATAGAGCTGGGGTTAATATCAAATATTGTAGAGGTATTGTATAAGGTAACGTTATATCCGTTACCGTTACAAACCTGGCCAATATTGAATTTAGGTTCATACAGTTTTCGAACTTCAAAACTTGCTGAATACCAACATGTTCCATATCTCAACCGTACACTCACAATGTGCGCTCCGGCAAGATTAGTCTGGAACGTAGCCGTAGGCTGTCCCTGAGGGCTTATCAAAGTAAGCACATCATTAGATACCCATTGGATTTCATCCGGAGGAATACTTACATTTAAGTTATTTACTGTAATGGTATTGCAACCTGTCCATCTTGGGCTAAACGTCACCAAAGGAGGTGTTGTACAGTTATTAGCTGTTGGACAGGAATTAAATACTTTGATTTCCTGTGAATATACATAACAGCCATTAATGTCTTTAGCTCTCACCTTATAGATTCCCGCAAGGCCGGTTCCTGATAAGGTATATGAATTGGTATTAAATCCTGATAATAGAACACCATCCTTAAACCATTGCCACTCTGCAATATTGGTAAGTCCTGTAGAGCTGTTGGCTGTAAGGGTATAAGGCTGTAAAGGATAATCATCACATACTGCCAGATTATATACCGGTGAAACGGTAATGATTGTTTCAGGAAGAATGATGAAGCTTGCACTTGCTGTTGGTTGATAAGCGCATCCGTTAGTTCCGTTATAAGTTACCGTTACTAATTGAGTGACATTTCCACCTGTTGTATTCTGAATGTACCCGTTATTTGGGAAATCATAAACCCCGGATGAATTGAATGCTGTTGTATGGCTTCCATTGGCAAATGTAAATGTTACATCCGTTGCCGAAGTAATCGTTCCCTGATCAACCGTAAAATGAAGATCTGAACCTAAACACACCTTTCCAACATTTGTGAAATTCACTACCGGAAGTGCTAATTTACTTACAGGAATTGAAAATATCTTTTTTTGTCCACATACAACAACTTCCAGTTTCAGTTTAGCTGAATATACACCGCCAGAAACCTCATTGATGTTTACTGTAACAAAAGGAGTACCCTGCCCGGATACAAAACTTCCGAAGTTAGGAGTATCAAAACTCCATTCCATAGAATCCGGCACAATATTACCTAAATTAGCTTCGAAGGTCTGTATACTGCTTGGGCAGAACGGCCCTGAATTCTGATAAATAGAGATGGTATTAATGTCTATCGGTTTTACCGCCAGTGAAATCGGTTTAGACAGACAAGCTGCAGGGCTATCTGTTCTGTAAGCAACCGATACTGAGTATGAAGATACGCCAGGATTAAATATAACGGTAACACTATTACCGGCATTACTTCCCTGGATGGTACCGTTTGTAACACTCCACACCGGGATTACTCCAGCTGGTTGCAGTGCTACAAGTGAATATACATAAGGTTTACCCGGACAGACTAAAATATCCCCCGAAATAAATCCTTTCGGAGCTCTTGGAATACTCACCACCTTAATCAATATTGCATTGCTTTCACACCCACCTCTGATTGCTGTGATTACATAATTTCCTGGGGTTAGGAAAGGATAATCAAGAGGAGCGGTAGTTGGTTGTGATGATGTATATACTACCCCGCCATTTAAAGTGACATTCCAGATTACAGGAACATTAGGTGTAGCAGTAAACGTCTGTGGAGTTCCCACACAAATTTCTTCTTTTCCTCCGGATATTGTTACAGGTGCTTCCACAACAATTGTTTTCTGTGCCTCACCTTCACACAACAATAAAGTATTTCTGTATAAAGCGGTAAGAGTATAAGTACCTGGCGTCTGCCCGGTGAAAAGAACTTCATTTCTTTGCTGGTTATAAGTCAAAAGACCCACTCCAGGCCCGGTAACATTCCAATCAACCTGTGTAGTTGGCCATTGTGGAAGTGAATAGGTATATTGTTTTCCTAAGCACACTACTGCTTCTCCTTTAATTTTTGCTGTTTTTAAAATTACAGGAATCTTAACAGTAGTCCACACCGGGCAGCCACATTCAGATCTATACATTACATAGCCAAAACCGTCTTCAGGATCTACACTATCCCATTTTACTTCAATTTCGTTTTCAGAGATATTGTGCCACGATCCTCCGATCACTTTCCACTCTCCTTTACAGCCATTCTTCACACTGTATCTTTCAGAGCTTCCCTCACATACTACCGAAGCACAGCTAATCTGTACCGGCGGAGCTTCAGTGATTTCTAATTTCTGATAAGTTGTTTCTGAGCAGCCGCATTTGTTGGTTACAGTTAAGGTAACAGTAACTCCTCCGGCCTGAGTATAGGTATGAGAAGGCTCAAAAGCTGTAGATGTTGTTCCGTCACCAAAATCCCAGAAATAATTAACAATATCAGTACCGCCATTTGCATGAGATAAATTATCAAAATGAACCTCAGTATTTTTACATACGATATCTTTCAGGTTAACGAGATTGAACTGTGCAGAAGGTTTATTGATCTTCTCAATGCAGATATCTTTGGTTTCAACTGTTCCATCGGCAAATGTAACAACTGCCTGCAAAGAACCTGCTCCTGCGCTTCCCCATAAAATTTCAGCATTAATATTGGCACCCCCCGAAGTAGTCTGTACAACTCCTCCTGTAGGTATCCATGCTACAAAGCTGATATTCGAGCCATGAGCAGTATATTTTACTTTACTGCCTTCACAGACCCGGACACACGCTCCGGAATCAATATCCGAAGCAGCAAAAGGATCATTACCTGAGCCTTTTTCGCCACGGAAGATCTGGCATCCGACCTGGGAATCCCAGGTAATATGAGTTGATGATTGTGCTTGCAGCCCCCAAGGTACCAGGAGCCAACATAGCAGGAGCCATCTGAAGATGTGCTGCCTACTAAAGTAAGTAGTGTTTTTCATGGTTAATAAAAATGTATTAATTTTCGTTTGAAAATTAATGAAAATTTTAACACAAAAACTATTTATTAGTGAAAAATATTACTTTTCATCAATATAAATATCAACAATATACTTCAATTACTAATTATACCTTAATTAAAACACATAATAATCATTAACAAAAGAGCTATTTATTTTCATTTTTAACCCAAAAAACAAATAATTTCTCCCTTTATTAATCATTAATATTTAGGATAAAATTTAAATTATATAAATATTTAACAACCCTTCCGTTTATTAGCAAAAAGAACTTATTTTGCATCTTACAACAATTAACAGATAAAATGAAAAGATACTTCAGGGAAATAATAATAGTAATCACTGTACTATTATCAAGGTTACCTTTTATTTTTAATAGCCTGGGTATTGATTTGGATGCATGGAGAGAAGTATATACAGGAAAAATACTCAATGAAGATCATATGTATAACGTTTCACGTTTTCCCGGATATCCTTTTCCAGAATTTTTGTATTCAATAGTATATCATTATCCCTACTGGGCAATCAATTTGTTATCGGTCTTATTTACAGCAGGCTGCTGCCTGTATCTTTTTAAGATCTTAAATTTTTTTACAATAAAACTGTCTTTTCTTATTGCTTTAGTATTTCCATTCGTTCCGGTTATCTATCTCAACAGTACAATAGCCATGGAGTACAACTGGTCTTTATTCTTTTTATTGGGAAGTGTTTACCACCTACTTAATAAGAATCTCTGGCTTTCCGCTTTACTTTGTGGGCTTATGGTAAGTACAAGATTCAACAATATTATTTTTCTTCCGGCCTTCGCCTTTCTTCTGTACTCTTACTCTGGAAAGGATATTAAAAAGGTTCTACAATTTTCAGTTTTAGCTTTTCTTTCTATATGCATTTTCTTTTCGCCAGTCATTTTAAAATATGGTACAGGCTTCCTGCAAAGTTATGGAGATTCAGAAGTGAGCCTCGGCAGTCTGCTGAGCCTGGCTACATTATATATCTATGGTGCTTTAGGAATGCTGGCTATTATTTTAGGGGTAATCATTCAGTTCTTTAGTGGAGGCTACCGGGAAATTAAAAACATATCCAAAAATCATTTTGCAATATTCTGCATTCTGATGGTTGTTTCCAATCTGGCATTCTTTGTCAGATACCCTTTAGAATCGGGTTATTTAACTCCCTCTGTTCCTTTTGTTCTTATTCTTCTATATTATGTTTTGAATGAAAACATTATGAAATCTGTATTATTTGCCTTACTCCTATCCCCTTTTTTAATTCATATCAATGCGAAAAAAATTCAGATTGCAGGAGGAATATTCATCAATGAAAATTATGAAAATCAGCAATTAAAATATTGCAATAATCTTATCCGCGAAATCAAAAAACATTCGGGAAATCGTCCTGCAATTTTCCATGTAGGCAATTATTCGGAACAAGTTTCATTCATTGGAAACTTTGATAAAAACAGCCCTATAAAAATCGTTAAATACCTTACCCCTCAAGACCAGAAAGATATCATTAATAAAAAATATATACTCTACTATTCCTGTACTGAAAATGGGAAGACAGAAAACCGTAAAACCCATATGCTGGATCAGTATGGAATATTTCTTTATAAAGACTTTGAGCTCATAAGATAATTTCAAACTTAAAATTATATGAACTCTCCAAGGTTGAAAATGATATAGACAAAGAATAATATTTCTCTTCCCGGAGGAAGGTAACATCTTCTCTTACTCATCTTTTCATCTTTACCTCGTCAGCCCCCTACTCAGTCTTGCACAAAAAACGAAATACCTTATCTTTGTTTTTTCGAGGCTTATGATAAACTTTTATTCGAAAATATTCTACATGAAAAAAAATAGCTTTTTATTTTCCGCCAAAGGAATTCTTATCGCAGGATTCTTGTCCTTAAATACAGTAATGTACGCCCAGAAAACGGCAGATCTTTCAACCATTTCAGAGAAAACCTTAAACAGTATTCTGGAAAAGAACAGAAATTATTATGCCCAGGGTAAAGTGGCCGACTACATTCCGGAACTGGGTAAAATGGATGCAAAAGCTATTGCCTTTTCAGTAGTGGACAAGAACGGGAAAGTATTCAGCACCGGTGATGTTCAAAAGAAATTTACCATGCAAAGCATTTCCAAGATCATTGCACTGATGGTTGCGGTAAATGAAAGAGGCGAAGCTAATGTGTTTGATAAAATGGGCTATTTTGGATCAGACAAGCCTTTCAACCATTTTTCCAACCTTGA
Source organism: Chryseobacterium bernardetii (assembly GCF_003815975.1). Lineage (NCBI taxonomy): Bacteria > Pseudomonadati > Bacteroidota > Flavobacteriia > Flavobacteriales > Weeksellaceae > Chryseobacterium > Chryseobacterium bernardetii. The sequence continues at coordinate 4,852,195 of NZ_CP033932.1, forward strand.
AACAACGAGAAAACCGCTTAATCCTATGATGAATGCGGGAGCAATCCTTACTACCTCTTTAATTTCCGGTGAAGGAGAAAAGCCATTCCTTAAAGTATTGGATATGGTTCGTTATATCACCAAAAATTCCGGTATTGATTACAGTAAATCCGTATACGAATCTGAAAAATCTACCGGACACCGTAACCGTGGAATGTTCTATATTATGAAAAACAGCGGACTGATCTCAGGAAATGAAGACCAACTGGATAATTATTTCAAGCAATGCTCTATTGAACTTACCGCTGAAGATCTGGCAAAAATCGGATACTTTTTCGCTAATCAGTGCGTACGTTTTGATGGTGATTCTCAGTATAAAAATGCAGATATTGCCAAACTGATAGAATCTCAGATGCTGACTGCAGGAATGTATGAATTCAGTGGTGAATATTCCAGAATGGTAGGATTACCCAGCAAATCAGGAGTAGGTGGCGGAATTACAGTAAGCGTTCCTGGAAAAATGGGAATTGGTGTATTCAGCCCGGCACTGGATCAGCATGGGAATTCATTGGCAGGCTACCATATTATTTTAGATCTGGCAAAGCAATACAATCTGAGCATATTTTAACACTACAAAAACCTGTCATCATTAGGGGAAGGAAAATGATTTTGATATCAGAAGATTAATTATATTGGGGTAACTCTACACAGTTATATCTATGCCAGATCACTATCACAGCATATTAAAGCATATTGAACAACAGGTTACATTATCTGAGCAGGAAAAGAAAGCTTTCTGCTCCAAATTGATTTACAAGAAATTCAGGCGTAAACAATACCTCTTACAGGATGGCGATATCTGCAGTCATGATTATTTTGTTATCAATGGCTGTCTGAGACAATATGAAGTAAGCCCAAGCGGCAGGGAAAACACTGTGCAATTTGCTTTTGAAAACTGGTGGATTTCAGACTGGTACAGTATGCTCCATACACAGCCTTCAGTTTACAATATTGAAGCCATGGAAAATTCGGAGGTCTTTATGCTTGAAAAGAATGAACTGGAAGGACTGTACATAGAAATACCAAAGCTGGAAAGGTATTTCCGTAAAATATTCCTGAATACATTCGTTTCCTTTCAAAAAAGAATGCTGTTCCAGCCTCCCACGGTTTCTTTATGAACTGGTTCGGAAAAATACCACCCGGAGCAGAAGGATTTGAATATCATTTACTGGTATTAGGTATATCCCTCACTCTTATAGTACAGGGAGGAGGAAAATTCTCAACAGATAAAGTTTCTACATAATATCCCAGCACCATTTAATTTTTAATCACAAGCAGCTTTTCGCTGCTTTTTTTCATTTATATTTCATATTTCCGTAACACCTTCACTTTTTTACATAAAAAAAATTTACTTCTTTTCAAAATCTTAATGAGAAAAAAATCTTAAATAAATCACAAAAAGTGATTTTCATTTAGGCCAATAATATGATATAAATCAATTTCATACAAAATCAACTCAAATTTTGCGATTCAAAAAAACATATGATTTTGCCGATTTTATGCGGAAAATATTTATGTTATCTTTTTGTAATATAACAAAAACAAATCTCTTCTTTTTGAAATATTTTATTTTTTATTTCTATATTTGCTTAACATTTCTTTAACTATAATTATTTATATTTATAGTTACCTGGATTGTGCCGGCTTGTTTATAACGAATAAGAAAATAAACCGAATACTTTAATAACATTTGAATAATTAACAAATGTTTGTTAAAAAATTATTATCGAATTTTATTTATGATTATTAAAACATCATAAATTTATTATTTTTATTCACGCATATTTAATAATCAATCTTTATATCAAATAGATTGATGTTTCAATGCAAAATCGCATATTATTATTTTAATACTAAATGCAATGAAAAACTTGACCATTATTAGGCTTACGCCTTTTGAAAAGCCGGACACATATTTCAACTCTAATTACCTTAGGGCCCAGTGCACACTGTTGAACAATTTTCAACAAAAAGGCTCTACTATTAAAAATATAACAAAACCAATTTTATAATTTTGTAAAAGCTATTTTTCTTTATTTCAAAGACTTATATTCTTTTTACAAAATCTTTACTAACATATCACGCCATGAAAAACTTAACCATTATTGGACTAACGCCTTTTGAAAAGCCGGATGTCAACCTTATGCCTAAATTGCATCAGGCGGGTGTATTTCCTGTCCTCAGCTTAGGCCAAGAGTTAACGACCGCCCAGGCAGCCCTTAGTCAACTTGAAGAAACAAATTTACCCGCTTATGGTATTTATGTTTCTAATGAACAATTTTCAGCACTTCAACTTCCGGAAAATGTAAGATTTGCGATCTTACCATTCGGAATAACCGTTTTTCAAAATTCCAATCTGGATATCATTTATCAGGTAACCAGTTTGGAAGAAGCAATGCAGGCTGAAAAATCAGGAGCCAAAGGAATCATCATCAAAGGAAATGAAGCGGGAGGTCACATCGGCTATGAATCAACTTTTGTATTATTCCAGCGCATCATCAATGAAATCAAAAGCATTCCGGTTTGGGTACAGGGGGGAATAGGACTCCATACTGCCGCAGCCGTGAAAGCTTTGGGAGCAGCAGGAGTTGTTCTGGACAGTCAGCTGGCTTTATTCCCTGAAAGTTCTGTTCCGAAGGACATCAAAGATCTATGTTCAAAACTTAACGGAACTGAAACTAAAATTATTGCCGGTCACAGAGTATTGGTAAGACCCAACTCACCTTCATTACCTGATGATATCACTGCTGAAGATCTTAAACAGTATTTTACAGATCTTGACATCAGTAAGAGCTACATCCCAATGGGCCAGGATATTTCGCTGGCCACTGATCTGTATGAAGAGTTCAGAACACTAAAAAAGCTTGCATTTGGATTGAAAGAAGCCATGTATGGCCACCTGAAACAAGCAAAAGCACTTCAGGTGATCCATCAGAACAATCCATTGGCACAGGAACTTGGATTAAAATATCCAATCGCACAGGGGCCAATGACGCGGGTAAGTGATGTTCCCGGATTTGCCAATGCAGTAGCAGAGGCCGGAGCTTTGCCATTCGTTGCATTATCATTGCTGAAAGGAAACTCTACAAAGTCTTTAGTAATGGAAACCAAAGAATTGGCAGGAAACAAAACCTGGGGTATTGGAATCTTAGGATTTGCCCCTCAGGAATTAAGAGATGAACAAACCTCATATATCCTTGAAGCACAGCCACCTGTAGTCTTAATCGCAGGAGGAAGACCCGCACAGGCTAAAGTATTTGAAAAAGCAGGAATAAAGACATTCCTACACGTTCCGTCACCCGCTCTATTGGATATTTTCCTTAAAGAAGGAGCCAGGAATTTTATTTTCGAAGGCCGTGAATGTGGTGGACACGTAGGCCCGCTGTCCAGTATGGTCCTTTGGGAAAAACAGATTGAACGTATATTAAAAGAAGACCATCCTGAAAATATCAGTGTATTTTTCGCAGGGGGAATCCATAATGATTTTTCCACAGCATTCGTTTCCATTATGGCTGCTCCATTAGCTGCCAGAGGTGTGAAAGTGGGTGTTTTGATGGGGACAGCTTACCTTTACACTCAGGAAGCAGTGCAAACCGGAGCTATTCAGGAAGAATTCCAGTTACAGGCGATGCAGGCTAAGGATACTGTATTATTAGAAACAGCGCCTGGTCACGAAACCCGTTGTTTAAATACTGCCTTTGCCAACCACTTCAATACCGAGAAAGCCAAACTATTGGCAGCGGGAACAGATAAAAAAGAAGTTTGGGAAAAGTTAGAGAAACTCAACGTGGGCCGTTTAAGAATTGCAGCCAAGGGAATCGAACGTCAGGGAGACCAGTTAATCAATATTCCTAAAGAAGATCAGCTGGACCTTGGAATGTACATGATCGGGCAGATTGCAACAATGCACAATAAAGTCCTTACCCTTGAAGAACTTCACCAAAATGTTAGTATCAACAACTACGAATATATCCAAAATGCTGAGTTGTCAGAACAGCCAACCTCCAGCGAAAAACCGTTGGATATCGCAATTGTTGGAATGGAATGTATCTTCCCGGGTGCTAAAAACCTGGATGAATTCTGGAGAAATATCATCTTAGGAAAAGACAGCGTTACCGAAGTTCCGGATGAAAGATGGAATAAAGACCTTTATTACAAACCGGATTCAGATGAAGCGGATGTTTCTCATTCAAAATGGGGCGGTTTCATTCCGAAAATCGATTTTGATCCGCTGGCATTCGGTATTCCGCCACAATCTTTGGCAGCTATTGAACCTACCCAATTGCTGACTTTATTGGTAGCAAAACGTGCAATGGAAGATGCTGGATATGGTGAAAAACATATTAATAGAGAAAACATCTCTGTAATCATTGGTGCTGAAGGAGGTAATGACCTTGCCAACAGCTATAGCTTCAGAGGATATTATAAACAGGTCTTCGGAGAGCTTCACGAAGAAGTAAAAGAAGCCTTTCCACATACCACAGAGGATTCCTTTCCAGGTATTTTGGCCAATGTGATCGCAGGTAGGATTACGAACCGTCTGGATTTGGGTGGAAGAAACTTTACCGTAGACGCAGCCTGCGCCTCTTCTTTGGCAGCCCTGGATCTGGCTTGCCAGGAACTTGTATTAGGAAAATCCGATATGGTTCTCGCCGGAGGGGCAGATTTACATAACGGAATCAACGATTACCTCATGTTCTCCAGCACCCATGCCCTTTCCAGAAAAGGAAGATGTGCTACATTTGACAGTGAAGCAGACGGAATTGCCCTTGGAGAAGGAATCGCAATCCTTGTTTTAAAAAGATATGAAGATGCTGTCAACGATGGAGACCGTATTTATTCGGTAATCAAAGGAGTTGGCGGATCCAGTGACGGTAAAGCTCTTGGATTAACCGCTCCTAGAAAAGTAGGCCAGGTAAGAGCATTGGAACGTGCTTATACCCAGGCAGGAATCAGTGCTGCATCCGTAGGATTGGTAGAAGCCCACGGTACAGGAACTGTTGTTGGAGATAAAACAGAATTAAGCGCCTTAACCAACTTATTCAGCCGTTCAGGCGCATTACCGGGACAGACTCATTTAGGTTCTGTGAAAACACAGATCGGGCATACCAAATGTGCTGCCGGATTAGCAGGTTTAATCAAAGCCTCTCTTGCCGTTTACCATGGGGTGAAACCTCCTACCCTTCACCTTAAACAGCCTAACGCTTATTATAATGCACAAACAAGTCCATTCTCTTTCCATGCTGAAACAGGGTTATGGACTGAGAAAAACAGATATGCAGGAATCAGCGCTTTCGGATTTGGCGGAACAAATTTCCACACAGTCATTGCGAACCATCCTAAAAGAGATGACTCAATTGCGATGCAGTCCTGGCCTTCAGAACTTTTTGTATTCCGTGGGGATACTTATGAAGAAGCAAAAGGGCAATCAAGCCAGATCAAAACATTATTGGAAATCAATGATGAGATTCCATTAAAAGATATTGCTTACAGTTTAAGCATCAGTTCAGAAAAGCCGATTCAGTTCAGTATTGTAGCTGATACTACTGTGGACCTGATGATGAAAATTGAGTTAGTATTGGTAGGAATAGAAACCAAAGATACTTTCACTGTCAGCAAAAAAGAAGGGAAAGTAGCCTTCACATTCCCTGGACAGGGAAGCCAGAGAATCAATATGGCCCGTGATCTGTTCGTAGTGTTCCCGGCTATGCGTAAGATTATCGACAACTATCCTGAGCTTGAAAAAGTAGTTTTCCCTTCTACAACATTTAATGAAGCTGATTTAAAACAGCAGAAAGAAACCATTAAAGATACCCGTTTAGCACAACCGCTTTTAGGAATTGTTGATCTTGCATTGGCCAAATTCTTAGAATCATTGGGAATCATTCCTGATATGCTGGCTGGTCACAGCTATGGTGAATTACCTGCTTTATGCTTTTCAGGAGTATTTGCTGAAGATCAATTGGTTGATTTAAGTATTAAGAGAGCACAGTCTATCCTAAATTCTGTAGAAGACGGAGACCCGGGTTCAATGTTGGCAGCAAGCGCTACTCACGAACGTTTACAGCCTATCATTGCTAAAGTGAAAGGATGCTATCCTGTTAATTTCAACGCTCCTACTCAATGTGTTATCGCCGGAACTACGGAAGCCATCAATAAACTGCTGGAAGTGCTTAAACAGGAAGGTATTTCTGCTAAAAAGCTGGAAGTGGCATGCGCATTCCACAGCCCGTTATTGGCAAAATCAAAAGAACTGTATGCTGGTGTACTGAAAGACGTTCCTTTCCAGGAAATGCAGATTCCTGTATGGTCTAATACAACAGCAGATGTTTATCCTTCGAGTCCTTCAGAGATTAAAGAAAGACTGACCGACCATTTGGTACAGCCTGTAAGATTCGTAGAGCAGATGCAGGCCATGTATAACGACGGAGCCAGAATATTCATCGAGGTAGGACCAGGAAAAGTTCTTACAGGATTGGCAAAATCATGTCTTGAAAAAGACCAGTTGACCTTATATGTTGAAGACAGCAGCCGCAATAAATTCACCCATCTGCTTTGTATGTTGGCGCAGTATTTGGGAACAGGCCGCAGCTTCAATATTGAGAAACTTTTTGATGGCCGCTTCGTTCAGTTAATTGATATCAATCAGCCTGAGCTATACAAAAAAAGCCCTGCCATCTGGCGTGTTAACGGACAAACTGCACATCCGGCAACAGGTTCTTTGCCTGCTAATGGTGCACTCCCTATCATAAACCCTATTCCCATGAACAATTTTACTACTCATAATACACAAACTCCTGCTCCGGAAAGCTTATCTACAGCTGAACGTATGCTGCAGGAATATTTGAACAGCATGAAACTAATGATACAGGCACAACGCGATGTGATGCTTTCCTTTATGGGACAGAATCCTCAGGTGAATCCAATGCCTGTTTATAATACACCAGCGCCGGTCCCTGCCCCTGAACGCACCATTCCAGTACAACAGGTTCAGCAGGAAAGAACCGTTGCCGTGGCTTCTGCTGCTGTGGCGGCAAAAGCAGCTCCTGTAAGAGATATCAAAGCATTGCTGCTACAGGTGGTAAGCGATAAAACAGGGTATCCTCAGGAAATGCTGGGCATGGAAATGGACCTTGAAGCTGATTTAAGTATCGACTCTATCAAAAGAGTGGAGATCATTGGAACACTTCGCAGCGAATTAGGAACATTAGCTAATGGAACTAATGAAGATATGGTGATGGAACAACTTGCAGCCATCAAAACCCTAAGCGGATTAGTTTCCTGGCTAACTGAATTCTCTGGTGCTGATGCTACAACTGCTCCTGAAAAAAACGGAACACCTGCTGAAGCAGCTTCAAAACCACAAGCTAAATCAGCTTTAACATTAGAAGACCTTCAAAACGCTATCCTGAATATTGTTAGCGAAAAAACAGGATATCCTAAAGAGATGTTAGGACTTGACCTAGATTTGGAAGCAGACCTTAGCATCGACTCTATTAAACGTATGGAGATCATTGCAGATCTTAAAAACAAGATCGGTTTTGGTGAAAACCTTGAGCAGGCTGACGATGTGATGGAAAAATTAGCAGCGATCAAAACCCTACGCGGATTAGCAAGCTGGATCAGTGAAATGAGTGGTGAAACCAATGAAACAAAAAACGAAGCAAAGGAAGTTAACACCCCTGAGGCTAACAATAATGTACTGTCACGTCTTCGTTTTGACATCACTCCTACAGATGCCTCTTCAGTACAGAATACAGCTATCCTTCAGGGGAAATTTTTTGCGATTACTCAGGATGACACTCAACAGACCTCAGCCATCAAAACTGAACTGGAAAAACACGGAGCCATCGTAGAATTGGTAGATACAGATAAAGATCTTTCTCATGTTGACGGATTAATCATGCTGGACCTGTTCTCCGCTACTGATAAACCAAGTATCATCGATCATGTTGATTTAATTAAAAAACTCGATTTTGATAAGGTGAAATGGGTATATCTTATTTCGGATATTGCTGCTCATATCCAGGAAGTAACTGATGCCCGTGTATTGCGTCATCACCAAGGTTATCCCGGACTTTTCAAAAGTTTAGCAAGAGAGTTTGACCAAACCACTTGTAGATTAATCAGCCTGAGCACTCCTCAGGAAGTAGATCAGATCGCTGATATTACTTTAAAGGAAATATTAACCAACGATAAACCAGCTGAGGTTATTTATAAAAACGAAAGAAGACATAAGGTAGATATTATCCCTTCCCCATTGTCCACAAGTTTAAATGAAGCTCACATTCAGCTGGATCAGAAATCTGTGGTACTGGTATTGGGTGGAGCACAGGGAATCACTGCAGAACTGGTGAAACATATGTCTCAGGCTTATCCATGTACTTATATTTTAGTAGGAAGATCGGCAGACCCAAGAAATGAGGCTTCTGCTACAGAATTTGAAGGAATGAAGACTAAGGAAGAAATCAGAGCTTTCCTTATTAAATCCGGAAAATTCACTTCTCCTGCGGAGATTGAAAAAGAAACAACGAAGATTTTCAAAAATAATCAGATCCTACGCACGATCCGTGATATGGAAGCGCTTGGAAATACAATTATTTACCAATCTTTAGACCTTTGCAACGAAGAAGGATTAAGCAGTTTAATCAGCAGTATTTATGAAAAGTACGGTCGTTTAGACGGGGTGATCCACGGAGCAGGGCTTTTAGAAGATAAATTATTCAAACAAAAGACAACCTCCTCTTTCGGGCGCGTGTTTAATACCAAAGTAAAACCGCTTCGTGTATTGGCCGAACAGCTTCGTCCAGACTGCCAGTTCGTTGTTTTATTCTCAAGTATCGCATCCGTTTACGGTAATAAAGGACAGACAGACTATGCTGCTGCCAACAGTGTACTGGATGATTACGCTAACGCTCTGAATAAAAGATTGAAAGGAAAAGTGATCTCCATCAACTGGGGACCCTGGAAAGGAGCAGGAATGGTTTCTTCCACCCTTGAATCTGAATACGAACGCAGAGGAATTTCCATGATTCCATTGGATGAAGGAAAAGAAATCTTCCTTAACGAAATAAAATACGGAACTGAAAGCCAGGTGCTTATCATGTCAGGAAATAATTGGTAACCCTCTGTATACACTAAACATGAAAAAAACAGATGTTGCTGTAGTTGGTCTATCCTGCGTCTTTCCCGGGGCGCAGGATGCCCATACTTTTTGGCAGAATATTGTCAACAAAGTAGACTCTACCCAATCCGCTCCGGCAGATAGGATAGATCCGGTGCATTTTAGCGATGCCACCAACCCTGTCGACCGTTTCTATTGTAAACGGGGCGGGTTTATTCCTGATTATGAGTTTAACCCTACCACTTTTGGGATTTTACCCCTTGCCGTGGAAGGAACAGAACCTGATCATTTACTGACCCTTGATTTAGTTCAGAAAGCTTTAGAGGATGCCGGAGTATTTCAAAAGAATATTTCCCTTGAAAAAGCAGGAATCATCATCGGGAAAGGAAACTATACCGGGCCGGGAGCTACCCGTGCCATTGAAATTGTAAGAACCGGAGAACAGATTTCCTCATTATTGCAGGAACTTCTCCCTCAGGTATCTTCTGCTGATATTGAAAAAGTAAAACATGCTTTCCAGGAACGCAAAGGACGTTTTGCTGCCGATACTGCCATGGGATTAATTCCTAACCTGGTAGCTTCACTGGTAGCCAACCGTTTTGATCTTGGAGGCGTTGCTTTTACCGTTGATGCCGCTTGTGCCAGTGCTTTAATAGCTGTAGATCATGCTGTACAGGAACTTCAGAGAGGACGTTCCGATATGATGATCGCCGGAGGTGTTCACACAGGGCAAAACGCTGCTTTCTGGAGTATTTTTGCCCAGTTAGGCGCCATGTCACGCCAGGAACAGATCAAGCCGTTCAGTAAGGATGCTGACGGATTGCTGATTGGGGAAGGCTGTGGCTTCGTTGTGTTAAAACGACTGGAAGATGCTGTTCGTGATCAGGATAAAATCTATGCTGTGATTAAAGGGGTAGGTGTAAGCAGTGACGGTAACGGAACCAGCGTGATGAGCCCATCCGTAAAAGGCCAGCTGAAGGCTTTAGAACAAGCCTGGATCAATGCTGACCTAGATAAAAATAAAGTGGGGTATCTTGAAGCCCACGGCACCGGAACTCCGCTTGGAGATAAAACAGAACTTCAGACCTTAGCTCAGTTCTTTGGGAAAGAAGAAGCTGCTCCAGTTGCTGGAATCGGTTCTGTGAAATCCAATATCGGACATGCCATGCCGGCTGCCGGAATCGCAGGATTGATTAAAACCTGTCTTGCTTTGCACCACGACACTTTACCACCAACATTGTATTGTGAAAATCCAACAGCAGAAATGCTTAACACAAGATTTGAGCCTGTACAGGAAGCCAAAAACTGGTCAAAAACAGGACTGCCAAAAGTAGCAGCCGTTAATGCTTTCGGGTTTGGAGGTATCAATGCACACGTTGTTCTTGAAGGCTATGATATGCCGAAAAAAGACAAGGTTTTACTGCTGGCAAGGCCAACACATGCAGAATTATTGTCTGCATTAGAAAATAATGATACTACTTTAGGAGAAGGAGACTTCAGAGTAGCCATATTTGATCCTACGCCTGCAAGAATAGAAAAAGCGATTAAAATTGTTTCTAAAAACCTGATCTGGAAAAACAAACAGGATATCTGGTATACGTCTACCCCATTATTAAAAGATGGTGGTAAAGTAGCCTTCGTATTCCCAGGATTGGATGGCCTGGCAAAAGGTGAAGTAGACAGCGTCAGCCGTTATTTCGGATTAACAGCGCCTATAGAAACTGAAGGCGAAGGACTTTTAACCGATGCTTTAAATATCTTCAATAACTGCAGCATCCTTGACAATTCATTGAAAAAACTGGGCATCATCCCGGACATGAATGCAGGACACAGTTTAGGAGAATGGCTGGCAGGATATTCCTCTGAACTGGCAGAAGCCAATTCTGTAAAAGCCTTAATTGATGTATTGAATCCTGAAACTTTTGAATTAAAAGATTCTAAATTCATTGCCATCGGAGCCGGAATTGATGTCGTACAGCCTTTTATTGCTGAAATTTCAGACCTGTATATTTCCAATGACAATTGCCCTAACCAGGTCATTCTTTGCGGGAGCAACGCTGCATTGGATGAATTGGTTCCGCAATTAAAATCAAAACAGATCTTCCATCAGGTACTGCCGTTCCAGTCCGGATTCCATTCTCCATTTATCGCTGATAAACTGGATGTGATCCTTGCCGGAATGGAAAAAGCACAGTTCCAGAAAACGAAGATCCCGTTATGGTCTGCTACGACTTTAGAACCATATCCCGCAGATCAGGCAGCGATCAGAAAACTGAGTGCTGAGCATTTGGTTGAACCTGTCCGTTTCCGTGAATTGACAGATAAATTATATGAAGAAGGTGCCAGAGTGTTCATTCAGGTGGGTACCGGCGGCCTGATCGGATTTATTGATGATACGTTGAAAGGAAAAGCATTCAGCACCATTCCTTCCAGTGTTCCTACCCGTTCTGCATTGGCACAGCTGCAGCGTGTTGTCGCTTCATTATTTGTAGAAGGGAAAACCATTGCTCTTGATTTCTTAGAAGTTCAGCAGCCCTCAAAAAAAACATCAGGAAAAGGCATTAAACTGGAATTAGGCTCACCTATTATCAGAAATTTTAAAGAAGTAAAAGCCTTAGCTCAAGCCTTTGAAACACCAAAACAATATACTGCTTCAGCTTCAGCCATGACTGCCAAAAGTGGTCATCCGTTGGTACAAGCATTCCAGGACAACGTGGCTGATATGATCCGTATGCAGGAAGAAGTTCTTACTTTATTCCAGAACCGTCCGGAAATCACGATTCCACGTCCGGCTCCTGTAGTACAACAGGCAGCTCCAAAAGCACCAAGAAGCACAACCTTCTCAAAAGACCTGTATGTAACACTTGAAAGTCATCCTTACCTGATCGACCACAGCCTGTTGAGACAGCCTAAAGGATGGGCTCATGTAGCAGATATGGAACCGGTAATCCCGATGACCATGATCTTTGAGCAGCTGGCAGAAATTGCAGAAGCGGAGATCCCGGGAACACAGGTTCATAAAATCATGAATGTAAGTGTATTCCAATGGATGAACGTAGCGCAGCCTTTTGAGAAAACTGTGAAAGGACAATGGCGTGGTGAAAACCATGCGTATCTGGATATTGAGAACTTTGCTAATGCAGAAGTCACTTTAAAATCAGGTCCTGTTCCTACTCCAACCTTCAATCTTTCCATTGGTGATCTTTTACCGATTGAAAGAACTCCTGAGGAAATCTACGACATGCATATGTTCCATGGAGAAAAATACCAGGGAATTACTGAAGTTTCAGCGGTTGGAACCAAAGGAATCATAGGAAAGATCAAAGGAAATGGAGGAAAAGGATCTCTACTAGATAATGCCGGACAGTTATTCGGGCTTTGGTTACAGCTTACGTTGGTGAAAGACCGTATCGCCTTCCCGGTGAAGATCAGAGACATTGAATTCTTTGGTGATATGCACGATCAGGAAGGCATTTTTGAATGCACCTGTATGCTTACTGAATTGAATGATGAATTTGCCATCGCAGACATCATCCTGAAAAGAGACGGAAAAGTATGGTGCGCCATCACCGGCTGGCAGAACAGAAGACTGGAAATTGACGCCGCATTGTGGAATGTCTCCATGTCGCCACTGCATAACCGCCTTTCTGAAGAGATTGCTCCGGAAGTATTCTTCTTCCACCAGGCGTATACCAGAGTAGCTTCATGGGATTTTATCCTGAAAAGATATTTCAACCAGACGGAAAAACAGCATCACCAGCAATTATTACCAAACAAGAAGAAAAACTGGATGGTAAGCCGTGTGGCAGTGAAGGATGCCGTTAGAAATCTTCTCCGCAAGGAAAAAAATCACGCCTGCTTCCCGATCACCTTTGAGATCCGTTCCGATGAAGTGGGGAAACCTTACCTCATCAGTGATTTTACAGAAAACATTCATATTTCACTCGCTCACAAAGGCAAAGAAGCAGTGGGTATTGCGAGATACGGAAAATCTGTAGGAATCGATATGGAACTCATGGAAGAACGCAGCGAAGGATTCTATGACCTGGTATTTACAGACCATGAATTAGCCTTATTAAAAGGCAGAGATCAGGCAGAATGGACCACCCGTTTCTGGGTAGCGAAGGAAGCTTACGGAAAGTTCTTAGGAACCGGACTGAAAGGGAATCCAAAAGCCTTCGAAGTAGAACAAATAAAAGACGATCACCTGTGGATCAACAATACTGAAATCAAAACTGTTAAACATAAAAATTATATTATCGGATGGACACTGTAAACGCAACATTAAAAATGAACCACGAAGAACTTTTTACTTTATTAAAAGGTTTTATTACTGAAGTGATAGGGGCTGAATTTGTAGAGGAGATGGACATTACTCCGGAAAGTTCATTCACCAAAGATCTTGAAATGGACAGCATTGAGATTGTTTCTTTCTCTGAAAAGATCAAAGCGCATTTTGGCGATCAGATCGACTTTACAGGTTGGTTATCTTCTATGGATCTTGACCAGCTTATTAATCTTGACCTTAGTATGATCATCAATTATATCTACGAATGCCAATAATCACTGTCAATAACAGACAAGTTCATATACAGGAACTCAACAAAGGTGCCGGACAAACCGTGGTCTTAATTCACGGGATGTTCAGTAACCTGTCCATTTATTATTTTAATATTGCCCCCATTCTGGCAAAACATTTCCATGTGGTGATGTACGATCTGAAAAGTCACGGTATGAGTGAACGCTTTTTGGATGGATACGACCTTGATAACATGTCATCCGATCTGATGGGTTTAATAGATCACCTTCAACTGGAAAAAGTACATCTTGTAGGCTATAGCTTCGGCGGTCTTATTGCTTTGAAAACAGCATTAACATATCCTGAACGCATTAATCAACTGGTGGTGATGGAAGCTCCGGATCCGCAGGACGAAAGAGCCCGTAACATCATTGATGAATACAGCAAGGAATTCCTTGAACATTATGTAGCCAATTTTACAGATACCACCAAAGTCCAGATGGGCAAAAGACAAATGGAAAAGAATCATCGTATGTATGAGTTTCTGTTTAATCAAACCAGCATCAAAGCAGATATGATTAAGGAAAAACATTTCCTTGGGGAAGCGGATTTCAATCAACTGAAAGCTTCCACTTTATTGCTTTACGGTGCTGATTCCAACTGCAGACCTACAGGAGAATGGCTGCAGTCTCAAATCGGTTCATCCGAACTTGAATTGATTTCCGGCGATCACAATATTCCCATCCAGGAACCTCAGCTCATCGCAGAGACGATCGCTCAGTTTTTATCTAATATCTTAACGAAGAACCATGGCTAAATTTGCATTTATAGTTCCCCCCTTGACAGGACATGTGAATCCTACCCTAAGCATCGGTGCTACGCTGTTGGAAAGAGGGCATGAAGTAGCATGGATCAGCCTTGACCCTACTTTAGAGGCTAAACTTCCGGAGGGCGGAAAATTATTACTGATCCAGTACGATCAGACCGACGAAGAAAAAAAAGAAAGCGAACAATATCTCGATATTATTTCCAAAAAAGTAGTCTACGGAATCGACAGCGTGAAGTTCCTTTACGAAGAAGTTCTTATTCCACTAAACAGACATTGCTATAATGGAATTGTGGCTTTATTAAAGACATATCAACCTGATTTGATCATTGGTGATCACCAGTTATTTGCGGCTCCGATAGCTGCCAAAGCATTAGGAATTCCTTGTGCAACTTCCGTTACCGCTCCGGCTGCCATTAAAATCATGAATGAGCTGCCTAAAGTTCACGAATGGGAAGTGAATCAGATCATCGATTTACAGAAAGAGCTAGGCTTCCATGAAGAGCGTTCACTGGCGACTTCAGATTTGTTGACGCTTGTTTTAACTTCAACCTATTTCTTTGGTGACATGGAAGATCTTCCTTCTCAGTACAAATTCACAGGTCCGGTTCTTACTGAAAGACGTATCTCATGTGAATTCGATTGGGACAGATTGAAAAATGCCACCAATAAAAAGATTTTAGTAAGTATCGGAACCACTTTCGATCACGATCATAAAAAAGCATTCTTCCAAAAAGTAGTAGATGCTTTTAAAGAGGAAGATTTAACCGTTGTAGTGGTATCAGATCCGCAGCTTTTTGAGCAGTGGCCGGATAATTTTATGGTCTATCAGCAGGTTCCTCAACTGGATCTTTTACCTCATCTTGATGGTGTGGTTTGCCATGGCGGTCACAATACCGTTTCTGAAACCTTATCCAACGGAATTCCTTTGGTAGTGATTCCTATTGCATATGACCAGTCGCACGTTGCAGGACGTGTAGTGCGTACAGAAGCAGGCGAAAGGCTTAATTTCAACAGATTTAAAGCCAATCACCTGAGAGAGGCAGTACAGCAAATTTTAACTAACCCGGGCTACCGTGAGGCGGCTCAAAAAGTAGGACAATCTTTTATGGAAGCAGGAGGAGCATCTACAGCAGCTAATTTATTGGAAGAAGCCATTACAAAGGCTTCAAAACCGGAAAAACCGTCTAAATTTTTATTCGTTGTTCCGCCATTTTTTGGACATGTGAGTCCTACGCTAAGTGTAGGAGCAAGTCTTATTGCCCGTGGCCATGAAGTAAAATGGTTCGGTATTACGCCTTTAGACAGCAAACATATTCCGGAAGGTGGTTCTTATTTCTATCCGGAAGAAGACCTTATTCCTTATCAGGACGAAATCGCCCGCATTTTAAAAAGACAGGATGACGGCCCGGCTTGTTCAGGACCTGAAGTGATGAAACTGGCATTGGAAGAAACATATGTTCCTTTCGCCAAAATGATGATGCCGGGATTAACAAGGTTAACAGAAAGCTGGATGCCTGATGTGATTGTGAACGACTGTATCACTTTTGGTGGGGCACTTTTCGCTCATAAACATAATATTCCTTGTGTAACCACAACACCCGTTCCACCGGATGTGATGGGAGATACTGAAAAAAGTGCTCCTAAAATCTGGGAATGGCAGCAAAACCTGATCAAAGACCTGCAAAAAGAAGTAGGAATTCATGAGGAGGGAATTTACATCCATTCGCATAAACTGAATATGGTCTTTACTTCACAGGCTTTTGCAGGTTTTGATACCGTACCGCCTCATATGAAATTTGTAGGCCCGGTAAAAGGCCGTCCCAACGATGCTCCTTTTGACTGGGATAAACTGAATGCTTCTACCACTCCAAAGATCTTCGTATCCCTGGGAACTTTATTGGTAGACATCAGAAAAGCCTTCTTTGAAAAGATTATTGCTGCATTCAAAGACCAGCCGGTTACCATTGTTGCCGCTACTCCACCGGAAATTTTCGAAGAATGGCCGGAGAACTTTATTGTGAACAGCTTCGTGCCCCAATCTGCGGTGATGCAGAGAATGGATATGGTAATTTGCCACGGTGGTTTCAATACGGTGAATGATACTTTCCGTAACGGATTACCGATGTTGATCACGCCTATTGCTTACGATCATTTCCATATTGCGAAATTAATTGAACAGGCAGGCTGCGGAATCAGTATCCGGTACAAAAGATTACGCGTAGATGCCCTCCGGGAAACTGTTTTTGAATTACTGGAAAATCCTAAATACAGGGCGGCTGCGAAGGAAGTTCAAAATACTTTCCATCTTGCCGGAGGTAATGATAAAGCAGTAGAACTGTTAGAAAACTTTGTAAAAGAACATTCCACATTAGCCTCCGTATAGCCTATGAACCAACCTATAAAAAGAAGATTGTTATTTGGTGAACGAATGCTGCTGGGAGACGGCACAGAACCGTTCAATGCAGTGATCCCTTTCAGGCTCAGAGGTACCTTTACATTGAAGGATATCCAGCACGCTCTGGCTCGTATCCAAAAAAAACACCCGTGGTTAAGAGCGCTTATTGCGCATGATGATAAAAATATCCCATGGTTTGATGTTCCTGAAAACCCGATCTCCATCCCGGTAAGAATTATTGCCAGGAAAGGAGAAGACCAGTGGCAGGAAGAATCCAGAAGGGAGTGGAATACCTTATTCGATCCTAAAAAATTACCTCTTATCCGGTTTGTCTGGATCAAGGGGGAAGACGTTTCTGACATGCTTTTTGCGTTCCACCATTGTTTATGCGATGGTGGTTCTGCAATGGCTTTTCTCTATGAATTTTTAAAGGTGCTGGATAATCCGACAGCAGATATCGGAATAGAAAACCCTATTCTGGGTATTGAGGATGTAGTTCCGGCAGATATTTTAAACAGCCGTAAGCAGAAACTTAAAGCAAAATTCATCGGAAAACTGGCCGCTACAGCCATTAAATATATTCCTGTAGGAAAAAAATCTGTTGAGCGCCATAGTGATTATCTGCTTCATTGGAAAATAGATGAAAACATAAGCCAGCAACTGATTTCTTACTGCAAATCCAATGGAGTTACAGTGAATACCTTTTTAAGCGCGGCATTGCTTCAGGCCTTCAAAAAAGTAAAAGGAAACGGAGCTTTCAATAAAGTATCCTGCCCGGTAGACATCAGGCGTTTTGCTACGCAGATCAAGGCAGATCATATTTTTGCCTTTGGGCTGATGATCGTAGTTTCTGCCAATGAAAAGCTGAGCTTCCTGGAAAATGTACGCTCTATGCAGGCCTCAGTAGAACGCAAGACCTCCAAACTGAATCCTTATATTACAATGATGGTAATGGAATCCGGACATGATGCCCTGAATAATTTCACAAAGCTTCTAAAGAACGGAAAATCTTCCAATGACTGTATGTTTTCCAATCTGGGACGCATTCAGATCCCTCATAAATATAAAGAATTTACGGTAGATACTATTTTCAGCCCGTCTGTGATTGGCCCATTGGGCAATACCACAACATTAGTGGTTTCTACCTACCGTGGGAAAATGGATTTCTCCTTTGTGGGAAGTGAAGGTTACTTGCCGTATACCGATGCCATGGCCATCCGTGATGAGATCATGAAGATTATTAAGTTACAACTGGAATATATTACTGTATCATGATCAAAAGAAAACTAATGATGGTGGAAAGGATCATGTATGTAGATCCGGAAACCCCTGTAAACTGTGTATTTGCAGCCCAGATAAAAGGAGAACTTCAGGAGCAGAACTTCAGAATTGCTCTGGGAAAGATCCAGCAGAAACACCCTATGCTTAGGA
The DNA here is from genome assembly GCF_003815975.1 of Chryseobacterium bernardetii. Taxonomy (NCBI): domain Bacteria; kingdom Pseudomonadati; phylum Bacteroidota; class Flavobacteriia; order Flavobacteriales; family Weeksellaceae; genus Chryseobacterium; species Chryseobacterium bernardetii. Next base: position 4,870,532 of record NZ_CP033932.1, read on the forward strand.
TGGTAATAGATACCAGAAGTGAAAAATATCCTTTTTTTAAAGAAGAAAAGGATATTGCTCCTATCCCATTCCGTATTGTAGAAAGAAAAACGGATGAAGACTGGCTTACAGAATCTCAAAAAGAATGGAAGGTACTGTTTGAGGAAGAGAAACTGCCCCTAGCCCGTGTAGTCTGGGTAAGAGGAAAAGATATTTCGGAAATCTTCTGGGTAATGCCTCACTGCATTTCAGACGGAACCACCGGAGTGACCTTAATGCGGGAACTTCTCCAGCTTTTAGATGATCCTTCTTTGGAATTAGAACCTTATGAGCCTTTCTCTTCAGTAGATGAATTTCTCCCTTCCCATTTTAATGTAAAAACTAAGAAATTCAAAGCCAGACTTTATCTGGCCTTTGCCAGGTTCTTCTTTATGCTGCAACAGAAAAGCCAAAAGAGAAACCTTGGAAAAGACTATGTTCTTCACCAAAAGCTGGATAAGGCCACAACTTCCCAAATCACTGAAAGATGTAAAGCCAATGGCATTTCCGTACATGCTTTATTGTGTTCTGCCTTCATGCAGGCATTCCGGGAAGTGAAAGGAAAAGAAGCCAAAGGGAAAGTGATCAGTCCGGTAGATGTGCGTCATTTTATTCCGGAGATCAAAGACGATCATTTATTTGCCTTTGCTCCAACGGTTGACCTTGCTATTAAAAAAGGAAACTCCGACCTGTTGACCAATGCCAGACACATCAAGGAAGACCTTACTCAGAAAATTGGTAAAATGGAAGCCCGCGAACTCCTGTGGATGGGTGAACAGATGCACCCGGTTGTTGACCGCATGATCTCCATGCTTAAAACCAGCAATGGCGGTCATGATGTAACTTTATCCAATATGGGAAGGCTCAATATCCCGAATACGTACAAAAACTTCAGCATTGAAACCATTTTCAGTCCTACAGTTGCTTTCCCGTGGCTGAACTCAAATACGCTGACAACAAGTACCTACAACCATCAGATGGATTTTATATTTTTGTCCAACGAAGACTTCCTGCCCAAAGCGGAAGCAGCCAAAATAAAAGAGAAAGCCATAGCGCTCATGACCACCTCCGTATGAAATTTAAATTTAAGCCGAAGCCGCCTAAAAAGCTCAAGAAAACTACCCTTAAACGCTTTCTCATCAAGCGGACGATTTACTATGTCCTCCCGAATGTATTTTTCAATTTCATCATTGCCTATGCCAGCTTCAAAGAATTAGGCTACACCCATTTTTTCTCCGGCGAACAGAATCTGGCCCGTCTTACCCTACCCATGGCCCTGTTTCTCCCCGTTGTCCTCACCATAGATATCATCAAAAGAGTAACCGATGCCGCCGGGCAAGGCGCCATTGAGTTTACCGTAGATGAACAGTTGAATATTAAAAAGTTAATGACCAAGCTGAGTATTCTATATGGCGTAATCACCTGTTCTCTGGTATTAGCGATGCTTTTTTTAGGGCAATATAATTTCTCTAAGGATTATAAACTGGATGCTACGGCAATGGCTGTTGTTGTGGGCATATTGGCTGGAGTGTTGTCTGTGGTGTTTGTGTATTTGCCCGTGTGGAGATTGAAGAGGTGGATGTGTAGGAGAACGCAGACTGTGGCTGTGGACTTAAATACATAGTTTATTTTAGTAAATCACTCTATTTTTAATATAAATCTCTATCTTTGATAGTATCATATGATATTATCAAGGATATGAAACCTCCCTATACCATTACAGACACCATTTTATTTTTAGTGGCTTCTATTTCTGAAAAAATAGGAGAAATCAATGCTTCACATCTGTATAAACCTGTCACTGAATTAAGGAAAAAGAACAGGATCAAAACCATTCAGTCTTCCCTGGAAATTGAAGGAAATACTATTACTGAAGAGCAGATAACTGCATTACTGGAAAATAAAAGAGTTATAGCTCCCCAAAAAGATATTCTTGAAGTTCAGAATGCGATACAGGTATATGAAGAAATCAATAAGCTGAATCCTTATCACTTAAAAGACTTAGAAAAAGCGCATTCTATTCTGATGAAAGGACTGGTTGCTTATCCCGGTAAGTTAAGAACCACTAATGTAGGAATCATTAAGGGTTCGAAAGTAGAACATATAGCACCGGGAGGCTCCATGGTAAAAGGATTGATGAAAGACCTTTTTGCTTATCTGAAAAAAGACAAAGACCTGATTTTAATTAAAAGCTGTGTCTTCCACTATGAGTTTGAATTTATACATCCTTTTACAGATGGCAATGGAAGAATGGGCAGACTGTGGCAGACTTTAATTCTGATGCAGCAATATCCTGTATTTGAATATCTGCCCGTAGAAGCTCTCATCAAACAAAAACAGGCCGAATACTATCATACATTATCAGAATCTGATAACGCAGGCAATTCTACTCCTTTTATAGAATTTATGCTCGGTATTATTCTCGAATCTTTACAGGAACTTCTTCAATCTCAAAATAAAACATTGTATACAGAAGACAGAATTTTCTTATTTAAAGAGAAAGTAAAACAAAAAAAATTCAGCAGGAAAGACTATATGCAGAACTTCAGAAGCATTTCTGCTCCCACCGCAAGCAGAGACCTGAAATGGGCTGTTGAACAGGGTATTTTATTAAAATCCGGAGAACAGAGGTTGACAGAATATTGGTTTAAAGAATGATGATGTAATTCCTTTTATTTTTGTGATATGAAGATTAAGGAGATAGCCCAAGACTATTGCTTTGGATTTAAATTCATAGTTTATTTTCATATACATGTTTTAAAAAATATTTTCAACATTTATATTCAAAATTTCCATAATAAACTGATATTTTCAACATAATTATGCCAAAGTTTTTACTATTTTTAAAGTTGAATTAAATTCGCTTTAGTAAATAATACCATGATAGATAAAAGTACAATAGAAAAGCTTATAAAATTTCGTGATGACAGAGACTGGGAACAGTTTCATAATTCAAAAGATTTAGCAGTCGCTTTATCTATTGAAGCTTCTGAGCTGTTAGAAATATTCTTATGGAAGGAAAACGAAGATTTTGATCAAGATAAATTAGAAGAAGAATTAGCAGATGTATTTATGTATGGTTTACTCCTTGCAAATAAAAATAATATAGATATCAATAGCATTATTTTAAAGAAATTACAGAGAAATAACGAAAAATATCCTGTAGAAAAAGCAAAAGGAAAATCAAATAAGTACGATGATTTGTAGTACAAGAAATGAAGAATTTTACAATTACAGAGGAATACGATTTTGATCACCTCATAGAAACAAAAATAAATAACAATCACAAAGACTACTTATCCTGGCCAATAGTTTATTTTTTGAAAAATAAAAAAACTAAAGCAGCTTATATAGGAGAAACTACAGATGTATTAACGAGAATAAATACCCATTTAAAGTCAGATGAAAAGAAACATCTTTCATCAGTAAATCTTATATTAAGCAATTTATTTCACAAATCCGCAACTTTAGATTTAGAATCAAATCTTATAAAATACATTTCTGCTGACGGGCAGTACACATTGCAAAACGGTAATCTTGGTGTTTCCAATCATCAATATCATGAAAAGAAAGTATATTGGAATTTATTCAAGGATATCTGGGATGAACTGAGACAGCTAGGTATATCCCGACACTCTCTGGATTTTATCAATAACTCAGATCTTTTCAAATATTCTCCTTATAAATCTCTCTCCAAAGAACAAATCAAGGGATTGAAAATGATTCTAAACTGTTTGTTGGATGAAAATGCTAAAGTTAGTCTTATTCATGGAGGAGCCGGAACTGGTAAATCTATTTTAGCAATTTTTTTATTTAAACTATTGAAAACAAATTTAGAGGATTTCAACTATGCTGATTTTGATGAAGATGATGAAGACCTTTTCCTCTTATTAAAAAGAGTAAAAGAGAAATACACAGATTTGAATATGGCATTGGTTATTCCAATGGCATCATTCAGAAAAACGATTTCTAATGTTTTTAAGAATGTAAACGGATTATCACAAAAGATGGTAATAGGACCTTCAGATTTAGCACAAAATAAATATGACCTTATCATCGTTGACGAAGGGCATCGCTTAAGAAGGAGAGTAAATTTAGGTTCATACTTTGGAACATTCGATCGTAACTGTGAAAAGCTAGGTTTAGATAAATTTACCGCATCGGAATTGGATTGGGTTATACTGCAAAGTACTAAATCTATTATTTTCTATGATCAGTATCAATCTATAAAACCTTCAGATACTCTTAAAGAAAGTTTTAAAAAATTAGAATTGGCCCCTTCAACGCGTGTTGAGAAATTAAAAACTCAGCTTCGGGTACGTGGTGGAAATAATTATATAAAGTTAATTCATAAAATTTTTGATGCACCTTCTACGCTTTCCTTACACCCCTATAAAACAAAAGATTACGAATTCTATCTTTTTGATGATTTATCTGAAATGATTAATAAAATAAAAGAGAAAAACGAACTTTATGGTTTATCCAGAATGGTAGCAGGATATGCCTGGGAATGGGTTTCAAATAAAAACACTGAAGCTTATGATATTGTTATTGGTGAAAATCAGTTAAAATGGAACAGTATTTCTGTAGATTGGGTAAATTCACCTAATTCTATCAATGAGGTAGGGTGCATTCATACCACACAAGGTTATGATTTGAATTATACAGGAGTCATTATAGGCCCTGAATTGGACTATGATTTTACATCTAAAAAACTAACTGTTGATAAACAAAAGTACAGAGATAAAAATGGTAAAAACTCAATTCAAAACGAAGAAGAATTACTAGATTTCATCATTAATATTTACAAAACAATATTGTTAAGAGGTATAGAAGGTACTTACATTTATGTATGTAATGAAAATTTGAGACGCTTTCTCCAGCAGTTTGTTCCAACTTTTAATCCTTCTTATACTGAGGAGAAATTAATAAAATTTTCCAATACTCCTACGGAAAACTCAATTCCTTTCTACGATCTAAATATTGCGGCAGGCTCTTTTTCTGAATTGCAGGAATTAGAGAATGTAAAATATATAGAACTGGATAGTCTAGAAAATAGAGATGATTATTTTGCATGCACTGTTATAGGTGAATCTATGAACAAAATCATTCCTAATGGGAGTATTTGTTTGTTCAAAAAATATAGCGGAGGTTCTCGTAATGGCTTAATCACTCTAGTTGAAGGAAGAAACATTACTGACTTAGAATTTGGAAGTAATTACACTATTAAAGAGTATTCCAGCAAAAAAATCACTGATGAAGAAGGGTGGCATCATGAAGAAATAGTATTGCTACCTCAATCCTACGATTCTAATTTTGAGCCTATCATTCTTAGAGATGAGGAAACGATTGATTTTAAAACTCTAGGGATTTTTGTAAAGGTATTGAAGTAGTAATTGTTTTCTTTTATATATATATTTTAAAAACCTTCTAAAAAGATTAGAAGGTTTATTTTATGAAAACACTGGAAATAGTTCTATTTTATCAAATTATAATAGTTATTGTAATTATGGAATCCCGTAAGGTATAATAAATAGTCTGAAATATATTTGAAAAAAAATCATTATGAAAATAATTTCTTTTGGAGTAAATAATTTTAGAAGAATTTCAGGTGGAATTGAAAGAAATACAATTGAATTTAATAATTCAAATACAATATTTCTTCTCGGACAAAATAATGTTGGAAAGTCTAGTTTTTTAAAAGCATATGAATTTTTTCATAATAATACTAGCCCAACATATGAAGATATTTACAGGATGGATCCTAATAACATAATTGAATTTGAAATGGTATTCGAACTTGATGAATATGATTTTAAAAAAGAAGCCATAAAAAATAAAAAAGAAGGATTAAAGAAATGGTTGAATGAAAAAAATCATCTTAAAATAAAGAGAATTTTCAAACCTAAAGATGGTGCAAAAATAACTTTTGAAAAAACAGAGAATTTAACTTGGAACTATAATACTTTAGAATGGGAAGTTAAAAACTATGGAGGTATTGGTCTTGATAGTGTTTTCCAAGCCGCATTGCCAAAACCTATATTCATAAAAGCTATGCCAACTGAAGCAGAAGGAGAAGCAATTATTAATGAGATTCTAAAACAAAAAGCAAATACAAAATTAGAAGATAAAGACCACCAAGAACTTAAAGAGGCACAATTAAAAATTCAAGAGTTACAGGATAAACTCTACAATCCGACTTCGATTAAAGCTTACAAAGAAGAAGTTAATAAATATTTCCAATCGCTTTTTCCTAACTCCAAAATTGAGCTAAGTGAAAAAGATAAAACTAAGTGGACAGAGAATTCTATAGGAAAAAGTTTTGGAATTCACTTTGAACATAATGATTCTGGAGGTGAAAAAGATGAAACTATACCTACAAGTCATGATCGAATAGGACATGGAGCAGTTCGATCCGCAATTTTCTCTTTATTGTTAATGAAAGATGTTGCTGAGGAATTTGAAAGAATAGACAATAGAAAAGATTATATTGTTTTGTTTGAGGAACCTGAATTATTTTTACATCCAAAATTAATGAAGCAACTCCGCACATTAATCTATAAAGTTAGTGAGGCAGACTCTCCATATCAAATACTTTGTGCTTCACATTCACCACAAATGATTGATATTACAAAAGAAAAATCCTCATTAGTTAGAATGGTTAAAGACGCTGAAGGAACTAAATTATTTCAGATTAACGATGAGTTTTTAAAGGAATCTAAAAACTTAAAAACAAAAGAGCAATTAAAACAAGAAATGAATGAGGTATTAAGATTTAACCCTTTTATTTGTGAATCTTTTTATGCGGATGAAGTTATTTTAATAGAAGGGCTTACAGAAGAAATTATTTTAAGAGGCTACTTTAATGAGATACAAACTGATAAAGACATTTTTGTTGTTAATTGTGGTACTGTTAATAATATTCCTTTTTTTCAGAAAATATTTTCACAATTTAATATTAAGTATCATGTAATATGTGATACGGATTCAGCAGAAATGAAGGAATGTGATGAAAATAATTTAATACAATTTGAATCAGGAATTCAAAAGGCGATTTACCAACAAATTAAATCAGATTATGAAAAACAAAATTATATATGTGGCTTATTTCAAGTAAATATTCCAACTTTTGAACCCTTTCACCAATGTGAAAACATACCTCAAAATCTGAGATATAAAGAATATCCAAAAACAGATGGTAAACCATACAATGCTAATTTATATTGGAAAGAAGTACTTCAGCCTAACTTAGGAACAAAAGAAATTAATCAAGTCCCAATAATAAATTTTCTAGAGAATATTACTGCTCACTAATCACATTTTTATAAGTATTACAAAAAAGGTTCAGCGTGTGCTGAACCTTTTTATATCTTAAATTATCTCTTTTCAATCAACCTCTCCAGCCTCCCCATCATCTCATCCTTCTCCTTCAGCATTCTTTCATAAAGTTCCATCTTTTCTTCATGCATTTTCAGAATAGCTTCTACCGGATTAAAAACAGGATGTATGTTAATTGCTGAAGCTCCTTCTTTGAAATCAGTAAAAGTATTAGAAATAATATTCACCGCCTGCTCCTCATCAAAATTCTGAAACGCTTCCACCGGAATTTTCAATACTTCAGAAATTCTTTTCAGTAAAGGGTCTTCAATAATTTCTTTCTGTTCCAGCAGAGAGACTTTCTTCTGGTTCCAGTCGTCCCCAAGGTCAAGAGCCAGTGCTTCCTGCTTAATGCCCAGCATTTCCCTGAATCGTTTTACATTGCGGCCCTGATGTATTTTGTGTTCCATGATAAATCAACATTTATGAGGTTTAAATATAGAAAAATATTTAGAAAAAACACCTTTCTAAAACAGTATAAATTACAATATCTGTTCTTCAGGTTTCTGCCCTGAAACCGCTCTCCTCTCCTCTTTCACTATTTTCTTTTTTATACCATCTTTTTTACTTCAAAAAGGCAGAAAAAACAAATCTCATTATCCTGTTTTCATGATCTGATGAACACCCACCAAAAAATTCACACAGTGTTGATTTTATAACCCCTACACTCCCTATCTTTGATTCTACAAACAATCAAAAAAACACAATATTATGGCACTAGACAATTTAATTAGTGTAAGCTTTTCAGAAAGCGATTTACAAACCATTGACAAAGCAATTCAGGACATCCAGACCGTCCTTACAGGCAAAACCATCAACCTCACCCCGGACCAGAGACAGCAATACGGAAGAATTGCAGAACAAAACAAACTCTTCGTGAATAAAGCCAAAACCTATATGGAACAAAATGCTCAGTATGTTCCGGGATTCCTTGATAAAGCAGAATTCGACAGAGATTATATCGCAAGAGAACAGATAGAACAGCGCTTACAGCTATTAGATTCACTGGTAGAACAGCTTTCTGACACCAAAGTATTGCTGGATCATGATAATTATCACAATGCCATCAGTTTCTACCGAAGCGTCAGATACCTTTCTGAAGAAAATGTACCTGGTACCAATGTGATTTACGAAGGGATGAAACAGTTTTTTGTAGCGGGACAGACTTCAGGACAAACTGAAACCCCTCCACCCACTTCAAATAATAATCAGTAAGAATAAACACTTTTTTTGAGAGCACCTGAAAGCGTGCTTTTTCTGTTCTCACCTGTTTACTATATTTTGGTTGGAAATCGCAAAGGCGCAAGTCCTTAATTATAATGACGTTTTTTAAGGCGCAAGGATTTTATCTCCGATAAAATTTTTATATCCTAATACACTCACTTGCTGAAAATCTTTGATTTTCTTGCGACTTAAAAAAAGATCAATATTTAAAACTTTGCGACTTTGCGTTTAAAACAAAATAATAAGCCATTGTATCTGAAGAAGTAGGATATTTTTAAAACGAAAAGACCTTATTGATCAGAATTTATGATTAGGGAGCAAAGGAATGGTGGCTGCGCCACTGATGAAGCCAGGTGGATAGTGCACATGATTCTTATAATAGTATTTTAATCCTCTTACCTCCTTTACTAAACCCTCCAGGTAGTATAGCAACGGTCTCTCCCCCCTTTGATAACGGTCTCCACCCCCTTATATAAGCACCCGGAGCCCCTTAACCAACCCCCTCTACCCCCTTACCCAAGGGGGTAAAGCCCCTTCTCAAAGGGGGTGGAGACCGTTCATAAAGTCCCTTCAGAGGCTTGTTGAAGGGGCTGAAGGGGCTTTGAAAGGGGCTGAAATTATTTCTGAGCAATATTTTTAGTGATTTTAAAGAAAATTTACGTTTTCCCGTAAGCGGGAGCTAAAGATTTTTACTATCATTGTATTCTATAAACAAAATAATCATGAAAATACCAGTTCATCTCTTTATATGATGGTATAAAAGATATTCAGCATTTACTTAAGAATAATTTAAGCCAATAAAGGCTCTGTTACTAGCTAACAGATCATTTATGATATGGCTGTCAGAAACTAAAAACCAATATGACGTTTACAGAATTAATTAACAAGTTAGAGATTTGGGATGAATGGCAAAAAAGCTACATCCACTATGTACCACAGTTTATTCAGGAAGCCGGTACAGGAAAAAATTGGGAAGATTGGGATAAAGAGCTCTTTTATGAGTTTTTTATGCGTTCTGCAGATCAATGTGTTTCATCTTTGAAACAAGGATATTTTACCAATGCAGAAAGAAATCTCATTAAGCAAAACTGGCCGGAACTTTCTATACTATTACAGAAAATTGCATTAAACCAGGAGCAGCCTTTATTTGATACATATTATCAGATCAAAGAATTAATCCGAAAATGTACAGACAATAATAAAAAAGCTGCTACCAACAGGCTTATTGCAAGTTTACAGCCTCAGCTGTTATGTACTGTAGTAAATCAGGATAAATTAGGACAATTGGTTTATTTACTGAATACCCATGTTGATGATTTCGAATTGGAACTTACCTATGATTGGTTTCAGGACAGCTACAACATTCTTCAGATCTTTAAGGAAAAACTCAACCAGGATGGTTTTGAAATTGTAACCCTTCCGTGGCAGGTTTACGATTATTTTCAGGAACAAAATACAGCATCACCTACAGAACAAAATGATATGAGTGAAAATAAACTGGATCACCAGATTCAGATTTTAGAATACAAAAAACAAATTATCCTGCAAGGTCCTCCGGGCACAGGAAAAACAAGGCAGGCCAAAGAACTGGCTGTTCAATTACTGGGATTACATACAACCCAGGAATTAAAAGATCATCCGCAGTTCAAACTGATTCAGTTCCACCCTAGCTATACTTATGAAGATTTTGTAAGAGGAATAGTAGCCAAGCCGGATGAAGAAGGAAACGGAATTATCTACGAAGCTGAAAATAAAGTACTGGGTGATTTTATCAAAAAAGCATGTGAAGATTCTCAACATAGCAATGGTTCTTCTCATACGGCATGGCTTGATGAAGTATTTGAAGATTTCAAAACCTCTATAGAAGAAGAGCTAATTGCAAATGATCATAAAATAAGACTTACTAATAAGCTATTTCTAACCCATATCGGGGAGAGCTCTTTTCATATTTCCAGTGAAGGATGGACAGGAGATCGCCTAAAGTTCAGTGAGATAAAAAAATTATATAAGTATAATATCACTAAAAGAGAGGAAACAAAAAAATACGATGATCTGGCAAAAACTGTTTATCACAGAACAGCTTATTATTTCCCGTTAGTGGAAAAATTCAAAACTTTTCTACAGGATAAACCTTTTCATACTCCTGATCAGCCACTATCTCAGCCACAAAACTACGTTCTGGTAATTGATGAAATCAACCGTGCCAATCTGTCATCTGTACTGGGTGAGTTAATATATGCCCTTGAATACAGAGGAAAAGCAGTGGAAAGTGTATATGAAGTAGAAGGTAATAGAGATCTCATTCTCCCTCTCAATCTTTATATTATTGGTACTATGAATACGGCAGACCGCAGCGTAGGCCATATTGATTATGCCATACGAAGACGTTTTGCTTTTATTGATGTCTTGCCTGAATCTCTAGAGCATGATAATACTATTCATTTTAATTCCGAAGGCTTTGAAAAAGTGTCTCAGTTATTCAAAAATGGAAATGTAAGTGGTGAGTTTGAAGCAAAAGATGTTCAGTTAGGCCATAGCTATTTCATTGCGCCAAAGCAAGACCCAATCAATCACCAGAACCGGGATGAAATTTTCAGAATGAAGATGAATTATGAGGTTGTTCCTATTCTTCTGGAATATGTTAAAGACGGGGTTCTTATCGGAAATTATGACGGCAAGGATATCAAAGACTATATTCATACCCTGAAAATGAATAATTAATGGGAATTCTACTTTCAGAACACAAAAGCTTTCTGATAAAACGCATAGCAGCAGGAGAATCTTTCACCAATATACAGAATGAACTGCTACATGTTGATGATGACTCTTTTGCCTTATTTAACACGCTAGAGAGCAAAAAATTCAACCATCAGTCTTTTTCTTTTTCAGTAATAAAAGAAGAAAATCATTGTGAGATTAAGGCAGATTACTTTGTAGGTATTGACTGGCTAGGTGACACCGGCAGAACAATCTATGTAGAGCCAAAAATTAATATGGGGTTGTCTCAGTATTTCCGAAACTGTCTCAATGAGGAAGAAGACTCTACCAAAACTCCGGAAGCGTTTGAAAGTAAGGAAAAGGTAGAGCCCAAAGAGATCAATTACCTTAAAATCCTTTTGGATATTATGGCCTTACCGCAAACAGCCCAATATTCAAGAGATATAATCCAGATCGACTGGAAAGCTAAGCCTATTACCATTGATCAGAAGAATGACCGCTTAACTCCATTTCTTATCATACAGTTTTTACAGCATTTAAAAACAATTGTAAGAAAGGGCCTAAAGAAATCATACTATAAAATTCAGGAAAACCTAAACAGTAAAGTAAAGGGTAAAGTATTAATTGGACAGCATATAAAAAAAAATGTTTTTAAAAACAGATTAACGTCCACTTTTTGTGAATTTCAGGTATTTGGAGAAGACCATCTTGAAAACCGTTTTTTAAAGAAAGTACTGGAATTTGCAATCAGTTATATTGGAAATAATCCAATATTATTTTCTTCAAATCTGACATCAATTAAAAATACTTTCAATTATTGCAGACCGGCTTTTGAACATATTGGTACTGAGATTAATGAACATCAATTAAAAAACATAAAGAAAAATCTCTTTTTCAATGAATACGGAGAAGCAATCAGGATTGGCCAGCTTATACTGAAGCGTTTCTCTCATAATATTACTAAAACAATGCAGGAAAAGATAGAAACTCCACCTTTCTGGATTGATATGCCAAAGATGTTTGAACTCTACTTTTATTATCAGTTGGTAAAAGCAAATCCTGAAGATGAAAAGTATATTCATTACCAGCTTAAAACCTATGGAAATCATCTGGATTTTCTCATCACTAAGCCAGGTTTCGAAATGGTGATTGATACTAAATATAAACTTAAGTATATCAAAAATCATATTCACAGAGATATCCGGCAGGTTTCGGGATATGCACGCCTCAAAAAAGTTATTAATACAGTGAAAAGTAAAAATCCTTTGTGGGATGAAGAGAATATGATGGATTGTCTGATTATATATCCACATCTTGATGAAAATGAGGAAAGCAAAAAAGAAGCGAATTCATCTGTTTTACTGAACGAATTTTCGTTTGAAAATATTAAAAAGCAATTTGCGAATAAACAGAATTGTATTGGCGCTTATCACAAAGTGTTCAAATTGGGAATAAATTTACCCATAATATGAAAAGAGAAAACGGTCATTAATAAAGATGATCGTTTTTTTATCTCGCCTTTTTATACTTCAACGTTCATTATTCCCCAACTCCTACGCCCTTCATAATACTTTAACAACCTTTATAACCAATCCCCAGATAAATTTTCGTTCTTTTGCAAAAAAGTTTTAATTTTTACCATAACATGTCGAAGTTTGATGAAATCCGGTATTTTCATGATCATGAAGTGAATGAAAGATTACAGAGCATAGCCCGTGATCCGATGATGAAAGCACTGATGAACTTTACTTTTCCCGGTGTGGATGAGCAGGTTTGGCTTGAACAGTTTAAAAATGTACATTCCATAAGTGATTTCCAGCATCAGTTTGTAGCATATGCCGTTCGTCAGATCCTTGCAAAAAGCTCTGAAGGCTTAACTACTTCCGGATTTGAAAAGCTGGATAAAAATACCCCTTATCTTTTCATCTCAAACCACCGGGATATTGTTCTGGATACTTCACTGCTTAATCTCGTATTGTTGGAAGGCGGGTATATTATGACCGCTTCTGCCATTGGGGATAATCTGGTCCGTAAAAACTTCCTAAACGTTCTGGCTAAGCTGAACCGGAACTTTTTGGTACAAAGAGGCCTGCCGCTTCGTGAGCAGCTTACAAGCTCACAGACAATGTCTGAGTATATTAGGGAGCAACTGCTTCATGAAAACCGCTCGGTATGGATTGCCCAGCGTGAAGGCCGTGCTAAAGACGGGAATGATGCCACCCAGCAAGGGGTTTTAAAAATGTTGGCCATGGCAGCCGGAGAACAATCTCTGATGGATTATTTTAAAAACTTAAAAATTGTCCCTGTTTCTATTTCCTATGAGTATGATCCTACAGATTCTCTAAAAATGCCTCAACTGCTGGCACAGCACAGGGATGAGGAATATATTAAAGGTAAAAATGAAGATTTCACCACAATTCTCAGCGGAATTTTAGGACAAAAGAAAAGAATTCATATCCATGCCGGTGATGTTATTAATACAGAATTGGATCATATTGCCGCTACGATTGAGAATAAAAACAAGCAGCTGCAGGCTATTGTACAGTTGATTGATGATTCCATCATTAAGAATTACAAGCTTTGGCCCACAAAATATATAGCCTACGATCTGCTCAACAATACAGACACCTATGCTTCTCAATATACGGAACAGGAAAAACAATTGTTTATCCGAAGACTTGAAATGCGAATTGATCCGTCTGATCCTGTTTCTAAAGAATATTTCCTGGCGATGTATGCCAATCCTTTAGTAAATAAATTAAAGGCTGAAAAAAAGTAATCTCTTTAACCATAGATTACTAAGATCTGCATAGATTTTAATACAAAACTTCGAAATAATTGAAGGTATTTTATAAACGCAAAGGTTTCATATTTATCCCGTAATATTTCAAGGGAGCAAAGAGAGGATTCAATGAAATTGATTCTTACTAAGCATGTGCATAATCCTCATGCTTCATCAGCAGTTTACCGCAATCTTAGCCTCCTTAAAAATAAACCACCTGAATCGCTATATCTTTGCGTCAAATAATTATATTTTATTCTTTGTATACACTTTTCTCCAGAAAGGCTATCTTCGTATTCCTATTCAAGATCTTTCAGATGAAAAAGATGATCCCCTCCCACCACAATCAATTGGAAAATTCAACAGTAAGACTGATGCCTCTCTCTGTTTTCTATGAGAAACAAGCCGAAATTCACCGGGATGACCATTATATGTTTATTCTTCAGAAAAAAGGCGATTTCACACTGGAAGTTGACTTTAAAATTATTGAAATGAAAGGCGCCTCACTATGTTTTGTAGCTCCCGGCCAGATACATCAGTCCATTCACCAGAAAGATAATGAGGGCTGGTTTTTATTTGCAGAAGCCGGAAGTATTTCAGAATGGTACCGGGAAGTTCTGGATATGCATCAATGGATCCATCAGGCTGTCAGTATTGAAGAAAATGACCTGATTTTTGATCTCCTTATCCTGCTCGGAAAAACGGAAAGAGAGACAATGATACACCACCTTTCCATAGAACGTTCCCTGGCCGATGCTACTATTGGAATCATTGTTTCGAGAATTTCAGAATCTCCGGTATTGCCGCCTCAGAACAATAGCCAGAAGTACCTCATTACAAAGCAGTTCAAAAAGCTTATTGCCGATTATTTTAAAAGTACCAAGCAGGTACAGCAATATGCTCAGTTATTGTCTATTACTCCACTTTATCTGAATGAAACAGTAAAAGAGGTTACAGGCTATCCTGCCAGTTTCTGGATTCAGCAGAAAATTCTTTGGGAAGCACGGCGTTTACTATTTTATACAACCATGAATGTGAAAGAGATCGCTTTTGAACTGGGATATGAAGATCATGTTTATTTTTCACGTTTCTTTAAAAAGGGAACTGGAACAACGGCTTTAGAGTTCAGAGCAAAAAAACCATGATTCATCCTATCATTACCGTTAAATAACTATCAGCTCCCTGATCTGTACATTATAATTTTGCCCCATCAGTCATAACATAACAGACTGATGCTATAAATTATGATACAAAAGCACACCAACAAACGTATAGCCATTATAGGAGCCGGATTAGGGGGTTTATGCCTGACCCAGGGATTAAAAAAGAATGGAATAAACTGTACCATCTTTGAAAAAGACTCTGCCGCCAATATCCGCACACAGGGATACAGGATCAGGGTAAATGAACCGGGAATACAAGCATTGCAGGCATGCCTCACCCATGATTTGTACAATCTTTTCATCAATACCTGTGCAGCAAGCTACCGCGGAATGAATGTATTAACAACCCATCTCCAGTCTTCCCAAAATGATTTGGTGGAATCATGGAGTGACGGTGTAAGTGAGATCCCGGATCTGAAGTCCAACCGCCTCACCCTTCGTGAAATTTTATTACAGGGACTGAATAAAAATATCCATTTCGGAAAAGAGCTTACGGATTGGAAAGAACTCGACAATGATGAAGTTGAACTTTCATTTGCGGATGGAACAACTTATACTGCGGATCTGGTTATTGCTGCTGACGGTGTTCATTCCAGAATTGGAAAAGAATATTGTAAAGACCAGAAAGTGAATACCGGAAATATTACGATTTACGGAAGAACTTTTTATTCCCCGGAGGCTTTAAAAGCAATTTCACCGGAACTACAGAAAGGAACATCCGTTATTATAGAAAACCAGTATTCTCTGATCGTAGATGCAATGGTTTTCAGTTTTTCTCAAAAAGATACTTCCTGGGATATTTTAAGTTCTGTTTCTAACTATTTCTATTGGGCTTTTATAGGAAATCCGGAGGCTTTTGGACTTTCGCAGGCTGATTTTTATGATCATTCAGGAGAAGAAGTTTTTCATATCATTCGCCAGCTTACCGCCGATTGGCATCCTCAGCTTAAAGCTTTATTTGAGTATTCCGATCAAAAATCACTTTCCGTTACCCCTGTACGATCCTCTTTGCCTAAAGCGCCCTGGCCATCAGGAAACATTACCGCATTAGGTGATGCTGTACATACCATGAGCCCGGCAGGAGGTGTAGGGGCTAATACTGCCTTTATAGACGCAGCCCTTTTAACAGAAAACATCATAAATAACAGCAGCATTTCTGCAGCCATTGCAGATTACGAAGATAAAATGCGAATATACAGCAATCAGGCAGTAGAGCTCTCTTTACAGGGCGGAGCGATCCTTCATGGCGCTAATGAAAAGGATGAGTAACAGATAAATTGTATCCAGAATATCAAATGGTCAGTGAATTTTTTCACTGACTTTTTGATTGTATCAATCAAAACCGGAGGATTCGGTTTTACGGCTTCCCGTAATTTTATTCATCGTGTTGTTTGTAGTTTCGGGCTTTATAAAACAAAGTGTTTTACCACCTCATTCAAAAAACAACGAATAACATTATGAATAAAAAAATGACTCCTGCAGATCTCTTTTTGGGAATCCTTGCATTATTACTGATCAGCGTAAGTTTTTACCAGACATGGCTTGGGCTGCAACAGATTTTTGGCCCGGCATCTTTTGTAATTGCCCTGGTTTTATCACTCCTCCTTTTATTCCTTTGCTGGATGCTGAGAAATGCTAAACTGGCAGGCAAGCCTACCGGAAGCCTGGTAGGTATTTACATTTTCATTGCCTCATTCTGCTTTATTGCCAATTTCAATGCCCTGTATACAAGGTTTATGAAAACGGATATTTATACGGATGAACTCCGTGATATCAATAAAAATTTTACCGCTCTTGAAAATGATGTGGAATCTAAGCTGAGCTATAAATACAATAAAGCAACCACTCAAAATATCGAGATCAAGAAAAAACAAATGATGGAGCAGATTAAAGATCCCGGAAATAAAGGAATCGGAACCCGTGCCCAGCTGTTAATTAAAGATATTGAAAGGTTAACAGGCCAAAAGGTAGATCTGCTGACTCCCGTAGGTGAGGATTACGAAGACCTTGCAGAAAGAATGGGAAAACAGATTGACAATATCATTTCAGATCTTTCTCCTGAAGAAAGAGCCTTGAAAACCGACATCAATAATGCAGCTTTTAAGTGGAATAAAAACATCCAGGATCTGCTTCTTTTGTCTAAGAAGGATAAAGACGGGCTTTCCCAGGGTTTAATTGATGAATCCCTTTCGGATTACAATAAACTGGGAAGCAGGGCACAAACGGTTCTTGGAAATGATAAAATACACTTTGAACCCCTGGTTTCCAAAACCCAGCAGGTTGGAAAAATAGGTTTTGCCTTTGAACATGCCATTAAAAATTTCGGAATGTACCAGTTTGTGGTACTGGCAGGCTGTATCCTGCTTGATTTCGTGATCGTTATTATCATTTTATTGGTTACTGATTCCGGAAACTACACCGGAAGCAATGGCAGAAGCGTGTTTACCAATAAGAGAAGCGGAAAAACCATCATTCCTAATAATTAAGCCATGGAAAACAATGATCAGCTAAAACCTCTGTCTTTTGAAACAGAGGAAGCCTTAAAACCATTATCTTTTGATTTTCAAAATGACATCAAAGAGGATTTTGTCCCTATTGCCAAAACCATTTCCAATGATATCAGAAATAAGGACAGCAATTTTGTCTTTTTCTTTGGTACTGCAGAATCGGGAAAATCTGTGATCCTCTCTTCCATGCTTTATTATCTAAGGTCATATGCGGGAGTTTTAAGACCCAAACTGGGAACTCCAAATTCTAAAGAAGCCAATGTTCTTCTCTCTGATTTTTTTGAGAACATCAGGCAGGGCGTACTTCCCAACAGAACAACAAGAGATCAGGTAACCCGTCTGGATCTTGTTTTTGAACCGAATAACAGATCTAAAAGAGTGGTTCCTATAGATCTTACTTTTCTTGAAACCTCCGGAGAAAACCATAATGATATCCGAAGAGGCGGAAGCTACCACAGCAGTATAGAAACCTTTCTGAATGCCAATATTCCGCTTACTTTTATTATTGTTACCAGCTATGAAACTGCCTACAAAGATGATTCTTTAATCAATGAATTCCTGGATGAGCTGGAAAGGAAGGGGAAGAATTTAAAATCGGTGAATGCTATTCTGGTTATTTCCAAATGGGATAAATCCGGAAGAATGGATGTGGAAAGTGCAGAAGCCCTTGATGCCTTTATCTCGGAACACCTTCCTATGACTTCACAACGAATTGATACTTATGGCTTAAGTAAAACGTATTACACTATCGGAAGTATCCGGAATACCACAGGAAGCGAAAAAATTGACCTGTTGAATCTTTCAACCGCTGAAGTGCTTGCCAAATGGCTCTACAGAAGCATTGCAGGCTATGATCTGGATTATGAAGGAACATTCTGGGAACGTATAAAATTTAGTTTTACAAATTAATGGACAGTACATATTTTTTCTCCGCATTCGGCACTTTCGGGAACCCGAATGGTTTCAGGCAGTCTTTTTTCCTGGGCGGCAACAAGAACATTGCCAAAGAAATCAGGACCTTTGATCTAAAAACTGATGCTATCAAGCTGTTCCCGCAAAGCAAAATCTATGCTATCCGGAAAGATTATGCCGGTGGAAGCCACCTCATCTCCTACTCTGTTTACACCTTTGCCAAGGAACAGAATTCGGACAGAGGCGGTACATTTATCGGTTCGAGCCTGCTCTTCGTGAATAAAATTGCTTCTGAGGGAATTATCGTCAATGCACTGAACGAATTTCAGAGGCATCTTGAGAAACATAACCTTTCAGAGGGAACTATTACCGTCAATCATTCTGATCATTTTTCCATCCAAAAACCAAAAGATTTTGATAAGATAGGATTTAACATCCGGGAAGTGGATGAGCTTAACTTCAGCCAATCCAACAATAATTTTCTTGTGGTATATTGTGAAACCAATGCCGGCCAGCTCCAGCACTTTTTTAACAAAGCTATTGATCTTTTGAACGTTTATGATACTATTTATTTTACCCAAAGTCATGAAATTGGAGAATTTGTAAAGCAAAAAGGAATTTTTAAAATTGTAGATTCCAATGGATTTACAAAGGAGCTTGACCATCTTGAGGAGGAAAGAATCCGGAATCTTCAAAACATGATTGCTGAGCTTGAAAAAGAAAAAGAGAGCTTAAATGATGAGAAAACGAAACTGCTTGAAGATCTCAACAGACAGATTTCGCTAAATGAAAAACGGCATCAGGATAATGAAGCTAAAATAAAAGAATCCAAAAACGGCATTGAGGTTATTAAGAAAGAATATCATCAGTATTCAGAAAAAATAGAGGAAATTATTAAATCTCTTACTTCTGACGGAAAGGTAGAAGCTGCTAAAAAAAAGTATATGGAAAACAAAAGATCGTTTGCAGACAGTATCCGCCAAAAGAAAAATATAGAATCCCTCTCTTCTCTCTCTTCCCAGAATGGAAAGTTTCAGCCAATGGGAAATCAGCCATATGCTAACGCTGGTGGACTTGCGGGTTTCCACAGTTCCGGCATGGAGCAGAAAAAAGAGTTTGAGCTTGATGGCTTCAAAGTAGCTACATTAATTTTATCATTACTGCTGATTGGCACATTAGTTTTATGCTTTATGTGGATGCCGGAAAAATACTTAGCGGTATTTTCCCAGTAGAACACTTTTCCACTTTATGCCTTCGCAAGATTCACAGCTTTTATTAAAAGTTAAAATATTATCTTCGTAAAAAATTTGACAGTATGAAAAAAATAATATTTCTGGCTTCGGCTGTTCTGGTATTGAATTCATGTGTGGTAAGAACTGCCACTAAAGTAGTATCTGGAGCTGTAAATATAGGCTATAAGGCGGTAAAGGGAACTGTTAATGGTATCAGCTGGGCAGTAAGCAAGGCAAAGGGGAAAATAGATGAAGACCGTTTGGACGGAACCTGGAAAGTTGTAGGGGTTTATAAAGGTTCTTTTGAAGATTTTACCAAAGATCAGAATCCGGAAAGCACATTTTCTTCGGATTGTACAGAAGGTTTTGACCAAATGATTTTTAAAGCTAATAAATCTAAGTTTAAACCTGTACATTGCAGTTCTGATAAGGAAGATTGGGTAAAATACTCTTTAGAATTCGGGAAAAACCCTATCACCAAAGAAAAAGAAAATTATATTGAATACAATTCCAATAATTATATTTCGGTGATTGATGTTAATAGTAAAACAATGGTCCTGGAAGGTAACCTGATGCCTAAGCTGGCATTTTCCGGTGCTAAATTATATCTTCTGGAAAAAGTAAAATAAATTATAAAGCCTGTCTCTCATTATTGAAGACAGGCTTTTTTACTTATTGCAGGGTTATTAGTTAGTTATTTTTATTTTTCACGGATTACACGGATGATTGAAAAGCGGATATACTAAAAACCTTTTTTAATCTGCGTGAATAATTTACTTATTCTCTATATCGGCAATTTTCTTTCCTTCTTCTCCCAGATAATGAAGAACCAGCTTTTCGTATACTTTATAACCATTATCTGAATTGGTAAAAATCAGAAGCCCTTTACCTGACTGGGGCAATAGAAATGCAATACATCTTGTACCATGATCTGCACCGCTATGAGACAAGGCATAGTTTCCATTTCCCAGGTCATAAACTAACCACCCTAATCCAAAGTAAGTATCTTCTTTTATTTTTACCTGCTTCTTTATCATTTCCTTAAAAATATTGGGCATCAGCCCTTTCCCTTTCATCACACTTACCATAAAATTCCCGTAATCCCCGATTGTTGTATGCAGATCATCAGCGGCATTGGCTGTCTTATTTTTTTCTACCGGATAATGCTTTCCTTCCTCATCATATCCTACTGTAAATCTGGATTCATCGGTATTCTGATCCCAGATATAATCTGTATCGTTCATTTGAAGAGGATTAAAGATCAGTTCCCGGGCAAGCTGCTCCAGCGGCTTTTTAAATTTCTTTTCCAGAGCTTTCCGCAGGTATTCAAATCCTTCTCCTGAATATTGATATTTCGTTCCCGGCTCAAACTGAAAGTTGAGTTTTCGGTCAGCATTCATCCATCTCCAGTTGGGGAATCCAGTCTGATGAGAAAGAATAAGCCGGGTTGTTAATTTTTCATGCCTCGGATCACTGGCAATATCCGGATCTGTCCAATAAGTATCCAGAGGTTCATCCAGTTTCCAGCTTCCAAGGCTTATCAGACGTAAAGCTACCATTGCTGTAACGGGCTTAGTAAGAGAGGCCACATTGAAATAGGCATTATAGGGAGCTGAATATTCTTTTTTAATTTCACCAAACATTTTGATCTGTTTCAATGCCCCATCTTCAATAATTCCCAGTCCAAGAGCCGGAATTTTATTTTCTTTCAACCAATTTCCTATTTCCTGATCGTTATTAAAGACCGTTTCCTGATCGGTTTTTTCTTTGGCATGATGATCAAAACTGAATGACTTTGCTAATTTCCAATCATTATTCTCCAAAAGCCAGAAATTGATAAACTTAGCCCCACCTACTAATTTTTCTGCCCGGCTGCCTTGTTTTTCATAAAACAGATGTTCCCCGTTCTGTATAGCTGCATACACTTTTCCATCTTTAAACATGGGATAGATTTGAGTGCTTTTATCAGCCAGAACTCTTTTGGAACGATAAACATCCGGAGATTTACAAAGACCATTTTTAAAGTCGGTCAAGAATTTCTGTTTATCTGAAAAGCCGTCTTTATCATGATAGAATTCGAGATGCTCACTCAGCAGCTCCTCCATCTGTTTACTGTTACACATATTAAATCCTACAGAAAAAAGAAGGCTGTCCCTTGCCATTATTGTCTGGTAAAGAGGATCTGTTTTCGGCAGTTGAGCATAAGTATTAAAAAACAGAAAGAAAAAAAGAAATACAGATGAAGCTGTTTTTGTCATTATTAAATTTTTTGACAAAGATTATATTTTCATCTGTCTCATCCCTAAAAATGAACCTGACAAAAACCCGACAAAGCCCTGACAGGAATCATATCATATTGAAATTCAAACGAAAATACAGTTTCTTATTGCGGTCAATCTCTGCAGCATTGCGAAGGATTATAAAAATATTAGAGAGTACAATGACAATCATAAGAATCAGCGTAAACTGTCTTCCGAGCTTTAAAAATATCCCCAACATGAATACAACAGGTGCTATAACTGTCCATATCATCTGAACTGATATAATCTGTCTGGCCAGGCTGTTTCTCTGCTTCATGGTAAACATCAGGAGAAGCGGAACAAGAATATTCAGTGGCGGCAGCAGGGTAAACAGCAGTGAAGAAAGGTTGATAATTTTAATGAGACCATAATTGATCTCAGGCTGCAGCTCTTCTTCCACTTCAGGAGCTATCTCATGGGTAACTTCATCATTGGTTACAGGAATTGCGATAATATTCTGTAAGGATTTCTCCTCTATTTCCAAGGCTTGGGCCAATGCTCTCAAGGTATGCCCTTTCGGTTCTGTACCTGCTTCAATTCGTTGGATGGTTCTTACAGATATCTTCGATTTTTCTGAAAGTTCTTCCTGGGTAAGGTTTTTCTGCTCTCTTGCTACTCTTAGTTTAGACATGAATGATTGGGAAATATTTACTTTAATTCCATTAGCTAATTTACGTTTTTTTCAATATTGGGATCACAAGCTGCCTATCCCGGTATTGCAACAAAAAAATTACAGATCTCTAAACATGATTAAAAAGCGTTATCAATACCAATTTAGAATCTTCTGCCACAGTAACTTTTTATATTCCGAATCAAAACAGATCTTTTATATTGTTGTAGCTTTGTACAATCAGTTTCAAAAAAATGAAGCATACCATTCCTACCTACGATCTAAGTGACATTTCCAGGCATCGCTTCCATATAAAAAGAATGGATCAGCATACGTATTATGCGGAAAATATCCTTTTGGATAAAGGAATACATCGGGACAGCCATTATATATTTACTTTCATGGAAAGCGGACATGTAAAAATGATGGTAGACTTCAACATCATTGAAGCTGAAAATTCTACTATCTTCTGTGTATTACCCGGACAGGTACACCAGGGATTTTTAATGGATAACGTGAACGGATGGTTTGTAGCTGTAAAATCTGATATGGTTCCGGATGCTGTACGTTCTGTTTTTGAAGAGTTTCTGGAAGGAATACGTCCTTTGAAAGTGGAGACAGCATGGGTAGAAAAATTCAATAACACGGCCGCTATACTCCATTCCTTTTATACGGAAGAGATGCTGGCTTCCAAAGAAGGTTTCTCAATGATCCAGTCTCTGCTTCATACTTTTATAGGGATGTTTGCCTTTATTTACTCAAAAGAAAACAATTCTCAGGCCGCCTCTGAAAATCGTTCATTACAACTTACACGGGAGTTTAAAATTATGGTAAGGCAAAACTATAAAACCCTGAAAAGTCCATCCGAATATGCTGAAAAGCTAAATATCTCCAGAGGGTATCTCACAGAAGCCGTCCGTGAGGTGACCGGTAAACCTGCCCAACACTGGATTCATCAGGAAATTCTGATTGAAGCCAAGCGGTTATTGGCGTTTACCCATCTTACCATAAAACAAATTGCTTATGAGCTGGGATATGATGACCACACGTATTTCAGCCGCTTATTTTCAAAACTGGAAGATGAATCCCCTTCTGAATTCAGGAATTCAAACAGGAGCTGAAAACACCGCAAAAATTTCTGTCCTATTCTCCGGTATATTATTCTCTTCATATCCTTAACCACGAATTGTCCAATTATTCCCATGAAACAGCTATCGTAATATTTATATTTTGAAGCTTCCTTTGCAATAAAAATTCTTATGCCAAGTTTACCAAAATGGATCAACGATACAGTAGAAAATGTATGGTCCTCAAAATTCAAAGATTGTAAAATTATTCATATAGAAAGTGTTTCGGGAAACCTTCGTCTTATACGTTTTGAAACTGATTTACAAGACATTCAGTATGAACCTGGTTATGCCATTGGGATAAGGATCAACGACAGGGATTTCCGTAATTATTCCCCTTTCAATTTTAACAGGGAAGCAGGAACTTTTGAAGTTTTATTTCATATCCACAATGATTCTGCTGTGGGAAGTTGTTTTGCAGCCCATTTATCTGTTGGGGATTCTATAAAAATATTGATTCCCAGAGGAAAGCGATTTTTTGAGCCGAATGCAAAAATTCATTTCTCCATAGGGGATGAAACCTCACTGGGCAGCTCTCTTTCCATTAAAGAAGCTGTGGAAGAAGCCGGTTCTTCATTTATCTGTCTTCATGAGCTGGAAGAGCCCCAGGCTCTTGAAAGTCTCAATTTATATGGTTATCACAGTCCCAAAAACAGTACAATGAGAATCATAGAAGCCTTGACTGACTTTCTGAGAGAGGAAAAACAAACCATTTACAATGATGATGCTGTTTTTTACCTTACAGGAAACGGAAACCGGATGTCACTGATTAGAAAATATCTTAAGGCTAAAGGAGTTTCTTCAAAATGCATCAGATCGCAGGCCTATTGGATTGAAGGGAAAAAAGGACTTTAAAAGACAGGAAGCTGGAAATGATACTGATAAGTTATAAGAATTTCCAACTTCTGTTTTTTTATTGAATATTATTTTAGTTTTTGTCCCAATACTCTTACTTTCTTCAGCCATATTTTCCGCTGCTCCTCAGTAGAAGTTCGCACAATTCCGAGGTATGTAACCTTTACCGGCTTTATCCCGCAAAACTCAAGTATTGATTTTTTTAGCTGATTGACGCTTGGTCTTCCATACACAAGACGATAGTACCAGCCCGGTTGGTCGATTGTAGTGATAATATGAGCTGTTTTTCCTTTTAAAAGTTTATCCCACCACAAAGAGTTCTCTCTGTATTTATAAGCTAACCCAGGGAGAAAAAGCCGGTCTATAAAACCTTTCATCAAAGCAGGCAAACCTCCCCACCATACCGGATGAATCCATACCAGGTGATCTGCCCACTGTATAGTTTCCCAGGCATTTAATAGATCCGGCTCCAGATTCATTCGTTTTTGGTATCCAAACTGTAAATTGGGGTTAAAGTTTAAATCTGCAATCCTAATTTCTTTGATTTCTGCTCCTGCTTCTATAGCTCCATTTTTATAAGCTTCAGCAACACCGGAATTGAAGGATTCTTTATTCGGGTGCCCATTGATAATAGCTATTTTTTTCATGATGTTATATGGGTATTAATAGACTCATAGGCATTAATCTGAGCCAGTAATGATAAAGGTTCATGCAGTTGATGACTGAAATAAATATTGTTTTCGTGAGGATTCCTCAATAACTCTTCTGTATGTATAACTGCTGATAAAGCTGTTAATTCTGCCTGGCCTTTTGTACTCTGCAGGCTCAGTTTTTTCTCACCATCTTTAGCCTTTATTACAACTTCAAAAACCGCCTGATCTCCATTTCCGCTTGATCCGAAGATCATTTTTCTTTCTTTTAAAGACAGAATATTAAAAATCCTGAGATATTGAAAACTCCCTAACAGCCAGGTAATAAATTTAGAATTATAAGTCATTTTTACACTCACATTGGAAATTCTTTCAATCCTGTTCAGGATGTACAGATCAGGAACATCAAAATTGTAGGCATTCCTTTTTCCTATTCCAAAAGAAAAATCAAAAATTTCAGTATCTAAAAAATGCCTGATGGAATTAGGTTGATCATCTTTGTAATCATAAAAGGGAACTGCTACATTTTCCGCCATAAAATGAGCTGAGCTCTCTCCAGCCAAATCTTTAACAGAATAATATACAAAAAGTTTTACAGCCTGAATGCCATCAGTATCTTTTGAAAGGACATGAACCAATCCTGGGACTATCCCACCCATCCATCCGGAACTGAAAACAATTCGGCTGCTGATCTCTGTTTTTCTGGCAATATCATAGGCTTTTATCAGATCAGGAGTTGGTTTTGTGATGTCCAGATAATCAATCTTATTGGCAATGGCATATCTGAGCACATGGTCAGACTTGTCATTCACAGAAAGAATGATAAGACTGATTTTGTTATCCGTAATAACCTGAAAAGTCTTGGGATCAGTAACGTCAATCTTCAGGTTTCTATCCGTAACACCCTCTTTGCGCCCGCCAATAAAAACATTGAGATGAGGATTTCTTGTCTGTAAAATACGGGCAATTGTTTTTCCCACCAATCCATTTCCTCCTATAATCAGAATATTGTTCTCCATTTATTTTTTTTGACAAAATTATAGAGGCCATACACCAATAAACAGGACAAATGTCTAAAAAGAAATCTCTTTTCTAATGCGACTCAAATGCCGTTGGGTAATGCCAAGGTAAGAAGCCAGATATTGCAAAGGAATTTTCTGAATATAATCCGGATAGTTTTTAAGAAGTGTCTTATAACGTTGCGCAGCACTATCCCTCTGAAGCTGAAAAAACCTGTTTTCCAGTTCAAGATATTCCTGTTCAGCAATGATCTTTAAAAATTTTGTCCAGTTAAGATTATCCTGGACGAGAGCGTCCATTTTTTCCTTCTTCAGGACCAGAAGTTCTGCATCAGTAATTGCCTGCATGCTTTCTTTACTGAGACATCCGGAAATAAATGATGAATAGGCAGCCATCATGGTATTGGGGAACCTGAAACAATAGGTCATATCTTTTCCTTCATCAGAAAGATAGAAGGAACGGAAAATTCCGGACTGGATGAATGCCACCTCCCTGCATTTCTCACCTTCCTGTATGAAATACGCATTCTTACAGACTTTCCTGATTTCAAAAAGCTTTACAAACTCTTCGATTTCGTTTTCTGAAAACAGTTTAAAATTCCGGAAAAAATTATGTACCATTGATCTGGATTTTCTTAATACAGCGAAAATAAATAAAACTTACTGAAAAACTGAGTCTGGGGTAAAGAAGTTTGGGGTAAATAGCAGGAAGATGGAAGTTTTTTATTCAACCCTGAAGACACAAAAGTTTTTTTAAGCACTTAAAATTTAAGTTATATAAAATACACTAAAATGTAAATAAAAACTTGCAGTTAAGTTTAAACAGATTTTCAGTAAAAACAAAACCATCCCAGGATGGGATGATCTACCGTTTTGAATTACTAAGTTATTATATGAAGATATGAATGATGTTTATTGGTACAAAGATAAAAAGAGCTGTAATCTTCACCATCAGGAGAATCCCTAGAATTTTATCCGTAAAAATACGGTTGCGCAAACAAAAAAGCCCTGCAAGAAAACTTACAGGACTTTTGCTGATCTAACAATTATTTTGTTTAATGTTTTTAAGTTTAAAGTTCAATGGTAAATTGTCTTCAACACTGACTTTAGTTTTTATTAAAGGGGACTTACCAATTGTAAGAACCATTCTTTTACTTCTCCTTCCAAATGAGGAGCCAGCTTTTCTTCACATGTTTTGTGGTAATCATTCAGCCATGCAATTTCACTTTCTGAAAGAATTTCTTTTACCACAGTATCTTTAAAGAAAGGACAGAATGTTAATGTTTCAAATTC
Organism: Chryseobacterium bernardetii; assembly: GCF_003815975.1. Lineage (NCBI taxonomy): Bacteria > Pseudomonadati > Bacteroidota > Flavobacteriia > Flavobacteriales > Weeksellaceae > Chryseobacterium > Chryseobacterium bernardetii. Next base: position 4,898,319 of record NZ_CP033932.1, read on the forward strand.
ATAGAAGGTTCCGTGAATTGTTTTCTCTGCTTCTTTTACGGCAATAAGGTTTTCATGACGGATTCCGTAATGCCCTTCAAGATAATATCCCGGTTCGTTGGATAACACCATTCCCGGAAGTAGCTCCTGGGGATTTAAATCTTTTCTGATGTTTTGCGGACCTTCATGAACGTTCATGAAGCTACCTACTCCATGTCCTGTCCCGTGGTTGAAGTCTTTAGCTTCCATCCATAGCGGAAGCCTTGCAATAGCATCAAGCTGTACTCCTTTTGTCCCTTTAGGGAATTTCACCATAGATAAGCGGATTAATCCCTGTAATACCAAGGTAGAATTTCTTTTAAACTCTTCTGAAGGAGTTCCCAGTGCAAAAGTTCTTGTAATATCAGTAGTTCCTTCAAGATACTGACCTCCTGAATCTACCAGGATGGTATCTTCATTCGTAACCTCCTTACTTCCTTCTTTCTTGGCAGAATAATGCATGATGGCGCCATTGTCTTTATATCCAACAATAGAACCGAAGCTTTCTCCTACAAAGTTCTCTCCTTCCGCACGGAAACCTCTCAGTTTTTCACCGATGGAATATTCATTCATCGCTTCTTTTCCTGCGTTATGAGTAAGCCAGTAAAGGAATTTTACCATAGCCACCCCATCTCTTACCATTACGGTTCTGAAACCTTCAAGCTCTGTTTCATTTTTCTGTGCTTTCATCAGGTTTCCAGGTACCGGAGCTTTGATAAATTGATTATCTGCCTTTAATGTTTCAAAAATCTGCTGGTTACTGTTGGGAGAAACCAATACTTTTTCATTTCTGAATGTTTTCAGGTAATTGTAAAATTCTTCGTAAGGCATCATTTTTACGAAAGAATCATCCATCTGTTTTCTTGCTTCCACTTCAAGTTTTTCCAGCCCTGTGAATAGCACTGCATCATTTTTGGTGATGACAATATATGCTAAAAATACAGGATTGCTCTGTACATCGCTTCCTCTCAGGTTTAATGTCCATGCCACATCATCAAGACTTGAAATAATATGAACAGTGGCTTCCTGCTCTTCCATTTTCTGACGGATGGCAGAAAGTTTATCTGTTACAGATTTTCCGGCTCTTTCTACGGGCTGTACGAAGATAGGATGAGCAGAAGGTGTTCCTCTTTCTTTCCAAACTTCCTTTAAAAGAGGAATATCAGCAAGGGTAATATTTTTTGAATTCAATTTTTGAGAAAGCAGTTCCCAGTTGGCATTGGAAGCGGCCAGAGCATTTACGGCCACTTTACCTCCGGCCGGAATTTCAGAAATGATCCAATCAATATAATTGGGAGTTCCTTCTATGCCGTCTTTGAAAAGGTCGATTCCTGAACCGTCCAGTTCAATAGCTGCCTGTGTAAAATATCTTCCGTCTGTCCAAAGACCAGCTTTATCTTTAGTAACTACCACAAAACCGGCAGAACCTAGGAATCCTGACAGCCATGCTCTTTCCTGCCATTCTTCAGGAAGGTACTCACTCATGTGGGGATCTGCAGAATATACGATAAATGCATCAACATTATTTTTCTGCATTTCTTCACGAAGCGCAGCAACTTTTTCCTTTGAAGTCATTCTTTTCATTTTTAAACACCGAAAGTTACGAAAAATTTAAAGTCAGAGGATCAAATAAAGTCCCTATTTTCCTTATGATATGTTATTTTTTTATGAATTATGACTGAGGGCACAAAGAACATATTTTATTAGGCACAAACGTGCAAATGATTTTATGATGAATAGCTGATAGTATGCAGCTGTTTATTTTAGATGATAAAATTTCTTTTCCTTATTTCTAAAAAAAAATAAAATTCATACCATAAAATATGTTTTTATATTAAAATAATAATTTTTTGGAAAGATTATTGCTACATTACACCTATGAAACAGCAGAACTATAATAACCACAGAAAATTTTATCCGCCACATCATTTTGTTTATCTCCCTTTATTAATTATACTGGAGATTTTGGGAGTCTATAAAATCTGGGATGATCCCGGTAATCAGCTGGTTTGGATCTTATTTTCAATTGTAATTTTTCTGCTTTTTTATCTGGCATTGATGACCAGACAGCATTATGCATTAGGGCTTCAGAACCGTATGGTGATTCTTGAATTTAAACAACGGTATTTTGAGATTTTTAACAGAAGATCTGATGAAACAGTTGAAAAATTAAGGTTTGACCAGATTGCAGCCCTGAGGTTTACGTATGACGATGAATTTAAGGAGCTTTTGTACAGGGCACTTCATGAGAATATTTCAGGGGATGAGATTAAAAGATCCATCAAAAACTGGAAGGCCGACAAACTCCGAATTTAATAGACACCCATAAAATCTACACTTATGAAAAAATTGAGCTTTTACAGTATAATGATATTAAGTGTATTGACACTAACCAATTGTAGCGCAGTAGAAACAATCTTTAAGGCCGGAATGTGGTGGGGAATCCTCTTAGTATGTGCAATAGTAGTGATTCTTTTCCTGATTTTTTCGAAGGGTAAAAACTCCTAACCATTTCCTATGGAGAAGAATACAGATTTAGAGATTATTTCTCACCTTAAGCCATCAAAGATTGTTAAAATCATGAAGGATCCGGAAGCTTCTGCAAAGGCGGTACATCTTATTTATACCACCGATGCAGAAACAGCCGGAATCACGCGTAAAAAAACAGGAAAGAAATATTCTTATTATAAGGATGGAGAAAAGATCCGTGATAAGGATGAAATAACCCGCATCAATAAGCTGGTTATTCCTCCGGCGTGGGAAAATGTATGGATCTGTGCCCTGGAAAATGGCCATCTTCAGGCTACAGGTTTTGATGTTAAGAAAAGAAAGCAGTACCGCTATCATCCTTTATGGAGTGCATTAAGAAACCATACAAAATTCTACAGAATGCTTCAGTTTGGCTATGCCTTACCCAACATCAGGCTTCATATTGAGCAGGATCTTGCTTTGCGTAATTTTGAAAAACGGAAAATACTGGCTCTGATCGTAAGTCTTATGCAGAGAACCAATATCCGAATCGGCAATAATGTGTATGAGAAGCTGTATGGTTCTTTCGGACTCACTACCTTAAAGGATAAACATGTTGAAATTAAAGGACAAAAGATCACGTTTTCATTTAAAGGGAAAAAAGGGATTATGCATCATGTTGATCTCAGAAGCAAGAGATTGGCAAGACTAGTACAGAAATGCAAGGATATTCCCGGTAAAGAGCTTTTTCAGTATCTGGATGATGAAGGAAACCGGCATTCTATAGATTCCGGGATGGTGAATGAATACATAAAAGAAATAAGCGGTGATGATTTTACGGCCAAAGATTTCAGGACATGGTCCGGAACAGTAAGCGCTCTGATCGCTTTTAAGGAAATAGGATACGCGGAAAGCAACACTGAATACAAAAAGAAAGTAAAAGAAGCCCTGGATATGGTGGCCGAAAATCTTGGAAATACTACTGCGGTCTGTAAAAAGTACTATGTTCATCCCCTAGTGATCAATCTTTACGAAAATAACACCATTAAAAAATATCTTGACGAACTGGAAGTCATTGAAGAAAATGACGGCAAAGCTGATCTGACGAAAGAGGAGAAACTGGTGATTAAGATTTTAGAGAACGAGAAGTTGTAGGGAATTGGAATGGAAGCTGGAAGTACTTCCGTTTTTGAGGCTTCAAGAACTTCCAGCTTTCAGTCTAACCCTTTACTCTATTGCTCAAAAATTGAGTTCTGTATTCCTTTGGAGTAATCCCTGCAATTTTTTTGAAAAGCTGGGTAAAGTGAGATGCCGTGTGAAAATTCAGTTCATAAGCAATTTCCGCAATATCTTTACTGGAATGCAGTAATGCTTTACTGTAATTGATATCGATCTCGTTGATCCACTGTTTGGGAGATTTTTGGGTAACGCTTTTCACACATTTGTTCAGATAACTTTCTGTTACGGATAATTTATCAGCATAGAAAGCCACACGTTTTTCTCCTACATGATATTTGAATAAAAGATCCCGGAACTGAAGAGACAATTCCATCGGTCTTGTGGCAGATTTATGATGGGCATCAGAATCTGTACTCAGCATTTTGATGAGAATAAGGTGAAGCATTGTGACTACCACATCATTTACGTTCAGATTATTCAGCCATAATTCCTGTTCCATAATAGGAAGAAGCTGGGTAATGGTTCCGTAAGTCAGGCTGTCCAGGTTCAGGAAAGGGGTCATAAAGAAAATGCTGCTCTTATGTTTTGGCAATTCCTGTTCAGAAAGGATATTATTTTCATAGGCCAGAAAAAAGCCTTCAATATCATCAGAAAGCTCTACGGTAGCAGTAATGGTTCCCTGTTTGATAAAGATCACTCCCCTTTTTTCCGCATGGTATTCCTTATTTTCAAGGTACTGTTTGATATGCCCGTTCGTAACGAAAATGATGAAATTAAACGTTGTACGGTACGGAATTACCGGCATCAAAATACCTTTGAGGTAATTCTCTATCCGGTAGAGCTGTATATCCGCATTATTGGCTAATATTTTTTCCGTGATATTGGGCAGGAAAAGTTTTTTGTATTGAAAATTGGATAATACTTCCATAATGAATCGATTATTACAAATTTAATGCTGAAATTATATTATTGGAGGTTTTTGTACAATGTCGGGTGTAAAATGTACAATGTATGATATGAGTCATCATTTTTTTTATTTTAGTAAAAAAAACAATTTACGCCACTACATTATACATTATACATTATACATTATACCCTAGAACTTATAGTACACTCCCACTCTTACTCCCAATGGGCTTCCCGGCGTATAGGTAAGATCTGTAACAGGTTCTGCTTCACCCTTCAGCTGGGTTTCCGTAGCAAACTGAGCTTCATTCCATTTTACATTGAACAGGTTATTGACCTGAATATTGGCTCCCCATTTCTGACGATTATAAGACAGTACCAGATCATTTACAAAGTAAGCCTTAGTTTTGATGCTATTGTCTTCCACTGCCGGTCTTTCTCCGAGGTAGCGGTATTGAAGACCTAGAGAAAATCCGTTCAGGAAGTCCCAGTTTACAGATCCTGTACTGGTCACTACCGGGGCTAATGGAATATAATCCTGACCTTTTTCTTCTTCCATAAATCTTGCATGGGAGTAATTGATATCTGCATTCAGGTAAAAGTTCTCCAACGGTTGGAAACGGATTCCCAGATCTGCCCCGAAGCGTCTTGATTTTCCTGACGGTTCTACTACGGCATCATCTCCTACATATACAAACTCCTGCTGAAGATCCATATACCACACGGTTGGGGTAATAATCAATGATTTGAACGGATGTAATCTTACTCCAAAATCTGCCCCGACAGAATATGGAAGTGTATTTTCATTTTTATTGGTCACCACTACTCTCATATCGTTGGAATGGAATCCCATCCCGGTTTTCAGGAACCACATTACATTATCGCTCTGGGCATAGGAGAAATTCAGTTTAGGACTTACTCTTGTTGCTTCTTTTGACTGCCCGGAAGGTAATTGTTCAGAATCCAGCAGATTATGCATATTAAAAATGAAATGATCTACTCTCAATGCAGGATTAATTGTCCATTTCCCGGTTTTCCAAACCAGACCTGAATACACATGAAGATTGGTTTCCGTTCCGTTTACATCGGATAATCTGTCAAGCAGCATATCTCTGTGATAAACGTGATTAAGCTGTAACGTATTGATATCATCGTTTCTTAAGCCAATTCCGGAAGTCCAGTTTAGCGAGCTGTTAGGAAAGGAAAAGTTTTTGGTATATTTTACTTCTGCACCATAGATATTTCTTCCGTCCGCCTGCTGAATTTCGTCTCCTTTGTCTTTATCTTTTAAATAAAATGTAAAATCGGAATACAGATTGAAATTATATTTGGAATAAAAAGCCATGGCATCAATCTGTTCAGAAGGTGAAATGATATGCTTGAAATTCATCTGAAGATTGGTTCTTGAAGTTTTCCCGCCCTCAGTAGGATCTATACTTCCCCATCTGCTGATGATCCCTTCATCTACCGCACGTTCCGGAATTTGTCCGGAAGCATTCCATGAGGAATTGAATGTTGAAAACTGAATATTGAAATAATCGTTATCAGTAAGCCATTGGTTATACTTTCCAAAAAGATTAACCCTGTTGAAATTCTGTTTTACGTCAAATGGTCCGTCTGTATAATTGTATTCGGCAGCGATATAAGCATTTCTCCTTCCCAGGTCATCATGCAGAATATTGAACATTCCCAATACTCTTTTTGAGCTGAACGAACCACCTTCAAGCTTTATCATGCTATTTTTCAATCCGTTATAGGTTTGAAAATCAACATAACCAGCGGTATTAAAGTCTCCACGATCCATATAGTAAGCTCCTTTTCCAAAATCAATATTGTTCACCGTTTCAGGGATCACGAAGTGAAGATCAGAATATCCCTGTCCATGGGCATGAGACATGATATTCACCGGCATTCCGTCTACATTTACGCTTACATCTGTTCCATGATCGGCATCAAATCCTCTTAAAAACAATTGTTCTGCCTTTCCCCCTCCGGCATGCTGTGCAATAAAAAGTCCCGGAACTTTTCTCAATAAATCCTGTGCTGAATTAACGGGGAATTTATTCAGATCCACTTTAGTAATGGCAGATAAAAAAGAACTGTGATTAATGGCCACTTCCGAGATCTGAAAAGGTTTATGCTGTAAGAAAATAACCTTATTTTTATCGTCTTCATTGGTAACCACCCATTTTACCTCATCATATCCCTGACGACTGATGACCAATGTATCAGGAAGTAACTGAACAGGGATGGCAAAAGTACCGTCTGTTCCAGTATGTGTATGGCTGTTTCCGTGATTATATTTTACCAATACGTCTGCAATTGGAAATTTGTCTTCTGCATCTTTTACTGACAACTGCTTTTCCGCTTCCTGCGCCATTATTTTTCCACTGAATGCTATGACAAGAAAAACAGCTGCTATTTTAGTGATTTTCATTTTTTGTTTTAATTAAATTAGAAATTACAGGTGAGAGAAAAGATAATAGACGAAGAGATGAGACTAGAGATATTTTAATTGTAAGGTCAATGGTCAGTTTTGATTCACAAGTGAATGGTGAATTGTCAGCCAGCAGTGAAAAGACAACAACCTTGAACATTAAACTTTAAACTAACCTACTCCCGCTCTAAAACCCTCAAACTCTATAACTCTCCAACCTAGATCTGCGTTTTAGTTTTAAGAAATATCTTCTGAATGAAAAGGGTGATCCATGTTCCGGCTACAAATGGGAAAGTAAAGACTCCGCCTACTGCATCCAGGCAATGATTATCAATTAAAAGATCATCAATGGCAATCGTTAGAAGAACCGCAATAAGTACCCATAATCCATCTGTTTTTTTAACTCCTGAGAATACAATAGCTGAAAGAACAGCATTAAATCCAAATAGTCCCATGTGAATTTCTTTAATAGGTTCCCCATTGAATTGGGATAATCCCGCACCAAGAATAGAGGCAGCCAAGCCATATAAAGCAGCTATCGGTGAACTGATAAAAACAGCAATAAAAAAAATAATACCTGAAAGAACCCCACCCTGGAATATCACTTCACCAAAACCATTGGTACAGGTAAGGAAATCATCATATTTTGAAGGGGCTACCTCAGCACTCAGCATTGCAGACGGCGGAATATGGGTAAAATGATGTAAAATAAACACCAATACCCAGGTAATGATAATAAAAGGAAAAGTGAACACCGGAATTTTCTTTTGGATAAAGAAATGCTGAATAACAGCTGCCAAAGCTCCTCCGAATATGATAAGGATCCAGATTAAGGCTGTTGTTTCAAACAGAAAAGCCAATGCCACTCCTACCAATGCGGCACTGAAGCCATATAATCCGGCATTGATTTCAGATGGATCATATTTAAGCTTCATTGCAGTAAAGGTTCCGGCTGCTGTTGAAAGCAGAACCGCTACTCCGCACTGCCAGCTTCCCATAAAAATTCCTATCAGAAACAGAAGTCCGGTCCATCTGTTTTCCTGAAGCATGATTTGCCCTATTCCTTTTAAAATATGGTCTAAAAAAGGTAATTTCTTGAAAAATTCGTTCATAGTTTTTTTGTATAATGTATTTTGTATGATGTAAAATGTATTGATGATCTGGATAAGGTAGTAGAGGTTAGAAACAGGAAATAAAACTTTTCTCTCAAACTCTCTTACCCTCAAACTCTACCACTCGCACCTCGTATCCGCATCCCCAAACCCGTTTACCATCCAAGAAAGACCATTCCGACACCGCAGACAGTTACTACAGCTCCGCTTACCACCCCCATATATCTTTCCAGTTTTTCTGTATTGAATAATGTTGAATAGCCGTAACGTCCCAGAAGAACCATTCCAAGCATCGTTAAAACAGTAGTAACGGTGAATGAGGTTACCAGAACAGCAATTTCAGGCATGGAATGTTTTACTCCAGAATAGAATAGTAAAGGAATTAAGGGTTCACTGGGACCCATTACGAAAATCATAAAAAGGACAAGCGGCGTTACTTTTATTCTTGTTTGTGGCATTACCACTTCGCTATGATTGTGTTCATATACATACACATCATCACCCATCACATCAAAATGTTTATGAGGCTTATTTCTGACCGCCTGAATAAGGCCATACACCAAATAAACTCCCCCAAAGATCAACAATGCCCATCCTGAGAAATTTCCTCTGATATCCTGAAACCAGGAGATTTTATTAAGCTGCCAGCCCAGAAACACTCCGATAAAACCTAGGATGAGAGAACTCAGAACATGCCCAAGCCCGCAAACTACGGTTAATATCGCCGTCTTCATCCCACTCCATTTTTTGGATTTTGAAATCACAATGAAAGGCAGGTAATGATCCGGCCCAGAAGCGGTATGTATAAAACTTATTGAAACGGCACTTAAAAGCAGTGCCCAAACTGTACTGTCCATTTTTTTTACTTAATTTTATTTTTGCCAGCTTTGTCAAGGTTTAAAATTTTGACAAGGCTCATTTCGGATTCTTTTTAAATTTTGGCTAAAGCCAGTGGAGGATTTATTTTATTTATGCGGGCTAAAGCCCGCTTCTATTGAATATACTCTCGCAGATTTTGGAGATTACGCTGATGATTATCTGCAAGAAAATCTGCTTTATCTGCTCAATCAACGAGCGATAAAACCTTTCGTCCTCATTAGCACCCTTCGGCTCCGTTCAGGGTGACAGAGTTCATTAAAGCAATATTCTTTTACTCCAGCAACCAAAGAATTTCCTGAATATGAAGGAAGAAATTGTACATTAATTCTCCGCCATGTCCTAAAGCCCTTACTACAAATCCGTTATCATCCATCGCTGAAACTCCAACTTCCATGTCTTCAATATGTTGGGCTGCTGCTTCAACAATCTCTTCAATGATCCCGTTTTTGTCTACATTTTCTTTTGTACTGTAAAAGATTAAAGTTCCCTGGTGCGTATACTGTTCCAGGTTACCAATACTGCTGATCGGGATCAGGTCAGGCTGAATTACCACATTATCTTTTAGTACCAGTTTATTGTTATGATAGATTTCCATAAGGTTCTGAAAACGTTTCAGCTTGAAAACTTCCCCATAATGCTTTCTTCCGCAGGTAATAATTTCACTGATGATAATCTGGCTGTTCTTACCGATATGGATATTGGCTTTACTTTTAAAATTGGAATCCTCATGCGGAACAATGGGGTGAGGAACATAAGCAAAGGAGGTTTCATCCTCCATGATTACATTCAGCTCCTGAACAGCCTTATCTTCCATATTGAAAAGTCTCTGATACGACTGCGATTGCAACTGGAGTGAAGATCCTTTCTCAAGAGCAACGTCCAGGTGATAATGATCTCCGTCCAGGATTCCCGGAGAGGAGCTCATCACCATCTGATACAGTTTCTTATCACTTTTTCTCTGCCCAACAGAAACCACTCTGAAGGGCAGTGAAACGTAAAGGTCCTTCACATAGGATTCTCCTTCTTTAAATCCTGCAATAATTTTTAAACGACTGTCCATTTATCTTACCAGATTCGGTTCTTCAATTTCTTCTAAAAGAGCGTATTTTTTAATCCACCCGATTACTTTATCCAGTCCTTCATCTGTTTTAAGATTGGTAAAAACAAAAGGATTTCCTTTCCTCATTTTTCGGGCATCATTTTCCATTACTTCAAGGCTGGCTCCTACATATGGGGCAAGGTCAATTTTGTTGATAATCAATAAGTCTGATCTTGTAATACCGGGACCTCCTTTTCTTGGGATTTTTTCTCCTTCTGCAACGTCAATAATGAAGATGGTAACATCGGCAAGGTCCGGGCTGAATGTTGCTGAAAGGTTATCTCCTCCACTTTCAATAAGGACTAATTCAATTTCAGGGAAACGGGCTGCCAGCTCATCTACTGCTTCAAGGTTCATACTGGCATCTTCCCGAATTGCAGTGTGGGGACAGCCTCCTGTTTCTACCCCGATAATCCTGTCGTGAGGGAGAAGACTGTTTTTAGCCATAAATTCAGCATCTTCTTTAGTATAGATATCATTGGTGATTACCCCAAGATCGTAAGCCCCGAATAATTTTCTGCTTAAACGTTCCAATAATGCAGTTTTTCCTGATCCTACAGGGCCTGCAACTCCTACTTTTATATATTTTCTGTTTTCCATTTTTTCTAAGTTTTACTTTGTTTTATTTTTTTAACGCTGAGAGCGTTAAGATTTTTTGATTGATTGTGAAGATTTTTCGTTCGCAAGGGCGTTTCACTCAGCTAAGGTTATTTACATTTTGCCCTTTTGTCTCTTTATGACATATAAAGCCTTGAATACAATCTTTCATGCTGCATACATCGGATGTCAAAGGCTGTATTGCAAAGTCCTACCAGATCCCTGTCCATCTCTATGGTTTCCTGAGCTGTTTTTTCCATGACAGGATATAGTGCAAATAAGATATCCTGCCCGTCAAGCTGTCCCAGAGGTACCAACTTTACTGCATTGGTAATCATTCCGGCAACTGAAGTATAATAGAATCCTAGCAATGCTTCATACAATGGGATTTTCATTAAATAAGCATAGGCTCCAAATACAATACAGTAATGAGAATTGGCTTCTTTATTCTGAATAGCTTTTTCAAAGGCTTCCATCAAAGGGAAGCTTTCTCTTCTTTTGAATATTTTGATAAGCCTTAGTCCTAATTTCTGGCTTGCCTGGCGGATTTCTTTCGGACATTTTATAGCATTACACTCATTATCAAGGTTTAAAAGTACCTGTAAATCTCCTTTTTCTGCTGCTTCGTAAGCCAGTTTTACAAAAGCTCCGTCATTGAATTTAAGATTATACTGAAGCATGTTCTGTACAAACTCCTTAGCGGTTCCTACATTATGAACAATTCTTTCCTGCACATAAGTTTCAAGTCCGTTGGAATGGGTATAACCACCGATGGGAAGTGTAGGATCTGCCAAATGAAGCAGCCCTGATAGAAAATTGATGTTCATCGTATTATTCATCTTTTGGAGAAGCCATTTTTAAGATTTTAGTAAAAATTGAGGAGCCAAGACTTCCATGTCCATGAGGTTCTACATTGGATTTCAGGAGATTCAACAGTTTTACGGATTGTTTTTCCGGTTTAAAACCGCTTGCTTCCAGCCATCTGAACATAGGCATTTCAAACGGAAGCAGTACTTTATCATCCTGAATGAAGAGCGGAATATGCTTGTTTCCGATTTCATAGCATACTGTTCCCATTTCCAATAGGGAGCCAGGAACCATTACAATGGCATCTGTTTCCAGAACATTAATTGCTATTACTTTTTCTGCATCCTCAAAAAGAATATCACCTTCACGCAAACGCTGCCCTTCTTTTAAAAATTTGATGGCAACATCTGCTCCGTTCCTGGTTCTTTTACGCTGGATTCTTTTGGTGGTCTCAAACCATTCCAGATCCAGATAATCTATGGTTTTCTCTGTTGGATTTTCGGTGAGATTGCCTATGGTTTGATTAATAATCATTTTTAGCCGTTTTTTTTCTGAAGTCAAAGTTTTTAGAAATACCAACCCCAAATGTTGAACCACTGATTCCTGCTACATAGCTCTTAGTCCAACCTTCTTCTTTAGTCTTAGTCTGAAGCATTGAAAGTTCTGCAAACTTGAACTTCAGAGCCCAGCCTCCACCTAATAGTATTCCGATCAAAGGATAAGCACGAAGAAGGAATCCGTTAAAATTCTGCATCGCATCAGCGGTTGTTGCCTGCTGCTGTCCCCAAACGTAATGGGCGTCTATCTGCCCAATCAGTACAAAGTATTTCCCCAGCATTAAAGAAGGACTGTACCAAACTCCGGCCTCATTTTGTTTATACATAACATTATGATTAACAGAATTTTGAGAGTAAGCATAATTAACACCGACAAGGTCATTATTATTGATAAAATACCCAACTCCAAGCGGTGCGCTGGAAACAGTACTGCTGCTATTTGTTGGAGTAGTCACTTTGGAGTAATCCAATGAACCATACATCATAAATTGTCCTTTAGGTCCTTCTTCATCATTCTTCAGCCTGTGTCCGCCTAAAAACTGAGCGTTTACATTGCCGCAAAGCAAAAACATTCCGGTTACAGCAAGAGAAAAAACTGTTTTATTTAAATATTTCATTCTAAACGTAGTTCTATAATTGTTTTAAATATTGACTGATAAGCCTTTTGTTGTAAGTAAACCTAACAGGTCTCTGAAACCTGTCAGGTTTTAAAGATTTTTCTAGAACAAGTAATACAACTGTGTTAAAGGGAGTTTCTCTGCCGGTTCGCAAGTGATATATTCACCATCTACCGTTACTTTATAGTTTTCAGGATTCACTTCAATTAAAGGAGTCTTATCATTATGGATAAGGTCTTTTTTACCAATATTTCTGCAGTTTTTCACAGGAAGGATCATTTTCTCCAGCTTGTAAGAAGCAATAGTTCCGTTATCGATAGAGATCTGCGAAACGAAGTTGGCGCAAGTCCCGAACTTCGCTTTTCCGTGAGCTCCAAACATATTTCTGTAAATAATCGGCTGAGGTGTTGGAATGGATGCATTAGGATCTCCCATTTTAGCAGCGATTACAAATCCTCCTTTTACAATCATTTCGGGTTTTACTCCGAATAATGCCGGTTTCCAGATCACCAAATCTGCCAGCTTCCCTTCTTCCACAGAGCCTACATATTCTGAAATACCGTGTGCAATAGCCGGATTGATGGTATATTTAGCCACATATCTTTTTGCTCGGTAATTGTCATTTCCACTGTCTTTATCTTCAGCCAAATCACCTCTCTGCTCTTTCATTTTGCTTGCAGTCTGCCATGTTCTGGTAATCACTTCCCCCGGTCTTCCCATCGCCTGAGAGTCTGAACTCATGATGCTGAAAACTCCCATATCATGAAGAATATCTTCTGCAGCAATGGTTTCAGGACGGATACGTGAATCTGCGAATGCTACGTCTTCAGGAATATTTTTGCTTAAGTGGTGGCAAACCATCAGCATATCTAAATGCTCATCGATTGTATTGATCGTATAAGGACGTGTAGGGTTGGTAGAAGCAGGTAATACATTGGGATACATCGCAGCTTTGATGATATCCGGCGCGTGACCTCCACCTGCTCCCTCTGTGTGAAAGGTGTGAATTACTCTCCCGTTGATCGCTTTCATTGTATCTTCAAGGAATCCTCCTTCGTTTAAGGTATCCGTGTGAATGGCTACCTGAACGTCATATTTATCTGCTACTTTTAAAGCGGCATCAATGGTGGCAGGTGTTGCTCCCCAGTCTTCGTGGATTTTCACTCCTAAAGCTCCTGCTTCTACCTGTTCTTCGATAGGTTCTTCTGCAGAACAGTTTCCTTTTCCGAAGAATCCAAGGTTCATTGGATATTCTTCCGCTGCTTCAAGCATTTTCTGCATATTGAATTTTCCTGGAGTTACTGTTGTAGCATTTGTTCCGTCATTTGGGCCGGTTCCTCCTCCAATCATGGTAGTAATTCCGCTGTATAAAGAGGTTTCAATCTGTTGTGGGCAGATGTAGTGAATATGAGTATCAATTCCTCCGGCAGTTACAATATATCCTTTACCACCGTGAACTTCAGTGGAGGCACCAATAATCATATTCGGGGTTACACCATCCATGGTATCCGGATTTCCTGCTTTTCCGATTCCTACGATCTTACCGTCTTTAATCCCTATATCACCTTTCACAATTCCCCAGTGGTCTATGATTACCGCTCCAGTGATACAAAGGTCAAGAACTCCTTCGTCTCTTTTGGCTGTAACATTTTGTCCCATACCGTCACGTACGGTTTTTCCACCTCCGAAAACGGCTTCGTCTCCGTAATGGGTAAAATCTTTTTCGATCTCAATAATGATCTCAGTGTCTCCCAGTCTGATTTTGTCCCCGGCTGTTGGACCTAATATATTGGCGTATTGTTTTCTGTCTACGTGTAAGCTCATCTTAGTGATTTTTAAAGTTTAACTCTTCAACTTTTGCAAGGCTTTCTTTTTTCTGTTCTTCAGAATCTACCTGTCCATCAACAAGGTTATTGAAGCCCATTGCTTTTTTACTTCCTCCTATTTCTACCAACTCTACTTCTTTTTCTTCTCCCGGTTCGAAACGAACGGCAGTACTTGCTACAATATTCAGCCTCTTTCCAAAAGCTTTCTCACGGTCAAAGCTCATGGCTTTGTTTACTTCGAAAAAGTGGAAATGTGAGCCTACCTGAATAGGACGGTCGCCTGTATTGGTTACTTTTATTTTGACCGTTTCTCTGCCTTCATTGCAGATAATAGTGCCTTCTTTTACAAAAATTTCTCCTGGTATCATGATAAAATAGGATTAACGGATTGGGTTGTGTACGGTTACAAGCTTGGTTCCATCAGGGAATGTTGCTTCAATCTGAACGTCATGGATCATTTCTGCCACGCCGGGCATTACATCGTCTTTGGTGAGAAGATTAGCGCCTTCCTGCATCAGTTCTGCCACTTTTTTTCCATCTCTTGCTCCTTCAAGCAGAAAGTGACTGATTAATGCAATGGATTCTGGATAGTTTAATTTGAGGCCTCTCGCCTTTCTTTTTAGAGCCAGCTCTCCTGCCAGAAATAGCATAAGCTTCTCCGTTTCTCTCGGTGTTAAGTGCATAATATTTTTTATTTAAAATTGGACAAACGATATCCTGTTCGCCTTTCTGAAAAGGCAAATAGATAGGTTTAAAAAATGTAAGAGGGAAATGATGACTGTGGATCAGTATTACAGAATACAGACCATAACAAATCATTAAAATTGTAAAAACAGGATTAGCAGCCTGCTATCTGCAGGGCATGATACAGGATGTACCTTGGTTCTGTAAGATAAATACGGTTTTTAACGGCCGCAACCGGAGTATTGAATGTATATTTTACAAAGAAGTAGTTAAGCCATTCCTGAGCAAGTATTGAATAATCAAATTTTACTTTCTCCCAGTCATTTGAATCCTGTACATCCTGCGCATCTGAAAAACTATAAATTTCAGGTTGTGTCTGCTGATCCGATTTTTGCTGAAGAAGATGAATTTTTGATAAGAGATCAGAGTATGATTCAGTCTTCCCCTTATGTGCTAAAAGACCTGCACATAAAGCTGAGAAAAACAATACAAAAGAGAAAAATATGACTCTTTTTTTCATATCTGATTAATAATGATGTAAAATTAGAGCAATCTTAAAAAACAGGCTATCAAAAAAATTATTTAAAATGTTCAAAATCGCAACAAACACAATTTTATCTAAATTTAACATTTCTTTATAAATCCTTTATTTACAGCACTTAAGAACAGTTCATGAACTATGACAATTATTTTATTGTCCCCATTCCTGTAATTATAGCCCTCCTATATATTTTTAACTTCTATACAAAAGATCAAACAAATACATTTAATATTTTTAAAATACATCCCCAAAAATGTATTATTTGCTAACAATTACAGGGCAAAAAGGTCTATTTCACAAAAACAGGTTAGATTTTTTTCTTTCCTTATAATTATCGTAAATTTGTATACACATACTTATTTAATTTAATAAAAAATAATAAAACGTAATATGTCAAAAGCAATTTCGCAAGTACCATTAGCGGTAAACGAGCCGGTAAATTCTTATGTACCGGGATCTCCGGAAGTTAAAAGCCTTATCGACACTTATAAAAAAATGTGGGCTGAGAAGGTAGAAATTCCAATGATTATCAACGGGAAGGAAGTAAAAACTGATAAAAAAGTACAGCTTCAGTCTCCTCAGGATCATGCTCACGATTTCGGGTTTTATTACCAAGGTGGTATGCAGCATGTGGATGACGCCATCAACGCGGCATTAGCAGCTAAAGAAGCATGGAATGCACTAGGCTGGGAACAGCGCGCAGCTATTTTCTTAAAGGCAGCTGATCTATTGGCAGGTCCTTACAGAGATGTCATTAATGCGGCTACAATGATCGGACAGTCTAAAAATGTTCACCAGGCTGAAATTGATTCTGCTTGTGAGTTCATTGATTTCTTAAGATTCAACGTGGAATTCATGACAGAAATGTATTCTGAGCAGCCGGTTTCTGATAATGGAATCTGGAATCGCGTAGAGTACAGACCACTGGAAGGATTCTGCTTTGCAGTAACTCCATTCAACTTTACAGCAATCTCAGGAAACCTTCCTACTTGTATGGCCATGTTAGGAAACGTTGTGGTATGGAAGCCTTCAGATAAGCAGGTTTATTCTGCAAAAGTAATCATGGATGTATTAACTGAGGCTGGTCTTCCTGCAGGGGTTATCAACATGATTTTTACAGATGGTAAAGAAACTGCTGAGAAAGTATTGGCTCACAAAGATTTCGCTGGTCTTCACTTTACTGGTTCTACAAAAGTTTTCCAGGGAATGTGGAAAATGATCGGTGATAACATTCACAACTACAGAACATATCCAAGAATTGTTGGAGAAACTGGTGGTAAAGACTTTGTGATTGCTCACCCGTCTGCTAACGTAGAAGCTGTAGCTACTGCTTTAGTAAGAGGTGCTTTTGAATACCAGGGGCAAAAATGTTCTGCTGCATCAAGAGCTTACATCCCTAAATCTCTTTGGGCTGATGTGAAAAAAGTAATGGAAGCTCAAATGGCTACAATCAAAATAGGTTCTCCTGAAGACCCATCTAATTTTGTAAACGCTGTAATTGATAAAAATTCTTTCGAAAAATGTAAAGGATACATCACCAGAGCTAACGAATCTTCTGAAGCTACTGTAGTAATTGGCGGTACTTGTGATGATTCTAAAGGATGGTTTGTACACCCAACAGTTATTGAAACTACAAACCCTCAGTACGAAAGTATGGTAGAAGAGATCTTCGGCCCAATCCTTTCTGTATTTGTTTATGAAGATGCAGAGTGGAAAGAAACTCTTAAATTGGTAGATTCTTCTTCTCCTTATTCATTAACAGGTTCTGTATTCTCTCAAGACCGTTATGCCATTGCTGAAGCGTACAAAGCTCTAGAAAATGCATCCGGTAACTTCTACATCAATGATAAACCAACTGGTGCTGTAGTAGGTCAGCAGCCTTTCGGTGGTGGCAGAGCTTCAGGAACTAACGATAAAGCGGGTTCTAAAATGAACCTTCTTAGATGGACGTCTGTAAGAAGTGTTAAGGAAACTTTCGTTTCTCCGAAAGATTACAAATATCCATACCTAGGATAATAAATCATGAATAATAGGTAATGAATAATCTGTTACCTGTACTTTCAATATAGCCTCGGAATTTCGGTTTCGAGGCTTTTTTATGTGATATACGAGGTGCAGAAATTCAAGGTCTAAGGTTTACTATTAATCCTGCTTATCAAAGGATCTCAGTTCTCGTTTACTCTAATACACTCAAAACTCTACTTACCTAACATCTTTTAACAAAATTTACCTATATTTTACGACTTCCCTACGCCTGTTAGGAATAATAGTTGTTTTTCCATTATTACACCCCAAAATAAAATTATATGAAAAAGTTATTGCTAACAGCCATCGGCATAGGATTATTTGCAGTGAGCTGTGGAACCAAGGAGTCATCAATGTCTACCAGTAAAAGTGATTCAGCTAATGTAGATAATACACGAACTGTACCTCCTACAACAACAGATACGATGACGACAAAAATGACGAATCCGGACAGCATTAAAATGAAAAAGGATTCTATGGCAACACCTCCTGCCAAATAGTATTATATACGTTTAATTTAAAATGGAAAATCTGCAGTTGAAAGCACTGCAGATTTTTTTGATTCAGCAGGTAGGAAACCATAGCTTTTTGCCCTGCTTATTTTAATTTTTTAAATGTTGTGCCTCCCTGCATTCCCATAACAACTCCATCCACATTTCCTTTATCATCAAGTGTAAAATTAAAATCAAAATCAGGATTCATCTGTTGTGGAACTTCTTCTGCCAGCTTAGATGAAAAAAGATCATATTGCTGGTGAACCAATATAAATTTAAATGTCGGAAAGGTTATATACAGATTATTTCCTTCTCTTGAAATATTAAAAGTGCCATATCCTTTATTTGAATATTCCCCACAATAGGAATCAAGATCATGAGTCGGCTTTTTCTTTTCATTGATAGCTGTCCTGGTATTTTTATCCGGTTTTACAATATCATACTGCTCTTTTTCATACGGATAAGGTTTATGCTGATCCAGCCCCAGCATCCGGATAGAAATCATATTGGCAATAGTATTGGATAGATCTGAATTATGCTGATTGGTTAATACAGCAAGACCAAATTTATCTGCAGGAAACAGAAAGACATCAGAAGTAAAGCCCGATACTCCTCCTGAATGCCATACCTTGTAATGTCCTTTAAAAATTTGGGTAAACCACCCATACCCATGCCCAAACAAAAAGTTTTTTTGATCCGGTTTTGCGGGTGGCGTTCCGTCAATCATCGTTTTAGTACTCATGGCATTGGATACAAATTCTTTCGAAAGGACAGGTTTATTTTCAAACTGCCCGTAATTGAGCCAAAGTCTGATCCAGTTTCCCATATCTGTTGCTGAACTATTGATAGCAGCTCCGGGCTTATCATTATCAGGTTTTTGAAATAGTAGTTTTTCAATGTGCTGCTTATAAAGCCCGTAAGGATAGGAAAAATCTTTTTGCTTTACCATTTCATCTATAGAAGTATTACTATTATCCATTTTTAAAGGGATAAATATTTTTTCTCTGATAAGTTCATCCCAGCTTTTGCTGTTCACCTGCTCAGCAATGGCTCCTAGCATAAGATATCCAAAATTGCTGTATTTCCAGCTGTTTTTAGGTTCTGCATTCTCTTTAATGAAAGGAAGCCTTTGCATCAAATCAATCCGTTTGGCCGCAGGAAAAAAAATATAGGTACCATCTACACTTCCCAGGCCACTTCTATGCTCAAGCAGATCTTCAACTGTGACCAGATTATTCATTCTGTCTGTTGAAAATTTCAGGTAAGGAATGTATTTGGAGGGTTTTTCCTGAATAGATATTTTCTTCTCGTCCGAAGCCATGCCTATCAGAGCTGATGTAAACGGCTTGGTATTGCTTCCGATTCCGAAAAGTGTATTGGGAGTTACGGGGAGCTTATTTTCATAATCCCTGTATCCATATCCTTTAGAATGGATAATCTTATCATTCTTTACAATGACTACAGATATTCCCACCGCCTTGTAATCGTTTAAAATTTTGTTGATTTCTTCATCAAGCCCTTTTAAATTTTCTTTCGTTTCCTGACCAAAGATTAAACTGAATGCTAATAAATTCAATAAGTAAATTACTTTTTTCATATTCTTATTTTTTTATGCAGATAGAGAAATATATCGACAGAATAACAGAATTCTGTTTATCTCATTCTGAAATGATGGAGTGAGTTTATAATGAGTAGTATAATTCTTACATTTATTACAAAAAAAATAAATATTTTTCACAATTATCTAACAGATCATAAATAAAAGTGTTATTATTTCACTATATTTGATTGTATTGAACACCAAAAAAGAATATATTATGAAAAAGTTATGGATAGGAGCTATTCTTGGACTTCTTGTTCTGGGAAGCTGTGCTCAAAACAAAGAAAAAAGAGAGGAATTTAAAGATGCACACAACAAAGATTCCTTAAGAAACAGGATGGGAGATTCTGCTGTGGCCAATTCAGAGCCGGCTCCGGCAACTCCGGATACTTCAAAAGTAAAAACAGACAGTATCAAGACTAAATAAAATCGCAAATCCACAGAATATCTGTGGATTTGCACTTAAAAAAACTTGACTGAAAAAAAACCGGGCAATCAACCCCGATTATCCTGTATAAATCATATTCTAATCTGAATATTCTTTTTATAGATGAAAATAGGAACTAGGGCTATTCATGAAAACAAAATATACCTGTGTTCCATATCTTAAGTTTCATGGTTAGTTTGCTGTGGGAATTGTTATCTTATTTCAGAAAAAATAAAATTCCTTCGAAAATAAAATAGATAAGATGTAATATGATGGTTGTCATTCCCGTAACAGTGCCGCAAATATATGTCAGCTGCTGCTTTCCAAAAAGCAATTGGTTATCCATTTTCATGAAAATGGTAAGACATAATATACAAAACAGCTAACTTTTAATTATTTTCACGAAAATGAACATCTTTATCTGATTGGTTTTCAGCATCAAGATATTTAATATAAGCTGAAGGCGAGAAATCTGTAACGGCCTTGAATACTGCGGCAAATTTACTGTGTGAAGAAAAGCCACATTCATCAGCCAGGATACTGATCTTGTACTGCCTGTACTTTTCGTCGTTAATAAGTTTATCTACAATATAAGTAATTCTTAGTCTGTTGATGTACGTTTTAAAATCTGCACTCTTATGCTGATTGATAACGTAGGAAAGATATTTGGTATTGGTGTTCAGCTCACCCGCCAGAAAAGAAAGTGACATTCCTTTATTGTTATAGAGGTTACCTTTTTCAAACTCATCGAGAAGCTCAAGCAGTTTGGTCTCAGTTTCGGAAGTCATTAGAGAATCATTTCTCTTTCGGTCTGCTTCAGAATCTTTCTCATCTATTTCTTCTACCGATATATTTGAGAATTCAGAATGTACAGGCTGTCTCAGCAAAGATCCCCTGTTACCATTCCCCATATTCATTTGGGTTCTCATCATATTTCTCAGCTTCGAAAACTGTCTTTTCTGCCTTGTTCTGAAAAAGGTGATTAAGCCTACCAATGAAACAAATAATATGACAATAACTGCATTTTTAGCTACGTTCATCTGGCCGCTTCCTTTATTAATTTTAGATACGGCTTCTTTAGTTTTGCCGGAAAATTCATGATTCCGGGCTGCAATACTGTCATAAGCTCTTACATATTTCACTGCATAAAAAGAAGCTTTAACATTGTCACCTATCCCTTCGTAATAATCATTGATGTTTGAATAAACAGCTTTCTTAAGTTTCAGACTTCGGGAGGTATCGGCAATTTTTTCAGCTTTTTTCAGGTATAGTTCTGCATCTTTCCAGTTCTTCTGTTTTACACGGATTCCTCCCAGTCCATTATAGACCAGGCCAAGCGTACAGCTTCCAGCTTTCAGCAGGTTTTCTGCTCTCCTGTAATAATTTTCGGAAACAGCATAATCATTAAGCTTAAAATAAGCATCTCCCAACAATTGATAAGAAGCAGCTTGGGTTCTTTCTTCATTCTGGCTGTTTATTTTTCCAAAATTCTTCAGGGAAAACTCAATACGTTGTATGGCATTTACATAATTTCCAATTTCCATTTCGTAAAAAGCCATTTCCTGATTCAGCAATCCTTCTGCTTCATTACTTTTCTGAAAATCAGGAACCTGCCTTGAAGCAGCCAATCCTTTAAGAATATATTTTTTAGCTCTTTCGTATAACCCTACCTGTCTATATTGCCTCGCAAGTAATCGGCATACGCGGGCCATCCATTCGGTATTATTGGACTTCTCAATTAATGAATGAGCATTTTCACTATAATATATTGCTTTTTTAAGATCCCCCCCGTGATGATAAAGCTCTGAAGAAAGCATAAGGCTTTTTACTTTTTCTAAGGGTTGATGAGCTGCCATATAAAGAGAATCAGCGGTCCTGATAGCCTTGGGCAGATCTTTATAAACTGTAATGGAGGAAGTTCTTTCGCATGTCTGGTCGAAGGTATTTTTTTTCTGGGCAGATATGGAGATTGCTGTTACCAGCAAGAACAAAAGTTTCAATAGATTATTAGACATAAAAAAACAAATTATTATTCTTATAATAACTCATCATTTTCTCACGGGTGTCTTTTTGTTTTTTACAAAATTAGTAATATTTTACTTTTTATTAAAATATTCTGCTGAAATTTAATCATTTAACTAAAAAAGCTATTTACATTAATTTTAATAATAAGTCTAAAACAATAGATGGTTTTCTTTCATATTGGCCTATATCTATATTAAAAATAAAGTTCTTTACTAATTATTTTCAATGTGAATAACTTAAATGTTATCATATTTATTACATTTGCAGGAAACAAAACGTTTTTTATGAAAAAAATAGCGATACTTTCTACTCTATTTATAGCTGCACTTGCATGGGCGCAAGGCATCAAATTTGAGGATGGTAACTTTGCCTCTATCCTTGCTAAAGCTAAAAAAGAAAACAAACTGATCTTTGTAGATGCTTATGCATCATGGTGTGGACCATGCAAACTGATGGTAAAAAATATTTTCCCTCTGAAAACTGTAGGTGATTATTATAATTCTCATTTTATCAATGCTAAAATTGATATGGAAAAAGGAGAAGGCATTGAGCTTGCTAAAAAATACAATGTAAAAGCCTTCCCTACCTATTTATTTATTGACGGAAACGGTGAAGCTATCCACAGAACCCTGGGATATGTTGAAGAAAAAGATTTCATTCAGTTTGCAATGGATGCCAACGATCCCAATAAAAGACTTACTTCTCTAAAGCAGCAATTTGAAAAAGGAGAAAAGGATCCTGCATTTTTAAAAAACCTGGCGGAGCTTACTATTTATAATGATGCAGAGTTTGCTGAAAAAGTATTGAACCGTTATTTTCAGGTGAAACCTACTATGGATGCAGACGATGCTCAACTGCTTATTTCCGGTATACAAACTACAGAAAGTCCTTTATATAAAATCTTTCAGGATAAAAAGGCAGATATAGTGAAGCTTTTCCCTGATGAGAGGTATGAAAGATTTAATCAGAACTTCCAAATGAGTACGATCACTAAAAAGGCGTATAATCCTGATACTAAAACCTGGGACGATCAATATTTCATTACAGAAGCTCAAAAGTTGGTAAGCAAGGAAAATGCTGAGAAATTATTAAAAAAATTAAAGGCTGGCAGAGCTCTGAAAAATAAGGATATTGCCCTTTATGAGAAACTGACATTGGAAGTATACCAGGACTATTCTAAAGCAGGCTCTAATGAACTAAACTCGGCAGCATGGAATTTTTTTGAGAACGTAAGCAATAAAGCATCTTTGGAAAAAGCTGTAGCATGGGCGCAGGAATCTGTAAAGAAGGACGAAAGTTTTGCCAATACGGATACGCTGGCTAATCTTTACAATAAGGTTGGAGATAAGAAAAATGCAAAAATATGGGCTGAAAAGTCTATTGAACTGGCCAAAAGCGCAGGACAAGATGCTTCTGATACGGAAAAATTATTGAAAAGCCTTTAACAGCTACTAATAAATAAAATAAAAACCGCAGAATTGGAATTCTGCGGTTTTTTTATGGAAATCTTTTAATTATTATATACCAAAACCTGCATTTTAGTAAGCATAGCTTCTGTGTCGCCGTTATATCCCGAATAGCCGGAAGGTATGAAATTGACAATCTGGTTACCAGCCCATGCGGAATACTGTACTTTAAAAGTATAAGTTCCTGCAGTAAGGGTTACCGCTTTCAGGAAAGTTACCGGGATCGGAAGTCTTACTAAATCTGTTCCACTTACCATTGAGGTATAGGCAGACGATATTTTGGTTCCATCCTGTAAAAGATAAAAGGCTCCTTGTGCATCTGTTGCTGAAGTACTGGTTGCATAGCCCAAGATGGTAAACAGGAATGTCTGGGTAGCTCCTGTGGGAACTGTTAGGGTTATGGTTACTCCCGGTACATCAGCAACTGTTCCCTGATTAATAGCCAATGCTGTCGTTCCCTGCACATAGTTGGCTGAAGAAATAGTTCCGCTGGATGTATTCAATGTTTTCCAGATGGGTGCAGCGCCTGCTCCGGTGGATGTAAGAATCTGTCCTGCAGTTCCAGCACTTCCTGCTGTAGTGGCATTTCCTCCTACATTGATCTCATTGGTAACCTGTAGCGCGCCGTTCACATGTAAAAGTTTCTGCGGAGTCTGAGTCCCTATCCCTACACTACCGGTTCCGGTTACAGTCACTCTATTGGCACCATTGGTAAGCAGGTTGATAGGATTTGCAGAAATTGTAGTCAAATTCAGACCTGTAGTGTTTCCTGATGTAGTAACCTGAGCTGTTGCGGCATTATCTACAAACATATTTAAAATGCCTGTTCCTCCCGTTGCCTGAAATGCTCCTCTTGTAGAACCTGTTGCCGAAACGATTCCCTGGGTTCCCGTGGTGCCAATTCCCACACTATTTGCTCCATTTAAAAAATTAAGTGAATTTCCGGCAGTCGTCACTGTTCTGTTTCCTGCAAGGGTACCATTAGAAGTATAGATATTAACAGGCATATTGAGTTTAGCCCAGGCAGTACCATCAAAGTAATAATATCCAATGGCATCTATGCTGGCAGCAGTTCCGGTTTGTGTTCCCGTAGCAATGCTGTTTACATAAATCAATGTGGAAGTCGGAACCGAGGTCATACTTTGGGCTCTCTCACGATCAACTCTAGGAATAAGCAGCCCATCAACATTAGAGGTAGTTCCTGTAGCGTTTTTGGCTGTCACATCTAATGTTGAAGCAGGTGCAGGATTATTTATTCCTATTTGGGCATAACAGAATAAAGGGGACAAAAAAATCCCAAGTAATAAATTCTTTTTCATTTTCTTTTGTTTATTCGTTAACAGCCTTAAAGATAATGAATTTAAAAAAATAAATATGATTTTTTATTTTTTTATTTTTTAAAAAACCTATAAAAAAACAAAAAATCAGAACAGGAAAGCTCCTGCTCTGATTTAAGTATATTCGAGTTATAAACTGGTCAGCCTTTTTCAGGACCAGTCATACTGAAATGTCCGGCCAAAAAATATTTAATATTCAAAAAGAACACTTCCCCATGTAAATCCACTTCCGAAAGCTGAAAGAAGAACTAAATCTCCTCTTTTGATTTTTCCCTGTTCAATGGCTTCACTTAAGGCAATGGGAATAGAAGCAGCCGTTGTATTTCCGTATTTCTGAATGTTGTTAAAGATTTTCTCATCCGGCAATCCGAACTTCTGCTGAACAAACTGAGCAATTCTAAGATTCGCCTGGTGAGGGATAAACATATCAAGATCTTCTATTGTTTTTCCGGCTTTATTTAAAGCTTCCATCATAGTTTCCGGAAATCTTGTAACCGCATGCTTGAATACAAAGTTTCCGTTCATAATAGGATATACTTCTTTATTCGTTACATTCTCAGGCTCTTTTCTCATTCTGTCACTCCATCCAAACTTAGAACCTGGAAACTGTGTACACAATTCATCTGCATATTTCCCTTCAGAATGCATGTTTACTGCTAAAATATCTCCTGCATTTTCATCTTCCGCAGCAGACAGCACAACCGCTCCTGCCCCATCTCCGAAAATCACCGAAACTCCTCTTCCTTCATCAGAAAAATCCAACCCGAAAGAATGAACTTCTGCTCCTACAACAAGGATATTCTTATAGGTCCCTGATTTAATGAAAGCATTGGCTACACTCATAGAATATACAAATCCTGAACATTGGTTTCTAACGTCCAATGCTCCAATAGTATCACACCCAAGCATATCCTGAAGCAAAACTCCACATCCCGGAAAATAATAATCCGGAGAAAGGGTTGCAAACACAATGTAATCAATATCTTTAGCGGTTAACCCTGCATTTTCAATAGCTTTTTCTGATGCCTTGAATCCTAAATATGCAGCAGTTTCCTGAGAATCATTTCTGTTTTTTCTATGTCTTCTTTCCTTGATGCCTGTTCTTTCCGTTATCCACTCATCATTGGTAGTCATTAGTTTGGCTAAATCATCATTTGTAACAATGTTATCTGGAACATAAAATCCCACACCTTTTATTGTACTTTTAATCATATAGTTTTATAATTTTGGCAAAGATAAAACTTATTTAACACATAGTTTTTCAAAATATTAGTATTTTTACTTTATGCCAATTGATACGATATACAGAAGCACCCACTGCGAATGGGTAGATGTAGAGGCTCCTACTGCAGAAGACCTGAAATTTCTTCATGAACGCTACGAAATCAACAATCTTCTTCTTGAAGATACTATAGATCCTAATCATCTTCCAAAATATGAAGAAGACGGAAATGTAAAATTCTTCCTTCTCCGCGAAAGTACGGAACTGGAAAGGAAAAACCTGAACACCATAAGTGATATCAGTACCAAAATTGCGATTTTTATTCTGGATAAAACCATTATCACCATCCACAGAATGAAAACCAGAAGTATTTCTGAAACCAAGAAAAAGCTAACGCTTACACAGGAAGAAGTAACACCTCAGAAAGTAGCATTAATGGTCGCTATATTAATTATGAAAAGTTTTGATGATGAATCAATAAGCTTACTGGAAACCATGGACAATATTGAAAATGAGATTTTCCTTAAAAATACCAATCATACCAGCCAGATCCGAAGGCTGTATAAACTGAAAAGAAAATCCGGACTGAACTCAAGGGTTCTGGTCATTTCAACAGATGCCATCGATAAATTTAAACTATTGAATCTCCAGGATTCTGAAATTGTGGATTTAAAGGATAAACATAAGGACGTTGTGGCTGATTTTGACCATTTAAACGCCCAGATTACGAACCTTATCTCAATGTTCCTGGCCCTCTCTGACCAGAAGGCTAACCAGGTGATGAAGGTTTTGGCTATTTATTCGGTGTACTTTTTACCAATTACCTTTATTGCAGGAGTTTACGGGATGAACTTTGATAATATGCCGGAACTTCATCACAAATACGGCTATTACTTTACGTTAGGCGGTATGGCATTGGTAGTCATCAGCACATTTATTTATGTGAGACGCAGGCAGTGGTAGATTTCTCCCACAGGTTTTACAAATGATACAGATGATTATTAGAGATTGCTTCACCAGCGGTTCACAATCACAAAAAACCGAGACTATGAACACTGAAACCCTTACTACAATTCTGGAAGATCATATTCTTTCACAGGCTTCTAAGGACAAACTTACTGCTTTACACGAGAATATTTCTGCCAAAGAGTTTTCAGATCTTTTAGATGCGGAAGGCAATCAGTATATAGAATTTGTACAGGAAGGCGGCGGTGTCTGGGGAAGTGCACTGGTAGGCTATCTTTACGGACTTGAAATCTTTGGAATCAGATTTTTGAAAGTAGCAGGAACCAGCGCCGGAGCGATCAATACCATGCTTATTGCAGCCTGCAAAACAAAGGAAGAGCCTAAAAGTGAACTCATCAAAGATATTCTGTTCAGCTGGAATTTTGCTGATTTTATGGATGGAAAAACGTATGTAAAAACTACTCTGCATGCGATGCTGAACAATAAAAATTTCTTCAGGATCAATGCTGTTATTGCAGCTATTCTGTTCATAATCCTTGTAAGTATTCCATTTGCAGCGCCTTCAGGAAGTATTCTGAATGCTAAACTAATGTTTTTAATTCCTTTGATCCCGGCAGTTATCCTTTTTTTATGCCTCAAAAAATTATACAACAATTTCAGAAAAGAAAACAGTGGACTTAATCCGGGGAATGTTTTTCTGAACACCATGAAAACGGCTCTGGATAGTTTTGGAATTAAAACTGTAGCCAACCTCAATGAGAAATTTATACAAAAAGAACGGGATCTCAACCTCAATTACCGTTATGGAAACGGACAGGAATATTATAACCTTACTTTAGCAGGGATTGAAAAAATCAAGGCTAAAAACCTGGAACATATTGATCAGACCAGATATAAAATATTCTATGACAGTGCACTCAATAATGATTATTATAAAAACAATCCATTTTACCTTCTTCGGTCAGAATATGTTGTAATTGCTACAGACATCAATGCCAAAATAAAGGTAGAACTGCCTACTATGGCTAATTTATACTGGTCTGAAGAAGAACTGAAGCACATCAGTCCGGCAGAGTTTGTCAGAGCATCCATGTCTGTTCCTTTTTTCTTTGAACCTTTTCAGAAAAGGATTAATAAGAATGAAGATTCTGTAAAATATGCCTGGAAATTCTGGATGAATACCAAACAGGAAGATATTTATCCCGTAGGTGTTTTTATTGATGGCGGAAGTATCTCCAATTTTCCTATTGACCTGTTTCATGCGGATGAAGTTTTTTATCCGAGAATGCCTCTTTTTGGAGTTCAGCTTACGAGTGATTCTGATTTGCTTTCTGAAAAGGGAAAAACCAGTGAAGAAATCCTTAAAACGCCATTCAGCTATGCAGGAAATATCATCAGTACCTTACAGGGATTTAATGATAAAGTTTTTCTTACCAAACATAGTTTCTATCGGCTGTACAGTATCCAAACCGTTAACTGTGGAACCACCAGATGGCTGAATTTCTTTATGAAAAAAGAAGAAAAAGAGGATCTTTTCAACAGAGGCTTTCAGGCAGCTCTTGACTTTCTGAACCAGTTTGACTGGGAGAAATACAAGTATGAACGAATGATGCTTACCATGAAAGAAAAAAAAATACTGAAGGAAGAGGATACGCCTACGGTGGGATAAGGACTTTTATCAGAAAAGAGAATTAATATGATGATGAAACTAAGTGAAATATCATTTGTTCTATGTCTTCCATTTTAAGCATAGGGATATTTTTATCTATATTAAGAATAGGAATCTATCTGAAAAAGACTTCCAAATAGATTCCCACTTTTTACTTTTTTATAAATTATCCAGGAAATCAAGATACATCGGAACACTTCTCTCAATCCATTCATCTGAAGAATCTCTTTCTATACCATAATAAACAAAAGGTTCTTCATATTGTGCCCAGATATAATCAAAAGTCAGCTCATAAGGACGGAACAGCTCCTTCATCGTGTATTTGTATTCTCCAGTGGCACTGTAACCCTCTTCATCAATTCCGGCCGTAACGGCCAATGACATTTTCTTTCCTGCCAGCTTATAACCACTGTTACTTCCGTATGCCCAACCATATAAAACCACTTCATCCAGCCATTGTTTCAAAAGCGGCGGACTGCTGAACCAATAAAAAGGAAACTGAAATACAATCTTATCATAAGACTCCATCAGTTTCTGTTCTTTGGTTACATCAATTTTTCCCTCAGGATAAGCTTTGTATAATTGATGTACTGTATATTTTTCGGGGTATTTTTCCAATTCTTCAATCCATCTTTTATTGATGACAGATTTTTCAATTTCAGGGTGTGTAACAATAATTAAGGTCTTCATTATGTTTAAATTTCTATCACAAAATTACAATACATTACTTACATTTTGTACATTAGCTACCCATTGTACGGTACTATAAAAAATGTAAGTAATGACTAAAATAAAGGAAACCTCAACCAATTTTGCCAATAAAAAAGCACTTGCAGATGAATGTCCGGAGATTTATGCTTCCAATATTATCGGCGGGCAATGGGCACTTGCTATCTGCTGCTATCTCATCAATGGAAAGATGAGATTTGGAGAGCTTAAAAAGCGTCTTCAGAACATTACAGAGCGCATGCTTACTCTTCAGCTTCGCAGATTGGAAGAAGATAAAATTATTACCAGAACTGTATATGCTGAAGTTCCGCCAAGGGTAGAATACGAGCTTACAGAAATTGGGTATAAGCTGAAACCGATTATTCTGGAATTTGAAAAATGGGGAATAGAACACAAACAAATAATTGAAAAATCCACTGAAAAACAAATGAAATAGATTCAATACAAATAACAATTAAAAAGTAAATTATGCTTTATTTTATTATTTTATGTAAATTTAATAACCATTTCATACACAAAATAATATCATGAAAAATCTGACATTTTTACTCTCCTTCGCTGCAACGGTTATTTGTTATGCCTCAGTATATGCACAAAAGATTTCTGACGGTCAAACCTTAGATATTAATGGTATGGATGTTACCTTCAATATTCTCAATAAAGAAAGTATTGAATCTGGCGGGAAACAGTATGACCGTTATAAAGTTTCGGCATCAGTGAAAAATAAATCGAATAAAGCTTACAATATCAGGCTGTCTGCTTTTCCACAGATTGTAAGCAATATTGGCCTTGTAGAATTGGATTGTGTTAATGCAACCGGATCAAGGCTTACCTCTAAAAAAATTGAACTGAAAATGAAGCCGCAGATGCTTAATGTAATCTATTCTGCTTATGATAAATCCGGAAAATTTACCACCAGTACTATACCTGTAACCGGAAGTTATTATTTTGATCCGGGAGATACCATTAGTGATAATGCCATTTTTATTGTTCCTCAGGGTGAAAAGCCTGATGTTTCAGTAAGAAGTCTAAAATAAATATTCATGCCAACATCAATTTGTCGGCATGATTTGTTTCTATCAAATATTCAATTGGTTAGCCTCTTCATTTGTTTTGTAAATTTACATCTTAGCATTATAACTCAATATTGAATATACTTTAATTTTTGTCAGCATTCCTCCATAAGGGCTTTTGTTCCAACACTTTTGCATGAATCGGGCAGGTTTCATGATGGGCGCCTTCCAGATATCCTGTACTCATCAGAAATTCATTCACAATCTCACCTCCTGTAAATTTGAATGTTTTCTTAAAAAGCTTCATCCATTCCGGCAATGTTTTAGGATGATGATGCTCTATCCACTTTTCAAAGGAGCCAAATTCTTTTTGAAGCTCAATAATTGTCTTTGCATTCTCAATAGCTGCATTTACCTTAAGTTTATTCCGGATAATTCCGCTGTCATTCAAAAGCCTTTCCCGATCTTCTTCTGTATAAGCTGCTATTTTTTTGATATCAAAATTATCATAAGCTTTTCTGAAGCTTTCTTCTTTTTTTAAAACCGTTTCCCAGCTTAAACCTGCCTGGTTAATCTCCAGAATAAGCCTTCCGAACAATTCATTATCATCATGAATAGGAAACCCGTAATAGTTATCATGGTAGTTCTTATGTAATTGTTTTCGGCTCTCAGGCTGCATCCTGTCTATGGCTAAGCAATAACTCATTGATGTATCTCTTTTGGTTTAACGGGATAAAGATAAGACAGGATTGTGACAACTGTTAGTCAGTAGGTTTATTTTTTGGAAAAAAGAAGATTAAGGTTGGAAGGCGGAAATTATACAGATATGAAATAAATCTATTTAATAAACTATTTTCCAAATTATAAAATTACAAACTGTAAAATTTTCCTCTTTGAAGTGGTGAAGAAAATTTATTTTTTTTGACGGGATGACATTTCTGCCTAAACCATTCTCTTCAATACCTCAAAAATATTAACTAGATTAGCAACTTCAAATATCAGCCATGAAGTTACTCCTATCCCTTTTATTTTCATTATTCTTAATTTCTGTACATGCTCAGGCTATATACTCAAAAGCTTATGGAAACCAAAAGAATCCTGCTGTTATTTTTATTCATGGCGGGCCAAGTGGTAATGCCACTTTATTTGAAGGTACTACAGCACAGAAATTAGCAGATAAAGGCTTTTACGTAATTGTATATGACAGACGTGGTGAAGGACGATCCAAAGATGAAAATGCCACCATGACGTTCAAAGAAAGTTTTGAAGATCTAAAGCAGCTTTATAACACTTACCACATCAAAAAAGCAAATATTCTGGCCCATAGTTTCGGAGGGATCATCGGTACTCTATTTACTCACCAATTTCCAGAAAAGGTGCAGTCTCTTACCCTTGCAGGCGCTTTATTTACCCAACAGGAAACCTATAATCATATTTTAAAACAGGCCAAAGAGTATTTTAAAAATGATGCTGCCCAGCTGCAGGAAATTTCTGAAATAGAAAGCCTGGATAAAAATTCCGCTGCTTACCGCAAAAGATGCTACGAAATTGCCAGTAAGCTAAATTGCTTTAGCATGCCTAATCCTACTTCGGAAAGTAAGAGTTTAAGAGCTGAGTATGAAGCCGGTGAATTCTATAAAAATAATATCAGAAACCACAACTCTCCTATTAAATTCTATCAGAATGAACCTTTGAACAATCTTGATAATACAGCCATTTTAAAAGAGATCAAAAGAAAAGGGATTCCCCTTTTTGCAGTATATGGAAAAAATGACGGAATATTCTCAAACAGACAACTCAGCAGTCTTAAAAATATTGTTGGAAACAGCAATTTCAAACTTATTGATAACTGCTCACATTATTTATTTGTAGATCAGCAAGATGAATTTTTAAAATTTATTGACCTGAAATTAAAATAAAGTGTAGTTTTGTAGGAATGTCAAACACCAGAATCCATATCAAGATGTATAAAGCAGTCATTACGCTGCTTATTTTGGTGTTCTCATTATCCCCATGCTCTGTTAAAAGAGACGTTCTTGATATTTTTGACATTCAATACATCAGCGGTTTAAACAAAGTTAAAATAACATCCGGGCTTTCTTTACATTGTGATACTTCCACTACTTCCTCAAAAATCTCTGTTTCAAAAGCTAAAGCAGAATACAAATACGGAGGATCCTTTTTAGATCTTAATGCTACAGCAAAAAATATAGAGGGAGAAAACCTTAATTTTAATAAA
The DNA here is from genome assembly GCF_003815975.1 of Chryseobacterium bernardetii. Lineage (NCBI taxonomy): Bacteria > Pseudomonadati > Bacteroidota > Flavobacteriia > Flavobacteriales > Weeksellaceae > Chryseobacterium > Chryseobacterium bernardetii. The sequence goes on from NZ_CP033932.1 coordinate 4,931,259, forward strand.
TACACAGACTGCACTACTGGAAACAGTCCACCGAAGTATATTTTATTTAAAAGACTGAAACTAAATCTGGTTTAAAACCTTTTTAAACCTACATACTCAGTTTTTTATAATACAATATTAACTTCAATGAAATACACTACAAACAGCCAGTCTTATGACATGGCCGGATTATACACTTTATCCCTACGAATGGTCATCGGATGGACTTACTTTTCAGCGTTCTGGCGCAGACTTATCCTTGAAAACAAACTTATTCCTGATGAAAAGGGATATATTGGGGAAAAATTCAATCATTTTCTGCCGAATGCCCTGGGAATTAAACCTATTATAGAGTATCTGGTTACCCACCCGGATGCCTTACAGAGGTCTATGATGGCTTTTACCATCATCGAAGCTATTGTAGGACTATTCATTATTCTCGGTCTCTTTACCCGACTGATGAGCATAGGAATTTTTAGCCTTGCATTGGGAATTTTATTGGGTTCGGGATGGTTGGGTACAACGTGCCTGGATGAATGGCAAATAGGTGTCCTGGGAGTTGCTGGCGGGTTCGTTCTGTTCCTTACGGGAAGCGGTTCTTACTCTCTGGATGACTATTTTATAAAGAAAAACAAAAAGTTTACTCAGAAAAGATGGTTTCAATGGCTGGGCTCTGGAATTCTGCCTATTGATAAGCCCAAAGTTTTTGTACTTACAGGTTCTCTTTTAATTTTCGGACTTACGCTGTATACCAATCAGTATTTTCATGGTGGTGTTTGGGGAACCCTGTATAACAAATCTGTAAAACCCAAGCTTGAGATTTCTAATATTTCCCATAATAGTTCAGGTTTAAAGTTCGAGGTTTACAGAACGGAAGGTGCCGATGTATATGGTTCTTTCCTCATCGGAATTCACATTTTGGATAAAAACGGGAATATTTTAAAGGAAATTGACCATAAAGAACTTGCCGGTTTTTCAAAAGAAAATATCAAAAACCATTATATAGCTAAGGTGACACCTGGAAAGCACAGTCTTATTATTCCATTGGGAGCTAAGGCAGATCTCAATATCGGGACTAATGATATCCTCCGAAAAGAGGCTGTACACACTTTGAAACTGATTGATATCAGTGGAATTGAATGGACAGAAACTATTAAATAAAATAGGTTAAAACCGCTTGGAAAATTGGTCAATTTACAGAATTTATAATTTTGATTGTGCCCAATTTGTGAATAATAAATGGATCATTCCGGATATTTTAGGTTTTGGATAAAGCCAATTGAATAGATGTTTATAATGAGAGCGGGCTAAAGCCCGCTCCTATTGATATTGATATCGGATGCATAAAAGAAATTTAACAACAAGATCTTTTATCTTTTACAGTCTATTTCTCTTCCACGATTACCTCGTATACACACGAGCTGTCAGGATCAAGCTTCAGGACTTTCATTTCAAATAAAACATCCAGCCCCATAATATCGCATATCCCCTGTATAAAAGGTTCTATAACCGGCCACTTCAACAGTCCTGCGATATGGAGACTTTTTGTGATTTTGTGGTACCGGTCTACTCCTTTAATCAGTAGTTCAACTCTGTGGTCATTTAATTCTTTGAAATCAAAATTATATTCGGGACTGGATGTAAAAACTGCTCCTATTAATATTTTGGCCACAGCCGGAATTCCTGGCTGCAGATTAGGTTTGGATTCCAGATTTCTTAAAGCCATCCGTGATCCGAGATCATACATGAAAGAAATGGAAAGTTCATTCACTGCTTCTTCTCCATAAAGTTTACCTGCCTGTTTTAATAATCCACCATAAAAGGCTCCTGTTATGTCTGAAAGGCGTTGGGTAAGTTCTGTAAATGTTGCAGGAAAAAAGTCTGAAATGATCTGGTGCTGATCCATCTCAGAATTGTAAACATCATGTTTCCTGAAATCTGATAATGCCATAAAGGTGTCTGGCAATTCAATCTGGTTCATATAAGGTAAGTTTAAGGTTATTAGTTGTTAAAGCTTGATAAATACTGAATATCCGGTTAAAAAGATTTAATGATTAAACCATCATCTTAATGTGCATTACAATGAACGCTGCTTCATTAATCAAAGCGTTACTTTTTAGTTGTTTTCAAAAAACAAAAAAACTGTCTTTAATAAAAAAAGACATGAAAGATGTGATGAAACAGATCAGTATACATCAGGAAAACGGGTTCCGGATCTTACCTCCTGAAGAGGTATTTTTGAGATGAGGGAATGTATTCATATTTTTTCATTTGGTACTGTAAAGCTAAAAAAAATAAATAAATTCTCCAATAAGTGATTTTATTTTTATAAATAAAATTTGGAAAGGAAACCGGGGCTGAAAGATGGAATTGATGGAAGGATGAAAATTTTAATCTTTTATGTAAATCATAGTCATTCAACATTGGGATATTAAACTTTTACTGTTTAAAACAAAAAACCTTCGGAAATCCGAAGGTTTTGATTAAAATTTAGTGCATGGCTTCACTCAAATCTATTTTTTCTTTACTCTTTCTTTCTTTTATAAATAAGATAAACGGAATACATATTAAAAATATTACACCGAGATAAAGAAATACATCCATATAAGACAATACTGTTGCCTGTTTGGTGACAGATAGGTCAAGCATTTTATAAGCGGCATTCATGGCAGCATCAGGAGTCATTCCTTTAGCAATGAAGCTGGACTTCAAAGCAGCCAGTCTTTGCTGAACATCAAAACTGTTTTCGTCTAAGTGGGAAATCAGATTATTTCTGTATTTCTGACCTGCATTGGCTATAAAAGTGGTAATAGCTGCAATTCCAAAAGACCCTCCTAATTGTCTCATCATTCCGGTAAAGGCTGCACCCTGGCCAATTTCCTGGCCTTTAAGGGTACTTAATGACAAGGATGTAATCGGGATAAACAATAATCCTAATCCTGCTCCTCTCACAATCAACATCCAGAAGAAAGCGTCTTTACTTGTATCAGGAGTCAGAATTTTGTACCCCCAGAAACTATAAATAAAGAAGATAAATAGCCCCAGAGAAACCAATATCTGTTGTTTCGCTCCTCTTGTAAGCAACCTTCCGATGATTGGCATCATAAAGGCTGTTGTTAAAGCTGCCGGGATCATCAAAGCTCCCGACTGAAGGGCCGTCCATCCCAAAATACTCTGTGTATATAGCGGAACAATAAAAGTAGACCCATACAACCCGAATCCTAATACAAAGGACATGACTGTACCGATCCTTAAGTTTCCGTTTTTCAATACCCTGAGTTCCACAATCGGATACTTGAAGGTAAGCTCCCGCCAGAGGAATAATATAAATCCTAAAATGGCGGCTATGGTAAAGGCTACTATCATTCCGCTTTCAAACCAGTCTTCTTCATGACCTCTTTCCAGAATAAACTGCAGTGAACCTACCGTTACGGCCAATAAAGCAATTCCCAGCCAGTCAACATCTGAAACCTTTCGTTTTTCAGCATATTTCGGGCTTCTCACAAACTGAAGCGTCATCAGTGTTGCTGCTATCCCGATCGGAATATTGATATAGAAAATATATGGCCAGCTGTAGTTATCAACTATATATCCTCCTAACGGCGGACCCAATGTTGGCCCAATAATTACTCCCAAACCATAAATGGCTTGTGCCATACTTCTCTTTTCAAGCGGGTAAGACTCTGTGATGATCGTTTGTGAAGTCACCAAAAGGGCCCCTCCACCAATTCCCTGCATCAGTCTGAAAAATACCAGTTCCCAGATGTTTGTTGCATTTCCGCAAAGGAATGAAAACAGGGTAAATATGATAATGGAAGCTGCAAAGTAATTTCTACGCCCGAACTGCTGAGAAAGCCAGCTGGTCATCGGTACGATAATTACGTTCCCGATGGCATAGGCAGTAATTACCCAGCCCACTTCTGAAAGTGTAGCTCCCAGGTTCCCTTTCATTTCATTAAGGGCAACGTTCACAATCGTGGAGTCCACAATCTCAAGCAAAGCACAAAGAATAGCTGTGATTGTAATAATCACTCTTCGGGCTCCATATTCTACTAATGAATCTTGCATAATTTTATTTGAATATTTGTATTAATGTAAAATGTAGGATGTATTAATGATTTTCAATTCATCATAAATACATTTTACGTAAGTACATAAATACTATTTCAATGAAACCTCAGCCTTCACATTCATTCCTGTTCTTAATCTTTTTGCAATATTCTTATCAAGATTTACAAAATCAATCTTTACAGGAAGTCTCTGAACTACTTTTACGAAGTTTCCACTTGCGTTATCCGGAGGAAGAATAGAGAATGTAGCCCCAGTAGCCGGAGAGAATGAACTTACTACTCCGTCAAATTCTTTGTCCGGGAAAGCATCAATCTCAATTTTCACTTTCTGCCCTTCTACCATTTTATCTACCTGCGTTTCTTTAAAGTTCGCCACTACCCATTTCTGGTCATTTTTAACCAAAGCAAATAACTGAGCGCCTGCCTGAAGGTACTGACCTGGCTGTGTAGGTACTTTCCCAACATATCCGTCTTCCGGAGCCAGAATGACAGTGTAAGACAAATTCAATTTAGCATTTTCCACATCTACTTCTCTCTGTTTCGCTACTGAGCTGGCAACACTAATCTGCTGCGAACTAGCAGCCGTTTGAGAAGAAGCAATTGTAGTCTGCTGAGCAATTTGGTTCCTTTGCTCTACCAATACCTGAAGTTGCTTATCTGCAGATTGTTTTGCTGCCAAAGCCTGCTCATATTGCTGTTCTGTAATGGAGTGATCTTTTACAAGATTTGCATATCTTTTCAAATCCTGAGACGTTTTCCAAACATTTACTTTTGCTGCTTCAATCTGTGCATTGGCTGTTGCAACTGCTGCTTCAGAACTGTTGATATTCTTAGAAGTAGCAGTAGTTGTTGCTTCTGCTGTAGAAATATTACTTTTTGCTGTAGATAATGCTGCCTGTGACTGATCCAAAGCCATTTTCTGATCTCTATTGTCTAAAATAACAAGAGTATCCCCTTTCTTTACGAACTGGTTATCTTTTACCCTTACCTCAGCTACATATCCTGAGATTTTAGAAATTACCGGTGCCATATTGGAAGCAATCTGAGCATCATCAGTCTCTTCATGGTACTGCCCGTAGCTATAAGCTCTGTAGCCGTAGATACCTCCTCCGATCACTACGGCTGCTAAAATGATAGGAAAAACTAAACTTTTTTTCTTTTTAGGTTCAGCTGCCTGTGTATTATTATTTTCCATTTTGGTTTCGATCTGATTATTTAATTGTTAAAGTTCCTGTTGTTTGTAATAGTTTTCTGTATGCCAAAGCAGCATCTGCCTTTGCATTGATTACGCCAACATTGGCAGCAATCTGAGCAGCGTCTGCATCCAATAATTCCGTCATGGTTGCAAGGCCGTTGTCATATTTATTTTTTGTAATTCTGTAGTTTTCGTTAGCCTGCTCAGCAGATTTTTCGAAAACAGCAATTCTTTTTTTAGAGTAGTCTGTATTCTGGTATTCTCTGTTCACATCAAGCTTGATGTTATCATTCAGCAATTCATCCGTAGCAGCTAATTGCTTTTCTCTTGCCTGAGACTGTCTTAATGATGAATTTTCTTTCCAGATATTGGATAAATTATATGAGATACCAATTCCTACGTTAACGGCGTTGTATACAGTAAGAAACTTAGGAATATCTGCTGCTACATATCCGCCTGTAAATGCTATTGACGGAAGATTCTCAGCCTTGGCCGCCTTTGTTCCCAATTCTGCGGCTTTTCTCTGTTGAACCAAAGCCTGAAGGTCTTTACGGTTTTCTCTGGCTTCGTTTATATAAAAATCAACAGGCTTTACCTCAGAACCTTCTTCAATATAATTCTGATCTACTTCAATCTCTGTAGTTTCAGGAAGCCCTAATAACAAGTCCATATTGATATTGGCAATATTGTAATTGTTTTTGGCTTCAAGCAGCTGCAGTTCGATATTAGATGTCTGAAGGTTGGCTTTTAACCTGTCATTTCTAGCAATCAGTCCGTTATTTTCCATTTTAAGGAAAGTTTCGTCCCTTTTTTGGGACGCGGCCAGGTTTTCTTCAAAAACCTTAATCGACTGGTTGGCTTTAAACAAGTTGTTATAAGCCTGGGCAACATTATAAGCAATGGCTGTTTTGTCATTTTCAGTACTTAGTTTTGATGCTTCTACCAGATATTTTGCAGACTGGATCCCGTATTTGATTCTTCCGCCACTGTAAATTGGTACACTAAGATTCGCGGAACCATACAATACCTGATGAATTTCCGGGCCTCCTGCTCCTGACATCCCAGGAAGTTTGATGTCTACATTGGGTTTTATCGGAAGATACATATAGCTTCCTGAAACCTTCAATTCCGGAAGCTGTCTGTTTTTAGCTTCCAAAAGATCAGCGGTAGCCTCCTCGATCTTGGCTGCATCGATCTTGAGATTCTTGCTGTTCTGGATTCCCAGCTGCACAGCTTCGTCAAGAGAAAGGGTCTTTTTCTCCTGAGCATTTGCATTTGCTATTCCTACGAATAGTGATAATGCAATCACTGAGTTATTTATTCTCTTCATAACCTAAAAGGTCTTTTAATAAATGTTTTATATGTTTGTTAAGTTCTGTATAAAATTTTTCGTCAAAAACATCCTCATCTTCTGTATCATTCAGGAATTCCTTATACATTTCTTTGGCATTGAATGCATAGAATAAAGTTCCGCTTATGGTGGAATGAAGCAGATAAATAGGAGGATTCTTTGTAAAAACGCCACTCTTCAGTCCGTTCTCCAGTATTCGGGAATACATAGAAAGGAATGACATTTTGGTTTCTTTCAAAAACTCTACGATCTGTGGATTGTTGGTATGAAGCTGTTCACGCTGCATAATCCTGTAAAAACATTTCTGATTCCTTATTCTGTTGGAAAACTGATCTATTATTTTTTCAATTTTCTCCCATTCATTCAGATCTGTTCTTTCTACAATATCCCTTGAAAAAAACTGTCCTTCATTCATTCTGTACTCAACCAATTTCTCATAAAGCTTTTCTTTTGATCCAAAATAGTAAGAGATCATCGAGATATTTACATTCGCTGCTTTGGAGATTTCACGGGTTGAAGTTCCGTCGAAACCCTTTTCAGCAAAGAGCTTTTCAGCAGCAAATAATATATTTTCTTCTTTTGAAATCATATCACTTCCATTTTTCAGGGGGCAAATTTACATAAGTTTTTGCTCAAATCAAACGATTGATTGATTTTTTAATAAAGATTTAATCTATATTTACAAAAAACTAAATGTATGGGCCTATTTGATTTCCTTTTTAAATGGAAGAAAAAGAAAAAAAATCAGACAAATGAAGTAACTTTAAAAAATGAGTCCCCGGTTGTAGAAACCACAGCTCAAATTAGTAAAGAGATCCCTGTTCCATCAGAAGAAAAGTTGCCCCCAATTCCCGAAGAAACAAACATTACGGTAGAGGAAGAGGAAACCACCACCCCTACCATGAGTGAGGACGGCAATTATTTCAATCTTGAAATGATTGAGGCTTTCAAACGGTTTTATTCTGATCCGGGACTTCATATTACTGTTGAAACTGAAGACGAAAAAGGCAATATACTTCCCGCTTACCAAGAACTTTTCAATGAATGGCAAGGTATTCAGTCCAAATGGGACCGTATGTCTTTGTTTTACCGTTTCTGGGATCATTCTCAATTTGACAAACTTGAAGACTGGCAGGTGATTGAAAGATTCGTAAAAGACCGTTACCCTAAAAAGGCATTAGAATATTTTGAGAAAAAAATGTCTGATAAAAGACATTTCACCAAAGAAGAACTTGTTGCACTTTCAAAGCTTCACCGTGCATTGCTGGATAATCCTGCAGCCAAAGAATATATTGAAACAGCATATCACAATCATCAGGAAGATGATGCTGTAAAAGTAGAATATGCAACAGTGCTCCATATCATAGGAAATCATTCTGAAAAAGAATTTTCCCATCAGTTATTTCATGAAGTACTGGATAAAAAGATCCAGCGGAATGATACTGAATCTGTTTTCGACTGTTTCAGATTCTCCGAAGGCTACACAGATTCTTCCATTTTCGCCATGCTTTATCTTATGAATACAGAAGCTGATAATGATATATGGGATTATGTAGCAGAAGAATATTACTACTGCCCTGTTTTCAGATATGAACATGCTGTACAACTGGCTCAGAGCGAAAATCCTTTGAGAGCCCTGGCTAAACTTACTTCTTTAAGTCAGGAATTTCCATGGTTCAGAACCGCCCTTGAAAGTACTATTGGTAATATTAAATCGGTACGGAAGCAACTCAACAATCCTGATTTCATGGAAAAAGAACTTCAGGAATTCCAGGCCTCATTAGAAGCCCATAAATAAATTTCTTTACTGAACAAAGTGCCCTGACGACCGAAGGTAAAGTGCATTGATTATCAATACTATTTTGTAAACAGGGCGTTAGAAATAATGAATCCATAGATCTCTGACCAGTAATCTTCTTCAAAATTCATTTACGTAAGCAAAAAAGTATTACATTTAGCCAATTAAAAATTGAAGATCATGAAAAAATTCATTTCCATTCTTGCTATCAGTTTATTTGCTTTCAGCTATGCACAGGAAAAACCTAAAGAAGGTGGCTGCTGCGCTGGAAAAGACAAAAAAGAATGTTCTGTAAAAGATAAAAAAGCTTGTTCTGATGCTCATCATAAAGGATGTGATGCAAAAGCAAAAACTGCAGAGAATACTTTAAAAAACAAAAAAACTGCAAAAGATAAGAAGACAGTTTAATTTGAAATACATCAAGAAGATAAAAACTCCGGAAAATTTCCGGAGTTTTTATTTATGTGCTCTTATGGATATATCTTGATAATTTTATTCCAAGGTCTGTCCATACTATTTTAGGATTTCCGTTTCTGGTAAGATGCAGATCTGCGGCATTGATTTCTTCGAGAATACTTTCAATATTGGCTCCACTGATGAATTTTGAAAAACCGTTCCAATTGAAGCCATTGGCATCGATCTTTTTATACACGAGGTTTTCCGACTGATAATTCTGAAGAAGGGCCAGCCTGAAAATCTCAGAGCAGTAATTTAAAAAGTTTTTCTGCTTTTCTCTGTTCCAGCCAGCGATTTCTCTTGCCCAGACAATTATACTTCTCAGATATTCTGGTTTTTTCTTTACCATAAAAGCGTCACGAACCCATTGTACAAAGAGTTTTTCAAATTCATTGCTTTTGTCTCCTGAGTTCAGAAGTTTGACAGCCTCATTAAGATTCCCCTGTGCTTCATGAACAATTTCTCTTATTTTTTCTTCAGTTACAGAGAAATTCTTTTTTAAATAGACTTCAATATCTTCATCAAGGATTCTGGGAATTTCTACTACCTGAGTACGGGAAAGTATAGTGGGCAAAATATCATTGGTACTTTCTGCAGTAAGAAGAATAATGGTTTTCGCGGGTGGTTCTTCAAGAAATTTCAGAAATTTATTTGATGCGGCTATATTCATTTTATCAGCTCTCCAGACAATCAGAATTTTGGTTCCCCCTTCAAAACTTTTTAATGAAAATTTCTGGTTTTGGTCATCAATTTCATCAGCGGAAATAAAAAGCTGTTTGTTTTCTGATTCCAGGAAGGCAGTCCAGTCATCATAACTTGCATATGGAGAAGCGAGAATCATTTCCCGGAATTCTTCAAATTTATTTTTGCTTAAGGAATTTTTATTATCCGTAAACACGGGAAAACTGAAGTGAAGATCCAGGTGATTAAGATGTTCAACCTTTGAAGCAGCATGCTCATTTTCTTTACTTAAAATCTCCTTTGCATACGCCAACACCATCGGTAATGTTCCGTAACCTTCCTTTCCTACGAAAAGCTGGGCATGGCTCACTCTGTTTTCGGCGATGCTTTCTCTAAGAAGTTTTTTCAGATTTTCCTGTCCGGCGATGTTCTCCCAATTCATGTTTCAAAGATAAAAAAACTGGAGAAGAATTCAGAGTTAAATTTGTGAATGGTGAATTATAATATTTAAATATACAGATTGGTAGATAAAGTAAACTGATGATTAACAATTGACACCGATAATATATAAAGATTAAAAATTCCCCATAATAAAGCCCTTAACAAACTTTAACCACATATAATTTTTACAATTCATTAATATTTAAGATATTTGCGCATTGTTTTAAAAATAAAGAATGAAAAAAATCTTTGTAGTATCATTCATATCAGTTGGATATTTTCTGAATGCACAGAGTCTAAGTAACTCTCCGTATGCAAAATATGGAATTGGGGATGTAAAATATGATAATACGATCGAAACTTCTTCCATGGGAGGTATTTCTACCGCTTTTATAAGTGATTTCACCAGCAACTTCAATTTTGCTAACCCTGCCAACAACGCGAATTTCGAACTTACAAGTATCAAACTGGAAGCTACCAACGAAAACAACTATTTCAAATCGAACTTTAACGATATGAAATCTACAAAGCATTCTACGTACCTTTCCAATATTTCACTGGCATTTCCTATTTCCTCAAAGGTTAAAATGGGACTTACCTACCAGCCATACAGTTCAAAAAGCTATGATATTCTGAGTCCGCAGAAAGACGCCGACGGAAATATCCTCTACCAAAATCAATTTAAAGGTAGTGGTACTTTAAATACTGCAGCGGTTGCCGTATCTTATAAAATTAACCAGGAATTCTCCGTAGGGGCTAGAGCGAACCTATATTTTGGAGACTTGTATGACCTTACTGAGTTCAGTGCTAAAAATTCAGAATATCTTACGGGTTATGAAACCAAAAACAGAATCAGAAACTTCAACTTTACTTTAGGTACCAGCTACCAGAAACTGAATAGCCGTACTGATAAGAAATTAACGATAGGGGCAACAGCAACTTTTGGGAATACCGGTAATATGACCACTGAGTATACCAACAGTACTTACAGATATGCTGATGCTGCAGGTACCAAAACAGATATCACTCCTATTGATTACCAGGAAACAAAATCTAAAAACCTTCTTCCTTTACAGGCATCTGTAGGGGTTGGATATGGAAGCGAGAATCACTGGTTCCTTTCCGGGCAGATTGATTATAAAAAAGGAGAAGATATTTCCTATTTCGGAAAATCTTTCAGCTTACAGGATACTTACAGAATTTCTGCCGGTGGATGGTATCTGCCTAACTATAATAACTTCAGAAGCTACTTCTCAAGAGTAATCTACAGATATGGTGCTTTCTATGAAAGAGGAAACCTTAAACTGGAAGGGAACAGCATCAACAAATTCGGTATTTCTGCCGGGGTAATGCTTCCGTTCAAAAACAGCAGTATTACAAGAATGAGCGGCTTAGAAATTGGTGTAGAAATAGGTAAGAGAGGTACTCTTCAGAACAATCTTATCAACCAGAACTTTATTAACCTGAAAGTCGGCTTCAATTTTGCTGATAAATGGTTTAGAAAGGCTCTTTATAACTAGAATGAATTTTTCAAAAAAAATAGTATATAAAAATATAGCATACCTTTTTAGTTGTGCTATATTTTTTATATTCACATCCTGTGAAGAAGACCTTACCAAAAAGAATGGGAATAACAGCAAAAACTTTCCTTCACAGATCATTAATAACGCGAATATAGTACAGCGTGATTCCGGATTTGTAATCCTTAAGGCCAAAGCTCCAATTATTGAAAAATATGAGCTTATTGACAGCCCCTATACCGTAGCCAGAAAAGGTATTGACATTGAATTCTTTGATAAGAAAAAGCCAAAGGTACCGGGAACCATTAAAGCTAAATATGCCAAGTTTTTTGATTACAAAAAATTTTACGAAGCAAAAGGTAATGTAAGGATCACTACCAACGAGGGACAAAAATTTGCCATGCAGAGTGTATATTGGGACCAGGTAAAAAAAAGAATCTATACCAAGGATACCGTATATGTAACGATGGAAGACGGCTCTACATTGGTAGGTGCTAATGGAATGACTGCCAAAGACGATTTTTCGGAATATACTTTCTATAACAACTCGGGAGACTTTAATTCTAAAAGGCTTTCTGAAAATAAAAAATAGCTTCTGTTATCATGAAAACGCTTGCCATTGGGCTCATGTCCGGAACAAGTTTAGATGGTTTAGACATTTGTCTTGCTGAATTTGAAAAAAAGGACAAATGGCATTTTCAGATCCTGAAAGCGGAAACCCTTCCCTATTCTACTGACTGGGAAAATAAACTCAGAAATTCCATTCATTTTTCTGTAACAGATCTTTTAGAGCTGCACTCTGACTACGGCTTTTATCTGGGGCAAAAAGTTAAAGAATTTATAGAAAAACATCAGCTTAAAAATATAGACCTTATTGCATCTCACGGTCATACGGTTTTTCATCAGCCCCAAAGAAAATTCACCCTTCAGATTGGTGATGGCAGAGCTGTTAAAATAGAAACAGGCATACCGGTACTTTATGATTTCAGAAGTCAGGATGTTCTGATGAAAGGAAATGGAGCTCCTCTGGTTCCTATAGGCGATGAGCTGCTTTTTTCACAGCATGATGCCTGTCTTAATCTTGGCGGATTCTCGAATATTTCTATGATATCAGGAGGCAAAAGGATAGCTTTTGATATTGCTCCTGTTAATATTGTTCTAAATTACCTGGCCCAACAGCTAAATGAAAGCTTTGACAGAAATGGTGATCTGGCTAGAAAAGGAGAAATAAATAAAATATTGCTGAAGCAGCTTAATTCTTTAGACTTTTATCAGCAGATGCATCCCAAATCGCTGGGAGTAGAATGGTGTCATCAGCATATATTTCCCAATCTTGAAGATATAGCTCCGATGGAGGCTCTGGCTACATTTACAGAGCATATTGCCCAGCAGATCTCCAAAGTAATCAATGAGAATAGTATAAAGGATATTTTGATAACCGGAGGCGGCGCTTATAATACTTTTTTAATTGAAAAAATAACATCAAAAACAAAATCTGAGATCATTATCCCGGAAAAGGAAATCATTGAATATAAAGAAGCTTTAATTTTCGCTTTTATGGGGGTTTTAAGAATAAATAATGAAATCAATGTTCTTTCTTCCGCTACAGGAAGTACTATTGACCACTGTTCCGGACTAATCGCTTAGATAAAATTCAATCATTACTCTTGTCTTTAACTGTAATGATCTTCACTTTGCCAATATTACAGCCAGCTGAAATTTTGTATTTTTAGCTCATCTTTGGAATGAGAAAAAATGACATCAGTACCAAAAGTTAAAACACATCATTTTCTCCCATGTAAATAGGACTGGAGCTTCTGTTGGATATCAGACGTATCGAAACACTGAATCGTTATGTATTAGATAATACGCTGCATAAGCTAAGTTTCTACGAAATCATTTTCATTGAAGAAGGAACAGGAATTTTCACATTAGATGAAAATAAGATCAAGATAGCTCCATAAACCATTATTTTCACAAGTCCCAGACAAGTACGTGGCTGGAAAATTCAGGAAAAGGTGAAAGGCTATACTCTATTCTTTGAAAAGGATTTTCTGCATCTTTTTTCCTCGGATGAACTATTTCTGTACCGGTTTCAATACTTCCAACAATATTCACGCCCTACCGGGATGAGGAACATAATTATCAGCAATTAGCAGAAGGATCGGCAGGTTTGGATTTAAATGCCGGGCTTTTTAAAAGCAACAGTAGTGTTAATAAAAAAACCTTCAGAAGTGAAGGTTTTTTTATTATTTATAGGCTTCGATCTTATCTGTCAATGTATTGATAAAGTTCTGTAATGGCTTTTCTACCATCATTTTGATGAACGGATTGAATTTTCCTTCAAATAACATCTGAACTTCAGTCTGGTTCTCACTGATCGGATTTAAAGTAGCTGTTAAAGAGAAATCCAAGCTTGAACTTGCAGATTTCAGTACTGCTTTCTGATCATTTACCTCATCAATTTTCAATGCAATTTCCGGCATTCCCTGTAATCCGAACTTGAAACCGTTATCTCTTGTTTCAAATTTCTGAAGACCATCCGGCATGAAATCTTTGTAGTTTTCAGGAGTTTTCAGTAATTCAGTTAGCTCCTTAGATGATTTATTGACAATAATTTTTCGTCCTTCTAAATTCATTTTTTTATTCTGTATTTAAATTCTTATAAAGATAAGCTTCTTTATATTTACGATAACAACAAAATTATAAAAAAAATCAACAAAGACGTTATCCAAAGCATACTTTTGAAAGCTGGATGCTCCAGCCGAATCAGAATTTCCAGTGGCTGGGTTCTATAATACGATATTCAGTATGTCAGGTTTTGAAACATAAATAAGAGCAATACAGCTATTACACTTATTTTAAAGGAAAGAATCTTACCTGAAGTAAACCAAACATTTGCTCCCTTTAAGAAAAATAAAGCCTGTAAATTGACTTATTTTATTGCTATAATTTGATATATTTGCGTATAAATTATGGTGAAAAGCCTGATAAAAACAATCTGTTTCCCGGTCTTTTAAAACCATTACCCTCTAAGGATCAATACTAACTATAAATTTCTGAGATGTATAAAGTTTTTGTGAACGAAAAAAAATTATTGATATCTAAACATCCCGAAGAACTTGAAAAAAAATTGGGGTATGAAAGTTTCACTACTTTAGAGATCGCATTGGACCTCTTAGAAAATACTTCTGTAAACGAACTTAATGTTTATGGTGAAAATATTGATGAGATCTGGCAGGAGTTCCAAAAGCTGTTCAGAATTATAGAAGCTGCCGGAGGGCTTGTTATTAACCCTGAAGGTGAAATGCTTTTCATCAGAAGATTGGGCAAATGGGATCTTCCAAAAGGCAAAATGGAAAAAGGAGAATCCAGGGAAGAGTCTGCGGTAAGGGAAATTGAAGAAGAAACCGGCTTAAGGGATGTAGAGCTTGTACAGTTCATTAACACCACCTATCATATCTATGTTGAAAGAAACGGTGAAAAAATCCTGAAATGCACGCATTGGTTTGAAATGAACTTCAATGGTGAAGATACTTCCAAACCACAGATTGAGGAAGGAATTACTGAAGTTGCCTGGAAAAACACCACTCAGATTAAAGATGAAGTTTTCCCAAGCACATTCAAGAATATTAAACTTATTGTAAAAGAGTTCTGGGCTTTAAAGGCTAAATAAAATCAATTACCTTTTCCAGCGCTATTCCTCTTGATCCTTTCAACAGTATATTTTCTGACTGAATTTTATGATGCTGTAAATATTCAGAAAGCTCGGCAGTATTTTCAAAGGCCAGCTCTGATGAATTCACTCCTTTAAAGTGTTTTCCCACTGTGATGATGGTATCAAAACCGAGTGTTTTAGCTAACTCTAAAATATTTTGATGTTCTTTTTTGCTTTCATCACCCAATTCCAGCATATCACCGATAATAATGGTTTTACTGCCTTCAAAAGTAATAAAGTTATGCAATGAAGCAGTCATTGAGCTTGGGTTGGCATTATAAGTATCCAGCACCAGCGTTCTGTTTTCTTTTTTCACTACCTGTGAGCGCATATTGGTTGGGGTATACTGTTCTACGGCATGTCTGATTTTATCAAAGCTGATTCCAAAATGAAGACCAAGGCTTGCTGCTGCACAAAGGTTAGTGAAGTTATAGTCTCCGGTCAGTTTAGATACTGCCTTTTCTCCCTGATAGATTAATCCTACAAAATGATCTTCTGAGAAAGGTTCAAAATTGTATTCGGATTCCGCTTTTCCAAAAGTGATCTTAGGTGAATAGCTTTCTGTTTTTTCAACCTGAATAGGATCATTTTCATTAACAATAATAGTCTGATGATTTTTTTTAAGATAATCATAAAGCTCAGATTTCCCTTTAATCACTCCTTCAAAGCCACCGAAACCTTCCAGGTGTGCTTTTCCAAAATTGGTAATATACCCGAAGTCCGGTTGTGAAATGGTACAAAGAAATTCTATTTCTTTCTGATGGTTTGCTCCCATTTCAATTACAGCCATCTCATGTTCAGGCTTAATGGAAAGAATTGTTAACGGAACTCCGATATGATTATTCAGGTTTCCATAGGTATACTGAACATTAAACTTTTCGGAAAGCACGGCATGAATAAGTTCCTTTGTTGTTGTTTTCCCGTTACTCCCCGTAAGGCCAATAAAAGGAATAGTAAGTCTGCTTCTGTGATAAATGGCCAATTGCTGCAGGAATGCAAGAGTAGACGGAACATAGAAAATATTTTTCTCTTTATTTTCAAATTCTGGCTGTTCAACAATTACAGCCAAAGCACCTTCTTCTATCGCCTTCTCTGCCAGCGTTGCTGCATTAAAATTCTCGCCGGAAAAGGCAAAAAAGATATCATTTCTGGCTATTTTTCGGCTATCGATCGTTACTTTGTCGGCCTGTAAAAATAAAGGATAAAACTGTTCTATATTCATTGGGAAATATCTATTTTTTCTGATAGTAATTACTCAATCTGTACTCTTATACTTGAGTTTTCCAGCTAAGTAATTTCGTTGCTCAAAAATAAAAAACCTTCCGAAAATCCGGAAGGTTTTTTAAAAGTATTTTGATAAATATTATCTTCTTGTTCTGCTCTTATCATTAGTTCTGGCATCCTGTGCAACACGGAAACCAATCCAACCATAAGCTTTACCTTGATTTTTATATCTTCTTTGTCCCGGATCAAGCCAGTATGCAGTATCTTGCCAAGAACCTCCTTTTACTACTCTAACATCGTTAGAGATTGCTGAAGTTCTGTCTTTAGTATCTTTCATCATTTTTACTCTTCCGCTTCCGTCTACAACAAATCTCTTACGAGGTGCATTGTACATATTAAATCCTGAAGCAGAATCTGATTCACTTCTGTATTCTAAAGAAGATTGTCTGTCTCCGTCTCTAAAGTTTCTGTAATCAGCAATTGTTTCTCTCTCAAACTGCCCTGGAAGTCCTTTGTATACTAATCTTCCATCAGCCAGGGTATCATACTTTATGGTACCTTCGTCTATCATTTTATAGGTTCCGTCACCGTTTCTTACGATAGCCTGAGGCATATTTCCTCTATAGTAGTTGAAATCATTGTAATCTTCATCAATGATAGGTCTGTAAACATCGGCAGTCCATTCTGCAACGTTACCGTACATACCATAGATACCAAGGTCGTTAGAAGGATACTGTCTTACATCTGATGTTTGCGCAGATCCATCGTTTTTCCACCCGGCAATACCTGAATAGTCTCCTTTACCCATTTTAAAGTTTTCAAGGAACATTCCTCTATCTCTTCCTTTGGTACCTCTTAACCTTTCGATTTCAGGCTTTTTACCCAGGTATTGGTTGTATTCTCTGTTTTTCGCCATTCCTAAAGCTGCATATTCCCATTCAACTTCAGTAGGAAGTCTGAATTTCTGAACCATTGCAGCGTTCGGAGCTCTGTTGGCAGCCAGCAATCTCTGGTTGGTAGTTTTCATACCGGATTTCTGCTGCATTCTTTTTTCGTTGATATATCCCTGCATTTCCGGATCATTCGCTTTGAATTTATCCATGTTAAATGCTGTACCACCCTGGTTATTGGATTCGTTGATATATAAATCTTTAGCAATCACACCTGCCTGCATCAAAGCTTTTTCGTTTGCTCTGTCTGTAAGCCATTCGCAATATCTGTTTGCCTGTGTCCAGGAAACACCTACCACAGGGTAGTAATCGAATTCCGGAGAACGCAGATAAGTTTCTTGATAATCGTTTCTTGATAATTTGTTATCCCATAATAAGGTATCTGGCAAAGCCCCGTTATAGATTTCCTTAAAACTAGGGTCACTTGGTGGGAATACATACTTCAACCATGTAAGGTATTCGCGGTATTCATAGTTAGTAATTTCTGTTTCTCCGATGAAGAATGAACTCACCTGCATTCTGCGCGGTGTATTATTCCAATCATGCATAACATCATCTTTCACTAATCCCATTGTAAAAGTTCCACCTTCTACATATACCATTCCCGGCCAACCCTTCTGCTTCTGTTGCTTTCCTGCAAAAAACCAACCCTGTTTTTCGTTTGGTTTCCAACCCGTTTTACTGACAAATTTTTTGGTACCGCCACCTTTGCTGGTCCCTGATCCGCCACAGCTGGTTAATGCAAGTGTAGAACTTAATGCTATTAATGAAAACAACTTTAGTTTTTTCATAGTCGATATAAATATTTTCAAGAGTACAAAGAAAAAATAAATTATTCAATAAATCAAATAAAGATTTGATTTTTTTGAACAACGATAACAAATTAATTTTATTGTATTACAATTTAATTCTAAAATTTTCATTTATTTTGTAATTTAGCAATTTCAATAATAAACATGAGACGAAAAATCACGCTTTTATCTTTAATCGCTTTTACATCAATACTTTACGCCCAAAAAAACACCATAGAATGGGATGGTTCAAAAATTCAGGACTTTGGTGATTCAAAATTAAATCTTCCAAATTTTAAAAATGGAGGTTTTTCTTTCAGCCAAAATAACATTTTTATAGTAACAAAGCAAAAAATCGGAGAAAAGGAGCTAAAAATTTCTGACCTTGCCTGGGATGGTGTTTCTAACCAGGATTTATTTGAATTGGATAAAGGTGGATTACCTGACCGTGATATTGCTGAAGTTAACTATTACACATTAGATGGAGAAAGATATGCCAGCATTAGTGTAGGTTTATTTAAAAAGACAAAAAGTGGTGTTCTGAGACTGTCTTCTTTTAATGTTTCCGAAGCCTCCACTCCAGTTAATACTTATGGAGGCGTCAATAAGATAGGAACTACCGATACCCCCCTTGCCAGCGGGAACTTTTACAAAATAAAGGTAGACAAATCCGGAATATTTAAAATTACCGCACAGTTTTTAAGAGATAACGGAATTAATCCCGCTTCTGTAAATCCTAAGAATATGAGAATTTATGGAAATGGCGGTATTATGCTTCCTGAATTCAATCAGGATCCCCGCTATAATTCTTTACAGGAAAATGCCATTCAGGTAGTGGGTGAAGATGACGGAGTATGGAATGATAACGACTATGCTTTGTTCTATGCCCAGGGACCTAATGGATATAACCTTTATGATACCAGCAACGGAAATGGCTTTAAAAGAAAAGAGACCAGAACAGATGCCAGTAATAATCTCAAAAATATATATGATGACTTTTCCTACTACTATATCAATTTTGATAAAGGCGCCGGAAAAAGAGTTGCTACTGTAGACGGAAACTTACCTGCTCAAATGATAACCCGGTATGACAGCTACCAGGTTATCAACAATGATCAGACTAATTTATTGAAAGTAGGAAGAATATGGGTAGAAGAAACTCCTTTCACCACTGAAAAGACAATCACCCTTACTACTAACTCTCCTATGCAGCCTACGGATGTTATAAAATACAGGTCACAGGTGGTAGGATACCGATCACAACAGAATTTTATTGATATTAAAATTAATGATCTGAATCCGTTTCATGATAAGGTTCCTACTGATGAACCTACCTATTCGTATATGTTCTACCCTATGAGGTATAACGGAAGCATTACCAATCAGACAGGAAATCAGATCACATTGAAATACACTCCTGATATTTCTGCAAATCCTAATGGGGCTTTTTATTTTGACTATCTTGAAGTACAGTACAAAGAGAATCTTTCATTCAATGGTTCGCAGATGAATTTCAGGGATTATTCTATCGTGAGCGGAAGTAATACCGATTATGGATTCAGTATTTCCAATGCATCCAGTCTGGAACAGGTATGGGACGTTACAGATATTACTAACGCCAACAGAAGAGTGAATAAAGCGGGAGCCGGCTTTTTCAATTTTGCATATAAGGCTTCTGACCAGTATTTCAACAATGAATTTGTTGCCTTCCGTGCAGATGCAGCTTTCACCCCACAGTTTGTAGGAAGAATTGCCAATCAGAACCTATCAGCAATCAGCAATATAGATTATCTGATTCTTACCGTACCGGAGCTGATGGGACAGGCACAAAGGCTGGCCAATTATCATCAGACAAAAAATAATTATAAGGTAGAAATTGTAGACGTTAATAAGGTCTATGAAGAATTTGGAAACGGAAGTAAAGATCTTACTGCCGTAAGAGATTTCGTTACAAAATTAAATACTCCGGAAGGAAGGCTTAAATATGTATTTATTCTTGGAGATGCATCTTATGATTATAAGAATAGAGTTCCCAATAATAACAATATTGTTTCAGCCTATCAAAGTGAACATTCTTCAGATTATGTACAGTCTTTCGTTACAGACGACTATATTGTAATGACACAGCCTCAGACCGGAACCAGCATACTGTACAATCTGCCCAACCTTCCCGTAGGAAGAATTCCTGCTTCCAATAACACAGAAGCGGCCAATATGATTGATAAGACTCTGGCTTATTACAATGCACTTCCAGGCCAATCCAGTCCTTTTGGAGATTGGAGAATGAAGCTTGATTTTGTTGTAGATGATAATGAAGAAGGCGGAAGCCCTTTCCATAATGTGATGAACAATGCACTGGTTAATGTATTTGAACAGCCAGGAGTACAGACCCTGAAAGAATACAATGTAAAAAAGCTGTATCAGGATGCTTTTACGATGCAAAGTACTGCGGGAGGGCCTAGATATCCGCAGGTAAACCAAGCCATTTCTAACAGTATAGGAAACAGTTTATATCTTTTCTATTTTGGACATGGAGGAATCAACGGTTGGGCTCAGGAAAGAGTATTAACCAGTACTGAAATCCAGAATTCCAATAATTTCTCCAACGTATATAGCAGATTTCCGTTTGTATCTACCATAACCTGTGAATTTACGTTATGGGATGAACCCTCTACCAATTCTGCCGGTGAGCAGTTCATAAAATTAAAGCAAGGAGGCCCCGCTTCTATGATTACTTCCAGCCGTGCTATAGCCATTGATTATGGGCGAAGCTTCACAGATACTTTCACCAAACATATTTTTAAATTAACAGGTGATGATTTTAATACTTTGGGTTACGCTCACCTGAATGCAAAAAAAGAAACTGGAGGCAATCCTAATCACCTCAGGGTAAATGTATTGGGAGATCCTGCCATGAAACTGAGCCGACCTCAAAGGCTATTAGTCATTGATAATATTGAAACTCCGGTTCCGGGATTGATAAGAGGTCTTGACTTCGTTAAAGTAAAAGGCCATATCAATAATCCTAACGGAAGTTTGAATACTGCCTTCAACGGAAGAGTTGCCATTAATATTTTTGATAAAAGACTGAATAAAAAAACACTGAACAACAATAACTGGAGCCATCCTGTTCTGAATTACACTGAAGAAGGAAGTGCAATCGTAAAAGCTTCCGGGCTGGCTGTAAATGGTGTATTTACTGCAGAATTCTATGTTCCTAAGGATATCAATTATGCTGTTGGTGAAGGAAGAATATTAGGATATGCTGATAATAAGGTAACCGATGTATTCAATAATCAGTCTGTTCAGGTGGGAGACATTAACCCTAATGGAATTAATGACAACCAGCCGCCAAAAGTAAAACTGTACATGAACAACACCAACTTTGCGGATGGTGGAATTACCAATCAGAACCCGATGCTTCTGGCTTGTCTTACTGACGATACAGGAATTAACTCTACCGGATCAGGTGTAGGCCATGATATTACCGTATATCTAGATGGTCAGGTTATCAATACGGTTATCCTGAATGACTTCTACTCTCCCGGTGAAGGAAACGGATGTCTAAATCCAAGTCTTGCCGAATATCAAAAAGGAAATGTAAGCTACCCTTTCAGAAATCTTCCGGTTGGGCAGCACCAATTAACATTTAAAGTTTGGGATATAAACAATAATTCAACAACTACAACGTTAAATTTTGAGGTTAAAGATGAAGCAGACCAACATCTGACGATCAACCGTCCGTTGAACTGGCCAAATCCATTCACCAATAAAACGTATATTCAGTTTGAACATAATTGTGATGATATCCTGGATGTGAATGTACAGATTTATACCATAACCGGCAGATTGGTAAGAACTTTATCTCAACCGGTAGTTGCAGAACCCTTCCTTCAGGGCTATAGAACCCCTCGTCAGGCTATAGAATGGGACGGAAGAGATGATTTTGGGGCTACTGTTGCAAAAGGTACATATATTTTTAAGATATTTGCAAAAAGTCAAAACCAAGAAAAATGCAAAGGAAGTGCCACAGCTGTAGAAAAAATGGTACTTTTGAAATAATTGAGTAACACATAGACAATAAAAATTATAAAAAACTGATAATATATAAAAGACAACATATGAATTTAACTACTAAACTGCTTTTAGGACTTGGGTTAAGTGCTGGTTTTCTAGGCTATTCACAAATAAACCCAGTACTTACCGGAGCTCCCTTCCTGAGAATTGCGCCAGATGCAAGAGCGGGAGGTATGGGAGATCAGGGGGTGGTGACCTCTCCTGATGCATTTTCACAATTCTGGAATGCAGCTAAATATCCTTTCAGCAGAACAAGTTCTTCCATAGGTCTTACCTATACACCCTATATGGGAAAACTTACCAACGATGTATTCTTATTATACGGAGCATTCCATAAATTCCTTGGCCAGGATGAAAGGTCCACCATTTCCGCAAGTATCTATTACTTTAATATGGGTGAGGTAGACCTTACTCAGTTAGTGGGTAATGACGTTACTTCAAACGGGGTATCAAAACCTAACGAGTTTTCCATTGATGTGGCGTATGGTCTGAAACTTTCTGACTCTTACTCCATGGCTGTAACCGGTAGATTTATCCGTTCAGACTTAGCTGGGGGATTCAATACAGATAACACCCTTAAAGCAGCCAACTCTTTTGCTGTAGATGTTTCAGCATATTATACGTCAGAAAGATTCTCAAGTTTCGGAGGATATGACGGTAAATTAAATGCAGGTCTTGCCATACAAAACCTGGGTCCAAAGCTTGATTATACCGGAAATGAAGAATCAAGATCCTATCTTCCTACCATGGCAAGATTAGGGGTTGGGTATGATATGTATCTGGATGACCTGAACAGAATCGGAATCTCTGTAGAAGGTTCAAAACTTTTGGTACCGGGATCTGAATATGTAGGGGTAGATGCTTACAGAAGACCTAAATATGAAATTCCAAACGTAGGCCCTATAGCAGGTATCGGAAAATCGTTTAAAAATCCAAACAGCATTATGTATAGTGGTGCTTTAGAATATTCATATGACAATGCTTTCTCAGTAAGAGGAGGTTACTTCCATGAAAGTGAAGAACAGGGAGCAAGACAATTCGCTACTGCCGGTATCGGATTAAAGTACCGTTCTTTCGGACTTGATCTTTCTTACCTGATCAATATGTCTAAAGTGAATACAGCATTGGATAATACCCTTCGTTTCGGTCTTACCTGGAACATTGGTGAAGAAACATCCAACAACGACCGTTAAAAAACATTTGCTATATAAAAAAGCCTCATACATCCGTCATGAGGCTTTTTTTGTAAATAGTGAATTGTCAATCCGCTTCTCTGATGAATTTTTATAAGCTTGGAAATCACCATTGGCTTTGCAAAGTAAAAGTGGTTATTGATCTTTAAATAGCTGGCTCGTATAATCCAATAGCTTTCCGTTTCCATATTCACCATGCCCCGGGATCACAATCTTTACGTCCGGATATTCTTTCTTAACTTTTTCAACGGTATCCGACCATGCTGAAACATTAGCATCACCTAAATATCCTTTACTGGCATCAAGTTCTTTCAATAAACATCCTCCAAACAATATATTTTCGCTTGGGAAATAAGCAACCGTATTATCTTTTGTATGTCCTTCTCCGAAAAATTTTGTAATCGTTTTTTTATTGCCTACTTTTAAAATAATAAAATCATTAAAGCTATTTTGAGGAACAGTAAAGTGATTTTCTTTGGCTAATTCTATAGTCTTTGAATAGGAATAAGAAGGAATCTTCTTTTTGTGAAACGCCATCAGGCCACCCAGGCTATCATCATGAAAATGTGTTGGAACCACTGCTTTAATTTTTGAATGGAGTTTTTCATTAATCCATTTGATAAGTTCTTCTGCATCCTTATCATGAGTAGGCGTGTCAAAAACAATAGCTTCATTATTATTTCTTACAACCAACCCGTTGCAGGGAACATTTCCAAAATCATTAGTTTGTTTAAAGGAAGTATGGATAAAAGTATTTTCCGAAATTTGCGTGATGACCAGATTGTCGGATTTATAAACCTCTTTCGTCTTAAAATTACTTTCATTCTGTGCACTGCAATTGAAAATGACGAAAGAAAACATAACAACAACTATCCTTTTAAGATTAACTTTCATATACTTATGGCTTTGGAAACTAAGTTAATAATTCTCAAAGCAAAACCAATTAAAGATTTTGTTAAAAAAAATCAATATTCAATCATCAACTTCACTGATAGCTTTCACTCATCATCATTCATCATTAGTTTTGTAACCAGCAAAAACTGACCATTCGCGATCTTAAAAACCAATTATTAAAAAAATATAATATTTAAGTTTACAAAAGTCTCTTATTTATGGTATTTCTTTTAAATTCAATAGTTATTTTTGTAGTATGAACTATTCGGCGGAGCTAAAAAAATTTGTAACCAGTCAGTATCTGTATTCTGCAATCAGAATTACATTAGCTACTGTTCTTCCATGTTTAGTTCTCGCCCACTTCGGTATTTTAAAAGAATATTTCCTCTTCCCTCTCGGAACCAGCTTTGTAGCGCTTACCGATCAGCCCGGGCCTTTTATCAGAAGAAGAAATGCACTGGCCTTTGCCATCTGCTGTTTTGTCTTTGTGGCATTAATTGCCAGCCTGGTAATGAATTTTAGGATATTGGTACTTCTTGAGATCATTGTTTTCGGGATGTTCTTCTCCTTAATTGGAGTGTATGGCCAGCGATTGGCAGCAGTGGGTTCATTATCACTGGTTGTACTTGCTATCTTTATTGACGGCCATCTTACAGGAGCCAATATCTTTAAAAGCTTACTGATATTCACCTGCGGATGTATCTGGTTTTTGCTGATATTCCTTGTGGTGACCACCATCCGTCCCTACAAATTAGCAGGTCAGATGATTGGTGAAAACTATCTTCAATTAGCCGAGTTTTTAAAAATCAAAGCCAATTATTACCAGAAAAATCCTGATTTTGACAAGCTTACCACTCAGGTTATTGCCAAACAGATTGAAATAAAAAACCTTCAGGAAGATACCAGGGAAACAGTTTTCAAAACAAGGACCATCGTTA
The DNA here is from genome assembly GCF_003815975.1 of Chryseobacterium bernardetii. NCBI lineage: Bacteria > Pseudomonadati > Bacteroidota > Flavobacteriia > Flavobacteriales > Weeksellaceae > Chryseobacterium > Chryseobacterium bernardetii. Next base: position 4,956,535 of record NZ_CP033932.1, read on the forward strand.
ATGAATCTACCACAACCAGCCGCTTGCTGATGCTGATGTTCCTTAATTCTATGGACCTTCATGAAAAGCTGATGACTTCTGAAAGTGATTATCAGAAGCTGCAGCAAAGCTTTGAGGACAGTATGATCCTGGTCAATATTCATGATTATCTTAACCTGCTGGCTGAAGAGATCACCAATATCGGAATTGCTCTCCAGGGTGGAACGCGGGCCAAACCAATGTTTAATCTTGAGCTGGAATTAAAGAATCTTAACTATCATTATTTCGAACTTAGAAATAAACAACTGTCTCCTGATAGCCTGGAAAACTTTATGGTTCTTCGTCAGATCCTGATGCGTATCAATGAAATTACCAAGGAGATCAACGAAATCTATAAAGTATTTTCCCAGGACATAAAACTGGCAAAAAGTTTATCCACCGGGCTAGACTTAAGAAAGTTCATGCCAAATGAACCCAAACTGAACTCTAAGGTTTTAAGAAATAATATTTCATTGTCTTCTTCTCATTTCCGCCATGCGATAAGAATTACAACAGCATTATTACTGGGATATCTATTCTCCATGTTTGATTTCCTGGGATTAGGACATACGTATTGGATATTAATTACCATTACAGCGATTTTAAAGCCAGCCTATTCCATCACCAAGCAACGGAACCTGCTGCGTCTGTACGGAACGGTTACCGGAGCTACGATCGCTTATATCATCCTGCATTTCATACATATTAACAGTGTTTTGTTTGCAATCCTGCTCATCAGCATGATAATGTGTTTCAGCTTTTTAAAAGGACGGTATTTTTGGGCAGTCCTTTTTATGACGATCTATATTTTCCTGAGTTTTAATTTTTTAAATCCCGGAAAAGTCAATATCATTTTCAAAGACAGGGTTCTGGATACAGCTATCGCCGGCATTATAGCATTTGCCGTTTCTTATATTGTACTGCCGGTTTGGGAACATACACAAAACCTGGATCTGATGAAAAAATCTGCAGCAGACAACCTCATCTATTTCCAGAGTGTGATGTCTAAATTTCTGCAGGGAACTTTTGATCTTGAAGATTATAAGGTAAAACGGAAAAATGCTATCATCTCATTGGCCAATCTTTCGGATAATTTCCAGAGAATGATTTCGGATCCTAAAAACCAGCAGAAAAAGCTGGAAGTGGTTCATCAGTTTGTAGCCACTTCACATCTTATTACAGCCTATACCGCATCACTTTCTCAATATTCTAAAAGCAATGAACAGTATCCTGAAATAGATGCTGAAAGCTGGAGCAGAAAAATTGAAGCAGAAATGCAGCAAACATCAACGTTACTCAATGGTGAGGATATCACGGAAGACCTTAGGATGGAAAGCCGCCTGGAGCCGGAAGATTCTTCTATTGAAGATATGCTTATGAAGAGAAAGACCGAAATTGAGGAAAATGAAATTGTAGACCGGAGAGATCCTGATAAAATTTCCCATTTAACGGAGCTTAAAAACATTCATGATATTCTGGAACTGATCTATGATGTTGCTAAGGAACAACGAAAGGTGATTGAAAAATACAGAAGTGAGAAGCATACTACTCCTCCACAATCGTAAAGCAGTAATCATCAAAAAATTCAACCCTGGCCTTAAATTCATCTGAAAACTGTTCGTCATATACCCGGCAGCTTATTTTATGGAGATGTTTCAGCCCAAAAGGTTTTACTTCATAATTTTTCTTCAAAGACCAGTATTTGGAATGGTGAATTTTGTACATGCTTTCTTTTACACTCCATATGATAGTGTAAAAAGTGTCTGCTTTATCTTCAGGGATAAATCCTCTTTCATTTTCATAGGTGAATTTATCAATCACTCTTAAAATCTTGGGATTGAACTTCTCGATATCTATTCCTATTTTATTTTTAGAAACAGCAATAGCTGCAAAAGGGAAAGAATGGGTAATCGAAATTTCTGCATCATTGGGGGAAAGAAAAGGCTCTCTTTCTTTATATAAGATCTTGGAATCTGGTTTCAAACCTTTCAGCAGTTTACGAACCATCAGCACTTCCAATAATTTTTTAGGATGATAGTCCTTTACCTTTTCAGCATTTTCCGGTTCCAGTAATTCATTGATATCAAGTGTTTCACTTTCATCATATTTCCAAACCAAAATAGTGGCATTATCATCTGAAAAATCTCTGTAAAGGGGCATTCTTTTTTTATTGGGTAAAAATAGTGAAAAAGTTGGAAGATGGGAGCCGGAAAAAAGAGGTTATTTGGAACAATAAAATAACTTACTTATAATATCCATTAAAAGACATGTTTTTATTTGGCTTAAACACTGTATCCTCCAACATTTTCTTTCAGCTTCCTTTCCTATGATTTCACCTGATGATTCACATCATTTCTATGCTCTATAATTTCCAGATTGGAATCCACAAAACAAGCACTTCCGAACCCATTCACATAAGAGCCTTTTACAGGTTGTAAAGCGATTAAAATGAAATCACCCATGTCAGAAATAACATCTACTACTTTTCCGTGTGCTTTTTTCAGGTTTAGTCTTCATATATATTAATTAATCAGATAAAAGTAATTAAGACTAAATAGTTTTAAATCATGTCTAATCTCAGGAAACTGAAATTGATCTGTCGTTTTTTTATCTTAATTATAAATTGTAATTTTGCCTTTCGTTATCAATTGAATTTAAATTTATTCATTACATATGAGTACAACAACACAATACGTTCCTTATAAAGTTAAGGATATCTCCCTTGCAGAATGGGGAAGAAAAGAAATTACCCTTGCAGAAGCAGAAATGCCGGGTTTGATGGCTATCCGTGAAGAGTACGGACCGTCTCAGCCGCTTAAAGGAGCAAGAATCGCAGGATGTCTTCACATGACGATCCAAACGGCTGTGCTTATCGAGACATTGGTAGCTTTAGGAGCTGAAGTTACCTGGTCATCTTGTAATATTTTCTCTACACAGGATCACGCTGCGGCTGCTATTGCTGCTGCCGGAATTCCGGTTTATGCATGGAAAGGTTTAAATGCTGAGGAATTCGACTGGTGTATTGAACAGACTTTATTCTTTGGTGAAGACAGAAAACCATTGAACATGATCCTTGATGATGGCGGAGATTTAACAAACATGGTTTTTGATAAATACCCTGAATTTACAAAAGATATCAAAGGACTTTCTGAGGAAACGACTACCGGAGTACACAGATTGTACGAAAGAATGAAGAACGGAACTTTAGTAATGCCGGCTATCAACGTAAATGATTCTGTAACTAAATCTAAATTCGACAACAAATACGGATGTAAAGAGTCTGCAGTAGATGCTGTGAGAAGAGCTACTGACGTAATGTTGGCCGGAAAAAGAGTGGTAGTTTGCGGATACGGAGACGTTGGTAAAGGTACTGCTGCTTCTTTCAGAGGAGCCGGTTCTATTGTTACGGTTACTGAAATTGACCCAATTTGTGCGCTTCAGGCTGCAATGGACGGTTATGAAGTGAAAAGATTGGATACTGTAGTAGATAACGCAGATATCATCATCACTACAACAGGGAACTTCAACATTGTAAGAGGTGAGCACTTCCTTAAAATGAAAGATAAGGCTATTGTTTGTAACATCGGTCATTTCGATAACGAAATCGATATGGCTTGGTTAAATGAAAACTATGGTTCTACCAAATCTGAAGTGAAACCTCAGGTTGATATCTATACAGTAGAAGGAAAAGAGATCATCATCCTTGCAGAAGGTAGATTGGTAAACTTAGGATGTGCTACAGGTCACCCAAGTTTCGTAATGTCTAACTCTTTCTCTAACCAGACTTTGGCTCAGATTGAGTTATGGAACAACTCTGCTGCTTACAAAAATGAAGTATACATGCTTCCTAAACACTTGGATGAAAAAGTAGCGGCTTTACACCTTAAAAAATTAAGCGTAGAGCTTGAGACGCTTTCTCCTGAGCAGGCTGCTTATATTGGAGTAGACGTAAAAGGGCCATTCAAGCCTGAATACTACAGATATTAAGAGTCATAAAACATGATATGATCCCACTATTTTGAAATAGTGGGATTTTTTGTACAGTATTATGCAGTATTCCTTATTTTTACCCACAAAAAAATAACATGAAAAAAATATTATTTCTGGGAGCTCTAAGCTTATTCTTTAGCAGCTGCAGAGGTGATGATGATAATGATACACCCAATAATCCTGAAGCTAAAATATTTTTAAGTAAAGTCACAACTGTTAATTATACTAATCCTTCTAACATTAATACAAGTGTGGTAACATTTGATTATAACAGCAAAAAACAATTAATCAAAATTTTATCACAAAACACATCGACTAGTTTCGAATATGATACTACTGGAAAGCTATCAAAAACAACTTACTATAAAGCTGATGGAACTGTTGCTTATTATACCACCTGTACTTATAATGAAAATCAGCTAACTACAATTAAATCAATCTATCCAGATTCTAATGGTAACACAACAAAGGTTTACATCTATAACAACGATAAAATCACTGGTACTTCCCTTTGTTTTTCATTAAATTGTACCATTCCATCTACTTCATCATATACTTACAGCGGTGATAATATTTCAACAGAAACCTCATTCAGTGATAATATAGGTGGTCCATCTACTATTAAAAGAGAATTTTCCTACGACAACAAGATCAATCCTTATTCTCTGACCAATACATACTTTAGAACTTATTTAGCTGGCACACAATTTTTAAGTCAAAATAATTATACGTCAGAAAAAATAAGCCGTAAGGATAGTGAAGGAAATTGGATTGAGATTCAAAATGTGACCTATGAAATTCAATACAATAGCTCTCAATTACCTTCTAAGGTTATAGGGAAAGAGGCTAATGGTAAGACCTTGATAGAGTATAATTACGAATATATTACTTTACAAAAACAATATACAGCCTTTCCAGGTTAGGAATGTTTTGTTTTAAAAAAACAGATTTCCAACTTACATATGATAAGACGAAAGATAAAAATCATAATTCCATACCTCCGTATTTTCCCCATATTCTCTCATAATGGCGATAATGTTAACAAAAATTGAATATATTTGACCCCTTAAACAAAACATTAAATTCATGAAAAAACAAAGAGTATCAAATGCATTTGTAGCAGCATCTTGGGTTGCATTGGGAGCTGGAATGGTTGGGTATATCGTGGGTCTTGCAAGAGCAGAAATGCAGCTAAATGAGAAAGGTTATTATTTTACCATCTTATTATATGGTTTATTTGCTGTTGTTTCTTAAAAAGCAGTTCGTGATAAATTAGAAAATATTCAGGTAACGGACATTTATTATGGAATCTGTTGGTTTGCAACTCTGTCTTCCATTGTATTACTGGCCATCGGGCTTTGGAATGCCACTATACTACCCAGTGAAAAAGGATTCTATGCATTTGCATTTCTTCTTGCACTTTTTGGCGCTATTGCCGTTCAGAAGAATACCAGAGACAATATGCTTCAGGAATAATACATAAACTCTCCCAATGCCGGAGAGTTTTTATTCTTATATGAATTTTACACTTTGTAATACTTTAAAAGTAGCGGAAATTTAAAATTCATAAAAAAGCAAAAGCCTCGCTGAAAAGTGAGGCTTTTAATATACTGAGTTTACAACTAAACTATTTATCAAAATGATTAGGATGCTGAGCTTTGATATCTTCTACCGTTCCCAATACTTTATCTTTTAGAGAATCCTGATATTTCTGAAGTTTTCCGGCAACTTCTTCATTACCGCTTCCAATGATTTTAGCTGCTAAGATTCCTGCATTTAATGCTCCGTTCAATGCTACTGTGGCTACCGGAATCCCCCCTGGCATCTGAAGGATTGAAAGCACAGAATCCCATCCATCAATAGAATTACTGGACAAGATCGGAACTCCTATTACAGGAAGTGTTGTACAGCTTGCCACCATTCCCGGAAGATGAGCTGCTCCTCCTGCTCCGGCAATAATCACCTTAAGACCTCTTTCCTGAGCTGTTTTTGCATAATCAAACATTCTTTCCGGTGTCCTGTGTGCTGAAACTACAGTCAGTTCATAAGGAATATCCAGACTTTTAAGGAAATTTGCTGCCTGTTCCATAATTGGCAGATCACTCTGACTGCCCATAATAATACCTACCATCTTCAATTTTTATTAGATCTTCAAAGATAAAAATTAAAATTAAGTTGGGAAACTGAAAGAAAAACTGGTAATTACCATTATTTATTTAAAGTCTGACTCTCCTCATATCATTATTTTTCAACTACTTATTTTATTTTTCAATTAAAAAAGGCTTCCATTGGCTCAAAATTTTCATCTGTACTCTTAAAAATTATAACATCTGTACCCATCTGATATTTTCGAAAGTGGATATATTTGTTTTTACACCACATTAGATTTTGAAAGATTATAAGCTTACTCTGGCCATACTTACTGTTGCCATTGTGTGGGGAACTACATTTTTGTCGATCCGCATTGCAGTGGAAACTATTCCTGCCTGGTTTGTTGCAGGTATCCGCCAACTTCTGGCTTCCGTTATTATGTTTCTGATTCTTGTTTACAGAAAAGAATTTAAATGGATCGGCTGGAAGAACCTTAAATACCAGATCATCTTTTCCATCCTCATGCTGGTGATTGCTAATGGAATGACTACTGTAGCTGAGGAGGAAGTTACCAGCAGCCTTACCTCACTGATAAGTGCCTGCTCTCCTATCCTTGTATTCCTGGGAAGCCTCGCACTGGGATTACAAAAATTCAGCTGGCGGGCTTTTACAGGAGTAATGATGTGTTTCAGCGGCATTGTTTTTATATTCTGGGATGGGATCAATGATCTTAAAAACCCGGATTATGCCCTTGGAATTCTGTTTTTATTTATTGCCATTGCAGGCTGGGCCTCAGGAACCATTTTTACCAAAAAGCTCAACCTTCACAGCGGAAATATTTCACTGAATTTATTTTATCAGTTTGCTTTTGCAGGTATTACCCAGATCATATTCGCTTTTTTATTCTCGGAGAATTATAATTTCGGAAACTGGACGCTGCGCAGCGTTACAGCTATGCTTTATCTGTCTGTTTTCGGCTCAGTAGCAGCATTTTTTGCTTTTCATTATGCGCTTACTAAAGTTTCCCCGGTACAGGTTTCCATCTTGGCTTACATTAATACCATTATCTCCATATTCTTAAGCTGGCTGATCCTTGGTGAATATATATCCTTTAAGTTTATTATTGCGGCGGTCCTAATCATTTGTGGGGTTTTTATCATCAATTATAATCGCGAAATGTTCAAAAAGCAGAAAATGGATAAGGAACTCACATCCAATTCATAAGTATCTGATACCAGAATACAATCAAAGAACAGACAAAATTGTTACCAAATTGTAATTTGCCCCGCTTTCATTTTTTCCCTATATTGTATACTCAACCTATACAATATGCTTAAAAACACATTTTTCGCCCTTCTTGCGGCCTCTTTTATCCTGGTAAGCTGTGATTACAAGGAAAAGGAGAAGAACCTTACAGACAGAGAAAAACAATTGTTAGAAAAAGAAAAAACATTCGCAAAAAAAGAATCTGAATACCAGTCTCTTTTAAAAATGAGAGACAGTATTTTTGCTAAAAAAGATTCCGTGGTTATTGCCACATGGCCTGCAGAGATCTCCGGACCATGGAACGGTAAAGTGATCTGTACAGAATCCAATTGCAGTGATTATGCTGTAGGTGACCAACGTACGGATATCTGGGAATTTGATAATGATTCTACCCAACCTATTACCAAGATCATCAATAATAATAACCTGGTAAGACTGTATTCCGGTAAATTTGAGAATAATGAGATCAGACTTTCCTTCAAAACAGATTCTACCGCTAAAAAGAATGTAGAAATGAGCGTTCTGCTTAATGACATTTCAGATAATAAGATCAAGGGAATCAGGACCATTACATCCGATGGCTGCACAGCTAAGTTCTCTGTAGAGTTAGTACGTTCCACCAAATAAACACCTATGATTTTACTGAGTATACACAACCTGAGCCTTCCCATAGAGGATCCAGTACTGAAGTTTCTGTTGGTACTGGTCATCATCCTCGCAGCTCCATTATTATTAAATAAAATTAAAGTTCCCCATCTTCTGGGGCTTATCATCGCTGGCGCAATTATCGGTCCCAACGGATTTAATGTATTATCCAGAGACAGCAGCATCGTTGTAACCGGAACTACAGGCCTTCTTTACATCATGTTCCTCGCAGGACTTGAGATCGATATGGGAGATTTTAAGAAAAACAAATGGAAAAGTCTCACCTTTGGGCTTTATACATTTATTGTTCCTTTTGTGTTGGGGTATTTGGGAGGATATTATATTCTTCATTTCTCAATGCTTACCTCCATTTTATTTGCAAGTCTTTTTTCATCCCACACCCTTATCGCCTATCCATTGGTAAGTAAGCTGGGAATTGCTAAAAATAAGGCCGTCAACATTACCGTTGGAGGAACAATGATTACAGATATCCTGGCGTTATTGGTTCTTGCCATCATCGTTGGAATGTCACAAGGTGATGTAGGAACAGAGTTCTGGGTCAAATTATCCGTTTCATTCATTCTTTTTGCATTAATTGTACTTATTGTCTTTCCAATTATCGGGCGTTGGTTCTTCAAAAGAGTGGATGATAAGATCTCACAGTATATTTTTGTCTTAGTGATGATCTATCTGGCGGCAATGCTTGCTGAACTTGCCGGAGTAGAAGCCATCATTGGAGCATTCTTTGCCGGATTGGCATTAAACAGGCTTATTCCTCATACTTCCTCCCTAATGAACAGGGTTGAATTTGTAGGAAATGCCATTTTTATCCCTTTCTTCCTGATTAGTGTGGGAATGCTGATTGATTTTAAAGTGTTTTTCAAAAGCTGGGAAACGCTTGAAGTAGCGGGAATTATGCTGGCTGCATCCATTGGAGGAAAATATCTTTCTGCGGTAGCTACTCAGAAAACATTCAGATTAACAAAAGAAGAGGGAAAACTGATCTTTGGATTAAGTTCGGCTTCTGCTGCAGCCACCCTTGCATCCGTAATGGTTGGGTACAACATTATCCTTTCTGAGACTGAAACAGGAGAACCTGTAAGACTCCTTAATGAACACGTTCTTAACGGAAGTATCTTATTGATCCTTATCTCCTGTACTATTTCATCTTTTATTTCCATGGCAAGTGCCCAGAAGATTGCGGAAAGCGATAATGAAGATACTGTTTCCGGAACCAGCCATGAGGAAGAAAATATTCTGTTGGCCATTAATCACGAGGAAACTGTAGAGAGAATGGTGAACCTGGGAATTCTTATTAAAGCACATTCCAATACGGAAGATTTATTTGCCTTAAATGTCATTAATGAAGATAAAAACGAATCATCTGTAAAGAATGCCGAAAAGCTTCTCCACCAGGCGGCTGATACGGCTGCTGCAGCTGATGTCAAATTACAGGCCCTTAAAAGATATGATAATGATGTTATCAATGGGGTAAATAACGTTATCAAGGAGCAGAAAATCACGGATCTAATCATTGGTCTGGAAGATGAAAAAGGTTTTTCACCATCCTTTGTCTATAATCTCTATAACGGTTACCTTCAGAATGATGATGTGAACGTATTGGTTTATCATGCAGCCCAGCCACTTTCTACCATTAAGAAATACGCTGTAATGATTCCTGAAAATGCTCATAAGGAAGCCGGATTCTTCCATGCTCTTTTAAGGGTTTGGAATATTGCAAGGAATTCCGGGGCTACTGTTGTTTTTTATGCGCCTGAGAATATTATTGATATTCTTCAGAAAATCATTAAAAAAGCCAATATAGAAGCCGAATTCATCATTATGAGTACATGGCAGGACGGTGAAAGAACAGCCACCCAGCTGAAAGATGATGAAGCACTTATCATTTTCATGGCTAAACGCGGAATGCAGTCTTATATTCCACGTATGAGGCTAATCCCGGAATTATTGAACAGATATCTGAATGATAATAATTACCTCCTGATCTTCCCTTTCTCTGAATATGATAAAAACAGCCCTGAAATACGCTCTGTAGGCAATCATGGAGATTTTATGGAAATCGGGAATGTGATTCAGAAGATTTTTAAATAAGGAACCTGAAGCTGGAGGCTGGAAGTTATTGAATATGATAAATAATAATCGGTTAACATTTAGTTTATCTTTTCTTAAGAAATCATGACGTAATGATCCCCTGTAACTAACTTCCAGTTTCCTTCTTCCAGCTTCCTACTTCCAGCCTTTTTACTTATTTTTGCTCAAAATTAAATTTATTGAAAACAAAAAAGATATTTCTTTTAGCGGCAGCTTTAAGTGTACAGCTATCATTTGCCCAGTTTGCAAAAGTTATAGATAAAGACGGCTATGTGAATATAAGGGAAAATGCAGATGCAAACAGTTTGGTAGTTGGAAAGATCAACTCGGATGATATTGTCTATATATTTGAATCTGATCCTGCTCATAAGAACTGGGCCAATGTAAGCAATGGATATGTTCATAATTCGAGACTAAAATATATTGAATCTTATCAAACCATTCTACCCACTTTACGTGACGCCAACAAAGCTATTTTTAAATCCGGAAATATCAAAGTAAGTATTGTCTCCGGAAAATTCAATTTTAAGGAAAATGAAAAAGATTTCACCTCAACTTTAAGCGGAGATTATTACAAAAATCAGCAGGTTTGGGGAATAGACGGAACCATTCCTAAGACTCATTACCTTTCCATTACAGCCCAAATTGGAGATAAGACCATTCAAATTCCTGAAAAAGAAATTGAAAACCTGTTCAATATCAATAATAAGTCTACCACATGTCATTATGACCGTATCAATGATATCTTATACATTTCAATACTGAATTCTGAGGGTGCCGGTGCCTATGCCGGACTTTTTATCATTGAAAAAGGGGAATATAAAAACAGGATTTTAGAAATTCCTTTTTAATATCCTTATGAGAAAACTGATCACCTGTCTGGTTTTGTTTATACTGTATTGCCTGCTTGCTTTTCCCATTGCTGCTATAGATGATGTATTAAATACCAATAGCTTTTACCTGGTAACAAGTCTGGGATTTGGAGTTTTGGACTCGATCATTGCTTTTATTATTTTAAAATGTAAAAGCATATTTAACATCATCACCGGATTTGTAATTGCATTTATTGCTTTATCAGCAGCCCATCTTCTCATGGAACTAAGATGGAATCCGGACTGGGATGATTATGGAATGATGACAGCAATCTGCACAAATGCTATCAGTTCTGTTATTCTTTGGGAAATAGCTTTACAGATTAAGAAGAGATATTTATTTTCGCATGGACATTAGACTTTAATTTCAATTTTGTATTTTGTCGCAAAAATAATCCATGAAACAAATTATCAAATTTCTATTCATCTTTATACCAGCTATTACTTTCGCGCAGGATCTTAAATATTCTGAAAAAGAACTTCAACAGAAACTAGATTCCATCAAAACAGAAGCAAATTTACTTTTCTCCTATGAAAATGCATCATGGCATGCCGGCGATTTGGCCAACAGCAACCCTAAAATCCGTGAAAATATGGGAAGCTATCTGACATACGGGGTAAAAGATATCATAAAAACAGTTTTTCTTAATAAGGACCAAAGTAAAATCATAGCTGAATATGACTTCAAAAACAACCAAAAATCACCTGTAAAAGAAAGCTTTACACAAAGAGAGCTTAACAATGCAGAAAGCACTTTAAAAAATATTCATTCCGTAGTAATTCCACAATTATCAGATCCAAAATATGAAGTGTCATTACCACATGGATTTAGTCTTAACCTCATTCTTATACCATTTAATGAAAATTATAAAATATATCTGATCTCCGGAACCTCTCAATCCGGAGTCATTCCATTTGGGAATGACTATCTTTTTGTATCAGATAAAAAAGGAACTATTATCTCCAACAAAAAATTTCATTCAAGATTAATTCCTGCCCAGACTACAATGCAGGATGGAAGCGAATTAACAATGGTTACCCATAGCCATTTAAAAACCAATCCATTTATCACTGCTACAGATATATGTACTTTTAAGCTTTATGCTCCACTTACAAAACTGGAAGAATTTTCCGTTTATTCTCCTGCATTAGGAACATATATGAAATACAATTATAAAAAGGACACTATAGAAGTAGTTAAAAAACCTTAGGTATAAACAAAAATAGCTGTAGAAAAGACTACAGCTATTTTTATATATTTTAATTCTGTTATTCAGAAATCACTCTCACCATTCCTTTCACCTGTACAAGCTTTTCCATAAGCTCTTCTCTGGAGTCTGCAAGAACATTGATGTGTCCCATTTTTCTTCCAGGTTTGGTTTCTGTTTTTCCGTATAAGTGGATGTAAGTTTCAGGCAGCTTGAGGACTTCTTCCATTCCTTCATAGATTACTTTTCCGGCATATCCTTCTGCACCTACCAGATTTAACATTCCGCTGTAAGTGATAGCATCCGTATCTGCCAAAGGAAGATTTTTTACTACACGATACATTTGCTCGAACTGAGAATTGGTATTTCCTTCCTGGCTCTGGTGGCCTGAATTGTGCAGTCTTGGAGCGGTTTCGTTTACCCAAACTTTCCCTTCTTTATCCAGGAATAATTCGATGGCGAATAATCCCGGAGAATTCACCGCATTCAGGAACTTTTCCGTAATAGAATCAATCTGGTTCTGAACATCTTCCGTCAGAAGAACCGGACATACATTGAAGTCTAAAAGATTCAGCTTTGGATCAGCTACCATTTCCGTTACCGGAAAGGTATTGGTTTCTCCTTTTTCATTTCTGGCTACAATAACGGAAAGCTCTTTATCAATATCTACAAGACTTTCAATAACTGAAGCTTCCTTCCATAGATTCTGTAAGTCTTCTTCTGTCTTAATAACCTGTACTCCTTTTCCGTCATATCCGCCGGTATTCATCTTCTGAACAAACGGCAATGGCATCATAATCTTTTCATCACTGTTCCAAACTACCTGGAATTCAGGGCTTGGAATATTATGCTTTTTGTAAAATTCCTTCTGAAGGATCTTTTGCTGGATGGTTTTGATGATACCTGCATTAGGAACCACTCTGATTCCCTGTTTTTCAAGTTCAGCCAAAGCATCGGCATTTACGTGCTCTATTTCAATGGTTACCACATCTTTGTCTTTTCCAAAGTTCAGAACGGTTTCATAGTCATTGAAATTTCCTTGTGTAAAATACGAGATATTATGGCATGGCGCATCAGAAGCCGGATCCAGAGTATAAAACTCATCATCATACTTCAAAGCACTTTGTATCAGCATTCTTCCCAGCTGTCCGCCTCCCAGAATTCCTATTTTCATTTTTTATTTTTATTAGATTTATGCTTTATTGAATTTTATCAATTTTTAAATACCCTAATCCCATTGGGTTCTCCTGATTTTCAGCCTCAGATTTTGTAAGAGCAATGGAATATTTTTCTTTCATAGATGCCGGAAGAATATCATTTACATTGAAAATATCATCAATATCCACTCCATGCTTATCATCAATATGGCTTACGGCTCCTTCAAATCCCATGGTCTTATAAAACTCCGTAGCTTTAGCTCTCTTTACAATCTCGCCCATGGACTGTCCTACCATCAGATGCTGCTCGTGGAATTCTTCAAAAAATCCGGGCTTATAGCCTCCTAGATTAAGGAAGAACAATTGATTTTCAGATGGAGCTTCACCTTTTTCAACAATCTTCACTTCATAACCATCAGCAAATTTAACCTCCTGATAACAGTCAATATGAATCTTTCCTTCTGCTTCTTTCCAAAAGGCTTTCATATCAGGAACAAGCTCCTTAAGGTTTTCAGCAATCCCAAAAAAAACATCGTGCTGTTCAATATTTCTTCCTTTAGGGGTTGCCCCAAGAATCACATAAAATAATTTCATTTCACTTTTCATGCCTACAAAAATACGTTAAATTTATCTTTTTCAAATGTTTGGCAGACTACTACAATAATTTTATATTTGTAATATTAATTGTAGTATGTCAGAAATCATCATACTCTTCCTTGGTGCCATTTCAGCGGGCCTTTTGGGTTCACTTACAGGGCTGGGAGGAGGAGTCATCATTATTCCTTTATTAACGCTGGGATTCGGTGTTCCAATGCACTATGCCATCGGCGCTTCTCTTATTTCCGTAATCGGTACCTCTTCAGGCGCTGCGGTAGCTTTCGTAAAAGAAGGTTTTACCAATATGAGAGTCGGAATGTTTCTCGAAATAGCTACCACAGCAGGAGCCATTGTAGGAGCTTTGGTTTCAGGTATGCTTAACCCCAATACCATTGGAATTATTTTCGCAAGTATCCTTCTTTTGACGGTTGCTTTAAACCTAAAAGGAAAACCTGATCATCAGGAACCTCTGATTCAAGGAAGTCTGGAAGAAAAACTTAAACTTTACGGCACTTTCCCGGATAAAGGAATATTAAAAAGCTATTCTGCAAGAAATACAGTACCGGGATTTTTAATGATGATGTTCGCCGGTGCAATGTCCGGACTTTTAGGAATTGGTTCAGGAGCACTGAAAGTACTGGCAATGGATAATATGATGAAACTGCCATTCAAAGTTTCTACAACTACCAGTAATTTTATGATTGGAGTAACAGCGGTTGCCAGTGCACTGATCTATTTCCAGAGAGGTGAAATTATTCCGGTAATTGCAGCTCCTGTACTGATTGGAGTGGTAATTGGAAGTTTTATTGGTTCTAAAACCCTGATGGTATCCAAAACCAAAAAGCTAAAGGTATTTTTTGCCATTGTGATTACAATTCTGTCTGTATATATGATGTATAACGGTATCAATAAAAGCTTCAGATAATGAAAAAGAATTTTACAGATATAGATCTGAACCGCTCTGTAGGAAATCTCCTGAGACTGGGTGTAATTCTCTCTGTAGCTACTTCCCTGATCGGATTCATCAAACTGTTTACTGAAGGTTTTGAGATGCCCAGCAAATATACCAGCCTTGTTGTGGCAACTTCTTCTGAAAAAATATGGAGCCACTTCTGGAATTCCCTTTGTAAGGGAGAAGGAATGGCCATTATTCAGCTGGGAATCCTGATACTGATCCTAACTCCTCTGATGAGAATTATCTTTGCTTTAATAGGTTATTTAAAAGAAAAGGACTACATATATGTATTTATTTCCTCCATTGTTTTAGCAATTATGGCAGTGAGTTTCTTTGCAGGGTATGCCCACTGATTACATTTCATAAAACTCCAATGGCAAATAATCCGGATCTTGGGTAAAGAAAAATTCTTTCCCTGTGAATTCATCTATACGGATCTCCTCACAATCCAGACCTTTCCTTATTAATTCGTTTCGTTTTTCCGTTACATTTTCTACTGAAAAAGCAAGATGCCTTAATCCGCAGGCTTCGGGACGCGATGGGCGCGCAGGCGGATCAGGAAAGGAAAATAATTCAATCACATAATGATCTCCTATAGCCAGATCAAGTTTATAAGATTTCCTTTCTTCACGGTAAACTTCACGAACGATCTGTAAACCTAAAGTTTCTGTATAGAATTTCTTTGATATCTGATAATCTGAACAGATAATGGCTATATGATGGATTTTCATTTCTTTTAACTAATTGATTTATTATTTTATTTCTCTACAGTTTTCCTTTCTCCGGGTATCAATAATATAGTGAATTTTCCATTCATTATTCTGTTTCACCAGTTGGAAGCTATTGGCTCCGCAATGGGATAATTTCCCTTTCAGGTAAAAACTGTAAGGTGTAAATACGGTGGCCAGATTTCCATCTGTATGAACAGCTTCTATTAGGATCCTTTCATCCAGGTCACCTTTTGAAAACTTTGAAACAGTATCTATAAATTCCTGTATATTGTCACCTTTTACGGTACCATCTTGTGTAATAGTCTGCAAAACCGCATTTTCAGCAAAGGCTGATTTTACAAGTTCAGGGTCTGCATTTTTCATGCCAAGAAACAGGCTGTGTATAGGTTTTTCTATTTCCTGACTCTGCTGTGCGAAACAGAAACCACTGCATAAGACAAATATTGCTGTTATGGTATTCATAAGGAGTAAATTTAACTAAAAATAGGTAAAATAAATTTTAATTTGATTATGAGATTTTAAATTTCATTTTCCTTAAATTGTAATAAAAATTATTTCAGCCAAAGAATTTTTATATGTTGATTGTTTATATGATTCTGACCATACTTTTACTGGTCTTAACTATACTACCTAAAATTCAGCATTCTCACTGGATATTCCGGGTTCCTGAATTTGCTAAAATACAGGTTACTTATCTCATATTTTTCACTTTTCTGTTAGGATTTATAATTGCTCCTGCAGAATATTTCTGGTATTATCAGGGATTTCTGCTGGCTTTATTTGTTTATCACAGCCAAACCCTTATCAGATATACGCGCCTTTATCCTGTAAAAAAACATAAACACCGCAACAACTCTTCTGGAAGACTCCATTTTGTGTCGGCCAATGTTTACCAGTTCAATAAGGAATATGGAAGGTTTTCTAAGCTTATTGAAAAATATGAACCTGATTTTTTCATGACGATGGAAAGCAACAGCGATTGGGAAAAAGCCATGAGAAAACTGGAAAAGAAATATCCGTACCAGCACAAAGTAACCCTTGAAAACACTTACGGAATGCACTTTTATTCCCAAATTGAGATTAAGGAGGCAAGAACGCATTATTTTGTAGCAGACGATATTCCGAGCATTGAAATCCATATGGAAACAACAGATGGCTTTTCCTTTGTTTTCTTTGGTGTTCATCCGCCACCGCCAAGCCCTACAGAGGAAGAAACCTCCAAGGAAAGAGATGGTGATCTTCTAAGTACTGCCAAGCGGGTAAAAGATATCAAAGAACCGGTTATTGTAGTGGGAGACTTCAATAATGTAGCCTGGTCAAGGTCTTCTGTACTTTTCAGAAAGATGAGTCATCTTATAGATCCGAGAGTGGGGCATTCTTTTGTTTCTACTTTCCATGCCAGGTACCGCTTTTTGAGGTTTCCGATTGATCTGATGTTTCACAGCGAAGACATTTTTATCAAACAACTGAAGACATTGGAAAATTTTGGTTCAGATCATCTTCCGGTATACTGTGAATTTTTCATAGACCATCACAACGGTGAGCAGGCAGAGCTTATAGAAACAGCTACTTCAGAAGAAAAGGCAGAAGCAGAAATCATGATAGAAGAAGGTAAACAGGAAGACGGCAACCGGGAAACGGTTGTTACTGAAGATTAAATAAAAAAAGTGGACTTTAAAATCCACTTTTTAGTATTGTATTAAAACCTCATCACATCCTTCACTACTCCATTTTTCTGAGTATGTTGCAGTAATTCTGCTTCTATAAATGTTTTGATCTGTTCTTCTGAAGTGCCGCTTGGGAATAAAAGGTGTACATTGGCACCGGCATCCAGGGTAAAGAATAGAGGAAGTCCTGTTTCTCTCCTGAAATCCCAGATTTTATTGATCACTTCTAATGTTCCTGTTTTCATCAGGATAAATGCAGGATCGCTCATCATCATCATAGCATGAAGTGTAAGAGCTTCATGCTCTACCAACTTGATGAAACGTTCCATATCTCCATTTTTAAGGATTTCTTTCATCGGAACAAAGTTTTCCTTTGCCTCCTGAAATCTTCTTTCTGCATACGGATTAGACTTCATTAAGCCGTGGCCTACCGTTGAAGAAACGCTTTTCTGTCCTTCATGAATCAAGAGAACCCAATCGTTAAAGTTTTTGAATATTTCATGAATCTCACTCTCAGGATAGGCTACTGCAAACAGATCAGAACTTCCTTTCACTTCTTCCGTTTCTCCCCATACAATCAGCCCGTTGTAAAGGCTTCTGCATGCACTTCCACTTCCTAATCTGGCTAAAAAAGAAGCTTTTTGCAAAGATTCCTCTTCAGAGGTTTTTCCTGTAAATGACTCATCCAGAGCCATCAGGCATTTGGCAATAGCTCCGAATCCCGAAGCAGAGCTTGCAATTCCGGAACTGTGAGGGAAGGTATTCTCTGTTCTGATAATATATTTACCCTTTAAGATCCATGGAAGGTACTGTTCAATATTTTTGAAGTATTTTTCAATTTTTTCAGCGAATTTCACCTCTTCATTGTTTGACAAAAATGTCTGTACGGAAAAAGGCTCGTCAGCCAAAAAATCCATGGTAGTATTGGTTTTACAATGGTTTAAAGTATAACTGATACTTGGGTTAGCCGGAATCTGATTGTCATATTTCCCCCAATATTTAATCAAGGCAATATTAGACGGACAGCTCTCTGAAACCGTTTGTGTATGAATAATGAAATTTCCTTTTCCTATAAATTGTGTTGTCATAGTTTGATTTAAGTGATAAAAACTTTGAACCACTCCGTCAACAGTTCTTTGAATTTTTGCCATTTCTCCAACTAAGGGAATTTCACGTCTTCAATTAGCTATCCGTGAAAGGTTTTACAAAACTTAAGTGTACTTGTTAAACACAAAGCTGGCAATTTTAAAAACTTAAGTATTAAAAACTTTTGTGACTTTTGTGGTTTATAAGCCTGTTAATACATCTTCTCTATAATATCTGCATATTTTTTAAGAACCACGTTTCTTTTAACTTTCAATGTTGGGGTGATTTCTCCTGTATTGATGTCAAATTCTGCCGGCATCAGCGTGAATTTTTTCACTTTCTCATAATCGGCAAGGTGATTTTGCAGCTCTTTAATCTTATCTTTATAAAGGTTGATTATCTTTTCGTTTTTCACCATATCTTCCCAATGGGTGAATGGTATATTGTTCTTTTTAATATAGTCCTGTAAAAACTCAAAATTCGGAACAATTAAGGCAGATACAAACTGTCTTCCTTCCGCTACCAGCATAATCTGCTGAATGAAATTATTATTGGTCAGAAGATTTTCAATCTGTTGCGGTGCGATATATTTTCCGTTGGAAGTTTTCATCAGATCCTTAAGTCTGTCTGTAATAATCAGATTTCCTTTATCATCTAATTTACCCGCATCACCTGTTTTAAACCAGCCGTCTTCTGTAAATACTTTCTGAGTTTCTTCAGGTCTGTTATAATATCCTTTCATGATCCCGTTTCCTCTGGCCTGGATCTCATCACTTTCTCCAATACGGATTTCTACTCCTGGCAGTGGTTTACCGCTTGTTGCATGCTCAAAATGAGTTAAAGGGAAAAGCGTTAAGGTAGCTGTAGTTTCTGTTAAACCATATCCAACGGTAACATGGATCCCTACAGATTCAAAGAATCTGGTAACTTCCGGAGATAGTGAGGCTCCACCACAAGGTAAAAACCATAATCTTCCACCCATTTTTTCCTTGATCTTACTGAAGACCAACATATCTGCAACAGATTCTTTTAATTTTAACCCAAAAGGAATTGGTCTTTCATTTCTTCTTAATTCTGCAGTTTCCCAGCCGGTTTTTAAAGCCCAATCAAAAATCTTTTTCTTTAAGGATGAACCTTCTTCTGCTTTTTCAAGAACTCCGGCATATACTTTCTGGAAGAATCTCGGTACCGCACACATGGCAGTAGGCTTTACTTCCTCCAATGCTTTGGCTACGTTTTTCGGATCTTCAAGGAAATAAACCCTTGCACCACCATAAAGGCACAATAAACTCCAGCTTCTTTCAAAAACATGGCTTAATGGTAAGAATGCCAATGAAAGCTCTTCTTCAAAGTTTTTAAATTTAAAAAATTCAAAATGGGAATCGAATGCCTTGATGAAATTCCCATGGGTAAGCATAACCCCTTTAGGTATTCCTGTGGTACCCGAAGTATAGATCAGCGTAGCCGTATCGTCATATTCTCTTTTGCAGATCTCCAGTTTTGGAGAAGCCTTGGCAATGAAATCTTCAAGATAAAAGCTGCTGAATTCTTTCTTGATCCACACTGCTTTTTTAGAAACAATAATGGTTTCAAGATAATTATCTTCTTTGTGTAAAAGTTCCAGACAGGCATCGTACTGCATTTGGTTTCCTACCAGGATCACCTTCGTTCCGGAATCTTTAATGATATATTCTGCCTGCTCAGCATTATTCGTAGAATAAATTGGAACAGTAACTGCTCCAATAGACATTGCTGCCAAATCCATTATCATCCATTCAGATGAATTATCTGAATAAATAGCCACTTTATCATTTTCCTGAACACCTGCTCCTTTTAGTGCATTGGCGGTTTTAAAAATAATTTCACTGAATTTCTTCCAGCTCAGCTCTTTCCAGGCTTCTTCTTTCTTTTTAAAACCAATGGCTGCTTTAATAGGATGTTTTTCTACATTTTTAAGGATTATTGCCTCTGCAAGATTCATTTCTTCAGCTTTTTGTCGTTAATATAATTGTTCAGGTGAAAGTCTATGCTTTCTTGGATGGGAATAAACTGATAATTCAGTTTTTCCTTGACTTTGTGATTGGAAATGGTGTTGAATGAAGAGATAGCCTCAATATTGGATTCTGTGATCATTCTAAGCTTAGGAATCAGCCATCCGAAAAGAGTATTAGCCCATTTTCCTATGTTTAATTGCCATCTTGCAAGAATTTTTGCTTCTTTAAGGCCCAATCGGGTCCTGATCTGTTTTGCCAGATCGGCATATCTGTTATTTTCGGCAACAATAATAAAACGTTCCCCAAAAATATTGTTTTCCATCAGTTCAATGGCAGTTTTAGCAACATCTCTCACATCCACATAAGCAGATCCGCCGGCAAACGTAAAGCTGTTATCTTCAAAGGTTGAGAAAAGCTCACCGCTGCTTTGTGTCCAGTTTCCACTTCCTACGATCATTCCAGGATTGATGATAACTACGTTCATTCCTTCTGCTGAGGCTCTCCAGACTTCCATTTCAGATAAGTGTTTGGAAATAGCATAGGCAGAATGTTCTAATTTTGGATTGAAATCGGAACCTTCATCAAGCTCTCCTTTCTCATTATAGTTATCTAAAACGGCTACAGAGCTTACATGCAGAAATTTTCTGACACTGGAATCTTCGCAGGCATACAACAGATTTTCAGTACCTTTAATATTCGTATGGTACATTTCTTTCTCATCTTTGGGATGAAAGCTCACTTTTGCGGCACAGTGGTAGACCTCATCTACTCCTTTCAAAGCATCCTTTAAGGAATCAATATCATCAAAATCCACATTAACCCATTCTATCTTATTGAAAAAATCATCAGGATTCTCCGTATAAAAGCTGTATGAATGCCTTACTTCGTTTAAATTGCTGCCCGGTCTTTTGGAAGCACGTACGCTTTTACCTCTTTTAAGAAGCTCCAGCACGATTATTCTCCCCAGAATTCCGGTTGCACCCGTTACAAAAACCATTAAATTATGTTGCTTGATTGCTGACTAAAATATGACAATATTTTTTATCCGGCAATTCTTCAGGTTCCTATAAAAGTTACCTGAAAAACTGCTTTTGCAAATTTGCGATTTTTAAAACAAAATTCAACTTTATTTAACCAATATTATCATTCTGAAAATCAGAAAATATGAAATTTAAATACAGAGTACTTTTATTTCAACCACAAATCGAATCGTTAATAAAGTCAAAAAACATTTTTCTTTGAGCACATAAGTTTTTAAAAATACCTCCGTTGAAAACGTAAAAAATTCTCATCTACTGCAGCGCTGGCAAAAATTTAGGAGGTTTTGACGGAGTGGTTTAATAAAAAAGCCCTGAAAGCATTACAACTTCCAGAGCCACTATATAAAAATTAATCATTTATACCATTACCACATTATCTCTTCTAGGAGCTTTATCACAAAGCACATCTGCAATACTTCTGGAGATAAGGTTTCCTTCCGTAAGTTTATCCAGCCAGAAGAACTCTCCGGCTGCATTGATTTCGATAAAATAATATTCATCTTCAGGAGAAACAATAATATCTATCGCGCCATAGTCTACATGATAAACATCCAGAAGTTCCAGAAGTTTTTCTTCAACATCTGGCGGTAATTGTGTCTGCGTCCATTTATCTAACAGATTAACCCCATCTTTTCGCCAGTCTACTTTAGCGTCTTCAAACTGTTGGGAATCTACTTCAAAAGCATACACATCTCTTCCCACAATCGTCACCCGCAGTTCTTTTTTCTTTTGAATCATTTTCTGAAACTGCATTGGGCAATACAGCAGTGAATCCAGCTCTTCAAGTTTGTCTTCACTCACCACATTGGTAAAGACCACGCTTTCTACACCATCTTCATAAATTGCAAAACCGGTTTGCATTTTAGCGACCACATTCTTGTGTTTAAGGATAAACTGTTTTGCTTCTGCAGGGCTATTGGTGAGGCAGGTTTCCGGTATTAAAAGCCCTATTTTATGAGCTATTTTGAGCTGTTCTTCCTTACTGTCGAGTCTTCTGTACACACTTGGTTTGCCTAATGAATACACATCAACAGATTCAAAGAAACCAAATAAAGTATTACGGATCTCCCCCATAGCGGCACCCAGGAATTTGGCATCTATTTCATCCTTCAACCCTTTCCCGATATTGTAAGCCCGTCGATACCAGACTGCTGAAATATCTTCCAACCGGTATTTTTTCTCTGATGTTTCAAGCAATGTGATCCATTTCCCATCCTGGAAAACAGTCGACAGTTTATTTTGTAAAGGATACAGGTCAACATCAAAACGAATGACCTCACAATTATTCTCTTTAATATATTCCGTTACTTTTTCAATGGAAAAATTATCTGCAGTATGTGTTATAATTAAAATTTTATTCATGGATATTGATTCTTTTAATAAGGTTATCGGCAATTCTTTCTGCAATGGGAAATCCCAGTTCTTTTTGCAGCATTCCCCACTCTCCCTGCGGATTGACTTCCAGAAAATAATACTTCCCATCTTTACCACGGATCATATCAATAGCTCCCGTATACAATCCCATTTCCTTCATCATAGACGTCAGATTGGTTCTGATATCGGCAGGCAGTTCATAAGCTGTCCAGAAATAGTCTTTATGGCTCACCCTCCAGTCTGCATTTTCACTGTTGTTGATCTTTCCCGTATAAAATTCCCCGTCTACATACATAATCCTCAGTTCATATTCTTTATTTATATAAGGTTGAAAAATCATAGGACAATAGATCATACCCGAAAGGTTCTCCAGCGTTTCCTGCTCTATTACCATTGTGGAAATCAGGTTTTCACCACTCATTGTTTTACGGATTACTCCGTGAAGTTTAGCAATAGCTTTTCCTGAGCAATGCTCTTCAAAAAAAGCTTTTACTTTCTCTTCATCGTTGGTAAAAACAGTAGGGGGAATCGTCAGATGATTTCGTTTCGCTACTTTCAGCTGAAACATTTTATTTCCATCAACTTTCTTTTCATTTTCGTAAGGATTAATCCATGGAAGATGCTGCAGTTGGGTAAACAGATTGTAGCGGAGATGGGCATATTCATTCAGGAATATTTTTTCGTATTCCTGATCCAATTCCTCAGGGACGCTTATCCGCCATATTTTTCTATTCCATACTCCTGTAATATCATTGGAACTGACAGATTTCCCATCTTCACCAGTAATCTGGAATGAATCTTCACTGATGCTGATTTTCTGTAGATGATTCAACTGATCAGAATTCAGTCTGAAATAAGGAATATTTTTAGAAGAAAGATACTGAAAAAAACGATCAATAGTATAAAAATCCTGTGAGTGGGTAATACAGAGAATCATTCGCCGATTTTATTAAAAAGGGAAACTTAACATGTTAAGTTTCCCCCTTTGTTACAATTTTTTTATATGTTACCGTAAAATAATCATTTTTATAGTTCAGCGGTATCATCATCCCCATCAGAAGGATATTTCATGGTATGATCCATATCGGTTAACTTAGATGTTACACCATCCAAAGTAGGCTTTGTAACAGCGTCTCTCTCAGGAATTGTAATATCAGTTCCTCCTTTCACTGTTTCCGGATCTTTAAGTTGTTTTTCAAGAAATGACGCGAAAAACGGTTTCTTTTTTGAGTTTTTGTCTTTCATAAGTTAATATGTTTATTTATTTGATAATCGAATATACAAACTTTTTCAACTCATGGAGAAATAATTCAATATTTTAAGATAATTTTAACATATAATCAAAATAGAAAGAATATTATTAATCCAAACCAAGGAATTGCTTAACAACAATAGCAAAATCAACAGGGTTTTCAGCCTGAACCCAATGGCCTGCATTTTTAACGGTTACAATCTTAGCTTTTGGAAACTGCTGTTTGATTCCATATTCATCCTGCGGCAGGATGTAATTAGATTTTTCCCCCGCAATAAACAGGGTTTCCCCTTCAAAAACGCCAAATTTCACAGCATTGGAAACAAATTCATTATACTTTTCAGACAGCGTTTTAAGGTTAAACCTCCAGTTCAGCTTTTTATTATCATCCCAGTACAGGTTCTTCGTTAAAAACTGTATTGTTGATTTTTCAGGGATATACTGACTCAAAATAGCTTCCACCTCATTCCTTGAGCTTACGGTATTAAAATCCACCGTTTCAAGGGCCTTGATGATTCCCTGATGATGTGGTGGGTAAGCTTTGGGTGAAATATCAACCACAATCAGCTTTTCTACTTTTTCAGGATATTTTATAGCAAACTGCATCACAGCTTTCCCTCCCAGAGAATGTCCTAGAACATGCGCTTTCTGAATACCATAATGTTCCATATAACGGGCAATGTCATCAGCAAGATCATCGTGAGACATATCATCGGAATGAAAACTTCTTCCATGATTTCTAAGATCTATAAGGTGTACCGGAAGATATTCTCCAAGATCTTTTCCGAAACTTCCCCAGTTATCAAGCATCCCAAACAATCCGTGGAATACTAAAAGCGGCGTAGCGGCAGAACTTTCGCCAAATATTTTTGAATTTAAGATTTCCATATTTTTTTAAATAACAGATTTGAAATACAGATTCCGGAGGATCAGGACAAGACTTTTACTATAAAATCTAAATCTTACATCCGGCATCTATTTTACCATTTCGCCAATCTCTTCAAATAAGACTGAACTGTATTTTCTAAGCCCATGTATAACGCTTCAGAGATCAAGGCATGTCCGATGGATACTTCTAACAGATTTGGAATAGTATCTGCAAAATACTTCAGGTTTTCAAGGCTCAGATCATGTCCTGCATTAATTCCTAAACCAAATTCATTAGCAGCAACAGCGGTATCATAATAAGGTTTGATAGCCTGCTCTTTATTGGATAAGTAGTTTTTTGCATAAGCTTCCGTATAAAGCTCAATTCTATCTGCTCCGGTTTTTGCGGCATATTCTACCAGTTCCGGTAGGGGATCAAGAAAGATAGATGTACGAATACCTGCATTTTTAAATTCTGCGATGATTTCCGTAAGGTAATCCTGGTGTTTTTTAGTATCCCAACCAGCATTGGACGTAATAGCATCATCTGCATCCGGAACCAGCGTTACCTGCTCAGGCTTTACATCCAATACCATATCAATAAAAGACTGATGCGGATTTCCTTCAATATTAAACTCAGTCGTCACCAATGGTTTCAGATCATAGACATCCTTTCTTGTAATGTGCCTTTCATCCGGCCTTGGGTGAATCGTAATTCCCTGTCCCCCGAATTCCTGAATCTTTATAGCGGCTTCTGTCACACTTGGTGTTTCACCTCCTCTTGCATTTCTTAATGTCGCAATCTTATTGATGTTTACGCTTAGTTTTGTCATTTTTATATTTAGATGTTAGATAACAGAAGTTAGAAGATGGAAGGCAGAAGCTGGATGTTTATCCGGGCTTACGACTTCACTAAGGTATTCTAACTGTATTATCACTTAAGTTTATTTTTTAGAGCATTATCTCTTTATACTTTAACACTTACCTGCATCACCTGAAGCTCAAATTCTTTGGATGCTACCAGCAAATGATCAAAAATATCAGCCTGGATCTGTTCAAAATGTTCCCATTTGGAATCATTGGCAAAACAATAGATCTCAAGAGGAAGCCCTTGCGGGGTAATTTCCAGCTGGCGGACCATTCTTGTTGCATTTACTTCAATATCAGGATCGTTTTCTATGTATTTTTGTGCATAATACCTGAAAACCCCGATATTCGTAAGCTGCCTTCCGTTAATGGTTTTATCATTATTGCTCAGGTTTTCTTTTTCACTTCTGATTTCCACTCTTTTCTGTTCGAGATAATCTGCAATCAAATTAATTTCTTTTAAACGTTCAATGTCCTCATCCGTAAGAAACTTAAAGGAATTGATATTAAAATAAATAGACTTCTTGATTCTTCTGTTATTAGATTCAGACATTACCTGCATATTTTTAATTTCCGTAGTCAGGAAATCATAAGTAGGAATGGTAGAAACCGTTTTATCAAAATTGGTAATTTTTGTAGTCAGGAGGCTTATTTCAGTAATATTTCCTTCAATACTGTATTTGGGAATGCTGATCCAGTCTCCTACTTTCAGATTCTTGGAAGTAGCCACATGAATCCCGGTAACAAATCCCAGAATAGTATCCCTGAAAACAAGTACCAAAACTGCCGTTATCGCCCCAAGGCTTCCCACAATTGTAGTTCCCTTAATCCCGAAAATCACGCATAAACCCACCACTGAGAATACAAAGATCCCTAAAATCTTCACCGTTTCTGAGATGGCGTTCAGGGCCATAATCTTGTAGAAATCCTGTTTGATGGAGAAATAATTCCTGAATGCAGTTAATGACCTGTACAACATTCCAGCCAAAATCATTACCAATCCCAGATTCACAGACCGGAAAATGAAAATTGTTGTCTTGGGTAATGCTCCTTCAGGAAAAATTGATTCTTGAATTCCCCCAACAACAGTCAAGGCGGCAAAATGGGCTACCGAATTGGTAATTTTAGATTGATAAATAGACTTGAGTACCGGAAATTTCTCTTCGTTATGGAACGAGCGAATAATAGCATTGATGACGAATTTAAAGACAAAGTCTACAATTAAGAACACAGCACAGAGCAAGGCCAGTTTTACAATGATATGAACAATCCAATCCAGCCCGGAGGGTGAGATCTGGGTAATGTAAATGTATAACCGTTCGCTTATTTCCTGCAAATAGTTCTTGGTTTCCTGTAGGTCATCTTTCATTACAGCAAATTTATAAAATTAAGGATGATGATGTTACTATTCACAATCAATTTTCATCCCAAAATTTAAAGCCGTTCATAAAATTCCTTTAAATTATTTAAAAATCCACTGTATTTTCACAATCAGCCCTGTTTGTTGAATCGCTAAGGTTTCATATATTCGTCTATATTTAAAAGAATGGATACAACTGTTATTAATATTCTATGTCTTATTTTATTGTTTGTAGGGATACTAGGTACATTCCTTCCTGTTTTACCCGGGCTTCTGCTAAGTATCTGCGGATTACTGATCTATAAATTCGGAACAGATGCGGATCTGCCTATGATTTATATATGGGCTTTTGGGATCCTCACAGCAGCCTCTGTTGTTTTAAGCTACGTAATTCCTGCAAGAACCAACAGAAAATATGGTGGAACACGCTGGGGAAGTATCGGCTCTGTAATAGGAACCATTGTCGGGATTTTCATTCCAATTCCTTTAGGCTTTCTTATCGGAATGTTTGCTGGGGTATTTATTGGCGAGATGCTTCACGACAGCAAGGATATGAACAAAGCCTTACAATCTACTAAAGGAGCTTTAATCGGGTTTATTTATGGTACGGGATTCAGCTTTGTAGTGGGTGTGGCAATGTTTTTGGTAGTACTTCTTAATATGTTTGATATTATTTAATTCAAAAAGAAAAATCATGCTTCATAAAATCATCTTATTCAGCCTGGGAATTTTCGCATTAACGGGATGTGATGCCCAAAAGAAAGCCAAAGCAGACCTAAAGACCACTGAAATGGCAACCAATACAAAATCTGATGAGCAAAAGAATGATCTCATCTATTTAAGTGAAGGAGAAAATAAGTTTCTTCTGGATTATAAAATGAACATAACGTTCAAAGGAATTACCGAAGACAGCCGCTGCCCTGAAGGGGTAAACTGTATTTGGGCCGGGGCTGCTCTTGCTCAAATTGAAGTTATGGGAACCTCTACCCGGCCTGTACTCCTGAATCTTGCCAGCATGGATTTCCCAAGCAAAAACTATCATCAATCTGCTGAATTCAACGGTTATACCATTACCCTACAGGAAGTCACTCCATATCCTAAAGCAGGAGGAGCCGAAGAGCTAAAGGGAAAATATAAAATTGGGGTAAGTATCAAAAGCAACAGGGCTACTTCAAATACTACCAAGAAATCGGCTTCTTCCCTTTGGAAATAAGATATTCATTAATTTTTGAGAAAGGCTTGCTTCCGAAGAATCCTCTATGAACAGAAAACGGTGACGGGTGTGCTGATTTCAATATAAAATGTTTAGCCGGATCAATAAGTTCGGCTTTTTTTTGTGCAAAAGCACCCCATAAAACAAAAACTACATTTTCTTTTTTATCTGAAATTTCTTTGATGATATAATTGGTAAATGTTTCCCAGCCGAGATCTTTATGGGAATTGGGTGAATGGGCACGAACTGTAAGAGTAGCATTCAACAGAAGCACTCCCTGTTTTCCCCAGTCATCCAGTTCTTTGGAAGTTCTCACCACTCCAAGGTCATCTTTTAATTCAATAAAAATATTTTTAAGGGATGGAGGTGCGGTAACCTGTTCAGATACGGAAAAGCATAAACCATTCGCCTGATAATCGTTATGATAGGGATCCTGACCAATAATCACCACCTCAACATCTTCAAACGGCGTAATTTCCAACGCTCTGAAGATTTGATTTTTTGGAGGAAATACCTTAGTGGTTGCATATTCATTTTTTACTTTCTCCCAAAGTGTTTTAAAGTATTCTGTACTTTTTATCGGGGCTAAAATTTCTGTCCAGGTCATATTGCAAAAGTAATTAATATTAAAATAAGACCACCAATTATACCTTAAATATCTTCACTTTTCTTTCAATTAAAATATAAGAGAAATAAGACAGAACAATAGATAAGGCCAACAGAACAAAGCTATTCATAAGCTTTGATGACAGGAATACTAATCTTTCTCTTAGCACGATATAATGAATAATATATAATGAATATGAAATATTTCCCAGAAAATAAACAGCATCACTTCCCAAAAACCTTTTGAACATACTATCTTCACCATCATATAACTGCTTAATCATAATAGCCGATAATAACGGAATAAAAAAGAGTCCTTTTTCTGTATACAGCAATAACAAAGACAGGATTAATGCAATATAAATGATTATATTTTTGCGGAACCTGGTCCCTGGTAAAAAAGCAAGCCCAATTCCCAGCAGATAAGATGATACCGTTCGGATCAGTGAATTTAAGCCATAAGTAATATCAAGATAATCCGGTGATTTAATCATTAGCATGGGCATTTCTGAATTTAAATATAAATTATCAGGAAGATATGGAAGAATTACTCTTAAAATTAAACCTGTGATAATCAATATTTCACTGCGTATTTTGTATCGAACGGTAAAGAAAAGCAGGAAAGGAAATATCAGATAACAGATCCACTCTGTACTCAAAGACCAATATACTGAGCCTAATGAATAATTAGGATTGAAAAAGCACTGCAATAAAGCAGCATTAATTAAAAATTTAGTTTTTGAAGTTTTTATTAAGAATATGACGATAAAAATAACAGATGCTATATAGACAGGATAAATCCTGTTAACTCTTTTCTTATAAAACAGCTGTAAGACATTAAAATTTAAAGCTTTAAACTTACCAGCATAAGAAACAGCCAATAAAAACGCACTTAATACAAAAAAAATATCTACTGCCACATACCCCTTTCCCACAACGGTCTGAATAATATCAGTTTCAAAATGACTTAAATGAAAAAAAGCAACCCATAATGCTACAATGCCCCTTAAACCGGTTAAGGATTTGATTTCATTTTTCATATTGTGATACTATCCATCTATTGGGGCTAAAGATAGAAAAAAAACCTATGGATTCAATGTTTTATATTTTTAAAACTGAAAACAATATTATCTGGATTGTGTTTGTCTCTTTCACCTTCTTCAAGAATAAAATGATGCTTTAAAAGAAGCTTTTTAGAGTTCTCATTGAATCTGCTTGTGATGGCTATTATTTTCTGCAACCCTAATGTGTTCAATCCATACTCCAAAACAACAGACAAAGCTTCAGACATAATTCCTTTTCTATGATAATCAGGCAGTAGTTCATACCCTACTTCCGCCATTGTTTTATCTGATGAAAAATTCCAGAGGCAAATGGTCCCAATAAGATTCCCGGAATCTTTATATGCTATTCCCCAAAAAGCAACTTTCCCATCCTGAGTTTCTCTTTTAATATGCAGAATAAATTCCAGGGCATCATAATTGGTCTTAGGAGAATTTCTTTTCACATATAAATTCGTTATTTCATTGCTTCTGATTTTAAGAATATCCTCTACATGGCTCTCATTGATCTCTTTCAGGATCAGTCTTTCAGTTTCCAGTTTCATATTTTCATCAAAAATTATCATTAAACGTGTGAAAGAAATACAGAATAAGGAATCATTCTTTCATCAATCTATTTTTGTAAATCACTCAAATATACGTAATAATCAAAATTCTCACTAAATTTGCAGTGTGTATATAGATAAAGAAGATTTAGACGAATTAGAGTTTCCGCAATTGCTCGCGGAAATCTCCCCATTTGCGTATTCTCCGAAAACAAGAGAAAAAATTCTTCAACTTCGTCCGATGGAAATTGACGAGGCAGAACTTTCATTAAAAAAAACATCAGAATACCTGTCAAGTTTTGAAAGTTCAAATGCGATTCCGTTTGATGAATATGAAGATATTGAAAGTGAGCTGAAACTGATGCTGATTGAGAATTACCGTCTGGAAAACAGTGCTTTCATCAAAATAAAAACCATCACGGAACAGATTGGAAGATTACAGAAGTTCTTCCCTACCATGCCGGAAACATTTCCCACTTTACTGGAAGAAGTTTCTGTACTGGAATTCAGAAAAGAGATCATCGAGAAGGTTGATAAGGTATTCAACCGTTTTGGTGAAGTAAAAAGTGAAGCTTCTCCTGCCTTAAAAGGGATAAGAACTGAGATCCAGCATGCTAAAAAAGCAATTCAGGAAAACTTCAACCGTGCTCTTACCACGTATGGGCAGAGTGACTTTTTGGATGATATACGGGAAACCATTATTGATGACCAACGGGTTTTAGCGGTAAAATCAGGATTTAAGAAAAGAGTTCCGGGAAGAACCCTTGGAATTTCAAAAACCGGTTCTATCACCTATATCCAGCCGGATAGCGTTGTAAAGCATTACTTTAAGCTTCGTGAAAATGAAGAGGAAGAAAAAAAAGAGATTGATAAGGTTTTAAGAAAGCTTACTGCTGAACTGGCAGAATTCCAGCCCCAGCTTTGGAGATATCAGATGTATATTTTTGATCTTGACCTGGTGAGAGCCAAAGCTAAGTTTGCAGAACTTATCAATGGAGTGCTTCCTAAGATCAACCGTCATAAGACATTGAGGTTAAAAGATGCCTTTCATCCTTTGTTGTGGTTAAGAAATAAGGTAGAGAACAAAACGATTTACTCGCAGACTCTGACATTAACAGAATATAACAGAATTATCTGTATTTCCGGGCCAAATGCCGGTGGAAAATCAATCACATTGAAAACTGTCGGATTATTACAGCTGATGATACAGAGTGGTATTCTGGTTCCTGTTCATCCAAAATCTGAAATGTTTTTCTTTGAGAAAATCATGACTGATATTGGTGATAATCAATCTATAGAAAACCACCTTTCTACTTATTCATCAAGATTAAAGAAAATGTCCGGAATCATCCGTGAGGCTGACGCAGACACGCTTTTACTGATTGATGAGTTCGGAACAGGCTCTGATCCGGAATTGGGAGGCGCTCTGGCTGAAAGTTTCATGGAGTTTTTCTATGATAAAAAGAGTTTTGCGATTATTACAACGCATTACACCAATATCAAGCTGGTTATAGAACAACTTCCGAACGCTCAGAATGCAGCGATGCTTTTCAATGAGGAAACACTGGAACCTATGTATAAGCTGGAAGTAGGACAGGCTGGAAGCTCTTTTACTTTTGAAGTGGCTGAAAAGAATAAGATCCCAAGGTTTATTATTCATTCTGCCAAGAAAAAGGTAGAGCATGATATTGTGAATCTTGATAAAACGATCGTAAAACTGCAACAGGAGAAGTTTGAAGTTGAAAAACTGAAGTCTGATCTTGCAGAAAGAAAAGAATCTGTAGAAGATAAACGTGATAACCTTCAGAAGCTGAATGACCAGCTTCAGCAGAAACTTTTCAATTTCCAGAAGCTATATGAGGAGGAACACCGTAAACTTCAGTTCGGGAACAAGATTGAAGCTTTCATTGATAGCTATACGAAAGGAAAATCCAGAAAAGATGTGGTAAAAGATTTTGTAAAGTTGCTTGAACAGGAAAAATTCAGAAAACTAGGTGCTGATAAAGATGAATCCAAGCGTCTGCAGGTAGTGAAAAGAAAAATTACGCAACAGCTTAAAAAGGAAGAAGTGATAGAAAAGATTGCTGAAACGAATGAAAAGCTGGAGGAAAAACGTAAGAGTGACCGTGCAGTCTGGATGAAAATAGGGCAGCGCGTCCGAATTACCGGAAGTACCAGCGTAGGAACTATTGAAAAAATCTCCAGAAATAAGGTGATTGTGAATTATGGAACTTTCAAAACAACGATTGATGCGGATGAATTAGAGAGAATCTAATCGGCTTGAAAATGCATTGATCTTTGAACTGGGAAATTAACTGAATACAATAATGGAAGAGAGTGTCTGAGGATGCTCTCTTTTTAGTTATTATCCATTTCTGTATTTTTGGTCAAAATTTACGAATCACAGCTATGACCAAAAATTTTTCTGTCCTTTGGATCTTTTATAAAAAACTGATTATTCCTGCAGCCTTCTTTATTTTGCTGCTCATTTTTTTATTCTCGCTCAACATTCAAACTTTTGGGTTAAGCATTCTTTTAATTTTTCCCCTTCTTCATTACTTTGTCTATGAATTAAGATTTAAAAATGAATATCATTTCTATGCTAATTTTGGATTTTCAAGATTATTTCTTTGGGGAATCACCCTATCTTTAAGTCTACTTATAGAGATTATTACACAGTTCTTATGAAAATGCTCCATATTGACAGTATTACAAAATCTTTTGATGGCAGGCCTATTTTACAAGATATTTATCTGGGCTGTAAAACTGGTCAGATTATAGGATTATTGGGAAGAAACGGTTCCGGAAAGTCTACTTTACTCCGGATTATTTTCGGTACCATTAGTAGTGATACCCAGTTTATAAAATGTAATGATAAAGTTTTAAGAAATCTGTCTGACAGAAGGAATAAAATTTCTTATTTGCCTCAAAATTCCTTTTTACCTAAAAATGAGAAAATCAAGAAACTGATTCCGCTTTTCTGCAATAAGGAAAATACAGACTTACTGTATTCTTCAAGTCTTATCAAGCCTTTTCTGCATGAGAAACCTAAAAACCTTTCCTTAGGCGAACTTAGAATAATTGAAGCGCTTCTTATCATTCATTCTGATTCTGACTTTATTTTATTAGATGAGCCTTTTCATAGTCTTTCACCTAAAATATCCGAAGAGTTAAAAAAACTGATCCGCTTACAAATGATAAACAAGGGTATTATTATTTCAGATCATAATTACCTGGATATTTTTGATATTTCAAATGATATATACCTTCTTTCCAACGGATATTTAAAGCCAATACAAGATTTAAAAGAACTACAACGGTATAATTATCTTCCGAAAAGCATTTAATTTATATATTTGGGAATTAAAAATCTGTTATAATGATTTCAATAAACAAAGCATTTTACTTATCTGCATTCAGTATTTTTTCTTTAGCTTACGTTAAAGGTCAGAATAAAGTTCCTTTTGGTGTTGTAAAAGCTGAAGAAGGGTATGCTAATGTACGTGTACATAAGGATAATTACAGAAAAATTGTTGATAAGATCCGTATGCGTAAAGGAGATGTTTTTGTTTATGTAAAACCTGCTCCGGGAGAAACGGAATGGATCTGGATTAAATATCCTGAAAAGCAGGACGAAGACAAACCGTTTGTTCGATATGAAACCCTTGACAAGGAAGGGATGGTAAATAAGGAACGTATTGCCTTTATAGATCAGCTTCCAGCTTATACCCCTTCCAAATCTAAAAACGGAAGATCTCTTATTTTCACAGATAATTCCGATCCGAAAATTCCTACAGCCCAAAGGAGTAAAGTTGTTATTGATATTTATCCGTCCAATGCCGGCTATCGCAAAAAAGAAAAAGATGCCGAAGGAAAACTTCTTACTATAGATAAAGTAAAGCCCTGGGGAATTGGCAATGATCTTCCTGAAGGAATGACGGAAATTAAATCCATAAGACTTCAACAGCCAGGAAGAGGTTCTGTTTTTGTAAGAGAAGCCATCAAAAATATGTTCCAGCCTACAATGGATTTCAACAATGTGGGGGTAACTTCCCTGGATAACGACAATATCTTTCTTTATATGATCAATGGTTCCGGAGAAAACAGATATACAACGCTGTGGACCATCAAAAAGGGAAGAGTAATCAGCCAGATTATTTATCATAATCCGGAATAAATTCATTATTTTTGCACCGAAAAGTTTTAACGCTTATTCATCACAGAAACCGGTTCTGCATAACCGCAGATTAAAAGGGAACCGTGTGAAAATCACGGACTGTCGCGCAACTGTAAGTAACTAAAGTCTTTATCAAAAGATCCACTGTGCGAGGCATGGGAAGGAGATAAATGATGTTACAAGTCAGGAGACCTGCCGATTTCTTAAACAAGAAACTTTCGCGATTTGAAGTTTTATTGATCTGATGGATTGTTTCAGGGATTTCCAAAGTTCCTGTTATTATTCTGTTGTTTTGATACCATTTCATTTCGCTTTAATTAATAATGAAATATGACTACAGAAGAAAGAATTGAAGCTGCCGAAACCAGAATCTTTAAAGCGGTTTTTCCTAACACAACCAATCATTACGACACCCTTTTCGGGGGTACTGCCATGCAGCTGATGGATGAAGTAGCCTTCATTGCAGCTACCCGTTTCGCAAGAAAGAGAGTGGTAACAGTAAGCAGTGACAAGATCGATTTTAAAAAGCCTATTCCTGCCGGAACTATCGTAGAACTGATCGGAAAAGTTTCATACGTTGGAAAAACCAGTATGAAAGTAAGCGTTGAGATCTATACTGAACAGATGTATTCTTACGAAAGAGAAAAAGCAATTGTGGGTGATTTTACTTTTGTAGCAATTGATGAATTTAAGAAACCAATCCAAATACTATAAATAGAAGAATTTAGGGCGGCCAAAGGCCGCCCGAAACTTTTTATAAATTTTTATTTTAAGACTTTCTCTGTCTCAAGGCTTCTGTTCAAAAGCAGTTCAAAAGCCTCGCCCATTTCATCTGAAGCTCTGGTAATGGCCGTTTCAAGCATATTTCTGATCTGTTTTTCAGTAACCCCGGCTTCTGTCCAGCTTTTCCCCGAAGTATGTGAATTCAGAATGAAAGGCATGATCCTGTCAATAGAACATGCAAAAATAGCATCTGGTGTAGCTTCTTCCTCAAATTCAAGCCATAAGTTAAAAAATTCCGTACGCAGAGGCTCATCCAGGATTCCGAAGATCTTCTGTGCAGAGAGCTTTTCTCTTTCAAACTTCCCTACCATAGCTGCTTCATCGAAAAGAAAGGTGTCTCCTGCTTCAATTTCTACAAGATCATGAATGGAAAGCATTCTGATCACTCTCAACAAATCGATATCTGCACGGTTTTTTGCATAAGGATAAAGAATCTGTGCTAAAATAATAATCTGCCAAGAATGCTCCGCTGTATTTTCTCTTCGGGAATCATCTGCATTGTAATTTCTTCTCTGTACGTTTTTCAGGGCATCTACTGCCAGGATAAAATCAATCTCTTTTTGAATCTTCATCTTACTTTTCTCTGTTATATTGATCTGCCGGATACACCTTGGTTCTGGTAATCCATTTATTATTTTTCTTTTCTTTTGTGGTAACTTTTACATACCCCTCTTCGCTGCTGTCCTCTTCTTTTTCAAGCACTTTACTAAGTCCTTTATTTGGAACCACCTCATATTCTGTTGTAAAAAGATTGCAACATCCTGATTTTCCGAAAGCAATAAGACGTTTACGAACCGGATCTGTTTCAAAAAAATCAAAATTATCTGATCCCAGCTCTGTAAGTTCTTTACTTTTTACAAAAGCCATTCTTGTACTATTGAATACATATACATCATAAGATGCTGAACTATAATTTCCCATATTTCCGTTTCTTATAGCGAGGTCTTCGGTTCCGTCAAAATTAAAGTCATCAAAAATAAGAGGGCTCTGTTCCTTTGTTAGCGGTATTATTTTCCCACGCTCCAGTTTCTGCCCTTCCCCAAGATGGAGTACCAAATTATCTGATGTAAAAGTCTGTACTTTGGTGTTATTGCTGTTAAATAATTCAACAGTTCCTTTATCCATACATTTCCCATCGAAACAATTGTCTATATGGATAATGGCATCATAATTTTTCGAAGCGTCCTTAATCTCAAACTTATATTGCCCGAAACACAATGGACCTAATAGTATAAAGGCGGATAAACTCCTGTAATAATTCAAAATATTCATGTTCATAGTAATATTGGATTCAAATGTTTTATAAAAACTTTCAAACAAAAATACGAATCATAACCCCGATTTCAAAACTCAAATGTTTTTAGACAAATAGATAAGTGATAATGATGATTGATTAAACACCATTAAATCATAGCAAACAACAACATTCTATTACAGGATAACTTTGATCTTAACCAGCCAGAATGATTTCATTTTTCCAAAATTTATTAATTTTTTAGCCTTTTCTAAAGATTTCTTCCTCTAAAATAAAAATCTTCAAAAGATTATTAAAAATTTATTACACTGATTATCAAATTATTAACAAATTTATTTTCAAAATTTCACTACTTTGTATTGCATAATACCATTTTAATTACATATCTTTGTAATGTAAAATTAGAATAGGCTCAACTAGCTAGGGGCATTTTTCTAAAAATATAACCTTAATTAACAAAACTTATCAAAGATGAATACTGAAAATACCAAAGCGCAAATGCGAAAAGGAATTCTGGAATTCTGTATTCTAAGTCTCATCAATCATCGTGAAATGTATGTTTCTGATCTTATTGATGAACTGAAAAAAGGAAAACTGGATGTAGTGGAAGGGACCCTCTACCCTCTTCTTACAAGACTTAAAAACGGAGAATTTCTCTCTTACAGATGGGAAGAATCTACAGGCGGGCCGCCCAGAAAATATTATCAGATCACAGAAAAAGGGAAACTTTTCCTGGATGAACTTCAAAATACGTGGAATGAGCTTACCGCTTCAGTAAACCAAATCACTCAACAACATTAAAAAACAAAGCTATGAATAAAACACTCTCAATAGGACTCGCAGGTTTTTCTTTTACGATAGAAGAACACGCATATATAAAGCTCAGCGATTACCTGAACGCTCTGAGAAGCTCACTGGATGCTTCTGAAGCAGATGAGGTAATGCATGACATAGAAATAAGAATGGTGGAGATCTTCAGAGATTCTCTGGGAAAACGTGAAGTAATTAATGATACAGATGTAGAAAAAGTAATTGCTCAGATCGGAACTCCTGAGAAAATTGAGGAACAGGAAGAAGCTTATTTTTCTGAAAAAAACACCACTAAGAATACCCATACAGGGGGAAATTATACAGACAAAAAACAATTATTCCGTGACCCTGAAAAGCAGAAAATTGCCGGGGTTTGTGCAGGCTTAGCACATTATGTAGGAATGGATATTACTGCTATGAGAATCATCTGGGTAGTTGTTTTCCTGGTGATGATTCCTGCGGCAGGAAGCGCTTTAGTGATTCTACTGCTTTATCTGATCCTTTGGCTGGTACTTCCAAAAGCACAAACCGCTTCAGATTTCCTGAAGATGCAGGGAAAGCCTATGAACTTCGACAATCTTAA
This sequence comes from Chryseobacterium bernardetii, assembly GCF_003815975.1. NCBI lineage: Bacteria > Pseudomonadati > Bacteroidota > Flavobacteriia > Flavobacteriales > Weeksellaceae > Chryseobacterium > Chryseobacterium bernardetii. Next base: position 4,994,717 of record NZ_CP033932.1, read on the forward strand.
GAATGAGTCTAATAAATTGGTACAGTTTGCCAATGAATCTACTCAGAGGGTCGGAGAAATCTACAACGAAAACAAGCCTTACATCAACAATGCCAGCAGCGGGATCTGGAACGTGTTCAAATATATAATCGGGGCATTCTCAGTATTGGTGGCAGTAGGAAGCATTATTGGAGTATTTGTATTATTTGCCCTTTTCGGAATGGATACAGATTTCCCCGGAGCTAATCAGATCAGATTCTATATGGATGATAATGGTTTGGATAAAGTACTGGCAGCCATCATGATTATAGGAAGTTTAATTCCTGCTATCCTTTTCAGCTTATTAAGCATTAAGATATTCTCTCCAAAAACGAAACTGAGAAATCTTGGATGGGTAGTTGGCGGGTTATTCCTTCTTCTGATAGGTCTGGGAACTTATTTCGGAATCAGCATGGCCAAGAAAAACCTGATCTATAAAGGCAGCAAAGAAGATATTGAAAACGTGGCCATCAATACTACTTCAGATACTGTATATGTAGACGTAAAACAGGTAAGTATTCCACAGACTTATAAAGCTTATGATGATGACATCTATTCTGATAAAAAGTCAGTGTATGAAGAAGATTATATTTCTGTAGAAGTTACAAGAAAACCGGAAGTAAAGACACCTTATCTTATCATTAAAAAGGAAGGAAATGGTTATAACTTCCCAATTCAGGTAACAGTACCTGTAGAGGTTATTGATAATAAAGTAATGCTGCCGAACTACATTAAATATCCGTATGACCACAGATTCAGAGATTACAGAGTAAATTATGAGCTGGTGGTTCCTCAGAAAACAATCGTAATTCCTGTTAAAAAAGACAGAATTGATTTTGACGGTGACCTGAACGGAGATGGCATGGATGATGATGACCAGGACAGAGATGAAAATCACAACGGAATCAGAATCGAAAAAAATAAAATTACGGTAAATGGTTCAAGCATAGAATACAACTCTGATGATAAAGACAGTGTTATCATTAACGGTAAAAAAGTTCCGAACAGCCAGGCTAAGAAAGTTATTGATTCCGTAGCATCTGATATCAAAAAAATCAACAAGGATGTGGACATCAAAATAAAAGACGGAAAAAACGAAATATCCATACAAACTAAATAATTAACTACAGAGAGTGGTAGAAGGTGTGAATGGAAAGCAACCGTTTGAAATTCACACCATTCTTCTCTCAGAAATGTGAAAAAAAACTAGTATTTAGTTCTCTATGTGGAAAAATTGTTATAATTTCGTATAGTTAAAAATTTAATAACCAAATAAACACTAAAAACACTCTTATCATGATACAATTTGCAATGGAATTCGTAATGAAAATCGTAGATTTAATCAACGGTTTGTTTTAAGAGCAATAATATTTCAATATATTTGTAAAAGTATAACCAATATTTGGTTATACTTTTTGTTTTTTAATCCAAGAATCTATGAAAAAGCTGATAGGCAAACTGATGTTAAAATTATTAGGATGGAAAGTTGTTCTCCAGGGTGATGTTAACGTCCTGAACCGATGTATCCTGGTAGTAGCACCACATACCCACAATATGGAATACATTTTAGGAAATTTTGCCTACTGGTCCTTAAATAAACCTTTAAAAATTATCATCAAAGATGCCCACACCAAAGCATGGTATGGAGGCATTGTAAAGGGGCTTGGAGGTATCGGCATTGACAGAAGCCAGAAAAATGACCTGGTGAATTTTGTAGCCAATCAATTTGCCAAGGAAGATTTCAGCCTTGTGATCACTCCGGAAGGAACAAGAAGCTGGGTTCCGAAATGGAGGAAAGGATTCTACCACATGGCTTTGGCCGCAAAAGTTCCTATTGTACTGGCTGCCGGTGATTTCAAGAGAAAAATTGTATACCTGGGCTATACTATTCCTTACGAAAGAATTGCATCTGTTCCGTTTGCTGAAATCATGCAGGAAATTCAGGATTATTATGTAAAAAACGATATTGTGCCTAAGGTTCCGGCCAACTGGAATCCCAATATTATGGGTACGGGAGAGTAAAAAAATATTCCCTTTTCATCATTATCAATCATCTCTTATCTATTATAAAAAATGAAAGGTCAGACAAAAGAAGAAATATTAGCATTCATCAATAACTGGGGTGATGAAACCCTGGCAAAAGCAATGGAAATCAAATTCATTGATATCGATCTCGAAAATGAAACCCTTACCGCTACCATGCCGGTGCTTCCGAGAACGCACCAGCCTTTTGGAATTATGCACGGTGGAGCAAGCTGTGTATTAGCTGAAACATTGGGGTCAAGCCTGTCTAATATTTTCATTGACGGTGATAAATATTATGGTGTAGGAACCAATATCAACTCCAATCACCTGAGAAGTAAAAAGGATGGGATTGTAACAGCTACTGCGCGCTTCATCAGAAAAGGAAAAACAATGCACGTTTCCGAAATTGAGATCAGGGATGAAAAAGGAACGCTCATCAATCATACTACTATGACAAATAATATTATTCATAAGTAGATTAAACCACATAAAAATAAAAAAAGCTCACTTTTTGAGCTTTTTTTGTCTCCATACTGCAACTATTTGTTTTTTCTGTTTCATGTACAATGTTAACTTAAAAAAACAGCTCCTATAATTTTGACATCTTTCAGACTAATAATACCTTTGCAGAAAGGAAATCAACTTCGGAATTTCCTAAATTATTTCCGGTAGTGATTTTCAAAATCTGTTCATAACTCATGATTTATTTCAAACTTCCCTTCAACGAAGGACTGCATACTGTAGAGGAAACAACCGATAGAAACGCTGTGGATTTTTATTCTTATAACAGCCTTCATAAGATCAGCTTTAATGGTAATATTATCAAATTTGATCCTGAAAAGTTTAAGGACGTTTCCATCTCTAATGAAATCCTGACAAAAGATAGAACGGATTTTACAGCAGAAACCAAGGAAGAATATTGCAGGACCTTAGAGCAGGTGATTGAAGTTATTAAAGAAAATAATCTTCCCAAACTGGTATATTCAAGAAGAAAGATCTTTACAGACTTTAATAAGGTTGATTATAAGGCTAGTTTTGACAATTTATGTAAAACTTACCCCAATGCTTTCAGATATTTGTTTAATGATGGGGAAAATGCGTGGATGGGAGCCTTTTCAGAAGTTTTGGGTATGTTTAATAAGATCACCCATGAGTTTGAAACCATGGCTCTGGCAGGAACTCTTCCAACTACTGAAGAATGGACGGAAAAAGAGATTGAAGAACAGAAACCCGTCACCACTTATATTCAGAATATTCTTAAAAATTATTCAGCCCAGGTTGTACAGTCTGCAACATATGATCACGTTTCCGGAAATATCAAGCACCTTCGTACCGATTTTAAGACGATCATAAAACCTGACGATCTTGACAACCTGATTCAGGATCTCCACCCTACTCCTGCAGTGTGTGGTATTCCTAAAGACTTTTGTAATGAAAATATCAGAAAGTATGAAAAATTCCCCCGCGAATTTTATGCAGGTTATATTAAAGTGGAAACTGATGAGAATGTTCTTTATTTTGTAAATCTCCGATGTGCAAGATTGTACAAAGATTCTGTACATGTTTTTGTAGGTGGTGGAATTACTTCCCAAAGCAATCCGGAAAAGGAATGGACGGAAACGGAGCTGAAATCTGAAGCTATTTTGAAAAACCTCGTTGTTTCTTAAAAGAACAGGGAGCATTACTTCTTTATAACCACAGATTATCACAGATTTTCTTGGGAAAGCTTATTGAATCATGGAATATTTCAATAATAAGTTTTTGGCTAAAAACCAGATGAATTTTTAATGGGTTTATTTAGGCGGGCTAAAGCCCCTCTATTGATGCAAAGATCCATATGGATAATGGTTGTTTAGCGACAGTATCTTGTATCTTTCAAATTGTTACTAATAGCTTTATCGAGATTCCTACGGAATGACAAAAAAAGTTTTGGTCCTTAAAGTACATGATATAAACAGTATTTGTCATTCCGTAGGAATCCAAACTATTATTAATCCTATAAAAACTATTGAAAATTAAAGCCTGCCTTCCCCTATTGATGTTGATAGCCAAACGTATAATAGCTGGTTAACGATAAAATCTTTTATTTTTTATCCACAAAAAAACCTCCTTCAAAACGAAAGAGGCTATATCTATATAAATATTTAATTTACTTCTTTACACCAATTCGGCTCCAGGTATCCATTACAAAAAGCAGGATAAGACCTATTGCAGCAGCTGATGCAGAAAATACAAACTTAATGTTGTCTTCATCTGCGATAAGGTCATTCTGCCAGTTAATAGCATACAAATTAATAGCGATGAAAACGATGAACAGTACTAAAAATACTTTATAAAACTTCTTCATAATTTTTAAAAATTAACATAATTCAGCACCAATTGGGCAAAATTTGCAGTGAATAATTTAATTGAAATCGCTAAAAGAATAATACCGAAAACTTTCTGAAGAATCATCAAAGTAGCATCTCCTATTTTCCGCTCCAACCATTTCGCTGATTTCAGCACCAAATATACGAAAATTGTATTAAGAATGATTCCGCAAATAATATTAATATCATGAAATTCAGATCTGAGGGAAAGTGCTGTTGTTAATGTTCCTGCTCCCGCAACCAATGGAAATGCAATAGGTACGATGGATGCTGCCTTTGCTTCAGTTGTTTTATTGATCTCAATTCCTAAAATCATTTCCAGTGCTATGACAAAAATCACAAAAGCTCCGGCAATGGCAAAGGAATTCACATCTACTCCAATCAGTTTTAAAATTTTATTCCCTACAAACAGGAAAACAATCATAATTGCCCCGGCAGTAATCGCTGCTTTTCCAGCTTCAATCTTGCCAAACTTCTGCTGAAGGCTTACTATAATAGGAACTGAACCGATAATATCAATAACGGCAAAAAGAACCATAAAGCTGGTAACGACCTCTTTAAAAGAAAAACCATCAAAAATTTCCATCTCTTTGTAATTAAAAATTTCGCAAAAATATGAAAATAAATTAATTATTTGCTAATTTGTGAATATAAATTAACAATTGTTTTCAAAAGTTCTTCTATACCATCGTGAGATTTCACAGGAGAAAATTTCTCCATCTGAATTTTCTGTTGCAGCTTCGCATATTCTTCAGCTAATGAAGAACCTTTGTGTTTTTCAAGAAAAGTCTTAAACTCCGCAACAGAGCCTTGAAAATACTGATTCCTTACTTCCTGATCCAAATCCTCCAGTGTAACAAAAAACTTTTCATACTCTTCGTTATCTTTAAGGTTTTCAAGATAACCAAAATAATCATTGATATCCGTTTTCAGCAATTCTCTGATCTCTTTTTCCGTTTCAGCCACTGAACCCAATGGTTTTTGAGATACGGTTTCCCTAACTAATGTACGTTTTTTTTGCCAAGTTTTAAATAAAAGATATGCAACAAATAAGCCTAAAAGAATAGCAATATTGGTTAAAAGAATATTCCAGTGGAATTTACTTTTCTCTTTTACTTTAAATGAAGTGGTTTTCAGAACCGGAGTATCTACTGTTTCCAAAAGGTTATTGGTATACTCATTCACTTTTTCTACTGTAGAACGAGCCTCCAATACCTGATCGTGAGAAAGTGCGTTTACATCCAGTTTTTTCTGTCCCATATCCACATATTCTCTGTTCTCGGGATTAAAGAAAGCGAATGGTTCTGTCTTAATAGAAATAATACCTGATTTATTAGGAATTACTACATAATTAGCTAAAATCTCTCCTTTTATTCCGGATGTACCCGGTGAAACTTTTGAAGTGATTTTTGGGGCAAAAACTTCATAGTCTGGTGACGCTGCAATTTTCGGAAGTACCATATCCGGTAAATTTCCTTCTCCGGCAACCTTTACTACAACATTCAGTGGTTTTTTAGCCTCAGGCTTTTCTTTTGTAGTGCTATAAACACTCACATTGAAATTTCCTACTGCATTTGTAAAACCATCAGGCGCTCCTTCAGGAAGTTTTCTTACGTTAAGTTTTACTTTATTGGAAACTATTTTATTTTTATTGGAATAAGTACTTACCGATGCGGATACACCCGGAACCTCAACGTATCCGGCTTCATTCGGGAATACCATAAACATCGCCAATACCTGGGATGCCATATTTCCGTTATCAGACGGATCAATCTCCGATTTATTGAAATTGATAGGGTGTACATTGATATTGTCCTGCTGCGGAAGACGGATATTCTTTACTTTTCTGAGATTATCCATATTTCTGGAATATACTTTCAGGACAGCAATGGTAGGCTGGTCCTGATATACATCCCTGTCTTCAATCTCCATATTCAGATATACCTCATTAGACGTATTGCTGGCCAAAGATTTCTTTTCGACAATATCGCGTATATTAACGTCGAAGGGTTCGGTCTTGTAGATTCTGTTATTAACGGTAACCAGTACTGACCCGATTTTGATCTTTCCTTTTTTCTTAGGCTCAAGAGCAATTCTGGATACTTTTTGAGTAATAAGGGTATTGGTTGCGGGATCAATCACCGTATTGGTTACAGATCCACTGCCGATAATATTGAATTTTGAAAGGTCCGGAAGCTGGAAACCTGTCTGCTGAACAAGGTCACTTCCATTCAGTTCAAGAACGATGGTAAGGTTTACGATATCCTTGCCACCATACTCGGTTTTATCAGCATCAAGAGAAAGATTTACCTGTCCGTAAGTAATTACGGATGCTAAAGTAAGCAATATGTAAATCAATTTGTCTTTCATCACCAATCTTTCTCGTTGCTTTCGGGCATCGAATAAGAATTTTTATTTAAAATTCTTCTGGCGGTTTCTTTTTCTTTTTCGTTTATTTTATCTAAGAGCTGATTTTCAAGATTTTTTGGCATTCTACCCTCATTGTTCTGTTTCTGCTGAGGATTGCCCTGGTCACTTTTACCTTGGTTCTGCTGGCCATTTCCCTGATCCTGCCTTTGGTCTTTATTATCACCTTTCTGATCTTCACCTTTGTTCTGATCGTTACCGCTACCGCCTCCTTTTCCGGATTTATTCTGCTCGTTTTGGTTTTGCTGCTTTTCTTTTTCCTTCAGCTTGGCAATTTCATAATTTTTACGGGTAGCCTCACTATAGGGATTTTGTTTAAGCGATTTTTTATAATAATCGGCCGCTTTTTCCGGCTGATTCATCTGCATATAGGTATTTCCTAAATTATGAAGGGCAGCTGCCTTATCAGGAAGAGTCTGTGAAAGCTGCTGTGCTTTTTCGAACTCTGCTTTTGCTTCTTCATATTTTTTACTTTTGTATAGGGCATTTCCCATATTGTAGTGAGCTGTAAAATCTTTATCATTGGATTTTACAGCTTCCATATACTTGGAAGAAGCTCCATCATAATCTTTACCGTCAAATTTCTGATTGCCTTCATGAACTAAAGTCCTGTAATTTTCCTGCCCAAACAAAAAGCCTGAGAACGAGAAAGCAACTATAAACGATAAAAATATGGTTTTAGTATTCATTACCTGCAAAATTATTCCTTTATATGTTAAGAAACAGAGTTTTATTTGTTAAAATTGGGTTAAAGTACCTGTAGAATTTCTTCTATAAACAGCAGAAAATTATAGATTGAAATCATTTTTGGGATTAAAAATATAAATTAAAAAGAAAAACAGGATAGATACTGCTAAAAAATATTGATAATAATGATTTGCATTCTGTGATTTTACTAATGTTTCAGATCCTGAAGACTTCTTATTGATGGCATCAACAATCCTGTCCGGAGCTTCGTTGATATTATTTCCATCAATGTACGTTCCTCCTGTAGAGCCTGCCATCTTGTTCAAAGCCTCTGTCTGTCTTTTGGAAATAACAGTACTTCCGTTGACATCTGTTTTATAGCCCATCAGCTGTCCGTCATTATAAACAGGAACCGGCGCTCCTTCATCTGTTCCTATTCCTACAGAGGTAATGGTTATTCCTTCTTTATTGGCAAGTCTTATGGCTGCATTATCGTTCCCTTCATTATCTTCACCATCGCTCAATAATATAACTTTCCTTGATCCTTTGCTTACATTTTTGAATTTCTCAGCGGCTGCCTGCATCCCTTTCAGAAAATCTGTCCCCTGGATCTTCATAGAATTGGTTTCAATAGCTCCAATATAGGTTTCCGCAGAGTTATAATCTGTTGTTAAAGGCATAATGGACATAGCCTGCCCTGCAAAAATGACAATTCCGACCTTATCGTTTTTCATTTTTGACATGGTCTGCATCATCAGGTTTTTGGCTTCCGTAAGACGGCTTGGTTCAATGTCTTCGGCATTCATTGAGTTGGATACATCCAACATAAAGATCACGTTATTCAATCTCTGATTGCTTTTAACTTCTTCGGAACCATTCAGAAGATCAATAATTGAAAATATCAGAAATAATGTTCCCAACAGATATAAAGCAGGAAAAAATTTTGTAAATCCTGAATTCTTTTCAAATAAATGATCATGAAACTGGCTGGCTGCAAATATTTCTCTTTTTTTCTTTCTCCATTTTAAAAAACGGACCAAAAAGGAAGCTAACAGCGGCAGTAGCAACAGTAACAATAAATACCAGTAATTTCCTAAAGACCAACTCATCAGCTTAAAATTTTATAAAATACCCATCTTACTAAAGCATCCAGGACCAGTATTGCTAAAGCGATCCACAGGAAGATCTTGAAATACTCTTCATAGTTGTACAGCTTCGATACTTTTACATCTGATTTTTCCAACTGATTGATCTCATCATATACTTCTTCAAGACTGCTGTTGGAAGTAGCTCTGAAGTATTTTCCACCTGTAGTCTGAGCAATTTCTCTCAATGTATTTTCATCAATAGTCACCTCTGCTTCTGTAAAAATAAGGTCACCGAAAAAGTCTACGGCTGTTGGCATCAGGGCATAGCCGTTTGTTCCAATACCAATAGTGTATACTTTTATATTATTATTTTTTGCCAGTTCTGCAGCAAGTTGTGGCGGGATTGCATTTTCAATATTGCTTACGCCATCCGTCATCAGAATGATCACTTTGCTTTTGGCTTTACTTTTAATCAAATGATTCACTGCAACGGAAAGCCCTTCTCCAATGGCTGTCCCGGGTTCAAGACCTGTAGAGTTAAGATTTTTAATTTCATCAATCACTACCTGATGGTCTGAAGTAACAGGAACTTTAGTAAATGCTTCTGCAGCATAAGCAACCACTCCTATCCTATCATTGGGGCGCTTCTGAACAAATTTAACGGCAATATCCTTAAGAGCAGTAATACGGTCCGGATTTAAATCTTTTGCCAGCATACTGAGTGAAACGTCAATAGACAGCATAATATCTACTCCTTTGGTATCATCCCTATCCTGCGAAACGGTAAAGGTTCTGGGCCTTGCCATAGCAATAATAAGTGCTGAAAGTATGATATATTTTGATATCTTCAAAAAGAAAAGAACGCCTTGTATGCTGCTTATCCCCATATTTTTTATGGTAGGGACTTTTATACCTTTTCTTTTCTTTTTACCCGCATCTTTTATAATAAGAGGAATAAACAACAGAAAAAGCAGCAAAAACCACGGACTGTAAAACTCAAAATCAAACATCCTTTCTTAAGTTTTCGAATTCTAAATCTTGGGAAGATCTTTTCACAAAGTCTCTGATATCTGCGAAGTCTTTCTCCATAGTTACCTGATCCGGGAAGGTCTTGGCAAACTTCACAAGATCTCCTCTCAGGAATACTTCTTCTATAATTTTCTCGTTATCCTGAGAAATGGTATTATTCTTTTTCAATACGTCAATAAGGTCATCTGTTAAAAGAACATTTGCAGGAAGGTGATATTGTTTGGTAATAAAATTTCTTGAAATCTCAATAAGTTCCACATAAAATGAGCGGAAGTTACCACCTTCAATATATTTTTTCTTTTTAAGGGAATCCAGTTCCTTCAATGTCTGATTCGTAGCTACCACTGGTGAGCTTTTTGCTTTTTTACCCCATTTTACAATCATGATGATGGCAATAATAAGAGCAATGGCTGCTATTGCCGCCAGAATATAAAACTTGTACAGTTCCCAATAATCTTTAGCCTCAAGTTTTACCTCCTTATTTTTCATGATATCATTAATCTGATCTGCTTTCTGCGCCGTATTAATGACTTCTATTTCGTAAGGAATGGTTTTCAGTATCTTATCTCCGACTTTAAATTCCAGTTCAGGAATGGTAAACTTACCTTCATCAAAAACTGCAAATTCTATTTTTCTTTCATAGGAATTGGCATTTTGGCCGATACTGTCTTTGGTTTCTTCAAAGTGAAAAGGCAGCAACTCATTTTTAGCTGCAGAGCTTACCTGCTCATTATGTAGATTATCAATCTTAATAACAAGATGATTGATTTCTCCCAGAGCAATAGTTTTCTTCTCTACATTGGAGGATAGTATCTGTGAAAAAGCATTTGCACAGACTAGAAAAGATAGTATTAAAAGTATTTTTTTCAATGTTAAATAATAATAAAGGCTAAAGCCTGATGTTTATGGGCGGGAAAAACCCACCGTTATTTTTTCTGAAAATAATTATACAACAATTTTGAATAATCCGAGCCGGTATTTACATTCATAAAACTGGCCGAACTGTTGGCAAAATCTTCCTCCAGGGCTCTCAGCTTTTGCTTTTGAGCTTCTGCAAAGGTATATCTCCATCTTGCACTGGATGTATTGGCCCATATTTCTTTTCCTGTTTCAGCATCATACAGCAATGTGTATCCTACATCAGGAATTTCATTGTCTTTTTCATCATAGATCCTCATCCCAAGCAGCTGATGTTTCTTTGAGGCCACTCTCAGCATTTTAGAATCATATTCGTCCTGAAAGTCTGAGAACAGGAATACCAAAGATTTTCTTTTAAATATTCCCATCATATATTCCAGTGCCTTATCTATTTTAGATTCTGCCGGAACATAGTCTGCTGTAAGAATATTGCTGATAATAGAAAGAATATGCTTTCTTCCTTTTTGAGGCGGAATTACTTTATATACTTTATCTGCAAAGAGAATCAATCCCACTTTATCATTGTTTCCGGCGGCTGAAAATCCTAAGCTGGCAGCAATTTCTGCCACATATTCTCTTTTCAGCTGGGCTTTTGTTCCATAATCCATAGAGGCAGAAATATCCACTACAAGCATCATGGTTAATTCCCTTTCTTCTTCCATTACCTTTACAAATGGCTCACGGAAACGTGCGGTCTTATTCCAGTCTATTCTTCTGATCTCATCACCAAACTGATATGGGCGGACCTCTGAGAAAGTCATCCCCTGTCCTTTAAAGGCACTGTGATATTGCCCCATTAAAGCAGCCTCCGTCTTTTTTCTGGTACGGATTTCTATCTGCTTTACTTTTTTTACAATATCTTTTATCTGCATAGAGGCTTGTTATGTTTAAAGTTGAAAGTTTTGGGTTTAAGGTTTTTCGGAATTCGAGGGACAAGTTTCCGGATTCATATCCTACATCCTGATGCTTTAATTCTTACTTAAACTCAATAGATACATTCAACCATTCGTCATCAAACTTTGGACTGTATTTTTTATAAAAATTGATGGCAGGTTCGTTCCAGTTCAACACCTGGAAAACCATTCCGCTGTATGCATTGGATTTTCCATATTCTACTGTGGCATCAAACAGAAGCTTCCCTATCTGCCTTCCTCTCATTTTTTCGGTAACTACCAGATCTTCAAGATAGAGTCTTCGCCCTTTCCAGGTTGAATATCTGTCATAATACAATGAGATTCCAACAATTCCACCATTCAGCTCTGCAACAAAAGCGCCCCAGACCGGAGATTTTCCAAAGCCATCTTCGGTAAATTCATCCAGTGTTACTGTTACTTCATGGAGTGCCTTTTCATATTCTGCCAATTCTTTAATTAATTCTAACATGGAAGCACAATCCTCCTGAACTGCTTTTCTTATTATAACATCACTCATTATGGTGCCTGGATTTTTGCTAAAATTCTGTTAATGATCTCTTCCGTTGAGATTTCTTCGGCTTCAGCTTCAAAGGTTAAGCCCATTCTATGTCTCAATACATCCTTAGCCAATGCTTTTACATCCTCAGGAATTACAAAGGCTCTTCCTTTTAAGAATGCATAGGCTCTTGAAGCAATTGCAAGGTTGATGGATGCTCTTGGAGAGGCTCCAAAACTGATATAATTTTTAAGTTCTGATAAACCATAATTTTCTGGGTAACGTGTTGCAAAAACCATATCCAGAATATATTTTTCTATTTTTTCATCTAAATAGATCTGGTTAATCAGTTCTTTTGCATCTACAATATCCTGAAGTGAGATCACTGGTTTTACCGTTGGCTGATGGGAAGTTGAAACCATCCTCATCACCTGTCTTTCATCTTCAAAAGCAGGATAATCAATGGTGCACTTCAGCATAAAACGGTCACTCTGTGCTTCCGGTAACAGATAAGTTCCTTCCTGGTCTATCGGGTTCTGAGTAGCCAGTACCAAAAATGGTTTTGGAAGCTTCATGGTTTCATCACCAATAGTGACCTGCTTTTCCTGCATTACTTCTAAAAGTGCCGACTGTACTTTTGCAGGAGCACGGTTAATCTCATCCGCAAGAACAAAATTTGCGAATACCGGGCCTTTTTTTATAGAAAAATCATTGTCTTTGATATTGAAAATCATAGTTCCCACAACGTCTGCGGGAAGTAAATCCGGTGTAAACTGAATTCTTGAGAACTCACCATGAACAGCATCTGCCAGGGTTTTGATGGCTAGGGTTTTTGCTAATCCCGGAACTCCTTCAAGAAGAACGTGACCATTTCCTAAAAGCCCGACTAAAAGACGGTCTACCATGTATTCCTGCCCAATAATCACCTTGTTGATTTCCTGTCTCAGAAGAGAAAATAAGTAGTTTTTTTCTTTTACTTTTTCCGTCAACTGACGGATATCCTCGGCTTGATATGTATCTGACATAGCTTGATTTAAAATAAGTGGTAAATTTCTGATAAATACTTGCATTAATCAACATAATGAATGCCATATTTGAGTTAAAGTTTGTTAAAAATTCCGGGTTTAACAAATCTTTTTGAATTGGGAATACATTTTATTATGATAATCCTATTGCTACATTTAACCTTTTATAGTACTATTCAACTCATTATATATAAATTTACAACACCTTACAGTTAAAGATTATCAATAAAAACTAAAAGCTTACTGTAGTAAGAACATTATTTTTCGGATGGAAAAGATATTAGTATTTTGAATATATAAATTAAAAAAGAGGTGTCTCAAAGTGAGACAACCTCTTCTGTTTTACTAAAATACCATTACTCTTAATGAGATAATCCTTGTTTTCGAGCAGGAACTTAAAGTCAATAAGAGTATATTATTACAATATTTTTCATATTATTTTTTAATTTCTATATACCCATTTTCCGGATATTTTATTTTTTCATATTTACTATCATTAAATCTACTGCTTTCAAAAAAGACTATTTTATATTTTTCAGGATCTGAGGCTTTACAATTCAATAAATATTCGACTATATATTTTGCTTTTGGTGCAAGCTTAAATCCATATTGTTGCATATCTCTTGTTTTTGAAGAATCAATGCTTACAATTTGTTTCTTATTATCTTCTGTAATACAATAAGCCGTAACTCTGTCTGTGATAATATTAGGGATAAATTGTTTAGTAACTACATTATTAGATTCTTCAATATTTTGTTTTATGATTTCTTTTACAAAAAATAAACGTGGAGCTGGAAAATGTAATGTATCATTTCTCAAATTAGAAATAGAAATCTTTAAAACGTTTTTTTGAAATTTTAAATCACTAATAATTCCTTTAGAATTAACTGTATTTTTACTTATTTCAAAATCAATTATGCAATCTTGTTTATTTGTTTTATTCTCGCAAGAAAAAAAACAAATAATTATTAATGGTAGTAAATTTTTCATTTTTTATTAAGGATAAGTTTTAACACCTAATTTTCTATTAAATACAGGTAATAAGAATTTCTTTAGCATATTGAATTCTTTTAAATTATTACCCGTGATATTATTATTAATAGTATTTAAAATAATGTCTTTATCCATACCAATAGCTGGATTAGCTGGAAATTTATTAACTGCGGAAAGGTAATTTTCCAAATCATATATAGCAGCATGTCCTAAATCACCTATTGCTGTAGTATACGAACTGAATATTTTTTTATCGTGCAAATACTTTATAAAAGCATTACCACCATACATTGCATATGAGTGTGCAGTTTCATGTGCCATAGTTGTAAAAAGAAGTTCTTTTGAAGCAAATGCTGCCTTAGCATAATGAATAGTAGATTTCATTGTAAAAAAATTAGGTCTTGTTGTATATGCATAGGCTTTTCCGTTAGACATTTCGAAAAAGCCATCTGACGATTGAGAGTAATAGTCTGATCCTGCTACATCTTGTCCTACTCTATAACGATTCATTTGTGTAGAATCATAACCTGCCTCATGTCGCATATCTTTTAAAGTTTTATCTGAATATTCTAAAGAACTGTCTACATTTCCATTATTTTGCCCATCATAAAATTTAGCTTCAGGTTTCATTCCTCCATATTTTACAAAATAATTCACTGTATAACTCACCGCTGCCACTGCACCACCAATTACTGCTCCTTTTAAAATTCCCTGTAAAACATTCCTTTGGTTTACTACAGCGTCCACTGCACCTCCTGCTGCACCAAGGGCAGCGCCCTGCGCTACCGTACCCCAGAAACCATTTCCAAAGACATTGAGTGCTCCTACTCCGGAACCTATACCTCCGGTGACAAAAGAGGTAAGTACAGTTTTTAAGAACCCTGCTTTACTGGCATTCCCGGTAACAACTGCCATAGCTGTATAAATTAAACCACCAATGATAACACCTTTTAACGCCCCTAAAATTATAGGAATAAAAGCAGCAAAAGCAAACTCTCCACTCGGGTCACTAAACATCAATGGATTATTTAATACATATCCATATTTATTATAATTCTGGGTATTGTAAGTATCCTGTATATTTTCATCAGCATTTAAAAATCTTCTCAATAGAGGATCGTATAACCTGCCATTCATGTGGATGATTCCAACGTCCATAAAATGTTCATGACTAGTATAACCTCTGTCAATAAGTAAAGAAGTTTCAGCAATAAGTGCTTTATCTGTAATCACAGGAGCATTCCCTATTTTGAGATGAGTAAAATTACCCCAAGCATCAAAATGTCTTTGCTCAACTTTATTTCCGGCTTCATCACTGATCGCCAAAATACTTCCTATATAATCTTTATGCAAAAATTTATAAGACCCATTGCTCTCATTGTAATCTTTAACATAGATAATATTAGATTCATAAGGATTACCTCCGATGTATATGATATGCTTCTCCCTTAAATTTATAAGATCTACTATTACTTCAAAATCTGCATCTTCATTGTAAAATTTATTTAATATGCTTTGCCATGTAAGTTGTGGCTTACCGGGTATTGGAGAAGGTCTTAATTCTTCAATATAGACACTTTGTCTTGTGCTTTCTAGTCCATATCCAAAACTGACATGTGCTTTTTCCCCATTGATCTGTACCGGATCATTATTTTCATTGTAAACAATGCTTTGAATCAGGTCGTTGTTATAATTCTGTGTTCCGGCTGCATTCAGGTTCATTCCGGTAAGTTGATAAATCTTAGCAGAATTCTCAAACTTCATTATACCTACCTGATCGTTTTCCATAATCCTACCTTTCACATCATAAACATTCCTGTTTAAAGAAGGCTTAATACCAGTTACTGGATTTGTCCAGTTGACAAGGCGGTTGTTATCATCATAATCAAAGGATTCTACAATATTGAAGTCTCCTCCGGTAGTTCTGCTCTTCAATTCATTCTTAATTGCATCAAAAGAGTAAGAAAGCTGCAGGATATCTGGACTTACTTCCGACGAATGATTAACCTGAGTTAAGAAACCATTGGTATCATAAACATTATTAATGTCTACTGACCCTAATTTGGCTTTCATCACATGTCCCTTGGCATCAGCTTCTTTCAGCTCCCAAAGAATTTTTCCTGTCGTTTTATCCTTTATCTGGTATAATTCACCATTCCATGCACTGTATACATTTTCTATGGCAACTTTGGTAGTAACCCCTCCATGTAATTCTTTTTCATAAGATACAATCCTACCTTTATCATCATATGTAATCCCTTTCTGTATATAACTTCTACCATTACTACTCTCGGAAGTAGACAATACTCTTCCTTGCGGATCATAAGTAATATTGGAACTGAACGCCTGCCCTTTTATAGTACCTGATTTTTTGGTAAGCCTGCCTTTGGTATCATAAGTAAAGGTAATTAACTTATTAGTTGTCTGTCCGCCATCGATTGTGGATAGTTCTTTTTGGGTAATTAATTGTCCTAAATTATTGTATGTATATTCTTTTGTTCCTTTCGGGCTGGTTGTCTTTTTCGGCTGTCCAAATCCGTCATATTCATATTTGTACAGCCCGTTGGATGGATCATTAAATTCAGATTTCCTTCCCCATGAATCATACTTTGTCGTAACAATATTCTCACCATATTGTGCTTTAATCTGTTCTCCAGCTGCATTGTAAGCAAATGTGATTGTTCCACCTTTATCTGCTGAAGAAACTACATTTCCTAACGCATCGACAGTTTTAGATGTGGTTCTTCCATAACCGTTCAGTTCTTTAACGGTGGTGGTAAAACCTGAAACGGCAGTTTCCATTTGCTTCCCATTAAATGATGTAGCTACTACTTTGGCAGGGAATACAGAATCATCATAAGTAATGGTGTTCCAAAAATCTACACCCTGCCCTTCATAAAACGGCTCAGATTCTTTTATTTTTCTGCCCAGTACATCATATTGATTTGCTTTTAACACAAAGTAACCCTGATTGAAAGATTTGGTAGAAACCATGTATTCCTGTGCCAATGTATTGGTGTATTTCTTTGAAATATCACCATCGGGATCATTTTGAATAACGATCTTATTAGAAAAGAAGTCTTTTTCATACTGATAGGTAGTTGTTCCTCCTAAACTGGTATTGGTAGATAATAATTTACCCCAGTCATCATAAGTATTAGTAAGACTGTTACCAAGAGGGTCAGTCTGCGTTAAAATCTGCCCCCTGTTATTGTATGTAATATTTGTTTCTAGTCCTAAATTATCAATTTTCTTTATAACAAATCTTCCTTTAGGCTCATACAAGCTTGTTTCCGTTTGGGTTTGGGCATCAATACTGTTACTTATTACTTTTTGAGTAATATTTCCAAAACCATCATAACCATAGGTTTCCAATAAAAAACCTGTATTATCCCTATTCCACGTTTTTAAAGTTTTTAACACGTTATTTTCATAAGCATATTCTTCCTTAGCAGATTGGGTATCTCCGTAAGCGGAAGTCTGGTCGGTCTTTGTTTTAAGGCGGCCAATATAATAATCAGCACCAACTCCCGATGGGTTATGTGTATATTCATAAGTAGAGGTTACAATTCCATAACCACTATTTGTATTCGCTACACTCTGCACCGGAAGATAGTAATCCCCATAGGTTATGGTACTTTCTGTAACCGTTCCGGTTAAAAAGTCCTTTTTCTTATTGGATTTAGGAATAATAGCTGTTACTATTTTCGGTTTATCGGAAGCTGTTACAATAGTTACTACTTGTCCGTTAAACAGCTTATCCGTTTGGTACAAGGTTGACTTAAAGCTTAGCAGTTGTGTATTATTCTCAGAAATGTCTGCCGGAAATATTTGGTTCTCATTATTCGTTCTGATACTCCATTCTTTAACAGGTAATCCATCATTGAGTGGATCTATTTCCACACCGCTCCATATTTTGGTATTCTCAAAACCATCCGCATACCAGGAAGACCGAGCGGTTTGGCGATAGCCTATCACTCCTTTTCCGTGCAAATTGGCTATATATCCTCTATACCGGAAATCCTGTTTTCGTCCTGCCATTCTGATCTGGGATACCGCAAAAGTTTGAGATAGTCTATCCATTTCTACATAAGGATATGGCTCTTTCTTTACCGGAGCATAGATATTGGCATTGATAGCAGGATCAAGCTCTTTGTAATCTATATCATATTGAAGGTTTGCCTGTGAGATGGAAGAGACATTCTTATCTGAATTTAAATTATAGTGCTGATAGCTTACAAGTTTTCTCTCATTGGAAGCTGTAGTAGATTTTAATAAAAACAGCACTTTGGATGAAGAGTTGTTCACTCTGAAATCTCCGAATAAAGGACTTACCACTGACTTTGGCCTTTCGGAAGACATCAGCCTTTTCTCATTAAAACGCCATTTAAACTCACTGTCATATGGATTATAGTACGGTTCTGAATAGCTGTCCAATCTCCAATTAACTTGGAGGTTGGTATTGATATTACTGAAAAAAGTGTAGGAATTTACAATTTCTCCTTTTCCATCATTATCAAGATCTATAATGGAAGTTGTTGAAATAATATCAGGTCTTGATACAATATCTTTTTTATAAAGCATCAATCCTTGTAAGCTTTCTTCTAAATTGACTCCAGTATTCAAATAAATAGACCATCCAGGAGTATATTCATCATTAACCGCATATTCATGAAGAGGAAGCAGTACTTCTATATTTTTATCTCCGTTCAGATCACCAAATTGTATACCGTCTGCCAATCCTTTAACTGTATGATTTTTCTTTAGCTCAATGGTATAATTGTTATTCTGCTTCTTTAATTCATATTGCATCAAGTTATTTACCGGAGTGCCTGATGTTTTTGATCCAACACTTCCATTAATATAACTTTTGGTATAGAAGGTAGCATTAGTGTTTGTCCCCGTAGGATCAATAAAAATGACATCTTGTTTTCCGTCATTATCAAAATCCATAATTCCACCCTTGCCAAGGATATTTTTTGGAGTTGTTCCGGGAATAATATGAACTGTATTATTCTGTATATCGTCATTATCTACAACTATATACCTGTACCCTAACGACTTGCACTGCCACCTCCCTTTAGGTGGATCAGGAACAATGACAACATATTTGCATTTTTTATCCTCTATTGACATAAGCAATTCTGACATTCCATCGGAATCAATGTCAACTTCTTTTAAATTTAAAGAATGAGAAACCTCTAATCCTCCCATATATCCAGGGTCAGTTTCAGGTGGATATAAAGAACTATTATATAGATAATTTGTTGATGGTACCGTTTTGGAATACTCTAAGACTAAAGGATTATTATAGGTATTAAGTACCGAAGCATCACTTTTTATAGAGTAATATTTTAGCTCTACATTTCCTGTAGAGGGAGGATTATATTCATTGTTTGTCTTTGAAATAATCAATCCTTGCTTTGTTTTAACATAATTATCTGCTGATTTTATATTAAATGTGGTAAAGCTACTGCTCGGCCAATACGTACTCGAAGAGCCCAAATATACAAAAGACGGGCTGCTACTGTTAACTGCATCAAAATAAATATAGTATCCATCAGGTCTACCATTTTGTGCTGGCTGCATCACAATGAAATCTACTAAGCCATCTCCATTATAATCTCCTGTAGTCACAATATTATTGAAGTCTCCAAAATTACTTTCACTTGTAGATGTTGCTAAAGGTTTTGTAGAGAATGTAACAGGGTTGGCATCTTCTCCGGCTGAGTTTGTCTCAATAACTTTTTCAACAAAATCATAGTTAATTTTATTATTCGGGTCATTATTTATAATATTCTGTGTTGTGGAATATTGTATAGAATAATTTTTAAATAATTGATTATTAGAAAGTACAGTAACTTGTGACAGTCTTTTATCCTGAATTAATGAAACTCCTTTGATATAAGAAGATTCCTTAACATTCCTTAAACCATAAAAAAAATTAACCTGATTAAAATGAGTTTTTCCTAATTCTTCATTTCCTCCCCATTGGATATTGGATAAAAGAGAAATATTACCACTTTGGGTATAATTATAAGAAATATAATTTCCTTTTTTGTCTCTCCATTTTACAATATTGTATTCTATTGGAGATCTGGCTGTACTGTTTCCAGAAGAAACACCTCCATACCAAGCCTGGGAACCATCTTCAAAGGTTATTTCCCAGTATTCCGGACCTTGCCATGGTAATCCGGTAATTGAGCCTAAAGACTTAATTTTTGCGTTAGAATACTTTTCAGTAACGTATTCTGCTCCATTTTTCCCATATTCTCCTGTCTTTAAGATCAATCGTTGCCCATTAAAACTATAATAATCGGAGTAATCCAATTGAATTCCTTTCAGTTCACCGTCTTTATCAATGGTCCTTCCAGTTCTTGTGATTGTTGTAATTCCTGAGACACTCCAACCAAAACCAGCGATTCCATTTCCCGAGCTGCTTAAATATGTCATATCCAGGTTGGGAGCAGTATCTTTAATACCTGGTGGTAAAGCAATAGGAACTGTATATTGTAACTGTCCTGATGAAGTAACATCAATACTTCCTTTGGTATCATGAAAACTCTGTCCTAAAACTATCTGTGAAAACCCCAATATACAGGATAATATAATATTTGAAAATAAATTTATTTTCTTGTTATAAAATTTCTTCATAATACTATCTTTTCGTGATATTTTTACTAAAAACTTTTCCATCTTTTAAAGTAAAGCGTAACACATATACCCCAAAATCATAACCAGTCATATTAATCTTTAAATGTTTGTTTAGACCAGGTAAATTTTCTTGCTGGAACTTCCAATGAACGGTACTGTGTTGATAAAGCGAGACAGACTGGATTAGATTATCGGCCTCCTCAGTCCAGTCAATAGTAAGAATATCATTTACAGGAACAGGATATAAACGAATCTGTTTCCAGAATGTTTTTTCATCCATCATTTGTGACAGGGTTAAAGATGTTGTTTTAGATCCTTCAGCAGCTTGTTTTGCGGCTGAATCTGGTCCCCGATACCTTTGGTTACCTGATTCGTCATATTTAAAATAGACTTCTGTTTGTTGTGCATACAATGTTCCCAACGTACTGCATAAGAATAATACACTCAAGTAATTCTTTCTCATGTTTTTGAAATTTGATTGTTAATGGTTATTGAACAGTGAATATACATATTTCAAACATATATCACAATAGTTAGAGTCTATTATTTACATATAAACATCTCATATACAACCATATTAAACACCATAAACACAGATACAGAGCTATAACAGAATAGTAACAATTATAAAAACCATATATTCTCTGATTGAAAGATATTGATTTGCTTGAAAAGAAAAATGATGAGAAATTATTTCATAATCTGGATAATAATAAATGACTCAAAGTGTTTCTACAATAATCCCGTTTAGAGTTTTTTTATTGACATATAGAAATAAAATAAACATTCAGTTTCAATAAAAACAAAAAACAGGTCTTCCTGAAAAAGCCTTCCTGAGGATAAAATAACTTATAAAAACAGTTAATAAATTATAAAAAGCCCTTCTTTGACAAAAATCATCGGAGGGTTTTTAGCTTCATAAAATTTAATAAATATCCAAAAAGGAAAAGTTAAATTTTCTAAAAGCTATTATGATCCTATCAAATTTCCTTTTAAAAAGAAAATAATAAATAATGCATTTTTCCGGCATTATGGAACTTTTACTTTAATCCTTTCCCCAAAAAATTGTCATTTTCAGTTTATTAAACTATTTTTGGTGATTAAAATTTTTGCAAAATGAATTATCATTTTCAAGCACACAGACAAGTAAGAAGAAACCTTTTAGATATTCTCCAAAACACATCTCATGAGGACCTTCTGCTGATTCCTGATGGCTTCAACAACAATATTTACTGGAATATTGCCCATACCGTTGCTACTCAGCAGCTTTTACATTATTATTTAAGCGGAAACCCTTTCCGTATTGATAAATATTGGGTTGAAACCTACAAAAAAGGGACATTGCCGAACTTAAATGTCCAAAAATCCGAGGTAGAAGATCTGGAGTTCTTGCTTACAGAAACCTCTAAGATTTTAATGAAGGATTATGACAGCGATTTCTTTTCAGACTATACTCCCTATACTACAAGTTTCGGGATGGATCTGAAGAGCATTCAGGATGCCATTATCTTTAACAACATGCATGAAAGCCTACATTATGGGTATGTTATGGCGCAGAAAAGAGCAATTTTAGGAGAAAAGTACTAAATGTTCAAGGCTTAAACTTCACCGTTTAAGGTTATAGAGTTTATGACAGGAACTTTAAATCCGAAACTTTGATTGAAGTAACGGAAGCATTAAGTAAAAAGATTAATTCTTTTATAAAATATTTAAATACAACAGATTTAAAGGGAACAAAGTACAAACCTTAAACTCAAAACATTGAACTTTAAACAATGAACTTTGAACCCTAACAATAAAATTTTAAACAAATCAATGAAAGACGATTTTATTTTCGGGCTGCGTCCCGTGATTGAAGCAATTGAAGCGGGAAAAACGATTGACAAGATCTTTGTGCAGAATGCACTTCAGGGTCCTATTTATGCTGAACTGAAAGCGATTTTAGCGAAAAATAAAATCCGTCCCAATTATGTTCCGGTTGAAAAACTGAACCGTTTTACAAGAAAAAACCACCAGGGTGTGGTTGCTTTTATTTCGGATGTTCCGTTTCATAAAGTGGAGGATCTTGTTCCACAATTATTTGAGGAAGGTAAAACACCATTCCTTTTGATTCTGGACAGACTTACAGATGTAAGAAACTTTGGAGCCATCTGCAGAACCGCAGAATGTGTAGGAATAGATGCTGTTATCATTCCTGAAAAAGGAGCGGCCCCTATCAATTCTGATGCCATCAAAACTTCTGCAGGAGCTATTTATAATATTAAAATCTGTAAAGAAAACAACCTTGCTCATGCTGTAGACTTTCTTCAACAGAGCGGTATTACTGTATTTTCAGCATCTGAAAAAGCCCAGAAACTTATCTATGATGTAGATTTCACAGAACCATGTGCTATTGTTATGGGAAATGAAGAAACAGGTATCTCTAAAGAAGTATTGCATCATTCTGATGAAAAAATAAAACTTCCTATTGAAGGAAAAACTCAATCTCTGAATGTTTCCGTAGCATGTGGGGCCATACTTTATGAAGCGGTGAGACAGAAGAGTCTGAAAATAAATTAATTTCGATAACACAACACTTAAAAAATTAGAAAATGAAAAACATAGCAGCAATAGCGCTATTATCATCTATAGCTCTTGTATCTTGTAAAAAAGAAACGGCAAAAATCACGAAAGTAGATCCTAAGACAGGAAAAACAGTGACAGTAGAAGTTCCTGCTGATTCTGTAGCAAAGGTGGCAGAAAATGCTGCTATCAGAGACTCTGCCGGAATCGTTACTCAGACTTTCAAACTTGAAAAAGGGAAAACATATCCTCTTACTACCTACCAGAGAGATGTAAAAACAATGACGGATCCTCAGGGAAAGTCTATCACAGCAACTGCAGAATCTACGGATGAAATGAACTTCACGGTAAACGATATCAAAGGAAACGTTTATGAAATGACGCTTAACCTTGTTTCTAAAAGAAGCTCCCAGTCTGCACAGGGCAAGACCGTTGTAGTAGACACTAAACAAGCTCTTCCGAAGGAAGATGACCTTAAAATGATCTGGAATATCAACAAAGCACTTACCAGCAACAAACTTGATATGAAGATGGATAAAAAAGGGAATGTGATTTCCATTACAGGTTTTGATGCTGTTTATGCTAAAGTTTCAACAACACTGGGAACATTAATTAAAGATGCCAATGAAAGAGCCAGCGTTGTGGCAAGCCTTAAAGAATCTTTTAATGAGAAAGTATTGAAAGATCAGTTCAATAAAAACCTTTCCATCATTCCTAAAAAAGGAGTGAAAGTAG
Organism: Chryseobacterium bernardetii; assembly: GCF_003815975.1. Taxonomy (NCBI): domain Bacteria; kingdom Pseudomonadati; phylum Bacteroidota; class Flavobacteriia; order Flavobacteriales; family Weeksellaceae; genus Chryseobacterium; species Chryseobacterium bernardetii. Next base: position 5,018,657 of record NZ_CP033932.1, read on the forward strand.
GTGAAAAATGGACCACTTCTGAAAATGCAGATCCAAACGGAAGCATCAAGGTAACTTCAAACTATGTTTTGAAAAGCCTAGGAAACGGAATTGCTGAAATCGCCGTAACCGGAGGTATTCCTAAGAAAACTGAAAAGAAATCTCAGGGACCCATTACCCACAGCATGAGCAGTGAACTTGCTCAGAACGGAACCATCAAATTTGATGAGAACACAGGATGGATCATCAACCAGAACATCAATGTTAAAACTACGCAGTTAGAAACTATTTCAGATGGAAAACAGTCTCAATCTATGAAAAGTGTTTCCAATTCTTCTGTAATGGTAAACCCTTCTGCAAAATAATTAAAGCTTAAAAGGGTAAGGATCAAACATTGGCCCTTGCCCTTTCAACCTTAAATCAATTTATTATGAAGTACATTCTTGAGTTAGTACTGTCCGCCATTATTATTTTTTTTGTCTGGAATATTCTGAAAAGAATTTTCTTTAAGACATTTTACAGCTACAGGTTTAATAACCCACAGCAAAATAATTCAAGAGAAGACATTCAAAACTCGAATAAGAATAACAAACAAAACCTTAAATGGGATGCGGAAACCGTAGACTATGAAGAGGTAAAAGAGAGTAATGACAAAAGGTAAAAAATCCAAGAAATAAAAGATAATAACCAGCATGGCAAAAAATAAAAACTTAATTTATATTGCAGTTTCGTTAGTAGTATTTATAGTTTTAGCATTTTTATATTCCACTCCTGTATTTTCAGGGAAACAGCTTTTCCAGCATGATATTGTGCAGTACAGAGGAGGAGCAAAGGAACTTTTAGACTATAGAGCTAACACAGGAAATGAAACATATTGGAGTGACTCCATGTTCGGGGGAATGCCGACTTACCAGATGGGCAGCCAGTTTAAAGGCGATATCATCAAAAAAATCGACAGCAACCTGAATTTCCTGCCTAGACCGGTGAATTATCTCTTCCTGCTTTTTGCAGGTTTTTTCCTTTTGGGAATGGTGGTGGTGAGAAACTGGAAATACGCCTTACTGGGGGCCACTTTCTTTGGCCTATCCACTTATTTCTACATTATTATTGCTGCGGGACACAATGGAAAAGTAAATACCATTGAATATTTTGCTCCGCTTTTAGCCGGAATTTTATTGGTTTACATCAGAAAACAATACATCTGGGGATTCATTGTTACTACCCTGTTTATGGGACTACAGATTGCAGCGAACCATCCGCAGATGACCTATTACCTGTTTTTAGCTCTAGGATTTTTATTCCTTTCTGAGCTAATCCGGGCAATCCAGAAAAAAACACCGATGAAGCATTTCCTGATCTCTTCAGGAATTATCGCTGCTTCCTGTGTTATTGGGGTCGGAATGAACTCTCAAAGAATCATGGCCAATTCTGAATACGTAAAGGAAACCGTTCGTGGAAAGCAGATCTTAACCAATGACAGCCATACTTCAGGAAAATCCGGAATGGATAAGGAAAGTATGCTGATGTGGAGCTACGGGCAACTGGAAACCTTAAACCTTTTCATTCCAAGGTTAATGGGAGGCGGAAGCCAGGAACCTGAAGCTAAGGAAATGATGAATAAAGTACAGGAGCTTGTTCAGGAAAATGTGGGTTCACAGGCTGAAATGGACAGAATTTCAAAAGGTTTCAGTGGAATGACCTACTGGGGAGACCAACCGGGAACTTCAGGACCTGCTTACCAGGGAGCTATCGTATGTTTCCTTGCCTTGCTAGGATTCTTCTTTGCATCAAAAAAATACCGTTACTGGATCTTAGGGGCTTCCATTCTTACCATCTTATTAGCTTGGGGAAGCAACTTTATGCCATTGTCGGATTTCTTTATTGATTACGTTCCGTTTTACAATAAATTCAGGGCGCCATCGTCTATCCTTGTGGTAGTAGAGCTATTATTCCCTCTTATCGCTATTTTAGGATTATACAGATTCTTTACGGATGAAAAACTCACTGAGGAATACAAACAGAAAATTCTGTTATACGTAAGTGGCGGAACATTAGGATTCCTATTGATTCTTTTAATCTTCGGTAAATCATTACTTGGGTTTTCTACTGCTGGGGAAAAGACTTACTTCCCTCCTTTCCTACTGGATTATTTAGTGGATGAAAGATATAAACTGTTCAAAGCAGATGCTGTAAAGGCATTTATCTATGTAGCCATTGCCGCCGCCGCCCTGTTCTTCAGCTTAAAGAAAAAGCTTAATCCTAATATTGCTTTATTAGTGATTGGTTTAGTAAGTTTATTTGATCTCTGGACCGTTAACAAACGTTATTTAAATGATGAAAACTATGTAGACAAAATTTTTGCAGAGAATCCTTTCCAGACAGAAAGTTCAGATTTATTAGCTGAAAAAGTACAGGGAAATCCGAACCTAGAGTCTATTTTGTCTACTGTAAACGTTAATAAAGCCCTGGAAACAATTGCAGATAAGGACAAAGCACATTACAGAATTTACAATCAAACCCTGGGAGTTACCAGCGAAACCAATACCTCTTACTTTAAAGCATCTATTGGTGGTTATCATGCTGTAAAGCTTAGAAGATATGATGATGTACTGAATGAGTATATCTCCAATACAGATACTGTAAAAACACCAAGAATATTAAACTTACTGAATGCAAAATATATGGTTTTCGGAGGTCCGGATCAGCCACAGGTGGTTCCGAATCCTAAAGCAAATGGAAATGCGTGGTTCGTAAGTGATCTTAAATTTGTAGATACTCCTAACGAAGAAATTAAATCTATTGGAGAAATTGACAGCAAAAAAACAGCTGTAATTGCTTCTTCAGATAAGGCTTATTTCAGCAATAAGCCCGTTCAGGCAGATTCTACAGCATTTATCAATTTAACTACCTATCAGCCGAACGAGCTGGAATTTAAATCTCAGTCGAAAACCCCACAATTGGCCGTTTTCTCTGAAGTATATTACCCTCACGGATGGAAAGTTTTTGTAGATGAAAAAGAAGTTCCTTATATTAAAGCAGATTATTTACTTCGTGCCGTACACGTTCCTGCCGGAAGTCACCATATCAGAATGGTATTTGAACCGGAAGTGATTGAAAAAGGAAAATGGATTTCTCTATTAAGCTTCGGATTATTTATTGCACTGGCAGCCTTTGGGATTTTCTGGATGAATAAGAATAAGAAAAAAGAAACTTTAGTTGAGCAGAAAGCCTAACTTAAACATTGTACTGTGTCCTTCTGAAGAGATAGAATGAGGTTATTCACTATGCCTGGCTTCGTTCAGAATGAAAAATGAATAATAGACGATTCATAAAAATGGAACAAAAGAAAATATTGATTATCACCTATTACTGGCCTCCTGCGGGAGGTCCTGGTGTTCAAAGATGGCTGAAGTTCGCCAAATATCTGCCGGATTTTGGCTGGAAACCAATAATCTATACTCCGGAAAATCCAAGCTATCCGTTGATGGATGAAACGTTGATGAAGGATGTTCCTGAAAACATTGAAATTGTAAGAACAAAGATCTGGGAGCCTTATCAGCTTGCTGAAAAGCTTAATAAAAGCAACAAAAAATTTAAAGCAGGCCAATTTGATGTTGGTAAGAACCAAAGCTGGAAATCCAGGCTGTCTATATGGGTAAGAGGTAACTTTTTCATTCCTGATGCCAGGGTCTTTTGGGTAAAACCCTCTGTTAAATTTCTGGAAAAGTATTTAGAGGAAAATAAAATTGATACTATTGTAACTTCCGGACCACCCCACTCTCTTCACCTGATTGGGTTAGGATTAAAAAATAAATTACCTCATCTTAAATGGATTGCAGATTTCCGTGATCCATGGACGGAGATTTCCTACTACAAACATCTGAAACTTACCAAGAGCTCCGACGAAAAACACCGCCAACAGGAAAGCGCTGTATTCAAAAATGCTGATATTACCTTGGCAACAAGCTATACAGATGCTGATAATTTCAGAAAAGCCGGAGCTAATGCTGTTTGTATCACCAATGGTTTTGATGAAAGCGATTCAAACAAGAAAACAGCAGAAGAAAAAGAGACTAATAAAACCTTTGTCCTAAGTTATATTGGCGTTCTTGAGCAGCTCAGAAATCCTGAAAATCTATGGAAGATCTTGGATGAACTGGTCAAAGAAAATTCAGAATTTGCTAAGAATTTCAGTTTAAAATTCGTGGGAAGAATTGATGATAAGGTCCTTCATACCCTTGAAAATTCAAGTCTGAAAAACCATATTTTGAATCTTGGATATCTATCGCATGGTAAGGCAGTTGAAGAAATGCAAACTTCAGAAATGTTACTGATCACCAATTTTCCTAATGAATCTTCAAAAGGGATCATTCCCGGAAAGATATTTGAATATCTGGCTTCCGGAAAACACATCCTCTCATTTGGACCGGATCAGGCTGATGTTGCTAAAATACTGGAAGAAACCCATGCAGGAAAACATTTCAGCTATAACGATTCTGAAACGGTAAAAAGATTTATACTTGAAAAATTCGAGCTTTGGAAAAACGGGAATTTATCTGAAAATACTCATCATATTGAACAGTTTTCAAGAAAAAACCTAACGAAACAACTGACGGAAATTTTATAAGAAAGGAAGCTGGAGGCAAAACCCTTCCGGCTTCCAGCTTATAACTTTTAAATAGTCCATTGGTCATTTACCACAGCAATCAGGTAGTATTTCCCCTGAAATTCTTCAAATACCAGACGAAGTGTTTTCCAATCCATCTCACTGCTTTTTTCAGTTCCTTTGATATAGTTTTCTGTAAAATCTTTATTAGGATAAATTTTTTCAAGATTATTCAGAGAATTTCCACCACCTATAAATTTACCATGAGAATATTGGGAGGCGGTAAAATCGCCGGAGAACACCCATTTTCCAAGATAATCATTGATTGTAGCTTTATAAGGATCTCCTGAGCCATCCTGCGCTCCCCAGGTAAATAATGTTTTTGTGGGCTGGTATTTTTCAAAGTCTTCTTTAGAAAAATGTTTATCCGTTTTAGGGTCTACAAAAGCATACATAGAGAAAGTAATTCCTTTCTCAGGATGAATGAATGTTGCAAATGTTTTATAATCCTTATTTTTTAAAGCCTGCAGAACCTCATCATTGATCTTTTTAATATCACCTTCTTTCTTCACTTTTTCCTTAGCAATGGCAGCACTATCCAGTGGTTTTATGCGGGTAACAGTATCAATTTCACTGGGAACCGGCTTTCCTGCTTCTTTCTTACAGGCTACAACCAGGCTCAATATAAGTATTGAAGCTAATAGTTTTTTCATATCTTTTAGTTTTATAAACAATAGAAAAGCACCAAAACTGATGCCAATGGCGGGTTCAAAAGTAGGACTAACAGCTATTTTAAAGAGTATTAAATCTAAAAAATATCAGTTTCTAACTTTTCTTTTCATATTATTTTTCTCAACTTATCCGTCGATTATCTCGATGCTTATTATCTCTCAGTTATTGAATATTTTTCCCAAATTACATCGTACCTTTGGAATATGGAAATTTTGGATATTCTCATTATAGGAGCAGGCCCTATTGGCATCAACTGTGCTATTGAAGCCCAGAAAAACAACTTGAAATATGTAATCATAGAAAAAGGAACCATTGTCAATTCCCTGTACAACTATCCTTTATACATGCGGTTCTTTTCAACGGCAGAAAAGCTGGAAATTGACGGAACTCCCTTTATCTCTACAGCTCCCAAACCGGGAAGACAGGATGCTTTGGAATATTATCAGGGAATTGCCCGGCAAAAGAATCTGAACATCCATCTCTATGAAAAGGTGCTCAACGTATCTAAAACACCTGATGTATTTGATATTGAAACCACAAAAGGAAAATATACAGCAAAAAATGTAGTGATTGCTACCGGATTTTATGATATTCCTAACCTGATGAATATTCCGGGGGAAGAACTTCCGAAGGTGAGACATTATTACACTGAGCCTTATCCGTATGCAAGACAGAAAGTAGTAGTGGTTGGATCAAGCAATTCTGCGGTGGATGCAGCACTTGAAACTTATAGAAAAGGAGCTGAAGTAACTATGATTATCCGCCATTCCGAGATTTCAAAAAGTGTAAAATATTGGGTAAAACCGGATATTGAAAACCGGATTGCAGAAGGAAGTATTAAAGCCTATTTTAATGCTGAAATGATTGAGATAAAAGAGAATTCTGTCATTTTTAAGGATGAAAATAATCATTTGCATGAGATTGAAAATGATTTTGTTCTGGCCATGACAGGCTATCTTCCAGATTTTGAATTTCTTAAAAATTCAGGAATTGAGCTCAATGGTGATTGCCTGAATCCTTCTTACAATCTCAAAACCATGGAAACGAATGTTCCCAACCTCTATCTTGCAGGAGTAGTATGCGGCGGAAAAGATACCCATCTGTGGTTTATTGAAAATTCCAGGGTTCATGCCAGTATGATTGTCAGCGCCATACTCTCCAAACAAACTGAAAACCATTCATAGTTTTCTGTGTTTATTAGTTAAGAAAAATTAAAAAGAATAAAAACCCAACCGAGTTTATACGGTTGGGTTTTATATATCCTGTAAAAAGACTGGTCATTTTAAACCCAATCCTCTTCTACTTTCTTCCTATCCTTAAGCATCCATGGAATAACAAAATAAAGAGCGGCTGCAATTCCTGTTGCCAGCACGCCGGTTCCGATCCATAAAATGTTAAAACCTAATTTATCAGCAATCAAAGTTCCTATATAAGGTGTGATGATAAATGCTATGGAAAATGACATTCCGTTCAATCCCATATAAGCTCCTTTATTATTGGCTCCGGAACGTAATGCCGTGATGGTTGACATAAAAGGCAGCGTCCAGATTTCTCCCACACAAAGCAGCGTCATGGAAACCAACAGGGTAATCATACTATAGTCAAAGGCCAGCATTGCATATGAAAATCCACAAATAAGAGTTCCTATCAGCATTGTAAATGCAAGATTAAAGTACTTTTCTGCAATCTGTACTAATCCCATTTCCAGGATAACAATCAAAAACCCGCTATAACCGAGAATATATCCGATATTCTGCTGGCTTAAATGCGCCGTATCTTTATAAAAAATGGTCAACGTACTGAATAACTGGAAGAAACATATGGCAAAAAGCATGCATAATATGCAATAAATCAAAAATTTACCATCCTGATAAGGAGAGTTTTCTTTTTTATTCTCTATTGCTTCTTTTACTTTCTTAGCTTCCTTTTTAGCCTGTTTTGCACGGCCTGTAAAGAACCATATATACATAAAACCAGCCAGTAATGCAGCTAATGCATTGCTATAAAACAGAAATTCATAGGAAATAGCAGACAGGATTCCTCCCAATGCCGGACCTATAGAGAATCCCAGATTAACTGCCATACGATTCAAAGAAAAAGCCCTGGTTATATTTTCAGGCTTTGCATACTTTGTGATTGCCACAGAGTTTGCAGGACGGAAAGTCTCACTTACAATACTCTGGGCCAGAATAATTCCAGCTAAGCCTATTTCTGTTTTGAACAGGGGAATCATACAGAATAAAGGAACACTTAGCAGTAAACTCAGACTCTGTACTCTGTATTCACCTATTTTATCAGTGATCATGCCGCCTAACCATGACCCAATAACCGAACCGATTCCGAAAAAGCTAAGGACAATTCCTGAATTCTCAATACTGAAATGCAAATGATCTGTCATATAAACTCCCAAAAAAGGAAGTACCATAGAACCTGCCCTGTTGATGAGCATTACCAACGCCAGCATCCAACTCTCCTGTGAGAGTCCTTTGAAAGAACTCGTGTATATGTTGATTAGTTTCACAATAATATTTTGAGGGGAAAATTTGAAAATGCAAAGTTAGGTAAAAATAGCCTCAAACACCTTATTTTAAGCCTTTTTATAAATAATATTCATAAAAACAAACAATTAACTGTATTTCAATAAAAACAAAAGATTTCAGCTATATAAAGTTTAAAAACATGAATAAAATTCGTAAATTGCAGTATTAGAGGGCTTTTTCAGTACTCAATCTAAAAAAACACCTATAAAAAATCAACCAAAACATAAAATGGTAACCTACGAGAACTTACACGATACTCTTTCCTTTTATAATATTGATTGCCGCCAATCCTACTATATCTCCTCCGGAAAACCCATTTTTGAATTCCCTAAAGTTCCTTTCAGAATGGATTACTATGCACTCTGCATCTGTACCGCAGGAGAAGTAAGTGTTGAAATAGACCATCATCAGTATAAAGCAGATGCCCACAGTATTCTGGTAGCCGCTCCGTCAACTATTGTAAAATTCCTGGAAACCAGTCAGGATTTTATGATGAAACTGTTATTCTTCGACAAAAATTTTCTGATCAAAAATATATCGAACCCTTTTATCATTGAGAAAATGAACCTGTTTTCCCAAGGTTCATACAGTATTGTAAAGACCACTCCTAAAAACTCTCTGATACTTCAAAACCTTCTGGCTTACCTCAAAAAAAAATCCAGAAAACAGAGCAAATTTACTGAAGAAATTGTCCGTACCATTATTTTCAATCTTCTTTTGGAAACTGCGGAAATCCTTGATACCAAACATTCTACAGATTCTGATAAAGAAGAAGGTAAAAAAGACCTTTACCTGAAGTTCAACCGGCTGATCCGTGATAATATCCGGCTGCACAGAACAGTACAGTTTTATGCTGAGCAGCTTTGTATCTCCAACAAATACCTTATTGAGATCATAAAAAAATCAAGCGGGAAGACTCCGCATGAAGTCATAGATGAAGCCCTGTTGAAAGAAGCTTATGTAATGTTGGGAAATCCGGAACTCACTATTTCTGAAATTGCTTTTGAACTTCAGTTTAATTCTGCCTCTGCTTTTGGCCGTTTTTTTAAAAAACATACTTCTGTTTCTCCTTCTGAATACAGAATAACTGAAAATATCCAGTCTTAGGAATTTCGGGATACTAATTCTGACATTAGGGATATATACCGCATTTTGAATAGAAGTACCTTTATAATGTTCATTAAAAACAAGATAAAATGAGTACGATCAATTCAAAATTCGACAAAGTTTTAAAGGCCTCTGACCAGTTTGGAAAAGTAAACCACGAACCGGATTCAAGCAAGGAAGTTCAGATTAATACTCCTGAAAAGACAATGCCTTTTTCAGACCAGATCGGAAACTATCAAAGAAATAAAGGAATTCCTTTACAATCCTACGAAAACAGTAAAATCTATATTGTCGGAAGCGGAATCGCAGGGATGTCTGCTGCCTACTATTTTATTCGTGACGGGCATGTTCCCGGTAAAAATATTATTTTTCTTGACCAGCTTTCCATAGAAGGAGGTTCACTGGATGGAGCCGGAAATACAAAGGATGGATATATCATCCGTGGCGGACGTGAAATGGATATGACCTACGAAAATCTATGGGATATTTTCCAGGATATTCCTGCTCTGGAATTGCCAGCTCCTTACAGCGTTTTGGATGAATACCGTCTCATCAATGATAATGACCCTAATTATTCCAAAGCAAGATTAATTCATAACCAGGGACAGATCCAGGATTTCAGTAAATTTGGGTTGGAGAAAAAAGATCAGCTGGCTATCATCAAGCTTTTACTAAAGAAAAAAGAAGAACTTGATGACCTCAGCATTGAAGATTATTTCTCAGAATCCTTCTTAAACAGTAATTTCTGGTTCTTCTGGCGTTCTATGTTCGCTTTTGAAAACTGGCACAGCTTGCTGGAGTTAAAACTTTATATGCACAGATTCCTTCATGCTATAGATGGAATGAAAGATTTTTCATGCCTTGTATTTCCTAAATATAACCAATACGATACCTTTGTTACGCCTTTGAAAAACTTCTTAGTAGAAAAAGGTGTGCAGATACAGTTTGATACGTTGGTAAAAGATCTGGATGTTCATATCAATACGGAAGGGAAAACAGTGGAAGGTATCATTACTGAACAAAATGGAGAAGAAGTAAGAATCCCAATCGGTAAAGATGATTATGTGATTGTAACTACAGGATCCATGACGGAAAGTACTTTCTACGGGGATAACACAACGGTTCCTGAAGTAACCATAGACAACAGCAGTGCGGGACAAAGTGCCGGATGGAAATTATGGAAAAACCTTGCAGCTAAATCTGAAGTTTTCGGAAAACCTGAAAAATTCTGTAGCCATATTGAAAAATCTTCATGGGAATCTGCTACTCTAACATGCCGCCCTTCTGCCTTTACAGAAAAATTAAAAGAACTGTGTGTGAATGATCCTTATTCAGGAAAAACAGCTACCGGAGGTATCATCACCATTACAGACTCTAATTGGGTGATGAGTTTCACCTGCAACAGACAGCCACATTTCCCTACACAGCCTGATGATATTCTTGTAGTATGGGTATATGCATTACTGATGGACAAACAGGGAAATCATATTAAAAAAACAATGCCGGAATGTACCGGAAATGAGATCCTTGCAGAATTATGCCATCATCTTGGAATAACAGACCAATTAGATAACGTTATTGAAAACACGATCGTCCGTACCGCGTTTATGCCTTACATCACTTCTATGTTTATGCCGAGAGCCCAAGGAGACCGTCCGCGGGTAGTTCCTGAAGGCTGTACCAATTTAGGTCTGGTAGGGCAGTTCGTAGAAACCAATAATGATGTTGTTTTTACTATGGAAAGCTCAGTAAGAACAGCCAGAATAGCAGTATATAATCTTCTTAACCTTAACAAGCAGGTTCCGGATATCAATCCGTTGCAGTATGACATCAGACATTTATTAAAGGCTACCCAGGCCTTGAATGATTATAAACCGTTCCTTGGAGAAGGAATTCTAAGAAAAATCCTGAAAAATACCTACTTCGAGCATATACTGGTTGACCGCCCTGAAGAAAAAGAAGAACATGAATCTTTCTTTATGGAACAGATTGGTAAATTCCAAGAATGGATTAAAGGAATAAAAGGATAATCACCCATTTACAAATATAAGGTTGTTTTAAAAGTATTGTATCATCAGCTTTTAAAACAACATTCTTAACACAAAAACCAAGCTTATGGATTTTAAAAATATAACAATAGCCGGAAGTGGCGTATTAGGATATCAAATTGCTTTCCAGACCGCTTATCACGGATTTAAGGTTACAGTTTATGATATCAATGATGAAGTGTTGGAAAAAGCCAAAAGTAAGTTCAAGGCTTTAAGTGAAGCCTATCAAAAGGATTTACATGCCACACCAGAACAATTGGAGACAACCTTCAAAAACCTCGGCTATACTTCTGATCTTGCGGAAGCCGTAAAAGATGCAGACCTTCTGATAGAAGCAGTTCCTGAAGACCCTGATATTAAAATAGATTTTTATCACAAACTTTCCCAGGTGGCCCCGGAAAAAACAGTATTTGCAACCAACTCTTCTACTCTTCTTCCGAGCCAGTTTGCCGAAGCTACAGGAAGACCTTCCCAATTTGTAGCGCTCCATTTTGCTAATGAAATATGGAAGCATAATACCGGAGAAGTAATGCGTCATTCTGGAACTTCGCAGGAAGTATTTGATTCCGTGATCAGGTTTGCCAAAGCTATTGGTATGGTAGCATTACCAATTTATAAAGAACAGCCGGGATATATTGTCAATTCACTGCTTGTTCCGCTGCTTGGTGCAGCTGTCAATCTTTGGGTGGATGGAGTTGCAGATGTTGAAACAATTGACAAGACATGGATGGTAGCTACCGGAGCTCCTACAGGTCCGTTTGGAATTTTAGATGTTGTGGGAATTAACACTGCTTATAATATCAACAAAATGGAAGCTGAAGAAACACAGGACCCTTTAAAAATTAAGGCCGTTGAAAAATTAAAACAAGATTATATTGATAAGGGAAAACTAGGTGTTCTGAGTGGTGAAGGATTTTATAAATATCCTAATCCTTCCTATCAAGATAAAAATTTCCTGAAATAGATTTGATAGTCATCAAACCATAAAAAAGCAGGGCTTATTTCTAAGTCCTGCTTTTCTTTTTATCAATTCCTAAAGATTATTCAGGTTTATAAGAATCTTTCAGAGTGACTGTACGGTTAAATACCAATCTGTCATCCGTAGAATCCTGATCTTTTGTAAAGTATCCGATTCTTTGGAACTGAAGAGGCTCTCCTACAGCTACATTCTTCAGGCTTGGTTCAGCAAAACCTTGAACTGTAGTTACAGATTCAGGGTTGATGAAATTTAAGAAGTCTACATCTTTTTCAGCATCAGGCTGTTCTACCGTAAACAATTGGTTGTAAATTCTTACTTCTACAGGGATCGCATGTTTTGCAGACACCCAGTGAAGTGTTCCTTTTACTTTTCTTAAACTCTCTTCTGTTCCGCTTCCGGATTTGCTTTTCTCATCGTAAGTAGCATAAATGGTTGTGATTTCTCCATTTTCATCCTTCTCCACTCTTTCAGCTTTGATGATGTATGCTGATTTTAAACGAACTTCTCCTCCTAATTTCAGTCGGAAGAATTTATTATTAGCTTCTTCTTTGAAGTCTTCACGTTCAATATATAATTCTCTTGAGAAAGGTATTTCTCTGGTTCCAGCATTTTCCTGTTCAGGATTGTTTTCTGTTTCTACCCATTCTTCTTTGTCTTCAGGATAGTTTTCAATAACTAATTTTACAGGATCTACCACCGTCATTACACGTTTTGCAACCTTATTCAGGTCTTCACGCACGCAGAAATCAAGCAGCTGGATTTCAATAAGGTTTTCTCTTTTCGCAACCCCTACTTTTTCAATAAAGTTTCTGATAGAAGTTGGAGTAAATCCTTTTCTTCTCATTCCTGAAATGGTAGGCATTCTTGGGTCATCCCATCCTGTTACCACACCTTCAGCTACCAATCTCTGTAGCTTTCTTTTGGAAGTGATCATATAGGAAACATTCATCCTTGCAAATTCTCTTTGCTTGTTTTTAACCCTTCCTTCTTCATAAACCTGATCTAAATACCAGTTATACAGCGGCCTGTGATTTTCAAACTCTAAAGAACAAAGCGAATGTGAAATTTGCTCTATATAATCAGATTCTCCGTGAGCCCAGTCGTACATTGGATAAATTTTCCAGGCTGTACCTGTTCTGTGGTGAGGCTTATTCAAAATTCGGTACATAACCGGGTCACGCATATTCATGTTTGGCGAAGCCATGTCGATTTTTGCACGAAGAGACATTGAACCACTTTCAAATTCTCCGTTTTTCATTCTTTCGAATAAATCTAAAGACTCTTCAACAGGACGGTTTCTATGTGGAGATTCAATTCCTGGTTCTGCAGGATTTTTTCTTTGCTCGGTAATCACTTCAGATGGCTGCTCATCTACATAAGCTTTTCCTTCTTTAATTAATTGTACTGCCCAATCGTAAAGCTGCTGGAAGTAATCTGAGGCATACAATTCTTTATCCCATTTGAAACCTAACCATTCAACATCTTTCTTGATAGAATCTACGAATTCCTGTTCTTCTTTTTCAGGGTTCGTGTCGTCGAAACGAAGGTTTACGGGAGCATTGTATTTTTCACCCAGACCGAAGTTGATGCAGATGGCTTTTGTATGCCCTACATGCAGGTAACCGTTTGGTTCAGGCGGAAAACGGAAACGGATCTGATCTCTTTTCAAACCGTTTGCCAGATCTTCTTCAATAATTTGCTCAATAAAATTGAGTGATTTTTTTTCTTCTTCCATTAAATTAGCTTTTATTTTATAGCAAAAAAAGTGGCACAAAGTTACGGAAAAATAAGCGTTTTTGAAAATGATAATTTTCAAGCATTATGCATTGTAATTCAGTATTTTTCATTAATTTAGAAAAAACTAAAAACCATCGTACCAAATTATTGCCTATGGCTGTTTATATCTTAAGCAATCGTAAAATCGTCCGTCATAAAGGCGAAAAAGTAGATTCTTTTTCCAATGATGAATATTCAATTCCTAATTTCAGGATTGCAAAATGCGATTTTGATAATTATAAGGAACCTACTGCTGCAGCCAAAAAGAAAAAAGATTATACCAACAGAAATATCCTGAATTACAAGCTGTTTTCCGAACCTGAAAAACAAGGCTATGAAGGAGTTCTGGAGGTTCTTTTGAGCGAGAAGGGAATTAAAGAATCTAATCTTACAGCCAATAATCTTGGCGGCACCCAACGGTTGTTCTACGAACTGTATAAAAATATGTCTGCTACCAAAGACAGAAGTGATGTATTGATCTTTATCCATGGTTATGCTTATGATTTTGATGATGAATTAAAAGCCATGATTGATCTTAAAAGACTGTTCATTGATAATCCTGCATCTCCTATTGAACATATTTTATTTGTCAGCTGGCCGGCTTCCAGTAGTATTGTACCACTGACTTATTTTGATGACAAAGCTTCCAGCATCAATTCCGGGACATCACTGTTGAGACTCTTTTATTTTTATACTCAGTTTTTAAAAGATATTTTCTCTAACCGTGATCTGGTACCATGTAACCAGAGAATTCACATTATGGCTCATTCTATGGGAAACAGGGTTTTTCAAAGCATGCTGTATAGTCTTAAAAGGGAAAATATACTCCGTGTTATCGATCAGGTAATTCTGCTTAATGCTGATGTTACCTACAAAGTATTTGAAGACTCTGAAGATTCTTTCAACAAATTACCACAGCTTGCCAACAGAATTTCTATTTATCTGAACAGGCAGGATGTAATATTAGGAATCTCCCAGTTTACCAAGAACATACTGACGCCAAGGCTAGGTAAAAACGGTCCGAGTGATATTACTCCTTATAAAGATATTGTATCAATCATTGACTGTACTTTTGTGAAAGACGATCTATTGAACAGCTTCAAATTTGAAGTCGGAAATCATTGGGGATACCTTTCCAGCTCATTGGTACAGAGTGATATTTTTCAAAATTTAGTTGGAATTGACCGGAACCTTATCAGCAATAGAATTAAAAATAACGAAAATATTTTCACAATTATTTCTTAATGGTTAATTAAAAAAATACTATAAAATTAACCTAATGTTAAAATTACTGCAAAGCTGACAAATGGCACAATGATTGCCAAATCAATTAACAGAGAATTACAATTTTTTTATCATGAAAAAGATTAAAAAAAGGTTTTCTTATATCTTGACCTATATAAAGAAAGCCATTTTCGTAAAAGATGTGATTTAAATTAAAGTTAAATAAGAACTCACAAAACAATAATTATCCGACCCTATAATTACTTTATCTTTTCAATGTTTCCTTCCCAATTATAATTCCTTCATATACTTGCAGGAATTTTTACTCATGCCTCATTGATATCAAAGATTATAATACATTCCAGCTCTCACATTTATCATATTGATATAAAATTTCTATCATTTTGTTAAAAATCAATAAATTAACTCACCGTATGTTGTATAATTTAAAATGATTTTAGATATTTACTTATCAAACAATTAAAATATTTACTATGAAAAATCTAAGAAAATTAAACAAAGGAGAATTAAAGCAAATTAATGGCGGAAGACCTCCACTGGGATGTAACAACTGGGACCCCGCAGAAGGGTGCTGCAGGGCGTGGGCAGAAGGATATTGTGGTACAACTTGTCCGGATTCACCACCTCCATATTGTTAGTAAATACCATCGTTTTGAACCAATGAAACTAATTTTCCGGGCTGAACCGGATTCAAAATGATTCACATATAAAGCTCCAATGCCAAACTTTACAGCATTGGACTTTTATTATATTCAAGAGTAAGTTGAATTACCAAACACCAAAAAACAACTATGAAAAATTTAAGAAAACTAGAAAAAAGAGAATTAAAAAATATTCATGGAGGAGATATTCCAGTGGTGCCAATAGGTTGCAACATCTGGGACTTCAGAGCCAGATGCTGCAAAGAATGGGATTGGGAACACTCAGGTAACCCAACTTGTTTAGGCTGATTCTATATTTTGAACCACAACAGCTCATTTCTGAGATCTAAACTGGATTCAAAATTATTTGTAAATAAAGCTCCAGTGCCTAAACCTTGTGGCATTGGACTTTTTTTTGTGAAGGTATATTGCGCAATAGCATTTAATCCGATATTACTTTCTAATGCTGAAGTAATCCACCAGCCAATATTTTGTGATTCTGCCAGAGAAATCCACTCATCAGAACCGGAAAATCCTCCTACCAGAGCCGGTTTCAAAATAATATATTGTGGCCGTATGGTTTCTAAAAGCTGTTTTTTCTCCTGAGGATCTGTAATCCCTATCAATTCTTCGTCCAAAGCAATGGGCGTAGGAGTATAAGCACACAATTCTGCCATATCATTCCAGTTTCCAGCTTTAATAGGCTGTTCTATGGAATGGATATGTAAATCTGCCAGCTGCTGCAGAACGGCAACAGCTTCTTCTTTACTGAACCCACCGTTGGCATCCACACGAAGCTCAAGTTGTTCTTTTGAAAATTTTTCTCTCAGCTTCTGAAGAATAATATGTTCAGATTTCCAATCAACCCCTATTTTTAACTTAATACAGTGAAATCCTTTTTCCAGTTTGTCCCGGATCTGTTCTTCCATATACCCAACATCTCCCATCCAGATCAGTCCGTTAATGGTAATAGCTGATTTTCCTTCGGTGAACTCACTTGGAAAATAAAGATTTCCTCCAAACTTCAGGTTTTGAATAGCCTGTTCATATCCAAACCATAGGGATGGAAAATCTTTTAATTCTTCTTTCAGTAAGTCTGGGTTTTCATTAATATTCCCACAAAGCCAGTTTAACTTTTCTTCGTAATCCGGCCTGTCATCAAAACTCAGTCCTCTGAAGATAGCACACTCGCCTGTTCCTTTCCTTTCATTCTCTGAAATTTCAAGGATAAAGGTCTCCTTATCAAGCAAAACGCCGCGAGATGTTCCACTCGGGCGTTTGAATTCTAATAAATATTTAAAGTAGGATGCTTTCATTATTTTACGCTGTCAATACGCATAAACTCTTCTGCTTTTTCCACCATATCAATGCTTCCGCAGAAAAACGGGATTCTCTGGTGAAGTTCTGTAGGTTCCACTTCCAGAATTCTTCTGAAACCATCCGTAGCTTTTCCGCCTGCCTGCTCTGCAAGGAAAGCCATTGGATTACATTCATATAACAATCTTAGTTTACCGTTAGGAGCCTGAGAATAAGACGGATAAATATAAATACCGCCTTTCAGCATATTCCTGTGGAAATCTGCTACCAGGGAGCCAATGTATCTGGAAGTATAAGGACGGTCGCCTTCCTCCATCTGGCAATATTTAAGGTAATTTTTTACTCCCTGAGGGAATTTGATATAGTTCCCTTCGTTAATGGAATATATTTTACCGGTTTTTGGAAAAGTCATATTAGGATGAGAAAGATAATATGTTCCTAAAGACGGATCCAATGTAAATCCGTTCACTCCGTTTCCTGTTGTATAAACAATCATGGTGGAAGAACCATAGATAACATATCCTGCTGCAATCTGATTCACTCCTTTTTGTAAGAAATCTTCAAGCTGTACAGGTGTTCCCGGTTCAGTAACCCTTCTGTAGATAGAAAAAATGGTTCCAACGGAAACATTCACATCAATGTTTGAGGATCCATCCAAAGGATCAATCAGCACAACATATTTACTTAAATGACCGTTTTCTCCGCATTTAATATCAATGAAATTATCATTTTCTTCAGAAGCAATACCACAAACAACCTCTCTTTGAGACAAAGCTGTAATAAAAATTTCATTGGCAATTACATCCAGTTTCTGCTGCTCCTCACCTTGAACATTTTGGTTTCCTGCAGCACCTGTAATATCTACAATTCCGGCTTTATTTACTTCTCTGTTAACCACTTTAGAAGCCAATCTTATTGCGCTTAGAAGACGAGAAAATTCACCTGTTGAATACTGAAAATCGTCCTGTTTATCGATAAGAAACTCTCCTAAAGTCTGTAATGGCTGATTTGACATATTTTTCTTTTTACGTTTTCCCCAAATTTCGGAAAATTTCTTGCATTAAGAAAATTTAATTACAAAAGAGATTATACACTGTATATCAATATAATACAAACACAATAAAACATAATATGGAGTGTATGCTTATAATTGTACTTCCCATTTCGTTATCCCAAACCATTGAAAAATTCAGATTATTTTATTTCAACTGAGAGACAAATTAAAAATGAAGAAACAGAGTTTTAGGTGTATTTTTATCAATACATATGTTATAGATTAAAATTTTTCATTCTGCTGTTTAAAATAAATATCAATTAAAAGTATGGGATAAATAAGAATCTTCAGTTATCCTAATCCGCTCTATTCCTGCATTCAATCATTGGCAAATATCTCAAATATGGGTATTTTAAGGAAATCTTAATTCCCCGGTCTCATCACCCTATTTCATATCTCGTTGTAAATTTATAATTTTGACGTCCGTAAAAAACTCATGTAATTTTTATCTAACAATTTTATTTTTAATAATTTAATGAAAATTTTCAAGTTTGGTGGCGCGTCTGTAAAAGACGCCGACAGTGTGAAAAATGTGTCCATGGTTCTAAAAAGCCAGGGATTTGCCAAATGTTTGCTGGTGATTTCAGCAATGGGCAAAACGACCAATGAGTTGGAAAAAGTTGTAGAACTTTATTTCAATAAGGACAACTATCAAACTGAGATTGAAAAGATAAAACGAAAACACATTGAGATTGCGGAGGGTCTTTTTCCTGAAAATCATGCGGTTTTTGCTGAAATCAATCTCTTCTTTGACGATATTGATTCTTTCTTAAGAAGAAATAAGTCTCCTAATTACAACTTCGTATATGACCAGGTAGTAAGCTGTGGAGAAATGATTTCAACCAAAATTGTAAGTGAATACCTGAATGAGATCCAATTTACCAATCAATGGCTGGATGCCAGAGATTACATTAAAACAGATAATTCTTATAGAGAAGGAGTTGTAGACTGGGCAAAAACTGAAGAGTTCATTTCTCATTTAAATCCTGAAATATGCTATGTAACACAGGGCTTTATTGGTTCAGATGACAATAACTTTACGGTAACTTTAGGAAGAGAGGGTTCAGACTACTCTGCTGCTATTTTTGCCTATTGCTTAAATGCTGAAGCGATGACAATCTGGAAGGATGTTCCGGGAGTAATGACGGGAGACCCAAGAAAATTCAGTGATGTATCTCTGCTTTCCAATATCTCTTATGAAGAGGCTATTGAAATGGCTTATTATGGAGCAAGTGTTATTCACCCGAAAACCTTGCAGCCATTGCAACAGAAAAATATTCCTTTTTATGTAAAATCTTTTGTAGATCCTACTAAGGAAGGAACTAAAGTAGGCGCTTCAAACAAGAATCAGCAGGAAGAATCTTATATCCTTAAAGAAAACCAGGCTCTTTTAAAGATTTCTACAAGAGACTTCTCTTTTATTGCGGAAGACCATATGAGCCTGATATTTGGATACTTATCTAAATATAAAATCAAGGTTTCCCTAATGCAGAATTCTGCCATTTCACTGGCTTTATGTCTGGAAGATAAATTTAATCACCTTGAAGAACTTAACGAAGAGCTTCAAAAAATTTTTAAAACCGAAGCAATTAAAAATGTATCTTTATTCACAGTAAGAAATGCGAAGATGGATCACATTGATAGATTTTACCATGAAAAAAATGTATTATTGGAACAAATTTCCAATAATACGCTTCAAATGGTAACACAATAATATTAATTGCGACTAAACACACATGAGTTTAATTTCGAAAAACGATCTGATCAAAGCTTCCGGCTTAAGTAAAATTGGGTTCCTAAAGAACCCGATAGCATCTGCTGTGATGAGCATTGCTAAAATAAATGAAGTAAATAAATTATACGACAAATTAAAAGATAAGGAAGGCAAAGACTTTTTCGACTCATTTGTAAGAGAAAGAAACCTAAGCTATGTAGCTTTTGAAGAAGATCTGGCAAAAATTCCAAAGACAGGGCCGTTTGTTCTGGTTTCCAATCATCCACTGGGTGCTATTGATGGAATTCTGATGTGCAAGATCTTATCAGAGGTTCGTCCGGATTTTAAGGTAATGGGAAATTTCCTTTTGGAAAAGATCAAGCCTATGGAACCGTACGTAATCGCTGTAAACCCTTTTGAAAACAGAAAAGAAGCTTACAGCAGTGCTTCAGGAATGCGTGAAACCCTCAAGCATTTACAGAATGGGGGCTGTGTAGGTATTTTCCCTGCAGGAGAAGTTTCTAACAAGAACAATCCTTATGGGGAAATTTTAGATAAGGAATGGGAAAAAACGGCACTTAAGCTAATCAGAATGGCTAAAGTGCCTGTTGTTCCTATGTATTTCCATGCCAAGAACAGCCGTCTTTTTTATCAGGTAGCAAAGCTTCACCCAAGCTTACAGACGCTTATGCTCCCTGCAGAAATGATGAATGATAGAGAAAAACCTATCAGGATCAGGATTGGGAAACCAATTTCTGTAAAAGCAATGGATGAGATGGAAACTATTGAAGAACTGGGAGAATTTCTGAAACGTAAGGTTTATATGATGAAATCTTACTATGAAAAAAGAAAATCCCTGGCCCAAAGCATTAATCTTCAGAATCTTTCTGTTAAATTTCCTTTATTGAAAGAGGAAAATATTGTTCAGAACATCATTGATGAAACTCCTGTTGAAGACATTATGAAAGATGTTGATAAACTTAGGGGAACTGACAAGATGTTGTTCAGCAACGGAAATTATGAAATCTACTTTACTACTTATGAGGAAATTCCTTCTATTATGAGGGAAATCGGACGTCAGCGAGAGCTAACCTTCCGTGCAGTGGGGGAAGGAAGTAATCTTCCGTTTGACCTTGATGAGTATGATAAGCATTATCATCACCTGTTCCTTTGGGATAATGCAGAGAAGAAACTCGCCGGAGCCTACAGAATGGCATTGGGTAGAGAGGTAATGAAGAAATATGGTATCAAAGGCTTTTATACGAGTTCTTTATTTGAGTTTGAACAGGACATCCACCCTTTCTTTAAGAAAGTGATTGAAATGGGCCGTGCTTACATCTGCCAGGAATATCAGCAGAAGCCTCTTCCTCTTTTCCTTTTATGGAGAGGAATTGTGCATGTTTGCCTGAGAAATCCTGATCATAAATTCCTGATGGGAGGAGTAAGTATTTCTAATAAGTTCTCTGAGTTTTCCAAATCTCTGATGATCGAGTTTATGCGCTCCAATTATTTTGATTCTGCAGTAGCTCAGTATATTACTCCGAGAAATGAGTATAAGGTAAAACTTCGTGACCGTGATAAAAATATCTTCTTTGAGGAAATGGAGTCTGACCTTAACAAGCTGGATAAAATTATTGATGACCTTGAACCTGAATTGAGATTACCGGTCCTGATCAAAAAATACATCAAACAAAATGCTAAAGTGATTGCTTTTAATGTAGATCCAAACTTCAATGATGCAATTGATGGATTGATGTATATCAGAATCAGTGATCTTCCTGAAAGTACGATTAAACCTGTATTGGAAGAGATGAGTGACCAAATCAGAAAAGAGCAGGAAAATAATCCAACTGATAATCAATAGGTTTTTAGGTTTTATTAAAAAAAGCACGATGAATACTTGCTTTGTATACTAAAACTTACTACTTTTGCATCACTTTAAAACAACGAAGTAAGTCAAACAAAAATATAATGGTTTCTTAGCTCAGTTGGTAGAGCAATGGATTGAAAATCCATGTGTCCCTGGTTCGATTCCTGGAGAAACCACTTGAAAGCCTCTGATTAGTCAGAGGTTTTTTTGTTTTATTATCCGGTCCCAGATTTGCTTATTATAGTACAATATTCATCTGCCAGTTTTATATACATGTTGAAACCTACACCTCTACTAACTCAGTGCTCATAAACATATCAAATCTTGAAATATGCTTAGTTTTTATTTTTAATGGCCGAACATGACTCAGTTGAAAAAAAACAAATAAACTGACAAAACAGCATTTTAATAATGAAACTAAATTTTCGGGTAAAGAAGCTATATGAGGTATAGCCAGCACATCAGAATTTTTAAAACACTTTCTTTACACTGAACTATTTAAGATTTTTTCTTAAAAATTCATACCTCAGAAGTCCTGGAGGAAGTTCCTTACAATAAAAAAACAATTCATATTTGTAGAAATTCTGATGTAAACCGAGGCTATTAATCTTTTGAGCTACTTCTCTGGAAATTCGGTTTATATTTTCTTTTTTCTGATCACAAACTATTGTAGAGAGGTAAAGAGTATAAACCAATGTATCTTCAGGGTGTAAAAGTTTCTGTTCTGTATCAGGAGATCTTTCTATTTGGGTTAAATGATATTCTTTTTTTAATGCTGTAAACAGAATCTTTTCCTTCGGTAAACTATTAATCCTTTTCGCTGAAGAGAAATAACTTATCCAGGAGGCTACTAAAAAACTCATTCCGAAATACACTACTGCTCCAATACCTACAATAATCAAAATCCGTTTAATTGTGCTTCCCATTAAATTTTATAAATATCAATAAATATAAAAATATTTATTTAATCTTCCAGTTATTTCAAAAGACTGTATTGCTTCTATACGAACTACACTGATATACAATTCAATAAAAGAAAAACATCAGATCTAAAATAAAAAAACATAAAAAACATTGCCAGAATAAAAAAAATATATTAGTTTTGCACCACTTTAAAAACAACGAAGTAAGTCAAACAAATAAATATATGGTTTCTTAGCTCAGTTGGTAGAGCAATGGATTGAAAATCCATGTGTCCCTGGTTCGATTCCTGGAGAAACCACTTGAAAGCCTCTGATTAGTCAGAGGTTTTTTGTTTTATTTGCTCAAATTATAATACTGAGTGATGGTTTTATAGGGTAATAAAATACTGCAAAATAACATTTACAATAGAAATGGAATTTTCTAAAATCAACTTACTGAATGACAATACATTGGTGTTCTAAACAGATCAACCGAAGTATATTTCTAAAAAAAGACATTCAAAAATTTGCGTGATATTACAAAATGTTATACTTTTGCAACACTTTAAAACAACGAAGTAAGTCAAACGAACAAATATATGGTTTCTTAGCTCAGTTGGTAGAGCAATGGATTGAAAATCCATGTGTCCCTGGTTCGATTCCTGGAGAAACCACTTTAAAACCTCTGATTAATCAGAGGTTTTTTGTTTTTATATCATCCTTATTTTGGTAAGCCATAAACTCCCTCAAATTAATTTGAGGGAGTTATTATTATTTTAAAGAATACTGTATGACTACATTGAATGGTACTATTTCTCAATAATAGCTTTCAGATTTTCTATTTCTTTATTCTGAGAAATGACATACAAGGTTAGCTCTTCGATCTTCTGAAGCAGTTTCATTTGAAAATCACCGAGGTTAACACCATCTTTTATAATAGCTTCTTCGGAAGGAATCTCCGGAAGATGTTTATTTTCTTTTACAAAAGATTCCAATTCCTGGAGTGTTGGCATCTGATAATCCGGCCTTAAGGAAGATTGTCCGTCAAAATACTTCTGGAAAACATAATCTGCCGGGACGTTCATGTCCACCACAACGTCTTCAGCATGGATCTTTCCTTTTACGGTAAGTTTCTGATCAGGATTCTTAGTTCCAATACCAACATTACCGTTTGGAGTAATTCTCATAAATTCATTCATAGTAACTGCTGAATTTATGCTAGTTTGTGCATTGGTACTTCCCAAAAATTTCACTCCCTCATTCCCTACAGTAATTGCTGTTTTATAGTTAGAAAATGAAGCATTGCTGGACACCCATCCATAGGCTGTGGCAGATGATGCTTTTACTCCATAGCTCATATATGTTTCTGCTCCGCTTCTTAGAGAACCCCAGTTATTAAATGAGCCACTTTCATATCGTATAGCTAATGCATTAACTCCTTCTGTTGCAGATTTATTTCCTGATAGTATTTCTCCTACCACATCAAGTTTTGCTGAGGGAGCCTCGGTTCCAACTCCTACATTTCCTTTAAGGAAAATACGATCATCTGCAGCAAAAAATTTAGCAATACTTCCGCCATTTTTCCCCACAAAATAATGATCAATTTGGTTATTGGTACCCAATGCACCAAAACCTCCTAAATATTGTGTGCTATCAGGCGATACAAAGTTATACCCTCTGGCCCATTGGGTAGTGTACCCAACAATTCCCACACCGTTTACAACAGTAGAGCCGGCATTCAATAAAATTCGTCCCTGAATATCTAAAGGGGCTAGTGGCTTTTTAGTCCCTATTCCTAGGTTATCATTGTAATTGACATAGTGTTTATTCTGCCCGGTAAGGACATTGGTATAAATGTCTGACAATACTGCCTTATCAACTACAGCAGTTGAATTACAATGCTGTATCAGCCTGATAGCATATGTATTCCCGGATTGACGTGTATGATAAAGTGTTAATTTATACTGACCTATGCTGCTATCCCATACAATATCTCCTAGATAAATATGATCTGTAATAGGTCCCGATGCTTCTACAATTCTTGATAAAGGCTGATACCAGATACCTCCATTAGCGTTAGCTCCGATGATAATCTGTTTTTTGACAACCCCTACTGTATTTTCATTATTCCAAGCTCCTACAACCTGTATCTCTATATTTCCTTGTATTATATTTCCCAACAAAATATCTACCGCCAAGTTACTTTCCAGATTTGGAAATTTAACCGATAGGTCTTTATACTTAAAATTACCTGGAAATGCTGCTGGGTCACTTAGATGTAAATAACTATCCAAAAGATCTCCAAACTGATCTTCAGTAGGTCTCTTCCCTGCTTTAAAATAATTTTTTAATTCTGTAATTGTTTTTTTTGCCATAATTAGTTAGGTTTTAAATCAATCTCTTTTTTAAGAGCAATGATATACAATGTTAATTCTTCAATTTTCTGAAGGAGTTTCATTTGAAAATCCCCCAGATTAACGCCATCTTTTACGATAGCTTCTCCGGAAGGGATCTCCGGAAGATGTTTATTTTCTTTGACAAAAGATTCCAATTCCTTAAGCGTTGGCATCTGATAATCTGGTCTAATGGAAGATTGTCCCTCAAAATATTTTTGAAAAACATAATCTGCCGGGATATTCATGTCTACTATCACATCTTCAGCATGGATTTTTCCTTTTACGGTAAGCTTCTGATCGGGATTTTGAGTTCCTATTCCTACATTTCCTCCGTCTTTGTTTAAAATCACATTGTTTCCGAGAGGATTGATATGTAATGGTGATGTTCCATGTCCCTGCATCCAACTGTATCGGTCGGCACACCCGAATCTTAAATTGACTTGTGAGGTATCCCCTACTATCAAGGTTCCTTCACTGTCAGGAAAAACATAGCTAGAAACAAGATGCATTTTTGCTGCTGGCGTTTCAGTACCTACTCCTACATTTCCCGATCCTTTAATAATAAAAGGTACATTATTGTTCCCCCCAATATCTCTTACTCTAAAATAATGGCTCTTATTGGCATTCTGAAAGGTTCCAAATGATCCCACATCAATAGTCATGGCATCAATAGGATCTGAACTTGGGTTCTGGAAAACATGTAGTTTTGCTTCTGGTAAAGTGGTTCCTATACCCATATTCCCATTTGGCATTATACTTAATCTTGTTTGTTTATTGGTAACCATATTAATAGCACCATAAGTACCATCATCAATATTATTAACAATATTAAAATCCCCATAAGAGCCATATCTGAAATTGGTTCCGGTAAAAAAAGAGTTTAGTTCAAGATCTGCTGTAGAATGATACTTTAATTGTACAATATTACTTCCTCCGGCAGCTTCATTTCTATCAAACATTGCTCCCACAACATTGGAGTGCCCCTGATCTTTTGGTGCCTTTACATGGAGACTTGTTTCCGGTAAAGTGGTTCCTACTCCCAGATTATAATTATAGTTAATATAATGTACTCTCTGCCCTGTAAGAGCATTAGTATAAACATCTGAAAGTTTTACCTCACTAAAGTCCTGCGTATCAAACGGGCAATGATAAGTAATTCTGACATCATATATATTCCCTGAAAAATGAGTGTGATAAATAGGTATTTTATATTGATTAATAGCAGCGTCCCAAACAATGTCTCCAATATAAATATGATTCGTAATAAGTCCTGCTGCTTCTACAATTCTTGATGTGGGTGTATACCACACTCCGTTATCCGGATTGAATCCTACCTGAAACAGTTTCTTAATATTTCCAACGCTATTCCAGTACATCCATGTTCCCACAATTTCTATTTCAAGCTTCCCTGACATTCCCCTGTTTCCCAGGAGGATATCTACAGCCTGATCAGCTACGTTATGAGGAAAATCTAAACTTAGCCTTTTCTCAAGATAATTCTTAGGAAACAGCTGTTGATCTTCCAGATTAGCAAAACTATCTATAAAATCTCCAAACTGACTCTCAGTTGGTCTTTTTCCTGCCTTGAAATATTCTTTTAATTCTGTATTCGTTTTTTTTGCCATGATTATTTTGCTTTTAAAACATCAATCTCTTTTTTCATGGAGATCATGTATAGTGTTAATTCTTCAATTTTTTGAAGGAGTTTAATTTGAAAATCTCCTACTGATAATCCACTATCTGTCATTTCTTTAGCAGAAGGAATTTCCGGAAGGTGACTTTTTTCAGAAATAAATTTTTCAAGTTCACCAATCTCTCTTAAGTTATAATTGGATGCAAAAACGTGATCTGCTGTAGGTGTAGCTGTAATAACTACGTCTTTTGCTTCCAATTTACCGTAGACGGCTACATTTCCACTTTCTTTCCAGCTTAAAACATTAAATTCAATATTATCTTTCTTAATTCCTAAAGCACCCCCTGTCCATCCATAAAGAAAAGGACCATCCAGCAAGGAGTTATCAGTGTTATATCTTTTATATTTCAAACCATGAGATGAAGAATTTCCAGCTAACTGAACAGGTGATCCGGATGTAATATTGATTCCTCCTTCAATATCCAATTTAGCTTGAGGATTTGCAGTTCCGATCCCCACATTTCCATTATCTGCAATAGTCATCCTGGATCCATAATTATTTCCATCCGCGGAATAGCTCCAAAACTGCAGCCCGTTCCCATATCCTCCGGTCATATTATAAATTGCCCATTGATGTGCGGTACCAGATGCTGTTTTATTGGGATTCTGTAAAACGAAAGCTCCTCCTTCATTACTGGCTATCTGCGACGCAATTGAGCCCCTTACATCAAGTTTATACTGTGGATTTTCTGTACCAATTCCTACATTTCCATTGGGAGCGATTCTCATTAGCTCAGAAAGGTTAACAGGTGAATCCTGAGCTACCTGCAGATAACTGGAAGACAAGAACTTAATTCCTTCTCCACCAACAGTTACTGCTGTTTTATAGCTAGGATAGGATCCACTGCCTGACAACCAGCCATAAGCTGTTGTATTATCCGCTTTTACCCCATAACTCATATACGTTTCGGCACCACTTCTTAATGAGCCCCAGTTATTTACCGAGCCGTTTTCGTAACGGATGGAAAATGCATTAATCCCTTCTGTAGCATCACTTCTACCAGCCTGAATATTACCCAGGACATCTAATTTGGATTTTGGATTATCTGTTCCAATCCCAATATTTCCATTATAGTATACTGAATGTCTTTTTTGCTCAACAAATGGTTTAACATACATGTCTGAAAGCCTAACCTCATCTACAAATGCTTTCTCATAAGAAAACTGCTTAATCCTTATAGCATATGAATTTTCTGTTGGTTTTGTGTGGTAAATGGTCAGTTTATATTCATGTATTACCGGATCCCATACAATATCTCCAATATAAATATTATCTAAAATAGTTCCTGCTGCTTCTACAACTCTTCCTGTAGGGGGATACCAATCAAAACCATCAGGATTAAGCCCAATCACAAATTGCTTTTTTATAATCCCCACACTTGACTGGTATATATATGTACCTGTAATTTCAATTTCTAAACTCCCATTCAGATAATTATTTCCTAAAAGAATATCTACCGCCATATCGGGTTGTTGATGAGGAAATTTGAAGTATAAATCTTTATATTTATAATTATCAGGGAAAATAATTTTATCTTCTAAGTTTGCATAGCTGTCTATAAGGTCACCAAACTGGCTTTCAGTTGGTCTCTTTCCAGCCTTAAAATATTCTTTTAAAGCTGCAATTGTTTTTTTTGCCATAATTTGTTGTTTTTTGATAATCAGTTCCCCCTTTCCTACCGGTAAGGAGGAACTGTTTTATCTTTATTGTTTATGTGAAAGGTTAATTAAGGTCTTACAATGAAAGTTCCCTGTAAAATCATTCCGTCTGTTCCATCGTGGGAAATTCCACCGATATCTGTCCAGGTTTCTTCTTTGTATATCGTAAGAATCTTTTCTTCGGTACTGAACATATTAGATGTATTCTGAGAGACCATCTTGAAGTGATGATAAAGTACTCTTCCTTCTGCATCTTTAATCTTCATAGGATCAAGTTCTAATTTTTCTACAGGAAGGAAAAATTCATTTCCAGTCATGTCAAATGTTTCTGTAAGGAACCATTCTTCTTTATTAGTTGCCGGATTATTTCCATATCTGTACAGTTTTGCTTTTGAGGTATCCTTTTCATCTGTATCTATTCTGGCAATTTCTTTCCAGTTCCCCGTTTGGCTCATTTTATAAAGGTGGTATTTTCCTTTATAGCAAACCTGATCCCAGGATAGAATTACCCAATTGATCACATCCGAATCTACCGGTTCTGAATGGTACCTTAATACAGGTGCAGGCGGATTATAATTTTCTACCAACATAGTTACCGTTGTTTTTGAAGGTAATGACGGAGCCTGTTCCTGTACCGTTTTAGCAGCAGGTGGTGATACGTTATAATCTATTGTAGTATACTCTACTTTTCTGGAAGCAACTACACGATAGAACAACGGATCTCCATAAGGTTTCTCATCCAGATCTTCAAATTCATCATACACCGTCCATGAATCATTTTCAGGATTCACTTCCACATCAGCAATTTTAACTGTTTTAATATGTTTCATACTCAAAATGGAATCTGCATCCAGTTTATTGGTTGCCCTGTAAATAGAAATCTCATTGATCTTGTGTACATCAGTATAGGAGTTCACTTCAATCCTTACTTTCGCAGGAATTCCTAATGTAGCATTATCTACTACCGGAAGTAAGCTTAAAATCTTTGGTGGTTCAGCAGGATTAGTATTCACCAGTTTAATAGGTCCTTGAAACTTACTGAACTCTCCCATCTGCAATTGATTTCCTAATTCTCTTACTCCGTAGAAATAGAAATTATCTGAAGCACCATCAAGTGTAAAATCGGTAAACAGTGTTGAATGAGCAGTTCCGCCCTGGCCTTGGCTGTATATAGCTGCCATAGGAGCCATATCAAAATCCGCATGATTAGTAGGCAGTAAATACCCTGAAGCATCCCTGATATTCTGTTTCTTATTTTTAGGCCTGTGCCCTTTCAGATCATTGAAATCAAAATTATGAATCTGCTGATAAATAATAGGCACCTCTGTAAGCGGCAGGAAGCAGTTAATCATTGCTTCTTTAATAAAATGTCCTAAACGTAATTCATCTGATTGGCCAGTAATTGCCCCAATCACACGGTAGTTAATTGGATACTGACCATTTTCCCACTTGGTTTCATCCAGTAAGTTAGCATATCCATTTTGTCCTATTTGCAGCCCAAAATGTTTGTTATGATTCACAATAAAATAATTAATTGCATCAAATAATATTTTACTGTTCGGAAGTGGAAGGGCATATTTCACCGGACTATCCGGTGGAAATGCTTCAAATGCTGTTGCTGATGTATTAAGAAGCATTTCAAAATCCACAAAATTCATCCATCTGTCAGTAAAAAACTCTTCATCATTACCTCCAAGAGCATTAAGCCTGTTTTTAATTTCCTCAATCTTTAACGGTTCATATAAAGAAGCTAGCAATACGGCGTTATTCGCTCTGAAAAACTGTACTGAATAGGGTTTATGGTCATACTCCGTAATAAAGCTATAGGTTGATTTCCCAAATTTATCCGGTCTGGTTGCATACATAGAGCCTTTTGGCTTTCTTGGAGGCTTAGGGTCTACAATTCTATTGGCAAACATTATGGCAGGAACACTGAATTTAGATTTATATTTAGCTCCCTGCATATCCACATTGTCATTATCAACACTCTTAAATCCGAACATAGAATATCTTACATCTTCCCCATCAGGTGGCAGAGTGGCATCTTCTGTCAGATTATTGGCTTCATTCTTATATAAGTATATTCTGTAAGAAGGATAATAATTAATTTCAACATCATTCCCCATTAATGGATCAGACATCTTCACTGGAAAGTCATTCCCGTCGTTAAATACGAACAACGGCTTATGTTGGTCATCTTCTTTTATTTCAAAATTTTCATCATAAACATACAGTACCAGATCTTTATTGGTTCCTATATTTTCTGTGCGTACAACTTTGAATATGGAACGTGATTCACTTGGTTTTGCACCAAAATGTTCATAAGTAAACATTCTGACAATTCCGTTGAACCATTCCACAGAGTTTGAAGCTGCCGAAAACTGCGGATGCTGTGCCAGTTTAAAACCAGGGAAGGTAATTTTATAAACACCGCGATGTACTTCTTTACCTTGGGCTGGATTATCAATAATAACTCCCTGGCTGTTTTGATATTTTGTAATTTCCTCATAATGTCTATGAACCTGAGCATTTTTCCAAAAACCTCTGCTCTTTTCAAGGAATCTCTGAACAGATCCATCCGATTGCTGTGTATGAATAATCTCTCTATGAATTGTCCAGTCATTGGTTCCGATTTTCATTTTTAAGGAGTTAGGATTTTTCGGTCCCCAGGTTGGCGTATTCTGCATGTTTTCAGTTGCACTGAACAGTCCTTCAGTTCCCGGACTGAATGTAGGAAGTACAAGACTGCTCTGATCAATCACCGGTGAAGTTCCTGCAATAATAGCCGCACTTGGTGCTTTTTTAAAGACTGTAAACTTCAATCCTGTAGATTCCACTGTAATACCGTTAATGATATAACTTTCGCCATCCAATAGGAAAATTCCGCCGATAAAATCATTAATAGTAGTTCCTGCCGGAATTTCCGATTTTAAAATCTGTAATGGAATTGAAGGCTGAGCAGGCATACTGGACCCCGGAGCAATTGTACCTCCTGAACTTGGCAAGGTATAATCTACCGTTTTAATCTCGGCTAAAAGCTGATTATTAGGATGATGACTGATACTGGATACTTTTGCAGAAATCTCCCTCATGGTATAATTCCTGTAGAAAATCTCTACTTCATCTGCAATTACTTCTTTATCATCCGGGAAAATAGTATCCGGGGCCAGATAGTAACTATCTTGCAGCGTTGAATCAAATGGAATAGAATATACAATCTCATCCTGATAAATATGATGATCAAAACCAAGCCTCACCAGCGTTTTATCAGAGTCTGTAATTGCATTTCGGCGATCCTGCTCTCCCTGAGAGGTCAGTGTTACAGGATATTCTTTCTGAATAAGGAATGCTGTTGTTGCCGTTGGAGGTAATAATCTGTTGTTCGGTTTAATCTTGGTTTCAATGGATAGTTCTTCTCCTCCGATCTGTGCTCTTGAGAACCAGTTGATTCCATATCCCTTATAAAAATACGTTCCGCTTTTGTCCTGCTTATGCATATATAATGGTGCATAGGTATCCGGAATCTGAAGAGGCAGTGTTTCAAAAGAGTTTGCCACATTATCAATATTTGCATATTTAGTATCATGGCATAGCTCCGGCTTAATCCACTGATAATCATCTGTTTTTCCAGGCTCTACAACACGGTATTCCAGTCCCGCATATACAGGGAAGGTAAATGAAGACGCATTGAACTCCTGAGAATCTCCCATAAATGTGGGATTTACCTCAAGTTCAGGAACCTGATTATTATAAATACTGATGTAACGGTATTTTCCATTATGCGAATATCCTTCAGCATCATATAAACCGGCAGACTGTGGATTATTGGAATCCATACCTTTATTCAGCTTCATCAACTTTACAGGCAATGAAAGTCTCTCAATTTCTGTAGAAACCGGAAGAGACATTGAAAGGAGCTGGTAAGTCTTTTCCCCCGAATTGATATCCAGATTTTGATTGGTATAATATTCTGTAATGTAAATATATTCGTTTCCAAAAACATCATCTTTAATATCGAGATATCCCAATCCCAACATTCTTGCTACGTGGTAATCCAGGGCAGCAATATTTAAAATATCAAGGTTCGAAACCTGCATATCACCATCCTTAGGAAGGTTTGTACTGATACCAACTACCTGTTGTGAGCCTGTAGGTGAAAGATTGATGGAAATAGTTTCATTGGCTTTTGGATTCTGCTGATCATTACTTAGCTCAACATATCTTTTGACCACTGTCTGAATATCCCTGTCTAAAGGTCCTGTAGAAGCATGTTCCCATTTCATACGATAATTTTCCGTATTTACATACGCTCCATCATTGTATCTTAACCATGCCCCATGAACAGGGTTTTCACCGGGTAGCGGATCTAATCTGTCAAAGACTCTGTCCCTCTCGTCAGTAAGAGAAAATTCTCCCATTAATTTCCATGCATTGGCCTGGTTCCTACTGATGATAAAATCTGAATAAAATTCAAATTTAATTCCAGTAACAAGGCAATGGTTTGGTCTGAAACGCAATGTCTTTCCATTTTCAGCATTAAAATAGGTATTGGCAAGCCCATTAAAGCTATAAGGTTGCGCCCTGTAAGAAAGATATTGTTGAGATAAGTTATTCGAATCTGCTACAGAAAGGGCTTCCAGCTCTACCACTGAATCTGACTGCTGATTTTCCACCCTTAGTTCTGCTGCAAAGAAAATATCTGTTTTACAAAGAACCTCTACAATTTCATTCCCATACTGCTCCATGAATTTAACAGGATCGGCCATTGGGTTCACAGATTGTCTTACCTGAGCATATTTTGTTTTATTTTTGAAATAGACATAAAAAATTCTGCTATCATTATTAAATTTATACACCCACATCTTCTTGCTTTCGTCAATAAGCTGAGGAACCTGTGTAAACTCCAGATTGAAGATCTTCTTTTCATAAAGGGTTCTGTATACTTTTACAAAATCATCAGGCTTATTGAAATTGTTTTTGTTGTCTGCCAGATTTCCTTTAGGAAGGTGATTTTCTCCCAATTTACCTCCGAATCCCCATCTCAGGTGAATTCCTTTGGTACTGTCTTCTCCTCTGGATCCTGCAGCCTGAAGGTAGAAATTAGGGGTTTGTAATCCTGAAAATTCATTAAAAGTAATTTCTGTTCCGTCACCGCCATTTGTACCACATGCATTTTCATTAGTATAAGGCTTGGTGATGATATCAAAATTAAGATCTTCTTCCTTGAAATCTACCTTGTTGGAAATATACGGTGCATCTTGGAGCTTATACCCATCTTTTGATACATTGATATTATTGGCAGATGAGGTAAAACAGGTATTAATTGCTGAACCAACAAGCCCTGTAAAATCTGAATTTTGTACACCTCTTACTGTCACCTCATTCCCAATAATCTGATCGATATAAAACCCTTTGATTAGTGAATGTTGAGTCCACACAGGGTTATAATCATATCCGGAATAACAAAAGCTGTAACCTGCGCCTGTAGTTGCATAGAAAAAATCTTTGCCATGGATGAACTTTACGGATTGGGAATCCCAGTCTTTAAATAAAATTGCTCTATCATTAGGTGCCAGGAGAACAGGAATATTGTTAATTTTACCCCCCAAATGCAATTCATAGCCACCTTGTTGGCCCGGGCGGCAGTACACTCCGTTTAATGCAACAGGAATCCCACTCACAGAAGGATATTGAGCTGTCATAACCGGTTCATTTACCTGTCCGTAGAAGGAAACACCACGCGTTACTCCATTCAGTGTTTCATTAGCACTGATATGAACAATTTCACTATAGGTACTGATCCCGGTTACTTCCAGGGTTGCCCCTGGAGTACCGTTATTAATAATATCTGTTCTTGAGTCTACTTTTCCTTCCCAACCGTTTAGTAAAAGGGTTCCGCTGGTCTTTGTGTTTACACTATGAAAGGTAAGATAAATCATTGAATCACCAAGAATATCAGCAAAAATTCGTCTTTCATCTGTTTCAATCGACGGAAAAACTTTACACCATAGGACTTCTCCAGTTCCTTTGATTTTCATCACAAGAGGAGTTTTATAGGCGGTTACCCCCACTACGGCAAAATCACCGTTTTTGAATGGCATTACCTTAACAAAGGTTGTATATCCTCCCTGAGGAGATTTAAAAGCTCTGTTCCACTTTAGGTTACCGCTTTCGTCAAGTACTGTAATCAGCCCCGATAAATCAATATTTCCTACCTGCATTACATTCCCCTGACTTTTTGTAGAAGAATTGATTAATCCATTGGAACTTATATAATTATGATTTTTTAAAAAACTCATTTTAGATTTTATTAATTGTTTAGTTTTAATTCGTTGATTGTCACTCTGCTTTCCGGAAATTCAGTATAAGCTGATCCATTCCAGTATTTATACATAAACTGCAGTTTTAATTTCAGATCTTTGATCTTATTGCTCTTATGCACGACTAAAATCTGAGAATAATCTTTAGAAAAGATTAATTGGAAATCTTTATTATGTTCGTTTAAGCCGTCAAGAACTTTAAGACATTCCCTCACTTCTTTCAATGGAATTCTAGGATCGTTGAACGGCTCCGGATTCCTTATCAGTAACGCAACTACGTCATTATTGGCATTAACTATTTTAACAAATTCCGTATTGGTTGGCGGATTTAATGGTTTTAGTCCCATTACTCCTTCAAAAGCGCGGTCAAATACTTCTGAATAGGTATTGGCAAGCCCTTTTAGGTTTGGATTTTCAACACCTTCTGAAGCTAAGATATAAAGGTCATTAAGCTGCTGTGGCTTAAGATCTGCTTTCACTTCATAGATCGCATCCTTCTGTCCGATCACTTCGTTTTTATCATTGTATTCTTTCAGCTTATAGCTTTCTACCTGCTCTTTAAAGTCCTTGTATCTTGAAGTTCTGAATACGAACTCATGGATCTTCTGGTTCTCTTCATATACTTTGTAAGGATCTTCCGGTGTTGGTGCAGGCTGTGGATCATAATTTCCATCACCGTCATCATCAAAGGCATTGTAAATAATGGCTGTATATAGTTTTTCCGGGCTCAGGTCTTCCAACTCAACTGAATACCTATATGCTTTTGGTGTAACAGGTTTTCCAATGTTAATGCTACAAGCCATGCCTGTATTGCTCTGGTTAGTGTGATTCACATAGTTAAGCATCTGCTGAATTCCCAATGGTAAATTAGGATCGTCTTCTTCCCAGCTTTCTTTAGTTACCGGTATTGTTTCGTGTTTTGTCCATGTAGTAGGCAATGGATATGGAACGCTAATACCCGTTACAGGATCTTTAATTACAATATTAATACTTCCTATGATCTCTTCAACATTCATTTCATCATGAGCTGCCCATGTTTTAAGCATATTATAGATATAAGGCTTGGTAAAGGACAGTTGTATTTTACTCTGCTTGTTACCATAGAATAATGGTTTTGCCATCAGAAGATCTCCGTCTACATTAGGATATGATTTTTTCATATCGATGTATGATTTCAGGGAAGTAATTGGATATTCATCTATATTTTTCTTCTTATTAGGAATTGGATTTCCATCAGCATCTTTAAGATTTTCAATATAACTCTCCTTTTTCTTCTCAAAGTGTCCGATAGGTCCTGCTGTCTTAAAGGCAAAGTAATAATCAATGATATGCGGTGTATCTCCGTTTACATTGTCTTTCAGTTTAAGATTAATATAGTATACACTGTTGGGTCTCCAAACCGGTTGTACCACTTTGCTCATTGCCTCCTGCATCAGCTGCATGTCGGCAGTTACAGCATCTTGTGACGGGATAGTCTGCTGATATTCGTAATCTTCAGCCGTTACCCATCTCACCTGATGGAACAAGGTATAACAAAGGTTGGATGTATTTCCACTACCATC
This sequence comes from Chryseobacterium bernardetii, assembly GCF_003815975.1. Taxonomy (NCBI): domain Bacteria; kingdom Pseudomonadati; phylum Bacteroidota; class Flavobacteriia; order Flavobacteriales; family Weeksellaceae; genus Chryseobacterium; species Chryseobacterium bernardetii. The sequence continues at coordinate 5,054,797 of NZ_CP033932.1, forward strand.
ATCATCACTACATCCGCAGTTTCCTAGTTTAAAAATGATGTCGTGAATATCTTTTGTTAGCTGTACTGCTACAGACATTTTAGCACCTTCGGTATTCAGATAGCTTCTCAATTTCTCTACAAGGTCTCTTACATATCCTGCTCCCTGGATCAGATTATATTGCGGGAACCCTCTATCAAAACTGTAGATTGCATCAATAAACGTGAAGAAACATTTTGAACTGTATCTTAACTGGGTTACTTCATCTACTCCCTGGTAAACAATACACTGGTTAAGATTATACATAAGCCCGGTAAGGAAATCGCAAAGTTTTGTATCTTTTGTACAAGGTTCTGCAGTGGAGACACATCCACAATCGGGGGTAAACTTAAGATTGAGAGACTTTTGGGTAGTCTTGCTCACCTTAATGATCACCGCTTTGTTCGTTGTTTCTTTCGGATAATCACTTGAATAACAGATATCAATACCATCCGCTTTATCTGAAATTTTTTTGATTACACTATTATATTTAATAAACTGACTGGTAGGACCATAAGGTAAAAACAGGAAAATTACGGAATGGGTATTGAAATCAACAAATGGCGGAGTGTTTCCTCCTGTTATCATCATATACTGGGTTTCATAATCTGCCCACTGAGTGGCTAGATTAGACATATTAAAGTTTACATTCCCATTGCCCCATACTCCATTGTAACCATTTTCAACATGCATCACATCAAAGTCTAGCTCCTTACATTGAGAGGCTGTACATCCTCCTTCTTTCAGTTTTTTTAACTGTTCAGCAAGTTTATCGTATTCAGCCTGTTGTTCCGGAGAAAGGACAACGCTGGTTACCTCACCCGTAGTATTAGCCGTTGCATTGGCCCAGATCTGATCAATCTGTGCATTGATATCATCAATCTCCTGCTGGTTGGCATTATAAGGAATAATTTCAATCTTACTTACATACTGACCACCATGATTAGCTGCTTCATAAACCAGTTTTGATGCCAGTTCGGCTTTGGTTTTGGTTACTTCCTCAATCAGGGCATAATTCTGATTAATAGCATTCGAGAATACATCTTTATAATATCTCACTGTTACTGAACTAGCCATTGTAGAAAGAAATAACTCTATACTTGCTGATGCTTCAGGAAGCAAAAGAACCATTGTGTTTCCGTTGGTAATCTTTAAGGATTTAGAGAAATTATGTGGATTGGATGCATTCGAAACCATCATATAATCCGTTGTATCCGATACTGTTCCTAAAAGGTTGTAATAAGCCCCATTAATGAAGTTATAGGGTGCTCCTGCCGGTGGATAATATACCGTTCCTACCGTTTTATCCTTCACATCAGATTCATGCCATACTTTTTCTGTTTTTGTACAGAATAATGATGAAGCCGTAATTCCGTACTGCTCAGGAATAAACCATCCCGGTTGTGCAGAATCCAGGAATGAGAATGGCGTAGATGCCAAAATCCTGATAGTATCATACTTATCATTGGTTTTCTGCCAGAATCCTAATTTAAATTTATCTAAATTAGCAATGCTGTTTGCTTCATTCTGAGTTAATACAGCTCTGTAAGGATTGTATTTATTCCATGCTGTTCCCTGTTTGTTAAGAATTTTAATCTCTACATCTTCAATGGAATACTGGTGTTTCACCTGACGAAGTACATGACCTCCCGGCTGCGTTTTCTGAGGCGGGATAAGATCTGTAAATTCAGAGGCTCCGTTGGTATGCCCTCCGATTTTTTCACCTGCAGTAGAAGTTGGAATAAGTCCTTTTTCAATTTTAATATCGATATAGGTATCCAATGGAATTGTTGGCAGATCAGGATTGTCTTTAATAGATGGTGCCGGTGTATTGAAAATCTCAACTACAGGAAGATCAAAGGTCTCATTAGTTAACATATGAACTCCTTTTACAGCATTTTTCAATCGCGCTTCTTTCGGATAGTCGATCTCTGGCGGATCAGATTCGTAAGTAAGAGGCGGTACAGCACTTGTATCTACCTTATCATTTTTCTCCCATTTGATACTTAAGTGAACTTTAAGCTTAATTTTAATGAACAGCAACTTAATCTTGAGTTCGAATTTGAATTCTGCCAGGATCAGGAACGGGAATACAAGCTCTACTCTGAAATAGATCGAGATAAACAGGGCAACACTTACGATGAATAGATTGATCTCTGCTCCTCCTTCCACATAAATGTATCCTCCTACCTGTGGCCTTTCAAAACTGATGTGGGCTCCCACTTCAATAGCGGCATACACTTTTACAATGATCAGGTTCAGGTTAAAATCTACCCTTGCGCCGGCTTCAATTCCTTTGGCAGCAATCATCAGATACGATTCTGCTTTAATATTCACCGAATCTTTAAACAGACTGGCCCTGATTGGCTTATCCCTTGTTCCGAAATTGACATACCACGGTCTTTGATTCTTAAAGAAAAAGCCCATCTGAACTTCGGCCTTAATGTCAATAAATGATCCGTTATTTTTGTTAAGCTGGAAGTTACCTCCTGCTCCGATTTCCAATGAATTATCACCTACGATAACGAATGCATAGAATGGTGGAACTTTAGGATCATCTTCTGTCAGTCCGAGACGCTCACTGATGATCGTTAATCCGGCATCAATGGCAAACATACTTGGTACTGAAAGCAATACCATAGCTCGCAATGAGGCAAGACGCCCGTCTAAGGTGGCCAGGGAAGCCCCTGCTCCAAAAGAAAACGGTGCACTATACTTCTGCGTAAACTGAGGTCCGATAAATTTATCCGTATTGATTCCTCGCTGCGGATGTACATAATAATCGTACCAGGTATCGTTTTCTGTCATTCCGATGGCTTCCTTATGGGCTACATATCGGTATCCGATGAGTCCCCGGAAGCCGAAAATACCAAATGAACCTAACGGGATCACGAACGGCAGTTCAACGCTTGCATCTACCAGGAATCCCGGATATTTAGGATCAAAAGCCATTTCTGCAGAACCGGAAATATTCATTTTCGGCAGCTGAAGAGAAACTTTCCCTCTGTATTCTGTTGATTTTCCTGGCTCCGGAATGGTAAGAGCCCCTTTGATAATGGCTACGGCAGCACTTGCACTCGCTGTTCCCGGAATCACAAGGTCTACTTCTAAGGTTGAAATATGGAAGTAATCATCTTTAGTTCCACCGAATTCATCGTTATCAGCAGTATAATAGTATTTTACCCCATTACCTCTTACATCAAGACCTAGTGGATTGATATTGATTCCACCATCAAATCCGATATAATTATAGGTACGCATATTCCCTTTATACATTCGCTGTATGGTTCCCATGTGGATGGCTGTAACCGCCATACGTACCGGTCCTAAATTCAGGTGAAGGTTGGTTGGAATGATAGAACTTCCCCCTGCAATTTCAAATTTACCGTTGGCGTAATAACGGATTGCCGGCAGATCAATTCCTTCTTTTCCTAACAATCTTTCTCCAAATGAATCTTTAGGGAAAGTAATTTTGGTATCTGCTTCCACATAGAAGTTATCATTTTTCTTCCCGATTTCTATTCTCTGCAAATAAAAGTTAAGGATGTTAAAAAGGTTCATTCGCAGACCAAAAGGCAGAATAGCAGCAGAAAGTTTGAAATTCTCTTTGCTTTCCCATTCTCCAACAACGTCAATGACCATATCCAGGCCGTTATAATCTTTGAATTTTTTGATTTTCAATCCGGCATGTAATGAGGAATGTACTACCTGCCCCTGGTGGAAGTCAATATCAAATTTGCTGAATCCTAATTCCCATGATTTCTCGGTATCTTTCCCAAGATTAAACCATAAGGTACGGTTATCATTATCAAGGCTATCTACAGACAGGCTTGCCAGGAACTTATAATAATCTTCTTCTTTCTGGAATTCCCTGTAATCTCCTGCAACTGTTGTTAATCCCATTGGATAAACAAACTTAAGCTCAGAAGGGGATGCCAAACCGTTCATGAAAGTCATCAGCCCATCCATGTCATGAATAGTTGTTTCATTAGAACTGCTCATGGATTTCACTTTCAGATTATCATAATCCAGTGTAAAAAACTTGCTGAAATAATCAACAACTTTTGTTTCGGTTCCTACTGTTTTCACGGCGTAGGTAGGTCTAATGGCAATATTTCCTGATAGTCCGCCGGTCCCGATCAGCATATGATTGGCTGAAATACCGATGGTCTGCTGATTATTTCCTTCAGGATTTTTCTTTTTAAACCACTTTTTCGGAAGAAAAATTTCGGTGTATTCCATGTAGACCCCCATGAATTCTTTCGGTCTTCCGTCTGCATCGGCTTCAGCAATATTTTCCGTTTTGCTGAGGTCAATTTTAAGGTTGTGAATATCGATGATAAAACCTGTGTTTCCAATCTGAGCAGGGTTACTCATATTCAGGACCAGATCCATATTGTATCCGAAACCTTTTTCAGTATCCGCATAGAATAAAGCTTCCCCGAAGCTGAGGGTTACTTTTTTAGTTTCATCTTCAATGACTTCTAAGGGAGCAGTCGGGTGTTTTAATGGGTTTACCGGTTTTAAAATACTTCTTGGAAATTCAATTGCTGCCGACAGCATTAAGGTTGCCTTGAATTTCGGAATGGCTACTTCTTTGATGAATTCATCAATATCCTGTGGCATTAAAGCTTTGAAGTAGGTTTTTACCTTTTCTGCTGTCTCCTGAAGATCGTTTGAAAGTAAATACGTTGCAAAAGCAACAAGGGATGCGTATTTTTGATTTGAGTTCTGATAGATATCTTCTACAATTTTTGTTATTGTAGTTGCTTCGTTTACTACCAGTCCTAAATTATGCTTAGCATTAATATCATTCACAAACTGCATCAGAGGCGTAATATTCTGATTGGCAGGAGTAACAAATGTGTTCACAAAGTGCGCGATGGCCTGTTCTTCCGTTACGTTGAGCACCCTAAGGGCCACCTCGAAGATCTGCTGAGGTTCAAATGAGAAGTTTCCTAAGCTGAAGTAGCGTAAATACGCCAGGATTTTCCATTGGTATTCAACGGTAATGGGAAATGCGGAGATAGCGGTGTCATCTGTTCCGTTCAGGACTAATGAAATTCCCGTTCCCGGAATTTCAATATCGATTCTCTTGGAAACGACAGATAAGCTGTAAAACGCCGAATCTCCTTTCGGCCCTTTACTATACTGTAAATCTTTATAATAGATTTTATCGAGGAGGTTAGTAATCCCCGGTTTTAAGAATCCCAGAAGGTCCGGGATGTCGTCTTGTGTAACCACAGAGGATAACCTCGGGTAATACCTGTGTGTTACCGGTGTTTGATTTGACATAAAAATAATTTTGTGTTTGGGTGAGTGGAAGGCTTTCGTTTAGGCAAACAAAAGCCTTATTAAGTAGGGTTTACTTAATTTATCGTGGTGTTAGAATTTTTCATAAGATAGATTGGCGGATTGCCAACTTATAGAATCTTCTTTATAGTATAAAAAATAACTTTAATAAATATTTATAGTCCTTCTAATAAAGTATTTTCATTGATTATACAGAAATCTTAAATCTAATCTGTATAACTTACTAGAATAGGAGTATTTAAATTTAAAGACGCTTGAAGTAAATCCTTGATTTCATTTGCCTTACTGATATAATAAGACATTTCTACTGGAACATAATCAAGACTTACGTATAACATAAAAGCTATATCACCACTATCATAATTGTTAATATTATTTATCAAACTACTAATAGTACCTCCATATTTTCCATCCATATTAACACTTTCATTTTGCATTGCTGGGATAAGCTGGCTTGTAATAAATTGAATCACATTTTGAATATCACCCACATTAAAATAAGCAGGTAAATCATCACCACTATCAAAACCATCAGTACTAATATTATTACCAATCATATAAGTGGTTTTTTTATCAAGCAAATAATTCATTTTTTTAGTCAGATTCAAATTGATATCTTTTGCGTAAAAAAATAATACGTTCATTTCATCCTGTCTAAAATAGGTTTCTAAATTTCCTATTACATAATTAATTTCAAATGCCATTATATTTATTTATTTTTTTATTATTCTATTATACATACTTTCCATTAGATCTTCTCTTGTTGTACCAAAAGTAGTAGGATTTATTTCAGTAAAATCACTTCTTTTATAAGGAGATGGTTTTAATCTTTGCTTAAATATTGCCAAAGGTATCGTCTGCGGATTTCCAAACCTATCAATATATCTTATCTCAATGCTATGTATTGTAGATAATACTTCGCTACCAGAAACCTGCTGCCAAACAGGTTTAGTATTATATTCATTTAGTATAAAGGCTTTTGCTGCATTAATGTCATCCGGTAATTGCCTAAAAAACTCTAATTTTTGTGCATCATCATATTTTTTAGCACCAACCGAATTATTTGAATCTCCTGGTTTCAGTTTGGCACTATATTGTGTTTTAAATTTATTTAAATTAGTATCTACAACCATAGCATCCATCTCCAAATAATTCCCCGGTTTTATAGATTTTCCATCAACTGATTTAAATAAGATATCAACATTATACATGACATCATCAGATGGTAATATTAACTTATTCAAATAAATCCGCATTGGTTTTTCAATCATATCTCCTTTAGTATAAGCGTTTGCCCTATTTAAGATAAGTTTTGCTGCACTTTTTTTCAATGGGTTAGTAAACTCTTCTTTGTTTTTATATGCTTTAACAGCTTTTGAAATCTGATCTTTAAAAGAGTCAATGTATTCATAACTATAATTATTGATCAGCCAAAAATGTACATTTTCTTCTAATAACACCCTCCCTGCGATATTTTGACTAATATATTCTGGTATTTTTTTAGGGCTTTTTACAAAACCATCAAAAAGCTTTTCTTCAATTCTGCCAAACTTACTACAAAGTTCAATCTTATCAGCAATACTACATGTTTTAAACTCATCTATAAGATTCGGTTCAAATCTAAAACGTTTCCAAGAATCAACAAAGTATATATTCCCTTTAATTTCATTTATCTGAGTAATAGAAGCTGTTTCAAAGTCATCCAGAAATTTCAATCTTTTTTGAGTACTCAATGCAGAAAGAGCTTGTCTTGTTTTGTAAGATTGATAAAAGGTAATAATATTATTTGTTCTAATATTATCTTTAATAACCTCAATCAAATTCCTGTCAATAATATTTGCTGTATACAATTTATCCCAATTTGCAATTACATCAGCATTATTCATTTGAAGCAAAACATCATCCGGAGCATTTTTAAAGTCATCAAAAAATACATTTTTCTTTCCTTCTTCCCACAGGTCAAATTTTGATGTAATTTCCTGATGAGCTCCAATTCTATTTTGACGGAAGTTTTCAATTTGGGCAACTTCAACACCTGCTAAACTATTTACAGAATTTCTTACTTCCAATGGAAGACTATCAAAATAGGATGCTCCTTTCACTATTTTAGCTTGATTTATAGCTAAACTCTTCATCGCTAAGGATGCTCCTGCTCCCAAAATAGTTAAATAAAAGAACATTTTATGTAAGTCTTCATACTGGGTAGTATCTTCTCCTACGTCAGCTTTTTCTTTCATAAAATCATAATATCGTGTACAGGTTGAGCTTAATAAAGTAAAAATCTCAGCAGTTGAACCCATTCCTTCTAATACAAGTACTGTATATGCAGCTCCCTGGCCTGCTTTAAAGGCTCGTCCAATTACAGTAATATACCTTAAATAGCTAAAACTTTTAATAATACCAACTCCTCCTGTTATGAAAAACAGACCAACATCGAATGCAACCCCTAAAGCAAAGTTTAATGTAGCATCCATTTCTTTCATTAGCTGATAATCTCTCGTATAGTACCATAAGAATGCAGGAATATAGGGTACAGTAGGAAAATTCGCTGATAATTTTTCATCAATTTTTAACCCGTGTAAGGTAATAGGCTGATAAAGATGGAATGTTAAAGGTTGAGGAGAACCAACCGTTCCAGGCTTAACATCACCATCCGAACTGGTATAAAATGTGTTATAGGACATTAATGATTGAAGAATAGTTCCCTTTATGATAGGATCTGTATAACTTCTTACAATTGATCTTACAACTTTTATATCTTCCTGATTGGAATAAGGCACATCGTTTCCCTGCCACACAGTCCCATATTCAATCGTGAAATTGCTAATTCTATTCTGTACAGCATCATTATAATATTCTAATCCCTGCCCAGGAGTAAGAAAGAAAGATTGTGTATTAATATTATTTTCAGGGTTCATACTATTCGGAAAATAATACATATTATATTTAGAACGTTTCCATAGTTTGTATATCAAGAAAATATAATTGGTCCTGTAATCTTTTGTTTGTAAAAAGAATCCAATAATAGGTGCAATTCGCATTATTCTTCCTACACTAAATTTCTTTTCCAGGATCTCAAAATTACTAAGATTATCATTACCAATTTGTAAAAGAAAGCTGAGAAATTTTTCTCCGTCTTCTGGAACGGAATAAAAAGAAGACATAATTCTCAGACATTGATCTTCATCTTCCTGTGAAAATCCCGGATTCTTAATGAAATCTTTGATCAGTTCTTCTCTAATAGAATATGGGAGTAATGATAATGCTGAAGGAGGCAATATACTTTTTAGTACTTTCAACCTTTCATCACTTCTCCACTTAAGTAGCGCAGCTCCTTGTAATGGCGTTGTAAATGAATTATGATACCCTAAATAGTAAGGAGAAGGATACATAAAAGAGTAATTGGATGGTGGCGGATTAAGTGGAAACAGCCCAGTTTCATTCTTTTCCCTTAAATTATGATAAAAATTATCCAATGCTGAACTGTAGTTCGAAAAAGCTTCATAATATCCATCATAGAAATAATCATTTTGAGGAATAGGAATAAGTTCTCTTGTATTATTTAAACCAGCAAACCCCCAATCTCTTAATAAATGCCCGATAACCCGATCAATCTCTTGAAATTTATACTCTTGTCCTATTTTCTGATCAATTGTTCCATTTTTAGCGGCTTCTTCAATACTGGCAATAGGATCCATTGCAAGAATATCCAATACTTCCTGTCTAATCCAATAAATGGCAAAACAAATATTCATCATCTTCATGTAAAGTACTTTCTTTGCAGACAATTGAAGATTTGTTGAAGTTCTTATTTTATTGAAATTCTTTTCAAAAAAATGGCCTTCTTCTGTATTTAATCTTGATTTAAGAGAAACTGTTTTCACATTATATTTCGGACTTTGCAAATCTCCATTTACTACAGTAGGATAGGTAGTATAATCATTATACTGGATAGTATCATCTCCCATTTTAAAGGATTGATCTAAAAAAGTATAATAGGTACTAAGATTATCATCAAAAATAAGTCTTCCTATCTGAAAAATGTCCCCTATAGATCCTAGCTCCAAATGATTATCAAACCAAACCGAATCTATGGTATTAATATTATGTAGCTCTTGATAAACTTTGATGGGATTATTCTTTAATTTTATAAAGTAAGATTTTTTTAGAAAACCTTGCCTTCCCTCTTTTCTTTGTGAATCTAAATAATAATGATTTCTTCCGGTAAATATATAGGTGTTTTCCAGATTAGGTACTGCATCATTGACAGTAAACTCGACTATTTGCCCTTCTGCATCAAATCGCATATTTGTCAAAGAATATGTAGCATTTTGTTTTCCTAATCTATCTATACCACTACTTTTTATTACTTGCCCTTTAGGCGTTAAAAATGCTGTACTCATATTTGTGGTAATTTCATGTTTTCTGATGCTCCTGAAAAATCGTAAGAAGAAGGCATCCATTTTGCGTACTCGTCCGAAGTGAATGTTACATTATCAAATGTGTAAACATATACTTGTTGTGTTGGTTCAACAATAATTAACTTGCCTGCCTGATCTTCCCCTATAACTGACAAAGAATATTTCTTATATGTTCTTTGCTCCTGAGACGTATAGCTTGCATTAGGATCTTCTAATAAGTTCCTAAAATAAAATTTAGGATTGTTAATCTGTTGCTGATTAATTAAGGGGATGAACAAAGAGTTTTCAGCAAATGTTACCCCTAATATTTTTTTACTTGAAACACTACCGTCTTCTAAATGTAAAGACAAACTTGTTACTCTTTTTGCCTCATTATCAGTATAAGTCACTGGCTGTAAATAATATGGTTTATCAGGAGTGTAAAAATTATTTATCTTATCATTATAGGAAATTGTTCCACTATTAGAATTATCCTGATAAGCAGCTCTGCTTTCAAAAAATGCTCCTATGTTCTGACGAATATTATTCAACAACGTCTCATAAGTAACCCTTTTCAGACTTTCCGTATCATTTTTCATGATCAGATCCTCTACTTTCTTAGTAGTTACTGTTGCAATGTCTTTTCCGCCTGCTTTATTTTCAAAATCAATCAATAATAAATTCTGATCAATTACATATACAAGCTCATTGTCGCCTTTAGACTGAATTTTCGGAGTCACATTAATCATCCCGAAAATATCATCAATGTCCTTCAAATCATACGTTGTACTTACAACAGGATCACCTGGATTCGGGCCAGGAGTTTCAGAAGTAATTTTCACCGTTTTCCCTTCATAAATCAACTGTATAAAAGAAGCAACCGTTTTACCGGCACTTGTTTTATCTAATTTGAAAGTAATAGGTTTCGTGAAATTGGTATCTACTCCGTTTGCTTCCTCCTGAAGCAGGTTTTTCCCTCTGATAAAACAATCCTCATTTCGGGTATCTGCATGTAAAACGCCTTGTTTTACATACATAGCAGCGGCGTCATTGTTATCTGTTGTAAGCTGAACTACCAATGAGGGTTGTGCAGCCAGCTCTTTTACCGGCCAGCCTGCTTCAAACTGTTCTAAAGCAAGGTTTGCAGTGGTGGGTCCAATTTTAATATTGTTGGTACTTCCTTCCAGGTTCTGATTTCCGTAGAAATTATAGGATCTCTGCCTGCTGCCCTGGATGTACAGATAGGTTGTATCAGCCGTTTTAAAGCCTGAAATCTGACTGGCAATTTCTTCTACTGTCTGCAGAACAGAGTTATCACTCATATGGATCTTCCCTTTCCCCTGCGTATGCAAACCATAAAAAGCTGCAATATCAAGGAATTGGGTGGCAGTTTCCCGGATCAGCTTCTTTTGAAAAGCATTGCTACCAACAGCCTGATCTAAAACGTGGTCAGGCTTGCGGGCAAAAGCCAGATTCAATTGAAATGGATTCGGGTCATTAGCTACTGTATAGTCTCCTTCGTTCAATACAATATCAATACCTATGCTTCCTGTTACATTTCCAAGATGGGTTCCCCTTGGGATCATCGGCAGCTCAAAAGCTTTTTTAGGCTGTTCAGTAGCAGTACCTCCAGTGACTTCAACTTTAGAGATCTTAAGGAAATAGTCATCAATAAGATCAGTTTCTAATTGGGAATTTCCTACCGGAAAGCCGATATGCTGAGCAGTAAACTGAGGAACAGCAATTCCCAGCATATTATAAAGCCCTGTAAATTCTTTTTTGATAATGTCTACAAAGGCTGTTGGTGTTCCTGATGTGATTAAATCCCCTTGGAAGAAATCTGATCTGTTCAGACCTCTGTATACGATATATTTGATCGCTAATCCTTTAATCGGCTGACTAAAAGGCTTCAGGATCGCATTTACTTTAGTGGCATCTGTACCACAAGGTTGTAAAAATACCTGTCCTTGGCAAATGGTATATACTTTGCCAGTAAAGCTTATTTTGGAAGTGGTCCTGAATACAGTTCCATTGGCTCCAAACTTTTCGGCCAGGCTTTGCGAGAACGACTTTCCCTTCTCCAGGAAGAAGAAAGATTCCGGCAGAAGATCCGGTCGTATGTTAAGCCCTTTGCTGTCGGGAGCTGTTGATAAGCTTCCCGATGGAATATTTTGTGGCATTTTTGTGATTTTTGGTGTTAATAAAAGGTAAGACGGTAGTAATGATCAGTCTGATAACTGAAAAGTATTCTGAACCCTTAAGGTTACTGAAGGCTGTAAGAATAATAAGCCTGGTTATTTTTTAAAGAGTGTTTTCTTAAAAATTCGATATGATTTTTCTTCATGCATCTTAGCTGCTTCAATAGTTCTGTTATTCAGTATTTTTTCAGATTTTACCAACTGTTCAATAAGGAAGAAGAGTTTTATTTTTCCGGAAAAGACAAAACCCTTCCTGTACAATCATTCCGGTTGATTGTAGTATTGATTTTCACTGTAAAATAATCCCGGGATTATTTCGTAAAAATTACATATCCGTCTTTATCTTTTGGTAAGTTTTGTAAGTTTCTCCAGGTTGCTTTGACCTTTCGTTCGCCTTTCCAGATGAAGCTTCGCTCAAAATGCGGCAGGTCCTTAAAGGTTTTCCAGTTTCCGCCCCAGTTCCAGCCGTGCTTAGCAAAAATCTTCACACATTCGTACCAGTCGGCTACGCCATCATTATCCCAGTCTTTCGCAGTATCCCAGCTTGCTGTTTTTCCGTCGATAATCAGGCAGATATCTACTGCTAATCCGTAATTGTGAATGCTTTGTCCGGCTTTAGCATTGGTGACTTTTTTCCCGGCTTTTGTTCTCCCCTGTGCATACAGTTCATCTTGTTCTTTGAAAGTTCTCAGGCCTTGGGTAATTCTTACTTTTGCTCTCCCGGTAAGGGCTTCATCACATTCTTTTACGATCTGTGTGACTTCTTTCCTTACCAATGGATGGAGATTTTCTATTCTGTTTTCACTTGGTTTATCCATGAATGATTACTATTTTGTGATTGGGTGTTTGATTCTTTAGCAAAGCTATTTAAGGCCGACGCCAAAACTTGACGTATTATTTTCTATAATTAAAAATATGAAATTTATTTACTGCCAGGCATGAGCCGCCAGATAGGCTGGAAATGGTAAACATCATTGGGATAAGCAAGTGTACAGTCATTTATAGTTCGTTGTTTAATTCTGAAACAAAAGTAGCAGCCACCAACGTCAAAACTTGACGTATTATATTTTTTTCCGGAAAAATTTCATCACAGAAGCAGTATTCATTGAAACTATGTATTAATCAAGCCAGAGGAAGGAAATCAGAAACTTTTACTCTATTATTAGAACAAAAATCCGGCAACAGAATAGATCTATTGCCGGATTTAATTATTTGCACCTGTATTTATTACTTCTTACATTTACTGTAGTCAGAAATAATCTGGATCAGGTTCTGTTCATTTTTAAGATCAAGGCTTTCCTTTTTTAACTGATCGGAGACTGTTTTACAATCCTTAAGATAATCTGCCAGCTTTTCCGAAAGTTTATCATTAGACCTGTTATCAAGCATTTGTCCTTTAGGCTGAAGGTCTGTTTTGATCACATATTTCTGCAGTTCTACAGGATCCTGAAGCAGCATGATTTTATTTTCTTTAGCAATAAGCCTGTAGAAATAAGAATTATTGCCATGCAAACTTCCGTAGTTCTGCATTTTTTTCATAAATTCTCCTTTTACATCCAATCCGTAATAACATTCTTCATTTCCATTAGGAGAAACACAGAAATGCACGCCAGAATCTGCATCATAGATCTTAGTTGCCATACTGTTCATTCCTGGTAGCTGTTTTTTAAGGGTAACGCGCTGCCCAAAGAAGTCTGCACCTCCTTCAGGAAGTTTCTGGCCGGTTCTTTCGGTATCCAGCATTTCAAACCAGATAGTGATCCTTCCTTCTGTTTTCTTTCCTGATCTTTCTACCAGATATCCCGGAACATCATATAAATTGATGCTTCGATTAACAGCATCAGCCACCTTTGCATGCTGCAGTTCCTGATTTTTATAATAAGCCTGGTGCTCCAGCGTATATCCCTGAATAAAAAGATTCGCTATAAACTCATTTACAAAAGCGTAATCCGATTGGGCATAAGGTCTTGTGGCTGTAAAAGTAAATTCATTCTGATCAAAAGTTCTTACCACATATGTCTTGATGCCCTGTGCCTGGTACATAGAGGCCACTTTAATCCCATCCAGATCACTTACTTCAAGACATGGCCCAGCATTGCTGAAACCAACACAATTATAGCCTTTGGCATAACCTATTATTTTAGCCGGATAAGAACCATTATTGATCAAAATCTCTCCTCTTGACCCTAATCTTGGATTATAAAGACTTCTGATATTGTCAAGCCTGCTTTTTCTTTCATTATCTTCGGCAATGCTATTGGTTTTTGCTTTCAAATATTTATCCGCTAAATTTTTCCTTGGTGTGGTAAAAAACTTCTCTACCTCATTTTTATCAAATCCATTTTCATCGAAAAGATGGTATTTTACAGCCAGTTGATGGGCTACAATTCTGTCCGGCTTAAAAGAGGTGATTAATACTTCATACGGAATCTGAGTGGTTTTTCCATCTGCCGATTTCATATCCAGATAATAAAGAAACTGGTCCTTTGCTAAGGTAACTCCTTTAAGATCTGCATCAAAAACCTTTTCATTGGCCAAGGTATAAAATTCAAAATGATCCCTGTAAGGAGATTTCAAAATTCCGGCTTCTTTTTCATTGACCAGGATTTTGTCTCTCTTCAGCTGTATCTTTTGGGAGAATACCAAAGAAGAAAATAATAATGCTGTTAATAGATATATTTTCATGTTTAATAGTTAACAATAATTGAAAGATGGAAAATACGAAAAAAAATGAAGAGAGGGAAGGTTGGGAGCTAGTACTTCCCTCTTCCGGCATCAGGCTTCCTGCTTTTTAGTTCTTCAGCCAGTTCAGACATTCAGTAATCTGCATTTTACTGATAAATACTTCATCGCTTACTTCCGGTTTGGGAGAAAGTTTCAATTCTACCTTTTGGCTTGAATGTTTAATAATCTCAGTAATAGCTTCTTTATTGATGATAAACTTTCGGCTTACTTTAAAGAAAACCTGTGGATTCAGTTTCTGGATAATATCTTTAATGGTATCGTCATAAATATAAGTCTGATTATCCATTGTAGTAAGGAAAAGGTATTTTCCTGAAGCAAAAAAATAGGCTGTATTCTGCTCATCTATGGATTTCAGCTTATTACCTTCTCTTACCATAAAACGTTTCATCATTTCAGCATCTTCTCCCTGGCGTAAGGTAGATATGGATTTCAATAAAGGTTCGGGGTCAAAATTATTTCGGATGGAAACAAATTTCTGCAATGCCTGGTGGAGATCTTCCTCTTCAAAAGGTTTCAGAACATAATCTATCGTGAAATGCCTGAAAACCCGCATCGCATACTCATCAAATGCCGTAATAAAGATAATGGGAGTAAAAAGCTCTACCTGCTCAAAAATTTCCAGGCTCATCCCGTCACCAAGATGAATATCCATAAAAATAAGATCGGCTGAGTTACTTTCAAAGAAATCTATCGCCATTTTTTTGGAACGAAGAACTACTATTTCCGTCACAGGAATGATGTTTTGTTTACCCAAAAGATCCTTCAGATAATTAACAGCCAGCAGCTCATCTTCTATAATGGCAATTTTCATAAATACAAAAGTACAAAAAAACCGCTAGAACGGTTAAATTCCAGCGGTTTCAAGGGTTTTTGATATGAAGTTTCTATAAATTAGGATTATTCTTCTTCGCGCTCATTGGATATTCTATCGTATATCTCGGATCATTCTGCTGAAGAATATAGTCCTTACCGTTAATGGTATGTTTAATCTCTTTCTGGTTGGCTCTTCTCAGATCAAACCATCTGTGCCCTTCCACAGCAAATTCCCTGGATCTTTCATCAAGGATGAAATTCATGAAATCTGTGGCGTTCATTGGAGCTATTGAAGCCTGAACAGCTGTATATCCTTCCGGAGTATATCTGTTTTTAAGAACTTTGGATAGGGTTTCTTTAGCTTCATCAAGTTTGTTCAGTTTCAGAAGAGCTTCAGATTTTATGAAATACATTTCTGCAGTTCTGAAAGATACTTTAAATTCTGAACTTCCTTTCTTAATGATTTTATACTGGCTTCCATTTTTTTCAAAATAGAGTTTGAATCTTTTATCTGTAGTAGTGTTGAATTTCGACATCAGCTCAGAAGATGCAAAGGATAAGTTCTGTGCAGCACTGTCAAACACATCATCTAATGCCATAATAGATTCTACAGCCATATAATGATGAGGAAGCGTATTGCTTGTATTCAGGTCAACCAGGTCTCCTTTCATCGCTAATGCCTGTTCTGCATAAGATAAAGCTTTATTCCAGTCGTTTTGATAAAGTGCCGTTCTGGCCTGTAAAGCCATTAATGCAATCTTAGAGAACCTGTAATTGATACCGGCTGCCTGCTTCTGCTCTACCATAAGACCTTCCGCTTTACTCATATCAGCATGAATAAGGTCATAAACTGCCTGTACACTCGATGGCTTCAGTACGGCTTCAATATCCATTTCAAGATTCAGAGGAACCCCTCTGTCTGTAGAAGCTGTAGCACTATTGTATGGCTTCGCATAAAGGTTAACCATATCAAAATAGGTATAAGCCCGTAATGCATAGGCTTCAGCGAGAATCTGTCTCTTTTCAGGAGAATCTGCCATGGTTTTGGCTCCTTCATTAATGATCTGGTTCAGGTAAAAAATCACTGAATAAAACCTCACCCATGGAAATTCTGCTGTTGCAGAATCATTATTGGTGTCTTTCCACATCGCAATTTCGCGGTACACATTAAAATCACTGATATTTTCGTTAATGGTTACCTCATCGGTACGAAGTACTGATAATGATTTATGGGCCGGATATTTTGCATATGCCGAGGTAAGAACTTTACGGTAGTCTTCAACAGTGGTTGGAATGACTTTTCCTTCAGGCTGAATATCCAGAAATCTGTCACATCCTACACTGGTAAAGCTGATAACGGCTAATGCTATAATAGTTGTTATTTTTTTCATTTTTTTCAAGTTTTAAAAAGAAACATTAAATCCTACTGTAACCGATTTAGCAATAGGCTGTGCATAAATATTACCATACGTTTCCGGATCAAAATATCCTTTATATCCATTACTGAATACAAACAGGTTACGCCCTTCCACACTTACTCTAAGACTGCTGATTCCCATTGGAGCTGTAAACTCTTTCGGAAGTGTATAGCCCAGGCGGATGCTGCTGATCCTTAAGTAACTGATCTCTTTAGCCCATACATCAAGCAATCCGTAAGTATTGGAACGGTTACCAGCAAACCATTTATTAGCCATCCATCCATTCGGGTTGGCATCCATATCCGGACTTGTAATTCCTGGCAATGAGCCCCCTGCTTCATAGATTTCTCTTGTATAATTTCTTCCTCTGTCAAGCTCCATTCCTCTGTAAGATGGGCTGCGCATTACCGTCTGCTTAAAGTTGAATGTTGCAGAAATGGTCAGATCAAAATTCTTTACCTTGAAATTGTTGATGATTCCTCCTGTGAACTTAGGATCTCTGTCGCCCACATAAGTGAACAGGTTTCTCAGTTCTTCGTTTGTTAATTTTGTATCCACGAACTGCCCCGGAAGAAAGTCTGCATACACATCATAAAGCTTGAAGAATTCTTCGGCAGATACCTTTTCATTTCCTTTCCAGAACATTGGGTTTCCATACGCATCCATTCCTGCTGTTTTTAAAGCAAATACGGAATTTACAGGAAGACCTTCCCTGGATGGAAGCATCGCATTATCACGAGGCTGCTCACTTAGCACTTTACTCTTATTATGGGCAAAGTTGATAGTGGTGGACCACTTAAAGTTTTCTTTGTCAATATTTCTGGTAGATAAAGCCAATTCAAAACCTTTGTTGGTAAGGCTTCCCCAGTTCATCATAGTATATTCGAACCCGGATTCAAGCGGAGTCTCCTTCATACTGATCATATCCGTACCTTTTCTGCTGTAAACATCAGCGGTAAGATTAATACGGTTTTTGAATAATCCAAGATCAAGACCAAAGTTCACATTGGTTGTTTTTTCCCAACGAAGTTTATCATTTGGCGGACTGATCACATTGATTACATCTTCTCTCATTCCCGGAAGAATATTGGCATAATTGTATTCACCAATAAAAAATGGCGAAGTATTACGGTCAATATTTCCCTGTAGACCGTAAGAAGCTCTCAGTCTAAGGTTGGAAACAGGAGTAATATTCTGCATGAAGTTTTCCTTTGTTACCAGCCATGAACCGGAAACGGCCCAAATCGGAAGATATTTATACTTTTTGTTCACCCCAAATAAGTTGGTACCATCATATCGTACACTTCCGAAGAAAGTATATTTCTGATCGTAAGTGTAGGAAGCTGTAGCAAACATAGATGCATAAGCGTTTTCTACAGGCGGCATTTCACGGTATGTCTCATATTTTTTCTCTGCTGCAAAACTGGAGCTAGGAAAAGCGATAGGAGTAGCCGTTCTGGTATTTTTGTTGTACCCGAAAGCCCTGGTAAGCGTTGTGTTATCTTTTGTCTTACGGATTTCTGTTCCTGCCATTAAATCAATTTCATGTACGGAATTGATTTTGGTGTTATAAGTTCCCTGTAACTTCCAGTTGTATTGGAAGAAATCATTATCCCAGTTTTGTTTGATATCTCCTGCAGGCAGAAAGTATTTATAGCCGCCATCTTTATAATACCGGGTTCCTTCCTTCATCTTTCTGGTGAAATAGGTCTCCTGTCCGGCATATTTTTCCGTCTTGTTGGTATCATACTGAATTCCTAACTGAGACGTGAATTTCAGGTTTTTTGAAACTTTATATTCCAAATCCAAAATAGCCTTCAAAGAGTGGTTTTTCAGTGTATAGCTTGTGTTCTGTCTTTCTTCAAGGAAATTGAAAGGAACATAAGTGTCTGCAAAACCATCAATATCTTTATCATATCTGTAGCTTCCATCCGGATTGAACGGATTCATGTACGGATTGGCATTTCTTGAATAATTAACCGGGCTTGCCGCTGCATCAGCATCCGTCATAAATGATTCTTTCTCGCTCTGAGTACCAAAAACAGAGATTCCTGCCGTTAATTTATCACTTAACTTATAATTATTCTTTAAGGTCAGGTTATAACGTTTAAATCCTGTACCAATGGTTGTTCCCTCTTCATCATAATACCCCAAAGAGAAATAGTAATCTGATGTTTCTCCACCTCCGGAAATACTTACTCCATATTGTTTATTGATGGCATTTCTGTACAATAATTTCCCCCAATCTGTGGTATTATTTCTTAGTGCATTGATCTGATTACGCGTGAATGGCGTTAAAGCATCAAAACCTCCGTTCCTGAAGTCATTAAGTTGGTTATTTTGAGTTAAAATTCTCATCACTTCCCCTTTATCTGCACGGTAAGTAAGATCTGCACGCTTGGCAAGCATTAATTCAAGATCTACTTTCTCTGATGCATTCATCAGGTTTAATTTTTCAAAATCAGGACGGGCTGTTACGAAAGTATCGGCAGAGAAATTTAATCTCATAGTTCCCTTCTTCCCTTTCTTCGTGGTAATTGAAATTACCCCGTTGGCAGCTCTTGCCCCATAAATGGCTGTTGCTGCAGCATCTTTCAGAATAGTAATATCTTCAATATCATTCGGGTTCAGTCCTGCAATGGAGAAATTCTGAAGCTGATCGATATTGTCTTTATCACTGAAGTTAGGGACATCATTTCCTTCTAACGGAAGACCATCAATTACCCATAGCGGATCCTGTGGCCCTGATAAAGACGCTGTTCCACGGATTCTGATCTTTGCAGGTCCTCCCGGAGATCCCGTTTCCGGAGTTACCACTACCCCGGCAATCTGTCCGGATAACATCTGGTCTACACTCGCAACACCAGCCTGGCTGATATTGTCCATTTTTACTGTCGCAACTGCTGAGGTCTGTTTACGTTTTTCGATCTTCTGATATCCGGTAATGATAACTTCCTGAATTTTATTTTTATCTGAAACTTCAGGAACCAGCCTTACCGTATAATTGGTCTTATCTTCATTGATCTGAATGATACGGGATTCATACCCCGGAAAGCTTACCAGGATTGATTTCGTACCTGCCGGAATTTCCAATATAAATTTTCCGTCTTTATCGGTTACTGTACCTACTGATACACTTTCGATGATACCGTCCAGATCAGTTTTTGTAGAAACGGACTGGGTTTCTATCTTTACAGATGCTCCTGCAATTACGCTGGAAGTATTACCGTCTTCTATCTTTCCTGTAATGGTCTTTTTTTCCTGAGCCAACGCAACCTGGGCAGCTAAAAGAGGTAAAAGGATTAGAGTTTTTTTCATTGCTGTTTATTTGTTTAAAGCCTCTTCAATACGAATAATTAAGTCTGTATAATGCGCCCTTGAAGCGTCATCACCTCTGTATCTGGTACTGTTCAGTATATTCAGAACTTTTTGCAGTTCCGCTCTCTTATACGTTGTTACTTCAGATACTCTCTTCATGGATGAATAATTGATGTTTCTAAGGTTTTTACCTTCTTCATGATAGTTGCAGATCATCGGCATATTCAGCGTCTGATCTGTTTTCAATGTTTTTACGGCTGTTTTTTCGAATAATTTGTTCACCGAAACAATCAATGCATCCACATAGTTTTTCTGCGCCATTTTCTCAAGCATCGTGAGGCTTCCTTTCTTATTAAAAATGGCTGTTCTTACCTGCTCAAACAGGTTTTCAACGGTATAAATCTCCTCTTTGGAACCTGACACTTCATGCTTTAACTCGTTCTCAAGCAGTCTAAGCAATCGGTCGTCCATAAACAGGGAATAGATGTTGGCATACTGCATTCCTCTTGCCAGGGTATATGGCGTCTGTTCAAACGGCCCCATTGGTGAATTTTTCACCGGATATGTTTTCTCAGTAATCGGGTTAAAGAATAACCATTCCGGAAGATTGATGGAATTTTTAACCAGATAATCCACTGCTCTTCTCTGAGTTTCGGCAGGAACTGCTTCATAGGCTTTCTTTTTGTTTCCGAAAACCGTATTATTCAGGTAAATTCCACCTACATTTGCCATTACATGCCCTGTATACAGATCCCATTGTCCAATGACACCCATGTATAATCTCCCTGCATCCGTATAATCTTTACCGTCTTCATAGGTCCATTTCAACAGGTTATTGGCTACTATCTTCAGGTTTTTCATTCCGTATTCGCTGGCTTTCATGGCATCATCACCTAAATCTTCCGACTGTGAGCGCGGATCTATGGTTTCAAGATAACTCTGCTGTTCACCGTAGAAATACAAAGGATCATCCTCATGTTTATCAATCAGGTTTTTTAATGCTTTTTTCTCAACGAATTCATCCGGATACCAACGGTAGCCCCATTCAATGGCATACTTATCATAGATTCCGATCTTTGGAGTAATGGCTGTAACCCCGTCTTCCGGTTGTGCTACATAATTGTAACGTGCGTAATCCATAATAGAAGGCGCTGTACCTCCCATTTTATCTGTAAATTCTTTGGAACGGAGCGATTCTACAGGGAATGCGAAGGAAGATCCCATATTGTGCTTCAGTCCGAAGGTATGCCCTACCTCATGGGACGATACAAAACGGATAGCTTCTCCCATATATTCGTCACTGAATGTATTGGCTCTTGCCTTCGGATCAATAGGCCCGATCTGAATTCTCATCCATTCCTGAAGGGAAGTCATTACATTGTGCCACCAGATGATATCCGCTTCGATGATCTCTCCACTTCTCGGATCTACTACGGATGGTCCCATCGCATTAGATTTTGGAGAAGCGGCATAGGTAATCACAGAATATCTTACATCATCAATATCAAAATCTTCATCTTTTTCGTCCGGCATCTTGGCAATCACCGCATTTTTAAATCCTGCCTGCTCAAAAGCAACCTGCCAGTCATGAACTCCTGCAATGATTTTCTCTCGCCATTGTTTTGGCGTTGAAGGATCTATATAATAAACAATCTGCTTTTTAGGCTCTACCAATTCACCTCGCAGATATTTTTCCTTGTCTTCTTCTTTAGGTTCCAAATTCCAGCGGGTAATGAAGAATTTCTCATCCATTTTCTGCTGCTGGTCATTAAAAGCCCAGTGCTTTTCGCTGAAGAACCCTACTCTTGCATCTGCAATCCTTGGCTTCATAGGAACTTTAGGGAGCAATACCAGGTTACTTGTTACTCCAAGGGTTACAGGTAGATCTACTCCACCTTCATTCACCGAAGTGCTCAGCTGGGATTTTACCACAAGGTTTTCCGGGAATGTTTTTACTCCTTCAATAAAGGAAAGACTTGATTTTACTGATCCGCCAAGGCCCACATTTGCCAACACATCATTAAAGCTTTTCTGATTTCCGTCAAAAACCTTATTTACTTTAATGGCTACCGAAGTTGAATCATTGTTTTGGGCTTCAATATCAAAAACCTCAATAACAGATCCTGAAAAGTTATCTTTAACAGATTTTGTAATGGCGTCATTTTTAGGAGAAGATACTTTAGCCTCAGAAGTTCTTACCCATACTTTTTTGGCCACGCTGTCTTTGTGAAAAGAAATGATCTTATTCTCATAGTTCATTCCTTTGTTCAGACCTGCCTCATTTACCTGTAATGGTACCTGAGAAAGCTTGTTCACTACCAAAAACTGACGTCCCATTAAACTATCAGGGATTTCAAAATAAAGATCTGTTTTTACCTGAATGGTATTGAAAAGTCCTTTTTTATAAGTTCCTTTCTTAATCAGTTCGTCAATTTTTTTCGTTTTCTTTGATGATGAAACATCTGCTTTTTCGGTTTTGTCCTTGGTCGTTTTTACAGTATCTTTTTTCTGTGCAAGGACGGCCGGCGATGCCATGGCTAATCCAAGATACAGTGCAAGCCTGTAATTCTTCATTAAAATAGTCCGATTCATTCCAAATAGTAAATATCTTAGTTTCAGCTGGCAAAGCTATAGGTATAGTGAATTATATAAGGTCTTTTAGGGAGTGAATGGTGATTATTCGGGAGTGAATGGATTTTTTCATTTTAATCCATTAATGGCAAAAAACATATAAAATTTTCACCATCTACTGAAATATGAAGCGGATTTTCTCTAAAATACTCATAAACCTGATTCAAATAATCAATTCCAAATTTCTCTCCCTGTACGCTTTCCTTTTTAGGCTGATATGTATTCTTTACCGTGATCCCTTTCTCTTCTACCTCAATTGTAATTTCCAAAGGTTGGTCTATTGTAGCAACATTGTGTTTTATAGCATTTTCCGTTACAATCTGAAGGGATAAATAAGGAATTCTTTTCTTTACACTTTCGGGATCTTTTATAATAAGCTGGAAAATCAGTTCTTCATCGAACCTGCTTTTCAGAAGCTCCATATATTTCTGAATAAAATCAATTTCCTTAGAAACAGGTACAATATTCTCCTTTGGCGGAACAATCAGATATCTGTAGATCTTGGAAAGATTCATGGTAAATTTCTGTGCATTCTCCTTATTAATTCCAATCAGCATATATAAAGAATTCAGGGAATTGAACAGAAAGTGGGGATTGATATTATTTTTGAGCTGCTGCAACTGGTTAATCACTTCTGCTTTATGCATTTTTTCATTCTCTACCAATAACAGGTTTTTTTCAGACTGTATCTTTTCTTTTTCCCTGTAGGCTATGCTTATAGAGCGCTGGAATAAAATAAAAACCGTGACAATCAGAAATAAGGCGGCCAGAAATATATAAACCGTATAGGCTTCTACCTTACTGATATTTTCATCTGTAATAAAATTGACATAATTAACCACCGCATACCCGTCAAAATTATCCGTTTTCAGAGGTTTTATAAAACGTGTGACCTCCATCCCCAGATATTCTGAGTTGGCAATTCCTTCCGTATATCCTGATTTTGCACTGCTGCACAAAGTATCCTTTGCTTTGATATCTGTGAAACTGAAAATATTTTTCCCTATGTACTTTTTTTCGGGATGGGTAATACAGATTCCTTCCTTCGTAAAAACATAAGCATAGGTATTTGAACTTTTATCTACATTGGTAAAATACTGATGGAGATCATCCAGGCTTACGGTAGAACCATAGTAAAGTACATTTTTTTCCGGTAATACAAGAGAATCGTAACTCACCCAGAACATACTGTCTTTACGGCTTATCAAGAGATCTTTGAAGTGTCCTGAACCTGTATTTTTAATGGCAAGAGATCCTTTTTCATTGTTTCTCTCCTTGAAAATGGCAGACAGAGGATTATTGCTTTCGTATTTTCCTGTTTTATTATTGTCATAATAATACCAGCTGTAGGTTAACAGGTTTCTTTTTTTATTTAAATCATTTAAAACCAGGGAATAATCTCTGTAGTTTTTTAATCCGTCTTTTTGAATCAGCTCACGAAGCAGATACTGATAATCTTCAATGTTCTTGAATTCGCTTTCCACAGATTCATATTTTCTGAAAAACGTTTTTTTTGCGAAGTCTTCATTATTTTTACGATTATCTTCGGCAATTAAATGACTTAAAACAGCGAAAGCCACTACTGCAATCAAACAGGTGGATAAAGCGGCAATGTAAATAGATTTTTGGGATAAGGCGTGCTTAAAACCAATATTCAATTTCTTCTGCATTATATTACCACAAAAAAACAGACAATACTGAAGTAAAGCCTGAAATTTCGCGATCTCTTTGTAAATTATTAGTTTGCAAAGATATAACAAAGATCTGAGGACTATTCAGTGAATTAAACTTATCTTAAGAAAATGATCAGAAAGCAGACAGCCTAACTAACCAATACCTAACAGGCATAAGTCTTAAAATTAGTTAATATCACCATTCAACTTTCAGATTCCCTCTTTTATATTTTGAAAATTATTTATCTTCGCTTCAAATCTTATTTGAAAATGAAGAAGATCATCTCCGGGATATCTATTGTTTGCTCCATTATCATCTCTGCTCAAGAGACTATACAGTTTCAGGAACTACCATTTAAGGAAATTATTGCCAAAGCTAAAAAAGAAAAAAAACTGGTTTTTATTGATGCGTATGCTTCCTGGTGTGGACCATGCAAAATGATGGAAAAAAATATTTTCCCGCAGAAATCTGTGAGAGAATACTTTAATACCAACTTCATTAATGCAAGATTTGATATGGAAAAAGGAGAAGGAAGAGATCTGGCTGCCAAATTCGGAGTTCGATCTTATCCTACCTATCTTTTCCTGAATGGTGAAGGTGAACTTGTATCCAGAAATACGGGCTATATGGAAGAAAGCATGTTTGTAGCAATGGCTCAGGATATTAATTCGCAAGGAAACAAAAAAGGTTCCCTTAAAGAAAGATTTGCGAACGGAGAAAAAGACCCTGAATTCCTGATCAATATCATGAAACTGAATTCTGATACTGATTACGAGTTTGCTAAAAAAGCCTCTGAAAGGTATTTTGAAAACAAAAAAGCAACTGATCCGATGTCAAAAGAAGAAATAGGATACATGTTATTTTTTCTAAAATCAACAGAGGATTCCAATTATAAAGCTTTTGCATCCAGAAAAGCAGAGATCATAAAATATCTTCCCGAAGAAACATACAATGAATTTGATGGCCAGCTGAAGTTATCAAAAATTGTGGAACAGTCCATTGATGATAAAAATAAAAAAATCAACGAAGAGTATTTTATGAAAATGGCAGAACTATTGGTAGGAAAACAAATGGCTACCACAAAGCTCAACCAGACCAAACTTAGCTATTATGAACACAATGCTAACTTCCCGGAATATGAAAAAGCGGCTTTGGATTATTATAAAACCCCGGATTCATTTAATCCTGACGAACTTTTAAGGGCAGCATGGATATTTGTAGATCATGTACAAACACCATCTTCACTGAAGAAAGCAACAGAATGGGCTGAAAAATCTGTAATGAGAGGAGAAACCTCTGAAAACACATATATCCTAGCAAAACTTTATTTTTTAACAGGAAATAAGGATATGGCCAAAAACTATGCTGAAATGTCCAGAAATATGGCAGTCCAGGCTAACAGGGATTCCAAACTGGCAGAAGAATTATTAAAACAAATAAAATAACACTTGATGAAATACAGAGTATTAATGGGTGCTTTAGCATTTCTGAGTATAGGTTCACTAAAGGCTCAGGAACAGGAACAAAGCGACGAAAAAAGTTTATATGTAAAGGGAAATGCTCTTTTTTTACCAATAGGTATTTTCAATCTGGGGATAGAAAAGCAGATCAGCCCTAAATATACCCTTCAGGGAGATGTTTTTATCTCACCATGGAAATCTTTTGCAGGACATAAACTGCAGTTTTATTCTGTTTCCGCTGAAGGAAGATATTATTTTAAAGAAGCCTTTAAACATTGGTATATAGGAGCCAATCTCTCTGTTGCTGCTTACAACGCCCAAAAATGGAATTATTGGAATGACAATATCACTCAAAAAGATGATGGAGAATACTTAATGAATTCTAATCTTTACCAAAAAGGATATTCCATCATGTTAGGTGTTACCGGTGGATACCAATTTCAGTTATCTGACCGTTGGAATCTTGACCTTTATGCTACCATAGGAACTTCACAAAGCTTTTATAAGGGATATGACAGAACCACCGGGAGACGTTATGATTCTGCAGAGAAATTTAACAAAAGTGGTGAAATCATCCCCTACAGAGGTGGTGTGATGATCTCTTACAAATTTAAATAATATAATGAAGCCATTCGGAAAAAACCATATCATCATTTCAGCGATCACTTTTGTGATCCTTTTTTTAATGAACTACTTAGGAAATGATCTTCCAGACAAAACACAAAGAGCCCTTTTAACTGCCTTTGCAGGAGTTGTAGGCTTAACAATTGGCCTATTTATTTTAAATAAGGGAAAAAATGATAAAAATCCACCCCAAAATTTTGATTAAAAAAGGCTGAAAGCAGAAAAACACGAAGCTGAAAGTTACTTAATATTTAAAAACAATAAAGGTTATTGTTTATGACGTTGATAACTTTCAGCTTCCATCTTCAAACCTCCTGCCCATTCTTATTAATCTTCGTAAACCACATATCGGGTCCTTATCTTTTCAAAATCTTCAAGATCTTTTTTCCATGAAGCTTTAATTTCCGGAATTGATTTCCCGGCAATAATCTGCTTTCTGAATTCGTCAGTTCCGGAAAGAGTATCAAACCACAGATTTTTCAGAAAGAAATCTAACTGAGGGTTTTTGTAGTTCTGATATGCTTTGATTACCCATTCAATATTCAGTTCTCTTAAATCCTTAGGATAATTGGAAAGATCTTCTCCATAACATAATTTACCATTTAAAAACGGATCTTTAGCTCCATAACTCGGTTTAGGAGTAAACTTATAGGGAAGATTTTCAGTCCATGGTGAACCATAGATCTGGAAAGGCTGTTCTGTACCTCTCCCCACAGAAACCTGAGTTCCTTCAAAAAAACATAAACTCGGATATAAATTGATTGCTTTATCGTTGGGTAAGTTTGGGGATGGCTTATCCAGCATCGGATAACGCTGCTTTTTGTGGTAGTTCTTCATCTGGATCAAAGTATATTTTGCCTGAACCCCATTTTTCAGCCATTTTTCACCATTTACCATTTTTCCGTACTCACCAATAGTAAGTCCATACACTACAGGAACTTCATGCATACCTACAAAACTGGCCCACTTTTTTCTTAAAACCGGTCCATCCGTATATCCATCATGTGGATTGGGGCGGTCCAGAACCATTATTTCAACATTATTTTCAGCACCAGCCTCCATCAGATAAGTCAAGGTAGAGATATAGGTATAAAACCTCACCCCCACATCCTGGATATCAAAAACAACAAGATCAATTCCTGCCAGCTGTTCAGGTTTCGGTTTTTTATTACTCGCATATAGAGAAATAATTGGAATTCCGGTCTTCATATCTACTCCATTTTTCACTTTTGCCCCTGCATCAGCATCGCCTCTGAAACCATGTTCGGGGGCAAAAATAGCTTTAATTTTCACCCCGTTTTTCACTAAAAAATCTACTAAATGGGTTCTGTCACTCATTAAACCTGTCTGGTTAGTTACAACTCCAATGGTTTTATCTTTTAATAAAGGTAAATAAAGCTCAGGCTGATCCGCTCCGGTTTTAAAATCCGGTTGAACTTGAGTCTGAGAATAATATTGATTGAATACTCCTAAAAAAATTAGGCAAATAAGAAGTAAATTTTTAATTTTGAAATCTAAATTCATAAGCTTGAAGTTTCCTTTATATTTCTCTAGAAAAATAGCGTTTTCCAAAGATAACAAAAATAACCTTTCAAGGGTTATCATCTTCATTGGCAGGCTTTCCGTAGCACTGGGAATCATTGTTTCCCTGATTACCGTAGCCACCGGATTTGGTTCCAAAAAAGCTATTAAAGAGAGGCTTGCAGATTTCAGCGGACATATCACGGTGAGATCTACCCGGTCCAATTCTTCCTATAACACTTCTGTTCTGGATAATCAGGGATTGAATATTGCCAAGATCAAGGAGCTTCCTGATGTTGAAAGTATTCAGAAATATGTAACCGTTACCGGAATTATGCGTAATGAGCATAATTTTGCAGGAATTATATTTAAAGGGATCGGGAAAGACTTCGACAGCTTACGATTTAAAAAATTCCTTATTGCCGGAACTACTCCAAAAGTAACAGAAGTAGGTTTTAACAATGATGTAGCAATTTCACAGAAAATAGCCAATGACCTGCATCTTAAAGTGAATGACAGTATTGTTACTGTTTTCTTAAAAGCAGATCAAAAACCTCTTTACCGTAAGTTCAAAATCATTGGGATTTACAGAACTGATATCAAACTTATTGATGAGCAGTTTGTAATTGGGGGAATTAACCACGCTAGAAAGATTCAGGATATGAAGCCTGATGAGATCGGGGGAATTGATATTTTCCTTAAAAATGTGAATGATATCGATAAAGATTTCCCTGATATTGAAAAGCTGATCGGTTATAAAAACTATGCTGAGAAAGCGACTGAAAAATTCCCACAAATTACAGACTGGATCAGTATTTTCGATACCAATATTGCACTTATCATCATCATTATGCTGATTGTAGTGGTAATCAATATTATTATGGTTCTTCTTATTCTTATTATTGAAAGAACCAATTCCATAGGTTTGCTTAAAACTTTAGGAGCAAGCAATTCGCAGATCAGGGCTACTTTTATCAATTATACCCTTATCATTATGATTCCGGGTCTTTTATATGGGAATGCCATCGGACTTGGATTAATTCTTATTCAGAAATTCTTTGGGATTATTAAACTTAATCCGGAAAATTACTATGTAAGTACGGTTCCGGTAGATCTTAACCCTATTGCCATTATTTCCATTTCATTAGGAATTCTGGTTATATCTGCACTTGCCTTAATTATTCCAAGTTATCTGATCAGTAAGATATCTCCGGTGAAGGCAATCAAATACAATTAACCTTATATCAGGTTCAAAAAATTAAGCTTTTAATGAGCTGTCTTGAGCTGTAATCACACATGATCCCGGTACGGATAATTTTAAAAGCATTATCTTTGTACCGCATATAAAACATTTATGAAATACGCAAAAAATATCCTTGAAACTATAGGAAACACACCATTGGTAAAACTTAACAATGTATTGGGAGAAGATTTCCCGGCATTGGTTTTAGCAAAAGTTGAGACATTCAACCCTGGAAACTCTGTAAAGGACAGAATGGCTCTTAAAATGATCGAAGATGCCGAAAAAGACGGCAGATTAAAGCCTGGAGGAACTATTATTGAAGGTACTTCGGGAAATACAGGAATGGGACTGGCATTGGCTGCCATCATTAAAGGCTACAAGTGTATCTTTGTTACCAATTCCAAGCAATCTAAAGAAAAGTGCGATATCCTTCGCGCTGTAGGGGCAGAAGTAATTGTTTGTCCTACCGATGTTAAACCTACAGATCCGCGTTCTTATTATTCAGTATCTAAAAGACTGGCTAAAGAAACTGAAAACGGATGGTATGTAAACCAATATGATAATTTATCTAACAGGGCGGCTCACTATGAGTCTACGGCACCTGAAATCTGGGAGCAGACGGAGGGAAAACTTACTCACTTTGTAGTAGGAGCCGGAACAGGTGGTACCATTACAGGATGTGGAACCTTCTTCAAGGAAAAAAATAAGAATATTAAGGTAATAGGGGTTGACACATATGGTTCTATCCTGAAAGAATTCCACGAAACCGGTGAATTACACTATGATCACGCTTACACTTACATTACTGAAGGAATTGGTGAAGATATCATTCCTGAAAACTATGATATGTCTGTTATTGATCACTTTGAGAAAGTAACGGATAAAGATGGAGCGATCTATGCAAGAAAACTGGCTAAAGAAGAAGGTATTTTCTGCGGATATTCTGCAGGAAGTGCTATTGCATCATTGGTTCAGATGAAAGATCAGTTCACTAAAGATGATATTATCGTTGTTCTTCTTCACGACCACGGCTCAAGATACGTAGGAAAGATCTACAATGACGAGTGGATGAAAGAAATGGGCTGGCTGGAATAAGCGGGCACAAAACATTATAAAAAAAATCAGAGCGTTTTTGCTCTGATTTTTTTATGATTGGATTTTATCCTTCAAAATGCTCTTCAGCAGAGAATAATCCCTTTCATTCATTGATTTTCTGGGAAACATATAACTGTATTTTCCTTCAAGGGAAATGAAATCATGAGTACTTTCAAAAAAACTGAAGTCTTTCCATTCACTGGTTTCTTTTTCCCCATCAATATTGACGGTAAAAAAATGCTGTTCAATTCTGATCTCATAAACCTGACATTTTTCCAGGGTATTCAGATAATGATTAACCTGTTTTTTCCATCTTGAAACCTTATTAACGCTTACAGACAGAAAAACGGCACAAAGCAGGAGTATAAAACTCAAAAAATATAAAATCCCCTGGCTCTCTTTACTTAAACTCCCTTTTATCAAAAATGCAATCAACAGAATAACCGCTGCTGCAATGGTTGTAATGGTTTTACTTTTAGTAGTGGGAGAAAAAAGCAGGCTGTCCTGATTTCCGCTAAAATAAATATCTTCAAAAATCTTTCTCTCAGGTTTTAATGTAATCACTTTTTCCTCACTCATAAAATTGTTGCTTTAAAAGCTACAAAACTAAGCTAAATATCCTCATATTGATCACTGATTGCTGAAAGTTTATTCATCAGTTCTCTGTTTCTCCGTTTTAAAGCGTCCAGTTTCTTCAGCATATTATGAATCACTTCCAAACCAGGAAGATTAATTTCAAGGTCATAATGCCAATTGGCAAACTTTTCCAAATCCGGAAGATCTTCATACATCAGATAATGAATATCATTTTCTATCTGTATGTTCAGCAGGCCATAATCTACAAGTTCATCAAAAAAAGTGATTTCTATATTATATATTCTTACGAGTTCTTCCCGTGATATTCTTTCATTCATAGCCTAGGAATTTTTAAGTTGTTCAAAAAGTTCTTTCTGCTTATCGGTAAGGTTAGTGGGCAGCTTCACTTCGTAGGTTACAAAAAGATCGCCGTGCTCGCTTTCTTTTTTATAGACAGGAAAACCTTTACCTTTCAGCCTTACCGTCATACCGCTTTGCGTTTCCGGTTTTACTTTAAGGTTAACACTTCCGTTTAGGGTATTTACCTTTACATCCCCGCCTAAAACTGCGGTATACAGATCAATAGCAACCTTTGTTTTAAGATCATCTCCTATCCTTTCAAAATCAGGATCTATTGGAATATTAAATGTGATGTAGAGATCCCCGTTTGGACCGCCATTTACTCCGGGGTTTCCATGACCTTTCAATTTGATCTTCTGCCCATCATAAACTCCGGCAGGAATTGTGATTCTTACTTTTTTACCATTGATTTCAAAAGTCTGCGGATGTGTTACTGCAGCATCTCTCAAATTCAGGGTTAATTCTGCCTGTACATCCTGACCTTTAAATTTTCCTGAAGCTCTGCCTCTTGAACTTCTACCAAATCCGCCGGCTCCGCCAAACATATTCTGGAAGAAGTCTGAAAAATCTTCGCCTTCACCAAAGTCTGCACCGGAGAAACCACCACCGTAGTTGTGTTGCTGCTGATATTGTCTTTGCTGTTGTTGAGCTTTTTCGTATTCTTCACCATGTTTCCAGTTTTCTCCGTACTTATCATACTTTGCCCGGTTTTCCGGATTACTGAGAACTTCATTGGCTTCGTTCAGCTCTTTGAATTTTCTTTCTGATTCTTTATCATCAGGATTAAGGTCCGGATGTAGTTTTCTGGCCAATTTCCGGTAAGCCTTTTTGATATCATCCTGGGTTGCACTTTTATCTACACCTAAAATTTTATAGTAATCTATATAAGCCATAGAAACGATGTTTACTCAAATTTATGAAATTTAGGTCTGAATATTGTATAACAAAGTGTTAAAAATAAAACTATCTTTGATAAAAACTACCGAATGAAAGAGGTACTGAAAAACTATTCCGGAATCTTATTTTTACTTCTGGGAATCACTATTGGAAGCATTATAGGAATTATTGCTCCCGGCTTGGTGGAATTTATAAAGCCATTAGGAGATATATTTCTGAACCTTCTCTTTGTAAGTGTTGTACCTCTGGTATTCTTTGCAGTATCCAATTCTATTGCATCTTTAGAGCAACAGTCTAAATTTGGAAAGATCATTCTTATCATGGCACTTACCTTTCTGTTTTTTATTCTGACTGCTGCTATTTTTACGATCTGCGCCGTGTATCTGTTTCCGGTTTCCGGAGTTTCCGGAAGTTCTGATATAATTGCAGAAGCAGCGAATGAAGATAGCTGGGGAAACAGGATTGTAAGCTTCTTTACTGTGGGAGAATTTACATCGTTGTTTTCCAGACAGAATATGCTGGCACTCCTTATTTTTGCTTTTATGACTGGTTTTGCAGCCCGAAAAACAGGAGAAGCAGGGCACCCTTTCAGGGTATTTATAGCATCAGGATATGAAGTGATGAAAGAGCTGCTGTTATTGGTAATGAAGATGGCCCCGGTTGGTCTGGGAGCCTATTTTGCTTACCAGGTAGCTACATTAGGGCCACAGCTTTTTGGATTCTATGCTAAACCTTTAGGATTATATTATATTGCAGGAATTATTTATTTTCTTGTTTTCTTTTCTATATATGCGTTTATGGCAAATGGACGGAATGGAGTGAAGAGTTTCTGGACCAATGCCATTTACCCGACTCTTACTGCTATAAGTACCTGCAGCAGTTTTGCTACCATGCCCGCCAATTTACAGGCTGCATCCAAGATCGGAATTCCGAATTCTATCGCTAACCTTGTCATTCCCATTGGGACAACTCTGCATAAAAACGGTTCTTCGATGTCTTCAATTATTAAAATCTATGTTGCTTTTTTAATTATTGGAAAAGATTTTTTTGATCCTGCCAACTTACTTTTAGCATTGGGAATAACCGTTTTTGTAAGTATTGTGGCTGGTGGAATTCCTAATGGCGGATATATTGGAGAAATGCTGATGATCTCGGTGTATAAGTTACCTCAGGAAGCTATTCCGGCGGTTATGATTATCGGCACCCTGGTAGATCCTTTAGCTACGGTTTTAAATTCTGTGGGAGATATTGTAGCAGCCATGTTTGTGAACCGGTTTGTCAAGGTTGATAAATGATATGGAATTATACATGAAATTTTTCCTGTGTCAGAAATAGAAGATTCAATCTAGATCATGACAACCGGTATGAAATGATATATAGTTACCCGATCTTAAAGTTATTCGCTGCGTTTTACAGATTCAAGGTTTTCGTATTCTTCTGGGCTAAAAAGTCTGTATTGCACTTTGAATGTTTTACCTAAAGGAGTTTCTAACGAGAAACCTCCTGGTCCGAACCCGTCCGTCACATCAAGTGTAAAATGAGAGTATTTCCAGTATTCAAAAAGATCACGGTCTATCCAGAACTCATGCCCGTTGATGGTTCCTATCATAGCATCATTCATCCTTGGAAAAAATCCTCCTTTTTCAAAACATTGCGGCTGGGTACCTTCACAGCAGCCTCCTGCCTGGTAAAACATCAGTTCACCATACTTTTCTTCAAGTTCCCGGATGACTTCCAGGGCTTTTTCTGTTGCCGAAAGTCTTGATATTTTCCCTTTCATTATCTTATCTGTTATTATATATAAAGGCAGCTATCATTATAAAAGATCCCGGTAAAATAAAATTTTAACCGGGATCAGTAGCATCATCTTTAATTTGAGCCTGCAATATCCAATACTATTCTGCCATCAATCTGGCCTTTTTTCATTTTATCAAATACATCATTGATATCTTCCAATTTTGCTGAGGTTACGGTAGCTTTTACAAGTCCTTCATTGGCAAAATCCAATGCTTCCTGCAAATCTTTTCTGGTTCCTACAATAGATCCTCTTACGGTAATTCTTTTTAAAACTGTTTCAAAAATAGGAAGTTCGAATGATCCGGGAGGCAGTCCGTTGAGAGCAATGGTTCCTTTTCTTCTTAAAACATCTATTCCCTGCTTGAACGCAATTGGAGAGACAGCAGTGATTAATGCACCATGCATTCCTCCTACTTCTTTATGCAGATATTCACCGGGATCTGTATTCTTCGCATTAACTACAAGGTCTGCCCCTAATTTTTTTGCAAGGTCAAGTTTATCATCTGCAACATCAATGGCAGCAACATGCATACCCATTGCTTTTGCGTACTGAACCGCTACGTGTCCCAAACCTCCGATCCCTGAAATGGCAACCCATTCTCCGGGTTTGGTTTCAGTTTCTTTTAGTCCTTTATAAACGGTTACTCCCGCACATAATATAGGTGCAATCTCAAGAAAATTCACGTCTGATTTTAGGTGCCCCACATATCTCGAATCTGCTATTACATATTCTGCAAATCCTCCGTCTACACTGTATCCTCCATTTTTCTGAGCTTCACAAAGAGTTTCCCATCCTGTAATGCAGTAATCGCAACAGCCACACGCGCTGTACAGCCATGGAACTCCTACAGCATCCCCCTCTTTTACAAAAGCTTCAGGTCCGCAAGCTACTACAATACCTACACCTTCATGCCCTGGAATAAGCGGCATTTTGGGTTTGGCAGGCCAATCTCCATCTACAGCGTGTAAATCTGTGTGACAAACGCCGCAGGCAATAACCTTTACAAGCACTTCATATCTTCCGGGTTCTCTTACAGGAACTTCTTCTATTTTCAGGGGCTGCCCGAAGCCTTGAACTACAGCAGCTTTCATTGTTTTTGGGATCATATTTTATTTTTTGAATGAGTTTATCAGGGTTATTTTGAGTAATTATCCAATTGTCCTCTAAAAAAATATTTTTTAGGGTAAAAGTTTAAATAAAGGACGCTACATACCCTGCGTGAGGGATAGTAAGGGCGGCGAGGGACGAGCCGGTACGCAATGCAATGAAGTACCGAAACAAAGTGAAGCCCTGAATAGCCCGACCGTTTGCCTTGGGAAAAGCCAAGGCAATCGGGCACGTCCTACATAATATTAAAAGAAACCTAACTTGTTTTTGTTGTACGAGATCAGCATATTTTTGGTCTGACGGTAATGATCCAGCATCATTTTATGATTCTCTCTTCCTATTCCGGATTGTTTATATCCGCCAAAAGGAGCACCTGCCGGATATGAGTGGTATTGGTTTACCCAAACTCTTCCTGCCTCAATCTGACGTGGAATATTATACAGCTGATGGGCGTCTCTCGTCCATACTCCCGCTCCCAGTCCATAAATGGTATCATTGGCAATTTTCACGGCCTCTTCTTCGTCTTTAAAGGTAGTAAAGGCCAGTACAGGACCGAAAATTTCTTCCTGGAAAATTCTCATTTTATTATTTCCTTTGAAAATCGTAGGCTGAATATAGAAACCATCCTCCAAGTCTTCTCCAAGGTGGTTGGCATCACCTCCCACCAATACTTCAGCTCCTTCATCTTTACCCAGCTGAATATAAGAAAGTATTTTTTCTTTCTGAATTTTTGAAGCCTGCGCTCCCATCATCACGGTTTTATCCAGCGGATTTCCTACTTTGATTGCTTTTACCCTTTCAATAACCCTTTCAATGAAAGCATCTGCTATTCCTTCCTGAACCAGCAGTCTTGACGGACATGTACAGATTTCTCCCTGGTTAAGGGCAAAAAGTACAGCACCTTCAATGGCTTTATCTAAGAATTCATCATCAGCATCCATCACGGAATTGAAAAATACGTTAGGGGATTTCCCTCCTAATTCCAGCGTCACAGGAATAATATTTTCAGTGGCATACTGCATCACCATGCGTCCTGTTGCCGTAGATCCTGTAAAAGCTGCTTTGGATACTTTAGGGTTAGTTACCAGAGCTCTTCCTAATTCTGCACCAAAGCCATTAACAATATTAATCACTCCGGCCGGCAGCAGATCTCCTATCAGCTCCATTAGAATCAGGATAGAAACAGGAGTACTTTCTGCGGGTTTTAAGACTACGCAGTTTCCTGCAGCTAATGCCGGAGCCAGTTTCCAGGTGGCCATAAGAATCGGAAAGTTCCATGGAATAATTTGCGCTATTACTCCCAGAGGTTCATGAACGATCAGGGAAACTGTATCTTTATCAAGTTCATTGTGTGATCCTTCTTCTGCACGGATGACGGATGCAAAATACCTGAAATGATCGATAGCCAGCGGAATATCTGCTGCTAATGTTTCCCTCACTGCTTTCCCGTTATCAATGGTTTCCACAGTGGCCAGATATTCTAAATTCTGTTCTATTCTGTCTGCAATTTTATTAAGGATGATACTTCTTTCTGTAGCCGAAGTATGCTTCCATGTCTGGAATGCTTTCTCCGCAGCATCTACAGCGAGTTCCAGGTCTTCTTTGGATGAATGGGCCACCTGGGTAAAATTCTTACCATCAACAGGTGAAACTACATCAAAATATTGTCCTTTAACGGGTGGAGTGAATTTCCCGTTAATATAATTATCGTATCTGCTTTTAAACTCAGGACGCTGTAGAAGAGTCGCTGATCTTGCTTCTGTAAGAGTGCTCATATTAGTATTATTTTTTATTTTGAATACTGCCAAATTACACGGATGTGATAAAAACCTATAGCACAATCGTATAAAAAAAGTGCAAAATAATACAGGAGGTCTAATTTTAGTATTTTATTAACAGCAACGTTGAGTCAAATTTTCTATATTTGAGTTACCAGTTTTATAAAAACATTTAGAAATGAACAACAATAGTAAGATTTTATTAAATACTCCCGAATTAAGCAAGGAAAACCAGCTATTGAGTCTTGTTGAAAACCAGACAAAGTTCAGTTTAAACAATTGTGAGTTCAGTATTTATGAGACTCATAAAGCTTCTTCCGGGGTAAGGCTTCATTTTGAAAATATTGCTTTTACAGCTATGCTGAGAGGTAAAAAACACATGAAACTGGATAACAAGACGAATTATTTTGATTACTTCCCGGGAGAAAGTATCCTTGTGGCACCCGGTGAAACTATGGTTATTGATTTTCCTGAGGCAGATGAAACTCCTACACAATGTATTTCTTTAAGCTTAAACCCTGATTTTATAGAAGATTCTCTTAATTATTTGAATTACCATCTCCCAAAAGTAGATGAAGTATCACAGTGGAATATTCAGCTGGATGAGTATTTTCTTTTTAATAATCAGGCACTGGCTTCTGCAACCAATAATATTATGAGAATAGCCATGGATGATAATTCGCAAAAGGATATTATGGCTGATTTTGCTTTGAAGGAACTTCTTATAAGGCTTATGCAGACACAGGCCAGAAGTATAGTGGAAAGAAATATTGTAAAAAATAAATCGAGAATTGGTTTTGCAGTTGATTATATTAAAAGGAATCTGCATCAGAAATTGTCGATAGAAAGTATTGCCAAGCTTGCCTATGTGAGCAAATCTAATTTCTTTAAGATGTTCAAAGATGAGCTGGGAACTTCTCCTAATGACTTTATTCTGCAGGAAAGAATCAATAAGGCTAAAGAATTGCTGGCTACCCAAAACAGTATAAAAGAAACGGCTTATCAAACCGGATTTTCGGATACGAATTATTTTACCAGGGTTTTTAAACAACTGGAAGGTATAACACCGAAGAGCTATCAGAACAGGATGCTTGTGCGGGAGTAAAATTCAGATTTGAGATGCGAGGTTCGTTCTACTCTTTTCACATAATTTAATTCTTTTATCATGCTTAAAATAAAGAAGAGCCCCATTTTCATGGAACTCTTCTTAAATATATTAAAAATATGAATTCTTAATATCCATCATTCTGCTTAATGTTAGGATTAGCCTGAATAGCATTGATTGGAATTGGCCATTGCCATAAGTAGCTGTTTGCATCCAGAGTCTGAACAAGTGCTTTTGAACCGTTACCGTCAGCAATATCACCCTTACCTGATCTCTGAACAGAAAGTCCTAATCTTTTCAGCGTGTACCATCTGTCATTTTCAAAAGCAAGCTCTAATCTTCTTTCTTTCAGGATAGCATCTAAAAGAGCTTTTCCAGCTTCTGTTCCAGGAGTGAATGAAGTATATCTTTCTTTTCTCAACTGGTTTAATAAAGTAAGAGCTGTTCCCTCGTCTCCTGATCTGTAAGATGCTTCTGCTACGTTAAGTAATACTTCAGCAGTTCTCAGATATTTAATTGGAACGATGTTAACCGGCCCACCGTTACCTGCATATTTTGTAATGTGATTGTACATTTTTTTGTTGTACAAAGCAGTAGTGAAGTAAGCCGTTTTTCTTACGTCATCATTAGAAAACATGTTGAAGAAAGCATAATCTGCAACAAATTCTGATCTGTACTGCCCGTCAATTAGCTGGTTGTAAGCAACCCCTACTGTATTACGCTCAGGTGCAGCATTTGAAATCTGGAATAAAACCCCATCGGTAATTTTAGCCAGTCCTTCATTTTCTTTCCAGATTCTGTTGAAGTTATCCAATGTTGTAACACTTGGTGAAAGTCCTAATGCCAATTGGCCATATTTTACAGTATTGGCATACTCTCCTTTATAAAGGTATACTCTTGATAATAATCCATATATGGCAGCTTTGCTGAATCTTCCTTTGTCAG
Source organism: Chryseobacterium bernardetii (assembly GCF_003815975.1). Classification (NCBI taxonomy): domain Bacteria; kingdom Pseudomonadati; phylum Bacteroidota; class Flavobacteriia; order Flavobacteriales; family Weeksellaceae; genus Chryseobacterium; species Chryseobacterium bernardetii. Next base: position 5,093,834 of record NZ_CP033932.1, read on the forward strand.
CATCGTTCTGTGTAATTTTATCAGCAGCAAATAACAAGTCATTAATCACTTTCTTATAAGACTCATCTACTGATAAACTTCTGGATGAATTATTATTTAAAGGATTAAAAGATTCAGAATAATAAATTCCATATTGGTGTTGTGCTGTTGAATTCTGTGTAGGAATTACAGAATACGCTCTTAAGATATCAAAGTGAGCCGCTGCTCTGATCGCTCTGGCTTCTGCTTCTACATTATCTTTTTGAGTACCTGTTAATACTCCGTTATTTAAATAAGATAAAACGAAGTTAGCTCTGCTTACTACTGCATATGCCGCACTGAATAATCCTGTAGTCTGCGAATTATCTGAAGAGAATTCAAAATTGGAAGCTGAAGCATTAGAGTTTCTTCCTGCATCTGAAATGATAAGGTTATCGGTAGTAAGGTCACCCATAATAAGCTGGTTACCTGCATCACTAGTGTAATAACCTGTTCCTTTAAATGCAGTATAAGCTCCATCTAAAGCCTGTCTGAATGATTCAGGTCTGGTCATCGCCTGCTCTTCTGCCTCATTCACTGATGAAATCTGATCCAAATTTCTTTCGCAAGACGTTAACGATACAAAAACAGTCAACGCAGCTAAACTTATTGTTATTATATTCTTTTTCATAAAGCTATTCAATATTAAAATTCTAATTGCATTCCCACCATGATCGTTCTTACAGCAGGATAAGTATAAAGGTTAAATGATCCTGGAACAAATAATGATGCAGATTCAGCAGATCCTACAGAAATTTCCGGTTCTCCGTGGAAACTTGTTACTGTAAATAAGTTCTGCCCTTGTACAAACAATCTTAGTTTATTAATTGGCGCATCTTCTCCAAGCAACGTTTTATCAAATGTATATCCTAACGTAAGAGATCTTAATCTTAAGTAATCTGATTTTTCAATCCACTGATCAGAATCACGCATACCATTAGAATCCACTCTTTGGAATACTCCAGTATCACCTGGTTTTCTCCACATATTAGCAGCTGCCTGTGCCATGTTTCTTCCACCTTTAGCCTGAGTAGGGTCAACCGCAAGAGCATACATGTTGTTATAGGTATAACCTCCTAACTTGAATGTGAAATCTGCACTGAAATCGAATCCTTTATATTGAAGTGTAGTTCCGAAACCTCCAAAGCTTTTTGGGAAAGGAGATTTATCTGTAAGAGGAACAGCATCAGAAGCACTGTATTTTTCTGTAATGTTTCCTGCTTTATCATAATATTGGGCATTTCCATTATCTGGGTTTACTCCTGCAAATCTAACGCTATAGAATGCATATGGAGACTCACCTACTTTAAGATAAGTATATCCTAGGTTTCTTTCAGTTTGTCCTTCTGCCAGCTTATCAAGAGTTGATTTCTGGAAAGAGATATTAGCACGTACCGTCCATTGGAAATCTTTCTTTCTCATCACATCTACGCTTAATTCAGCTTCAAGACCTTTCTGAGTCATATCACCAGCATTGATATACTGATAGTATGAACCTTCCTGCTTATCTAATGGTACTAATTGTACGAAATCTTTTCTCTTATTTTGATAAACTTCTACGGATCCACGAATTCTTCTCTTCCACATTACAAAGTCAACCCCTGCGTTAGTTACCGCATTAGATTCCCATTTCAGATTCTGGTTACCAACAATATAAACTTTTTCAGTGTTGTTATAAGTTCCAGGGAATAAAGCTGCGTTATTTCCGTATAAATCGAAACCAACATTGGCTACGTTGTAATAGTCAGATAATGAACCGTCATTTCCTGTTGTTCCGTAAGAAGCTCTAAGTTTCAAATCGTTGATGAAACCTCCTTTCATGAAATCTTCTTTCGCAATGTTCCAAGCAGCACTTGCAGACCAGAAGATTCCGCTCTTGTTATTAGCTCCAAATCTTGAAGAAGCATCTCTTCTTAATGATGCAGTTGCTAAATATTTACCTTCATAATCATAGTTTACCATACCAGCTAAACTGAAAAGGGTATTTCTGATTTTAGTTCCAGTAAATGTATTTCTGTCTGAAGGAGTTGTGATAGACGGAACGCTAAGTGTTGTGGATTTTAATCCATAAGCACTTGCATTCACTGTTTCAGTGAAGTTATCGTTATATTCAATAAATCCTAAGAAATCAAAATTATGTTTTCCGAATGATTTCTTATAATTTAATGAGTTATTCCATGTATAGTTAAATCCATAGAATGAGTTTTTCGCTAATGAACCTGTAGGAACTTTGTTGGTTGTTAAATCGAGGTTAGATCCCTTTTTCATCCAATTGGTATTCATATACCAATCGTAAAGTCCGTTGAAATTCGTTTTAAATTTCAGTCCGTCTGTGATCTTATATTCTCCAAATAAAGTTACCGGAATTCTTAGTCTCTGATCTTCAGATCTGTTATTACGGATCTGCTCTACAGTGTTTGAACCCGCTCTCATCTTTTGGTTGTAGCTTCCGTCCGGATTGTAAATAGGCTCATAAGGAGCGTATTTATACATTGCAGCGAATGGGTTCTGTGTATTGTTTCTGTCTCTGAAGTTTTCTGTAACCTGATACTGAATACCAAGGTTAACTCCTACATTTAACTTTTCACTTAGTTTATTCGTAAATCCGAAGTTACCTGTATATCTCTTAAGCCCGTCTACATCTTTAAGAATACCGTTATCTGCATCATATCCTAATGAATAGTAGAATGTACTTTCTCTGGATCCTCCCTGTGCGCTAAACAAATAAGACTGAATGCTTGAAGGTCTCAACAGATCTTTTTGCCAGTTGTGATCATAAAATGCAAGAGCATCCATTTCCTTTTGAGTTCTTGGAGCTACACCTAAATAACCTAACTCATTCTGGTAGTTCATTAACTCTCTGGCATTCATCATCGTGAAGTTCTTATCCTTCAGCTTTTCACTGAAACCAAACTTACTTTCAAACGAATAATGAGTTTTTCCAACTTTTCCGGCTTTAGTTGTCACTACAACTACCCCGTTTGCTCCTCTTGCACCATACTGAGCTGTAGCAGCAGCATCTTTAAGAACGGAAATTGATTCTACATCTGCAGGGTTAATCGCACTGAACTGTTTAGCAGTCATGTACATTCCATTTACTACATAAGTAGGTTCAGAAGAACCACCAACACCGGCAACCCCTCTTACCATAATGGTAGCTGTAGAACCTGGCTGCCCTGTAGCACTCTGTACATATACCCCTGATGCTCTACCCTGTAAAGAGTTTCCGATAGATGTTGTAGGAGAGTTTCTTCTGATCGCATCTCCACTTACAACGGCCTGGGCCTGGGTAATTTCATCTGCTTTTTTCTTCTGATATCCAGTAACGATTACCTCATCGATCTTATTCTCCTTCAGAATAGAATCATTCTTAGATTTTTGCGCATAGGCAGCTTGTCCTAAAAAAAACAAAGCTCCAGCACTTAATACATGTAACTTCACATTCATATTAACAGATTTTAATATATTCAAGGGGACAAATATGTTAATAAATATCAATAACATCAATTTATTAAAACCTGAAAACAGCCTACCAGAAAAGGATTTTCCTTACTTAACTCTAAAAAATGATAAAAAAAAATCCAATTGTATTTGAATTTTTAAAGAAAACCGAAGTATTTCAAACATTAACGGAATTTTAACGAAAAACAAAATAAAAATTAATGTACATTAATTTAAAAAATAAAGTGAAAAAAATTAACAATAATAGATCAAACAAGTAAAAAAATAAAACAAGCAACTTGTGGTTTTTAACCAAAATCAGCAAAAAGGCGAATGTTTTTTAGTTAAACAGGTCAGAAAATAACCTGATAAAAATCAGGAAGACCACCTAAAAAGGTGGCCTCCGTAAAAATAAAATTAAAAATCTGTTAATATATGATGCCTAAAATCCAGTTTAAATTAGTATATTTTTGAGAATATTTTCTGACTTTATTTTTGCCATCATGTTATATTTTTTATAATATTACGCTTTCAACTCTAACAGTTTTCTCAAATATCAATCTTAAAAATTATATAGAAAAATATAGAGACAACCTCTTTTATAAGTTTTGGCTATAGTCTATTTTTGAAAACTATAATACCTCGCCCCCATTAAAACAGGGCTTTCTGTTTCAATAGAAATAAGACCAAACCCTTTGTATTCCGGATTTACAGACTTATTTAATTGCTTCCTGTGAAGCTTTTCATAGGTTTCAAAATTAATAGCTTTTCTATGGTTCAGATTTTCGAATAAATTCCATTTTTCTACCACGGTTTTCCAATTAGCAGATACCTTGCCGGCAAACACTTTTGATTTGGAACCACTGCCATATCCAACGAATCCGATTTCTTCTCCGGACAGATCTTCATTATCGTTAAAGGAAGTCTGCAGCCCGGAAAGGAATGCCATAAAAATAGAGGCTGTATACATATTGCCTATCTCTGATGAAGCCCTTTGTGTCTTTTCAATAGCTTTATTAATCAGTTGCAGGTAATTTTCAGATTTCGCAACTGCTTTTTGCTGATCTGGAGTTTCATATGAAATTCCGTTTTCCAGACTATAAATTTCTGTAAAGACTCTCTTCCCATGGAAAGCATATGGCAAATGGAAAACAATATATCTCCAGTCTTCATAAGGCTTTTCTTTTCCTGTAATCTCTTTATAATGCTGATAAGCTTCTCTGATTCTATCCTGATAACACTGATTGGAATACTGCCCATCAAAAACCGGTTCATCTGTAAAGATCTCAATTTTATCAGGATACATTTCAGGAGCCCCGTTCAGATCTTCTTTTTTATATTGCCTTCTCGGTTTAAAGAAATCAAAAACACTTTCTGTAGCTACTCCCCAATTATTTTCGATTTCAAGAAGATCAGGTTTTGCAGAAATCAACAATGCAACAGCTCCACCTCCCTGTGTATATTCTCCAGAGGAAGCCAGTTCATATTTTGCATAATCGCTTGCAATAATTACCGCTTTTTTATCAGGATTGACTCTTACAAAATCTAAGGCGTTATGCAGAGCATCTACTCCACCTACACAAGCAAAAGTCATGTCTAATACATCACAGTTTTTAAAAGCTCTTTCTCCAAATTCTCCTTCCAACACCTTTTCAACCATCTGTATCGCATAGGAAGCGGTTGGCTTTGCTGCATCTACAGCACTTTCTGTACCCATATAAATTCTGGAGATTTCTCTAGGATTGATCTTATAATCCTGAATCAATCTCAATAATGCTTCTGCAGCAAAGGTTGCGGCATCTTCATGCAAATCAGGTAATCCCATTTTATGAAGTCCTAGCCCTTTCTCCAATTTTGCCGGTTCTATACCTCTTTTTTCAGCTAAATCTTTAATTTCCAAATACAAAGAAGGCACATAATAGCTTGCCGCCTCAATTCCAAAACTCATAATTTTTTAAATTTTAAACGAATTTATGAAAGATATCACAAAAAACAACAGTAAAAACAACTGATTTTTGTAATATTATTAAAAACCAATAAGATCCAGAACAATATTATTAAAGCACTTTTCAACCCTCTAAGCAATCAAATAAGCTTATAAAAAGAAAGCCGGCGAAATGGACTGCCCCCAAAAAGTTAGACACTTTTTAGGGGCATTTTTTTATGGAAAGGAAAGGAAAATTTAGCGTTGCTTTCAAATTGGAATGTATAGAACTTCATCAGAATTCTTATCATTCGATTGAATCTATAGCAACAGAAAAAGGATTTAACGAGAGTAATCTTCGCAAGTGGATCGGCTTTTATAACAAGTACGGAATATCGGGATTACAACCGAGAAAAAACAAAAGCTATTCCGTAAGGTTTAAGCTTAAAGTGTTGAAAGCCATCAATACGGAGTTCATCTCACAAAGAGAAGCGTGTGTCAGGTTTGATATCCCTGCCCAGTCTACCGTCTTGAATTGGCAGCGTGATTACGAAAAAAGTGGTATTTTAGGTTTGGAAAACAAACCTATAGGAAGACCCAAAAAAATGAGTGATTACAAGCGTAAGAAAAGGAAGTCTGACAAGCCATTGACAAGGGAAGAAGAACTTTTATTGGAGAACGAAAGGCTGCGTGCCGAGAACGATTTTCTAAAAAAGCTAGACGCCTTAACTCTCAAAAAGAACAAGCAGAGGCCATCGAAGAATTAAGGCAAAAATATGACCTGTCAGTCCTGCTGGATTGTACAGGTATGGCCAGGAGCAGTTTCTATTACCATCAGAAAATGCTTCAGAAGAATGATAAATATTCAGACATCAAGACCCTGATAAGGCAGATCTATCACAAGCACAAAGGACGTTTTGGATACCGTCGCATCACTTTGGTAATGAAAGAAAAAGGAATTATCATCAATCACAAGACAGTCATGAAACTAATGAAAGTTCTGGGACTCAAAAGCATCATAAGGGTCAGGAAATACAAGTCCTATAGAGGCGAACAAGGCAGTATAGCACCGAATGTTTTGGAGAGGAACTTCAAGACAGACCAACCTAACAGGAAATGGGCAACTGATGTGACGGAGTTCAATGTCTCTGGAAACAAACTGTACCTATCCCCGATAATTGACCTTTATAACGGAGAGATCATCAGTTACGATATATCGGAGAGACCTGTCTTTATTCAGGTTATTAATATGTTAAAGAAAAGCTTCAGTAAAATCAAAAATACAGAAAACATCATTCTCCACTCGGATCAAGGCTGGCAATATCAGATGAAAGCCTATCAGATGCTTTTGAAAGAAAAAGGAATCATCCAAAGTATGTCCAGAAAAGGAAACTGCCTGGACAATGCTGTGATAGAGAATTTCTTCGGGACGTTAAAATCTGAGATGTTCTACACCAAGAAATTTAGAACAATTGATGAACTTAAAAAAGAAATAAAAGAATACATTAATTATTACAACCACGACAGGATAAGACTCAATCTAAAAGGAAAGAGCCCGGTAATGTACCGAACTCTTTATTATAATATTGTTTAATTTTGTCTAAACTTTTGGGTGCAGTCTAAAATTGCCGGCTTTACATTTTATTTTTACTTATAATTTTCAATGGTTTTATTAATCACATCAATCTGTTTGTTAATGCCTGCTGCATTCTGTGGATTCTGCTTCAGTAATTCCATTTTCTTATTTAAGCCATCCTTCAGCATCTGAACCACCATCATTTTAGCTTGTGGATTATCGCCTATCTGGTTTTTAGCATATCCTAAAATCTTAGTCACACTTTCGGTAGCCTTTAAATTATCCGATGACATGATCCAGTTATATCCTTCTTCTGCCGATTTTCCTAATTCCGGATTCTGAAACTTGATAAACGGATAAAATGCTGCCAATGAAGCAATTTTTGGCATTTGAGAAACCACTTTATTTTTTACAATGACAGGAAGCAACTGAGCCTGCAACTCATCTGAAGCACCATCCAGATCAATCTTATCAGCTAGTGAATTCGCTTTTGACGGATCAATAACCAAAATAGCTCCTAAAGAACTTCCTTTTACAGCGTTGGAAACAGCTCCCATCCCTTTTTCAAAAAGAGGAAGGTACTTTTTGTCTTTTGTCTTGGCCAAAGCTGAAATAGCTGCAGCCTGTGTTAATGTCTTGGGATCATTAGATACCAATTTCTCAACTTCGGATCCTAATGCTTTCATTTGCTCGGGATTGCTGAGATCCACCAATTCCAAGGCCTGGATTCTTATTCTGAAAAACGGATCTTTTAATGCTGCTGCCAATAACTTTGTTGCAGCAGGGTTCTTTCCTACCTCATCCTTTATTCCCGCCAAAGCATTATATCTGTTTTTATATTCTTTGGAATTTGTGAACTGTAAAAGATTCTGTTCAGGTGTTTTCTTATCAGTGATATCTGCCAGCAAAACACCATCTGCATTAATATTCACAAGATCAGGTGCTTTAGAAACATCAAAATTAAATGTATTCTTAGCATCAGCATTCACCCAAACATTATATCTTTTGGGCTTTCCATTCTCATATACATCGATAGCCAGGGGAAATTCAAACATTTGATCCTGAGTCTGATTAATCGTAACTGCCACCTGTTTTTTTACCGGTTCGAATGTAAATGTGTAATTAATTTTCGGATTTCCGCTTCCAAAATACCACTGATTAAAGAACCAGTTCAGGTCTTTTCCTGAAACTTTTTCAAAAGAAAGCCTTAACTGATGGGCTTCTGCGTTCTGATATTCATTGGTTTTCAGATAATCATTCATCCCGGCAAAGAAAGCATCATCTCCTAAATAGTTTCTCAACATATTCAGAATTCCACCTCCTTTCTGATAAGTTACGAGATCAAATACATCTTCACGGGATGCATAATTAAATCTTACCAGATTTTTGTTAAAATCAGATGGATTATGGATATATCTGTTCACATCGGTCATCAGATGATAATCAGCCTGATCTTTTCCGTATTTATGCTCATTCCAAAGATATTCTGAATAATTGGCAAAGGATTCATTTACGGTAAGATTACTCCAGCTTTCTGCGGTTACCAGGTCTCCAAACCAATGGTGAAATAGCTCGTGGGCAATAGTATCTTCCCATGTGTTCTCATCAATAAGCTGTCCTGGTTTTTGAAGGATATCACTTCCGTGAAGGGTAGCCGTTGTATTCTCCATGGCACCACTTACATAATTTCTTCCGGAAATCTGCGCATATTTGGCCCATGGATAATCATAATTCATTCTTTTGGAGAAAAATTCGATCATTTCCGGAGTATTTCCATAGATCTGCTTTGCATAAGGTTCGTACTCTTTTTCTATATAGTAATCTACAGGAATATTCTTCCATTTATCTTTTACAATGGCATATTCTCCTACTCCCATGAAGAAAAGATAAGTAGAATGTCTTTTATCCATCACCCAGTGATCAGTTCTAAGCCCATTAGATTCTTTTTGTGAATCTTTCAGGATACCGTTAGAAAGGGTAACATACTTATCAGGAACAGTCATATAGATTTCCTGAGTTGTTTTTTGATTTGGTTTATCAATAGTTGGGAACCATGCAGAAGAAGCTTCTGTTTCTCCCTGTGTCCAGATCTGTGTTGGAAGTTCCGGGTCTGTTCCCTGGGCATTAATAAAATAAAGCCCTTTGGCATCATTGATGGCCATACTTCCCTGCTGTTTCACTTCGTTCGGACGGGCGGTATATTTTATATAAACGGTGTAATCCTGATTTTTCTGATAGGTTTTATCCAGGGTAATCTTCAGTATATCATCTTTATAATCGTATTTTAAAGGAGATTTTTTACCATTGTTATCAAGAGCGACTTCATGGATCAGCATTGCTTTGGCATCAAGGATCAGTTCATTGGTAGGATAGAAATACGGTGAAGCCGTCAGCCATTCTTCGCCATTCATCTGTTCTTTCTGATAGTCGAAGTTCACCTTCAGCTTTGTATGTTTCAGTTCCGTTACTTTGGTATGGGTAGCCCTGTACACTTTTTCTCTTCCTGAAGTTTCGGTTTGTGCTGATACATTTGCGGAAAACATGATTCCGAGTATCAAAATTGATAAAATGGCCTTTCTCATCTGTCTACTTTATAATTTTAGAGTTATTTTTTTATGATGATATCGAAAATATCATTGACTAATGTTTCATAGTCACCGGTTTTCAACTGTTCTTTCGTTTTGGCAAAAGCTTTTTTCAGTTCACTTTGCGGGTTTTCATCGTCAACAATTTCTGCTGAGGCAACACCTTTTAACTGAAGGACGACATTTTTCAGTACTTCAGGGTCTGCGTTCTCTTCAATATTTATCTTTAGATATTTCATAATTTTTGTGATTGGATTTGTAATTCTGCCTTTTGTTAAAGAGCAAAGTCAAGTTCTTTCAAATTTAAAACTTATTTTAGAAACAACGGGTCTGCCGATACGTTTTTAAAGATGATTTTTCCTTTTCCGGCTTCTTGTGCTATCTGTTATTTTTCTCTGACTACCTTTCCGTTTCTATACACAAATACCATTTCACATTTGGTTTGTCTGTCTGCATTGAAAATAAAAACCTTCCCAGCATCAATACCATTCATTTCAGCCAGCATTCTGCATTCCCAGTTGTTATAAAAGATTGGTTCTCTAAGAATAAAATGCGGATTGGTTTTCAGTTCAGTAAACATATCATACCTTAAGCAGACCACTCCACTTTCAACCTTTTCAGCTTTTAATGTTTTGCTGAGTTCACTAAACATTTTATCATTAAACTCACTGGCATAAATCCATGCATTCTTCACACTCATATTGGTAATAAGAAGAAGAAAAGTAATTCCAGCAAAAAGGAAGCTTACTGTTTTGTTTCCCAATTTCAGTGTAAAAGACAGATAAATGATTCCCGAAATGATAAATAGTGTATAAAAAAGCCTTACAGCTCCCAAACTTCGGTTATCAAATCCAAAAAGTGTCGGGATATAAGCAGAAACATAGAAAACACTTATAGCAAGAGCTGTTGAAATCAAAGAAATTAACCCTATCTTTTTAACGTCTTTTAATTTGCTTTTAAAATCATAATCAATAAATAATTTATAAACGACAGAAGACATTACCATAGCCAGGAATATTTCTATAATATGAAGGTTTTTGAGATTCAATAATCCTTTATATATTCCTACAAAAATATCTTTGAAGAATAACTTTGTCGTTAAAATTGTTACGTGAACTACCCTTTTCAATTCTAAAATCTTCCCTACTTCATCCCTTTGATAAGAATGAGCAAATATTGCGGGCTGAATAAGTTTTCTGAAAAGAAAAACAGGTCCAAGAGTCAGCAATAAAAAGATTAACCTCTTTTTATTCTCTTTGATTAAAAACAAATTCAGAAGAATGAGAGGCAGGAAAATTTCATAACTTAAGATGGAAAGGATGAAAAACAAAGAACTAAGCAGAATATTTTTACGAACATAAACATAATAAATACTCAGGCTAAAAAATATTGTTGCCAGATTGGAGTTTAGCATGATTGGAGAAAACTGGATACTTGTACCTATTAAAGAGCATGAATACAGCAAGGTTAATAAAGCTGCAAGCTCTTTTGACAATATTTTCTGAGCTACTCCATAAACAGCAAACAGCGAAAGTGAGAAAAACAATATTCCCAAAAGGTAAACAGAGCCGTTATACTGTGAAAAGAAAACCAGAGTTCCCGTCACAAATCCTGATACTGGTCTTGCCGCCATATTGGAAGCATCCAGATAGGAATAAATATAACTTAAATAAGGCTTAGAAATATGCCTGGCATTATAAGCTTCCTTTAAATCATCTGTTACAATAACCTTTTCTGTAAAAACGGCCAGCCATATATAAAGATTGTAAGCAACAATCAGGATATTCAAAAATATCAGATATGCCCTGTTTAATTTCTTTTCCATATTATTTTTTCAAAATCTGTGGATAGCATATGATGCTCACAAACTTCAAAAATAATAGAAATCTGTTAATTACAAAAGATAATAAAGAAGCAGGTATGATATTAAATTGCTACAGGCGCTTTAATTCCTGGATGTGGATTATAATTTTCCAATGTAAAATCTTCAAAATCGAAATCGAAGATATTTTTAACTTCAGGATTCAGCTTCATGGCAGGAAGTGGTCTTGTCTCTCTTGAAAGCTGTCTGTTTACCTGTTCAAAATGATTGTTGTAAATATGAACATCTCCAAAACTGTGAACATAATCTCCTACCTCGAGGTCACAAACCTGTGCAACCATCATCAGTAACAACGCATAGCTCGCAATATTGAAAGGAACGCCAAGGAAGACATCTGCGCTTCTCTGATAAAGCTGTAATGATAGTTTTCCGTCTGCTACATAAAACTGGAATAATGCATGACAAGGTGCCAGTGCCATATTAGGGATCTCAGCTACATTCCATGCGGAAACAATCAGCCTTCTTGAATCCGGGTTCTTTTTAATCTGATCAATTACTTCTGTGATCTGATCCACAACTTTTCCGTCTGCTCCGTGCCAGCTTCTCCACTGTGCTCCGTAAACAGGTCCTAAATCACCATTTTCATCTGCCCATTCATCCCAGATGCTTACTCCGTTATCTTTAAGGTATTTGATATTGGTATCTCCTTTAAGGAACCAAAGCAATTCATAAATAATGGATTTTAAATGTACTTTTTTAGTAGTTACCAATGGAAATCCTTTAGAAAGATCATATCTTAACTGATACCCGAATACACTTCTTGTACCGGTGCCGGTTCTATCGGTTTTATCAGTTCCGTTGTCTAAAATATGCTGTAAAAGATCCAGGTAATTCTGCATTTTGAAAAGGGATTTATGGGTCAAATTTAGTAAAAAAAAAGCATCCTGCCTATGGATGCTTGTTATAAAATGTATAGCTGTTTTCTATGAAATAAGTCTATATTCTACATATCCAGACTATTAATTACAAAACGGAAACGCTAATTTTTTCACTGTTCCCGTTAATTGATTTCAATTGGCCATATCTGTTTTTATCAATGAATTTATCATTTGAATATTCCAGTCTCACGGGGCCAAATTTTATAAGCTTCTGGAATTTACTTTCATCAATAATATCTTTTGTTCCATAATCTATAGAAATATCTCCTATTGTTTTCAGTTTGCCCATCCTGCTATTATCTATCACATCATTGGGCCAGTAATCTATGCTGAGGTCTCCTATTTTCTTTGCTTTACCTGCTTTTTCTTCGGTAAAAGCAGAGTCTTCCCAATAGTCTATAGAAATATTTCCTATGCTTTTAAGCTTACCTGCTTTTTCGCTTGTAAATGCAGAGTCATCCCAGTAGTCTATTTTAACATTCCCTATGCTTTTAAGCTTTCCATATTTAATTTTATCAAAAATCTGATTATCATAATACTCAAGCTTACCATTGAGATCCGGGGCATTAAAATCAGAAATTGATCCGTCACCATTCAATGTGATTACAAAACCGTTTACCGTAAGTTTTACCGTTTCCAGATCATATGTTCTTGAGGAAACTGTGGCCCTAACCTGTGCATTGATGGCCAAACTGCCTAATAAAAAGGCGAAGAGGAGTAAATTTTTAAATTTCATATTATTATAGATTGATTTACCAAATATATTCAATATCCTGATTGATATTGTTGATGGTAAAGCTATCTCCCATTTTCTTGCCAAACATTGCTTTTACTAAAGGAGATTCTGCAGATACAGTCATAATCTTTTGGTTTTCAAAAATAATTTCTCCTATGGAAGCTGAAACATAGAATAATCCTTTATTGGTTTTCACCAAAGCACCATTCTGAACTTTCTCAGAAGGCTCTGATGTTATCTTTTGCAAAGCCCCTTGCTGGTTCAGCACTTCATTAAGCTGCCTTTGCAGATTATTAATTTCCTGCTGAAGCATTTCCCTTCCGGTTTCGTATTTATCTCCCATTGAACTTTTGGTGTCGTTATTGGAAGCGCGTGTTTCTGCGATCAGATTTTCGAAATACTGGATTTTGCCTGTTAATTTCGCTCTAACTATGTTTATTATTTCCTGTTTGTTCATTGTAATGCTATTGTATTGGGAATAGAGAAAACCACCTCATCAAAATCTGCGATTTTAGTATCCCGCCAGCAGCAGGAATCACGTTTAATAAATTCTAATTGAGGTTTTATTTTTCAAATACTGCATACTCTGAAACTTTGAAATTGAAATCCTTACCTTCATCAAAGTTTCTTTTTGTTTTTTCGAAAACATTCCTGAAAGTTCCCGACAGGTTCCCGTCTTCAATATTAAAACTGACAGGTTCTTTTGACATATTTAAAACAACCAGCACTTCGTCTTTTCCATTTTTCCTTACATAGACAAGAATTTTGTCATTCGCTGTTGTATTCAGCAAATAAGTGGTTACATTCGGATCACCACCTCTTAAAGCAGGGTTGGAAGATTTTAAATCCAATAATGTTTTATAGAAATCGGCAACCTGGTAGGTTTTGGTCCATTTTATCGGGTCTTTCTCGAAAAATTCGAGTCTTTTCATATTGGGGAGCTCCTGGCCTGAGTACAATAACGGAACGCCATTCCATGTAGCTGAAAATACAGCCATAGGTTTTGCAATAACTGCATATTTTTCATATTCTGTACCATTCCATGAGTTTTCATCATGATTGGCGGTAAACCATGCTCTCATTGACTGATCTCCGATATTGGAATATTGTATCAGTAAATCTTTAAGTTCCTGAAGTGGTTCGTTCTTTTTATAGTAATCTGCAGATTTATGCATCCATTTCCAGGAATAACTGGCATCAAAAACTTTTCCATACTCCGGACTTTCCAGTTCATCAAATTCTCCTAACCAGAAAAGTGGTTTTATTTTTTCTACTTCCGGGCGTGCCTGCTCCCAGAAATCTACTTCCACCCATGATGCAAGGTCACATCTGAAACCGTCAATATCAGTTTCCGTTACCCAGAATTTCATAGCATCAATCATAGCCTTACGCATTTCCTGATTTTTATAATCCAGTTCAATAATATCATCCATTCCGGAAGCCATATGGAATTTTCCATCGGCATCTTTCAGGTAAAATTCTGGATGTGTTTTTGTCCATACATGATCCCAGCCTGTGTGATTGGCTACCCAGTCTATAATCACTTTAAAACCCAGCCTGTGAGCTTCATTCACCATTGCTTTGAAATCCTCCATTGTCCCGAATTCCGGATTGATGGAGGTATAATCTGCAGCAGCATAAGGACTTCCCAGACTTCCTTTTTTATTTTGCTGGGCAATGGGAGTAATAGGCATAAACCAAAGGGTCTTCACGCCCATCGCTTTCAGTCGGGGCATTTCTTTTGCAAATGCTTTGAAAGTTCCTTCCTGGGTATATTGTCTGATATTTACTTCGTAGATATTAGTATTGTGTTTCCAATCTTTTGGCAGTTCTGTCATCCTTCTTGTATTTTTTTGAGTGGTACAGGAAACAATTCCCAGACCAATTACGGTTAATAAAATTAATTTCTTCATTAATCTATTTTTAACAAAAATAAGGATTGTTTTTCAGGGAAGGGCCTGAAATGGAAAATTACGGGTGGTATTTTGAAATAATTTAGACTATCAAAAGAATATTTGGATCATTAAGATTCTCAAGAGGATAAAAAAATCAGAGAAGAGCTAAGGCTATTAAAAAAGGATCAAGCGCAAAAGTTGGGGGCTAGGCAAAAAGTTTAGCTAATCTGAAGATAAAAAAGGTTCTGTCTTTTACTCCTCTGAGCTGCATTCTGAAGTTTTTTATTTTCGCATTGAAAGATTCAGCAGCAGCATTGGTGCTTCTTTGATCAAAGTAGTTGAGAATATTTCTATAATGATTCATTATTGTTTTTCTTAAGGTAGAAAAAGATTTAAAATCTGCTTCTTCCACATTTCTAAACCAATGGGCCAGTTTAGTCATTGCTACAGATTTCGAAATATTCTGGTTATAAATTTTTCTAAGTCCATCAGTCAATTCATATGCCTGTTCCAGATCAGGATACTGGGTAAAAAGGATCGAAGCTCTTTGTTTCTGGGACAGAGTCCATTTCTCACGGCTTTTATATAGTAAATACCTGCTTCTTGCCAGGAGCTGTTTCCGGGTATCTCCGTTTGCAAAAACTTCTGTTTCAGCTGAGTGACTGTTAAAAGGATTGTTTTCCATTTCAATAGCCTCCCAGCGATGCCTGATCCTGATCTCCTGAAGGGCCTCTATGGACAGCTTCTGAACATGAAAACGATCAATAACCTGTACTGCATCAGGAAAGCAGCGTTGGGCAATACGCTTCATGGAACCCGCCATATCCAATGTAATTTCGTTTACCTTCATCCGAAGTTTTCTGCTGATCTTCAAAAGATGTGTGATGACAAAATCACTTTGGGTACCTTTTATCATAGCAACAATACTTCCTTTTCTCCCTTTTGCTTTTTTGGAGGTAAGAACGGTATAAAGTTCTCCATCAGATAATGCTACTTCGTCTAAAGATAAGGAGGCTGAGACATTTTCAGGGTAAATGATCCAGTCCTCTGCGTGCGGTTTTTGTTCCCAGCTATGATATTCGCTGAGCTTATTCTTGTATTGCCTCTGGAAGCTCTTGCCTTTGATCCCGAAAAATTCTGCTATAACTTTTAGGGGAAGAGCTTTAGTGTCTGCTAATTTTTTTTTAAGAAGCCTGCTAAATCCTTTGTCATGCGTGTGCCTTTCGCTACAAGCTGCCAGTCTCTCTGAAGGATCTCACCGGAGGATTTATCTGTCCATCTTCTTCTTTTCACATGGAGCTTTACGATTTTACCCCGTAATGGATAATCATCTACAATGATTTCAGGTAAAAAGCCCTTGGATTCAAATCTCCTTTCTTTAAATTCATGGGGAATACTGTTTCTTTCTTCAAAATAAATATGAAGTTCTGCATCATGAGTTTCTGCTTTGAGGATATCAAAGTGCTCTACTAAAAATTCCGGAAGTAATAATTTAAGAAGGTCGTGATCGCTTAACATGATGCAAAGATAAAACTACTTAACATTCCCCCCAACTTTTGAGACTGAGCCTTAAAAAATACCAGAGGAACAGATCATTTTATTTTTCAATAAAAAGCCCCGGACTAAAAGTCCGGGGCTTTATTCTTTATGTATCTAGATCTTATCTTTCGTCGTCATTGTCATCCTCATCATCAAAGACATCGTCATTGTAGTCTTCTTCTTCCTCGTCATCGAAACTGTCGTCTTCATCTACAAAATTTCCTCCTGCAACGAAATCATCATCAAAACCGAACTCATCATCTACCAATGGCAATGCTGATTTCTTCTTCCCTCCTGAATTTCCGTTTTTGCTGGGAGCCTTCAATGGAACATTTCCAAATCGGTATACTGTGATCGGGTAGTTTACTCCTTTTGTTTCCTCAATCACTTCTACAAGCTCACAGAAGAATTCCCAAAGATCAAGAAGCCCGTACTGGAACTGTGCTTTGTCACCTACATTTTCAAAAGCCTCATCAATGTAAACATCTGACATGATCTCGCCATCACCATCATCACTCATATCTTCCAATGGGACACTTTTTACGATCGTTCCGTCATCTTCCAACAGATTAAAAGTAGAAAGCTCATCTCCCTGCAGACTGAATGCACTTTTAATTCCTAAATGTAAGTTCCATAACGTTTGTTTTCCCTTAACTTCAACATCACGGAAAATATCCTCTTTCGCATCTAATATTACGCGGATTTTGTAAACCATATCAGTTTCTTAAATTACTTTTTTGCCTTTATAATTATGATAAATCTCTGGTGCAAATATATAATAAATGACATGTGACAAAAAAATATTTCAGGATTTTTTAAAATATTTTTTTTTCTTACATTTTGCCGGAATTATTTACTTTTTTCGAGCATAAAACTGAATTTCGTTCCTTCAAGATAAACGCTTTCTACGGTAATGTTTTCGTTATGAGCCTCAAGGATATGTTTTACAATGGCAAGTCCTAATCCGGAACCGCCTTCCCTTCTGCTTCTGCTGGTTTCCACACGGTAAAAACGTTCGAAGATTCTTGGAAGGATTTCAGATTTAATTCCCATTCCGTTATCAATAACTTCAATCAGTACTTTATTTTTTAAAATACTGGTCTTAACAATCACTTTTGCTTCCTGTCTGTTGGCATAGTGAATGGCATTGGAAATAAGGTTAATAAAGACCTGGGAGATCTTTTGTTTATCGGCCTCTACAAAAATCTGTGGGTGCAGGGTCTGGATCTGTAATGTGGTATTATGTTTTTCGGCTTCAAATTCCAGGAGATCAAAGATCTCTTTAATCAGCAGGTTAACATCAAATTTGGAAATGGTAAGGTTAATTTCTCCGGCTTCAAGCCTGTTAATCATATCAAGATCTGTAACGATGGCAATAAGCCTTTCTACAGATTTATCAATTCGCTCAAGGTATTTATCACGAATGGTAAGATTATCCACTCCTCCATCTCTTAAGGTTTCAACGTAACCTTGTATAGAAAATAACGGTGTTTTAAGTTCATGGGAAACGTTACCGATGTATTCTTTACGGTAACTTTCCATTTCCTTCATCATATCAATTTCGGTAGCTCTCTGCTGATTAAGGTCTGAAAATCTTTCTCCTAATTCTTTAATGGTTATATTTTCATCATTATCATGAACCATTTCCTGAGGGAGGATTCCGGAAAGTCCTTTCACCTGCTTCCTTCCGTAATAATTAAAGAGCAGCTCCAATACTACACAGTTGATAATAAAGATCAGGACAATACAGATTAAAAGACCCGTCTTAAATAAAGGGGTCTCATAATAAATATCTTTAAGTGAATCGAAAACGATCCCTAACAACAGCATCACCAATGTCAACAGACAAGAGGCGACAAGCGTAAGTCTGTAAAATTTCAATTTTACAACGTTTTAAAATTGTACTTTAAGTAGGTTGGTAAGGATTAAACAATAAGTTTATATCCAATTCCTTTTAAGGTCTGAATTGTATTAATTCCTAACTTTTCTCTTAATCTTCTGATGTGAACGTCAATAGTTCTTTCTCCTACAATAACGTCATTACCCCAGACTTTTTCAAGAATTTCTTCTCTTTTGAATACTTTTTCAGTATTGGAAGCCAGAAGATAAAGTAAGTCAAATTCTTTTTTAGGAAGGAGAAACTGTTGTCCGCTTTTGGAAACTCTAAAGTTATCTTTATCTATAACAAGGTCACCAATTTCGATTAATTTGGCATTATCAGAAACCTGAGAGGTTAATTGCAGTAATGCATTTACTTTAGAGATCAGAATTTTCGGTTTAATCAGTTTTACCACATAATCATTGGCTCCTGCCTGGAATCCTGCGAGCTGAGAGAATTCTTCACTCCTTGCAGAAAGAAAAACAATCAATGTCTTTTGAAGTTCTTTTACTTTACGAAGTTCCTGACAGGTTTCGATACCATCTTTTTCAGGCATCATTACATCCAGCAGAATAAGGTCAGGAATAATTTCCTTTGCTTTTTCTATTCCTTCATTACCGTTAGTAGCGGTATAGATATCATATCCTTCTTTTTCCAGGTTGTAAGACAGAATCTCTAAAATGTCCAGTTCGTCGTCTATTAAGAGTATTTTCTTTTGACTCATTTCAAATTTTTACTGTTTCAAAGTTAATCATTTTTGAATGATAGATTAACAAATTAATTATCGTTCATATAAAGTTAACAATAATGTCTTTTTATTAATGTTTAGTTAAAAAAAAATTAAATTTTACTAAACCATTTACCCCATCAATCTTTTATTCCTTTGCACCGAAAGAAATCTAGTAATAAAGACAAGTAAAGAGAATGAAAATTAATAAACTTAGCATTGCGGTCTTATTTTTATCCGGATCTGTATTCTACGCGCAGGAAACGAAGCAGGATACAGTAGCGAAGGAGAAAAAAATTGAAGGCGTAGTAATCCAAGGAAGCAGTAACAAGAAAACTGAGACTGCGGTATTAGGAGAACAGAAGAAAGCGATTATTCAGAAACAGGCTGTAAGTGCTGAAGAGATTTCCAGAAAAGGGATCTCCAATGTAGAGCAAGGGCTTACGAAGGTAACAGGGATCACTACGGTAGAAGGAAGGGGTCTTTTCGTAAGAGGTCTTGAAGAGCGATACAACTATTTATTAATTAACGGTCTTGGTTCACCATCCAACAACCCTTTCCAGAAGATCATTGCCTTAAAGCAGTTTCCAACGGATGTTGTAGGTAAGCTGAACATCTACAAGACTTTCAACTCCAACCTTTACGGAGATTTTGCAGGAGCTACTTTTGATATTGAAACCCTTACGATTGATAAGCCTTTCACTAAGGTAGAATTCAGTGTAGGAGTAAATACTTTGAGTACTTTCAGAGATAATTTTAAAGTGGCTGAGGGTGCAGAAGGAATGAATGGATATCTTGGTTTGAACTCCAGAGACAGAAGGCTTCCAAGCGAAATCAGAAATGCAAGACCTAATAACTACAGGTTTACGGCTAATGAATCACTGAACTCTTTTAAAGATTCATGGAATGTCAATAATGTAAAAGCAATGCCTAATACAAGTATTGGGTTTACAACTGTACAGAAAATTAAAGCTGGTGAAACTGGGAATTTAGGAATTCTATTTTCATTAAATCAGGGTACAAAGTTCGAATATAAGGAAGGAGATAATAACCAATTTAGAGCACAAGGTTCTACTCTTATTGATAATATGAACTTCCTTACCCGCAAGCAATATAATTTCCAAACAGAATCTTCTATTTTGCTTGGCCTAGGTTATAAAAACAGGGGAACAAATGTTAACTTAAATGCCATTTATCTACAGAATACCAATAATATCATTGAAGATAATTTTGGGTACAAAGATCAACAGGTTCAAAATAAAGAGACTGGCTTTTTCAGAACAAATCAATTAGATATTTCCAGATTTTTAGATTTGCAACTTACTGCATCTCAGAAAATCACTGACAGACATCAACTGAAAGGAGGGATCAGCTATGTAATTAATAACTATAGCCAGCCAGATCGTAAAATTTTAGATGGAAACAGGGCTGACAATAATGGTAAAATGCTTCCTGATGGTCAGTTACTGATGAAATATGGAGGTAACAATCTTATTCGACAATACCTTGATGTTAACTCAAGGTTTTATGGATCTGCATATGCTGAATATCAATTATTTCTAGGTGAAAAAGGTGAAAGAAAAGATTATCCTATACAAATCACTGCCGGATATAACGGTTTTACCGATTTCAGAAAGACATCTTATCGATTTATCTTTGGACGTCCTGCAACTGACTTCAATCCAAATTTTGTAGCCGATATAGATAAGCCTCAAAACTTATTTGATGCCTCTATAAGAAAGGGAGACTTGTTTTACCAGGAAGGGTCAGATATCTCTCAATTCTTTAACAGCTTCTATCAAATTATTAATGCTGGTTATGCCAATGTTAATTTTAAACCAAATGATTCTTGGGACATATTATTGGGAGCAAGATATGAGCATGATATGACTCTTATCCGTTATTCTGAGCAAAGTGCTAAATATAAAACGAATGTAGAAAAAGTCAAAGATTTTATTTTACCATCACTTTCTATTAAAAAGGCAATTGATACTAAAAATAATGTGAGATTTTCATTTAGTAAAACCGTTACTAGGCCAATACTTATTGAAACGATGCCTATTAAATACATCAGCCCGGATAACGTAAATATTGTTGGTAATGAAAATATACAAAATAGTGAAAACTATAATTTTGATTTAAAATGGGAATATTTTCCTACCAACAAGGAAATGTTTGCTGTAAATCTTTTTGCCAAGCGTATTAAGAATGCTATTGAACGTTCATTAGTTGCGTCGGGAGATGCTACCGGATCCACAATTACATTCTACAATGCTAAAAAAGCAGAAATATTCGGGGTGGAACTTGAAGGTATTTTAAATCTGGGTAGAATTTCAGAAGCCTTAAATAAATTTACTTTAGGTGCTAATGCTACTTTCATGTATTCTAATGTAGAAAGGAGTGAGGACCAGCTTAAGATGGAAGAACCTACATGGTTTCAGACTACAGGAGAAAAATTACGAAAAAGAGGCTTGCAAGGAGCTGCTCCATATACGATCAATGCCGATTTAAAGTATGAATTTAAAAACCGAAATAACCTTTCACAAACATTCTCTTTAGTATATAATGTTTCCGGCAGTAAAATCTATGCCACTGGAGGAGCTGGTACAGATAACTATTATGAAAAACCTTTCCATCAGTTGGATTTTGTTTATCAGAATCAGTTGACAAAGAATTGGAATGTGAAATTCGGAGTACAAAACATTCTTAACAATAAATACAGAATCCTACTTGGTGATAAAAACTATGTTCCTCTTCAACTGGAGGAAAACAACAATACACTTATTAACTATTACAGAGGGGTAACATTTAATCTTACAGTAGGTTATACATTCTAAAAAATCAATTTAAATAAAGTAAAAAAGTATAAAATGAAAAGAAGAGTATTATCATTATTATCATTAACAGCAGTTTTAACACTATCTCTAAACTCATGTACCATAGAAGTAAATGATGGTCTTGGTGAAACAGTTGTTACTCCTGGTGTAACTGATTTAGAGGGAATTATCAGTAAGGATACCGTATTCAAAAAAGGAAATTATAAACTGAAAGGTGTTGTAAAAGTTATGAATGGAGCTACACTTACTATTGAAGCAGGAGCTACCTTCACTGTAGACACTTCCGTTACAAGTGGATTAGTAGTTCTTCAAGATGGTAAAATTAATGCTGTAGGTACTGCTGCAGATCCAATTGTATTTACAACTGCAACAAAAATGCCTGGTGACTGGGGAGGTATTACATTATATGGAAATGCCCCAATCAAAGCTGTAAATGGGAACACTTCTGCTTTATCTGAAGACGGTAACAACGTTAAATATGGAGGAAATGATGCAGCTTCTAATTCTGGAGTAATGAAGTTTGTACGTGTAGAATATGCAGGTAAAAAGATTGGAGACGGAACTTCTGAAACCAATTCTATGACATTCTATGCGGTAGGAACAGGAACTGTATTAGAGAATCTTGTTACTTACAAAGGAACTGATGACGGATATGAGTTCTTTGGAGGTACTGTAAGTGCAAAAAATCTTGTTTCTTATGGTAACTATGACGATTCTTTTGACTGGCAGGATGCATGGAGCGGACAAGACAATACCAACTGGTACGCATTTCAAACAGGAACAGGTAACTTCGGGATGGAAATTGAAGCTTCAGGTAACGTAGATAATACAGCTCCTAAAATTTCAAATATTACATTGATCAGAAATACCAACACAAACCCTGAATCTGCAAACTCTGCTGAAATTTCAGCAATTCAATTTAAAAAACAAGGTACTGGTATTTTCTCTAATGTATATATCAGTGGATATAAAAATATTGGTTCTCAAAAAGCTTACGCTGTATTAATTCAGGATGATGCAACCAATACAAGCCAAGTAGCTAACGGAAAAGTAAAAGTAGAACCTCTTACTTATCTTAACTCTGATAATGCAGGCGTTTGGGGATATGCTCAAACAAATGGTGGTAAAACATTCACCAATACTGCAACTGTAACAAAAGTATCTCTGGTTCCGGGAGCTTGGGCTACCGTAGATGGAGTAAATCTTTTAGCAGCTTTACAATAACTAGTTTCTTCATTTCACATAAAAAACCATCAGAATCTTTCTGATGGTTTTTTGTTCTTGCCATTATCATGTAATTAAACCTTAATATTCATAGCCGTTCATAAGTATTATTCTCCTTATTTTATGCCTTACAGGTTGGATAAAAGCTTTATTATTTTTAGTTTTTAATAATAGCTGTACAATATCTTGATTCACCTCATCCATTTCAACAATAAAATCCACGCATAAATTTAACCAATAGTTTTGCTGATGATCAATTAATTCTTCAAGAATTAACTGTATCGGGAAAATATCAGAAAGTAAAATGCTTCCTGATTGAGTTACAGTTTTGAGCTGTGGAACTGAAGTTTCTATATTTTCAAAAATGATATAAAACGGTACTCCATAAAAGGAATCTAAAACAATTTCTCTTATTGCACCTTTACGAATTATTCTCCAACTCTTTCCCAGATAGTAACACCTATATTCCTGTTCCGGAATGACAATTATTTTCTGCTCCATTATATATCAAAAAATTAAACAATTCTGTTCTATATCAATCAATAAACTATAAGACATAATATAGTTTTTTTCTTTGTTGGATTCTATTTTAAAAACGTTCATAATTATCTATAACATTTACTAAAATAATTAAAATCAACAAAGGTTAGTAACAAAAACAACCACCGGAAAATTCCGGTGGCTGATTCACAAAAAACAAGTGTATAAAAAATATATATACATTCAGTTTAATTTCTCCAGAACAGATTCCCGTGATGCATCAGGGCTTGTATTTTAGACATTCTGGAAACGGCTTCTGCTGAACATGAAGCATCTGCTAAAACCACAGCAGCTTCATCATCCGCTTTTGGCCATTGTTGTTTCCCTTTTTCGTCCAGAGGAAGAATATTTTGGGTAGCAAACTGTAATGACCTTGACAAGGCAAATTCAGTAGCATATCCATATAGTTCCGCAATCAGATTGGCTTTCTGCAACATGCTTCCGGATCCGAAAGTACTCCAGAAATCCTGTACATTGTCATTTCCTATCAGAACATTTACACCATGTTTTTTCAACGTTGGAATAGGCATAATAGTCTTCTTGAATGGCACTGAGGAAGCTATTCCTACTTTTCCGGCAGCCAGTCTTTCTGAGATTTCCTCTGTTTCTTTAGGAGATAGATGAGCCAGGGCAAAGGCATGGCTTACAAAAGTTTTTCCCTGAAGCACAGGGTTTTCAATTGCTTTATCAATCAGATAATTGATGGTCTTCATTCCGGACTCTCCTGCTTCATGCAGGTGAATATCAATGCCTTTATGATGATCCAGTGCCAGCTGTACTGTAAAGTCTATTACTTTTTCAATACTTCCGTCAATACTTTGCGGATCTAATCCACCAACAAAAGCAACACTATCTAATTTTACAGCTTCTTTCATTAAAGAAGCTGATTCTGTGTAATACAGGCCATGCTGGGGGAAGGCAACCAGCTCTGCATTAAATGAATCCTTTTTATTTTGAAGCGCCTGTTCTAAATTTTCCAATGATTTTAATCCCGAAGTAGGATCAATATTGAAATGGGTTCTCACAAAATGAGTTCCGTAATGCTGTAACAGACTGATTAGCTGTTCTGCTCTGTCCAATGAAGTTTTTAACAGTTCAGGAATAATTTGCTGTTCATAAGCAATCATATCCTTCACACTTTTTCTTTTGGGTGAAAGTGCCTGCCAGGGAAGGCCATATAACGTTTTATCCAAATGGATGTGCATATCCCTGAAAGCAGGGAGCATCAGATATCCTTTCGCATCAATAGCTTCGGAAGCAGGATCATTGGCCTTTACCGATTTAATTTTCCCATTTTCAATCCCGATACTGAAAAGATCTGTTTTTGTTCCGATAACCTCTTCATTTTCATATTCAAAACCTGTTTCCAGGCGTACATTTTTAAGGGAATAGTTTCCTTTCGCAGTTAATTGATAGGGAAATTGCATGTTTTTAATATTTTAACGCTACAAAATTACACCGGCTTCTTCTGAAAACCGGTGTATCAATTATGTCTTGTTTTGTATAAATTATTCCTTGAACTGAGACGGGGTCATTCCCGTCTGCATTTTAAAGAATTTCGAAAAACTGGCATGGTCATAGAACCCAAGGTCATACACAATATCTTTTACAGACATTTCCGAAACTTTTAAAAGGCGTTTGGCCTCCAGTAAAATACGGTCCTGAATAAGAGAGGATGCAGAAGCATTGAGGTTCTTTTTACAGACAATATTCAGATAATTGGCAGAAATATTCAGCTTATCAGCATAAAAAGAAACAGATCTTTCCGTTCTGAAATGTTCATCAATCAGATTTAAAAATTTGGAGATAATAGGATTTGAATGGTACACTTCAAAATCCTTAAATGCCCCTTCTACCGTTTTACTTACCAATAACCCGATGAGCTCGCTTCTTTTCTGAATCAGTTCCCAAAAAACCTTGTCACCAATCAATTCTTTCTGAATGGCCTGAAATTCATATAAAAATACTTTAAACACCTCTTCGGACAGATTAATAACGGGATGATTCTGATAATAGGAAGCTGAAAACCTCAACGATGGCAAAAAACTTTCAAACCAATCCCTGCTGATCATCAATTGATAGCCTATCGTTTCTTTTTCAATTACCCATTGATGTACCTGATCCGGAAAAACAAGATGTATCTGGTGATCTTTCACCTCATATTTCGTAAAATCTATGGTATGAGAACCTACTCCGTGCTCAAAAAGGTTGATAATAAAAAAATCGTGTTTATGGGGATCATCAATAGAGCGTGCTCCGTAGAGTTCGTTAAACAGTAAATTACAGCCCTTAAGCTGGTTCTCGCTAAACTCCTGAATTCCTAAAACGGGAAAATGATCTGTATGATAACTCACGCTACCTGAATTTCTCTTAAAATTAATAAAATTTATGAGAAAAAATTAAAATAACCACAAAAGAAACAAATGTTTTCAATCATCCTCTACAAAATACAGCTTCCCCTTTTCTTCAACACAGAGAATGATTTTGAATTCAACGCTGCCTTAAAAGAAAATTATTTCAAAACAGAGTAATAAAACATTTGTAACCTTTGTGGCTAAAACACCAACTAAATTATATATCTAAATTTTCTACGTTGTTAATGTTGGAAAATCGCAATGGCGCGAAGATTTTATCTATGATACTGTTTTTAAGGCTCAAAGATTTTATCTCTGATAAAATTGAATACTGTTGATTGATGACAGTCTTGATCTTCCCAACGTTATTTTTATGATTTCAAAATCTGAACTATTTCTTTAAAACCTAATACCTCTGCATGTTGTAAAGGTGTTTTACCATCATGGTCGGGAATTGTGAGATCTGCTCTATGATCTTTCAGAACCTGTACAATTTCCTGGTATTTCTGACTTCCATCTCCAAGAATTACGGCTTCCATTAAAGCTGTCCAGCCTAATTTGTTCACATGGTTGATAGGAAATCCTTCTGTTTTCACCAATACTTTCACAGTTTCTACATATCCACGTTCACATGCCGGAATTAAAGCTGTTCCGTTGTAACGGTTGAATACATCAAAGCGGGCACCATTTTTCAGGTATAATTTTACCAGCTCCGTTTGTCCGCTTGCTCCGGCATATAAAAATGCACTGTCCAGCTGATTGTCCTGAAGATTGACATCTGCTTTATAGGATACCAATAGTTTAGCCATTTCGGACAGCTTCTCCATTGTCGCAATCAATAGTAAAGAACGTCCTTTTCTGTCTCGCGTATTTACATCTGCTCCGTTTTCCAGAGCAGATTTTACAGCAGAAACATCATTATTTTTCACCTTACTGATGAGGTCTCTTTCCTGCATAATCTCTTCATTTGGAAAAACACCGGATTTCTCCTGACAGGCACTCAAACTTCCGAATGCTAAAAGAAATACCAATATTTTCTTCATTGTAGGTTGAATTTAAAAAACTATATTCCCCTCATGCACCAATGATTCTACATTGGAGATTCTTGATACAGCTTCTGCAGAACAGCTTGCATTCAACAGAACAAAATCTGCTTTATCCCCTGTTTTAGGCCATTGCTGAGTTCCTTTATCATCCAGCGGAAGAATATTTCCTGTGGCCAGCTTTAAGCTTCTTGATAATAAAAACTCTGTTGAATATCCATACAGTTGCGCCATCAAATTGGCCTTCTGAAGTACACTTCCGGTGCCGAAAGTATTCCAATGATCTACAATACTGTCATTTCCCGTTAATACTGTTACATTATGCTTATATAAGGTTGGAATTGGCATAATCAGCTTTCCGAAAGGAATGGTTGAAACAACCCCGATTTGAGCTGCTGCCAGTTTTTCAGCAATTTCTTCCTGCCTTGCTTCATCCAATTTTGCCAGGATAAAACAATGGCTCAGGTATGTTTTTCCTTTTAAAGAAGGGTTCTCATTTACTTTTTTAATTAAATATTCTACGGTTTTTAATCCCGAATCTCCGGTTTCATGCAAGTGAATATCTATTCCCTTTTTATTATCCAGCGCTAATTGAACCGTGAAGTCCATTACTTTTTCAATATTACCATCTACATTGAAAGGATCTACTCCACCAATAAAATCAATATCCATTCCTGCAGCTTCCTTCAGATAGGGTGCGGAGTCTGTATAAAATACACCATGCTGTGGAAAAGCCACCAATTCTGCCCCGAAGCTTTTCTTTTTATTGTTTAAAGCTTTCTGTAGATTTTTTAATGACTGAAGTTTCGAGGTAGGCTCAATATTCACATGACTTCTGGCAAAGGATGTTCCTTTTGACTGTAATAATTCAATCATTTTTTCAG
The DNA here is from genome assembly GCF_003815975.1 of Chryseobacterium bernardetii. Classification (NCBI taxonomy): domain Bacteria; kingdom Pseudomonadati; phylum Bacteroidota; class Flavobacteriia; order Flavobacteriales; family Weeksellaceae; genus Chryseobacterium; species Chryseobacterium bernardetii. The sequence goes on from NZ_CP033932.1 coordinate 5,121,796, forward strand.
CTTTGAAAGTTGAATTTTTCAGCATTTCCGGAAGCATTTTCTGCTCCAGGGCTATCATCCCCTTTACTCCACCTGTTCTTTTTCTTACCGCCTGCCATTTATCTCCGTAAAAAGTCTTATCCAGATGAATGTGCATATCTTTAAAAGCAGGAAGCATCAGTAATCCTTTAGCATCTATAGCTTTTGCATTAGGCTGGTTAGGTGCGATCTTAGAAATTTTCCCGTTTTCAATTTCCACATAAAACAGCTCTGTCTTGGTAGCAGAAACTTCCCCGTCTTCATATTCAAAACCGGTTTCCAGACGAATATTTTTAAGGGTTAACTTTCCAATTGGTGAAACATTTTTCTCATTCCCAAAAGGGGATGCTGTCATGATATTCGGTATTAAAGTTAATCCTGCCATTGCCAATGCTGAATTTCTGATAAAATCCTTGCGGGAGATATTATTGTCTGAAGTCGTCATTTCCAATCTATTTATGACAAAATTAAAAAGAAGTGTTCTGAAAAAAGTGTATGGTTTATTACAAAATCTGTATCATTTATATGTTCTTTACCTCGGTTTTTTATTACAGTATATGATTCAGTATTTCCCTTATGTTGCCAGCATATTTATTTCACTATAAATAAACTTATATGAAACAATTGAACCTGTATTCATTTTTAGATTAAGATTATCTTTGCAAAAAGATTATATGAAGAAATTTATAAGTTTTGTTTTGATCGGATTCTCATCTCTTTTATTTGCACAGACAGGAATTAATACTGAAAGCCCTAAAGCTACCCTTGATGTTACTGCCAAAAAAGATATTCTAACTATTGCAGGATTACTTCCGCCAAGATTAACCCGTGCAGAACTTACTGCAAAAGGAAATACTTTATATGGAAAAGACCAGGACGGTGCCATTATCTATATTACAGATGCTAATGGTGGAGATAAACTAAGCCAGAGAGAATATATTGAAAGTAAAGGACTCTATATCTTTGATGCTGATGCAGCCAATAATGAGGGACGATGGATGTGCCTGTTCTGCTATGGTCTTGCTTAATTGGCTTTAAATAAACAAAAAAGACTGCCTTTCCCGGCAGTCTCTTTTTATCTTATAAATTGGAATATTTAAATTTTCTAACAGCTTCCAGTGTCATATCAATTTCTTTTTCTTTGATTGCATCACTGATGAAGTAGGTTTCATAGCCGCTTGGCGGCAGATACACTCCATTCTGAAGCATCTGATGGAAAAAGTTATTAAACAGAGAATGATTAGCCTCCTGTGCCTCATCAAAATTGGAAACTCTGTTCGTGTGGAAGAATACAGACATCATAGAGCCCTTTCTGTTAATCTTGTGGGCAATTCCTTTTTCATTTAAAATCTTACCAATCTCAATATCTAAGGTTTGCGTTGTCTTGCTTAATCTGTTGAAGAACTCAGGGTCGTTTTTAATCAGCTGAAGTGTTTTTAATCCAGCTCTCATTGCCAGTGGATTTCCACTTAATGTTCCAGCCTGGTATACTCCACCTTTTGGAGCCAGGTGGTCCATAATTTCGTTTCTTCCTGCAAAAGCTCCTACCGGAAGTCCACCTCCGATTACTTTTCCATATGTTACCAGATCAGCTTTTACATTAAAAAGTTCCTGTGCTCCACCGAATGCTAACCTGAAACCGGTCATCACTTCATCAAAGATTAATAAAGCTCCATTTTCATCACAGATTTTTCTTAATTTTTGTAAGAAATCATTTTCAGGTAATACACATCCCATGTTTCCGGCAACCGGCTCAATAATGATGGCTGCAATTTGGCCTTGGTTATGACGGAACAGATCTTCAACCTGCTCAATATCATTGTAACGTGCCAATAAAGTATCCTTTGCCGTACCTTCAGTTACTCCCGGGGAATTTGGATTTCCGAAAGTAGCCGCTCCGCTTCCTGCTTTAATAAGGAATGAATCTGAATGCCCGTGATAGCAACCTTCAAACTTCACGATCTTATCTCTTCCCGTATATCCTCTTGCCAGTCTGATCGCACTCATACAGGCTTCTGTTCCTGAAGATACCATTCTGATCTGATCGATATTCGGAACATTTTCAACGATGAATTTTGCAATTTCAGTTTCCAGTTCTGTAGGAGCTCCAAAGGAGAATCCTTTTTCTGCCTGGATTTTCAGTTCCTCCAGTACTTCCGGATGAGTGTGTCCTAAAATAGCAGGTCCCCATGAGTTGATGTAATCGATATACGTATTATTATCGGCATCAGTAAGGTAAGCACCTTTTGCTGATTTCATAAAAACAGGAACACCTCCTACTGATTTGAATGCTCTTACCGGAGAATTCACCCCTCCCGGGATGTATTTGTAGGCTTCATCAAACAAAGCCGAACTTCTTTGATACTTCATATATATATTTGTCATTAGTTGACAGTTGCGGGTTGGCAGTTAAGTGTCAACAATAAACTCTCAACAGAAAAAATTAATTAGTTTCTTGGTTTTTTATCAATCAGATAAATCAGCTGTCCTGCAGAAGGCTGTTGTCCTTCATCCATTCTGTTTTTAGCATATAATTTATGTAATTTGATTCCGAACTTCTGGGCAATGGCATGCATATCTTCACCAGATGCCGCTTTATAAGTGGCTGTATTTCCTGAGGAATTCTTCGATTCAAGGAAGACAATATCATTTTTCTTCAATGTTTCGCTTTCCAGTTCATTCCATTTCATCAGACGGCTTTCGCTGACCTTGAATTTATTGGCTATGAATTTAACATCGGTATCTTCAGGAATTACAATATATTTCAGCCCGTCGTTAGGATGACTTTTGATGAGAATGGAATTCAGAATCTCAGCTTTTGTCTTAATTCTCTCCACTCTTTTCTGCTGCTGCGCATAAGAGGTTTGTTTGTATGGAACTTCTACTGTTAACGGCTCTTTGGCTTTCTTTATTGCCTTTCCGGGTTCCAGCTGTGCCATGAAAGTTCTGTCGTCTTTCAGGTCCGGATACATTTTAAGAACGGCATACAGTACTTCATTAGAATTAGTGTTGTCATATTCGTATAATCTGTACTTTTCAATTTTGCCAATTAGAATGGATGCATAACGCGGATTAGTAGCATATCCTGCTTTTTTTAAGCCATACGCCCATGCCCTGTAATCCTTCATATCCAGTTTGAAAAGGTTTGCGTAATATTTTCTGGTGGATAAAAATATAGAATGGTCTTCATAAGACTGTCTTGGGTCATCATATACGCGGAAACATTCGTTAGGAGCATCGTCCGTATGCTTCATCGTTTTACCGGTCCAGTCTTCTTTACATTTTATTCCGAAGTGGTTTTTACCTTCCTGTGCCAATCTGCTCTGCCCGCCTCCTGTTTCAAGAAGTCCCTGAGCAAGGGTAATAGAGGCCGGAATTTTATATTTTTCCATTTCCTCTACTGCATATTTAGCAAATTTCTGGATGTATTGATCTTCGGTTGCCCAGCTTTGGGCAGAAAATTTTGATAAAACTAAAAGGCTTATGGATAGGAAAAGTCTTTTCATGTTTTTCAATTTTACTTATATAATTAAATTTCTATTCTGTTTTTCTAAAAGCAGATTAGCCCCCTCAATCCCTTGTAATCCACCAGTATGAAAGCACAAAATTCTGCTGTTTTCAGGAAAGTAACCTTCTTCAATGAGTTCAAAAACCTTCTGCATCATCTTTCCTGTATAAATCGGTTCCAGAGGAATGTCGTATTTCTCTTTAAAATCATTGATAAAACGGATATTTTCATCACTTATTTTACCATAACCTCCAAAACATGAATCTATTAGATTAAAATTCTGTTTCAAAGTTAATTCAAAAATTTTATTTTCAAGTGAAGCATCATCAACAACCTTAAATCCTATAACTTTCTGATTATCTTCACAAAATTTTGAAATTCCGGCAATGGTTCCTCCCGTCCCAACTGCAGTGCAAAGATAGTCAAAATCTTTGGTATGCTCATTGAGCATCATTTTTACCCCTTCCACAGCTTCTTTATTGGTACCACCTTCAGGAACTACCAGAGCCTCAGGAAACTCCTGCTGCAGGAATTCTGTCAGTTTTTCTTTATGCCGATATTCTTCACGGGTGACAAATTTCAGGTTCATTCCGTTTCTTTTTGCAAAAAGTAAAGTGGGATTGTCCCGCCATTTGTGCTGCAACTCCTCTCCCCTTATAATACCTAACGTTGGAATACCTGCTAAATTTCCCACTGCAGAAACAGCTGCAATATGATTGGAAAAAGCACCGCCAAACGTGATGATATAAGGTTTCTCAGGGTTTCCTTCCAGATAACGGTTAACATTATAAAACAACTTCCAGTATTTATTACCAGAAATTTGAGGATGGATAAGATCTTCTCTCTTGATATAGAGCTTTATATTTTTATGAATCGGGATTTCCTGAATGGGAATGGGTTCTGTAGGGAATTGTAATAGCATTTCAGTTTTTTAGGCTACTCATGGTTTATAAATGCAAAAATAATAAAAGATTAATTATTGGATTTTGTAGTGTTGGCCACAGATTCTCACAAATGATTGCTTTGTAATACTAAGCTGGATATAATTGCGTAATCTATGAAATTATTGATAATGTTGTGTTGAATTTCAGGTTTTGGATAAAGTCATGGAATTTAAAAATTCTATTTATTGAGCGGGCTATATTGATGTTGACATCCTGATGGACATGTACACAGATAAGAGTTGTTTAACGGCTTTATCTTTTATCTTTTATCTTTTATCTTTTATCTTTTATCTTTTATCTTTTATCTTTTATCTTTTATCTTTTATAAATATTTCCTGAAATTCCAGAATTTTCTTTCTTTAAGATAGCCCAGATTACCTTCATTGGCATAGGCTTCCCTTTCGAAGGAAATTCTCATATAGGCCTTATAAGCATCTTTCAGCCTGAAAAACCAATAATAATATTCAATAACATAGAAAATATAAAAAAATATGACCAGCATCTCCACCTGTTGCCGCAAATGGATTTTTTCGTGATTGATAAGTGTATTATTTTCCTTATCTTCGGGTTTCCTAATGAAGATAAAGGGAAAAAGAGCAATGCCGTTAATTTTTAGTTTTTTTAATGGCTTTTGGCATACAATTATCATACTAACAAATATAAAAAGTTTTTTGACTTGCGTTTAACTTATGGCCCATTATGACATCAAAGAAGGTGAAGACTTTTATTATAATGAACAGGGGTACAAAGTTTTTACAGAAAAGTTCCATCTGAAAAGAGGATATTGCTGTAAAAGCGGCTGCAGACACTGTCCTTACGGGTACGATAAAAAGACTGATACATTCATTAAAAATGATAAAAAAAATAAATAAAATGAAAAAATATATTTTTATTTTGTTGGCATCTGCTACATTAGGTTTAACTTCTTGTAGCCCGTTTCAGGTACGTTCAGATTATGCTGAAACCGCCAATTTCAATTCTTACAAAACGTATAAAATAAGAATTGATGATCTAAAATTGAATGATATTGATAAAGACAGAGTTCTGAATGAGCTTTCAAGACAGCTTCAGAGCAAGGGACTTCAGTCCGGAGAAAATCCTGATCTAATTGTCAACGTAAAAGCAAATCACAAAAAAATTACTGATATACAAACTTCGTCTCCTTACGGAATGTGGGGATGGGGCGGCCCATTCGGATGGGGTGTTGGAATGAACAGAACATGGACAAGCAACTATAATGAAGGAGCCCTCATTGTTGACCTTATTGATGCAAAATCCAACAAACTGGTTTGGCAAGGTATCGGAAGCGGAATTTCTGTAGATTCTCCTAGATCTAAGCAGAGACAGATTCCTGAAATTATGGCTGAGATCATGAAAAATTATCCGCCACAAAGAAAATAAGATTAATCGATTATTATATGGGCCGGTACTTCTGTACCGGCTCTTTTTGTTACCATACCATAGATTTTATAGATATTGATTTCAATGTAAAGTATGAAATTGGTAACTCTCGTTTTAAAGCCCGGGATTACGAATTGATTATTTGGCGATGTAAATTTATTTTTTTACTATAATTAATTCATTTAAAAAACATTAGATGAAGCAAAATGCTCTACATTTAAAATTAATGATAATGTCATTTTTTATTCATAAAAATGTAGTAATCTTGTGGGGAAATTATATTAATATGAAAAAAATTATCTTATTCTCTGTATTTTCAGGATTTGCCTGTGCCCAGGCGCCTGCAGGATACTACAACTCAGCCAACGGATTGAGCGGTGCAGCACTTAAAACTGCTTTGAGCAGCATTATTACCAGCGGACATCAGGATAAAGGCTACAATGGATTATGGACCGCCTATAAGACCACAGATATTGATAAAGATTACGAAAATGACGGATCTATACTTGATATTTATTCGGAAAAACCTATAGGTACTGATCCTTATAAATACACACCGGGCACTAACCAGTGTGGAACTTATTCTACAGAAGGGAACTGCTATAACAGAGAACATATTGTACCTCAAAGTTTATTCAGCCAGGCTTCTCCCATGGTAGCAGATATTCATTTCATCAGGGCTACAGATGGTAAAGTAAACGGAATGAGAAGCAACTATCCGTTCGGAAAGGTGGGAAGTGCCACTTTTACGTCTCAAAATGGATCAAAATTGGGTAGTTCTGCTTCTTCAGGATATTCCGGAACTGTTTTTGAACCTATTGATGAGTTCAAAGGTGATGTGGCGCGTATGATCTTTTATTTTGTAACACGTTATCAAAATAAGCTCTCTTCTTTTGCTTCAGGAGATATGTTGGGAAGTTCTACATTTCCGGGTCTTCAGACCTGGGAACTGAATGTTCTTTTGGCATGGCATAATCAGGATCCGGTTTCTCAGGCTGAAATCAAGAGGAATAATGCTTCTTATGCTTATCAGGGTAACAGAAATCCTTTTATCGATAATCCAAGCTACGTAAACCTTATCTGGGGTTCTCAACAGCCAGCCGGTGATACACAGGCTCCAACAGCTGCTACCAACTTAGCAGTGTCTGCCAAAACATCCAGCAGCATTTCCCTTACATGGAATGCCTCCACAGACAATGTTGGCGTTTCTGCCTATAATGTCTATATGAACGGAAATCTGCAAACAACGGTAAATTCAACTTCTGCTACAATTTCGGGATTAAATCCATCAACTACTTACAGCTTTTATGTTGTGGCTAAGGATGCTGCAGGAAATTTATCTTCTAACAGTTCCACTGTTGCAGGAACAACCAATACAGGAACTACTAATCCTAGCCCATCTACGGATTGTGCCAATGAAAATTTTGAATCCATTCCTGCTGCAAGTTCTACCTATTCTACCAGAACATGGAGCAATGGTGGTATTTCCTGGACCGCTACAGATTCAAGAACAGACCAAACCATCAATAATAAAGCAATTACTGTAAGAAGCGGATCATTAACATCCGGAAGCTCAGCTAATGGTATTGGTTCTTTAACAGTAACCACGCAGCTGAAATTCTCAGGAAGCAACGGGGTCCTTGATGTGAAAGTAAACGGAACAACTGTAGGAACGGTTCCTTACAGTACCACAGCTACCACAACTACAATTAACAATATCAATATTTCCGGAAATGTAACGGTAAGCCTTGTAAATAATTCAGGCAGTAACAGGGTGGCTATTGATGATCTGAAATGGACATGTTACTCCGGAACTTCTGCCAGACAAGCTCAAAGTTTTACCCCAGAGGCTACGCAAAGCTTTAAAATTACCCCTAACCCGATCACCAATCAGGAAATTACGGTAAAAGGTGATGTTCAGAATGTTAAAAAAGCTGAAATCTACACCTTACAGGGGAAAGTTCTACAAAAGATTGACAGACCTTTCAGAAATGGTAATGTCATCAGAACCGGAGCTCTTAACCAAGGAGTTTATATTTTAAAACTGGATGGAACTACAATGCAGTTTTTAGTAAAATAATACAAGTATATTCAGCATAAAATGGCTGGCCTCTTTTTGAGGCCAGCCATTTTTGTTTTCGCAGATCTTGTTGATATCGCAGATATTTCTGAATGTTATTTTTCAGACGCAGAAATTTTATCTGCGATAAATTTGATGATTCAAATTATCTTAGTTAATCTGTTCCAATAAACTCCATTATTCATCCCTCTTTCCTGGTTTTGCTTTTATCTTTTTCCTCAATTATTTTAGACCAATCTGTAAACATTTTAGTAATGGCTTGCTCGTTCATAAGGCAGAAAAAGAACATTCCTATAAAAATGGTTAACCAGCAATACATCAGTTTAATCCCATTCTTATCTGTGATGAAATAGAGAACAAAGATGGTTAAAACGCCCAATAAAAAAGTAAACATCAGGGTATATAATACTACATTAATAATATACATATTGAACTTAAGCTTCCTGAAAACCCAACCTATTAAAGCTATGGGAAGCATCAGCAATATTGGAAGGAGAAGTGCTGCAAAAATCAGCATTTCAGGATGAGACATAAGGTCTTTTTCGAAGCCCAAAAAAGTATTAAAACTGAACTCCATGGTATTGTTTTTCCTGTTCTGTTACTTCCAGCAGGGTCTTGTCTTTATAGCCAAGCATTTTGGCCAATATCACATTCGGGAATTCATGGATTCCGATATTGTAAAGATTGATGCTGTCATTGAAAAACTCTCTTCTGTCAGAAATTTTGTTTTCCATTTCTGAAATTCTTTTCTGAAGCTCCAGGAAATTACTATTGGATCTCAGTTCCGGATAGTTTTCGGATACGGCAAAAAAGGAAGATAAAACTTTTGAAGTTTCATTGGCTAATTCTGTTTTCTTATCTGAATCTTTAGTTGTATTATAAACAGTTCTGAGCTCCGTAAGCCTGGTAAGAATGTCTTTTTCATGGTTCATAAAGCTTTTGGCTACACTTATCAGATTGGGAATTTCATCAGCTCTCTGTTTCAGGACAACGTCAATATTGCTGTACGCTTTATCAACATTGAATTTAAGCAACACTAATTTGTTATATAAGTTAATCAGAAAGCTTATCACTGCTACAGCCAGCAGTGCAAGTAATATGATGGCTACGGTTTGATTCATTATTGTATAAGTATATAAATGATGATTAATAAAATAACTGAACAGGTAAAAAGGAATGATCTCAACAAGGGCTGGTATTTGTTCCACACGGTAATTCCTGATGATGAGGTAATCCCAAGAACTTTATAGTGTTCATCTTTTCTGATAAAAGAAACTCCGTTTTTTGAATCGGCATAGCCTACTAAAAGCATTTGCTGACCATCTTTTAAAAGGGTTTCTTTATACCTTTTATTGTAACTGCTGCTTATATTGGTTTCTCCCAGTAAGACCAGTTCAATTCCCTCGGGCTGTATTTCAATGGTCCCTGTACTGTCTTTCATTTGAAAGGCATTGCATTGAGTTTCTCTGTAAACGGTTGTATAAGTATTCTTCCCGTCTGAATCTTTATCAATATCTTCAATGGTATAATGATAGCCAATACATTCTTCATTACTTACCGGTGAACGTAAAGGAGTTTTCATGATCAGTATTCCTTCTACTTCAACAATTCCTTTGGCCAGTGAAGCTATTCTGGAAGTAGGCAGTGAAGCCTGTAATCTTAAAAAACGCTTGGTGCCGGAAGGTTTGAAAATGGTAAAAAAGATCAGGATAAAAATCACCATAGGAATACAGTACCAGATACGGCCTGCATATTCGTCATAGTTGGCATTAATATCAGAAATATACTCATGCAGCGGCATTTTTTCCCGAAAGATCAGCCATAATATATAATAGAGAAAACAGAACAGCAATATTCCTGAAACGGTATAGCCTGCAGATGACATTTTTTTCTTATTCTCCATGTATGATTTTATATTTTCAATTCTTTTATGTCAGTTTTATCTCAAAAATACATTTTTATTTCAGAATCATTCTGTTTTCTTTATGGTCCTGCATTAATACTTCAACCCCATCAGCAATATACATCCCGCGTTAAGTATAATGATAAAAAAAGCTCCGTATAGAGAAAAATTGATCCGCTTTTTTAAAGTTTCGTTATGAATAAAACTAGTGAGTAAACATGCAAAAAAGGCTGATAATCCGGTAAAAACACATCCAAATATCAACATTATCCAATTGAGTTCAATACTGTTGACTTCTTTACTGATTTCACGGTCTGTAATTTTTATAACCTGTCCTATGGCAGGCGGATGATCATCAGTAATATCCAATGTTTTCACCACTTCTCTTCCACTCGTATTTATGTATTTTACCTTCGGAAAATATACCTGTTTATTATAATATCCGGAAGTGGGGAAATTTTTAGTAGAAATATTTTCTTTTTTATAACCGATAACTACAGCTTCATACTGCTTTTCTAACAGGGTTCTATATGCTTTTTCCCAAAAGAAGCTGTAAGACAGAACCAGTGTTAAGGAATTGAGCGAAATCACCAGCAGGCTTATAAAAAACAGCATGAATACTTTTTCCAATAATCCTGATTTACCTTTTACAACAGTTCTTTTCTTCAGAATTTTATCAAAAATTCTGTACGCGATGCATAACGACAATAAACATACAGCTAAAAAGAAATATCCTAAAAAGCTCATATTTTATTGTTCTTTATTGGATACAAGAAGCCTTGTCAGGTATTGGTTTCCAAACTCAAGACGAACATAGCTATTGTTCATTTTGAAAGTAACTACCGTCAATGCACTTGAAGTATTGGCATCAGCCTCTACCGTGGTCTGATAAAGTTGTGCATTATACCTGGCAAACTTAGTTTTGCATTCTGAAGCTGTGCTTTCATTAAATACCAATCCATAAGGCAAACCCGAAACTTTTTTGTCGCCATAATACTGAAGGGCATAATATTCTTCCCCATCGTTCATCCTGGCATAGATCAGATTAAAGACTTCCTCTATATCCCAGCTTGCATATTTCCCACTTTTACAATTCTCGCATTCCAGTTCGCTGGGCTGTATCTGTAAAAGATTTGTAAAAGTATCTGCTGCTGTTGGTAAGGTAATAAACTGTTTCTTACTGAATAATGACTGTAACTTTTTTGAAGTTGTCTGCTGAATTAGCTTCCTATTATCAAGTTCCTCCATTTGAGCTGCTGCCTGTGCTTCTGCTACGGCAATTTGTGCTTCAGAAGGTTCTGCTGAGGCATCTGCTGTAGCCCATTCAGAAGACTTTTGTTTATTATAGGTTAGTAGGAATTCTTTAATCTCGTTTTCTACTTTTCCCGTAGATTGGGTAAGTTTAAGATCTACATCTTTCCTGGACAGACGATCGGGAACAATGGATTCAATATCTATGGTGACTTTTGTACTTTTTTTGGAAATTTTCTTAAAGGTTACCATCCAGCTTGCCCGTTCAATGAACTGCTTACTTTTCGCTCCTTTATTTAGGGCAAGGTTAAGGTAAGGATTCTTATTTCCGGCGTCATATTTAAGATTAAAAAGATCAACAGTGGTTGAGAAGTTATCCTCCATAGCAGCTGCATCCACAGCAATATCCTTTGTGAAATTATTTTTAAAATCAAAAATGATATTTTCCAGAACATCGATACTTTTAGGTACAGTGAATTCTACTTTCTGGGCAAAAGACAGGCTGAAGCAAAGACTGCTTATTGCCGTAAAAAGTTTATGGCTTAAATTGAGTTTCATTTTATCCGGTTTTTATAATCAAGGTAATATGATAAAAAAGACTGTCTTATAAGGACAGTCTTTTTATCTTTAAGTGACGAAGACTTAGCTGGTTGGCCAAAGTCCTGCATATTCAGAATTACCATAAGTAATGGTTTCAGCGCTTACTACGAAGCTAATCAGCATATTATTGCTGTCTATTGCGTCAAAGTCTACTTCGTGCTGAATCACATATCCGTTTTCCCATTTCAAAGTGATTAATGTTCCTTCTTCATGAGATTTGTTGAAATTGATTTCTCCGGTTGTAGGCTTATATTTGCTGTTCAGTAAACTTTCCAATACATCAGATTTCTCCGTTGCTTCGATGGTTACTTTAATCAAAGCATTTGACGGATCTGATGCTACACGTCCTGAAACATCTGTAGCCCTTGAAACGCTGTAATTAAGTTTTAATAACTTCTGACCTTCACCTCCATTGAATTTTAAGATTCCTCTTGAATTTCCTGCCATATTCTTAAATTTAAATCATTAATGATAGCCCTGTTTAAAGGTTTTTCTGTAACAAAGATAGACTTCATGTTCTAATTTAAAAAGTTTTAAGGCCATAGTTTTAAAAATTGTAGTAATTCTACGACTTTACAGTTTACGGAATTATTTAGTCTTTAAAAATTGTTTACTCTTTTTAATCTTCTCTACTCTATAATCAAAAATGTTTATAAACATAGGAAACAACCATAATCACAAGATTAATAACGATCAAAGTCATAAGAACAGAAGAATATTTTCTTTTCTTATCTATAAAACTTAGTCCCAGAATGAAAAAAAAGAGCAATACGGTGTATACAGCAGGATACATTGTAAATGCTTCTGAAAACTTTCCTTGAAATACCAGCACAATGGCACGCTGGGCACCACACCCAAGACATTCCACACCCAGAAATTTCTTACTGGGACATGTCAGCATAAAGTCTTCTATATTCATTACCGGAGAGTTATTATATTCAGATAATTATGAAGAGATCTTCGCTCTGGTATATTGATGGGGGAAGAAGCAGTCTTCTTTCGTTTCAAAGCTTCCCTGAACGGCAATGTATGGATTTCTTAGAATTTCCCTTGCTATAAAGATCAGATCAGCTTCGTCATTCTGAAGAATTTTTTCAGCCTGCTCCAGTTCTGTAATTAAACCTACTGCTCCCGTTTTCATATGAGACTCATTTCTTACCTGAGAAGAAAAAGGAACCTGGTACCCATTGAAAACTGAAATTTTTGCTCCATGGATATTCCCGCCACTTGATACATCTACGAGGTCTACAGAGTGTTCTTTTAAAATTTTTGCCAAAGCTACACTATCCTGAATATCCCAGCCATTCTCTGCATACTCGGTTCCGGAGATCCTTACAAAAAGAGCCGTATCTTCATTCAATTCCTCATTAACGGCATCTACAATTTCAATAAGAAAACGGATTCTGTTCTCAAAGCTTCCGCCGTACTCATCTGTTCGGATATTGGATAACGGTGACAGGAACTGATGGATCAGATAACCATGTGCCCCATGAATTTCAATTACATCAAAACCAGCCTTCACCGCTCTTCCGGCAGCTTTTTTAAAATTTTGAACTTGTTTCTTTACCTCATCCGTACTCAAAGCATGTGGAATTCTTTCTGATGGATGATAAGGTATGGAACTTGGCGCAATGGTTTCCCAGCCTTCTTCAACAGGAATCTGTACATTATTCCATGTGGAGCCTTTTCTTCCGGCATGGGCCAGCTGAATTCCTATTTTACTGTCTGAATTCTGATGAACAAATTCTACAATTCTCTGTAGTTTCTCTGCCTGTTCATCATTCCATATCCCCATGCAATGGTTGGTAATTCGGCCTCTCGGTTCTACTCCTGTAGCTTCCACCACAAGCAAACCGGTTCCTCCCTGCGCTCTGCTTCCGTAATGGACGAGATGAAAATCATTGGCCATTCCGTTTTCACATGAATACATACACATGGGAGACATTACCCAACGGTTTTTTAATTCTACATTCCTGAATTGTATTGGAGTATATAACATTTTACAGTCTTAAAAAATTGAACTTTTATTGGAAGAATAAAATATTGCCCACTTCATTAAAAAGAACTAATTTTACCCCCCTTTTTTAGTCTACAATATATGAAAAAAGACATACAGATCAGTTACGAATATTTTAAAAATAGCAGCGAACTGAACGATATAGAAAAACAATTATTCGAAAGAGCCAAGGAGGCCCGCGAAAATGCCTATGCTCCCTACTCACAGTTTTTTGTAGGATGTGCGGTTTTACTGGAAAACGGAGAAATATATTCCGGAAACAATCAGGAGAATGCAGCGTTTCCCTCGGGACTTTGTGCGGAAAGAACCACTCTTTTCTGGGTGGCGGCCAACTTTCCTGATGTGAAGGTAAAAAAGATCTTCGTTGTAGGTGGTCCTAAGGAATTTCATGAGAAGAATCCACCAATTCCGCCTTGTGGAGCTTGCCGCCAGAGTTTAATAGAATACGAAACCAAGCAGAACGAAAACATCGATCTTTATTTTTCAAGCATGAATGAGGAAGTGGTAAAAGTACATGCAGTGAAGGATTTGTTACCTTTCTATTTTGATTCGACATTTTTATAAGGAGAATCTCTAGGATTTCAATTCATGACTTTACAATAAATATTCAGCTTCTGCTGTGATATTTAAAATAATACGGACTTACATTCTATGGTAAGTTCTATCTGATTAAGCCAACAGGACTTCTGTTGGTTTTTTATTGGAAATATGGGAAACCCTCTTAAATCTGCGAGAAAAATCTTCTATATAATGTACCCCCCACAGATTACATGCTGATTAAGCCTGTCTTTGGGGAGTATAAACAAAAAGGCTGTTTTATTTCTAAAACAACCTTTTCTATTTTTTTCATTACCAATTAGTCTTCTGTTTCTTCTTCATCCTCATCATCTTCATATTGCTCCAGGTAGTAGCTGAAAGTAAAACCTTCCACTTCTTCTTCAGCATCTTCCAATGTGGTTAAAAGGTCTTCGAAGATTTCAAGCTGATCTACCGTCATATTCACAAATTCAATGTGAAGCGGCATTTCAAGGTCTCCGGTAATGGTATCGAAAAGCGCATCAAGGTTATCTCCGAAATGTTCAGGAAGCTGAACCTTTTCTTTTAATTGAGCATAGAAATCCTCATAATCGCCTATGTCTGTAAAATCTATATATACTGTCTTCATATTGAACTAAATTTCCAATTTTTACTGATTAAAAAAGTTTTGCATTTTTTGCAGAAATCCGTTTCTTCATTGGTAGGATTTTTTCCTTCCGCGGATCTCATAAAACACATTTTTTCCGGACAATGTGACAACCCTTGAGTATGCCCAAGCTCGTGAATAGCAATTTTATAAAACTGTTCATCCAAATTTTCTTTATTTAGCCTAAAGCTTGAAGCTACACAGGCTTTACCAGGTCTATATCCTAAGCCCATAACTCCAAAATCTTTCACTTTTCCTTTGGTAACACTGATATCTTTTGACGTGAGCCCAATGGTAATAAAATCTTCTTTTGTTTTATTGCTTAAAAACTTAATGATTGAGTCTGCTCTGTAACGGTTTCTTTCTTTATAATAGGCATTTTCCGGAAAATCTATAGCCTCAAGAACTTTAACATTGGGATATACTTTTTTAATTCCTTCTGCTACTGCTTCCACCTTTTCAGGTTTTATATCCCTGAAGGGCTGCACCAATATGGTTATTGCAGATTTTTGTTCCGGCTCTTTCACTATTTTCTTTTCTGAGCATGAGAATATCATAAATAAACACAATGCGCATGCAAAACTTTTATTTTTCAAAATTACTACTTATCCTAAGTTAAATGCAAATTATACTTTTTTACTTTTGATATCATACTTCAGATCTTATCATTGTAAGGAATGGCAGTTACTGTTTTTCAAAACTCTTGTAATGGTTTTTAGTAAGGTAAACATCTCCATCTTGGGTATAAATAATCCGGTCTGCATTTCTTCCACCGCAATGGTAGTTAACATCAGCCTCAAAATATTTGTCTCCATCTGGTAATCTTCCTTCCCTGTTTCCGAATTTATCTCCTCCAATGGCCTTTCCTGGAAGTACATCGCAAAGATTTCCTTTTGAAGGATTCCATCCCTGGCTTCTTGCTTCTCTTTTGGTAATATAGTAATCGGGAAGCTTATGGTTTTTCTTTACGTAGCTGATAACCGTTTTTTCTTCAGTCAGTTTTTCAATGGAAACCTGTCCTGATGAAGCTCCGGCATTATACTGATCTTCTGTGGAAGCACTGCCATAATTTACCGTTTCTGTTTTAGCTGAAGTTAGATGATCTTTGCTCTTAATGAAATTATTATAGATATACATCACAGACATTCCGAAAAGAAGGCCAAGACATATAAAAAACACAGCTCTTGTTTTACTGTTCATAGTAACGATTATTTAATGTAGCCATATATCAGTCCAGCAATATAATAATGATGAATATAACCTGCTATACTGCTAAATGAACACATTATTATACTTATTATTCTCTCCAGTCTTCAGGAATGTCGCAAACAGGGATAGGATTTATCTTATGTTTTGCTGCTTTATGCATTCTGTCAAAGATCTGGAATACTTCCTTATCTCTTCCTTCATAGTCATCAACTGTTTTAGTTCCGTATTCTTTCTGGATTTTTTCCAGTTCCGGATAGGTTGCACCAATCTGCTGTTCATCGGTACGGTCTACATCCCAAAGCCCGTCTGTAGGAATTGCTTCCTGGATGCTTTTGATAAGATTTAGTCCTTTGGCAAGCTCATATACTTCAGTTTTATAGAGGTCTGCAATAGGTGAAACATCTACCCCACCATCTCCATATTTTGTATAGAACCCGATTCCAAAATCTTCTACTTTATTTCCGGTTCCACAAACCAAAAGCCCGTTCAGCTGCCCATAATAATAAAGTGTAAGCATTCTAAGACGTGCTCTAGTGTTGGCAAAGGTTAAATTCTCATTAGGATATACCTCACCCTTTACATGAAAGGTTCTATAGATCTCTTCAAATGCCGGCGTCAGATCTACAGATATTATTTCTACATTTGGAAATCTGGATTTAAGATCATTCATATGGTCCTTCGCACGGTCTATCTGGTCAGCTTTCTGGCGAATCGGCATCCCGATCAATAATGTTTTCATGCCTGTCATGGCTGCCAAAGTAGAAACCACTCCGGAATCTACTCCTCCGGAAACTCCAATTACATATCCGTTTACTCCTGCATTTACTGCATAATCCTTTAACCACTTTACGATATGATCTATCACTTTTTGTGTCTGCATCGTTTATATTTTTTTTTAGTCTATTCCAAATTCTCTGGGATATTTCACCATCCCTTTTCTATTTTTTAATCCGTCTTTTACCAGCTCAACTGCCATGCCATTTGCTTCCGGAATCTCAAACGGAAATGAGATCCCAAAATTACTTGTTTTTTTGTAACCAAACTTCGGATAATAATTTTCATGTCCAATCAGTATCACCGATTGGTATCCTAACTTGCGGGCAATACGATGCCCTTCCTGAATTAACTGACCTCCAACTCCCTGGTTTTGAAACTCAGGTTTTACTGAAACAGGAGCCAGTGCCAATGATTCGAATGTTTCTGAACCATTCTCAACAATTAATTTTGTAAACAGAATATGTCCGGCAAGAATGCCATTTCCGTTTTCAGCAACCAAAGATAGCTCCGGAATAAATGCCTCAGATTTCCTTAACTTTTCAACAAGAAAATGCTCTTTATGATCACTATGTTCAATATCTCTGAAGGCTTCTTCCGTAAGTTTAAAGACTTCCTTATAATCTTTTTCCTCTTCCTGTCTTATTGTTATCATTGTGTATTAAATATATTTTTCACGTTTCAATTCATACCAGAAACAAATACCGTCCGGTTCTTCAAATTCGCCTGTTTTCTCAAATCCCAGTTTTGTTAAAATATAGTTGGAAACTTCATGTTCAGAATGGGCGTAGGCATAAATAGCATCTGCATTCAATTCATTAAATCCATAATCCAGAGAAGCAATCCCAGCTTCCATAGCATAACCTTTTCCCCAGGATTCGGGTAAGAAGCGATATCCCAGTTCCAGAACATTCTGGTGACCATTAGTTTCTTTGGTTAATAGTTTCAAGCCGCTCCAGCCTATCAGTAATCCACTTTCTTTTTCAATCACACCTAATCTTCCTACTCCATTCTCTTTATATTGTTGTTGGATCATCCTGATGATGTACTTAGATTCTTCAAGGTCTGTTGACACCGGTGTTCCGATATATTTCATCACATCAGGATTAGAATCCATAAGGAAAATACGTTCTGCATCTTCTTCTTCAAGTTTCCTTAAAATGAGTCTTTGAGTTTCTATTTTCATATCATTAGTTTTATTCATTGGTTCCAAAAATGGTAACATCTGTCTTTAACCCTTTTTTAATATTTTCTTCTTTTATTTTATTTCCGCTTATATTTAAGGTCTGTAGAGCCACATTTCCGGAAATATCAATGTGCTGGATTTTATTATGCTCTACATTCAGTCTCCTTAAATTTTTAAGCTGAGACAGATCGATTGTTTTTAGCTGATTTAAAGATAATGTTAATTGGTCAATTTTCGGTGTTGCTTTCAGGGAAATAGTCTCCAAAAGATTATTATCAATATACAAAGAAGTGAGGTTTTTAAGATTTTCGGCTTTAAATGATACTATTTTACATCCTGTGCATGAAAACAGATTCAGTTTGTCCATATCTTTCAGAATAACGGAAGAAATTGCGTTATCATCCAGCATTACCATTTTTACGTTGTTAAAAAAGTGCAGATCCTCTATGGAAGTAATGCCTTTTTGAACCAAAAACAGGTTGTTTACAGCGTCTGCTTCAGACTGGCTGATTGCCTCGTCCTTATTTAAATCAAAGTTTTCAATAACAGCCTTTTCAAGATTCTTATTTAAACTCGAGCTTTTGCGCATGTAAAAAAACTAATCCGAAAAAGCCCGCTAGAACAGTAAATATTTTAAATTTCATCATGAAATGTCTATTTAATCCTTATTTTTGTAAACTTAATGTAAAAATAATGAAGATTTTCAGATATATTGCCGTTTCTTCTGTTTTAATTGCTGGGCTTAACTCCTGTAAAAAAGAGCCTGAAAACCAATGGAAAATAGAGGTAAAAGATACCACAGAAAAAATTGAAATGACGGATATTTCTAGGGAATTTTACAATCCGGCTATTCCCTTAGATCAGTTTAAAGCTAAGTTTCCATGGTTCCAGGGAACCGTTTCTGATGCTGATTTCTCTAAAAGAAGAGCGGATGCGGAAGAGATCAAAATTTATAAGGAAGCAATAGGGAAAATAGATCAGGCCAAACTGCAGAAAGATCTTCAGGATTTATTTTCACATATCAAACATTACTTCCCACAGTTTAAGAGCCCAAAGGTATACCTGTTTTCATCAGCACTGCAAATGGTTCAGGATCCTATCTTTTATGATGAAAAAGGGAATCTTTTATTTATTGATATTACCGGATTTATGGGTGATGGCAATGCTCATTACAAAGGATTGGAGCTTTACTTCCAGAAATCTATGAACCCACAGAATATTGTTCCTAAGGTTTCCCTTCTCTTTGCCGAAAATATTGTAACCGAATCTCCGGATCATCAGAAATTCATAGACCAGGTAATTCTTAACGGAAAAGTAATGATCCTTCAGGATGCTTTCCTTCCGGACACTCCAGATTACCTGAAAATGAATTACACCCGAAAACAATATGAATGGGCCACTTACAATGAAGCCAATATCTGGAATTATTTTGTGGAAAGCAATCTGTTATTCGGAGATGATCCAAGATTGGGAGAACGTTTTATTGCTCCGGGGCCATTCTCAAAGTTCTATACTGAAATAGACAATGAGTCTTCCCCACAGATCGGTATTTTTACGGGATGGCAGATCTGTAAAGCCTATCTGAAGGAAAAGCCGGATACAAAACTTACAGCCTTCCTGAAAATGGATGCTACGCAAATTTTTAACGAATCCGGTTATAAACCCCGTGTAACAAAATAACCGTTATTTATACCTATAGAAGACTTTTTGTTCCTACAGAAAGTCTTTTTTTATATCATTTCCTGATGAAGATAGTTTCGCAGAAATTTTGGATAAGCTGAAGAAGTATTAACTTTGCTGAAAAATTTTAGATTGATATGAGAAAAACTCAGATTACAATAGATGTAGAGCTTGATGAAAACCACGTGCCGGAAAATATTACATGGAATGCTCAGGATGGCGGTATTGAAAAACAGGAAACCAAGGCAACCATGATCTCTGTATGGGATGATAAAACCAGAGAAGCCTTAAGAATCGATCTTTGGACTAAAGAAATGCCTGTAGACCAGATGAAGATGTTTATCCACCAGATTTTGATTTCTCTTGGAAACACCTACCAAAGAGCAACCGGAGAGGAAGATGTGGCACAATGGATGGAAGAAATTGCAGAAGAGTTTGCGGTAAAATCTGCTATAAAATAAAACGTTCACAATAAAAATGTAACAATGAAACAATTTAACAGTGGAACAATTCTAAAACATTGATAAATTGGTACACTGTTAGATTGATAAATTATAAAATATTATGAATTTTAATACCAAAGTAATTCACGGAGGGCAGCATCATGAGTCTGCAACGGGATCTGTAAATGTTCCTGTATTTTTAACCTCTACGTTTGCACAAAAAAGCCCTGGAGTACACTCCGGATATGAATATTCAAGAGCTGCTAACCCTACAAGACAGGCGCTGGAAGATTCTTTAGCAAGCATTGAAAACGGAGCGAGAGGATTGGCTTTCGGTTCTGGTCTTGCAGCCATCGACTGTGTTTTGAAGTTATTAAACCCTGGTGATGAAGTAATTGCAGTAGATGATCTTTATGGTGGTACTTACAGAATGTTCACCAGACTTTTTGAAAAATATCAGCTGAAGTTCACGTTCGTTAATTTTGACGATGTTTCTAAAATTGCAGATGTAATTACAGATAAAACCAAACTGATCTGGGTAGAAACTCCAACGAACCCGCTGATGAAGTTAGTAGACATCAAAGCGGTAGTAGAAGTTGCTAAAGGAAAAGATATATTAGTAGCTGTAGACAATACTTTTGCAACTCCATATATCCAAAGACCAATTGATCTGGGAGCTGATATCGTAATGCATTCAGCAACAAAATATTTAGGCGGGCACTCAGACGTTATTGCAGGTGCACTTATTGCTAAAGATGCAGAATTAGGTGAAAAACTTCATTTTATTCAGTTTGCAAGCGGTGGTATCTTAGGTCCTCACGATTCTTACCTTGTATTAAGAGGGATTAAAACGTTGGCATTAAGAATACAGAGACACTCGGATAATGGACTTGCTGTTGCAAAATATCTTGAAACTCATCCTGCAGTAGATAAAGTTATTTATCCCGGATTAGAATCTCACCCTCAATATGAGCTGGCAAAATCTCAGATGAAGGAATCCGGAGGAATGGTTTCATTCACTTTCAAATCCGGAAAGAAAGAAGATGCCATCAAGTTCCTTGAAAAAGTAAGAGTATTTACTTTGGCTGAATCTTTAGGTGGTGTGGAATCTTTAGCGAACCACCCTGCTTTAATGACCCATGCTTCTATCCCGGCTGAAAAACGTGCTGAATTGGGAATTACTGATGATCTTGTACGTTTAAGCGTTGGTATTGAAGATGCAGATGATCTTATTGCAGATCTGGAAAAAGCATTTTCTTAAGACATTAAAATAAATAAAATGAGAAGGATTCAATATCTTTCTCATTTTTATTATCACCACCAGACACCTATGAAAAATACGAGAAAAGCAGTCATTGAAGATTTATCCCAACTGGCTGAGCTGTTTGATCAGTACAGAATATTCTATCACAAAACGTCCGATATTCCTGCTGCTACAGATTTTCTTCAGGAAAGAATTGAAAATAAAGATTCCGAAATTTTTGTTACAGAAGAAAACGGAATTCTGACTGGTTTTGTACAATTATACCCAATATTTTCATCTACCAGAATGCAGCGTTACTGGCTGCTGAATGATTTGTACGTTAATGCCAATCATAGAGGTAAAGGCTATTCCAAAGAACTTATTGAAAAAGCAAAAGAACTCTGCCAATCATCAAATGCCTGCGGCATCCTACTTGAAACAGGAAAAAGTAATGATGTAGGTAATCAATTGTATCCTTCCTGCGGTTTTAAACTTTATGACTCTGTGAATTTTTATGAATGGAGCAATTCATAAGTAACAATCAACCAATAATGAATAATACAATATCATAACCTAATATTTTCGTACTTAAATACGACCCGAAATCTCGTTAACACGAATATTTTAACTTATAACCCCAAAACACTATGACAGATTTTCAAAAATACATTCAAAGATACTTAGACAAGATCCCATCCGGAGATTGGTTAGCTGAACTAAAAATATCAGAAGAAAAAACAATAGGAATATATTCTAACCTAACAGAAGAGCAATCAAAATTCGCTTATGCTGAAGGCAAATGGACATTGAAAGAATTACTTCTACATTTATCCGACACAGAAAGAGTTTTCCAATACAGAATATTAGCGTTGGCCAGAGGTGATAAAAA
Organism: Chryseobacterium bernardetii; assembly: GCF_003815975.1. Classification (NCBI taxonomy): domain Bacteria; kingdom Pseudomonadati; phylum Bacteroidota; class Flavobacteriia; order Flavobacteriales; family Weeksellaceae; genus Chryseobacterium; species Chryseobacterium bernardetii. Next base: position 5,144,125 of record NZ_CP033932.1, read on the forward strand.
CAACCTTCCCGGATTTGACGAAAATGAATATGCAGCACGGTCTTTTGCGAATGAAAGATCACTGGAATCTTTGCTGGAAGAATACAAACTGGTAAGAAAGTCTTCACAGATTTTATTGGAAACAATGAATCCTATTGCTTTACAAAATATCGGTACTGCCAATGGCAATGAAATTTCGGCAGAAACCATAGGAAAATTAATTATCGGGCATAATTACCACCATCTGAATATTATTGAAGAAAGATATTTATCTAAATTGGGATGGATGTAATGAAATAGTAAGTTTTGGCTAAAGCCAATGGAATTATTGTTTATTGTTGAATGGGCTAAAGCCCATTCCTATTGAATTTGATAGATAACATAAAATGATTTTTAAATAATACAATCAGGTTTAGTTTTCATTGACGACCAAAAATACATTTATATAATTCATATATAATACATCAATAGGGACGGGCTTTAGCCTGTCTTTTAAATTTTATACCAATCCATTGGCTTTAGCCAAAACTTAATTAAAAAACATTATTTTTGATAAAAAACAACACAAATGTCATTTATCAAAATTTACGTTCACCTTGTTTTCTCAACAAGAAACAGAACTCCTTATCTTAATACATTTGATCTAAGAATAAAGATTTGGAAACACATCAAAGAATACGCTTCAGAAAAAGGAATATTCTTAGACATGATTAATGGATATTCAGACCATTGTCATTGTTTGATTTCCTTAGGTTCCAATCAAAATATAGAAAAAGTTGTACAATTATTGAAGGGAGAATCTTCATATTGGATCAATAAACATCATCTTACGAAAGATAAATTCTCATGGCAAGATGAATACTTTGCGGTCTCTGTTTCCGAAACAAAATTAGATGCGGTAAGGAATTATATTAAAAATCAGGAAAAGCATCATCAGAAAAAGAGCTTTACAGAGGAATATCATGAATTTATTGAAAAATATAATTTTAAAATGTAGGTTTTAGCTAAAGCCAGATGGAATTTTTATGTATTGTTGAATGGACTAAGGCCCATTCCTATTGAATTTGATAGATAACGTAAAATGATTATAATACATCAATAGGGACGGGCTTTAGCCCGTCTTTTAAATTTTATACCAATCCATTAGCTTTAGCTAAAAAACTTAAAAACGCACTAACACACCATCCATTTTGCCCCTAATTTTTTGTTTAAAATTCACAGATTCTCTACCTTTATCCACTGTTTTGAATGTATATAAAATATGGAACCTATTATTGAAATATTAAAGTCCGGCGGAACAATTCTTTATCCTACAGATACCATTTGGGGAATTGGATGTGATGCCACCAATATAGAAGCTGTCAATAAAATTTTTGACATCAAAAAACGTGAGAAAAACAAATCGATGATCATTCTGGTAGAGTCTGAAAAAAGGCTTCAGGATCTGGTTGATGTCCCTGAAATGGCTTGGGAAATTATTGATTTAAGCGAAAAACCGGTGACCATTGTTTATGAAAACCCTAGAGGGCTGCCTAAAGAATTGCTTGCTGAAGACGGCAGCATCGGAATCAGATTGGTAAAGAATGATTTCTGTAAAAAACTGATCACTAAACTGAATAAACCTTTGGTTTCTACTTCTGCTAATTTCAGCGGCGATAAAAGCCCGTTGAAGTTTTCGGATATTTCCCCGGAAATCATTAGCCTTGTAGATTATGCTGTGGAGGAAGACAGGGATAAAGTTTCAAAATACTCAGGATCTTCCGTCATTAAAATATGGGATGATAACAGGATAAAAGTTCTTAGAGAATAAAAATACGGTAGTAACCTGTTTATTTTTTAGAGTCTTGTCTGTGTATATCGGCAGGATTTCTTTTTTTTAATTCTATCTTTGCAAAATCCAACTCTTAAAATACATGCTATGAATCATCAAGAATTCGCTCAAATGTGGGTAAATGCCTGGAACTCTCATGATTTAGAGGACATCCTTTCCCATTATTCTGACGATATTGAGATTACTACGCCCATGATTGCCATGGCCACCGGAGGAAAAGAAAGTTCTTTAAAGGGAAAAGATGCCGTTCGTGAATACTGGAGAAAGGCTCTGGATAAATTTCCGGATCTGCACTTCAATCTGATCCATTCAACAGAAGGAGTAGGTTCTGTAGCATTATTTTATAAGTCTATCATGGATAAACACGCTGTAGAGGTGATGTTTTTTAATGAAGAGGAAAAAATAAGTAAAATGTACGCTCATTACGACTAATGACCGGCATTGGTAGAAATTGACGCTATTATAAACGATGAAAATTAATCTTACTCAAAATAAGAATTTAAAACTTTTTAAAATAATTTCTGAAGCTGCAGAAAGGAATAATCAGTCTGTATACATTGTTGGTGGATACGTTCGCGATCTCCTGATGAAGAGAAAGGCTTCTACAGATATTGACTTTGTAACTGAACAGAGCGGTATTGAACTGGCTCAAAATGTAGCCCAGGATATTGATCCTAAATTAAAAGTTTCTGTATTTAAAACCTATGGAACAGCCATGATCAAATATAAAGATCTTGAGCTGGAATTTGTAGGTGCCAGAAAGGAAAGCTATACGGAGAACAGCCGAAAGCCTGAAGTAGAAGGCGGAACATTGGAAGATGATCAGAAGAGAAGAGATTTTACCATTAATGCAATGGCCATTTCTTTGAATAAAGATAATTTCGGAGAGCTGATTGATCCATTCAACGGTATTGAAGACCTTGAAAAAGAAATCTTAAGAACTCCTTTGGAACCTGCTCAGACCTATTCTGATGACCCATTGAGAATGATGAGAGCTGTAAGATTTGCATCCACTCTAAGCTTCACTATTGAAGAAAACTCTTTGGAGGCGATTAAGCAGGAAGCAGAAAGAATCAAAATTGTTTCGATGGAAAGAATCATGGTGGAATTCAATAAGATCATGCTTTCTGAGAAACCTTCCGTAGGCTTAAAATTAATGGAACAAACAGGACTTCTAAAGCTTGTTATTCCTGAATTAATCGAATTGAAAGGAATAGAAGAAGTGGAAGGCCAAACTCACAAAGATAATTTCTACCATACTCTTGAAGTAGTAGATAATATTTCTTTGAATACCGATAATCTCTGGCTGCGTTGGGCTGCATTACTTCACGATATAGGAAAAGCCCCTACGAAGAAATTTGTGGAAGGAACAGGATGGACATTCCATGGACATGAATTTTTAGGTTCTAAAATGGTAAAAGCGCTTTTCCAAAGATTAAAATTACCTTTGGGAAGTGATATGAAATATGTTCAGAAGATGGTAAAGCTTTCTTCCAGACCTATTGCCTTGATTACAGATGATGCCTCAGACTCTGCTTTAAGAAGGCTTTTATTTGATGCCGGAGAAGATCTTGAAGATTTATTTACTCTTTGTAAGGCAGATATCACCACCAAAAACTCAAGAAAGCAGGAGAAATTCAAGAAAAACTTTGAATATGTAGCGGTAAAGATCAAAGAAGTAGAAGAAAAAGATCAGGTAAGAAACTTCCAGCCTCCTATTACCGGAGAAGAGATCATGAAGATGTTTAACCTTCAGCCGGGACGTGAAATTGGTATTTTAAAGGAAAAGGTGAAAGAAGCCATTCTTGAAGGTGAAATTCCAAATGAAAAGGAAGAAGCTACAAAGTTTGTTATTGCTGAAGCAGAAAAGTTAGGATTAAAATTAAACTAATTTTCACTCAATAGAAAAAGCCAAGCTGGATATTTTATCCAGCTTTTTTAATGCTATAATAATTTATATAACAAAGCCGGGCGGGTTCTAAGAACCCGCCCGGAAAAAAACACAAATGATGAAAAAATAAAAAATTATATACGCCGAAGTGTATTATACTTTAGTTCCAGTATACTGAATTAGAAGCTATACCTGCTGAAAAAGTTTTAATAATATCTCCAGATGTATTATAAACAACAATCTTACTGTCCTGCTTAAATCCATTTGCATCAGAAGTAAAGATCAGATCTTTTACTACACTGAACCCATAAAGATCAGAATATGGATCAGAGCTACTTGCAACAGTAAATAAAGGTGAAGTAGGCACTGTTCCTAACTTCATATCCATAGTATAAACACTTTTACCTGAGCTGAAATAGAATTTATTGTTCGAGATCTCCAGGTTCTTGGCATCAGCAATTCCTGTTAAGGTAATCGTTTTTATAATATCACCCGTACTTGAGATCTGATAGATATAAGAATCCGTAGTTCCAGCTGCAATAGCATAAACATTCTGATTATTTGAAATGATTTTATTGATATTTCCGTTTACAGAAAAGGTCTTCTGAATCTCATTGGTAGTTGTATTAATAAGTGTAATATTGTTTCCATATCCAAACGAAGCATTCTGTACAAAGATATTATTACCTGCTTCTACGATTCTCTCAACAGTATCTGAAAAAGGAATTTTTTTAATAAGAGAATTGTCTGAAACTTTATAAACACTTACAAATTTATCTCCCTGGTATTTATCATTAGTTACATAAATATTATTGTTTGCAAAAGCCATATAACGAGGCTGATTAAGCCCGGATGTAATTTCACCAGCTGCTTTAAAATTATAACGGTTTACAATCTGAATCTTATTTGAGTTGTTTAATAATAAATAGGCATTGTTACCATTGAAAGCAATCATCTGCAGAACATCTCCTAATTTCCCTCCATTATTGAATGAGAAAATATTATCCTGTTTAAGGCTTAGATCTGAAGTTACAAAAGTTACTTCAGCATTTGGAGTACCATATTTTCCTTCGTTTGCAATCAGAAATCCATTGGCGTAATCAATTCTAGGCTGTAATTCATCACTACTGTCGGTGCTACATGATGCAACACCTAAAAGAAGTACGAAAGCAAAAAGAAGATGTAAAAGTTTGTTTAGTTTCATATGATTTAAAAATTAATTGTTACGTAAATACTATAATTTCTTTTCGGCATTGGATAATCAAATACTGTTTGATACACAATATTTGTAAGATTATTTACCTTAAATCCTAAAGTATTTTTTTTAAAAATATTTGCAGAAACACCTGCATTTAAAATAAAATAAGGATCTAATGCCACAGATCTTTTTTCATCTGCAGTGGTATAAGTGAGTCCATTAACAAGTCCTTGAGCATAGATTTTAAGAAAATCAAATGTATAATCTATAGAACCTGTAGCTTTATGTAAAGGAACATACATCATTTGCTTGTTAGTTTCTTTATTTACAGATTTTGAATAGGTATATCCAGCATTGATCTTTAGACTATGTCTGCCAAAATTTTTATTCCAGGTAATATTGGATTCCAATCCATAAAATTCGGCTTTATAGGTATTAAAAGGAGCCCAATATCCGTAAGATGTAGGAAGCCAGCTAATATAATTTTTAATATCCATATAATATGGGCTGAGAATAATTTTAAAATCTCCAAAATTAAACTCGTGATCCATATCTATATTGGAAGAAGTTTCAGGCTGTAAATCCAAATTGCCTCCAGGTTTCCAATAAAGATCATTAAAAGTAGGATATCTGAAGTTTTTTGAAAAACTGCCGCCTATATGATACCATTTCAAAACGTTCCATTTTCCTGAAAAAGAATACATAACCGGAGAAGAAATATCCTCTACAAAGTCTTTTTTTATTCCGGCTTCAAAGCGTAAATCTTTAAAAGCAAAATACCTTACCATTCCGGCTAAAGAAACTACATTCCGGCTAATATTACCTATATCATAACCTTCAGCTTTATTAACTTGAAACTCTCCGATTGCATTAATATTAATCTTCGGAGTTATGAAATAATTAAAGTCGTTTTTAAATATATAATTCTTTCCCTCAGCCCCAGTTGATTTAAGCAAATAGATATCTGGAAAATACTGGTAATTATCTTCAGTATAAGCAGCCTTTAAACTATTTGAAAAATTAGTTTTATTAATATCCCACGAAATCAGGCTTCGCAAAGTATTAGCTTTATACTTTGTTCTGTTACCATTTTCCTCGTAAATTATATAATGCTGTGAAGCATCAAATATCTGGCTTTGCCACGAAATAGTCTGAGCATCAGTAATTTTATAAGCTGCACCAATATTAAAGGTTGTATTATAGTATCTTCCATTGATATTTTTAAATGGAGTTGTACCCACTACAAATTCCGGCACCTCATAATCATTTGCACTTACAGCATAATTTGCAGAAGTCTTAAAGCTAAATTTTTCATTACTGTAAGAACTTTTAACAAAATTATTATAAGTACCAAAAGAAGCTGCTTCTGAAAATAGAGATCCGTGAAACCCTTTATTAAAATCAAGGATATTGTTCAGGTGAATACTGCCACCAATAGCACCTGAGCCATAAGTAACACTTCCCCCGCCTGCTTTTACTCCAATCTGGTCATATCCGAATAAGGCAATATTGTTGATATCTCCTTGACCCAAAAAATTGGAGTTAATATTAATTCCGTTCCAGACAAAAGCAGTCTGATTAGCTGAAGTTCCTCTAAATGATGGTGAAGAAACAGCACCACGTCCGTTTTCTTTAATATAAATGGAAGATTGAAACCTCAACAGCTCTGAAAGATTACTGGAGTTCTTTTCAACATCTTCAGTATTAATGATTTTCACAGGATGAAACTGTTTCACTTTGTTCATCTGGCTGTCGAAAATATAAATAGTATCAACAGCTTTCTCCTGTGCGGAAAGAAAGCAGCCATAAGATGACAAAAACAGTACTAGAAATCTTTTTATATTCATATCATTCTACTTTTCCTCCGAAAGCAATATGTTTTTTGATTATTATTCTGGCAGGTCTCCTGACTTTCGCTTTCTGTGCCTTCCCGTTTATACAGTGGCTGTGTACAGAAACTTTTATTGCGATTTACAGTTGCGGGGACAGTTTGGGAGTTTCACCCAATTCCCTTTTCATTCCAATATACTGGAAACCAAAATTTTTGCAAAGATAGTTTTTTAAATGTATTAGGCAAAAAATGAATTTTATGACTCAAAAAACCAAACCAGACCCTACTGGAAAATAGTTTCACAACCCTCATTACTTTGGTAAAATAAAAAACATTCCGGGAAGGAATGTTTTTTCTATATATGTTATTCAGCTTATTTACCCATAACTTCAGTAATTGGATTTCCAACATTTCCGCTTGGAAACTGGATTTTCAGTAATGAAGAAACCGTAGGCGCAATATCTGTCATGTGATAAGGCTTATTGCTTTCTCCCTGCTGAACTCCCCACCCCATAAAGATTAATGGGATATGTGAGTCATAAGAATTCCAAACACTGTGTGTAGTTCCTGTTTTAGAATATGGCGGCAGCATAGAATCATGAGATATCAATTGAATATCTCCGCTTCTCTGTCTGTTGATTCCGTTAATAATTCTTTGTTTAATTGGCTCAGGAATACTTGATTCAGCAACTTTATCTACAGAAACCGCATATAAAACAGTAGGATCTTTTTCCAGTTCTTTAACAGCAAAGTTTCTTACATCATCCAATTCAAGTTTACTGTCGGCCAACACTTTTCTGTCGAAATAAATCTGATAGTTATCAATCGCGTTGATTAATTTATCAGCCCCGAATTTATCTTTCAGTTTTTGATTAAGATTCTTTTCAGCATCTTCTCCAAAGAAACCTGTCGGAATTTTGTGCTCTTTTAAGAATCCTACAGAGTGTGCGCCACCGTGGTCTGCAGAAAGGAAAACGGTATACTCACCTTTACCAACCTTTGAATCCAGATAATTGAAAAATTGTGCTAAATCCTGATCTAATCTGATATAAACATCTTCTACTTCAATAGAGTTCGGGCCAAATTTATGCCCTGCATAATCCGTAGAAGCTAAATTGATTGCTAAAAAGTCTGTAATATTATCACCTCCCAATTTTTCTCCTTCCACAGAAGCTTCAGCCAACTTTAATGTGAGTGTATTTCCGAAAGGAGTATAGCGGATGTTGTCTTTTTTTGTCTGATAATCTTTTGCAAGATCATTGTAAGGGAATGTAGGTGTTTTGGCGCTTCCTAATAATCCTTCCCAAGGAGAATTGTCTGGTGCACTTTCTGTATATTGGCTGATCGGAAGTAAAGTATTCCAGCCGTTAGCAACCAGTTTTTCCGGTAAATTCTGAGAATTGAATGATTTTACCCATTGAGGAAGACCATTCATATACCATGTACTTGTGATAAAGTTTCCTGTACTGTCATCAAACCAGAAAGCTCCGTTTGGCGTATGGCCTGCAGGAAGAATAGAAGCTCTGTCTTTTAAAGAAACCCCGATTACTTTCCCCTGGAAATTTGTTGCCAGTCTCAATTCGTCCGTTACCGTTGTAGACCAAAGGTTTTTCGGAGAGTGGCTTCCCGTTTTTGTATTGGTTGTTCCTACTGGTTGAACACTGTCATCAGCAGTACAATATACGCCTTTACCTGTTTCTTTATCTGTCCAGTCGTTTCCGGCAATCCCGTGAATGGCAGGTACCGATCCTGTATAAATACAAGTATGCCCCAAAGCAGTAATGGTAGGAACATAAGGAATATGTACATTATTTAAAGAATATCCTGTATTCAAAAGTCTTTTGAAACCGTCATTTCCATATTTGTTGTAAAAACGGTATAAATAATCCCAACGCATCTGGTCTACTACCAGACCTACAACCAATTTAGGTCTTTCTAATTGAGAATTTCTGTTCTTCTGCGCATTGATTGTAACTACGGACAAAAAAGTAGCTGCCGCAATTGAAATGTTCCTAAGCATCCAAGTAAAATTTTATTGCTCACAAATTTAGGGGTTTTGAATGTTTTAGAACATGAATTTTTATTTAAATTTGATCTTTATTCAACTCTCAACATAATTCACCATGATTTTAGGAGTCTACTGGTACTTTAAATTTCCTGAAAATTTATATCATTTCAAGTTTTTTAAATTTTTCGAAGGATATGGCGGACATGCAGATAATGAAGCTGAACTGGTTGCAAGAGTTCAGGTTGGCAATACAGAAAATTTTATTGCAAAACTGGAAGAGCTGAAATCCCGGTTTAAAGAAGCATTTTTGTTTCTTAATATCAATGAGAATCAACTCATCATTAATATTGGAGGACATACCCTTTTTGATTTTTATTTTCAGTTTGCTCTTGAAATAGAAGAATTATTGATTCGTGAAAATGCCATCATATTAGATTCAGATGTGCCATTTAAGTCATTTTCTACTAAAATTTATCATCCTGAAAGAGAAAATTTCGGAAATATTGAACACCGCTTTCTACAGATTATAGGGTCAGATTTTAAAAAAAATAATGCTGAAAACCTTTCCATTAGAATCGACTGTAACCTGCCATTAGCAGATAAAAGATTCTTCATTAATGCTTTAAGCTCTATCTGCCGGGAAGAAAATATCAATGTATTCTATTATATAGATCATGATTTCAGCCACCATTGTAATCTCATGCTTTTCTTCACGAACGGCCGTCAGAAAAAAGATTCAATTCAAACAGTCAATATCAATTCATTTGGAAGCAAAATAAGGCTACTTACACAAAAATATCCGGTCCATTTCGGTCACCTGGAGGGTATAAAACATTATCCCCAAAACGGCCCTCACATTGAGCTGATGGTAGATGAAGAATATATTTTAAACAAAAAATAAAACAATTCAAATTCGAAAAATATCCCTAAATATAATAATATGATTAAATTTAAATATGTTATTCTGTATGTAGAAAATGTAGAATCCTCAATGAATTTCTACAAAAATACTTTTAATGCCGAGATTAAATTCATCACCCCTGATAAAGATTATGGAGAACTGATCACAGGAGAAACCACATTGTCTTTTGCATCTGTTGAATTAGCCGGCTCCAATATTAAAAAAGGATTTTTACTTTCAAAAACTGAAGAAAAGCCTTTTGGGATTGAGCTTGGATTTGTGACAGACGATGTAGAAACTTTGGTGGAAAAAGCAGTAAAAAACGGTGCTGTTCTATATGAAGAGATTGCTGTGAAACCTTGGGGACAAAAGACCGCTTACATTAAAGATCCTGACAATTACCTTGTAGAAATCTGTACTGAAGTTCAATAAAAATATTCTTTCGTGGAAATAAAAAAAATACAACAGCTAACTTCCGACTCTAGTCTGAACTGGGGAAATAATGGATATTCTACAGATATTATTTACTCTGTTTCTTCAATTGAATTCGCAGGTGCCTTTGAATTTACTCTGAAGGAGAAAAAGCTATCCTACTCTAAAGTTTGGGAAACAGGTTCCGATGATATTGGTGAGCTTAATACCATCATTGAAAAAGGTAACTCTTTCGGAGCTTTTGTAGATGATAATCTTCAGGGATGGATCATCTGTGACCATAGAACATGGAATAACAGTTTCTATATTGAAAATATCCTGGTTAATGAAAAATACCGAAGACACGGGCTGGGAATTATGCTCATTAAAAATGCGGTCAAAGAAGCCAGAAAACTGAACTGCCGGGTTATTGAACTTGAAACCCAGAATACGAACTATCCTGCCATACAATTTTACAGAAGAATGGGCTTCAATATCACCGGAGTGAATACACGGCTATATGATAATTCCGAAGAAATTGCTCTTTTTATGACGCTGGATATAGAATAAATGATAAAAGCGGGCTTCCTTCAACAACCTTCAGGATAAAAACCCGCTTTATTGATGTTTGAATTGTCATTCTTTTTATTTGATTGCTGGTAAAACGATCAGGCTTTCATTTCCTGAAGTGTTTACAGCTTGTACGGCAAAGAAATAGTTGTCTTTAGAATAAGGCAGCCTAATCGAAGTTTCTTTGGTAAATATTTTTTTCTGCCATACAGAAGCATCGGTTTCACGCATTAATACATAATATCCCGTTATTTCTCCAGATTTAGGTTTTTCCCAGGAAAGATCTGTAAAATTGGTAAGATTACTGACTTCTATTTTCACATTTTCTGGTTTTGAAGGGGACTTTGCAAGGTTGGTTAAAACTGCAATATTTACCTCTACATTCTTTTTAAAATATTCAAAATCTATAAATTCCGGTAAATCTCCATATTGTACTCCATTTTCTTTTCTGATATCCTGATGCTGATGGTTGAAATTTTCGTTGAATTCCGTTAGCCGTACTGCAGAAAAGCCTTTTTCAACAAACGGAGTATGATCTCCACCTCTCAGGAACCGGTCATTTCTATAAATCAATTTAACCTGTAGATTATCAACATACCGCTCCCCTATTTCTTTAATATATCTTGCCAGCTGCCTTGGCTCTCCATCATTTTCCAGCCCGAATTTTCTGATATTCTGAGCTTTTTTATCCAGTTCATATTGAGGCAGACCTTCAGAAAAGACTCTCAACTGATGGGTATTAATCAGATTCGTATCACTGCTGAGATTATTGGAGATCATGTCATTATTCAGCAAGGCTTCCAGTTGCCAGCCTTCATTGGCGGCTTTTTCAGCCAGCATTCTGGATCCCAGCAATCCTTGTTCTTCTCCGGAAAAAGCAACCAATACAATACTTGCCGGGAATTTAGATCTGCTCAATATTCTTGCACTTTCAATCAATGCAGCCACTCCGCTCCCGTCATCATTGGCTCCCGGAGCGTTATCTTTGAAATTCATCACATCACTTACTCTAGAATCCAGATGTCCGCTCATCATAAAAAGCCTTTTATCATTAGGATTTGTTCCATGAATAATGGCAATAGCATTTCCTAAATCGGTAACACGGTCAATTCGTTTTCCATCCGGCTGAATGGTTTGATTCTGAAGAAAAACCTCCATTCTTCCGCCCGCATTTTTAGCATAATCATTGAACTTTTTCAGCACCCATTTTCTTGCGGCACCTATACCTCTTTTGGGATCTGTGGTAGAACTCATAGTATGTCTGGTTCCAAAGCTCACCAGGGAGTTGATGTGACTTTTCAAAGAATCCGTACTTACCTGTGAAACATAATTGATGATTTCCGGATCGCGATGAACTGTTTGCTGGGCATGAAATACAGCGGGGATAAAAAACAAAGCGAAGAGTATTTTTTTCATAATGGAGCAATCTATTAATCTTTTACAATTTATTTGTCATTAAATAAAATTACAAAAAAGAAAACAGACTTTATTAACTATAATATTTCCGTGAAAATTTCAGTATTTTCGTGAAAAAATAACCTTACATCAGATGGATACAAAGAAAAATGTTCTGGAAAAAATGTCTGACCGAGAACTTGAGCAATACATACAACCTAACAGTAAATTCGTTCCTCAAGCTATACAATATGCTTATGAAATACTACAATCAAGAGGAAGAACATTTACAAATGAAGAACAAGATCGTATTCATTCCCTTATTTCTAACGTTGAGTTTAACGATACAATAATACATCCCAACCATACAAAAGCGTCCAATCTTATCTACCTGTCAGGAGCAATAGGAATTGCCGGTTTAATCTGGACATCAGAACAGTTAAATTCAGGTTTGGCAATCTTCATTTCAGTAGCGGTCATTGCTTTTGTTTTTGGAACTGGTTATATGATTGGGAAGGGAAATACAGTGGCTAAATATCTGTTCCTTTTTCTTTTTGCAATCGGCATCCTTGGAATACCTATAATAATAGCACATTTAAGTACTGATCCTATTCTCGCAATCATAAACGTTTTACAACTCATTCTTCAAACATGGGGTGCTGTACTTCTTTTAAAAATTCCCAAGAATAAAAAAATATAGACGTTTTATATGGAAAACCTCCTAAAATACATCCGTTCTCTTACTCCATTTTCAGATGAAAGCTGGACATTACTCCAACCTGCTCTCTCTGAAAAACAATACAAAAAGAATGAGTTAATACTGAAGGAGGGTGAAGTATGCCAATCTTTATTTTATATTGATAAAGGATATTGCAGGTCTTATTATGAAATAGACGGTGTGGCAAAAAACACCAGTTTTTTCTTTGAAAATGAAATTGCAACCAATATCAGCAGTTTCGGAAGTGGAAAGCCTTCAGAATCCAATATAGCTGCCTGTGAAAATTTACAAGTTGTGATTTTTGATAAAGAAAAACTGTTTACAATTGCAAAGCAGCACATCGAAATAGAATCATTAGGACGACACTGTATCCGTCAGTTTGCGACTAAGCAGGAGGAGTTTTCCAATTTGTTCAAATTGTATTCAGCTCAGGAAAGACTGGAATATATTGAAAAAAAATATCCTGAAATTTTACAAAGGGTTTCTCTTACCCAACTGGCATCATTTCTTGGAGTGGCAAGGGAAACATTAAGCAGGATCAGAAAACGTAGAATTTCCAAATAATTAGATTTTATATTATCACACTAAACTAAAAAAAAATGAAAACATTGATCTGGCAGGGAATTGCTTTTCAGTCACTGGAATATTTCAGCCTTAAAGAAAATGATAAAGATATTCAGGTAACATCAAAAATTATCGGCTGCTATGAAAGCAAAATATATACTGTAGCATATCAGCTAACTATTGATCCTGATTGGAATATTCGGGGATTTACGATTGAATCTGAGATCAACACCATTAAAAACATACTCACAGGTAAGAAATATGAGAATGAATGGGAAATCAACAATGTGATTAATCCTGATTTTAGAGATTTTAGCTTCATTGATATTTCTTTAACCCCTTTCACTAATACTTTACCTATTAACAACCTAAAACTGGCTGAAAATGATACACGGGAAATTAAAGTTATTTATATTGACATTCTGAATAATCTGATAAAACCCGTAGCTCAGCAATACACCAAAATTGCTCCTTACATTTATCATTATGATAATCTGCAAACCGATTTCAAATCGGATATTTTAGTAGACGGGAATGGGTTGGTTGTGAATTATCCTCAACTATTTGATAAAATAGCTGAAATTTAAAATATAGCCTGTTCAACATTAATTTCTTCATCCTTCTTCATTTTTTTATCTTTGAATAAACATCAACAATTACTATGACTATTGCTGAAATAAAAAAAGCGGCTCTTAGTTCTAAAATACTGAACAAACAAGAACTGAGTGATAAGATAAGAGAATTAAAAGACAGTGGCGTTTCATATCTCGGGTGTTTTGCTTTTACTCAGCATAATCAACAAATTTCCACTTTAGAAGCCAAAAATCTCACCTTGGAACTTGAGGCATTCACAGATGAAGAAAAAGCTGAGTACAATGGGTATCACAATTTGATGCTGGAAGATTTTAAAGAAGAAGAAAACTAACACCTTATGACAAAAATAGATCTAAGAATCCAGGAAATTAAAGATCAAATAGAAAGACCTGCAACAGAATTTTTCACCGGTGGATTCAGACCTCTGAATGTTTTGGGAGAATCATGGATCGGACGCGTATTTACGTATGCTGAAGATGAAGAAATTCCTTTGGATAAAAATGGAGATCCGATGATGCCACTTATCCAGTTTTATCTTCCCAACCAGCCTTTTGTACCCGAACTGATAAAAGATAAAAAATTAATAACAGTATTTATCTCTCAGGATTTTCCGGAAACTTTTGAAAAAATGGGTGACAATTGGCTCATCAGGGAATACAATAATCTTGAAGATATTGTCATTAAAGATTTACAAAGTCCTGTTTCTTATTTAAAACCATTCCCACTGCGCTCTCAGCTATACACTAACGACGCACCTTTATGGGATGGCGGCGGAATTGAAGATATAGATTATAATTTGATTTCTGAAATTGTCAAACTTGAAAGAGAAGGACATTTCGACAGCTATTTTCAAATTATTAAGCATTGTTACAGCACTAAACTGGGTGGTTATCCCTCATTCTGCCAACCGGGTATCGGATTTAAGGACAGTTTTGGAAAAGGTTTTGAATTTGTTTTCCAGGTTTCTTCAGATGGCAAGGCTAATTTGAATGTGATTGACAGTGGCAGTTTTATGTTTGCCAAGAATAAAGAGACCGGAGAATGGAGCTTGTATTATGATTTTTATTAAAATGAGACTGGAAGTTACAGTTGGGGGAAAGTCACTAATCCACCTCTTTCAAACGAAATAAAAAACCCGCGCCTCCTGACGCGGGTTTCCTATATAAAATTCAATATATTAGAATTTAAGATCTCCATTCACTTCTCTTACTGCATTAGCAGCTTCAGCGAATTTCAATTGCTCTTCAGCAGTCAGCGTTACGTTTACAATTGATTCTACTCCGTTTGCTCCGATGATGGCAGGAACACCCAGGCAGATATCATTTTGACCGTATTCACCTTCAAGCATTAATGAACAAGGGATCATTTTCTTCTGGTCACAAGCAATAGCCTGAACCATTACAGAAACAGCTGCACCTGGTGCATACCAGGCAGAAGTTCCTAATAGCTTAGTAAGAGTAGCACCTCCAACTTTAGTTTCTTCGATTACATATTTTTGCTGTTCATCGTTTAAGAACTCAGTTACAGGAACACCATTTCTTGTAGCTTTGCTCAATAATGGAAGCATACCTGTATCACTGTGGGCAGCGATTACCATACCGTCTACATCAGAAATTGGAGCTTCTAATGCTTCAGCCAATCTGTATTTAAATCTTGCAGAGTCTAGCGCACCACCCATTCCGATGATTTTGTGTTTAGGAAGACCTGAAGTTTTGTGTACTAAATAAGCCATTGTATCCATTGGGTTAGAAACCACAATGATGATTACTTCCGGAGAATGTTTTACTAAGTTTTCAGTAACGTCTTTCACGATACCTGCATTGATACCGATTAGTTCTTCTCTTGTCATTCCAGGTTTTCTAGGAATCCCTGAAGTGATTACGGCTACATGAGAACCTGCAGTTTTGCTGTAATCTCCTGTTGTTCCGGTAATTTTTGTATCGAATCCGTTAAGCGATGCTGTCTGCATCAAATCCATTGCCTTACCTTCAGCAAACCCTTCTTTAATATCTACCAAAACTACTTCTGAACAGAAGTTCTTCATTGCGATGTATTCTGCACAGCTTGCTCCTACAGCGCCTGCACCTACTACAGTTACTTTCATATTGTTACTTTTTTAATTATTTATTTGTTTAGTTACTATTTAAATTTGAAACTTCCCAAATTTAATAAATCCTGAAAAAATGCGCAATTTTTCAGAAATTTTATTAGAATTAAAAGAAATTAGTTGACATTCAGCAAAAAGGTATACAGCTTTTTCGCACCGGAAAGCACCTCATCATACTTCTCCTCTGCTACTTCAGTATCCAGGACCTCCTTAAAATTCTTCCACATAGGCCCTGTATTCTCCTGGTAACATCCGAAAAAGTTAAAAGTAACAGCATCAAAACCTTCCGTTTTAGAAAGCTGTTTAGCAATCACATTTCCACCCAGTGTGGAGCCTTCAATCACATACATTGCTCCCAGAGCTTCATGTTCATTTTCAAATTCAAGTTGGTGGGATGCCGGCTGGTTTTTCAAAGCAAGGCTTTCAAGATCTTTTTCTATAAGAGAAAGCTTCTTTCTTTCTGCAAGCTGAAGTTTATCACCATACTTAGCAGAAAGGCTGCCGAATATTTTATCTTCACTGTGAAGAAGCATCAGATAATTGGTATGGATGATCTTTTTATAATCTTCTAACGTGAAGGTTTTATTAAAAATCTTTTCAGAATTAAAAAGCTTCTCCGCTGCATCGTGATAGTCTGCTGTATTTTGTTTTAGATATTCTGATACCATAATAACGTTTTAAAAGTTTATCAAATGTAAGGCTTTTTGAACGTTAAAATGAATGAAGTACCCTCTTTATTACTCTCATAATCTATATTTCCGCCTATTCTCTTCATGATGCGGTGAACAATAGACAAGCCTACTCCATTCCCTTTGAACTTCTTCGCATTATCCATCCTGTTAAAAATTTTAAACATCTTGTGTTTTTCCTCTTCAGGAATACCAATTCCGTTGTCTGAAATCCTGTACACAATAGTTTGTCCATCTTCCGTTCCCTCAATTTCCACCTTAGGCTTCTCCTTATGAGAAGAATATTTTACTGCATTATTGATGATATTCAGGAATACCTGATGGAGCATTGTTTTATCTGCCAATACATCCGGGCATTCCTTAATGGTAATTTCACTTTTTGGACTTCCATAGGTGATCTTCGCATTGTCTGAGATCTTTTGAATCGTATTATTCGTTTTCAAAGTTTCAAGCTGTATCTCGCTATGCTTTGCCCGGCTGAGCTGTAATACATCCTGCATCATTTCAGCCATACTGTCGATTTCCTCAATAATGGTATTGATCTTTGTTTTACTTTTCTCAGAACCATCAGCAAGATTTCCCAAAAGCATCTGGGCATTCAGTTTCATAACGGTTAAAGGAGTTCCCAGATCGTGAGAAATGGTGTAAGAAAAACTGTCGAGTTCCTCATTTACCTTTTTAAGCTCATCATTAAGCCTTTTAATCGCATTATAATTCTTATGGGATGTTTCCAAAATAAGATCTCTCACAGCCTGTACTGCGCTCACATTTCTTGAATTCCATCTTTTGGAATGCCCTTTAATATTTTCTGTAAAAATGCGGAATGAAGTTCTTGGGGAAATCATTTGCCTGTCTTTTCCGTTTTGGGAAAATACACCTATTTTCTTTTCCGGATTTCCAGCCCAGTCAATATGCTCATCAAATTCTTTACGGAACCAGATCAGCATCTCATTTTTATCCCTTTCAATGAAATAAATGATAATTCCGGCTGCATTTTCAGACAGTTCCAGTTCCTCACCGTGGTTTTTAAGGAAACTTCTATTCACATAAATTCTGTCACTAGTATTTTCCAGTGTCCAGTTTACAATCCTGCTGATGCAACCGGCTGTTGGAGCTTCACCTTCAATAATTATATTTTCATCAGAAACAATGGCAAGACCGTCTGCTTCCGGCAAACTCATGATCTCTTTTTTACTTTCCAGGAGAGAATCAAACAGGTTATTATGTTTTAAAAATTTCGTTTTAAGCTGAGAAATTCTTTCATTCAGCTCAAGACGATAATTCAGTTCATTTTTGGATTTAAAAGAGGAATAGGCATTGGCAGCCAATGCTGTAAAAATCCCTGCCTGTACCCTGTCTTCAAGGTCAATATGTTTAGGTGCCACATTCTGACAGGTCACTAAGCCCCAAAGATGGTTATCAATAATAATTGACACACTGAAGCTGGAAGAGACTCCTGAATTTTTAAGATACTGACCATGAACGGGAGACATAGCCCGTGATGCCGCAAGGCTCAGGTCAATATTTTTAATGGTTTTACTGATAATTGGGACGGTTTCTTCGTAAACATTACTGAAGATTCTTTTTCTTTTTTTCAGATAAAGTTCTCTTGCCTGCTTCGGAATATCAGATTCAGGATAATGAAGCCCGAGAAAACTTTCCATTTCTTCATTCTTCTTCTCGGCAATCACCTTTCCGGAGCCATCCATCATAAACTTGTAAACCATGGTGCGGTCATAATTTACGACCTTAGAAAGCGTTTCCAGAAGATGATTCCAAAGTTCCTGTTCATCATCAATCACATAAAAGTTATCATATTTATTGGAAATCCGCTTATCAGGATTAATTAAAACTTCCTCAAACTCCAGAAAAATAGATCCGCTGCTTCTGAAAACAGAAAAATGATATTCTTTTTTATCAATAAAAATCTTATCAAAATACGTTTCATTCTCCCGTCTGGTGTAACGTTCCAGGGAAGTATAAATATCCGAATCAATAATATTCTGAAAACTTTCCGGGAAATCCGTAAGCTTACTACCAAATACCCCTTCCAGGTTTCCGATTTCAAAAATATCCGATATATTCCTGCTGAAAAAAGTAATGGAATGAGATACTGCATCAATGCCAATCAGATAACCAAAACTTTGAATAGAGCCTGGAATATGGATAGGTTCTTCGTGACATTCTACAAAATTCATATCTCTTTCAGTCTATCTATCAAAGATAGTTCTTTTTTTGAACTGTCTTCAATAGTGTGGTATTTAATTTTCAGGCTCTTTGTGGGGCAGTATATAGCAAAAACTGACGTTTTTTTTCATTGAAAAATTATCCATTTTCAACCGTTTTTCCTATGAAATTTCTAAAATATACGAAAATTTTCTCAACAATAGTGTTTTTAACCATTAAACTATGATTCATAACATGAAATGCAGTTAATCACCTAAAATAATTATGTTATTTAAACAAATTTAACTAATTTTATATCACCGAATAATGAATACAGCTATAAAACAATTGAATTATTCACAATAATTTCAATATAAATTTTAAATTCAAATAATACTATTATGAAAAAGTTCCCATTAATTTTATTTTCTCTTGTTCTTTCCATAGGATTATGGAATCCGTCAGAAGCGTGTACCCGTGTTGTCTACAAAGGCCCGCAAAATACGATTCTTACAGCCCGATCTATGGACTGGCGTGATGAGATTCCTGCCAATCTTTGGGTTTTTCCAAAAGGAATAGACCGCAATGGCCAAACAGGTCCTAAATCTGTAAAATGGACTTCTAAATACGGAAGCATCATCAGTTCCAGTTGGGATATAGCTTCTGCTGACGGAATGAATGAAAAAGGACTGGTAGCGAATATGCTATGGTTAGGAGAGTCTCAATATCCTAAATTTGATCCTAAAGGAGGAAAAAAAGGCATTGCCATCTCTTTATGGGCACAATATTACCTTGATAACTTCTCCACTGTAAAAGAAGCCGTAGAATTTTCAAGAAAAGAACCATTCGTGATTGTAAGTGATTATATCCCGGGTACAGAAAGATTTACAACGATTCACCTTTCCATTTCCGATGCTTCAGGAGACAACGCGGTCTTTGAGTACATTAACGGAAAGCTTGTGATTCATCATGATCCGTCTTACACAGTAATGACCAATTCTCCTATTTTCGATGAACAGCTTGCTCTTAACAATTACTGGAAAGGCATTCCGGGAACAGTGATGCTTCCGGGAACCAACCGTGCTGCTGATCGTTTCGTAAGAGCTTCTTACTATATTGATGCCATTCCGAAAACGGCTGACACCCGTACTGCTGTAGCCAGCGTATTCAGTGTCATCAGAAACTGCTCTGTTCCATACGGAATTTCTTCCCCTACTGAACCTAATATATCTTCAACCAGATGGCGTTCTGTTTCGGATCAGAAGAATCTGGTATATTATTTTGAAACTGTTTTTACTCCCAATACATTCTGGGTAGATCTTAAAGATTTTGACCTGAGTACAAAAGGCAAAGTAATGAAACTGGATTTAAGTAATTACCAAACCTATAACGGTAAAGCAAATGCCAGTTTCAAAGAAACTCCATCTTTCAAATTCTTAGGTTTAGAATAAAGATTTAGTCTTAAGTGTTTCTTTGTGAAGAAATACCGGGAAACACTTAAGGTTTTGTAAATTCTGGATCATTACATTCAGAATGAGATAAAGATCATTCCTCCCTCTGAAAGATAGAAACCGGAGATTTAACGGAAAGATTTAAGCAAAAAGTTTTTATCATTATATGAGGTACGTACAGTACATACTCTCAGCTTTTCAAGGATAGAGACAGAGACTTTTATGCTTACATAAAAATTCAAAAAAGCAAAAATTAAACAAATAGATATGGCCTTTTTTTCATTAAAAAAGAGAAGCTTGATCCTGTGCGTACTTATGGGCTGGTTTTCAGCGAATGCACAGATACAGGATTCTCTACAGACCACACCAAAACCACAGGAAGAAGATGTAAAATATCCCCAGCTTCAGATCAAAGGCCTTTTCCAGGCGCGTTATCTGGTAGGGATGAGCAAGGATGTTGATGTAAATGGCCTTCATCATTCTGACGGATCAGGAACCGATAATAATTTCATGCTGAAATACATGAGGGTTCAGGTAAGAGCACAGATCAGTAAACGTACAGAAGTTGTAGTACTGGCGAACCTTGCTGATTTTAAAAATGATCCTAAAAGCAGAGTGCTTGAAAATGCTTACCTTAAATATACTTTCAATCCAAAATTAGCGATCACGGTTGGGCAGTTCAGGCCATGGTTCGGCATTGAAGAGACTTATCCTATTGATATTATTAAATCTTTAGACTGGTCTAATCAGTATACGGAATTCGGAAAACTAGGCTGGACAAGCTTTCAGATCGGAATGTCTGCTACAGGACAGCTTCAGCTGGGAGAAATTCCTTTCCAATATGCAGTTTCAGTGGTCAACGGAAACGGAAAGAATCAGATCAATGATAATGATAACGGAAAACAGTATTCTACCCGTCTTGTCTTCGGATTATCTAAAAAATACAATTTCAATGTAGGCCTGAATGGGGGTATCGGGGAAGTTTTCAGTAAAAAAGTATATGCACTGGGAGTAGACCTGAGTTCACTGATTCAGTTTGATCCTAAATGGAGCCTCGATATGCAACTGGAGGCTAAACAGGCAACCAACCATGTCCTGTACAACTCTATCGCTCCTGAAATAAGACCTGATAATCCGGATCAGTATCTGATTCGCGGGGTTTATTTCCTTCCGAATCTGAGATATGAGATCAACCACAAAAACCTCAGTGCTTTCGAGCTGTCCTGCCGGTATGAATATCTGGATACCAACTTCAGAATGGCATCCAATCCAAGACAGACCATTACCCCAATGGTTGGGCTTGAGTTCCTTAAAAACTATGGGGCAAGAATTCAGCTGGGTGTGCAGTTTGACCGCTACAAATATCAGGTAGAAAACACCAATCAATACAATAATAACCTGTTCATTGTGCAGGTACAGAGCAGATTTTAAGGATTAAATAGAATATCATGAAAGAAATTAATATCAAAAACGTTGCGATCACATTTGTCGTTGCGTTAATCATCTGGTTCATCCCGGCACCCGAAGGGGTTACCCAGAATGCATGGCACTTGTTTGCCATTTTTGCAGCAACTATTTTAGGAATTATTCTAAAAGCCGCACCTATGGGAACGATGTGTATGATGGCGATCGGATTTACAGCCCTTACACAAGTTGTAGCTCCCGGAGATGCAGGAAAATCAATTACCAAAGCACTTTCCGGGTTTGGAGATAAAGTGATCTGGCTGATCGGGATTTCATTCTTTATTGCCAGAGGATTTATAAAAACAGGACTTGGAAACCGTATTGCTTTTTTATTTATCAGGGTTTTCGGTAAAAGTTCATTGGGGTTAGCTTACGGATTAGGGCTGGCAGACGTATGCCTGGCTCCTGCTATTCCAAGTAATACCGCAAGAGGCGGAGGAATTATCTACCCCATCATGAAATCTATGGCCATAAGTTTTGATTCCGTTCCTGAGAAACCGGAAACCCATAGAAAACTGGGTTCATTCTTAACATTGAACAGTTACTATATGAACCTCATCGCTTCTTCTATGTTCTTAACCGGAACGGCAAGCAACCCGATGTGTCAGAAGTTTGCAGCCAACCTTGGAATTGATATCACATGGATGTCATGGGCCGCAGCAGGTTTCGTTCCCGGATTAGTAGCATTCTTTGTAGTTCCTTTGGTTCTATATAAATTATATCCGCCTGAGCTGAAAAAAACCGGAGATGCACCGAAAATGGCTACCCAGAAGCTAAAAGAAATGGGACCTATTTCCAGAAATGAATGGTTAATGCTTTTAGCTTTCTTTATCCTTTTATTCCTCTGGATCTTCGGAGGAGCACTTTCTATTGATGCCACTACTACGGCATTCATCGGATTAACTTTATTGTTATTAACCTCAGTATTAACCTGGGAAGATGTAAAAGGTGAAAAAGGAGCCTGGGACACTATCGTCTGGTTCGCTGTTTTAGTAATGATGGCAAGTTCATTAAATGAACTAGGCTTCATTGGATGGTTCAGTAACCTTATCAAAGTTCAGATCGGTGGATTGAGCTGGCAGGTAGCTTTTCCGGTTATTATCATAGTCTATTTCTTCAGTCATTATATTTTCGCCAGTGCCACTGCTCACGTAGCGGCTATGTATGCAGCTCTTTTGGGAGTTGGTGTTTCTTTAGGAATTCCACCTATGCTTTTAGCCATGATGCTTGGTTTCATGGGGTCAATTTATGGGGTGCTTACTCACTATGGACACGGTCCGGCACCGGTATTCTTCGGCAGCGGCTATGTAGATCTGAAAGTCTGGTGGCTTCGAGGCCTTGAAATAGGAATTGTGCTTTTAATCATCTATATGGTTGTAGGAGGTCTATGGATGAAAGTTTTAGGATATTATTAATTATTAAATCAACTCTATGTTATCAACATTGTCAAGAAAAATGCTGATGTGCCTTACAGGACTCTTTTTGGGATTCTTCCTGTTGATTCATTTCCTTGGAAATCTTCAGCTTTTTCTCCCTCAGGAGCAGGCTCACCTTCAATTCAATGCCTATTCGCATTTTTTATCAGGAAATATCATTATCAAAATAGTTTCTTACATTTTGTATGCAAGTATCATTCTTCATGCTGTAGATGGGCTGGTAATCACCCTGAAAAATAAAAAATCCGGCGGCAGTT
This sequence comes from Chryseobacterium bernardetii, assembly GCF_003815975.1. Classification (NCBI taxonomy): domain Bacteria; kingdom Pseudomonadati; phylum Bacteroidota; class Flavobacteriia; order Flavobacteriales; family Weeksellaceae; genus Chryseobacterium; species Chryseobacterium bernardetii. The sequence goes on from NZ_CP033932.1 coordinate 5,167,586, forward strand.
ACCAGTCGGACAGACGTGGAAGAGCCAGCAAATGGGCATCCAGAAATATGGGTATCCTTGGAACTATCATCCTGATATTTCTGGTAATTCATTTTCAGAACTTCTGGTATGTTTATAAATTCGGAAATCCACCTTTGGATGAAAATGGAAATAAAGACTTGTATATTTTGGTGGTAACCGTATTTAAAGAATGGTGGTATGTAGTAGTTTATGTTCTTTCTATGATCGCTTTATGCTATCACCTGATCCACGGATTGTACAGCTCTGTGAGAACACTTGGATTATACCATCCAAAGTTTGTGAAATGGGTTAAAATTGCCGGAACGGCTTACTCTGTCATTATCAGTTTAGGTTTTGCCCTGATGCCTGTTTATGTATTCTTTACCTATCATTAAAAAGACCTCATCATGATTTTAGATTCAAAAATACCACAAGGTCCGTTGGAACAGAAATGGGCCTATTATAAAAAGAAAGCCAAGCTTGTGAACCCGGCCAACCGCAAAAAGCTTGATGTGATTGTTGTAGGAACAGGTCTTGCAGGAAGTTCCGTTGCCGCTTCTTTAGGAGAAATGGGCTATAATGTAAAAGCATTCTGTTTTCAGGACAGCCCGAGAAGAGCACACTCCGTAGCAGCTCAAGGTGGAGTAAATGCTGCCAAAAATTATAAAAATGACGGTGACAGTGTTTACAGAATGTTTGTAGATACCTTGAAAGGAGGAGATTTCAGAGCCCGTGAAGCCAACGTTTACCGAATGGCAGAATGCTCTTTAAACCTCATCGATCAGGCCGTAGCACAAGGTGTTCCTTTCGGGCGTGAATATGGTGGCTACCTTAATAACCGATCTTTTGGCGGCGTTCAGGTGAGCCGTACCTTCTATGCGAGGGGACAGACCGGGCAACAATTGCTTCTGGGAGCCTATCAGGCCTTAATGAGACAGGTGGGTAAAGGCTCCGTACAGTTATTTTCAAGACATGAAATGCTTGACTTAGTTACCATTGACGGAAAGGCGAAAGGAATTATCGTAAGAAATTTAGATACCGGAGAAATTGAAAGACATGCCGCCCATACTGTAATATTAGCGACCGGAGGCTACGGAAAAATTTATTATCTGTCTACATTGGCTATGGGGTGTAATGGTTCCGCTATCTGGAGAGCCCATAAAAAAGGAGCTTTAATGGCTTCCCCAAGTTGGATTCAGGTACACCCTACTTCCCTTCCGCAATCCGGAGATTATCAATCCAAATTAACATTGATGTCCGAATCATTGCGTAATGACGGAAGAATCTGGGTTCCTTTAAAACAGGATGAAAAGAGAGCTCCTAATGATATCCCGGAAAACGAGAGAGACTACTATCTGGAAAGAAGGTATCCTGCTTTCGGAAATTTAGCTCCAAGAGATATTTCATCCCGCGCTGCAAAAGAAAGAATTGATGCCGGATTTGGAATTGGTCCTTTGAAAAATGCAGTGTATCTTGATTTCTCTAAAGCCATTAAAGAACAGGGGAAAGATAAGATCAAGGAAAAATATGGAAATTTATTTGATATGTATCTTAAGATCACCGGTTATGACGCTTACAAAGAACCAATGATGATCTCTCCTTCTGCCCACTTTTCCATGGGAGGACTTTGGGTTGATTATGAACTGATGACCACTGTTCCGGGATTATTTGCCTTGGGAGAAGCAAATTTTGCAGATCATGGAGCCAACAGATTGGGGGCAAACTCTCTTCTACAGGCTTCTGTTGACGGATATTTTATTGCTCCGTATACCATTGCCAATTATTTGGCAGATGAAATTCACACCGGAAAAATCTCACCGGATGCTCCTGAGTTTGAACAGGCTGAAAATGCCGTTAAAAAACAGATCCAGGATTTAATAAATATAAAAGGAACCAAAACTGTTGACTATTTCCATAAAACATTAGGAAAGCTCCTGTACGATTATTGTGGATTAGCAAGAAATGAAGAAGGACTGAAATATGCGATCCAGGAAATCAGAAAATTAAAACAGGAATTTTATAAGGATGTAAGAGTTTCAGGACAGGGCAATACAATGAACGCTGAACTGGAAAAAGCAGGCCGTGTTGCCGATTATTTTGAAATCGGAGAACTGATGTGCTATGATGCTTTAACCCGTAATGAATCCTGTGGTGCTCATTTCAGAGAAGAATATCAGACTCAGGATGGAGAAGCAATGAGAAATGATGCAGAATATCAGTTTATCTCTGCGTGGGCCTGGACAGGTGAAAATGGCGAGCCTGAGCTCATCAAAGAACCACTCATCTTTGAAGAAATACAGCCAACGGTAAGAAGTTACAAATAAAAAACAAAAATTATGGATTTACACCTTAAGATATGGAGACAGAAGGACAGAAAAAGTGAGGGAAAACTGGTCAGCTATGACCTTAAAGGATTAAATTCCCACATGTCTTTCCTTGAAATGCTGGATACTTTAAATGAAAAGCTGATTATTGAGGGGGATGAACCGGTAGAATTCGATCACGACTGTCGTGAAGGGATATGTGGCCAGTGTGGCATGATGATTAATGGTATCGCTCACGGTCCTTTAAAAAATACCACAACCTGCCAGCTTCACCTGCGCTCATTCAAAGACGGGGAAACCATTCTGATAGAACCTTTCCGTGCAGAAGCATTCCCTGTGAAGAAAGATTTAAAGGTAGACCGTTCTGCTTTCGACAGAATTATTTCTTCCGGCGGCTTTGTATCAGTGAATACAGGTCAGGCTCCTGATGCTACAGCTATTCCGGTTACCCATCAGGTTGCCGAGGAAGCTTTTGATTCTGCTGCATGCATTGGATGTGGTGCATGTGTGGCCACCTGTAAAAACGGAAGTGCAGCTTTATTTACTTCTGCCAAAATATCCCATATGGCATTGTTGCCTCAGGGTAAAGAAGAAAGAAGTAAACGTGTTCTGGATATGGTTTCCCGGATGGATACTGAACTATTCGGGCACTGCTCCAATACAGAAGCCTGTGAAGTGGAATGCCCACAGGGAATCTCCGTCCTGAATATTGCCAGAATGAATTTTGAATACAACAGAGCCTTATTTTTTAATAAAAAAGGTAAATAAACGAAGAACGCTAAAAATGATACTATGTGAAAGGGCGAATCTGCAAATGCAGATTTGCCCTTTCTGTTTTTTTAGATGAACTTCTATTCATTCATCATGGCAACTACCCTTGCCGGAGCTGCAGACCCGCCCACAATCTTCAATGGAAATACACAGATTTTAAACCCTGCAGGTGGCAAAGCCTTAAGATTGGTAAGCTGTTCTATATGCAGATATTCTTTTTCTATTCCTACGCGGTGGCCTTCCCAGAAATATTCGGGATCATTCAGTTCTTTTGCTTTTTTAGCCATAAACTTAAGAGGAAGGTCCCAACCCCATTGATCTATTCCCATTACTTTTACTCCCTGATCGATCAGCCATTCGGTAGCTTCACGGCTCATTCCGGTTCCTTTTTCTACAAAATCAGGGGTTCCCATCAATTGATCCCTATCAGTTCTGATCAAAACAATATTTCCTTCCTGAATGGTGATCCCATTCTTGTTAAGATCTTTTTTCAGATCATCAACTGTAATGGCTACAAAATCTTCTTTATGACTGCAATCTATCACAACACCATCTCCATAACACCATTCTAAAGGAATCTGGTCAATTGTTTTAGCAGGTTTTCCTTCTACCACAGGGCCGTAATGCCACGGTGCATCAATATGAGTAGTAGCATGAAGCCCCATATTTTTAATTGTATCATCGGCCCATCCCGTCCAGTTTTTAGGGAAAAGTCTTGATGGAAGTCTCAACGCCAGACGTATCAGCCAATGTGATTTGCGGTGGGCTTTATGCCTGATCTTAACCTTCATAAACCAGGGATCTCCTGCATTGTATTGAATAGGTTTTGTAAGGTCAACGATTGTTGTTTTCATATGATTTAGCTTATAAGACAAAGATAATGAATAGGGTAATGAGCAAAAGGAGAAAAAGGAAAAAAGCTAAATGCTTTGCCTCAATGTTTATTTTCTTAATCAAAAAGTCTTATTCTCCTATCAGAAAATTTTCACTTTTGTAATTTTACCTTTAAAATCCTCGGGGAATCATAATCTTCTTCGGATCATTCTCATCATATATAATTTCTATGGTTCCTTTTTTAGGGACGGAAGACAGATTCAGACGGCTGACAAGTTTCTTATATACAGCAATATGCTCAGTTCCTCTGAAATCTTTAAAGCTTAGCTGAAACATAATCTGGGGCTGATCATTTACTGTAAGCCCCGTCTCATTTACACTGATGATATTAGCTTCAGCATTTCTTCCTGAAAAAAGAATACGTTCTTCTTTTGTATTTTTAAAAAACCTGCCGAAAATCAACTGAAAAACCAATACATAGATAATTGTCATAACACCGCTGAAAATAATCGGGTGCATGAATGTCAGAAACCTCCAGCCAAAATCAAAGGATTCCCGCATATAAAAATAGTAGTATAAGCCAATAACATAAGCAATCAGTAATCCCATAAAAATAATTCTCAACATCATTCCTGATGTGTTGAATCCTACTTTCTGATCACTTAAAATAAAGTAAGGCTCCTTTGAAACCTGAGGATTAAGCAATACTTTGATTTTATTTCCCACATCAAATCTTTTTTCCTGTGGTTTGGAATCATGAAACATCATTTTATGTTCTATCACCGTATTGCTGAGATTGGGAAATGAAAGCATAACCTGAATAAGATTCATGTTCTTTTTAGGAATATACTTGAGGAGTTTATAGTCAATGACTTTGGCTTCCCTTGGAATTCCGTTATGTAAAATGGATTGAATAATACTCTTCTCTTTAAAAGTTGTAATGAAAAGCGTATTAATAAAGAAAATGATCACATATCCCCATATTAATAAAGAAAAACCGAGATACCCATAGCTCACCGCTAATGAATTTCTCGGTTCTGATAACAGTTCCTCATTCAACATATACAATAAAATCGGAAAAGGAGCACAGAAAAAAAAGAAAAAAGCTCCCCAGAAAATAATCAGAAATTTCATAGCTGCTATTTTGTAACCAGCAATAAAGTTATGATATTATTATGGAACCTGAGATTTCTTTTTACACTTCTTTTTCGAAATAAAGTCTGTAGTATTTTCCTTTATCATCTTCACCCATTTCAATTTTCTGACGGTCTCCGTGAATGTAGATATGGAAGTTTTTATCTAATTTGATAATACTTTTAAAATGTCTCTGTGTTTTTTTCACCGCTGCTTCACTTATTGGGAATTCTTCTGCAATATTCACCTGCATGTCCTGTTCGTAATCGGTTTTAAAGTTCACAAAACTTTCAATTACATGCTCGTCTCCCAATACTTCATTGGCAAATTCATCTAATTTGAACTCTTCTTTTTCTTTGAAGAAGTTGATGGATTTATTAAGGAAATCTGCCTGGTCAGCTTTGGAAACCTCGAATTCCTGTGGAAGTTGTTTCGTGATGTAATCTTTGTACACCATCAAAGCTTCCTGCGTGTGGAAATACTCATCATCGCGTTGTTTTACTTTTAAGAAATCTTCGAACCAATAGTACATATCTCCGTTCTTATTGTTGTCAACCACGGAAAGTACATATCCTGTATCTTTATTGTTGTTGTAAATTAAAGCTGCCTTATCAATTTTAGATAAACCGATCCCCTGATCTTTTTCAATATCAAAAGTTTCTTCCGCAGGGTTGATTTTCAGGAATGATTCTCTTTTCTCTGTTTTAAAAATCCCGATCTTATCCACTTTATCCGGACGGTCACTTTCGTCCTCAAAAAGAACAATGAATAGCTCTCCACTCTGAACCCTAGGGTTTTCTGCGGCTTCAAAAAGGTGTTTTGCAATATTCTCAGACTCCCAGATAAACTTAGACTTATCTTCAAAGATTTCAGATACGGCACTGTAAACCGGGTTGTTCACCAGATACGTGTCACTGTAAAAATGAAAAGTTTCTTCTGACTTGAATGATCCTAAAAAGTAATCTTCAAGCATCTCTGCCATTCCTTCCTCCAGCTTCAATTCCTCCTGGGAAAGCGTTAGAGTATCTCCGTTGATCTTATTTCCGACTCTGTGTACTATGATTTTTGAAAACATCTTCTGAATATTTGGACTGCAAAGATATTCATTCTATCCTTTCTATGAAACTGAAAATTAGCATTGATTCTGTTTTGAAATACTTTGATTTTTTTATACCGCAAATCGAAGATTCAACAAAATGAAAAGACCTAAAAGCTTTTATTCTTAAACGCTTTAGTTCACTTTAGAAGTTTAAAATAATACTGCAAAAAAGGGATTTAAGATGAAAATCTTAGATTTTCAAAACTTAAGTGTACTCTCAATAACTTAACCCACAAAGGCCCAAATTTTCCAATTTGATAAATTCCTTATCATTTTGAAATGCTTTTTATTATTTAATCCATTAAAAATAATTACACAAAATACTTATTTTCAACACATTAAATAAATTCCGGTTTCAAAGGTATACCATTGGCATCTTCATTTTCAAAACATAAAAAAATGGACTTGAAAACATTGAACAGAATAGACAAATTAAGAAGATTAAAAAGCAGAGGGCCACAAACACCTAAATGGCTGAAACCTTATCATCTTCTTTTTATCGCTTTTTTCATCATTCTCATGTTTGGAGCTTTTATCAAACTGCTGGAGCAAAACCACATTTAACACAATATATACTATGAACTATTTACAGGCTGTACAGGAAATCAAAGAACTGTTTCCTGACTTTGAAACGGAATTGAATGAAACCCAAAGTCCCAATTCATACAGTGTGATCCGGACTTTCACGGACCGTATTAAAAATATGATCCGCCAGAATGACATTAATCTGCTGTTCACATGCTTACAGAAGATAGACAAAATATACCTTCAGGGGGATACGCTGTTAAAAAATGCCATAGAAAATACTTTTATTTACTCTCTGGACAATTTTACTGCATTTTGCAGCAAAGAATACCGTCAAATGATCTTCAGCCATATTTCTTCTGACCTGAAAAACAGCTATTCGAGACAAATTTACAGCCATGGTATATGAAGCGTTTATTACATTTTTCAACGGTTTCATTACAAAGTGTTTAAATTAAACAAAATTAAAAATAACTCACAATCAATAGATTATGAAAAATAAAATAAGAAGAATTTCCGACTGGAAAACCTGGAAAAACACGACTAACAGACAGAATACAGAGATACTGCTTACCCACATCGCTGTAATTGTAGGTGTATTTATTTTTGCAGCCTGCCTTTAAATTTTGGTATACATTTCGCTGCAATGTAAAGTGTTTGAAAAATTCTTAATTATGATGAAAGTAAAAATGCAAACTATTAATCAAAAAATAGCTGTTGAATACTTAAAATTTTTCTATCCGCCACTTCGCAAAGAGATCACACAATTATCTATCCAGGATAATTTTGCAGGCATTATGCAGGCAACCGTTAATTATCTTAAAGGTCTGCTGAAGGAATCGAAGATTAACATCATTGCCCATCATATCAAACTGATGGACGGGCTTTACAGAAACGGAAACTCCTATGTAAGAACAATGATTGAAAACATCTTTGTAAGATCTTTTGAAAGCTTTAAAAAACATGCTAAGATTGCCCATTGGAAACTTCTTTATCAGTATATGCCGGTAAGTTTCCAGATCATTTATAATGAGCAGCAAAAGCAGGATCAGCTGTATTTTGGTAAATAATTTTTAAAACGTAGAAAACTGCAATTATATCAGTTTTCTACGTTTTTTTATATATCCTTATCGTCTACTTTTTTGTAATTTAGTCTGAAAGTTTAGCCAATCAGATATCAGCAATTATAAATAAGTGGAAAATGATTGAAATAAAGAAATATATTAATCAGGCTGGGCATCCCAAGCCAAGGCGTGTGATAAAATATACATTATTCTGGTGTAATACCGGAACCGCTGAAATTCTGATTGACGAAAATATTTTCCTCCTGAAAAGCGGACAAACCGTTACCATTACTTCGGGGCAGTTTCATCAGCTGATCTCTGTGGAAGGTGAGCTTACAGCCCTTGAATTTACCCTGGATTTTTTCTGTAAAAGTGACAGTGATATTGAACTGATTTTTCACAACGGATTATTCTGCCACTTTGGAATGAATGAAATGATTACCGTTCAGCATCCTGATTTTTTTACCGAAACCCTCAACCTTATTGAAAAGGAAATTCGGGAAAAACCCTATCAGTATCTGATTTCTACCCATTCTCTCGTGGAATTATTACTGGTAGAAATTAACCGCAGTAAAATTGCCAATGGTGATGAAATTTGGAAGCCTGATGCTTTATTTTTAAAGTTCCTGGAAAGTGTCCGAAATCATTTTTCTGAGAATCATCCTGTATCTTATCATGCAGATTCTTTGGCAACCACTGAAGCTAAACTGAATGAAGTTTCTAAGCTTCATACCAATAAAACAGCTCAAAATGTTATCTACAGCCTTATTGTTTCTGAGGCGAAAAGATTATTGCTTTATGAAAAAATGAGTGTCAAGGAAATTGCTTACCAGCTTGGTTTTAATGATCCTTTTTACTTCTCAAACTTCTTTAAAAAACATACTTCGCTTTCCCCCAAAGACTATCAAAAGTCTGTGAAGAATTAGAGATAACTCTGAATATGAAATTAAGCCCCGTATTCCGAACCTCATCCAAATATTATATGCTTTTCCCGGAATTGTCTATTTTTTAAGGCATCACTTTCGCTGAACTTTGTACCTGTCATTGAGACCTTAAAATTACTCTTATGAAAACAAGACAGGACATCGCCGGATTTTTATTGAGAATAACCCTGGCAGCAGGTTTTTTATCAGCAGTAGCAAGCCGGCTGAATCTCTGGGGAGCACAATCTTCCGGATGGAAAAATTTTGTTCAGTATACTGCTGACGTCAATTCATTTTTACCTGCTTCCTGGGCCCCGGTAATTGCTGTACTATCTACAACTGCTGAATTAATCATTGGCATTTTACTTCTGGTAGGATTTCAGATTCGTAAAACAGCTGTATCCGCATCTGTTCTCACCTTACTCTTTGCTATAGCTATGAGCATTTCTTTCGGGTGTAAAGAACCTCTGGATTATTCTGTTTTGGTATTCAGTGCGGGAGCATTTTTACTGAGTACTTGTCCTCATTATCCATGGTCTTTAGAACAATTGTTACATTAATCATCATTTAAAATTTAATATCATGAGCACTAGCATCAACAACTACATCGTAAAAACAGAACAAAAAGAATGGCAACCTCTCATTGAGAAAGGAATACACTATGAAGGTATTTTTGTAAAATCCTTAAAATTTGATCCGGAACAAAACAGGTCTACCACTATTCTTCTGAAATTTGAGCCGGGAGCCAGCTATCCTTATCACAATCATCCTGCCGGTGAAGAACTTTTCATCCTGGAAGGTGATGCAGTTATTGCAGGTGGAAACCTGAAGAAGGGAGATTATTTGTATACACCGCCCAGCTTCAAACATTCTGTTACCTCAGAAAATGGCTGTATTATTCTGTTTATCGTTCCGGAAGAAGTGGAAATTCTTTAACCGGATAATTCATTTACAATCAAACAACCTGTGGTGGACTTTTTCATCACAGGTTCAGCCTTTTATGTCTCAATAGCTTGCATTTCCACCACAGCAGGCACAGGAGCTTTTATTAAAACCGTTCAGTTTAGAAGTTGAAAATAATCTGTAAAAAAGATCATTTAAAGAAAAAAAATAATTTTCAAGAGGTTGTGCTCTCCAATTGTAAATTATGCGGAAACATTGATTCAGAAATAAAAAATAAAGTCATTATCAGCCATCTTTTTCTCTGTAATCGGTGAAATTAATTAATTTTACACCTTTAAATTTGATCTGGAATGAAAAAGTTCGGAATATCCGTTATCATATGTTTATCTTCATTATTAAGTGCCCAAAACAAGCAGCAGATTGATGCTTTTTATACCGCGATCCGCGAAAATAATTTCCCTTTAGTTAAAAAAATAGTTGACCAGGGATTTCCTATTAAAACCATACTTCCGGGTGAAACAGCACCCGTACTGGCTGCCATCTGGAAAAAGAATATGCCTATGGTAGAATATATGGTGGATAAAGGAGCCGACATCACGACCAACAAAAACCTTGTAGATGCTGCGATTGAATATGGAAGCGGGGAAATTACGTTCTATCTTATCAAAAAAGGAGCCTATGCCAAAAATGCTTTGTACACAGCAATCTTTTATGAAAATTTTGCGATCGCAAAAGAATTATATCTGAACCATCAGCCACAGATCCTTAACCAGGAAGATCCTGGAAAACTTCTGTTATTGGCAGTGAAGAATAAGGATCTGGAATTCATCAAAAAACTTCCGCTAAAAGGAAAAAACCCACCATTGGATTTCTTTGATTATGATGGATATAACGCTTTATTGCTTGCTGTTGAAAAAAATGATACTGAAATTGCAAAATATCTTCTGTCTCAGGGTGCTGATAAAAAGTCTAGAATTACTTTTGAAACCGACAACGGTATGGTTTCCGGAAAAACAGCATTACAAATGGCTAAAGCCAATAAAAATGCAGAACTTATGAAGCTCTTGAAATAAAACAGTTCCCGGTTTCTATTTTAAATCCATATTCATCTAAAGAAGTGATGATATTGCTGAATAATAAATTTCAGGAAAGCAGATCATCTCCAATTTTGTTATCAGGCTAATTATTAAAAAGGGTTCAATCCTATTTTTTAAGCTATGTTTAAACGTCTTATCACCATCATTTCCATACTAGGAATTTTGTATATCCCGCTTCGAATGGTGATAAAATCATATGCACTGGAAAAAATACAAGGAACAGTAAGGGACGTTCATGCCTCTTCCAATAGAATCCCTTATCATACTTTTTCTTTAGAAGAATACCCATGCAGCTTTTATAATAAAGGCAACGGAACTTTAAGCCTGTTGAAAACTCCCCCTAAACAAGGTGAACAATCGGTTTCTCTGATGATACAATCCGAGGACAGATCTCTGCTGAACAGTAATGAGGCTGTTTTTTATTTTGCATTCCATCAAAAAGAAAAATTAATTGATCTCTACTACTCTGTAGTGAGACCAGGAATTTTCACTCACTTTACGTTTTTATTCTTCTATTTCTTAGTTTTACTTCTGAATGTACTGGGAGCTTATCTTTATCCGAAACAGAACGTATTTACTCATTTCATTAAGGGATATCTCTTGCTGATCTTTTTACTTATGTTTTTATAAAAACAATCATAACGGCAGTTTATGCATTGTGTTCAAACCTTCAAAAAATTTTTAGGCTATATTTTATTTTCAATATCCTTTATTTTATTGTATTTTGCCTTTCCTCAAAAAATATTGGAATCAGGATAAAATCCTCCGGCATTCTTTTAATCTTTCCGTTTAAAACCTGCTGCTTTGTCTGATATAAAAACTAAAAACCCATACGATGAAAATAAATATCAAAAAGAAATCTGTTATACTCTGGAGCATCGCCATTATTGCTGTAATTATCTTACCGGATTCCGAAATGTATTATCAGCGATACAGGTTGAGAACTGAAAAACTTCCGGAACAGTATAAATCCTACACAACATTGGACAGCCTCACAGATAATGAGTATGAAGTCATTAAACTATCCACAGGTATTCATGAACCGGTTATTCAGGAAAATGACAGTACGATTGTCATCATTACCAAAAGAGATCATGATTCTGAAAAAAAGGGTTCTGATAATATTTATACATGGTATAAAATAAACCTCAGAGGACAGATAATAGACAGTCTTCAATATCGATATAACACTGAAAACGGGGTTCACAATTATCAGACCTTTAATGATTATATTGTGGATGTAGATCAGAACACTTACAGTAATTGGCTGAAAGACGGTGATACCACTCATTATCCGTATAAAAATATAGATGATACCAAAATATTTTCTGTGGCAGAAACAGAAGCTATTACTGCAGACAGGGACTATATGTATGACGATATTATTCATTCCGGATCACAAGAGAATGAATACAGGTATAAACTAACAGTATTTAAAGATAATGTCTGGAATTATTTTTATGCTGAAAAAGACTGGCACGGCTACCCTGACAATACTCCCAACAAAAAGGCTATTGACTTCAGTAATTCAGGCTATGAGGTAAATAAATCGTCAGGACTGATTCAAAGAGATCATGTGCGGAAAAAAGAGTGGAATGCCCATACATTCTGGAGCTTAAAAAACTTTAGCTGGGGAACAGGAAATGGCTCCGGTAACCGTGGATGGACAGGAACATCCTATTTTTCCATCAAAATGCCGAAAAAGACACTTCATTACAAACAGGATGTTTTCATAGAATATCCGGACAACTATGTAAGAGATCCCTTTTCCTTTTTTGTATACCAGCCCAAAAAAGGAGATTATATGCTGCTCGTTGATGAAGAGCGCCAGCTTTATTATCTTATAAGACCTAAAGTTTCAGAATAATCGCAATGAATATGATTAATCTTATTTGGTGATTCTAAGGCACACTTTCTATTCCCGAAAGCTTAAAGCTTCCTTTTTCATCCTTTAACCAGAAGATAAATTGGGCACCTTCATGACCGTCTCCAACTTCATTTGGGCGATGAGTAGTATACAATACGATATAATCTCTGTCTTTGAATCCTGAATCTGAGCCATCCCACGAAAATTTTGTTTCATTGCGGCCTAATCTGTTAAGTAATTCCTGGTTGAAAATGGTGTTGATATGTTTCTTGTAAAAAATATCTTTCCCCACAAAATAATTTTTTCCCGGTGCATCATCAAAGCAGAGGGAACAATAGACTTTTGGGGTGGTTAACTGATTCAGGGTGACATAATCTTTCTCAGTAATCAGTTGAATCACTTTATGGGTAAACTGTTCTGCTTCAGGCTGCAGTTCTTTGCTATCTTTTTTCTGCCCGTAGCTTGTCAGGCAAAAACCTATTAATAGTAATGACAGATATTGGGTTAATTTCATTTTTAATATTGATTGATTGGTTGTTCTTAATTTTCAGGTTAATGATAATACTGTTGTTTAGCAGGGAAACCACCACCAGATTGAATGGATCAGGTTGTTTTTAAAGTATATATTAATGTGGCCGTCAGAAATACCCTCTTTATCTTCTCTTAACCTGATAACCGGAAGTTTTCCTTCCCCCGGACGTTCCAGTTGATCTATATTCTTTACCGAATTAGGAAAGATCTTCCTGACATCATCCAATGTAGTTTTGGCATCTATTCTCTTTCCTTTATACAGGATATAATTCCCGTTCATAAACCTGAATTCATTAACACCTACTTTCTCTTTACTGTTTTCAAAAGAAGACCCGTTTTTATACAAATATCTATCTTCCGGAGTTCCTTCTTCAAAAATATAGGCACAAGGCTCCTCATCAGCCATCAGCCTGATACTGTCCGGCTTTCCGAAAACCTTTTCAAAATCTTTAAGGTCAAAGATCCTTTCTGTCTTTCCGTTGAAACGTATATCTTCTGCCAGCATAACATCATCCTGCCCGTCTTTTACATCCTCTGAAATCTGTTTTGAATGATGTACCGCTGAATCTGTTTCCTTTTTACTTTCCTTCATTTCGGTTGTAGCGGATACAATCTGTTTCTCCTCTTTTTCCTTATTGCAGGACTGCAGTAAAATGATAATGAATACAATAGAAAAATACCTCATACATTAATTTTGCTTACATCGTGTACAAATATCCGGCTCAAAAGCTATATGCACGCTTTTTTACCAAAATGATTTTATCAGAGCTAATGTACAAAAAACTGTTTATTAGGATACTATTAGCTGTAATTTCATTTTCTTTCGCTTTATGATTTATTTTTATTTTGTATTTTTAGTATTCAATTAAAAACCAAACCATTATAACCTATCATTGAATATGCTGAATATTTATCATTCTTTACTGATTGGAGCTTCAAGGGAAAAAGTATATCACGCTATCAGCAGCCAGTCCGGATTATCTGCATGGTGGACGCCGCATACCAAAACCAGTGCTGAAGTAAATAGTATTGCCAGATTCTCCTTTGGCCCTGATTACTTTAAGGAAATGAAAATAGTAAAGCTTACTCCTTTTGAAGAAATTCAATGGCATTGTATTGCTGGTGCCCACGAATGGATAGGAACTGATATCTCTTTTCATCTTGTATCCGGAGACAAGGAAACGCTGCGCAGAATGCATCCGGAAATGGAAGGCCAGATTGAGCAATTGGTATACGACAGCGGTACTTTATTGATCTTTCATCATAAAGGCTGGGATACCTACTCACCTATGTTTGCAGAATGTAATTATACCTGGGGACAGTTTCTGAGAAGCCTGAAATTACTCTGCGAAACAGGAAAAGGCAAACCCTGGCCTCATCAGCACCGTTTATGACCTGTTTTAAACAGATAAAATAGAAAATTTACAATCTTAGTATTCAGTATTTACTCCCGGCTTCTCAAATGCAGTCTGAAAATTGAAGGCATAATCTGATGGTCCGTTCTTCTGAAGATATTCTAATCTTTCCAAAGCTTCTTCTATACTTGGATATTGGCCATCTTTAATCCACCACAGTACATAGTATGCTTTTCCATATTTTTGAAACCACTCTCTTCTTCTCCGTACAAAATCCACATGAAAGGTATTATAAGTAAAGTGTTCTAATGATTCTTTATCCTCCCATACTGAGAGATTAATGATAACCTGCTCATCATTAAACGGGTTAAAGCCGGTAGCGTTATTGTCTTCATCTTTTAATCTCCAGACAAAACCATTACTTTCTTCTGCCAGCTCATTTACGGAGTCAACATGTTCTACAAATTCCTTCATTACCGGATCTTCAATATTCACACCAATCATCCTGGCTACATTAATCTGTGCTAACTGATACATTTTATTATTTATTATTTTATGTCTATTATTGTGTAAAAATAGGTGCTGCAGCATTAGCATAAAATAACTATCAATTTAGATACTATAAAAAAGATGGAAAAACAATGTGAAACTTCTTATGTCAATATTGGTGAAAAGTCTTATCCCTGTGCCGTAAGTTTTGTGATGGACCTTATTGGCGGGAGATGGAAAGGAGTCATTCTATGTCACTTAAAAAATGATGATAAACGGTTCGGAGAACTCAAAAAAGAGCTTTCTTTTATTACGGAGACCACCCTAAGCCTTCAATTGAGGCAGCTGGAAAGAGACGGATTAATCACGAGAACTGTTTTCGGAACAAAGCCTCCTGTAAAAGTTGTTTACAGCTTATCAGATTTAGGAAACTCATTTATTCCCCTGCTGGATAATATCAATGAATGGGGTAAAAATATCCTGAAAAATAAAATAACATCTTAAAAAAATCTGACTTATTCTTTCATTTTTTTAAGATGCTAACCCAGTTTAATATACTTTACTTCCTTTGATAGTAAGCGCATGCTTAGTTTTTATGGAAGGACAGCATCTGCCATCTTCTTCTGTATATTCCAGTTTTTCTACAATGATCTTTCCATTTTTAATGGTATCAAAAGCAAAAAGGTAATCAGGTTCATACCCTGCAATCACTTTTACGGTATGTCCGTCATTTTTGTACAAAGACAGCCCCTGTCCTATCAGGGCATTTCCACCTTTAGGGGCAATATTCCAATAAATGGCTACATCTTCTATTCCATCACCGGTAAAATCTCCAACATGAGGATCTTGAAGATCAATTACCCCGTCATCATAGGTTTTAAGGATATTAGGTAAATAGGCTTCAAATTGTTTTACAGCAAGTTCCACAGCTTCATCTTTAGAAATGCTGTTTTGGGAAGTTTCCGATTCTTTTGAGCTTAGTTCATTTTTCCGGGACAAAGACTGTTCTTTTTGGGGTTCATCTTTTTTCTGCGCTTTATGTTCAGAATTGTTACAACCTGTCAATACCATCAGAAGGCCTATTATGCCAATAATCTTTTTCATATACTCTGTAATTGAATGGCTAAATATACAGCAATATGACACAATCACGACTATTCAGACCTTTATTTATTGTTGAAAAGAAGTACAACAGATTAAAATTTCACTGAAAGGATCCCTGTAGAAAACCAATAAAAGCCAAAATTCAATTTTAAGAAAATTTTAAGTCCTTTTTACAGAATATGCATCTAATAATTTTAATTTTACACAAAATTATCCGATGAAAAAGCTCATCTTGCCAATTGCCCTGGCAAGCGCTGTACCGGCATTTGCCCAACAGAAAACTGATACTGTAAGAACCAGAGAAAACACTATTGAAGAAGTTACTATTGTTGCTTCTACCCGTACTACGGAAAAGGCAGAAAACTCTCCACAAAAAGTGGAAATACTGGGAAAGGAGGAAATGGCTGAGGAAAGCGGGATTAAACCGGCGGGTATCGGAAGCCTTATCGGGGATATCAGCGGGGTTCAGATCCAGCAGAGCAGTCCTGTATCAGGAAACACAAATGTCAGAATTCAGGGACTTGACGGGCGTTATACCCAGGTACTGCGGAACGGAATGCCTCTGTTTGACGGCTTCAGTGGCGGATTAGGCTTACTTAGCATTCCTCCTCTTGATTTACAGCAGGTTGAATTAATTAAAGGGTCTGCCTCTACACTCTATGGCGGCGGAGCCATTGGCGGATTGGTTAATATGATTTCAAGAAAACCCACAGGCAAACAGGAACTGACAGCTCTTGCTAATTATTCTACTCTGGATGAGAAAAATCTGAACTTTTTTGCTTCAAAAAAATACAGTTGGATAGGTTATACTTTCTTTGGGGGAGTTACCCACCAAAATGCACAGGATGTAGATAAAGATGGTTTTTCGGATATCCCACAAATCCGCTCCTTGGTTATTCATCCTAAATTATTCTTTTATCCCTCTGAAAATTCTACTATCAGCCTGGGTTGGAGCGGAAGTTTTGATAAAAACCTGGGAGGGGATATGCAGGTTATTAAAAGTAATACTGACAATATTCACCAATACTTTGAGCAAAATAAACTACAGCGCAATACCTATGAAATCATATATCAGCAAAAACTGAGTGATAATTCTAAAATTGAGTTTAAAAACAGCCTAAGCAACTTCAACAGAAAGTTCAGCAGTAATGATAATTTCCTGAATGCCAAGCAGAACAGTTATTTTTCAGAGCTTACTTATATCAGGCCTATGAAGAATATGAGCTGGGTGCTGGGTGCAGATTTTCAGGGAAGCAAATTTACTCCTCAAAACTTTATGCATTTCCAGGTTCCGGAATTTGAGAATAACAGTTTTGGATTATTTATCCAGAACACGCTGAAACTTAATAAAATGACTGTAGAAACAGGTATTCGTAATGATTTCACCAATAATTACGGCAGTTTCTTTCTTCCAAGTATTGCAGCTATTTATCACTTCGATGAACACTGGGCAGCAAGGGGCGGAATTGGATTAGGATATAAAGTACCGAATGCTCTGGCACCACAAATGGTAGATTATTCCCTGGAAAATATTCAGCCTGTTGATATGAAGACTACACGGGCTGAAAAATCTGTAGGATACAATCTGGAATTCAATTATAAAAAGAAGTTGAATAATGGAGGCGCATTATTTATCAATCAGGCTTTCTTTTTGACCTATATCAATCACCCTGTGATCGGACGTACAGATCAGAACAATCAGGTTTCCTTTATTAATGAGACCTCTCCCGTTGTATCAAAAGGTTTTGACACCTACATCAAAGGAGATATTGATGACTGGGAATTTTACTTAGGGTATACTTTTACTATAGCAAAATATACATTTCTTCAGGATAACCAGTTTATCCCATTGACTCCGAAACACAGATTTGCCATGACGACCATAAAGGAACTTGAAGATGGGTGGAAAATTGGAGTAGAGGCTTCTTTTACAGGCCAACAATACAGAATGGATTATACCCAAACTCCTTCTTACCTGTTTATGGCAGCCATGGTTTCTAAAGAGATAGGAAAACACATTACCCTTGTCCTTAACTGTGAGAACCTTTTAGATTACAGACAAAGCCGCAAAGAATCATTGTATACCGGCAGTATCAGCAATCCTACATTCAATCCTTTATGGGCTCCTATAGACGGAAGAGTGGTTAACCTGTCTTTAAAATGGAAACTGTAATTCATTCAACGGGTACAATATTTATACACCAAACTGTTTCAGATGGTGATCCATGTGTTTGTATACAGCAATTCCCCATTTATTGGTAGAAATACTTCGAAAAAAACGGGTTAGACAGTTATATATAATTTGGTATTAATTAACTCTGTCATTGAAGTAAAATAAAGAATATAAGCCATATTATGGGATTCTTCCTTGGTTAGAAATCGAAGATTCGAAATAGTTAATGATAATGATGTAAATTGTATAGTCTCCAACAATAATACATCAAATTAAATATGTCACTATCATTGAAAAAATCTTACAATCTAACATAATGGTTATGGAGCAACTGTTTAATGCATATACAACTATTAAATTTGCAAAATTATGACCCATACAATAAATAAAATTTGGTTAAAATAAATTATCTTTGTCTAAATTTATTAATAACCGTACCTACTTTAATAAAATAATGCAGCACAATGTTAGCAGCTAAATATGGAATTATTGAAAAGTCTTTTCCATGGTTTATAAAAGTCTTTTCCTTAGCGGTTTTTTTAGATATTATTAATATTATTCTGCAACTGAAATTACCTATTTCCTTACTTTACGGAATTATATTAGTTTTTTCTCTAAAAGAATACAAAATTGTCAAGAGATTATATTTTCTTCATTTTATTCCTTTTCTTTCTTTTTTGATTTTATGGTTGATTATATGCATTATACCGTTTAAAAATAACCATTTTATAGAACCGTGGCTTTTTTTTGATGGTATTCTTAGTTCTGTATATATTTTTTACGCATTCTTCTATCTATATCTTGCCAAATTATATTTATCTGAAAAAGATGTGGAAGAGAGAAATGTTATTTTTCATATCAGAAACCAGATTATCTTTATTACGATCCTGTCAATTGGTAAATTATTGAAATTATTTCACTTCACTATTATCAATTTTAATCTTGATGCCCTTCAGTGTGCTATTAATATTTTTACAATTGTCTTCATGACTATTTATTTTCTGACCATAAGAAATAAGGAAAGCATTATTGTACCACATGATACTCTATCTCATAAAAAAAGCAACCCTAATGTAACGCAGGAAGCGTTTCTGCAATATGAAAAAATAATTGACGGCTTCTTTTCCTCCAGCCAGGAATATATAAAACCGAATTTCTCAATAACAATCCTTTCTGAAAGGACAGGTATACCCAAACATCATTTAAGTTCTTTTTTCAATCATTATCTTGAGCAGAATTTCAATGAATATCTTGCCAAGCACAGAATAGAATATGCAATAGAAATGATGGCAAATAATCATTCTCTCATCAATATGAAAATCGAAACCATAGCCTTTGAATGTGGATATAATTCCACAACCACCTTCAATAAATGGTTCAAGCTATTTAAAAACTGCCTTCCCAATGAATTTATCAGAGAGCTTCGTCTTGCGCAGAAAAACAACAACCATACCTTATGAAATTTTCGTTTTACTTTCAAATTATAGTTATTCTTAGCTGTATAATCTTTCTCATAAAGAATAAAAAAGACGGAAAATTACCTCAACTCAATATTATTTTTAATTTTTTTTACTATTCATTATTCCATAATCTTTACACTTTTATAGCCTATTATCTTTATTATCCTACTGAAGACTTTTTCTTTATTGAAATTGGAGCACCTTTTGGAACTGCATATGGGCTGTTTCTTTATTACGGTGCACTAAAAATAAACAACAAAATGAACATTAATGTAAAAGTTCATTTAATTCCCATATTATTTTGGTTCTTACTGTATATCATTTTCTTTATTACCGGAATCTATAAAAATGTAGGAATCAGAAAAATATACAATGGCTGCCTTTACTTATTTATGGTACTATCATGGCTGTTTTATACCATTAAATTATATATCTTTCTAAACAAATCTGATTACAGTATAAAATCAAAAACTATACTTTCAACAATAACCTATATATTAACCTTTACAGCTTGTGTTTTCATTTCTTATTTGCTGACTGTAAGAAAAAATACAAACGATTTTAAAAGAACTCTGATATACGCCGCTTTTCTTCTATGCATTATTGCAGTGATACGGTTTTATAACTATAAAAAGAAAACGCTCACGAGTGAAGAGCTATCAGAAATTGAAGAACCGGCTGACACAGAGCCAGCCGATGAACAATATCAGATCTTACTGAATATAATGGAATCTGAAAAACCATTTCTCATTCCTAAGCTCACTATGGGTGATTTGTCAAAGGTCAGCAATATACCAGTTACAAAGCTGGCGGAATTGCTTGCCTACAAAAAACATACCTTTGCTACTTTTGTAAACTCCTACAGAATTACCTATGCTATTAATCTTCTTTCCACCACAGACCTTCCTATTGAAGATATAGCTTACAGATGCGGATTTAATTCCCGAAGCACTTTTTATAAACAGTTTATCCGAATAACCGGAAACCATCCTGGTAATTACCGTACTTTATGATCGTGAGAAGAAGAATCTGAAAATAGTTTCTTCCATCGCGAGACTGTATTTCTGCTTAGGTTGAACTGTTTCGCTAGCTGTATATTATTAAGCTCATACTTTTTCTGATGATCAAGTATGGCATTGATGGATTTTTTATCATATGATTTATGCTGCTGATTAAAAGACTTTATTTCCTTATTTCCTATTCCGAAAATAATCTGGTTCAGTTTGATAATATCAATAGGCATCAGCTCTTTTTTGTTCAATATTTTCCTGCAACCTGCTTCCTTTTCAGGATATTTAAGGTCTAATATATCTTTGTATATTTTTTTATAATCAGGTTTGGTTGTATTCATATTCTGTTATTTTCTACTAATTATTTGGTATAATATTGCGATATATCTCATAGCTGTTTAGAATAAATATGTACTAAGGCTTATCATTGTATTTGTGTATCCATTTATACAAAGTGCTTTTAGGAATTCCATATTCCTTCATAATTTCGAATTTTGTTTTTTCCTTATTATTTAATCTCTCCATGATAAAGTCAATAATTTCCTTAGTATATATGTTTTTACGGAAAACAGGTAGTGCGCCGTTCTTTGCTTCTGTATTTTTTTCGGTTGATGATGGTGGGGCATAAAGGATCAGATGCTGACTATATATCCGAAAAAAATCATATTCTAACAGCTTACTCCAGCGCAGAAGCATCTGGCTGTTCATATCCGGTAATAAAAACATTTCCTTTATTTCAAGCTCGGTAACTTTCAGGAAATTGCATGTTCTGACTATATTAATATTTTTCTCACTCCATCTTTCTTCAATCATTTTTCCTATATGAATATCTTTGAACTTATATGTAGTATTGTTATTTATTGTTTCCATGTAAATTTTTATTTTTTTTATTTGCTAATTCATTATAATAAAGTCAGTTTGAATAATTATTTTTTTGTGTATTCTATTAAATACAGGAAAATGACAGAAGCAGGTTTCCCCGCTTCATATCATTGGGTAAACAGTTATCACCTTTGAAATGGCAGCTCTAAAATAGGCACAGATCAATAAGGCTGCAGAACGGATGTCGTCAAAACAGATTGGGACATCTCGGTATTCAGGTAGGATACATTTACTGCTGTTCCTATTCCCAGCGTACCGGAGTTCAGGTTTCTTTTTGTGCATGCCACCTTCACATTATAATTGTTTTTAGGAGGAAGATTGGTAAGGGTAGTGTTCAGATTAAAGATCTTATTCGTACCGTCCGTTCCCAGCAAAACATCTGTTCTTACAGCTTTAAGCCTGTCATCCACAAAGATTCCACAGGCAAAACCTGAGGAAGCATCCCCATTTCCTGTCTTTTGAGCGGTAGTCTGAAACGTGAACACCACTTTATTGGTTAGGCTGGTAATGGAAAATGTATCTCCTGTTCCCTGAAGAACAGTCCATGCACTGGTTATAGCAGCATTTTCAGCATAAGGTAATGTAGATCCGTTACCTCCGCTAAAGATCACTCCAGCCTGGTCTGAAACTGTATTGATGGAATAAAGGGACATACTTCCCTGCCCGTCCGCAATTTTTATATTTTTCCAGTCATTAACATTCAGATCAGCATTATTATGAAAAATAGTTCCGGCAGCTCCGGTAGTTCCTTTCAATACATCTGTTCCTCCTACTCTTATTTCCTTTCTCACATTAAGATCGCTGTTAACATCCAGCATATTTACAGGAGCAGTGGTATTGATTCCAACCTGAGAATGGCACAGGAAAACAGAAAAAAGCGAAGTTATATACAATATTTTCTTCATAGAAATTAATTGATTATTGGGTTAAAAACTTGTGGCACCTCGTAAACATCTACTTTCAGTGATGATTGCGAAATGAAATCATTGATATTGGTATCTGCATTAATTCCAATGGCCAGTGTAATTCCACTGGTGGTATTATAGGATTTCAGTCTTGAACATGCTACACTTACCGTATGGGTACCTTTAGAAAGATTTTGCGCCATTCCTATCTGATTGTGCGTAATGAAAGTGCTTGATGCGCTGCTTGCTTTTATATTCCTCTGTCTCAGATTCACCAGTTTATCATCTACAAAAATTGCACATCCGTAATCAATTGAGATATCTGTACTGCCGTTGGCGGGAAAATTAGCCTGAACCACTGTTTCAAACTGAAAATAGGTCTTGCTTTCTGTACTGTATACATTGAAGGTCTGAGAAAGCCCTGATATTTTTTTAAAACCGTTAAAGCTGCTGTAGCTGCTGTTTTTTGTAAACGCTGCAGATCTTGAGACAATATTAGGTTCCTCAGCACTGGTAAATTTAACCCCCATCCTGTCAGAAAAAGAGTTATTGTAAATTAAATAAAATTTATTGGGTTCGTATTCCGGAATCCGTAATGTCTTCCATGCCGGAGGATAGCCCTCTCCCTGTGAAACCAAAACCTGGTCATGGGTACCTTCTGACAGTTTATTATCCATAACATTAAATACAGCAATTTTTCCCCTCAGGTCAAGATCTCCGTTCACATCAAGCCCAGCCTTAGGTTCCGGGGTATTTATTCCTATTTGAGCAGACAATGGAAGCCCTGCTGTGATCAGCAAAGTCAATATTATTCTTTTCATACTAAATCTAGTTGGTTTTATAGGTTACATATTCAATAACATCTATTTTGAGGATAGATTCCAGAGTGAAGGCGTTGGAAGCCGTATTGGTATCGGAGACATTGCGCCCTATAGCAAACTGGTTATTGGTATTGGAGGTTCCCATCTTTCTGCATGCAACCTCAACTTTCTGTACACCTACCGGAATATTCTGCTCCGTATAATTGAGCGTAAAGATATAGTCCTGGATTCCCTGCTTTTCGGAATTGTTGTTAGAGGAAATCTTGTCCTGGCGTACTGCCACCAGTTGGCCGTTCCTGAAAACCCCACAGGTAAAACTTACATTCTGAGAAGCAGCAGCAGTAGAAGCTTTCATCTCTACACCGGTCTGAAACTGATAAGTAAGTCGGTTCTTTCCGTTTTTAATGATAAGGTTATTTTCAAGCCCGGTTATTTTATTCCATTTTCCTTTACTGATATCGGTAATATAATCTCCAACAGTATTCTTATAGACATTATCACCGGCCACTCCGTCAGAAAGTGCAGTAATTCCTGACTGATCTGATGATAAATATGAATTGATTAATTTGTACTGTCCCTCTCCCATAAAGGAAACATTTAACGATTTCCACACAGGAGGTAATCCCTCTCCCTGGGAAACCAATACCTGGCCATTTAGTCCGGGATCTCCCACCTGAGCAGAAGTTCCTCCCACTCTAAGCTCTTTTCTAAGAGTAGTCTTCCCATTCACGTCAAGTATAGAATTAGGGGAACTGGTACCTATTCCCACCTGTCCCTGCAGACCAACCGCCCCTAAAGTAAAAGCGCAGCTAAATAATAATGTTTTTTTCCTGATCTTAAATCTTAAGACCATATTTTTTAAAATCATCCTTGTATTTATTTTTTTCTTCCTGGTTGTATGAGCATTCACGTTAACCTGAGTCAGTTCACAGTCATTATAGTTTGAATGGCTATGGAGGGGATTTTAAATAGACAATATGTTTCATACCCTACTGATTTTGTTGATTATACAGTGCGCAAATCTACAAACACCACCAGGAAAAGATGTCTACATTTTTTTTTTTGGTGATGAAAAAAAATAATATACAAGCCTTACAGGGTTCCTTTGGCTACAAAAGGCAGAAGGATGATATCATATACCTGGCTTATGAGAAGTTTAAAGATATCTTACAAGCATCTCAAATATCATGTACCGTTTTCCGGAAAACGGTACATGAATAACAACCCCCCCCTAGGAATAATGTATATCTTTACATAAAAGATTACGATAGATGTAAGAGTTTCTTGTAAAGACAATGTTTAAGTTAAAAAACAAAATGAGAAAACTTCATATTTCATTCTGTTTCTAGTCAACATTATTTTTTTCGTGATATTCATCTAAATATGTACAATAGTTAACATTCTCACCTATAAAGCAGAAATGCAAGATTATATCAAAGGAATTTTAATAATATATAACTCATTTAAAAGATATGAATAAAAAGATACTATTTATTTTGTTTGTTTATTTATTAGGATATGCCAAATTCAATGCGCAGATAGGGGTTAACACTTCTAACCCTCAAGGAATATTTCATATTGACGGAGCTAAAGACAATGCGATAACCGGGGCTCCTACTCCAGGACAGCAGTCAAATGATGTCACCGTAAGCCCGTCTGGCAATGTGGGAATCGGAACAGTAACCCCATCTGCAAAGCTAGAAGTTATCAGCTCTGTTCCCTCGGGGGCGATCAGAATTATTGACAGTTCCGAAGGGGCCGGAAAAATGCTTATTTCTGATGCTAATGGTGCTGGAACCTGGTCTACCGCTCCTGCTGCTACTAAGGCCTTTGTAACAGCTACAACCGCATCAGCAGTAACAACTTCAGGTATACAGGGGACTATTTCTTATATGTCTAATTTAAGAATTGCTTTTCCCATTTCAGGATATTACAGTTTAAGTATAAATCCCCATGTAACAGATGCCGGAACAGCACGGGATTCAAACGGCTATGTTGGTGGTCTTTACTTACGTAATACCGCAACTCTTGCTACTATACATATAGGAGTGGTCAATATTCCGCCAGGCTGGCCTTACGGGAACTATGGATTCAGATTTTCATCCTATGCTTTTCAGTATATCCCATCCGGAACTTACGAGTTGGGAGTAACTACGCTTTCCAATGCAACTTTTCAACAAACGACCTATCTATACACCCCGCTAGTGGGTGATGTACTTGGAATTTTACTGGCTCATTAAGAAAGGTTATTGACATATCTGCCATCTATACCTATTTCAGGTCAATGGATGCCATTAAGCCAAAGCAGAAGATTTTTTGCTTTGGCTTTTTGTCTGATAGGCCTTCGTTATATTGAGACTTACTTGGTATCCCGAATAAGGAAGATAATGAATGGAAAATAAAATCTCAATTTCATTGTAAACTTTAATAGATCTTACTACTGTTTCTACCAAATGAATTTCTATATCTATATAGCTAACTCAAAATATTTAATCATGCTATAAATTTTTGAAATTGTAAGATCATGTCCAACTTTTTATATAGCTGAACACTATTCAAAAAAACGGCAAAGCAGGATCAGATATTTTAAAAATTCATTCAGCGTTGTATAGACTTATTTGTCACCATTCAACATTATTCTGGTCATCAAAAAAAAAAGAGAGACATACTGTAACCCACTAAATGCAGTACTTGCATTAAATATAAAAACTGATACCGTATGATGACCAATAGTACAGAACAAAAGCTTCTTGTTAAACTTCAGGAATTTGAAAAATCCGGACTTTATCTGCAAAACTGTTTTTCTTTATCATCCTTGGTAGTACATTGCGAAACCAATAGTAAATATCTTTCTCATATAATAAAAAAATACAGGGGTAAAGATTTTAATAATTACATTAATGAACTGAGAATAAATTACATTTTGGAAAAGCTTGGAAAATATCCGCAATACAGAAATTATAAAATGGCTACATTAGCCGCAGAAGCTGGTTTTTCGTCTCCAAATAAGTTTGCAATGGTTTTTAAAAAACACACTTCAATTTCACCTTCACTTTTTGTAAAACATTTGGCAGACAAGCATACTGAATCTTTAATGAGGCAAGAAGTATGCGACGATATATGAACATCACATAATAAACACGGGAAATAAAAGATATTTTGATATGCTCTGATAAAAAACAGAAGTAGCCCCATTTTCCCTAAGAAAAAATTTGATACATCGCATTTTTCATAGAACGAAGTTGTTTAAACTTTACAGCCCTACAAAATCTTTTATTTTAAAACACTTGAGTCTACTTAAGCAAGTTTACAATGGCTGCGGGGAAAAGTTTATCTAAGATAGAAAATCAAAGATTTTCTGAAGACTAAAGTGTTCTTCCGTACAGTGAAATGATCGCTTATAAATTCTAAAGTGTTAAAACTTTCAGCGGTAAAATAAAAAATTATGTAAGTCTGGAATTAAAAACGTAAATAGTTAAACCTTTTGTGGGTAAAAATAATCAATATAAAAGTTTTCACAGGCTCAACATAATTATTTGATAGAAAAAAAATTAATTGAGTATCAAAATTTAAAAAGCAAGTAACTTTAGTAAACAGCAAACAGTTTTACAGGCATTACATTTACGGAAAAGGAGGCCGAAAAGGCCTCCTGCTCTTATTTTCGCTACTATGGCCGAAAAGCATTCTGTTAATTTATTTAGAATCTGTTACTTAGCACAAATACTTAATACCAAACTCTTATATGGATCTCATCAACTATAAATGGATCAGTCAGATAAGTTTTCTTATCATAACTTCGTAATCGCCAAATTACCTAAGAAAATAATATTATTTGTATCACCGTTATACTGAGATTTTATTCTAAGCTTCTCTCCTGCATTCAAATTTCCGGTCCAGAACAGACGGTTTCCATTATCCACATCATTGTAGTGAGCAACGCTAATATCTGTCATAACCCTTGTCCACCCTATTCCTCCGTCAGTACTTTTCTCAACATGCATCATTGTCCAGAAATCTGCAGTTGTTGTGGTACTGGCTGTATGGGCATTTGCGATCTGAAAGTTCAGGGTATAAGTTCCTCCCATGCCGGCGGGTACGGTAAAAATATTATTTACCCAAGAGTTATGGGGATCATAATTTTCTACAGTAAACTGTACAAGAGTAGTAGTATTGATGCTGCCTAATATATTTTGATTTCCAGGTACAGAAACACTTATTACCTGCTTGGGAATACCAAGACTGGAAGTTGGTAAAGGCGTCCAACTTGAACCGTTAAAAGCAAGAAGATCCTGAGCTGTAGGAACAGTATCAGAAACAAGGCTGCCCTGAAGACCGACTACTGTTGCTGTATTACTGTTGGTGGCAGCCGCAATATCTCCGTTAAGAGCAGCTCTCTGAAATGAAACCCCGTTAAGAGCAATTGAAGATGATCCCGTATGTTCTACTACAGTGAATTTCAGCCACGTATTTCCATCAAAATAATAATAACCAGGACCGGTAATATTAGCTGTTTTTGCAGAGGGAATAGTTACACCTGAAGAAGCATAAACAATTGTTCCAGCTTGGTCACTGTTATATTGTATATCTGCCAGTTTTATCTGATCTCCTGTAAGACGTGGAGCGATAAGGCCTTCGGCTTTACTGCCGTTAGTTGTTTTAGCGGCTATATCAAAAGTAGCCTTCGGATCTGAACTGTTAACTCCCACCTGCGCAAAAAAAAATGATCCTGAAAATACAAGTAAAACTGCTGTATTTTTCCTTAAGAATAATTCCATTTATCAATTTATTTAATTAGTTACTTTAGTGATTTGTTGGTATGATCTTATCAGAACACACATCCAATCTATTTTTCAAAGCTGCTCAAAAATTTTCCAATATTCTTTGCTGATGAAAACAAAAAAGCTTGAAAAATAAAGAGCTAAGTCTGATTGTATTTAAAATAACTTTTTTTAATAACTAAGGGGCTACCTTTTAGTTTTTAGAATCACATCATTTTGTTGAGATAAACTTACATTCAATTTTTCTGTAAAAAAAACAGTCATATTACCATTTTCCTGAAAATGATACAAACATCAGCTTTGCGAGCCGTTTTTTACTCTAACAGCTTACAGAAACACTTCCATTACGGAATGGTGAATCATATCAATGCATTATATTAATTTAAAAAAATCGTCTCATATATTAGAGACGATTTTCCTGGAATAATAATAAAACTGAATATAAATTAAAAAGAAGCTATCAGCTGCACCTTAAATGTATTGGTATTTATTGAAACGTAATTTCATATCTAAACCGGTATATCCCTGTAACATTAAAATTCCTCAAGAATCATTGATTCCTTTATTCCTGAAACATTAGAAAGCGTACAGGTAAAACGTAAGATAATTCCTGTACCGAGATCATAAACGTGATATACATTATATTCATCAGCTCCTCCTGCAATATTATTATCTAAATTAGTCCATTCATTAGGATTAATATCTTTTACAGTTCTCAGCTGGTATACATTATTATAGGCCCCGACTCCGTTTTCTCCACGGTATTCAATATCCCAGATATTAAAAGTTCTCGTTACTCCATTATTCACTTTAATCTGCCATTGTCCTCCAACGGTTGTTCCGGTATAGCGAAAAGAATATGCTCCGGAACCACTATTAAGAACAAGTTCAGAGTTTGCATTAACCATACGTTGTTTTGTGACAGAAACTCCCGTAAATTCGGTATTCCCTGAAATTACAGTTCCATTGGCATCGGTAGCCAATACAGATGAAGATGGCAACCTGGTAAGCCTAACACCTGAAGAATTGCTGATACCACTGTTTACCTCCAGATTCACAGATGGAAAGGTTGTACCAATCCCCAGACGGCCCTGCTGTGTAACTACAATATCATTAGTCTGCTGTGTTACTGTGGGGATGCCACTTAGATTATTATCTCTCATTCCATCAATATGCAATGCAGCCTGCGGATTTGATGTATTTACCCCAATCTGGGCTTTTATGGAAAGGAACAGATTTAATACTACAAATGTTAGAAGATTTTTCATTTGCTTATGCTAAATGTTTTTTAATAATAAAGCAAAAAGGCTGAGGAAATGAGGGAATTCAGCCTGATTGCATTTAAAATGATTTTTTTTCAATCACTAAGGTTAATACCTTTAAGTTTTCAGAATCATATCACTTTGTTGGGATAAAAGTACATCTAATTTATCTACGAAAAAAACAATTGATTTACCATTTTCAGGAAAACAATATATAAAACATTCGTTACACCTGATTTATAGAACTCTTTAGAAAAATTTAATTTTTTTATGTTAACACAACAATACACCCATAGTACAAATCTGATTTACAATGAATTGAAAATAAATATCAGAATAAAATGAATATAGCAATTATCTCTATATTCTTTGTAAAGACAGCCCAACAGGAAAAGTTTGCTTAAATAAAAATTGCCATAATGCGCTCATTATTTCGGAGTCAATAAAATACATATAATCCAGAATCTGTTAATAAAACTTAATAAGACTTTTATAACGTACTCTCTCCTCTTCAGACAGAAGATTTCAGCAGCAGATCTTTCCTATCTTATTAACTTTACTGCCATTGAAACTCTTTGGGCAATAGCCGCTGGACTGGCAGAAGCATAAGGATTACTCAAAAAAAGAGTTAGAGTATCTCCTGCGTTCAAGGGAAAAAAATTAGTAGTGGAAACCTCAGTTCCCATTGAAACAGAAGGTGAACCATAATGCGGTGTAGCAATATCCAATCCATTATTTCGAATTGACCAGGTTGTTAAATAAGGACTAGCTGTACCTTGTGTCCATCCGCTTACTGTAATTTCATAAAGTCCTGCAACCGGCACCGTTATAGCATCTGCTGTTATATCAATAGTTCCTCCCTGCCCAACCACAGTTCCTGCTGTAAAATCAATCCTGCTTGGTTGTGTGGAAGTACTTCCTCCTCTCAGCAGCCCAAACCAGGACCCTGCCAAAGTATTCCAGGTTCCAACTCCAGAAGCATCACTCATAAGAACTTTATTAGCTCCTTGTGTCCCATCGATAATCTTAATAGCACCGGCTGTAGTTCCATTATTTATTTCAAGTTTATTAGCTGGTATAACAGTACCTATTCCTACATTTCCGTCAGATGTAATGATAACATCATTAGCCTGTTGTATTGAGGTGGGAACTCCAATTATAGCATTATCTTTAGCTCCGTCCACATGGAAAGCATTTTGAGGGTTAGGAGTATTTATCCCAACCTGAGATAGCATAAATAAAGGAATAATAGTGAAACTCAAAGTAATAAATTTATCTCTCATATATCAGTTTTAACTAAAGTAAAAGTACATGAAAAACTAAAATCAGAAAAACAGAAGGAGTATCATTTTCAGGAATATGATACATTTATAGGCTTCATTTCCACCGAAAATCTTTGATCAATTTATGTAGATGCCGGCGCCCAGATACCCTGTGAAAGCTGTTAAATATCCAACTATTTTATATTAATCATATGGCACTTTTCAGCAAAAACTAAAAATATATTGGAACTTGTCTATAAAGATTGCAAAGGCAGGCAAAACCAGCACTTTGCAATCAAGAGTAAAATCATGAGAACCCTATAAAGCAGCTTAAATCATTTTGTACATAAACGTTGAGCCTATTGTCAAAAATGCTATATCAGTAGTAAAGACAATTACATCACTATATTATGGTTATTGTTTAATTACAAAATGCTTGCATAAAAATAGAATCATTCATTAAAAATCCCGGTAGGTCAAACCTTCCAATATCACTACCGGGATGAAAAGAACCATGGATGAAAACCAATTCCTGTAGTTTTTATGTATTTAATATGTCCTGTTTCAATAAATTAAATCTCTATAACCTCCTTTGTTTGCGGTACAAAGCTTATGCTAAAAATACAATAATTATAAAGCTATCAATTGTTTCTTATCTTTAATTTTTCAAACGTGGTTACTGAAAACTTATGCCCTATATTCTTATCACCAGTATCCATCTTCATTATTTAAATTAATCCTACTTTACTTTTATCTGTTACAAGAATAGGAAAGAGTTTTCAGGCTCAAAAGAGGATGTATTACCATTTTCATTAAAATGGTAATACATCCTCTTTTTTTAGATAAAACTTCCCTGTACTTTTACTCTGATCATCTTGATAACCAAAAAACTAAAATTCAAAAAGCGAATAGCATTCATACAAAATGAAAAATTTCATAATTCAATATGTCAGGATATTTCCCTCATATTTAGACTTTTCTATTTGCGGCTTATGTATGTAAGCAGAGTAATTCCGGTTAAGGCAAACAGGCTGTATCACAAACCAATAAAAGATATCTGACATTATGAATAGACAGTGAAAGAGATGAATGATACAGCTCCAGTCTTAAGGTAAACTTTAACAATTATACAGTAAAAAACACATATTAATGAAATCAATGACTCAGCTTCTACTGCTGGTATTTTTCAGCTTCCTTTATGGACAAAAGAGTTTTAATAGTATACTAAAAAGTGATAATATCAATGAAATAGAAACTTTTCTTAAGACAGCCCACCCTGATGATCCCAGGAGGATTGTTTTAAAAAAGAAACTTATAGCTCTTAAAAATTCATCATGGACAAAGCCAGGAATTGGCTCATCAATGCCAGTCCGGGCAATTGCCCCTAATACCACCGAATATTATACTGATGAAGAAAAAGAAGAGTTTGACCATCTGATGTCAGAGACTTCAGAAGAGCACAAAGAAAAAACCGTTCAATTGCTCAACGCATTATTTACTCCCAATATGGAAGGTGAAACAGCTACTTTTCTTTTTCAAAACAGGACAAAGTGTAACATCATCTTGCGGATACAGTCAAAAACAGAAGATAAGGCCACATTGTATAACCTAGCTGTTAAAGAGGGAGAAGAGAACTTCATTACTTTAAAGAAAGGAAAGTACTTAATCAAAGGAAAAGTGTGTGGTGAAATTTACAGCAGTGAAAAGGAACTCAATAAAAGTCTTCTTATAGAATTAAAATAAATTCGAGAACAGATATAAGCCTTTTTAAACAGACCTGAAGGTTAAAATAATGTCATTATTTGTAACAAAGCAGTGATAGGGCTTCATTGATCTGTTAATTATCTGTTAATAAAAATGTATCAATCAACGGATAACATTTCACAACCCTCAGTTTATTAAAATACATACAAATGAAAAACAAATTTACAGTTAATATTGCAGCAGCAATGTCTTTTACAACAGTTACCCTCTCCGCACAGGATGGAAGAATGGGAATTAACACCCCTGATCCTAAAACCACATTAGATGTAAGTGGTAAAACAGATGCTTCCGGAAATCTATTGATAACGGATAAGACCGGTTTGCAGGCTCCACGGCTGACACGTGCTGAACTTACTGCTAAAGGAAATACCCTGTATGGTACTGATCAGAAAGGGGCATTGGTTTATATCACTGATGTTTCAGGAGGAGATACTGCAGATCAGAGAATAAATATTACCAATACAGGATACTATTTTTTTGATGGCAGCTATTGGCAAAAGTCTGGCAGCGGAGCATATACGGCAATCAACGGGCTTAATTCAAACAGTAATTCCATAAAACTTGGTGGTGCATTAATTGAGCCTACTACCATCTCCGGGCTCACTGCTATCAATAAATTGAGCATAACAGGAACCGGAGTAAATGCTGTAAATATTGCAAACAATACTCTAAGCATAGATGCCGATAATAGCAGAATTGGAGTAGGAACTGCAACTCCCGGGACTAAACTGGATATCAATAACGGAAATACACCGGGAGCGATTAAGATTGTTGACGGAACACAGGCAGAAGGCAGGATTTTGGTTTCAGATATCAATGGGGTTGGTACATGGAGAAATACAACAGGTTCTGCAACTATTATCAATTCAACAACCGGAGTTAATACTCAGCTCATAAGCAGCCTAAGATATATAGGAGCAAGTGCAGTTGTGACTACTCCGGGATATTATATTATTTCTCCCCGGCTTATTACAGATAAAAGCTCAAACGGATGCAGCCAGTTTATTGCTTACAATTTAAGCCAAAGTACTACGTCCAACCTTAACCCAGCCTTTCCTGTACAGGATGTTCATATGCCTGCCGGTCCGGGAGGCTTTGATTTTATTTACACTTCCAATATCGCCTATCTTAACCCCGGAACCTATTATATGCTTGTAAGAACATGGGGGGCATGCACTTCCAACCTAACAAGAAATACTTTTGCCGAAAATAGTTTTACCCTCACTTTATTAAAATAGTTCATTATATACAACATAAATGAAAAATAAATTTACATTAAATATCTCTGCAGCAATATTTTTTATAACAGCTACCCTCTCCGCACAGGATGGCAGAATAGGAATCAATACCCCTGATCCCAAAACCACATTAGATGTAAGCGGTAAAACAGATGCTTCCGGAAATCTACTGGTAACGGACAAGACAGGTTTACAGGCTCCCAGGCTGACACGTGCCGAACTTACTGCTAAAGGAGACCTATTGTATGGTACAGATCAGATAGGAGCATTGGTGTGCATAACCGATATTTCCGGCGGTGATACCTCGGGCCAAAGGAAAAACATCAACAGTAACGGTTACTATTATTTTGATGGCAATGTCTGGAAAGGGTTGAGTACCTCTTCCAATATCCTGGGAGATATCAAGCATTCTGTAAAAACAGCAGATCATGACGGATGGTACCTTTTGAATGGGCGTTCAGTTTCTACGCTTCCTGCCAATGCCTCATCAGCAGCAATCAACCTGGGATTTACAGCCAATATCCCCGATGCATCAAACAGGGTACTGAAAACAAAAACATCTTCTGAAGCCCTTGGCTCAACGGGCGGAAGCAATACCCTTACCATTGCACAGACCAACCTGCCTAACATCAGTTTATCCGGAGCAGTATCAGGTACTACAGCAAGCGGAGGTAGTCATACACATGCATTCAGCGGTACAACTTCTGCGGGGGGAATACATGCACATGGGCCAATAGCAGGAACAGGATTTTTATTGGGAGGAACTACCATAGGAAATAATGGTACAGGAAACTATCAGGGAAATGGTTTGCAGAGTTCCTGGGGTGGAGTTGGTCTTGGGGGAACAACAGCGAACGCAGGAAATCATAACCATACCTTTAGTGGAACTACCGGAACTGACGGTGCCCACTCGCATACGTTTAGCGGAACTACAACGGTGTCTACCGGAGGAAACAGTGATGCAATGAACAATATGCAGGCCTATCTGGTGGTTAACACATTTATTTATCTGGGACAGTAAGAAAGGCGTTCCAACAGAATCAATATATCTGTGGGTACAAAACGCGTACTGGCCGTAAAGTAAATCCAAAAAATTCATTGCAGAACAGGACCAGTTTAAAATTTTCATATTAGTGTTGCTCATCCCGGTGTAAGAATTAATTTTTTATCCATCAGTTCATTTTTTCCTATCGCCGGGATGTTTATCTTCAATTTAATAAAACTATAGCGACTATTTTTAAGAGTATTATTTAATGTTGAAACTAGTTAAGACTAATTATAATAAGGCTTATTCTCATCAATTGATGATGTAATATTAATATCTTATTAAAAAATAGTAATAAAAAAGAAATTGGAAAGTGTAAACATGAAAAAACCGCTTTAAACGTTCGTTTAAAGCGGTTTTTAATTATTTTATTATTGGTAATCAATAATTATTTTACTTCTTCAAAAATAAAATACATTGAAAATCAATTATTTAAATTTCAATGGTACAAATATGATACAAATTAAACTAATTTCTTAAAATCTAATAAAGTTTTTTCAGATAAAATAGTACCGCAGTTTATTAATGATAAATCATTCAAATATTATCATTAATATCTTTATAATAATTTTTAATAATAAAAATATTTTGATCCACGCAGATCAAAATAATCAGGTTCATGTAGCAATAATTCTTCAATATCTGGAATGTAGTCCTCTTTGCTAAAACTATGTTGTAAGTACTTTCTAGCTTTCTCGAGTTTTCCATATTCATTTTTATAGCATGAAAGTACAATCTTATCAGGCCGTATATCTTTCGCTATTTCAATAAGTGAATCTAACGATTTATTACTATTAGCACTAAATTCTTTACTGCTGTGTTTCGCCTCGCCAATGATAAATTTACCATCTACTAAAGCAACAACATCTATTTCATTTGCTGGCTTTCTCGAGTGAACATCGGCATAAAGGTTCAACTGAGGGCTATATGAAAAAGACCTGTTGCTTTTTCTGATTGCAAAATTAACAAGTGTTCTGATAACAGTTAGATTTCCGTCTCTTTGTGTCTTAGATTGAAAGATATTATTTTTTATTAGGTCATTTAATTTATAAGAAAATTCAGCTTCAATAGGTATATTAAAATCTTTTAAACATCCTTTACAATTTACCGTATTGCTCGTATCCCTCAAATGATACCAAAAAATTGAAGAACATTTAGTACATTTCAATTTAAATCCCTGAAGGAAAATAGAAAGTTCACAAAGTGTTTTTAACAATTGCTTTAAACCTAAACTCAAATTTTCCGAATTAGCAAAAGTCTGTTCTCTAGTTCCAAGTAATCCAACATGATCTTCATATACCTTAGTACATTTCCTAAAAATATCTAGAAAAGAAATGGCATCTCCTGCTGGCTTTTCACTAGTACATAGTTCTACAAAAACATCTACCCAAAATTTATCTTTAAAAAAATCGTCGATCACATGAAAATCATCTTTAAATGTCCGGATAAAAGAAAGCAATCTATTACTGCTATCATGTGGCCCTATAGCTACATACTTAGTATTGAAGGTAGTGCCTTGAAAGACAGGACTTAGTATTAGCTGTTGTAAAAGTACCGAAAACTCTGGGATATCTATTTTAACAGATCCCGAATCAGCAGCAGAATTTTGAACATAATAAGATATATTCCTGTTTTTACTAATTCTGCCATCCATTGCTTTAACAATGTATTGGGTATTGGTAGTTAATGGAAATCTAAGTAAATTTCGATTAGGCTTATTGATTTGATAAATTTCAATGTCAATTGCCCATTTTTGCGGGTAGAAACCAATTTTATCTGCAAAACTCAACGGTGGAATAAAAAGGAGATTTTCTTCAGACACCAAAGTTTGAATACTTTGCCGCTCTTCGTATTGATATTCATGTAATCCCTTACTATCCGACACTGTAAATGGAAAATTTTGCACTTCCTTATACCTGATGGTTTTATGTGGGACAAGTGGTCTTAAATGTTTTTGCATTAAATCTTCTACTTCTTCCTTTTTTAGTGTAAAAGAAATAACCTCAATGGTGTTACTACTCGTCAAATTACTTAAAACGTCACCAAAATATTGGTCTTGAGTCACTAACTGTAACTCTTCAATTGTAAAGTAAAATACATTATAACATTGAAAAAGCTGTCGGTTCCAATAATATAGTAGATCTATAGTACTCGATTTATCTTTGGTTATTACAATCTCAGAAGACTCATATGATGTATGTCCAAAGCTCCGGAGTATTTTTGTGTTTAGATGTCGTCTCGATAAAAATGATTGGATAATTGGTTTGTGCAAATAAATAATCTGATTAAGCTCATCAAAATTATCTTTAGTAATCCTTATTTGGTTAAGTCTTTTTGTTATTTTTTCTTCTCCTATTGAAGCATTAGAATGTAAACCAAAGTTTGTATGAAAAAAGTCTAGAAGAGGACTTTCGGTTTTGTCAATTCCCTCCGATAAAAGAATACTGTAGCCATGCTCGAACTGAGACACCAGATATAATGCATCCACTCCTAAAGTATCTAATTCTCTTGGCTCTTTTTCCAAATTAAAGTATCCTGTTGGATTAAAATATCCAAGCTTCCGTACGACATCGGGATCTACACTATTCGAATAAAAAATATAATCTGGATCGTAGTGCTTTATCATATCCAAATAGTTTTGAACTATGGCCCCTTCTTTAACAGGTATGATAGGGTTATATCTTCCGCCCCACTGCTTTTGGTTATGATGTATTAGCTTAATAAGTTTTTCATAGGGATAATCGATATCGACAAAAAACATATATCGAAGATGTCTTGGTTGAGAGGTAATTTGAAATTGATTCATTACGTTTATGTGTTTCTTATTCTGGTATTAGTTATTTTTTTATTGCTGTTCACAGTAGAATTCTCTCAAAATGCAAAAATGTCATCTAGTTTTAACATGGCTAATATCATAAAGCTACAATCTTAATGATTGACTAAAAGCTAAATGTGTTTCTACTCTCATTAACAAATTATTGTCTTTCTTATAAAATAATTTAGAAGCAGAGTCAAATCCTTCCCTAACGCAACTCGCTAAGATTCTTACATCCCACGAAATGTTTGCATTTTCAATGCTATTTTGTTTTGCTTTTTCCAGTAATACCATTGATAATAATCCCAATCCAAAACTTAGTTCAGGAACCAGTCGATTAACAAACTTGCGGGCCTTACCTAAATAAGCGCTTCTATCAGGTCTATTCACATTTGGAATTTTGGCATCCAACTCATTTAAAGGAATTCCTAGTACGTAATGCTGAAGAATATCTTTCATTAAATCAATCCGATTTGTTATATCAGAGATTTCTGCTTCCGGTTTTAATCCAAGAACTTTCTTAATTTGTTCTAATGTAGTATGTTTGCTAAATATCTTTAACAAGAAAGATGGATTATCCTTTATCCATGTAAAAAACCACTCTATTAATTCTATTACTGATCTAGATAATAGACTTTCGAGACCTCCCCGATCAATGGCATTTCCCAACTCGTGAATAATCAATGGCTCAACTCCCGTCTTAATTGCTATCTCTTTTTGCCATAAATACTCATCTGTTAAACTATCCAGTTCATTTCGCCTATCTAGTAATTTTCTAACCTGTTCATCAAACTGCGCTTTATTTCCTTGTATAGTCGCCTTATAAGCATACAATGATTTTTCTAACAAATCTTTACTGGCAGTATGGGATACATTTTCTGGTACAAACCTATACAATATATTCTTTTGATCAACACTTAAATCATCTTTATTCTCTTGGATTGTATCTAAAAAGTATTCCAAAGGATCTTCTATCGTAAGGCATTGATCTCCTTTTGAAAACACATCATCCTTTAACTGCCACCATCT
The DNA here is from genome assembly GCF_003815975.1 of Chryseobacterium bernardetii. Lineage (NCBI taxonomy): Bacteria > Pseudomonadati > Bacteroidota > Flavobacteriia > Flavobacteriales > Weeksellaceae > Chryseobacterium > Chryseobacterium bernardetii. The sequence continues at coordinate 5,206,050 of NZ_CP033932.1, forward strand.
TTCAGAAATAGTGGAATCCTGAATTGTAACAATCTTACCTGGAATCAAAATAACAGCGCCTTGTGAGGAAAGTCCTGCTCTTCCCGCTCTCCCTGCTGCATTTAACAATTCGTGAGGATCGACCTGCTGTCTATTTTCACCATCTTCATCGTATCGGTCATCGCCAGCAATTATAACTATTTCTGCAGGTAAATTAATTCCCTGGGCAAGAGTAGCTGTTGCTACAAGAACTACAGAACCTTCAGTGGATTTAAAATATCCTTCGATTAAAGATCTCTCGGTAGGTAACAGCAAACCATGATGCACTCCAACATTTTTACAATCGTAAAAATACGAATGTCTAAAATCACCTAGCTCAAGGGTAATACTATCCACCAACTGTTGATTGATTTTAATATAATCATGATATGAATTATGCCTGTCAGTTAGAGCTTCAGCAATTTTACGTGATGTGGAGTTGGTTATTCTCGGATCATCTACGAATACAAGTGTTTTGAGCCCTAAACTAGAAAAATGTACTGCTAGGTCGGCTGCAATGAAATTTCTATTACTTGTGAGTTGCCATCTATCACCAATACCCAACAATGTACTATGAGAAAGAATTTGAGATTTTAGATAATCATTATCATCTTCTGTTTCCCAAATATTTTTTAGACTAAAAAAACAAAAAGGATCAATAATCATCCTATTTTTTAGTTTAGCAGGAGGAGCTTTGGTTGTAGCAGTTTTTCTATGTTCATTAATAATGCCATTCAGCTCCTTTATTTTTCGTTCCTCAAATATCAGGCATCCATGAAGTTGACGAGTAGGTTTCCATGTAGAACTAAAAACATGGCATTTTCTTAACGTAACTTCCGAAATCCATGAAGCAATTTCACTACCATTTTCAACCATAGCTGATATTAATAAATAATCAGCTTGAGGAGCTAGATTGAATATAGACAAAAGACAGTACATTGCATCAACAGATCTTCTATCCTTATTTATATTTGTGCCATGTATTAAATGAAATTCATCAAAAACCACCAATCCTACTCTACTAAAAAAATCAGGATTGATGTTGAGAAAAGTTAGACATCTTTCAGGTGTCATAACGACAATTGGAAAGCCGACTACCTCCTCAAAATCAGTAAACTCACTTCCAAATTCAATATTAACTGATTCAAATTCACTAAATAATGGTCTTAAATTCTTATTTACCTGATCTTCTAAAGCATGGGTAGGAACTAAATAGATTACCTTTCTTCCAGAATATAAACACGATGCTATTTTTAATTCCGATAGAGTTGACTTTCCAGCTCCGGTAGGTAATGTTAATACAGCAGATTGGCCAGGATCTAGAAAATCAGTACTTATTACATCTTTATGATTCTCCCACAAATATGGACGCTCTTTTGCCAGGTTTTCCAAAAAATTAGTCCAAAGTACTGGATTGACACCAAATGGAGGCGGAATGTTAATGACCGCTCTCGTTAATATATCTTCTTCTAATAGCTTTAATAATTTTGCAAGACGATAAGGTCCTGAAAAAGTACTTCTTTGCTCAAAACGGCCAATGTCTGATATTGAAAGCTCTATTACCTTGTCAAAATGATTTTGCCGTTCTCCTGTAGATTGAAGTGCTAATCGTTGGCCGATTTGTACCATACCAAGCCCTATTTCTCTCCATAAATAGTTTAGAGCAGTTTCTTCCAAATCATCAGCATTAAATATCTCTTCTTCAATGAGAGTATTTTCAGCTATTTCGGCTACTTCCCCGGTAGCTAAACAGATGATACATGAAATCAATTTCCTGTGCGTTGGGCCTTCCGCGTCACTTCTTCTTAATGACAAAGCTGTTTCTGCAGCGTCTGCCTGGCTATTACCAATTAAAAAAAGAATTATCGATGCTATATAAGCAGATATAGAATCGGTCTCTAACAAGTTTTCATGCTCTTCATCGTCTAACCCCATCTTATGGATAAGATTATTTGCCGTAGCAGCAACAAAAGCTATAGATTCTTTTTGCTCATGATCAGGAATCGTTAACAAAATAGTTTCAAGATTATTTGCTAACTTTCTCAATAGTTTTAGTCCAGAAATCAAAATTTCACTTTGAAAATTAAGCGTTCCATCTGCTACTTGACGTTTCAAGCTGACAATCTGAGCATATATCTTTGTTAATTCCTGCGGTAGCCTATTAATGTCAATATCTGCAATATCAGGTATATCTTTTATCTTTCTTTCAGTAGTACTATTATACATATCAAGACTTTTTAGACTGTAAATAATTAATAACTTTATCTGAAAAGTCCTGCATCCAATTTCTCATATCATCAAGATAAATAGTTGCTCCACTTCTACGTTCAGAAGTATTCCCAGAAACACAATCATCGTAATTATTGAATAAAGCTTTTCTACCTTCATTATCATTATGCCTCCCTTCTCTGGTTATCCCTATACGATAAATTCGATACTTATTATCAAAAATATCGTTCTGAACATTTTGTAATATATTTCCTGCATCAAGTTGACCAATTAAAATAGAAATTATTGATACCAAAGCATTATTTTTCTCCCCATTTTCAAACTCTCTAAATTCAGGAAAAACCTGCTGAGTAATTTTACCTCTTGGTCCAGTAGTACACTTATCTTCGGTTATAATTATATTTCTCAAACCATCATTTTCATTTAGAATCAGAGCTAAACCATCAATTCCATGTTGGGCTGGTGCAAAATGTGGATAATTAGAAAAAAATTTTTCACCAGTATACCTCTTTGCTAAAACGATCCAGGATATCATCTGAAAAATCCATCCATCTCGTTTTTCAATAGTGGCTGATGTAATTTTGTTAATCACCTTATCAATAGAGTCATTCGGATGCACAGGTAAAACAGTACTCAATGAATTTATAATGCGGTTAATATGGAGGTGGTGTCCTAGTAGCAGTTCCCCTACGTATTCCGCCAATAAATCTTTATTATCTATCTCATATTCGTAATCGATGACTAACGGGGAACAATCTGTATCTATAAGGTTGAAGGGCATAAACTATAATGGTTATTAATAATATATGAAAACAGTAAAATTAAAATATTACTGTTCTAACAAATATAACAAAAACTTAAATCTCTTATTTACAGTTGCCTGCAGTTTTAAAAAAATTGTAAAACCCAATTTAAACCTGTAAAGGAAAATGCAAGAAATTATCCGTCAAAGTGGATAATTAATAGTGATGGAAGATCATAATTGACATTACATTATAACTCTTCTCTACTATGCTTCTTATCTTCTAATATTTTTGCTGCTGTGTTTGCTGTCAATGCTATAGTTTGTGTAATTGTTCGAAGGTTCATTCTTCCGTTAGGAGAATACCTTGCTTTTTCAGCTGCATTTAACATCTTAAAATTAGTTACATTCATGTTCTTTTCTAAAAGCAAGCTTAAGTTTCTTTCCAATTCTCTTCTATTATCCGGCATCTTTATTATTTTTAAATTCAGGTCTGTCAAAATTAGCTAAGGAGTTTGCCAATAATCTTGACCGCTCATCTACAGTTATAAAATTTACTCTTTTATTAGGAAGTTTTTTAGTCTTCAGCAAACTCATTATTATTCTATGATCTGGAATTGATTTAAATGTTCCCTTTTCAATGGATTCAGCTAAAATGTGAATATGTCTCTCAAATTGTTTTCTATTATCTGGTGTAATCATAAATTTGATATTTTTTGATCGAATATATCGACGATATAGGAATTATATCCATAAAATATTCTCAGTACAAGTTTATATTCTGATTTTACACTATCAATTTTATTGAGTGGTATAGTTGAGAAATACCCGATATTAGAAGAAGTTCCTCTGTTATTATTTCCCCAATTTCTTCCAACTCTCCAAAATTTCGAATTTATATCATTCTGCAGGTCTGGTAAGATATCCATCACCTTTTTATTTAAAACTGCCGGAACTAAGTCACTTCCCGTAACATCGACTACATTATCGCATTTAATGAACAATGGGACTATTTGTCCATTTTCACTTTCCGGCATATCTATCGGATATTCGTTCTCAAAAAAAGAGGGCCAAGGATATGATGAGCTTCTTCTATTAGTATCTGACAAAGGCACCAGATACCCTACGATATCAATTATTTCTTGCTTATTTCTTTTTATTTCATCGTTGATTACACTAAAGTAACTTAAAGGGATTTCCCCATTGATTTTTAATTTTCCAAAATTAAGTTTACCTGTTTCAAATAAATGCTTTATCTCATTTTCAAAAGACTCATTATAATTTCTGAAATCTGCACTTAATCGATTCTCTGGAAATGTAGGTTGATAGAATCTTAAGATATTTGCAACCTCTTTTCTTGATTCCAAACTTGTACAAGAGCCTAACGCGGTATTCAGGGCATACTTTAATAATGTTTCAAGGTCAGATACTAATGGAATATTATTATGGTCATTAAAGCTTCTATCAATATATTCACTGGCTTTTTGGCAATCTTCTATAGATAAAGGTAAAAGATTTTCAATATTTGAAATAAGTTTCTTAGCAAACTCTTTATTCAATATTCCTAAATCATTAAGAGCGTATAAAAATTCATCTATAGGGTGCAAATAAGTTTCATCAAAAAATATTTCTCCACTGTTGGCAGGACCCTTGACAAAAGAGTCCTCAAACAACTTAATCATATTATCAAAGTCCGAAATGCCCAAATTTTGTTGTTCAATCATAGCATCCAACAGTGAATTTTTTATCATAAAATGCTCCTGTTGCAAGAGTTTATTTAAGTTACTCTCTATCAATAATTTAAATTCTTGAGAAAATCCGATTGGATTTAAATTTGACAGTTGATGAATTATAGAAGCTGAAAGTTCTCTCGAAACTTTATACCCGTTAGATAGTATTTCTTCAATCAACCCTTCAACCACATTTTTAGGAATAACAGTTCCCAGCCAAGTTAAAATCTCAATCACTCGATTTTTCACAGTTAATGATGGATGATTTAAAAACCAAATTAATAAGCCTAATAATATTTTTCCCTCCCGTAGATCGGAGTCGTCTTGAGATAATTTAGTTATCCAATTATATTTATCATAGTACTGTTGCGGAGTTTTTATCATCAAACTAAGGTGTTCATCAACTGCCTGAAGTACTAAGGTTTTCTCATTTTCATCATTACTGTTTTGAAGAAATTTTATTATATGGTCAACAATAATCCATTCGTCATAGTAAGGTTCGTTAAGAATAAGGTTTTTCAAACTTTTAATCAGTTCAGAAGAACTGTTATAACTCTGTGTGTAAAGATTTCTTAGATCGGTTATTTTATGAGAATAATTATATGCCCAAACACCATATTTTTTGTTTTGAATTTCCTCTAATGCATTAGTGATTAATTTTCTAGCCTCACTTTTATTTTCTGTATCAAGTTTTTGTTGTGCATTTTTTTTAGCAACAACTAAAGCGTTCAGAGGATCGTCAGTTTTTTCCTTTCGGTGTACATCTGGCTCAAGACCTCCTACATTTAACTCTAGGTTCGTCATCCCTACTTCCTCCAAATATTTTTCAGCGAGCACATGGTTCGATGAATTTATATTGTCAAAAAATTCTAATAGATATTCTCTACGATATTCATCATTAAACTCAGACACAATGAATTTAGACCATCTTCTAAAAATAGTTTCCAATTTGGAAGGGTCAGAGTTCTCAAAATTGTTTATAATCTTCGCATGCTCTTTTGCATAATCCGTCAAATGATAGTCTGCTCCTAAAATACATAACTCACTAAGTGCCCAAACAACTAAGGAATTTTCAGGATTTGAATTTTTTATTAATGCTAATACCGCACTCTGTTCCTCGATTGCGTTTGCACCTAATACATAACCTTCCCCTTTTTCCGGCATATCTACATTAAATGATTCGGCATTATTGATAACAGTACCATAATCTGGTAATATTAGATATTGAAGGTATTCTACAGCTTGTTTTAAAAGTCCAATTTTAGTCAAATCACCTACAAATTGCTCCTGTTGCTGCTTAATATATCTTTGAAAAGTCATCTCCCCCGATGCATAATCAAGGTGCGCGGCAAAATTTTTCAAATATGACAGATCTCCATTCTGAGGAATAATATTGGATACCGCAGTATTAATGATGCCCAATTGATCTTCTTTATACCAAGTAGGTCCCATTGATGTATTTATCATTTCTTTAAAAACAGATTTTGCCCTATCCTCATTTTCTAAAATAGCGTATAATTCAATAAGTCTTAACAGATATTCATTTCGTTCCCATCGATTTTCAACCGTCGTTAAAATATGTTTTTCAAGTATTTTTGCTACTTTAAATGAGGATACATTATGATTCCCATCTCTTGCTAACTCACGAGAAATAACAAATAAACTTTCAATGTACCCTTCGGTGTATAAACCTAACTGATAATGTTTTTTTTGCAATATTTTCTCAACAAATTCTTCGATTTTATGAGGAAATGCGTCGATTAATAGATTTGTAAATTTTTTAAATATTGTAGGAAAAAGTTTTTCAGGCAAAGAGTAGCTCCTCTGCCAAAAAACTCTATTTCGTAAGTCCGGAATTAAGCTATATATTAGCTCATTCAGCTTTTCTTCCAGTGATTTAATTTCATCTTTTTTCTTTTCTATCAAAGAGCGTTTAACTTTACCTGATAGAAAGCATAAATATCCAAATACTGATTTCAAGCTTTCTTCCCAGTCACGATAAAATCCATACGCCGATAACTTAGGAAATTTATTGTCATTATCTAAAAAACCAAGACTTTCTTGGTAAATCATAAAGTGATGGATATTTCGAGGAGCTAGATCTACTCCATTTTCTTCTCTTATATTTAAAAAATATGAACTTGAAAATAATTCAGTGTGAATTCTTTCGATAAGTTCTAACTTATTAGATCTTCCTACCAAAGTATATAATAAATAAAAATGATAATCAGAGTGAAAACCATATTTTTCTGTTACATATTCCAAATCTTCTATCCATAGTGGAAGATTCTCCATTTCTATTCTATCAGGGCTTTTTTCCTGAAACTCCAAAGCATGAAAAATACTAAGTGCTAAAAAGCCACTGACTTTATCATTAAAATTAAACCCGTTCGCTTCCAACTTTTTCGAATAAGGCTCCATATTAAATCTCCAAATAAAATATCCTGTATTGTAAGAGCCGACTTCGTCTTTAAACGAGTGGATCAATTCTTTTGAATTCCCTGATTCTTCGATTAAATTAATAGCAGCTTTCTGAATATGTCCAAATTCATGAAATGCCTCCTCCATATCTAAGTTGGAAGATAAAGTAGTGGCAGGAAATCTCAATCTTAAGTAGCGATTAAATGATTCAGTATCAAATTCTTTTGCAATAATATTATCACAAGTCCGCTTGATTGTATTCAGCAAAATTTCTCCTTCGTCATATGCGTCGTATTCAAAAAATTTTTGCAGTAAATAAAGACCGTCACCATCTGATACAGTTAAGGTTTTATTTCTGACAACATAGCGAATAGCTTCTTCCGGTTTACCGAGAGCCAATAAAGCGTTTACAAGAAATATAGCATTCTCACGAAATAATGTATTGTATCTGAAGTTTAACCTCTGTGACAATAGCAATAAGGAAATAACTTTATGTGTTAGCCCAAAATCGGCAGCAATTCCAACGATTTTTTTAACATCAGATAACACTACATCCGGATTGATGCTGTTTACAGCACATTCATCAATCCAATCTTGGCTACATTGTTCAATCGCATCTATTTTACTGTCATCGCCTGCATTGGCTAAGTGATATACTCTTTCAGAAATTCCAAAGTGAGTATGAGGATTTTTAAGTATAAAATTTCCTATATTTTCATGTATTTTTACTTCAATATCTTTAGTTCTTTCATTGACGTAATCTGAAAAAGAAGTATGGTAAATACTTATTGACTCTTCATTCCGCAGTAAATGTTGAATTTTTTGGAAACTCTTCAAAAAATGATGTCTAGTCGCATCAGGTACAATTTCCTTTAGCAATTGTCTGTCAACAGAAACCCTCAGCCTCGCCAAAGTTGCTGCAAGCCACACTTCGTCTGTTTGGTCATTGATATCCTGCCATACCCTGCTGTAGTAATTTTCAATCTCACCACTAATTACCGGAATTTTATTAATCCAATCATCAATCTCAGTAAGGTCATCTGTCTGCAAAATATAATTAATCAAATATCTGAGGTATAGTGGATGACCTTCTGACTTTTCCGCAAGTTCATTTATCTGAGTTGTTGATAAATTTTTGCCTTTTAATTCTTCCGACAAGAACTTTTCTGTATCATCAATTGGCAGTGGAGTAATCTTTATTTCATTATTTGTATTTATTAGTGCTTGGTAAGAATTTGGAAGAGTCTTACTTGATACGCAAGAAAATATAATCTTAAAATTTAGAGGAAGCGGCTGAGGCAATACAGACAGATATTCTTCCATTTTATCTGAGCCTACATCATCTAAGCCATCTATAATTAAGAATGCAGTCTTTCCTTGTTGCTGAAAATTATCAGATAGTTTTTTTATAGCTTGATGAATATTAAATATTCTGTTACTTGGCGAATCATCGTTTGAGGGTTTTGGAGGAATAGTATTATATAGGGAACGATAGCAAACTTCCTCAATCCATCTCATAAAAAAATCAGGCGTTGCTCTTATCTGTGTAGGATACTCTTCATTTTCAGGAACCTTTACAAAATATCGATCAAGTATAATGTAATTATCATCTTGTAAATTCAATTGGGCTGCAATCGTCGTTTTTCCAGATCCAGGACTTCCGGTTAATAAATAAAAATTTTGTTTTGGCCCATTTTGAATTACTTCATTAATACTATCAATTACATTAACGTTAGGTTTACTTTTAGCAATATCACTTTCTAACGATTGAGGTATTGATATTTCGTTGACAGTAATAAATAAAACATTATTTCTCTCTAAACATTCGGTAATTCTTTTAATACTGGTAGCACCTAACGTTCCTACATTGTCGTAACCTATAACTCCTGTAACGTAGCCATCCATAACCAGAGGAGAACCTGATAGACCTTCAAAATCTTCTAAATCTTTATACTGGTCACATTGAAGATCAATATCCCACGCATTTTGTTTGGAATTATCAATTCTGGAAACAATTCCGTTATAACTTCCTCCAGTGTTAACTCTTATTTTTGGAAACCCATAAGACTGCCAGCTTTGATTATAAGGTATATCAATACTCTTTATTGGAATAAAACTAATATTTGTTACTTCTGAATTAAGCTTTATTAAAGCGACATCACATTCCGGAATTCTTTCAATTATGCTCGCAGAAATTTCTGATTCATTAATTGTAACATTAATATTTTCGTTTTCCGGGAGAGAGTGATTACAGGTGATTAATACTTTTTCTGCACCAGTTGTTCTTACAAAAAATGCAGAGCTTGAACTACTTTCAGAATTGATTTGAACCGTTGCTGCTTCTATTTCTTGAGGATGTAAAATTCTTTCTATCATAAAGTAATTGTATAAAATGTGTTTTCAAGGTAATGGATTGAATAATTATATTTAAGCATCCAATCTTCATTTTCGAAAAAAATCGAATTCTCAGTTTTATAATTGAAAAATAATTGTCTTTTAAATTTTGTTTTTCGTGTAACGATATGGGCAAGTGTTTCTTTATCAGGATGATTATGTCGTCCTCCGTTCGTAGATATTAAATATGATTCTGAGTCTATTTTATTTAGCAACTCACTGCTAATATTTCTAAAACTACCATGATGTGAAACTTTAATTAAATCGAATATGATGATACCTTCGCTCTGAAACTCTTCCAAAGACCTGACAACTATATCAGGATGAGCATCGGCTAAAAACAACAATTTTCTTTCTCTAATTTGGAGTACGAAGGCAATAGAACTGCCATTGGTAGCCGTGTTATCATCATGATAATTTTTCTCAAGCAGTTCTTCAATTGTCTGTTTTTTTCTTGAAATCTGCTTCGGAAATAACTTTGGCTGTTCTTTTTCCCAAGATAAAAGCATCTCGAATGCATCATCATAAAATGATGAACCTCCTTGTATATAATTGACACCAAATTTTTTCAATTCGCCAGCCCACAATTTTTTGAGTTTGTCCAACTTATCATTATCCGGTGATAGAAGATAGATTGATGCATCATCATTGACTTTAATTCGTTTTCCATTGTTTACAGATACTGCAAGCTGATTAAAGTCCGTATTCCAATGATATCCTCCTTTTAAAATTAAAGCACCAACCGTTGTACCTTGCGATGCACTGATAACTTTAGATTCTTTGTTGACCTTGTCTTTTGGATATCCTCGTCTGATAATTTGCTGAAGAATCTTATCATTACTTTTCTCTGAAGGATCAGGTTCCCCATTGAAGAGATGTCGATAGGTATTATGCCAAATTTGTTTAATATCAATGATTTTAGAAGAATTATTACACTTGAGAAATTCAACTGCTCCCTGTATATGATCTTTGTCGATATGTGTAATAATAAACTTTTCTAATACGTGACCTTCTCTATTAATTCTTTCCAAGTCTTTAATTAGATGATTTGTAACAGTATCATTATATCCACTGTCGATCAGGAGATAAGTTTGGTTCGTATCATCGATACCAAAGCATACTAACAGACAATCTCCATCTTTTGCAGGATATGCCTTAACACTAATGTTCATAATATTTAAAGCTACTAGTTTTAGCTAATTTATGAAAAAGTAAATCTTACTCAATAATTCTGTTTTGTAATTCTAATCCTATCGGATTTTGCTTAGCAACTAAATACAAAACTATTTTTTTAAAATTGTTAAGAGCTTCAGGGTTATTAATAATCGTGGGCTTATTCTTTTCCCATAAGTGACTCGCCATTTGTGCAAGTTCGTTTTTATATTCAAAAGGAACTCTAATCAAACCTTCCGGTAGTTCTGTCTTTTCTTCCTCATTGCAAAAATTTATATATTTATTAATAATCTCAAGACCTTCATTTAAAACAGTTAATCCGGGCTTAGTTTTTAAAATTTGAGTTAATCTGAAAATAATATGAGGATTCAATGCTTTCTTTTGCATAATCTTTATATCCCGAGCCGCAATTTTTTTAAAGAAACTGAAATATTTATCATCATTCCAATATGACAAAACCAGAGCAGAAACTCCCATTAAAGTTTCCCATAAATTATCTTTTCGATAATGACGTTTGAGTTTCCAAGCGGGAGACTTAGTAGCAAAATCAAGCATTACTTCCCATTGCTTTAAAAAGCTACTATGCAAATCGCTATGTGCCAAGTGATGGACAAAGAAAGAGCTGCAAAAGTGTTCTACCAGATCTGCTGCAAGAAAACCGTACTGCATGATGCCATCGGAAAAATATTCTGCTTGCACCTCGTCCTTTTCATTGGTTTTCAAAATTATGATTGCAATACTCTCAATAACCCACAGATGAAATTGAGAAGGATAATTGTCAAATTGCTTTAGATCTTCGGGCACTTCTCCCAATTCATAAATAACTTGATCAAACAGCTGTTTCCAAATCTTTAACAAGTGATCTCTTTCTCTCCCCTTACATTCATTAATGTCAGGCAATTTTAGAAAAATATGCCATAACATTTGAGTATCGATTCCAGGATTATGTCCGTTTGAAACATCATAATCATTATCCCAATAGCGATTTTTAGACTTTAGTTCAATTATTCTTAAATTTGACCACTCAATTAAAGTAGTGTTCATTTTATTATTTTTAAAATCATTTATCAAATTATTTTTTTCGGCTTTTAAGTTGCTTTTTGACTTTGTCTGCGATAAAAAATTTTGCTTTGATATTTTTGCATCTTTGTATAGAACAGCGCTCCAAGATATTAAGAGATTTTGTACTTGTACGAACTTCGGATCAGACCATTTAAAATTCTTTTCAAACTCCTTAATAAATGCTGAAATAGCCTCATAAGGACTATTCAAAAGTAAAGTTGCGGTCATAAGGCGAATTTTTGCCTCTGAAGTTTCAGACAACCACAGCATTGATATAATGATTGCAGCAAAATCTGACCAGGAATACCCACCATAATTATGACTAATGTGATTATAGTCAAATTTATAATTATTAATTGTTTCTTGAGTATAATCGATAATCCACTGCATGACTTGAGGATAATTCTCCTCCCAAACTTTTTTATGCCTCAAAAGCAATGCACATCCACCTAAAACCATCTGATGTTTTCCGGATGAAAAGCTGTAAGGAGTTTCATCATCTATCAATGCATACTGTTGGACTTTATGCCATAGCTCCATACATTCTTCAGTGGAGTATTCATCAGATTTTTCCAGCTCCTGAAAGCATACAAAAGGAAATACACGATCAGCATTTGAATTATCCGACTCTTCTCTAATCTCTTTATATCTTTGAACTTCCTCTTCAGGTTCAATATAGTTGTAGTAGTCACCTTGAGGACTCTCAACTAAAATATAGTTATCTATATTAAAAAAAGAAATGAGCCTTTCAAGAAAAACTTCCCAATACCCCTTCGAATAGAACTCTTGTAATAACGCTTTCCACTGTAATTTTATATTCTCAAACTCTTTCCTAACAATATGGTTATTTAAAAATAAAAATACTGAGACATCTAGAAGAGAATATTTTCTATGAACCATATTATTCCATTCTTTTGCTTTTTCAAATGTATCGTGATCAAAAGATCCCATCATTTGCATACCTGATGAATTCAAGGCACCACCGTAACTATTTTCCCAACGGTAAAAATCATATACTTCAAGTAATGGTTGTAATACTGTTGAAAATAGTGGTGGATTATATTTTCCAGTCGTTATCAAAATACTCAGTAAGGCTATAGAGTTGCCTTCTTTTAAAATTAATTCGGCATATTTTTCAACATTAGTATCATTGTCACTACTGTCATACAAAAATTTCTCTAAAGCCATTAGAGCACTGACAATAGTATCGGGAGCGCTTGTGTTATTTCGAAACCAATAATATACGTTATGATCTCCAATAAATTCCTTAATCTCACCTTCGATATCTAATTTGATCTTCGGTATTTCTACCTCCTCTTTATTAAACTTATTAGACCATTGAACTGTAGCAAAATTAATAAGCTTAATAATAAACGAAAGACCTGCCTCAGGCCTGTATTTTAAAAATTCTAAAAAAGGACCGCGGTCGTAAAAAGGAGGAAACCACCGTCCGGAAGTATTAATATCGAGATTATAATTCGATTCGTATCCAAAACGCAAGTTTTTAGGTTCGTCAATAAAAAGAGCTAGCAAAATTTCGGAAGCTACGTGGGGATACTTGACTATCATCGGAAAAAAAGCAGAGTCATATTTGCAAACTTTTTCAAAAGCATCATCAACACTTTCATACGGTCCGTCAGGCCAGTGCTGCTTATCCCTTACAATTTCATACTCGAAAAAGGATTTTCGAGTATTTTTTTCCTCTTGCAAAGATGATTTACTTTTTATTTCTCTCTCAACCCTTATTCTTTTACAAAGTTTTAACGCCAGTTCTATTACTTCATCAGGATAATCGTCAACGGCTAGTAGAAATGCTTTGTAAATTTCCTGATCTACATGTCTTCCAACATAACCTCCATTATGCTTAAACTCAAACATCCAATTGGCAACTTCCAAAGCTATTTCAGAGCACTCTTTTCTGTATTGAACTTTATTTGCAGTGTACTCAAGCCAAAGTTTTACAATTTTTATAGTTTTCTCTTTAGCGAGAGTAATAAAATCATTTTTTTTAGAAATTATAAATTCAAGAACATCAAACCAGTACTGATGGTTCGGCGTTCTGTAGTAAGAAGATGCTTCTGCAATGCTAAATTTACCATTTTCTTGTACATAATTCATAATAGTCTTATTAGGAACAGTAGCTTTAAGAAGAAATCGATCCAGAAACCTATGAAGCACATCACCATCGTTCTCACCAAAGAAATCCCAGAGGGAATCTAAATATTTGTATGGGTTTGCAGAAAAAATAACAGATTCTAAAAGAAGATCCTGAATTATCTTTTCTTTAGGTTCAGCAGAATCCATTAAAGTAAAAAGATTGACCCATTTAGAAGAATTATTATTGCCTTCAAGTAAAAAGATTCCATATAGACGTATAGCTTTACACCATAACGGTGAGATAATATCTTTCGATAGAAGAAAAGGTTTTATCTGATCTTTATTGGCTCTGATTAGTTTATACCTTGCCCAATCTCCGAACAAGTCATGGATAAGATATAATCTATCTTGAGATTCATATAGAATTTTCGATTTTTTGAAGTCATCTACAGGTTCTACTTCGGCAACTCCGAAATCTGAAATAGGAACACCCGAGGTTAGTCTTTGCGCCTGCTTTTCAGAGAAATCCTGAATAAACCTAGAACCTTTCGTCCCGTTAGGCTCTATTTCATACTTCCATATCCAATCGATTATTGTTGACTCTCCAATAAATTCTAATCCGGTAAGGTTTGAATTTCCCGAAACATTATGGGCTAGTAAATCCAAATATTTTAAGTTGCTTAAAATAGGTATTAGATGCTGATGTCTAAATAAATCTGATATTTCCGGAAAAGATTTAATAAGCTCTGGAATATATTTTTGTACGTCAATATTTAATTTTAAATCTGCTCCGGTTATGACCAGATTTTTTCTTCGAATTTTATCCAGTACACTCTCATAGTCCTCCATTTGGCAAGTAAAAAATATTTTCCATTTACCTGACGTTTTAATTGACGATAAAATAGGGACTATTAAATCAAATTCTGTATCTTTAAAAAACCTGTCTACACCATCAATAATCAGATATCCTTTCGATTGTATATTATTTACAATATCAACAATATTATGCTTTAGTCCAAAAAAGTCTTCTATACTTTTGTTTTGGACAACTTCAGAATCAATCCAAATGAGTTTGTCATTTTCTTTTAACTTTTCAAGAATATATTTTTTTGCTAAAACTGATTTCCCATAGCCGGATTTTCCTAAAATGAAAATATTATTTATATCTGCAAACAATTCGTCTATTTCTTGAATCTCTTTTTCAGTAGCAAAAGAAATTTTATTTCCAATTTTATCTGGAATTAAATCCATTTTGGATTTACTTTGCCTGATAATTTTCCCCCAATCATCGTAATGATCAGGAAAGCCTTTGAGGTTAAAATAGTCTTTTAGTTTTAATATTACTTTATCATAATCAAGAAAGCCTGATAATGGCCCCTGCTCGCTTCTTAAAGCACATAGGGCTTTAAATAGACTCTCTGCTTCAATATGAGAAGAGCTAACCAGACAACCCTTACAGATTTCAACAATATTACTTTCGTCTTTAGAATGATCATTTTCAAAGTCAAATTCAATAAACAAAATTCGGCTAAGTAGCATTATCGTATCAATTGTAGTAATATTTTGTTTATTTCCAATTACCAAAGGACAATGAAATCCGTGATAAATTCTTTTGACACTCTGTGAAATCGACCTGTCATCAGAATTAATTCTTTCATGTAAATCATGAGGATCACATTCTTTTACAAGTCTCAATAAATTATTTAGATTGGATGAATTTTCTATAGATAGCCGCGCATTGATAATGCATAAGTAGTCGGTATCAGCACAAAAAACTCTCTCTTCAATATTCAGATATTGATTCCAGAGATCAGCTAATAACTCTTTGTTTGGGCCTGCCCCACTTATTTGAGCATTACTTTTACACGAAACTGCAATTTTTCTTCCAATACCTTTATAATTAGTACTAATTAAGAAATCGTCCAATAACCATCCATCAGATCGCACTTGATAACTGATCTTATTAATATATCCGATCTCGCTATCAAAAATAGGCCTATTTGATAAAAAATGTGATATAAACCAAGCAGAAGCCTTATCTTCAAAAACAAATCCTCCTCCACTAGTTTGCTTTGATGAAGCCGTTTTACGAATATTCTGTTTATTTCTTTTTGACATTCTCATTTAATAAAATAGTTAAAAGGTGAACCGTTAATTTACTAATTTATCTATTATTGTTTAGGTAACAATACCCATAGGATATGAAATTGGATCACCGAGAAAAAAGATGAGCTAAAATATAACGTTCATAAATATAAAGAATCCATCAGAGCTTACTGCGGATACTATATTTTATCAACAACTTCAAGAAATTCACTACTTGAGAATGTATCAACTTTTTTCGCCTTTTTATCTTTCAGATTGATAAAATTTTCATAGACTTGTTTTACTTGGTTCATACTTGATGGGGAAATTTTAATTACTGCTTTACAGTCTCGACATTCGAAACTAACACCAGCAATTAGTTCCTGGACATTAAAGTTATAGGTCCAATACATACAGGACATTGTATAGTTTGATTTAAGTTCATGATATTTAGATTTAACTTTAATTATTTACTAGACTAAATTATAAATTTTGAAGTAAAATTATCTCCGTATAAAACACGCAATTGACTTCCATTTTCAAAATGTATAGATGTTAAAAAAAACAAGTATTGAAAATTGCTTACAAATTAAATAAAAGAATTTTTCCAAGTATTCCACTTAAAGAAATCAGGATCTGCCACGATTTCTCCTTTGAATTTATAGTCTGATATATTATATATTCCAAAGTCAGCAATTGACGGTAGGTTAGTTAATAGGTGAGAATCTTTAATAGAATCATTTATAATCCAAACATTAGTAGCTCTAAATCTCAACAGGAAAATATACCGGATAAAATTTTGAAGTAATAATCTTATTACCTAACTTTTTATTATTGCATTTTTTACAAAGCAATTGCAGATTAGATATATCATTAACTCCACCTAAATTTAAAGGAACAATATGATCTAATTCTTTATTAAAATCAGTTTTTAGGAGTCCGCTCAAATCATTCAAACAAATAGCACAACATCCTCGATCTCTTAAAAAAACTGCTTTTTGCACCCAAGTTGGGAAATAACTGCAACGTTTTACTTTTCCATCACTTTTTAAATAAGCTGGAAAATCTTCTGTTTTAAGATCTTTAATATAATCTGCAATTAACTTATTAAATGAAAGACAAAACATTCTATCGCCAAATAATAATTGAAATGTTTCATTAGCTATTTTGGGAATTAAATATTTTTTTATTTCATGCTCCAAATAGTGTATATATTCAGAACTTTTCTTTTTCTTCTTTTTAATTTTACATTTATAAGCTTTAAGCAGACTTTCCCACTCAGGAGCTAAGGTATCAGGATCACCCTTTTGTCCAATATATTCAATTTCAAAAAACAACTCGTTTTTTATATATGTATGTAGTATTGTATTTGTATTTGGCTTAACTGCTTTTTCCAAGTCTAAATCAATAAAATCAAGAATATAATCATCTTGATTATTTTCCAATATTTTTTTCTTTAGGTGACCTGCTAAATTATAAGCATAACCAAAATCCATCTGGATATATCTTTCCATAATTATAAAGTAATATTTCAAACTTAAATATACTATAAAGAATTTTCATCGTTATGTTTATAAAGATCAATAATTACTTCATTACCTCTCTCTTTCAGCTATTTTATTTTCTCTTAATGATAGAATTCATCCTATTTTTGCTAAATATTTTCTATACTTTATTTGCTTAAAATTAAGCGTCTAATACTTAAAAATATCAATTTTAATATCACTAGAGCGCAATTTAATTTCTCTTGTGGAGATATTTTTAAAGGAAATATTATAACCAGATATTTCAATTGTATCTCTTTCATTTAAGTCTTTAATCGTTTGAAGTAACCAAGTTTTAAACTCCAATGCTTTCTCATAAACCATGAAATTAACTGTCTCAAAATTATTTATTTGAAGAGGATTCGACCGTAATGAAATAAATTACGTTGTTGTTTCTAAATCTTCTTTATCAATCCCGCTACTGGAAGTTCTTGGAGGATTATTTCCTATGCTTCCTCCAGAGGGATTCCCAGTTTTACTTGGCCTGTCTTTGTTTGCGTTACTCGTAATGCTTAATTTGTTAAATAATGCTTACAACTTTTAATGTCGTTGTTCGGCTCGTTTTGACCAAAAGGTGTATTCGAAAAGAATGACAAATGTTAATAAACGTTAATTTTATTAAATTAATTATATCCGAAGTCCGCCAATGGATGTTTTATCTGTTGTCCTACAGGAAGTAAAGAATTAAATTTTATTAAAACTTTGATTACTTGTTCAAATAGCAATAAGGAATCTTTATAATTAATGTTATTAGTTTGGTTTTCTATAAGTTCCAATTTCACTTTAGCAG
This sequence comes from Chryseobacterium bernardetii, assembly GCF_003815975.1. Taxonomy (NCBI): domain Bacteria; kingdom Pseudomonadati; phylum Bacteroidota; class Flavobacteriia; order Flavobacteriales; family Weeksellaceae; genus Chryseobacterium; species Chryseobacterium bernardetii. The sequence continues at coordinate 5,224,335 of NZ_CP033932.1, forward strand.
TATTAATAACTGACGTCTTATCCTCTATTTCAATTGAATGATTTGGGTTTGTATGTATGCCTACATTATGTATAGTATTTCTTAAGTAGAAAAAATAAATAATGATATCTTTCTCGTAAGCATCAATGGTAGAAAACAAATTTGTAACGTTTGTATCAAGTAATTTCTCAAAAGTCGCTTTTATTGAAGTCTTGTTGATACTGCCAGGATTAGCCTCCAGATGCCGGGCAATTGTTCTGAAATTAATTTCTGTAGAAATAAAGAGCTTTGTAAATACGGCATCTTTTATAAAACCATCGAAATTATGACCTAAGGTTTCAAGATCGGCACTTGTATATTTATCATATATCTTAGCTTGGACATAATCTATGTTTTCAAGTTCTTTCGATAAGATTATAGAAATAAGAAAACTTTGTACTGATTGAGCAATACTATCAATTGTTATACTCCTTACATCTTCTAAATCAGAGTATGTATTATTATCACTAATAAAATTTAAGAGATTTCCGGCGAGATCAATTTTTTCGTTAGTTTTCATAGAATAGTTTTTTTATTTAAAGTTGTTATATAATATTTTACATTCTGAAAAAGAATCTAATTCGAGTAAGAACATCCAATAGATATTTTGTTATTTCTTCTTTTTCACTGCTTCCCATTAAAGAAAGACGTAATAAGGTAAATTATATTTTTCATGAATTTATTCTTCTTAAAATCTATATCACTTTATTTTGTTTTTTTCTGATTTAAATTAAATCATTAATTACTATCTTTCAGTCACTACTTTTTAAGATATTGCTGTAGTACTTTAAAAATATTCTCTGCTCTATGTTTGGTAGAGAATTTATCACCAAAAGAAACCTTTTCATCGTTAGCTAGTGCTTTAAAAATTTCTTCTTTCACACTATCAGGCATTTTATCTCCAAAATTCATTCTTTGAAATATCTGATCGCATTCAAAAAATAAATTAACACGATAAGATTCGGCGGCCTTGGCATGAAATCCGTAAATGCACAAATTTAAAAATAACTTCAAAATGAGAATTCAGTATTTTCACTGAATTTTCAAAGATTTATCTTTAAAAAAAGAAAATCCTAACTATCGTCAGGATTTTTTACTTTTAATTGCTTTAATATCGTATTTATTATCTCGGATCGGTTCATCAGGAAGAAAATCCTTAATGGAGCATCCTAAAGCTATTGCAATTAAATTTAAATGTATTAGATTATACTTAGCTTTTTTAGAAGGAGCTTCTATCTGTGAAATAAATCCAATATTCTTCCCAATAGAAAGAGAGAGTTCCTCTTGGGTAATGCTCTTTGATTCTCGTATTTCTTTAACACGTTTTATAACATATCTTTCTATTTCGTCTAATGATTCATTCATAAATCAAAGTGAATAAAAAACATCAAAAAATATTATGTACTATAGTACATATTTTAGAAAATTTCTTTATATTTGTAAAATAAGTTATTGAAATGTAACTTTGCGATACTTCAAAGAAATATAGAAGCTATTGCTTAGAATCTCGAACTGAAAACTGGTACTTTTTAATATGCGAGAGGATAAGTAAGGTAGCTCACGACCTAGGCGTGAGCTCACTTATCTGCATATAAGGTATACCAGTGCCCCAGTTCGGATATGTTGAGTTTCACGCCATTTATTTGCGGACATGATGCAGTGAGATAGTGTATAAATGGTGCAGATAATTCGTCCTGAAATCTAAGCAGTTCCTTTTAGCAATAATTAAGCTGAAAATATACCGCTTATGAAGAAAAAACACTTTCTGCCCCGAATGTTGACTGATCATCAGTTATATGAACTGATGAAAAAAGGCAATCCCACCGCTCTCGAACACATCCATCTGCGCCACAAGAGACTTCTTTTCTGGGTTGGATTTCAGGTGCTTAAGGATGATTTTGTAGTGGACACTATTGTTCAAGATACGTTCCTTAAATTGTGGCTACACCGCGACAGCATTGAAACACCTGATCATATTACAGGCTTTTTACGCTTTGTGATGAAAAGGGATTGTATAGCGTATCTCAGTGCTCCCAGAAATAAATTCACGCGCTTAATGGCTTCTCTTGACAGTTTTGAGAATTATCAGGATTATCTTGCAGGTTATGATCCTCTGAAGAATAAAGAATATTTATATAGCCAGGAATCCGACCAAAAAAAATTCGATGAAATCATAAAGGTCTTACCCGTTTTGAATCCTAAAAGAAAACACCTGATAGAACTTTGTCTAGAATATGGTTTTCAGTTCAAACCTATCGCAGAAGCTATGGGAAGCAGTGTGACAAGCATAAGCACGGAGGTGAGCAGAGCCATAAATGATCTTCGTAAAATTCTTAAAGTTACTTCATTTGAGCCACCACAAGAAAAAACTTTCAATGAAGAAGAGCAGTCAGAAAAACTCAGCAGTCAGCAACTCGAGATTATCAAAAAACGGTTTGAACAGAAATCCTCTTTTGCAGTGATTGCAAAAGAACTCAAACTGCCGGAAAAAGAAGTCCAACGGGAATTTCTGAACGCCTATCAGCACCTGCAAAATCAAAACCGTTCTAAAATACCGCTTTAATATGGAAAAGTCTACTATAACCCTGACCCGAAAAATTCAGCTGGTCATTGATGTTCCATCTGATAATAAAAGCGAGATGTGGGAAAAGCTTTACCGTTATCAGAACCGCTGCTTCCGTGCAGCTAATCTGATTGTTTCCCATCTTTATGTGCAGGAAATGATCAAGGATTTTTTTTACCTCACCGAAGAAATCCAATATAAGTTAGCTGATGAAAAGAAGGATGAGATGGGCATCTTTAACCGCTCAAAGACAGGAACTACTGCAAGAATGGTCTTTGATCGTTTTAAAGGAGAAATTCCCACAGACATTCTGGGATGCCTGAACAATACGATCCAATCAACCTTTTCTAAAAACAAAGCCGACTATTGGCAGGGATCAAAATCGCTGAGGAACTTTAAAAAGGATATTCCCATTCCACTTCCTGTTAAATGCATCAGTAAACTAAAGTACGATACTCAAAAGAAAGCGTTTAGCTTTAATATGTTTGCGATTCCTGTCAAAACTTACTTAGGGAGAGATTTCTCGGATAAACATTTAGTCCTAGAACGGCTTTTAAGAGAAGAAATCAAGCTGTGCAACTCACAAGTTCAGCTGAAAGACGGTAAGATCTTTTGGCTTGCGGTCTTTGAATTTGAAAAGGAAAATCACGGATTAAAACCCGAAATCATTGCAGAAGCGACTCTATCATTAGAACATCCAATCGTGGTAAAAGCCAATAATGTACGAATGAATATAGGCTCGAAAGAAGAATTCCTCTACCGCAGGCTGGCGATCCAAGCCAGTAATAAAAGGATTCGAGCCGGAGTCGCTTACTCCCATTCAGGACATGGAACCAAACGGAAACAGAAGGCACTGCACAAAACAGAGAATCTGGAAAACCGTTTTGTCAGTCATCGACTTCATCTTTACAGCAGGATGCTGATTGATTTCTGCATCCGGCAACATGCAGGCACCTTGATTCTTAAAGATCAGGAAAACAAAATAGGGATTGCAAAAGAACAGGAGTTTGTGCTTCGCAACTGGAGCTATTATGAATTGCAGACCAAAATAAAATACAAAGCAGAAAAAGCCGGTATCGAATTGATCATCGGATAGCTAAAAAAATGAGGGTGCTTGTAAACCCATAGGGTGAGGTTTTGAACACTCACTAAATACTGGAAACTAAATACTTTTTCTGGTGTATACAACGGCGTGGGTTTCTTTTTTTTCAAAATGAAGAAAGCATTATCAAAAAGCAAAGTATTGCAATAGGAGAATCCTACAACACAAGAGGTGTCATCAATCAATCCAGCGAGATTGTTTACTTGATTGGTTGCTTCCCTGCATTCTTGCCTTCCTGGCTTCTTGCTTCCTTGATTGCTATCAATCAAAAGAAATTACTCTGCAATAAGTTGCGGTTATCAGAGTCTTTTTATCTTTCTTTTATTTTGAATTGGAATATCCTCGATCTCATAATTTGTACTATTATTACCGAATTGCAACAAAGAGAAAAGCTGATTTGTAATCTCAGTATCTTTAAAAATCTCATTGAAGGCAGCAAATGGAACCGTATTTTCTTTCGAAATTTTCTGTGCTATTTTTTCCATTTCCGATATCAAATTTTGATTATTTGTTCTATCTAAGTTTGGACTTCTATATCTTGAAAATTTGATTTCTCTTTCAAGAATATTAGTAACAGAATCTAAAAATTTTTTCTTTTCAGAAGCAAAAACGGTCGGGTTGGACAATAGAACGGCGTTTGTGTTTTTGAATAGATATACTTGTTTTTTTAAATCATCAACCCTTGTATTGAGCTCAGTAATTTGTTTTGACTTAGACTCTAACTCAGTTTTATTTTTAAGAATTGTGCTTTTATAAGTTCGAAGTGCTTTTTGATAATTCGCAATTGTTTTGTCAGTCTTAATTTTTTTAAAACCTAAAAAATCATTTTCCTTTACTATCAGCTCTTCCGATTTTTTGGAACTCATCTCAGATTTCATCGTATTGAATCTTTCTTCCAAAACTTTAAGATCTTCTTCTTTTTGCTGAATTTTAAATTGAATAGCCTCTAATCTTCCTTTCGATCCAGAAATTCCTCTTTCCATATTCAGGCATTCAGCGGTCAGATCCTGCATTTTTGAATAGTGGTAAGATTGATGTTTAAGTGTTTTACCAGTTTCCAAATCTTGCCAGTCAGCCACCAAATGAGCGTGGTAATTGGGTTTCCAATCTTTCGTGTCTTTATCTGTATGACCTTCATCTTTATGAATAGCAATTTGAAAAACACGAATATTCAATTCTTCTTCTAGTCTCTTCGCCAAGTTTTGAAGTTCCAGCATGGTTGTATTTTCTTTGATAACAACTACAGCTTCCCGAACTGGCATTGCATTCTTCTGCAATTTCCTTCCGGACTTTTCTTTACAGTATGCCTCGATTTGTTGGATTCGGTTTGCTATTTTCTGCTCCATCCAATATTCATTCTTTGATGTCAGATCTTTACGTATATAGTCAAAAGTCTTCTTTCTGAAATTATGAGTTTCAGAATCCGATTTGACAGCTTTAAAATTAATTGAAGTCTTCATTATTTTTCATCTTTAAAAGTTTATCAAAGATTTCTTTGATTAAAATTGCTGTAAAATATTATGCAGAATTCCAATTTACCTGTGCATATTTTGCGCACCTTTGATAAAGACCTGTGTGCTTTTTACACAGGTTTTTACCAGTCAATCTTAGTCTATTTTACTCAGGTTAGAAGCCTCGCAGAGCGTATTTGAAACTTTGTTGGGAGGAACGACCTTCAAAGTTGCGAATGCGCTCCTAACTTCTGCGGGTAGTTGGTGAAAACATACAGCACGATTTATCAACGTTTCATTTTAAAACCATTTGAGTTTCTAATTTCTGGTTCCGGCTTTCTCTCTTCTGTTTTATCAGCTTCAGAAAATTTTATAGAATTCTTACCTAAGTTAATCGAGACATCATTGTTTATCCGATGCATCAAAAATTCGTTCAGATCTTTATGGTTTGAATAGGCACTCGAATGATCTTTTGCTTCTGGAAAAGATTTTATGATTAAAGACTTACATTTCATCCCTGCATTATCATTATCTAAAAAAAGATTGATATCAGAATAATTTTTCAAATGTTCTATGGATTTGTTTAAAAGAGCAATGGAATTCATTACGAGAATTTCTCCTGAGAAAGATTTCTGCATTTCTATAAAAGATAAGGCATCCATAAAGCCTTCAAAAACTGCTACACCTTTTACATTTTTATCTTGAAAATTTAATATATTCTGTACATTACTATTGAGATTAAATATTGAAATATCCTTTTTCAACAATGAACCTTTATAAAAAGAATTGCGAAGCTCAAAGCCTCCGGATAAATTCTCGAAGCCAATTGCGTAGAGTTTCTTTTCTCCGATTGTAAATCGTACTTCTTTTATATAATCATAGATTTTAGGACTTAATCCACGTCCCTGCAAATATTGTTTTAGGTTTGGATTTTGGAGACCCAGTATTTCATCAATTCTGTAATTTGGTTCTGACTTTTTCACCTGTGCTTGCTGATGAAAAGAAGAAAAATTTTGTTTTTTCGCCCAGTCCAAAACTTCATTTACCGAGGTCTTTAAATATTTCTTCATAAAATCGGTGTTATTACCGCCTATTCCTTCTGAATGAAGATACCAAGCATTAAGTCTTTTATTTAATTTAAATGAGGCTTGGGATTCGCTGGCAAAGGGGTTGAGATACCAAGCTTCTTTTTCATTTTGTTTCGTGGGAAGGTGTCCGAGAGAAAGGAGGACTTCTTCCAACGATATGCTGTTAAATTGTTTGCAGTTCATAGAATTAAATTTTCGTATTGTGAATGAGATATTTTTTGTTGAATTGTTGAGTAAACATTGTAACCTATTGATTAAATACAATTTGGATATTCAACAAAGTCTCAACGATTCAACAAACTAGAGTTTCAGCAATCAACAGACATTCAACAAAAAGTTGGATCTTAAAGTTTGTTGAGGATTTTGTTGACTGTTAAGTATTTGATTTTATTTTCATTATCAGTTAATTCAACAGTTCAACATATTTACCAAGGATAAAATCCTTTTTTATGGTGAAAAACCGACCAACTGAATTGTTTTGGTAAAAGGTTCCAGCAAAATCAATATCGTATCTGATATAAGTCAAACCATTAGTTTGTGGAACTAATTTCCAAGTTTCTTTGAGTAGATTTCGAATATCATTTCTTGTCCAATATGTTGGTCTGAACATTCGATTCATCATATTCAGCAAATCCTGTGGAACAACATTAATTTGCTCATCATTATTACTTTCAAAAAACTCATACAGCAACTCAATTATCTTAGATTCCAGTTTATTATTATTTTTGAAAACTAACTTTTGAAGTGCTTTAGTTCTTATTTCATCGGCAGAAAACCACATTCTGGTTTTCTTCTCAGTTGAAAATGGTCGATCAATTAAAACCGAAGAAAATAGGGGATTTCTGAAATGAGATTGCTAAGAAACTCGGTATTTTCAGTTTTAATAGGATTGATTTTTAGAATCCAGAAACGGATTTCATTTTCATCAATCTGAATGAAATTTTCTTCGTTATTGGAACACAAAATAAACTTGGCGAAAAAGTCGATTTCTTCTCTGTCTTTTCCTTTTGCCTCTAATTTATCTTTATTGGTTGTCGACAAATACTTTAATCGTTCGGTAATTTCTTTTTTATCAAAGAAAACTTCATCTATCGCCACTACTAACATTGCTGCCCAATCGGAATTGAATTGACTTCCAAAAGAATCACCTTTAATGTAGGTCATGTTCAAACCGAAAATCTCTTTCAGCCATTTGATGAATGTAGATTTTCCGGTTGATCTTTCTTTAGAAACCAAACATAAAATTGGTAGAATTTGAGTTGGAAATTGTAAAAGAATTTTCAAATAATCCAAACCCATTTCCAGCTGTTCGCCGAAAATATGGTCGACAAACTTTAACGAGAAAGGAATCAAGTTTTTAAAATCTTCCTTTTCACAACAAGGAGCAAAAGGAATTTCATTATAAATATTATAAAAACCTTTAACGATTTGCTGATAATCTAAATGTTCGGGAATACAGCAAAACCCATCATATTTCGGAATATCACCAACAAAACTTTTTCCGTGGTCGTTGATAATTGTTTCCCGATTCCAACGAACCAAAACTGAAGTTGTATCACCAGAGATTAGAGGCTTTTCTATGTTTTTATAGTAAGTGGTTCCAACTCTCAAATAAGGGGATTTCTTACTCATCTTAATAGATTTTGATTAGAACCTATATTTGGCTTTTGCGAATTTTTCCTAAAGTTGGCTTCCGCTTCTGATTGAATTTCCTGTAGAGTTTTCTTTTTACCTTTCGAAATCCAGTCTAAAAGTTCATCTTCAAAAAAATAAAGTTTCTTCCCATTTTTATAACAGGGAATTTTTCGGGTTCTGACCAATGTGTAGACAGTTGGTTTTGCTTTGCCAATTAATTGGCAAGCTGCATCAATGTCAATCGGAACTCTCTTTTGAGAAATCATAGGAACTTCTTTTCTTTCTACAAGAAACTTAATCTCTGCGATTTCGCTAACTAAATGTGCGACTGCCCGTGGCAGGTTTTCAAATGAAATTTCGTTACTATCCATAACTAATTGTTTTTAATTGTTATGGTGCAAAGAAAAAAAGTGATTCCTCTGTGATAGCTGTAAACACGCAATCACAGAGGAATCACTTTACAAACACTATGTTTTGTAATTTTTTATAAGTTTTATTAGTATGTCAAATTTTCTTGAATTTTGATTGTGCCTTTTTTAGGCTCGTCCTTTAAATGTGATTTGATGGTATCAACATCAATGTCATCAAGCGAAACGAACACAGTTTTTAATAATTTCGAAACCTGTTCTTGTTTTATAGGCTTAAAATGATTCCAAATATTCCAGCCAAAATGATAGAGATCAAGATTTGAAAGTTCTTTGGTCACGACTGAAGTGTGAAGTGGAATTTCTTCTTGTTTTGAGTAGAGGCTTATTGATTTACAAATTTCATCAAGACTTTCGTCAGTTACATATAAAGCAAATTGATTGCGGGTATAATCAAGAGCTATTTGTAATTTTTGATTTTCAATCTGTTGCTTTTCTTGACGTTGAACTTTTCTTATAGACTCCAAATTTACCAATACAGAAGTTTGAGCTAAATTATTTTCCTGTGAATCTTCGTTGAAAAGAATTGATGAATTATCGTTGATTATTGTTTCTTGCTCCTCAATTTTTTCATCTAAATTATTAGCTGGAACTGATTTTATCATGTTGTTTTTTGAATTCTTCCGTTTCTGTATAAATTTTTTGATACCTATTAAAATTACATCCAGAAATAAAATGATAATACCATAAATCAAAACACTGAAAGCTGTAATTGACCAAAAAACAATATTCGCAGTATATTCATCTCCGCCTTTATGAAGAAAAGAAAGTCTTGCCAATGTCCCCGCAACTACACATACGAGCAGAACCGAAAGATAAATAACTATATATTCGAAATATTTCAAATTCATTTTTGTAAATTCTTTAGATGAATGGCTTGTGAAGCTTTATTTTTCTTTTCATCTACAACTTTTGCGTAAACTTGAGTAGTTTTTACGTTTGTATGACCAAGCATTTTACTCACTGTGTAAATATCTGTTCCACTTGAAAGTTGAAGAGTAGCAAAAGTATGTCTAAAATTATGAAAAGTTATTTTTTTGGTAATTCCTGCACTTTCAATCCACTTTTTAAGTGGTCGGGAAATCCAAGCTGGATTAGTCAAATTTTTAAAAATCAAATCAGTAGGAAGGCCTACTTCACCACAAAGCTGTAATGCTTGTTTAGAAATCGGCATATATTCTACACCTTTTGTTTTTTTCTGCGTGAAATTGATTTTTGCTTGCTCATTTTCAATACTTATTTCGTCCCATGTTAGTTTTTGAATATCAGAATGCCGTAGACCGGTTAAAGCTGAAAATAGTGCTGCACGTTTAAGAACATCAAGTTCGCAAGGTGTTTCAACCAAGGTATTAAGTTCTTCTAGAGTTAGATATTCTCGTCTTGACTCCTCGTGTGGAATCGATTTTACTTTAGCAGAAATATCAGAAGTAAAGTAACCATCAATAAAAGCTTCTTTTAACGCAGCTTTAAAAACAGAAAAATATGTTGAAGCGGTATTCTGAGAAATAGTATTCTCCTTATTATTTCCATTTTTTGCAGTCAAAAGATATGATTTAAATTTTTCACAGAATTTTGTATTTATCTGTGAAAAGGCAATTTTTTCACCTCCAAAATCTTTTAGAAATTTGATGGAGCGATACCAATTTATTTGTATAGATTCTGAACTGTTTTTATGCCTCTTAGTGACTAACAAATCAAAATATTTAACAAAATCCTGCTGAGATTTTTCTTTTTCTTCAGCCTTAATTGCGTCAAGTTCACTGTATAGTTCTATATTATCATATTCTCTTTGACGTAATTTGCGAAGAGAATCTGCGTAGATCATTGTTTCTCGGTCATTTTCACTTTTACAAATGATGATACCGTTATCATCTCTTTTAGGTTTAAATGAAACTGAATCTTGCGTAGTTCTTGCAGGCCTTTTTTTGTCAAAATCTACAGTTGTGACACTTCGGTTTAAATATTCCCGAACTCGTTGTGCTTTCTCTTTACCAGGCACAATAACAGGATAACTTTCCAAATAAATGAACCATTCTTTTCGGAACTCGGCTTTTCGCAATCTTACTGTAACTTTAGTTTTCAATAATTCTTTCATTTTCCGTCAAAAATTTTATCGATTAAATTTTTAGGCACATATACGAAACTTCCAACTTTTTTTGTCGGAATTTTGTTTCTTTTAATAAGGTTTGTTACGGTTCCTGGATCAGCATGGAATTTTGAACTAATTTCGGAAATTGTGTAGCAATTACCAACTTCAAAATTGGGTTTCTCAACTACTATTTCTTTTTTCTCTGGCATTTCAACGGCTGAAAACAAAGCTTCCAAATCTGATCGCTTCACACGAGTCAGTCTTGTTCCTAAGTTAGTTCCAGTAATTATTCCTCTTTTTATATACCTGTGAATGGTATCTTTAGATATTCCAAACATAACTGTAGCTTCAGCAACAGAAATAAATTCCCTTGTTTGTACCTCAGCAATCTTGTTTTTATATTTTTGTAAAAGAATTTCTTTTTCAAGTTTTTCTTTTTCAAGTTTCTTCTTTGCCTTTAATGCTTTATTGTTACAAGAAGTAGAACAAAAACGACTTGTAACTGTCTTTGCTTCAAAAGGTTTTGAGCAATGCTCACAGACCCTCGGTATTTTTAATTTACTAAATCCCATTCTGAAATAACATCCTGCACATTTTCTGTTTTTTGGCTTCTAAAATAAAATAAGACGCATAAGACGCACATACTATCCAAATAACGAGCGGTACAAATAAGAGACAAAAATACAATAAAAAATGACTAAAATCAATTATTCCCAAAAATTACAAAAACAAAAAAAATCGCTGTAAATATTATATTTACAGCGATTTGCTAATTTATTTCAATCGATTTTAATCGATGATAATTGCTACTTATTTGACTTCTTCAAAGTCTGCATCCTGTACATCATCACCTCCGGCGTTGTTTGCGCCAGCGTTTTGAGCACCTGCATCTGCACCCGGCTGTTGACCAGCTGCATATAATTCTTCAGAAGCGGCCATCCATGCTGCATCTAATGCTTCAGTTTTAGCTTTAACATCATCAGCATTTTTAGCTTCGAAAGCAGTTTTTAATTCTGCATGAGCTGCTTCAATTGCTGCTTTTTTGTCAGCAGAAAGTTTCTCACCGAATTCTTTTAATTGCTTTTCAGTCTGGAAGATCAATCCGTCAGCTTTGTTGAAGATTTCAACTTCTTCTTTTCTCTTAGCATCTGCTGCAGAGTTTTCCTGAGCTTCTTTCTTCATTCTTTCGATTTCTTCGTCAGAAAGACCTGAAGAAGCCTGAATTTTGATAGATTGTTCTTTACCAGTTCCTTTATCTTTAGCAGATACACTTAGGATACCGTTAGCATCAATATCGAAAGTTACTTCAATTTGAGGAACTCCTCTTGGTGCTGGTGGAATATCTGTAAGGTCGAATCTACCGATTTCCTTGTTATCGTTGAACATTGGTCTTTCACCCTGTCCTACTCTGATGCTTACAGCCGGCTGGTTGTCAGAAGCTGTAGAGAATACTTCAGATTTTTTAGTTGGGATTGTAGTATTCGCTTCAATTAATTTAGTGAATACAGACCCCATAGTTTCAATACCTAAAGAAAGTGGTGTAACGTCAAGAAGTAATACGTCTTTTACGTCTCCTGTTAATACACCTCCCTGGATAGCTGCACCAATAGCTACAACCTCATCCGGGTTAACTCCTTTAGATGGTTTTTTACCGAAGAATTTTTCTACTTCCTCCTGGATAATCGGGATTCTTGTAGAACCTCCAACCAAGATTACCTCATCGATATCAGAAGTTGATAAGCCAGCATCTTTTAATGCTTTAGCAACCGGTTCCATAGATCTTCTTACCAGATCCGCAGATAGTTGCTCGAATTTAGCTTTAGTTAAAGTCTTCACTAAGTGCTTAGGACCTGTAGCTGTAGCTGTGATATAAGGTAAGTTGATCTCAGTTTGTGGAGAAGAAGATAACTCGATTTTTGCTTTTTCAGCAGCTTCTTTCAATCTTTGAAGAGCAATTGCGTCAGCTTTTAAATCTACACCTTCTTCAGCTTTGAACTCATCAGCCATCCAGTTAATGATCACATCATCAAAGTCATCACCTCCTAAGTGGGTATCACCATTTGTAGATAACACTTCAAATACACCATCACCTAAATCAAGGATAGAAATATCAAAAGTACCACCTCCAAGGTCATAAACTGCGATTTTTTGGTCTTTGTGGTTCTTGTCAAGTCCGTAAGCTAACGCTGCAGCTGTAGGTTCGTTGATAATTCTTTCTACTTTAAGACCAGCAATTTCTCCAGCCTCTTTAGTAGCTTGTCTTTGTGCGTCGTTAAAGTATGCAGGAACAGTAATTACCGCTCTTGTTACTTCCTGGCCAAGGTAATCTTCAGCAGTTTTCTTCATTTTCTGAAGAGTCATTGCAGAAATTTCCTGTGGTGTATATTCTCTGTCGTCAATTTTTACTTTTACAGTATCGTTTGGACCTGCAACAACTTTATAAGGTACTCTTGAGATCTCAGCAGCATCTTCTTTGAAGTGTGTACCGATGAATCTTTTGATAGAGTAAACTGTTTTAGTTGGATTCGTTACAGCCTGTCTTTTTGCAGGATCTCCTACTTTTCTTTCTCCGTCTTCTGTAAATGCCACAATAGATGGAGTAGTTCTTTTTCCTTCTGCGTTAGGAATAACAACAGGGTCTTTACCCTCCATTACAGCAACACAAGAGTTGGTTGTTCCTAAGTCAATTCCAATTATTTTACTCATAATATTTTTATTTTTTTCTAATTTTTATATTTAATTTACACTCACTATTTCACAACATTTATACCATACCCTATTTTATGACAAAATGACACAATAAAAATAAAAACCCCGATAAAACTGGGGTTTCATATGATTCAATATGGAAATATTTTCACAACAAATATTGGCAGGCTGAATGCCATTCAAAATATAATACTAGAAAACATAACCTATAGATATTCCAAAATTAGAGTTATAAATCTTAGGTGCTTCCTGTATCAGGATTGAATTTTGCAGATAGACCTCAGTATTTTTATACACTCTTGTCATTCCAAGATAATAACCTACAGAAGCCAGATAATGTTTTGCAAAAATATATTGAATTTTTGCTTTCAAACCTGCATCAAATTGCTGTACGTTTTTAGGATTACTTGTAGTGGATCCGTTAATGACCTTATTATATTCTACTTTATTCTTTAATAAAACTCCAATTTCAGGACCTAATGCAATAGAAAACTCTTCTGTTGGATGGTAATCAAAAAGAACAGGAAGTCTAATGTAATCATATTTTACTTTTCCTGTAAGAGTAAATGTAGTATTATCTACAGTTGGAACAATAGTTTCAAACTTAGCTCCCATCTGAGAATAATACAGTTCGGCATCTATGGAGATTTTATCAGACAGGTAGTTCCATAAAAACCCTCCTATATGAAATCCGGCTTTAGAAGAAAATCCATCGGGTTTATCTGAACCAGAAAAACCACTGATGTTCAATCCGGCAGAAAGTCCATATTTAGATTTGATTTGGGCAGAGATTGAGGTTGATAGTGCCAGAAAGCCTATTAATATTGTTTTTTTCATAATTTAATTTTAAAATTGTTTGTTCATATTTATCAGAAGTTATTTATCAGTTTTAAAAATTAAGTAACTAAGGTTATCTCCTCCAATCCATCTATCTTCTATCAAATGTATATTCCCACCAATAATCTTTAAATTATACGTTCTAATTGCGTGGCTTCTGTCTGATAGCAGGGTTATTACATCCACTTTTATTTTTCCTTTTTTTAAATAAATTATACCTGTTTGTCCATCTTTATTACTTGTTCCAAAGTTGGTAGCTTCAATATAACCATCCTCTTTGAAGAGGATGGACATATCATAGTTCAATTCTATCTGTCTTATCTTTTTTAAGTCTTTATTAGCTTCATAAATAGTTGAACAGATAAATGTTCTATTAAACGGAAAAGCTATTAGCTCTGATTTATTAAAATATTTAATATTTTTTAATTTTTGTGCATTTATGGCACCATTCCCAAAAATCATAAATGAAAGTACCAATAGCATCTTAATTGTATTATTGCTTACCATGATGTAAAAGGATTTATTGTTTGATATTAGAAATATGGTTTTATTCCTGTCTCATACTCAAATATGAGCGTCTGTGATTTCAATCCCCTATTGATGCTAATAGGAGAAAAACTAAAAGTACTTTTTTTCCCATAATATTGATTTTTTTATATATTAACAAAAATCACTAAAACAAATAATGTATGAAAGGACAATGCGTCTGAATGGATAGCATTTAATAGACAAATTATCTAAAAGACGTATTTTTTTTGAGAATTTTAGATATATTTACCAATAAAACACAATTGACTATGAAGAATTATCAAAAAAATCTTTTTGACAAACTATTAAAAGAATCAGGAGGAAGAAAAGGCTTAGTTGATATTATGATTGATAAACTATCATTATCTAACGATACAGCCTACAGGAGAATCAGTGGAAAAAGCCACATTACCCTTAATGAGGGTATTGCTTTAGCTTCACATTTTGGTATTTCCTTAGATTCAATCCATGATTCCGATGTCAATAATGCTGTGGTTAGCAAAGTGCATGACATTTATAATATGGATGATTTGGAAAAATATTTTGAATCTTCTATTGAAAATTTACAAAAAATAAAAGAAACTCCCGATGTTGAGCTTATCTATGCTGCAAAAGATATCCCTCTTTTTTATTTTATGAAGTTTAAGAATTTGCAGAAGTTCAAAATATATACATGGCTGAAGTTGATGGACGTTGACTTTTTCTCAAAAAGGATAAGTTTTGAAGAGTTTGAAGTGCCTGAAAACATTAAACAAAAAGGGCTTTTACTCTCCCAAGTATACCATGATGTAAGCTCTACAGAAATATGGAGTAATGTTACTATTTATGCCATGCTTGAACAGCTTATCTATTTTCATCAGTTAGAAATGATCAGTACACAAAGTGTGATGAAAATTTGTGATGAAGTTCTGAAAGTTCTGAAACAGATAGAAAATGATGCCGTAAATGAGAAAAAAGATGGAAAACAAGTATATTTTAAACTGTATCAGAATGATCTCCTGATTATGAATAATACGGTTTTTATAAAGTTTCTAGATCAGAAAATGCTTTTTCTACCTTATAACATTCTGAGTTATTACTACACATTAGACGAAAGGGTTTGCAGAAACTATGAAAAAAGCCTTGAATTGATTCTTAAAAACTCGGAATTACTTTCTGCCAATAATAAAGCTCGATTTATTTTTTTCAACAAAATGTATAAAAAAATTGAAGAAATAAAAAAAATATTATAGTACTATAATCAAACAAGCTTGATCTGCATTGCAAAAAACACCGTTCTGAGATATTAAAATTAATCAAAGTTTAATCTAATAAATAGAGGCAGAAACTGGACGAATTATTATTTTTGATAAAATATACACATTTAGAATGTCATTACACTTTAATCCACGAGATATTACATGGTTAGCCTTTAATGAAAGGGTTTTACAGGAAGCCATGGATGAAAAAGTTCCTCTGCATTTAAGAATACGTTTTCTGGGAATCTTCTCCAACAATCTGGATGAGTTCTTCCGGGTACGTGTTGCCGGATTAAAGCGCGCCATGGATTTTAAGGAAAAGGTAATTGCCGAATCCTTTTATCAGCCACCTTCCAAAATTCTTCAGCGAATTAATGAAGTGGTGATGAGACAACAGCTGAATTTTGATAAGACCTGGAAAAAAATCCAGTCTGAAATGGCTGACCATAAAGTTTTTATCAAGAATGCCAAAAACCTGACAGCTCCCCAAAAAGATTTTGTCAGAAAATACTTTGACGAAGTAGTGGAATCTAATGTGATCCCTATTCTTCTTCACGAAAATACTCCAATGCCCTACCTGAGAGATAAAAGCCTTTATCTTGGAGTAGCCATGAGGAAAAAAGACTGGCAGTATTCAAGCAACTATGCCATCATTGAAATTCCGTCCCGGTTTGTAGGACGATTTGTATTGCTTCCAACTGAAGATCCGGAAGAAAAAAATGTAATGCTTCTGGAAGATGTAATTACCTTCAATTTACCACATATTTTCTCATATTTCGGATATGATGAGTTTGCGGCTAATGCATTTAAAGTAACTAAAGATGCAGAACTGGATCTGGATAATGACATCCGTACCAATTTTGCAGAAAAAATAGAAAAAGGACTTAAAAACCGTAGAAAAGGGAAGCCCACCCGGTTTGTTTTCGATAAAGATATGGACAAGGCTTTGCTGGAACTCCTTATCAGAAAACTGAACTTAACCAAGAAAGACAGTATTATCCCGGGAGGAAAGATCCATAACTTTAAACATTTCATGGACTTCCCTGATGTTTTTGAAAAATATGAAAGACCTGTAGAAAGAACTTCTTTTACCCATCAGGCTTTTGAACATGGAGAACGGGTGACAGATGTTATTATGAAGGAAGATGTACTGCTTACTTTTCCTTATCATAAATACAATCCGGTGATTGATCTTCTGCGTGAAGCAGCAATGGATCCGGATGTAAAATCTATACAGATTACTGCTTACAGGCTGGCCAGCAACTCAAAGATCATCAATGCACTGATCTATGCGGCCAGAAACGGTAAGGAAGTAACGGTAATGCTCGAACTTCAGGCAAGATTTGATGAAGAATCCAATCTGGAGTGGAAAGATATGCTGGAGCCGGAAGGGATCACTGTTCTGGTAGGCCTTCCGGGCAAAAAAGTTCATGCCAAGCTTTGCGTGATCAAAAAGAGAGCACATAACAAAACCATTCAGTACGGATTTGTAAGCACAGGAAATTTCAATGAGAAAACAGCAAGAATTTATGGTGATCATTTGCTTCTCACTTCTGACCGGGGTATTATGGCAGACATCAATAAAGTGTTCAATGTATTGAAAAAACCAAAAGATGATTACCTTCCGGTTTTGAAAACTTGTAAAAATTTATTAGTTTGCCCTCAATTTATGCGTGAAAAGATTGTTCACCATATTGATAAGGAAATTGAAGAAGCTAAAGCCGGGAGAAAAGCCGAGATCATTGTTAAAGTTAATTCATTAAGTGACAGATCATTAATTGAAAAACTGTATGATGCTGCCAAAGTGGGTGTAACCATCAGGCTTATTGTAAGAGGAATCTACTGTGCCGTTAATCAAAAAGAATTTAAAGAGAAAATTAAGGCTATCAGTATTGTAGACGAATATCTGGAACATGCCAGAGTAATGTATTTCTACAATAAAGGCTCAGAAGATATGTATATTTCTTCTGCCGACTGGATGACCAGAAACCTTGATTACAGAATTGAAGCTGCAGCCAAAATAACTGACAAAAACCTTAAAAAAGAATTAAAAGACATTCTTGATATCCAACTCAGAGATAATGTAAAAGCAAGGATCTTAGATAAAAAACTAAGCAATGAGTACATAAGGAATGATAAAAAAGAATGCAGATCACAAATAGAAACCTATAAGTATTTAAAGGCTAAAACAAGCGAAAAATGAAGATAGCAGCAATAGACATAGGAAGTAATGCAGCCAGACTTCTCATCAATGAAGTAAAGATAAACAATAAAAAGCCGGAATTCATCAAGCTCAATCTTCTCAGGATCCCATTGAGATTGGGTATGGATGTATTTACCGTTGGAAAAATAGGTCCTGAAAGAGAAAAAATGGTCATAGATTCTATGAAGATCTTTAGTGATCTGATGAAAATCTATAAAGTGGATCATTACAGAGCCTGTGCAACGAGTGCCATGCGTGATGCAGCCAATGGTAATGAAATCATCAGGCAGGTACAGGAAGCTTCCGGTATCAATATTGAAATTATTTCAGGAGACGAAGAAGCTACCTTAATTTACGAAAACCATGTTGCTGAAGGTCTTGACAAAGAATTTGCCTACTTGTATATTGATGTAGGCGGAGGTTCTACAGAGCTTACCTTCTACGAAAATGGTAAAATGGTGTATGAAAGATCTTTCAATATCGGAACAATCCGTCTTCTCAACAATCTTGTTACCTTGGATAACTGGAAAGAAATGAAGGAAGAGATCAAAAAGAATATTGTCAGTAAAAAGCCAATTGTGGCTATCGGATCGGGAGGAAACATCAACAAAGTGTTCTCTATGAGCAAAACCAAAGACGGGAAACCAATGTCTTTATCTCATCTGAAAAAGGCTCACAAAGAGTTCAGCGAGCTTTCTGTGGAAGAAAGAATGACAAAATACAGCCTTAGAGAAGACAGAGCCGATGTATTGGTTCATGCTTTAAGTATTTTCAATAATGTAATGGCCTGGTCGGATATCAATAAAATTTTTGTTCCGAAAATTTCTGTAGCAGATGGTTTGATCCAAAATATTTACAGCCAGTTACAACACAAGAAATAGTTTCAAGCACAATTATATTCAAAAACCGGACAAAATTTGTCCGGTTTTTCTTTTTCCACACAAAATCCATGGGACGATGGAATCTTAATTTATTTTAACAGGCCAGGCTAAGCCCATCCCTATTGATAATGATATCTGCATGCATAATAGTTGTTTAACAGCAACATCTTTTATCTTTTATCTTTTATCTTTTATCTTTTATCTTTTATAAAGTAATTTCTACCTCTCATCCGTCATGCAACTATCAATAGCAAAACAATGAATCCAATCAAAATAATCCTTACCGGAGCTACTGGGATGGTAGGTGAAGGCGTTTTAATGGAATGTCTTGAAAATCCTAATGTTTCCGAAATACTAAGTATCAGCAGAAAACCCTCAGGGAAAAAACATCCAAAACTTAAAGAATATCTTGTTCCGGACTTTTTATCCCTTGATATAAATGATGAAAACCTGAAAGGTTATGATGCCTGTTTCTTTTGTGCCGGAATAAGCAGTGTGGGCATGAATGAAGAAGATTATACCAAAATCACTCATGACACTACTTTACATTTTGCAAAAGCGGTTTTAAACCAAAATCCTGAAATAATATTCAGCTATGTGTCCGGTGCAGGTACAGACAGCACAGAAAGTGAAAAACTAATGTGGGCAAGGGTAAAAGGCAGAACTGAAAATACTTTGAAGAAGGTGAACTTCAAAGGCATTTACAATTTCAGACCTGGATTTATGAAACCTGTTAACGGTCAGATCAATGTAAAATGGTTCTTCAAACCTTTTATTTGGTTTTTTCCTACTTTTTTACCTTCAAAATCATTAACTTTACATGAAGTTGGAAAAGCTATGATCAATACCGTAAAAAAAGGGTATCCTTCTTCAACTTTAGAAATTCGTGATATTAAAAATTTAGCAATATGAGAGACATGTTAAAAAGAATTGTTCTGGTTATTTTTGTACTCTTGCTGCTGACTGCAGTTTCAGGATTTTTTTATATGCAAAAACATCCTATGGAAGGAGCTAAATCCAAAACAATATTAAATTTTTCCGGCAAGTCTTCAAAATAGCTGGATCTAAAAAATACATGCGTTAATCGTAATTTTATCTTTTATAAGAAACACACCTATTTTTTTTAATATTCTTCAAACTATTAATAGTTGCCAAAGTTCATTTTGAATTTTATTTAATTGAATTCAGAAATAATATACAACCTTTAAAAGAGCCTGTTTCTGCAACCTTTTTTGAGATAGATCTCGCGTGAGATTCAAAAAAGCAATCATTTAACTTTTGATTAACTATGAGAAAATTATTTTGTACTTATATTTATCCTCAACAAAAACCAAATTCAATATGAAAAGCATTAAAAAAGTAGGTATTATAGCTATTCTGCTACTGGGCACAGGAACTCTATTTTCTCAATCCAGAAAAACGGAATCTACAAAAGGAGTAGAACAAACAAATGGCAAAACAATACAGGTAGACGGTGTAGGACATAAACTTAATTATACTCTTAACGGTGGAAATGTAGAAGTTGCCGGAGGTGATAATACAGTAACCGTTAAAGGAAGTGCAAAAAAGATTTCAGTTTCCGGAACTGGCAACAAGGTATACATTGATAATGTGGATAATGTAGCTATAGAAGGTGGCAGCAATACAGTATATTACAGAGCTTCAGGAACAAAATCAGGAAAGCCTAATGCTTCGCTTACCGGAGTGGGAAATAAGGTGGTAAAACAATAAAAGATTCTTAACTATAATCAAACAATTAAGACTCAAGAGAATATTTTTTGAGTCTTTTTAAATGGTTTAAATTGGTTCTTTTTAAGTGAACATAACCACATGCCAAATTGTTAGCTTTTTTATAAATAAACTAATCGAGCTTTATCTTTAAAATATGTAATCCAAAGAAATGAAATAAAAAGACAGGCCTTATACAAAAAGCCTGTCTTTTTAATATCTCAGATATAGTCTTACTCTACGTTTACTACTTTCTCAATTTCCGGTGCATGTTGCTTGATTGTGTTTTCCACCCCTAATTTCAAGGTTGAAAAATTCAACGAGCATCCGGAACAGTTACCAAGAAGTTTTACAAAAACCTGATTATCCTTCACGTCAATAAGCTCAATGTCACCACCGTCTTTATTCAAAAACGGCCTGATGCTTTCCAGAGCTTCCATTACTCTTGTTACTGTATCTTCGTGCGTTATGTTTGTTTCCATATTTTTTTCAGTTCAATTCGGTTTTTTCAAATTTTGATTGAAAGTTATTATTATTTTGCTTTTGGCGAACAACCTGCCATAGTAGAGATCTTCACAGCCTCAGTTGGTGGAAGATTTTTGTTTCTTTCAACCAAGCTTTCTACCATTTTTCTTGCCGTTTCAGTATAAATTTCTGCAATTTTAGAATTTTCCTGAAGGGCAGCCGGTCTTCCTACGTCTCCCGCTTCTCTGATGCTTTGAATCAGTGGAATCTCTCCCAATACCGGAATTCCAAGATCTTCAGCCAGATATTGTGCTCCCTGGTTTCCAAAGATATAATATTTATTCTCAGGAAGTTCTTCCGGTGTAAAATACGCCATGTTTTCTATTAATCCAAGAACCGGAATATTGATGCTTTCCATCTGGAACATGGCAATCCCTTTTCTTACGTCTGCCAAAGCAACATGTTGAGGTGTACTTACAATCACAGCTCCTGTTACAGGTACTTCCTGGATGATGGATAAGTGAATGTCACCTGTTCCCGGAGGAAGGTCTATTAATAAGAAATCCAATTCTCCCCATGCAGCATCTCTGATCATTTGGTTTAATGCTTTTGAAGCCATTGGGCCTCTCCATACCACCGCCTGGTTAGCTCCTGAGAAATATCCGATAGAAAGCATTTTCACTCCATAATTTTCAATAGGTTTCATCATACTCTTTCCGTTCACTTCTACAGAAATTGGTTTTGCCCCCTCTGTATCGAACATAGTTGGAACTGATGGTCCGTAGATATCTGCATCCAGTAATCCTACTTTAAAACCCATTTTAGCTAAAGTTACTGCCATATTTGCAGAAACTGTAGATTTCCCTACTCCTCCTTTACCTGAAGCAATAGCAATAATATTTTGAATCCCGGGAATTTGTTTTCCTTTGATCTGACTTTGCTGAATTTCACTAGGTTCCGGAGAAACAATTTTAAGTTTTAAATGAATGTCTTCTCCAAACTCACTGGCAAAAGCCTGCTTCATAGCCGCTTCCAGCTTTTTCTTTTCATGCATTGCAGGTGAATGGGCGGTCATGTCAATATAAACGTCATTACCCATAATCTGAAGATTATTCACCAAGTCATCTACTTCTATTTCTTTAAGGAATTCCTGAACCTTTTCTTTAGTCAACATATAAAT
This sequence comes from Chryseobacterium bernardetii, assembly GCF_003815975.1. Taxonomy (NCBI): domain Bacteria; kingdom Pseudomonadati; phylum Bacteroidota; class Flavobacteriia; order Flavobacteriales; family Weeksellaceae; genus Chryseobacterium; species Chryseobacterium bernardetii. Next base: position 5,246,475 of record NZ_CP033932.1, read on the forward strand.
ATAAATTGTTTACAAATTTACGTTTTTTTTCGGTAATTTAGAATCAATAAAATCTATAATATCAGGTGATAAATCAGATCGTTAAAAATTTTGTTTCTTCTCTTTTTCATCATAAGGTATCTCCCGCCAACAAAACAAAATCTATGGAAACAACGGCCTACCCATCTAAAAATGCATTATTAAAAGAAATATTCGTTGTAGGAAAACCGATTCAAGTGGTAAGATCTGGCCAAAGATCCTGAAGAAATAGCTTCAAAGGATATTGAAAATGCTAAAATATGTATTGAAAATTACTTTCTTTATGACGGAACCGGAAAATTTTAAAGCTTTGGATAGAGATAAACCCATCTCCCCAATATACTGCGTCTGGGAAATGGGCATTGTATACCATGAGTTACAGCTATCGAAAAAGTGCCTGGGAACTGCAAGGCGTGTAAGCCATAAGGTGGAATATCTTAATGACTTGTTTGAAGATGAGGTTTAGAAGTAAAGAAGCTGAAAGAGGGAGCTATTGAAGTCCGGCTACAAAAAAAATTCCTTTAAAAACCTTCCGAACTCTTAATTCATTATCATTAATAAGCCGGAAGCTATCTATGGCCTAGCAGCACTTTCTTTCCCACATTAATTTGCCCTGTTTTTTTCATCAAAGTTGATATTGCGATTCACTCCTTTAACTTTTTTATTCCCAAAAGTATAAGTTGCAGATACAGTAAGCCTTCTCGCATCATAATAGTTATTAAAATAATGAGATCCTGTGGTATAAAATCTTTCTCCTTTGCTTCTTGACTGCTTAAAAATATCCGAAACAATAACATTAACCTGTAAGTTTTTATCCATAAGGCTCATCTTTACACCAGCTGTGAAGTTTCCTATAAAATTCCAGCGTATATTTCCTGAATTGGAAGGCAGGCGAAACCAGTAATTGGCCATGAGCTGAATGGTCTTCTTTGTATTGAGCGAGATATTATTCTGAAGATCAAAATCATAACCATATCCTTTTTTAGATGAAGCATCAGTGGCAAAGACATCCATATCCGTATAAGACATGTCTGCAGAATAATTAGCTTCCCAACGCTTAAAAAAAGTATCCGAATAATTGATTGTTGCTCCTATACTGTTTTGATTATAGTAATTGAAAAAGGTACTTGTTCTGCTCTCTCCTGATAAACTTGCCAGTTGACCAAATCCTTCCAGTGTTCTCTGAAAATAAATAGAAGTGGATAATTTCCCTTTATAGACATGAGAGAATTCAAAATTATGGTTGACAGACGGCTGTAAAAAAGGATTGCCGGTAAAATAAGAGTTTACATTGGTGTACCAGCGGTACGGATTGATTGCCCGGAAGCCTGGTCTGTTGATTCTTTTGGAGTAATTGAGACTAAAGGTATTGCTCTCATTACTTTTATACATCACATAAGCAGTTGGAAAAAATTTTCCATAAGAACTTTCCGACTGCTGTCCGGCAGTCAAAGAATTTCCGGTAACTGTAGAATATTCATAACGAATTCCAGCTTTTGCAGACCATTTTTCATTAAATGATTTTTCAAGGCTGAAATAAGCTGCATAATTTTTCTCATCATATTTAAACTCATTACTCTTCAAAACATCGGTGATATAGTTTCCATTTTCAAGATTTTGATAAAAAATACTGGAATTATTCTCAAAATTGGTAAACTTCACTCCCATTTCCGTTTTAGCAAATTCATAAGGTAAGGTAAGATCTGCCTGCCCTGAATAAATTTTATAATCTACTACTGATGGTGATTTTACAATAAACCGATCTCCTGAGTTTTCTATAGTCGTAAAATCAATAGTAGTTTTAGGTAGGTTAGAAAAATAGTTTCCTGTAATACTTAGCTTATTGTCTTGTTTTCCAAATTTAACATCATAATAAGCACTTATTGTCTGCTGTGTAGATTTTCCTCTGTGAGCTGCATAAGTAGACAAAGTATTGGTGTAATTATCATTCTGAAAATAATCTGAAGTATTTTCAATATCCATATTGGAATGTCCGGATCCATAATCATAGATAAACCCTATGTTGGATTTCTTTCCTAACTGATAATCAATACTTAGATTGGCTCCAAGGCCATCTCCGAAGTCTCTTCTGTCATCATGACTTTTAAGACCTTCCATTCCTGTAATTTTATAATTTTCAAAGGAATGTTTTTCATATTTGCTTTGTCTTAACTTCAAAGAAGAACGCAGTTTTTCATTCTGATAATTGATGGTAACGCTATTGGAAAACCCGGAATAAGTCTGCTGCTGAAAACTTGTGGTAAGGCTTCCACTCCATCCGAGATTCTGATTTTTCTTCAAAACAATATTAATGAGTCCGCTATTTCCCTGAGCTTCATATTTTGAAGGCGGAGCAGTAATCACTTCAATTTTTTCAATATTTTCAGATCTCAGACTCTTAAGATAAGTCACAAGCTCCGTTGAAGAAAGGTTGAGTATTCTGTCGTTAATCATTACAGAAACACTATTCTTTCCGGCAATAGAAACTCCTGTATTTTCATCCACTTTTACCAACGGTGTTGTAGCCAAAGCATCTACCCCATCCATTCCCTGGGAAGCTACAGAATTGGCAACATTAAAAACTAGCCTGTCAGCTTTTCTTTCGATCAGTTTTTTTCTGGCAGTAAGTGTTACTCCCTCAATTTGTTTTTCCTTTTTCTCCTCAATAAAAAAATCATGTTCCACATTACCCTGTACAGCAATATTCATATCAGAAACTTCTGTTCCATCCTGTATCAGTTTGATATTGTAGTTTCCATTTTCAGAAAGTTTTAGTGAGTAATTTCCATTTTCATCAGAAATGGCTGTCTGTTTTTTCTGATCTTTAACAGCTATTACTTCAACATAAGGAATATACTTTCCTGTCTGAATAATTTTTCCTGTAATAGTTTGAGAAAAAAGAGCTGCTGGTAACAGAATAACTGCTGAAAGTAAAATCTTCTTCATGTAATTTGATAATCATAGTTTTATATAAGACAATTGAAAAAGGAAGGATATTACATCTGAAGTGAAGGGAAAAGACAAATTGGAGGACAGAAGTTATTGCAGCTGGTAAACAAATAATACACTTTTTAGCCAAATTTCACAACTTATGAATTCATTGTAACCAGTAAACTTAAATTTCTCCACAACCGAACAGCTCCTCCCAGCCTCCTCTACCAACCCCATCATCTCAATTTTATACCCTTTTACTTCATATTTGGTACTGTACTTGATTTATCATCGCATTATATTATCAAACATGAAAAAAGGACTGCTGGCATTGTCTTTATTGATTATCCGGATTATTAACGCTCAAAACCATGCTCAATATGTGGATTCCCTGGCAGGGATCAAAGATCATACAGCTACTGTTCTGGAAACTGTTAATCCCCCTTTCATTAAAGCAGACAGAATTTTTGATTTTTCTACCAAAGTTGAGATCACTCCGCAGAACCCAGGTGATAAAATCTATTATATGACGCTGGATGCCGGTGATGCCAACAAAAAAAAGAAATTCACAGCTTACAAAAAGCCGTTTACCATCAGCAGAACTACACAGGTTCAAGCCTATACAGAGAGGAAAAGAGAAAAAAGCTCAGTTGTAACAGCAAGTTTTCACAGAAGACCTAATTATTGGGAGATCACTACCCTTTCAAAAGTCAGCCCTCAATATACAGCCACCGGAAAATTTGCATTAATTGATGGTATCAGAGGTGATATAGATTGGAAAAAAGGTGACTGGCAGGGGTATCTGGGACAGAATTTTGAAGCTGTGATCGATTTTCAATCTCCTCTTCAAATCCATCAGATCTCCACCACTTATCTTCAGGACAGCAAAGCTTATATCCTGATGCCCAAAAAAGTGGAATACTATGCTTCTATGAATGGAAAAGATTTTTTTCTGTTGGATAAAATAGACAATGATATTGATCCTAAAGATGAAAAGGTACAAACCAAGGATTTTACCACTGAAATTCTTCCTACCGAAGCAAGATACCTTAAAGTAAAGGCTTATTATTTTGGAAAACTTCCGGGATGGCATCAGAAAACAGGTGGTGAAACCTCTATCTTTGTAGATGAAATTTCTGTTAAATAAAAAATAGTTTTGCCAGTAAAATATTTTAATTCCCGGAGTAAGCATTGATTATTGCCAACTGTTATATTATTTTAATGCTAAAGACGCAGAGAATTTTTAAAAACAGGACTATAAAATGCGAGCAAAGGCACTTCGTTCAGCAATGAATATTGTTATCGCTAAGTGAAACGCCCTTGCAGACAAAAAATATTTTAATTCATCCTTTCTGCCCATTGCAGGGCTTCCGGAAGCTCCTTATCGGAAAATTCGATATGGATTACTCTTCTTTTCTTTCCGTTAGTCGTACGGTTTGATCCATGAAGAGTAAGAGGTTTCATAAGCATCACTCCGCCCTTTTTAACCTTACAGATTTCTTCAGTTTCTACCATCCAGTCAATGGTTTCCGGTCGGTAAATTCCTTTGGCATGAGATTTCGGAACAACTTTTAATGCTCCGTTATTCTCATCTGTCTCATCCAGATGGATTCTTATGGTATAAATATTCTCTAAAATATCCAATGGTGGCTGTACAGCAAACTGATTCTGTTTTGTTGTCCAGGGCCCAAAACCGGATATTTCCAGCTTTTTATCTACGGAAATTGTCAGATCCTGATGATAGGCTACATACCAATTGGAAGTTTCCGGTTTATCAAAATAGATACTTTTTACTACAAAATACTGGTCTCCAAAGATTTCATTGATGATTGTTCTGATATTGTCATTAAAAATAAGATCTTTAATTTCCGGAACTTCTTTTAAAAACTGTCTGATCGCAAACAGATCTTGGGATTTCCTGAAATTTTCTTTTGAAGTATCGATGTTATCCAGAACATGAGTAATCTGAGCTACTTCTTCGTCAGAAAACACTTCATTAATAACTGAAAAGCCATATTTTTCAATATGGCTTTTATATAATGATAAGTTTTTTAAACCCATTATTTAAATTTTGTCTAAAGGTTCGGTTAACTGTCCTTCCCACTTCGATACTGCAGAAGTAGCCAGCGTATTTCCTAATACGTTTGTCATACTTCTTCCCATATCACAGAAGTGGTCAATTGGTAAGATTAAAGCAATTCCTTCCGGTGGAATCCCAAACATTGAACAGGTTGCTACAATAATTACCAAAGAAGCTCTCGGCACTCCTGCAATCCCTTTTGAAGTAAGCATCAATACCAAAAGCATGGTAATCTGCTGCCCGATTGTCATTTCTACTCCGTAGATCTGAGCAATGAAAATAGAAGCAAACGTCATATACATCATACTTCCATCCAGGTTAAAGGAATATCCCAAAGGAAGAATGAAAGATACTACTCTGCTGTTACAACCGAATTTTTCAAGCTCTTCCACCAGTTTCGGGAATACCGCTTCTGAACTGGTTGTAGAGAATGCGATTAATAATGGCTCTTTAATCCTTTTTAATAAATCAAACAGTCTGTTTCCTAAGATAAAATATCCTACCAATAAAAGAACCAGCCAAAGTACTCCCAATGCAAAGAAGAAGTCTCTCAGATAGATGGCATATACTTTAAAGATTTCAAAGCCGTTGGTTGCTACCACTGCTGCAATGGCTCCCAATACACCCAGAGGGGCAAACCACATAATATATCCTACCATTTTAAGGATACCATGAGCAATAATATCAAAAAGCTTCACCACCGGTTTAGAATATTCTTCTCCTAAATTAGCTAAAGCAACGCCAAACATAATGGCAAATACTACAATCTGCAATACCTCATTGGTAGCAAAGGCTTCAAATAAACTTTTAGGAATCATATGCTTTACAAAATCCTCCAAAGAAAAGCTTTTACTGCTTTTCAAAAGATCTTCTGCCGAAGCAACGTCCTGAACAGGCAGCTTGGTTACATGTCCCGGCTCCAGCCAGTTCACAAGCATTAACCCGATAAAAAGAGAAACCAAAGAAGCGGAAATAAACCAAAGCATTGCTTTTGTACCTACTCTTCCGATCATTTTGATATCACTCATTTTGGCAATTCCCACCACAAGAGTAGTAAAAACCAAAGGTGCAATAATCATCTGTACCAGTCTGATGAAAACCGTTCCCAATAATTTGATATTCTTTGAAAAGGGTTCTGCACTTTCCGGATACTTCACGTGTACAAGACCTCCTATTCCTACTCCTAGGATAAGTGCGATGATAATTGCTATAAAAAGTTTATTCTGTCCTTTCATATATATAGTTCAATTTGCGCAAATATAATGGTTTTTGAATTGGCAGAATATTTTATTCTAATCTCTTTAAAGTCATATTAAGTTTTTGAAACATAAAAATTAAATCACTGGTTCAGAAAATATTGTAAAAAATTTAAGAAACATTTATTGAATTTTTATTCTTTTGGTACAAATTTTATTATTACATTTGATTGTGTAACAACATTAATAAATATACAATATGAAAAAAACTATCGCAATGGCTGCATTAGCTGTAGCTGTATCTTTCGGGGCAGTTTCTTGTAAGAAAAAAGTTTCTGACGCAGATCTTCAGACTCAGGCTACAACTATAGTAACTTCTAATCCCAATGCTTCTGTTGAAGTAAAAGAAGGTGTAGCTCACCTAAGCGGAACTTTCGCAGACCAGGCGTCTAAGGATGCTATGATTGCACAGTTAAAAGCAATTAAAGGAGTAAAAGATGTAATGGATATGTCTAAAGTAGAAGCTACTCCGGCTCCTGCACCTGTTGAAACTAAATCTGCTGTAGACCCTGTTGTTCAGAAAAAAGTTCAGGATGCAGTAAAAGATTTCCCTACAGTAAAAGTAGAAGTTATCAATGACGAGCTTACCCTTACAGGAAATGTTTCTCAGGAGCAAGCTAAGAAAATCAAGCAGTCTGTTGACGCTTTAAAAGTTGGGAAAGTTAAATTTAACTACACAGTAAAATAATTAAATCAAGATGAGTACATTACAAGATAAATATTCAAGCGTAGTTGCAGCAGCTCAGTCTGCTGGGATTTCAAACCTACAGGTTCAGGAGCAGGACGGCATTCTATATGTTTCCGGAGATGCTTCCAATACGGCTGCAAAAGATGCAGTATGGAATGCTTTAGGAGCCATTGATTCTACTTATTCTGCTTCAGATATCAATATCGATGTACAGGTTGCAGGTCTTGCTTCAGGTGCTTCTCTTACTGTGGCTACAGAAGAATCTAACCTGAATATCAGACAGGAGCCTTCTACAGAAGCTGCTGTAGTAGGAAAAGCGGCAAAAGGTTCAGCTGTAACTTTAATTGAGCAGACTTCTGATGACTGGTGGAAAGTAAAAACCGCTGACGGCCAGGAAGGATATGCTTATTCAAGATATTTAAGAGCATAAAATATTTTTTGAAATATTAAATATTCATAAGAAACGTCCCAATATTGGGATGTTTTTTTATTTTTACGCTTTGGAAAGCTCAATGAAGAAAATCTTATTATTTGTGTTTTTGATATGCAATTTTCTGATTGCATATGCCCAAAGACTTCATATTGATGGAAAAGTAACTGATCCGGAAAAAAAACCTGTAGAAAATGCGACCATATATCTGCTGAAAGCAAAAGACTCCACCATTATCAATTATACATCAACTAACAAAGAAGGTAAGTTCTCATTACAGATTGATGAGGTGAAAGAACCTTCCTTTTTAAAAATTGATGCTGAAAAACTATCGTATTCAAAGGCACTTGATAAAATTTTACAATCATTATCCCTTGGTGATGTAGAGCTTGAAAAGAAAAAAGTTATTGACATTGATGAGGTTAAGATCACTGTTTCTCCTGTAAAAGTAAAAAATGACACCATAGAATTCAATGCCTCGGCTCTTAAAGTGAGACCGGACAGCCAGATTGATGAGCTTTTGAAACAGATTCCCGGAGTAGAAATAGGCAATGACGGAAAAATTACGGTGAACGGAAAATCTGTAGATCAGATTATGGTGAATGGAAAACCTTTCTTTGATAAGGAAGGGAAGACTGCTTTGCAAAATCTTCCCGCAGATATCATTAAAAATATCCAGTTTACCACTACAAAGACCAAAGAAGAGGAATTAACTAAAAGACCTCCGAAATCCCAAAATACTACTATTAATTTCAATATTGATGAGAAGAAAAACAAGGGGCTTATGTCAAAAATACTGGCCGGATATGGTTCAGATAAACGATATGAAGGGAATGTATTCTTAAATTATTTTAAAGGAGATACCAAGATCAGTGTTTTGGCATCTGCCAATAATATCAATTCAAAAAGCAGTTCAGGAGATCAGATATTTGATACAATGGGGCGCGGCAGTGCCGGCCAACAAGGGGGTGGAATTCAAAAATTCAGCAGCTTTGGACTGAATTACAATGACAAACTTGGAAATAATGCCAATCTTGACAATCTGAGCCTGCAGTATACAGATTCTAACAATGAAAACCGTTCCAAAGCCTCAAAGACAACACTTCTTCCGGATTTCACCCTCAAAACAGATTCGGAGAGCAGTAATGAAAATGAATCAAGACAATATAATTTCAACAGTTCAGTAGGCATAAAATTGGACTCATTGACCAATATTTACATTGCCCCTTCGTTTTCGAAATCAGAAACATTCGGTTCAGGGCAGTCCGTATCTTCTACATTAAGGGATGATAAGCTTTTAAATGATAGTAAAAATATTTCTCAAACTAAAGGGGAAACCAATACTTTCAGCCCCAATATTAATTTTTTCAGAAATTTTAAGAAGAAAAACAGATCATTCATGGCTATGGCCAATACTTCTATTACAGAATCTAATAATGATAATATCAATCAGTCACTGAATACTTTTTATAAAGACTCCGGCACAACTACCGATAACCGTAATCAGTTGCAGAAAACCCGTTCGCAGGATAACAATTACAGCTTTATGGCGAGATATACAGAACCGGTATCTGATTCTGCAACCATTGGTATCAGCCTGCAATACAGCTCAAAATTAACCAAAGATATAAGGGATTTCAATGATTTTGATCCCGTTACAGGACAGTATTCTCAATACAACACCCGTCTTTCAAATAGTATGGATCAGAAGATCAACCAGTTTACCCCTGAGCTGTCTTATTACCTTTATAAAAAGAAATTCGGTCTTTGGGCTACCTTGAATGCTGATATTTCGGATATGAATGTCAATTCAGTTTTTAATGGGCAGCTCTATCATCTTCAGAAAAAATTTGTCCTTCCAAAATATTCAACCAATTTCCGGTATTCTTTTACAGATCGCCAATCTTTGATCTTATCCAACTCTTCCAGCTTCACAATTCCTGATGCCGGAAAACTGATTCCTTATAAGGATGAATCTAATCCTTTAATTACCAATACGGGAAATCCAGAACTTAAAAATACCTGGATCAACGAAACTAATCTTACCTTCAACAGTTATAATATGGTAAAGAACTTAAACTATCATGTTACAGCTGGGTTTTCCTATAGAAATAATGATGTTATCAATTATTCAAAATATGATAATTCAGGAAGGCAGATTACCACTTACAGCAATATAAGTGGAAATAAAAGCTTCAGTTTCAATATGGGTTTAACCAAAACATTTAAATGGAATGACCATAAGCTAAGAATTTCACCAAGATTCAGCATGAACTATACCTACAATAACGGATTTATCAATGGAGAAGCATTTAAAAGCAAAGCTTACAACTTCAATCCGGGGCTTAATCTGAATTATGAAATCAAAGATATTTTTACCATAAAACCATCTTACAGCCTCGGGTACAGCTTTTCCGATTATACGAACTATAACGTCAACAGAGTAAATACCTCCAACCAGTCTTTAAAGGTTGAACTGACAAATTATCTGTTCCAAAAAGCTTTTTTCATCGGAAATGATTTTTCTTACAATACCAATTCAAATATCGCTCCCGGATTTAAAAAAGATTTCTACTTCTGGAATGCCAGTCTGGGATATTCATTTTACAATAAACAGCTGACTGCTAAAATAAAGGTTTATGATGTCCTGAATCAAAACCAAAGTGTAAGAAGAACGATTACGGATTCTTATTTTGAAGACCGTGAAGATCTGATCCTGAAACGATACATTATGTTTTCCCTTAGTATGAAGCTGAATAAATTTGCCGGTAAAAAACCGAAAAAGAAATAAACACCATACTTTTATATATTGTAATCAATGGCCGGAAATTCTCCGGCTTTTTTAAACTTAAGTTTTAAAATCCACTTTTAAAGGAAGATTCATCTGAGAAAATGTGCTGAAAGTAATTTTATTTCTAAATTAGCCACAAATTTTACTTATGAAGACCCATATTTCAGTTGTATTCATTCTTCTTTTCATTCTTGGAAGGGCTCAGAATACGGAACAAAAAGACAATTTCGTTAAGGACAATTTCACCAAAAAGGAATTTTATATTCCGATGCGTGATGGAGTGAAGCTTTTCACTGCTGTTTATATTCCCAAGGATATTTCAAATAAGAACAAATATCCGTTTCTGATGCAAAGAACCTGTTACAGTATTGCTCCTTATGGTGAAAATGAGTATAAAACCAAAGTGGGTCCTAACTCTTACCTGATGAAAGACAAATATATTTTTGTGTATCAGGATGTACGTGGAAGATATATGAGTGAAGGAACTTTTACCAATATGACTCCGCAGGTAGAACGAAAAACTAAAAAAGATGTTGACGAAAGTACAGATACCTACGACACTATCGACTGGCTTTTGAAAAACATTAAAGATAACAACGGTAAGGTAGGACAATTCGGTACTTCTTATCCTGGTTTTTATACAGCTGTAGGAACATTAGCACAGCATCCGGCATTGGTTGCCTCATCTCCGCAGGCACCAATTTCTGATTTCTGGAATGACGATTTTCTTCACAACGGAAGATTCATGCTTGGATATTTCAGAACACTTCCTGTTTTTGGCGTTCAAAAAACAAAACCTGAGCAGAAAGCGTGGTATATGGATTCTTTTGTAAAACAATCATCCGAGGATGGGTTGAAGTTCTACAGAGACATGGGAACCCTGAAAGACGGCTATGAGAAGTATTATAAAGATAATTTCTTCATGACGGAAATTATGAATCATACCAACTATGATGAATTCTGGCAGAAAAGAGGACTGCTTCCTCATCTGAAGAATATCAGCCATGCTGTAATGACTGTTGGCGGCTGGTTTGATGCGGAAGACCTTTCCGGACCTTTAAATATCTACAAAACTATTGAGAAAACAAGTCCAAAAGCTAAAAATACCATTGTAATGGGGCCTTTCTCCCATGGCGGATGGTCTCAGGAGCAGGGTAAACATTTCCACAGTGAAACGTATTTTGGGGACAGTATTGCTACCTACTATCAGAAAAATGTAGAAACAAAATTCTTCAGCCATTACCTGAAAGGAAATACAAAAGAAGACGCCGGCCTGCCGGAAGCATTGATGTATGACACTGGTGCAAAACAGTGGAAAGAATTTGCATCTTATCCTCCTAAAAATGCACAGAAAGTAAATTTTTATCTTTCTGATAAAACATTAAAAAAATCTTCAGGACAAGGATATTCTGAATATTACAGTGATCCGAATAATCCTGTTTTAAGTTCTGATCATTTAAAAGATTTCAACGGATTTACACCAAGAAATTATATGTCCGAAGATCAGAGATTTGCAGTCGGAAGACCTGATGTACTGACGTTTACAACTGACGAACTGACAGAAGATATTACTTTCGCTGGAGAAATCATGGCTAAACTGAATATTTCTTCATCTTCTACAGATGCAGATTTTGCAGTAAAACTGATTGATGTTTATCCTGAAGATTTCAAACCAATAGAAAAGAAAGATGGTGTAATCTACGGAAACTACCATCAGATGGTAAGAAGTGAAATTATGCCTGCAAGGTTCAGAAATACAAAAGAAAAGGGAGAAGCTTTGGTTCCTGATCAGAAAACAGCGGTTAATTTCAGACTTCAGGATGTAGTTCATACCTTCAAAAAAGGCCATAAAATTCAGATCCAGATCAGCAGTACGTGGTTCCCGCTTTTTGCTGTGAATCCACAGAAGTTTATGGATAATCCAAACTTTGCATCCAAAGAAGATTATACCAAAGCATTTATTAAAGTATACGGAGACAGTTCTATTGAGGCCGATATCTTAAAATAATAAAAAACGCTGTTCAGATGGACAGCGTTTTTTATCTCTCGCAGATTGAGCTGATTTTGCAGATCATTGCTCTAAGAGCAAGTTTGTTTCTCACAGATTACCTTTAGATTTACACAGATGATTATGCTAAAACCTGTAAGTTTTTTATTCTTCAATAGTTCTGAAGGTAAGGTTTACTCTTGGAGTAGTCACTTTTGTTGTGGGTGGAAGTCTGTGGAGCCAATGATCCTGAGTGGTTCCTTTCATGATTAATAAGCTTCCGTTTTCCAGAAATATTTCTACTTTTTCTTTTGTTGTTTTATGTTTGAATAAAAACTTTCTTTCCGCTCCAAAAGTTAGGGAAGCAATTGCACCGTGTTTTTTCAGATCTGTTTCACCATCACTGTGATAAGCCATCCCTTCGCTACCATCATGATACAAATTAAGCAGACAGGAATTATAGGTTTCTCCTGAAACTTCCTCACATTTCTTTTTTAATTTCAGCAGTTCGGGAGTCCAGGGTTTCGCATATTTTGTTCTGTTGGAGTAAGTATATTCAAAAGCTTTTTCCCCAAACCAGGCTACTTTTCTTTTGGTAAGAATCAATTTTCCAAAGACTACAGCCTCATCATGCTGCCATGGAATCTGGTTGAAAAGATAATCGTAGTAAGTATCTGACTCCTCTTTTGGGAAGACCTTTCCATAATACAGAACGGTTCCGTTATTTGGAAGAAGGTTTAAGGGATAATCCGGTGTTTCATCGAACAGGCTGAGCATTGTTTTTAATTTTGGTAATACAAATTACGTAATGTTTTCGGAAAACTTTAATGTACTTCTCAAACAGTTAGCAACCACTAAAAAGAACCTAAGTACTCAAAAATTTTTGTGCCTTTTGGTTAAAAACACTTTAAGAGTAAAGCTGTGAACTTTCCCAGCCCACAATCATCTGCTTCCTGTCACTTCCCCACCGGTAACCGCCAAGATGCCCGGTAGATTGAATAACACGATGACAAGGAATAAGAAACGCCACCGGATTACTTCCTATGGCTGTTCCTACCGCCCTTGAGGCTTTAGGGTTTCCTATTTTTTCGGCAAGGCTGCCATAAGTAGACAATTTTCCCATAGGAATAGTCAGTAAGCTTTCCCAAACCTTTAACTGAAAATCGGTACCTTTTAAATGAAGTTTGATGGTGCTGAGCTTGGTCCAGTCTTTATCAAATATAGACAGTGCATTTTTCTGAAGCGCATCCTGTCTTTCGAAAAAAGAAGCATTAGGAAATTTATGCTGTAAATTCCCTAATGCTGTTACTTTATCATTTTCAAAAGCCATATAGCAGATTCCTTTTTCTGTGGAAGCTACCAGGATATTCCCAAATGGGCTGTCTGAAAAGCTATAATTAATGACAAGGCTTTTTCCTCCGTTTTTATATTCAGCAGGAGACATTCCTTCTATTTTCACAAACATATCATGCAGCCTGCTTGTACTGGAAAGCCCCGTTTCATAAGCGGTATCAAAAATACTTGCCTTTTCTTCCTTCAATAAATTTTTAGCATGTTCAAGGCTTATGAACTGTAAAAATTTTTTCGGACTTGTTCCTGCCCAATCTGTGAAAATCTTCTGAAAATGGGCCGGGCTCAAGTGAATATTCTCTGCCACTTCCTCCAAACTTGGCTGAAGCCTGAAATTGCTCTGGATATACTCTATCGCTTTGGCAATTCTGTTGTAATCTATTTGATTTTGTGTGGACATCTAACTATGTTTTTATATCACAAATTTCCAAAGAATACCCGGCAGAAAAAATCCGATTCTTGCGGAATATTAGTTGTTATTATAAATATCGTTATAAGCAAGCATTTTATAATATAACTTAGCTGCAAGGAAAGCTGTTGGCTTAGCCATTGGAGAATCCATCAATTCTACAATATCAAATGCTACTACGTTACATTTTTCGAATACTTTTCTTAATAGTTCCAATGTTGGATACCATTGTAATCCACCTGGCTCAGGAGTTCCCGTAGATGGAGCAATTGCAGGATCAAAAGCATCAAGGTCAATCGTAATATAAACATTCCCTGAAACTTTTTCCAATACATCATTCACCCAGTTCTCATTGTTAGCGATTTCATGAGCAAAGAATACTCTTCCTTCCGGTAAATATTGAGCTTCTTCAGCATCCATAGAACGGATTCCCACCTGAACCAGGTTATGCTTCTGGTTAGCTTCAAACACTGCACAAGCGTGGTTAGAAGTAGAACCGTGGAACTCAGGACGTAAATCTGTATGAGCATCCAGCTGAAGAACAGTAAGGTTTTCAAACTTCTCTCCTACTGCACGGATAGAACCGATAGAAACAGAGTGCTCGCCCCCAAATAGCGTGAATACTTTTCCTTCATGGTTCAAAAGCTCCTTTGTTTTCTGATAAACAGCTTCTGTCATTGCTTCTGGAGTAGAGTTTTCAGAAACTTCTCCAGCTAAATATACTCCCTGAAGGTAAGGTTCAGTTTGCGTTTCAATGTCATAAAGCTCCATATTTTCAGAAGCGTCTAGGAATAATTCCGGACCTTTATCAGCTCCTTTTCCCCATGTTGAAGTTCCATCGTAAGGAACTGTTACCAACATTACTTTCGAATTCTCTAACGTTGCGTTTTCCTCGGGAATTCCTGCGTATGTTTTCATATATAATTATTAATTAAAAAATTAAATGATTGAAAAATTAAAAGATTCGGCAAAGATACAAAATAGTACCTGAGTTATAGATAATGAACGGTTTGTTATGAATTTTTAACCTTCCTTGCTATTTTTTAAATGCTTAAATCTTTCAATGTTTAAATTTTAAAGTTATTTTTGTACAAAACTTTTAATATGTCTTTAAAAGCTGTTCTTTTCGATATGGATGGGGTAATTGTAGACACAGAGCCATTGCATAGAAAAGCCTATTTCAAAACGTTTGATGAATTGGAAATTGCAGTTTCCGAAGATCTATACACTTCTTTTACAGGTGCCTCCACCAAAAGGTTTTGTGAAACATTAATCAGCCAGTTTGATCTGAATCAGACGCATGAGGCCATTGCAGGAATCAAAAGATCCCATTTTAAAGATTATTTTTATAATGACGATAAATTTGATCTGATCCCCGGAGTAAGAAACCTTATTCAGCATTATCATGAAAACGGAATCAAGCTTATTTTAGCTTCTTCAGCCACCATGACAACCATCAATATGGTATTTGAGAAGTTCGCATTGGAAAAATATTTCAGTGGAAAGATCAGTGGCGCAGATTTGAAGGAATCCAAACCTCATCCTGAAGTTTTCCTTCTGGCTGCTGAAATGGCAGGTGAACCTGTTGAAAACTGTATGGTAATTGAAGATTCTACAAATGGAATTCTGGCTGCCCACAGAGCTAAGATCTTCTGTGCTGCTTACAGAAGCCCACATTCAAAAAACCAGGATTATACATTGGCAGACACGGTGGTTTCCGATTATGAGGATCTTGAACTTGACAAAATTTCAAAATACTTTTAAATAAAAAAGCTCTCAGATTCTATTCTGAGAGCTTTTGTTTTGTATAAGTTTTAGCTAAGCCTGTTCGAATTATTTGTATCCAAGAAGTCTCAATACATCTTCCGGTTCCTGTTTTTCACGGAAAATTTCGTACTGTAACTCGCCGTTTTCATCTTTTTGGATCAAGACGTGTCTTGGCTGAGGCATTAAGCAATGGTGTACTCCACCATAACCACCTATCGTTTCCTGATAAGCACCCGTATGGAAGAATCCGATGTACAAAGGTTTCGTATCGCTGAAAACCGGCAGATAAATAGCATTCGTATGCTGCTCAGAGTTGTAGTAGTCATCTGAATCACATGTTAATCCACCTAAGAATACTCTCTCATAAGTATCTTCCCAACGGTTTAGCGGAAGCATGATAAAGTGTCTTGAGATTGCCCATGTATCAGGAAGAGTGGTCATGAAAGAAGAGTCGATCATATTCCACTTCTCTCTGTCGTTCTGACGTTTCTGAGAGATGATTTTATAAAGGTTAGCTCCACTTTCTCCAACGGTAAAACTTCCGAATTCTGTATAGATGTTTGGCTCTTCTACTCCTTCCTCTTCACAGAATTTTTTGATCTGAGAAACAATTTCTTCTACCATATACTGGTAATCGTAATCAAAATTCAGGGAAGTTTTGATTGGGAATCCACCACCAATATTCAATGAATCTACTTCAGGAGCAATTTTTTTCAGACGGGCATATACACGAAGACATTTGTATAATTCGTTCCAATAATATGATGTATCCTTAATCCCTGTATTAATGAAGAAATGAAGCATTTTCAATCTTGCATTCGGATGTTCAGCAATCTTTTGGCTGTAGTATGGAATGATATCTTTATATCCGATTCCTAATCTTGAGGTATAAAATTCGAACTTCGGTTCTTCTTCAGAAGCAATTCTGATCCCGATATTGAATGTAGAATCTATACTTTCTGTAAGTTTATCCAATTCACGGTAATTATCCAGAATCGGAGTAATGTTTTCAAAACCACTGTTGATCATATCTGAAATTTTTGTCAGATAATCATCTGTTTTGAATCCATTACAGATCACTTCAATGTTTTTATCTACTTTCTCTTTTTCATAAAGAGACTTTACAATATCCATGTCATAAGCAGAAGAAGTTTCAATAGAAATTTCGTTTTTCAATGCTTCTTCCAATACGAAATTGAAATGACTGGATTTTGTACAGTAACAGTAAGTATAACTCTTTTTATATTCAGTTTTTTCAAAAGCTTCTTTAAACCAGCTTTTCGCTTTCTGGATATTTTGAGAAATTCTCGGCAGATAGC
Organism: Chryseobacterium bernardetii; assembly: GCF_003815975.1. Lineage (NCBI taxonomy): Bacteria > Pseudomonadati > Bacteroidota > Flavobacteriia > Flavobacteriales > Weeksellaceae > Chryseobacterium > Chryseobacterium bernardetii. The sequence continues at coordinate 5,263,501 of NZ_CP033932.1, forward strand.
TAATCTTTAGCGGAGTGCCAAATTGTTCAACTACTTCCATCAATGGAACGTCGTGAAACAACAAATTGTTCTCAGAAACATTAAATTCCTCTGTAGGAAAATATAATGTCTGATCAATAAGTTCCGAGTACTTTATTTTCATTTCTAAACAAGTGAATTAAGAAATGCAAAATTGCTAAAAAAGTTTGGTTTTTAGATGTTAAAATTATTATAATTTTAAATAATGCTCCAATATTCTGTTTTATAAAAATTTACAGCTGATAATCAATGGGTAAACTTTTGGATATATTGAGTTCTCCGGGCCTCAGAAATGCCTAATACCTGCTGAATATAGGCATCTGTAGAACCATATTTTTTATCGATCTCCCTAAAAGCCGCATCAAGATATCTTTTTTCTACCCAACTTAACTTTTCCAAAACCTGCAAATCCATGTTTGGATATAAGAAATGTAAATTGTTTGCCAGCCTTAATCTTTTCTCTACCAAAGGTTTCCTGAAATTATTAGATAAAAGGTATTCATTATAGATCGTTTCTTTGTCGAACTTCAATATGGTCAGGATTAAAGCCGTAACGATTCCGGTCCTGTCTTTTCCAGCAGTACAGTGGTACAGAATAGGTTTATCAGAATCAAGAATCTCTGTAATGATTGTTTTTATCGTCTGTGGATTTTCCGTAACATATTCACGGTAGAAACCGATCATTCTTTGGTCTGCATCAGAAGCATTTACTTTTCCTTTCAGAACCAGTTTTCTGGCTTGTGATAACTGATCTCCTTCATCTTCAAAAGCTGAATATTTCTTATAGGTGATCCCATTCGGAAGATGATCAGGTTTTTCAGAAATCTCTTTTGAATTCCTTAAATCTATAATTTCAGAAATTCCCAGTTTCCCCAATTCATCAAATGATTTCTTTTTAAATTGATGAAGATGGGCACTTCTGTACAGCATTCCTTCTTTTAAAGTTCGTCCTTCTGTATTTTTAATATTGCCTACCGCCCGGAAATTATGAACTTTTTTGATCCTAATCACTTTTTCCACTTCATTTTTACCATATTCCGGGGCTTCAAAATGCTGTGTTTGGCATGAGAACATACAGCATAATGAAATCGTAATAACTGATATTTTGATTAATTTACTCAATGGCTTTTTGTTTAACCACAAAAGGTACAAAAGTCTTTGAACACTTAAGTTCTTTTTTAAAGCTATTCTACATTTATGGTTTTCAAAAAAACTAACGTGTTATTCTAAAGCATATTTTGAGCTTATTTAACTGAACTACAGTGTTTCTAAATAAGCCTTTATAACTTTTGTGGTTTAAGATTTATTTTAAGTTTTGGCTAAAGCAATGGAGTTTAGTTACTTATTGAACAGACTAAAGCCCCAATCACAAATAATTTTTCCCGATAAAAATCAACAGATCTCCTGTTTCATAGGTAATGGAAACCTCATCTTCAACCGCAAAATTACGGGTTCCGATTCTTGAAATAATATTCAAACTTCCGCTATCCAAAGGCCAGTTCAATCCCTTTGTGGTAATATTTTCAGCTGTAGGAAACGGATACAGGGAAACCATTTTATCTTTTATTCCTTTTAGCGTAAAGTGTTTAGGAATGAAATAATATTCTGAAAACTCATCATAAAACTTCACTTCCAATTTATTTTTAAAAGCATACGCAACCGTCAGGTTTCCTAAAAAGTGATCCTGCTCACCTCCGCTTCCGCCAAAAACATCTACATTTTTCCCTCCTTTCTCCATAATAATATCCAGTGCTTTATAAAAATCTGTCTGATTCTGGTCTGGCGTATGGATAAATTTTTCATGATAAATATTTTCATCTGATCCGGAATGGGAATCAAAATCACCGGAAATAAAATCCAGTTTATCTAAAGGAAAACCCATTCTTTTTAAATAATGAAAAGCGCCGTCTGTGCAGGCAATCAAATCATAAGTTTCAGGATTGGGTAAAGATTTCGGAGCATCTCCGTTGATGAAAAGTAATACTTTATCTCTCATTCGGGTTCCAGTATTCTTCCGGTTCATTGTTCAGTTTTGAAATATATCTTGCCAATACAAAAAGATAATCTGATAATCTGTTTAAATATTTAATCAATTCCGGACGTACTTCTTCAGATTCATTTAAAAATACCAATGAACGTTCTGCTCTTCTGCAGATGGTTCTTGCAGCATGTAAGAATGTTGCAGATTTTCCCCCGCCGGGAAGAATAAAATACTGAAGAGGTTCAAGCTTTTCATCAAAGGCATCCATCCATTGCTCCAGTTCTTCAATTTCTGTTTCCGAAATAATGATCGGAAGACGTGATTTTCCGTTAGCCAGCATCAGTTTATCTACAGGTGTTGCGGCTTCTGAACCTACCGTGAATAAATCAAACTGAATTTTTTTCAGCTGTCTCAACACTTCTTCATCTTCAATATGACTTTTTACAATCCCGATGAAAGAATTCAGTTCATCTATATTTCCGTAGCTGTCCACTCTTGCACTGGCTTTGGAAACTCTTGTTCCGCCGTATAGTGCCGTTTGGCCTTTATCTCCTGTTTTTGTATAAATTTTCATACTACTAAAATACCTTTTTTTGGACAATATGAAAAGTAAAATTTAGCAATAACTTCCTATCCTATGTGAAAAAATAATTAACTGACATTAGAAATAATGCCAGTTAATATTTGCATACGCAGCTTTATATTTTTTGAGACCACTTTGTTTCTATTAAGAATGATCACACAAGTGCCAATCCTTTATTTATAGATTAAAAAGTATAATTAACATTTAACTGAAAAGTTGTTCCGTTAAATCCAAACTGATTCACTTCCCAAGGATATTTGAACCTTCCTCCAAGATCAGTTACTACATCTCCTTTGCTATCTATAACATCCGGATAGATGTTAAATAGATTATTTACGACTCCGGAAACTTTAAGATCATTCGTAATTTTATATGTCAAAACTATATCTGTTACTACCTTACCAGAAAATGTCTGATCTTTAGCCGGATCAGTTGCATGTTGCCATGCAACAGAACCAAAGTAAGTATTATTTAAGTTAAAATTAAACTTTGTAATGTCATAGGAAAGACTAAGAATCATTTTTGTTTTTGGTCTTGCAGAGGTAATTCTGGATTGTTCTTTTCTATCAAAAAAGTTTTCTGAGTAACCATTTTTAGCTAAAATAGACGGAACGGCAATATTATCTACTATTTTAGTTTCGTTATAATTGAAAGCAGCAATAACTCCCAATCTTCCTTTGCCAATAGCGGAAGTATAATAATTAGCTACCAAATCTACTCCCTCAGTAACTGTATTTACAGCATTGGTGAAAAATTTCAAGGAGGTTATTTTATTATTGTTTAATATTACTTCCACAGGGTTTGTTGTATCCGGACTACCCGGAGCACCCGTTTTATAACCAATATCTCCTGAGAAAAGTACCCGGTCCTTAATTTTTATTCTATAATAATCTGCCGTAATAGTCAGATTTTTAAAAGGTTTTACGGCCAGTCCCCCGGTAATATTAAAGGCTTTTTCAGCATTTAATTTTGGTACACCAAGATCAGATCTTACAATCTGAGAGTCATTATTAAAAGTACCCTGATTAGCTACAGTATTCCCAGTAATTTTGGTTTGAACATTGGAATAATAAATCTGGTGTAATGAAGGTGCCCGAAATCCTGTAGAAACTGAACCACGGAAAACTAATTTATCATCCAGCAACTTATATCTTGCGTTTCCTTTCCAGGAAACATTATTTCCAAAATCACTAAAGTTTTCATATCTCACAGTTCCTCCAAGTAAAAGGTCTTTTGTAACATCCCATTCAGCATTCATATAAGCTCCGATATTCTGTCGGTTTTTATTAACTTCATTTTGAGGCTGCAATCCCGGGAATGATTCTGCACCACTTCCTATATAAGATGCTTCTTCTCCTGCCTTCGCCTGATAGTTTTCGTTACGTACTTCTGCTCCGGCACCTAAGACAAACGCACCAAAATCCCGGCTGATATCTATGTTTCCTATAATATTACTGAACTGATGACCTCCTGCTTTAAAGCGGGTTGGTGAATTTCCACCTAAAGAGGTATTAATGGTATTTCCTACAACATAATCAACTGCATTAGAGCCAAAGGTGGCACTCCCATCAAAACTCCATTTTCCAAACATACCTTTCCACCCGGAGGTTAAATTATAATCATAAACATCTGTCTTAAATTCCGGCTGAAACCCGTTGTAGGGCTGTCCTTTTGGAGTTAACAAACCAAAATCTGAAGGCACCCAATAAGGTGTTCTATACAAAGCATAACTAGTCCCGTTTCTGTAAGTTGTACCGCCAAAAGCATAAAATTTACCGGTTTCACCTGTTGGTAACTCAAAATTGACAAACATATTAGCAACTTTTGTCTCCGGTTGCCCTATGATCATTCCTAAACCAGGATTAGCCTGCGTCCAGGCATTATCCACACCAAAAAGTTCATCTTTTGTAGCAGAACCTGCACGGTTAGTTTTATTTTGCAAAGAATATCCCAATGTAAGGTTCAAACTTCCATTTTTGGCAACTCTGATTCCTGTATTAAAATCTGCACCGATATTAAAGCCGTCTCCTTTTGAAGTAATCCCTGAAAAAAGATTGACCGTGCTTTTTCCAACACTGTTCTTAAGAATAATATTGATCACTCCCGCAATAGCATCGGAGCCATATTGTGCAGATGCGCCATCTCTCAAAACCTCTACATTCTGTAAGGCGGCCGACGGAATACTTTTCAGATCTGTACCTACTTCACCTTTTCCCGGTGTATCATTTACATAAATCAGGGCACTTTGGTTTTTTCTTTTATTATTTACTAAAACTAATGTTCTGGATGGACCCAATCCTCTTAAATCTGCCGGGTCAAAATGAGCCGTTGCATCAGAAACAGTTTGTTGTGATGAATTAAAAGATGGGACAGCATAGGTTAAAGCCTTATCAAAAGTAATTTGCCCTGTGGATTTCAATTGTACTGCAGAAATGTTATCAATAGGAATTGCTGAGGTAATGATGGTTCTGGGCTTAGTTCTACCCGTGGTAACCACAACTTCATCTATATTATTTTGTTTTATGCTATCCTGAGCATATCCCATAGCACCAGCTCCGCTTAATACTAATGCATAGATTTTTTTATTTAATAAATCCTTTTTCATACCATTGTTATTAATTGAATAAATTTAGTAAAAAAATAAATATTAAATACAAAAATCAAATATATAATGAAAAATTCGCTTCAATATCACATAAACGTTATTGCTTTAAAAAATAAGATTGATTTAAAATATAAAGGTTTTTATTAATAATTTGAAAAAAAAATACAGCAATAAACTCCTATATAAAAAAATGATTAGTCAACATTAGGAATAAGCATAATTTCATTTTTCCGACAAGTAGTTTTCTGACAGATTGAGATGGCTTCTCATATGGCTCGCAATGGCTATGTACAAAAACGGCCGGCAAAAGCCGGCCAATCCAAATTATTTATTTACCTCTACATACTGTATGATGGTCTGATTTTTGGGGTTGTAGATAATAGTACTACTTTTAGGGAATCTTTTCAGTTTATAATACTGGATACTTTTGTCTGTTTTAATATCTTCTAAAAAGCTTGTATCAAAGGTATTATCTGGCAGAAATTTTGCAAGAAGGCTTATTTTACTGATTATACTCTGTCCATCAATTTTTCTTGCTGTTTTATCTGATTTTCCTTCATTGGGAGTAGGCTGTTTTTCTAAGAAAGGAAGTACTACTGCGATATCTGCTTTGTATTTAAAGATATATGCCTCTGTACCTGTGGGAAGCTTTATTTTTTTCCCTTTTTCTTCTGAAATCATATCAGCTCCTGCATTTGGAAAAACGGTATTGAACTTTACATCCTCAGAATTAGTGAATGAATTAATAGATTCGTTCACCGTTTTCTTAACAGTTTCTTCTACTGCCTGCTGGGCTTTCTGCTGCACTTTTTCTTTGGTTTCCTGAACCGTCTGATCTATTTTTTCTTCAATTTTATTGCATGATACTAATAAAAGAGTGGCCATTACAGGCAAAATATACTTCTTCATAATTCTAATAATCATTTTTCTTTTTATTAATATACTTTCCTTAAACGGAAAAGTACTCTTTAATATTTTAGCAAAGAAATAAAATATTTTTCATCATCAAAAATCCTACTGACAAACTGTTGTCATAACCTGCTCTTACCTTTGTATCAACAATAACAAACAAAAACGATACATTATGACAACTACAGCAACTGCAACAAAACAATTCATGACAAGCGAGCAATTATTAAAAGATTGGCAAGGCCACAGAAACCTGACAAGAAGGGTGATTGATGCTTTTCCTGAAAAAGAATTATTTGAATTTTCAATTGGCGGAATGAGACCTTTCGCTAAAATGGCAACAGAACTTCTTAATATTGGCGGAGTTGCCCTGAAGGGAATTATAGAAAACAATATGGAAGCATACAATGAGGAAGGAGTGAATCCAAAAACTAAAGAGGAAATCCTTAAAAAGTGGGATGAAGAAACTGAAGTGATTAATCATTATTTCAGACAGATTACTGAAGAGCGCTTCCAGGAGACATTTAATTTATTCGGACAATATCAGTTCCCGGTATATGAAAATATCCTTTATTTCATTGATAATGAAATCCACCACCGCGCACAGGGATATGTTTATTTAAGAGCTTTAGGAATTGAGCCGCCTTTCTTCTGGGAAAGATTTTAATAAAACTGCCTTACAAACCATTTCATCTATTTACCAATAAAGTCATTCACCTCAGCAGTTTTCTGCTGGGGTTTTTACTGATGTCTTTCTATCATTTTGGCTAGAATTTCATTCATCCTTACCCGAAGGCTCTCTGGCTCAAGAATGGTAGCATAGTCTGCAAAAGTGATTACCCAGCGAGGAAATCCATCCTTGATCCATTCTGTTTCAAAAGTAAGCTCCATTCCTTTATCGGTTTCTACTTCTTCAACCAGGCCATAATATTTTTTAGAATTGACGAGATGTGCCATTATTTTTTTATCTACCAGCAGTTTGACCTTGACTTTATTTCCGTTCGATTTTCTGTAGTCATTAATCTGTCCGTATTCCTGCAAAAAAGGAGTCTGCGTTTTGAAAATCTGCAGAATTCTGTCTACTCTAAACTGCCTGAAATCTTTTCTCAGTGTACAGTAGGCCATAATATACCAGAAATTGAATTCAAAGAAAATCCCAACGGCTTCAATTGTTCTGTTGGTGACTCTTGAATCTACCGTTTGATATTCAATATTCAGCTGTGTTTTCTCAGCAATACTTTCCAGAATTATGGGAATTACATTCTTCAGTGTACTTTCTTCTTTCTGCTGGGTATGAAAATTAAAAACATCAATCTGCTTTTCAATATTCTGGATCAGATTTTTATCCGAATACCTCAACACAGAGCGTACTTTTTCCATAGCTGTCTGATAATGGTTCCCCAAACTCTGATGGGAAAACTTCTGCATCAGCTTTTCGGCTGTAATAAAACTCAGAACCTCTTCTTTAGTAAACATCACCGGTGGAAGCTTATAACCATCCATCAGGGAATAACCGTTTCCTGCTTCTCCTATGATTGGTATCCCTGCATTTTCCAGCGTTTTTACATCCCGATAAATGGTTCTTATACTCACAGCAAATTTCTCAGCCAGATCCTGAGCCCTTACAACAGGTTTAGACTGCAATTGGGTGAGAATAGCTGTTACACGGTCAAGTTTTTTAAGATAATGATCGTTCATTTTTAGCTGTAGTTGCTGAAGAGATCAGTCAACAAAATTATTAATTTTCTTTAAGAGTATTCACCAGTTTATCAAGATTTAAGCTTCGTGCTGAAGCATCAAAAATTTCACGGTAGGTACCTTCTTTATTATAAAGCTCATCATGGGTTCCATTTTCCACTACTCTTCCTTTCTTCATCACATAAATGGTATCAGAATCCAGAATCTGAGATAAGGAATGGGAAATAATGATAACGGTTCTCCCCTCCTTAATGGCATCCAGAGAGTTTTTGATCTGTTCCGTAGCAATAGCATCCAAACTTGCTGTAGGCTCATCCAGAAATATAATTGGCGGATTCTTCAGAAACAGCCTTGCAATGGCAATTCTCTGCTGCTGTCCTCCTGAAAGCTGAGTAGCATCATGCTGATACCCGGTAGGGAGATCCAAGATCTGATCATGAAGGTATGCTTTTTTAGCGGCTTCCTGAATTTCATCAAAGCTTGCATTCATATCTCCATAGCGGATATTGTCTTCAATACTTCCCTGAAAAATATGATTTTTCTGAAGAACCAGCCCAAGATCTCTTCTCAAAAATGTATTCTCATATTCATTTAAATTCACTCCATCCAGCAGAATTTCTCCTGAATCCGGCAGGTAAAATTTACACAGAAGATTAATAATTGTTGATTTCCCGGCTCCACTTAACCCTACTAATGCTGTTGTTTTTCCATTTTCAATTTTCATAGAAACATTATGCAATGCTTGTGTTCCGTTAGGATAAGTAAAGTTTACATTTTTAAGTTCAAAAGTTCCTTTGATTTTTTTCTCCACAAAACTTCCGCTCGGTTCTGTTTCATTATCGGCATTAAGAATATCAAAATACCCTTCCGCATAGATCATGGCATCATTCATATCATCATAAATCCTGTGCAATTGACGGATGGGCGCTGAAACGTTATTGAAAAGCATAATATGAAGCATAATGGCCCCAATGGTCATTTGCTGATCGAGTACCAGATACACTGTGAGAAGAATAATCAGTACCACCCCGAACTGTTCAATGAAAGTTTTTAGTCCGTCATAGATAAAGTTAGTTCTTCTGGTGAACATCTGGCTTTCCATCAGCTCCATCTGGAGGTCATATTGTTTTTTGCCTTCAAATTTTTCACGGACAAAGCTTTTAATCACCATAATGGAATTTACAAGATTCAATAGACCTGAAGTTTTCTTTTCTCTCTGATTTCTGAGCTGCCGGCGCACTCCGCTTAGTTTTTTAGCCTGTAGTGAACTTATATAAAAATAGATCGGAACAATGATTGTAGAAACTATTCCCACGTACACATTCTGCATGTACATAATGATGAGTGCAATGATGGCATTGGAAAAAAGCGGAAGAATATCAATAAAGAAATTCTGAACAAGTTTTGTTAAGCTTTCAATTCCACGGTCAATCCTTATCTGTAGTTTTCCGGATTCATGGTTTTCGTCGTTGAAGTAAGCTACACGGTAGGTTAAGATTTTATCAATTGCAGATTGAGCCAGAACGGAACTTACGTTAATCCTTATTTTTTCCCCATAAAATTTCTGACCGAAGTTGATAAAAATATTCAGCAACTCTTTTCCCAATAAAATAATGGAAATAATAATGAGGATATGAATTCCCTCTGTCATCGGATGGGGAAGATGAGTTAGTTTTGTAACCTCATCTACTGTATATTTAAGAACTATAGGGTTAACCTGCGCTGCCAGAGCTCCGAGAAAAGTGAGAAACAATGTTCCGTAGATCATTAACCGGTAAGGTCTGATAAATGGAACAAGCTGTTTATAAATCCCAAATAAAGTAACTGTTCTGTTGAATGGTTTTGCCATAGGAATTATTTAAACTGAAAAAACGTACCGTTTCGAAAAGAAAAAGGTACGTTTTTATTATTATTTTTAACTATTAATTCTTTAACTTTTATCCTTCATACATATATGTTGTAAGATAATGAAGCTCAGGCTTGCTTACTTTTTTAGATTCTGCCTCTGCCTGCTCCAGAGAATATTGTGAATTGATCTCCTTTTTCTGGAAAACAAATGAGTTATTTGCATTCTTATCCACTACTTCGTTAAAGATATGTTCAATCTCAGAATTAGCCAATGAAGCAAAACTGATATCTTCAAAACCGTACATCAGTCTCAGATCATCGTATTCTTTAAAATTTTCATCTACAAATCCCTGCAGCAGGGGTTTTGAATCAAAATTACCTGCCCAGATATTGTAGGCATATTTTTTCTTCTTTGGTTTGTCTAAAATACTCTGATATACGAAGTTTTCTCCAAGATAAGCTTCTCTTACCTGCGGGTCATTGGCTAAGTCTTCCGGAAGACCTTCTTTAAGGATCTTTCCTTCAAACATAATATAAGTTTTGTTAGTAATGGCGAGGGTCTGCTGTACGTTGTGATCAGTAATCAGAATTCCGATATTTTTATCTACAAGACTTCTTACAATCTTTTGAATATCTTCCACCGCAATAGGGTCTACCCCGGCAAAAGGTTCATCCAGAAGGATAAAATTCGGGCTTGTAGCCAGACAACGGGCAATTTCTGTTCTACGTCTTTCTCCTCCGGAAAGAAGATCCCCTCTGTTTTTACGAACGTGCTGTAAAGAAAATTCCTCAATCAGTTCATCACATTTGATCTGCTGTTCCCGTTTTGAAAGTTTCGTCAGCTGCAATACTCCCATGATGTTTTCCTCTACAGACAATTTTCTGAAAACTGAGGCTTCCTGCGCCAGATACCCGATTCCTTTTTGAGCTCTTCGGTACATGGCATCCGTAGTAATCTCCTGTTTATCAAGGAAAATTTTTCCTGAAGTAGGCTTAACCAACCCTACGATCATATAAAACGATGTGGTCTTTCCTGCTCCGTTAGGACCAAGCAAACCTACAATTTCTCCCTGCTGAACCTGTACAGAAACGCCTTTTACAACTTTTTTAGGACCGTATTCTTTGATTAAGTTTTCTCCTCGTAAAATCATAAGGCAAATATATCAAAAATATAAATTCTCTTTACATCAATATAAATTTGTTATATGAAAATCTAACCCTGGCCACTTTCAGTTGATGTAACTTTTATTGATTTTAAACTACTTATTGTAAAAACATTCAATCAATTACAAATACTAAGAAATGGAAAATTACGGTTATACAAAGAATGATAATACCGGGAGTCAACAGCAGAACAATATTCCTTACCGTTCAGAAAAAAAACTTCCCGCAGCTTTATTGGGTATTCTTGTAGGATGGCTGGCTCTAAACAAATTTTATCTCGGATATACCAAAGAAGGAATTATCCAGTTGGTTCTAAACCTTGTTACCTGTGGCGTTGCTTCTGTTATCCCTTTTATTGAAGGCATCATCTATCTCTGTATGGATGACAGACAGTTTGATGATACTTATGTCTATGGAAGAAAGCCATGGCTGTAAATCAATATTTATTTTGCCGATAGCTACCTTTTTGATGCTGGAGGCAATATCCCCTATTAATCCAAAAGATTCTGTTTGCTTTGATAAAAAAATAGACTGTCTTTCTAACAGTCTATTTTTTATTTACAATTCTTTTATTTATTTAAAATCATTGCCGCTTCTTTGGCAAAATAAGTGAAGATCATGTCTGCCCCTGCTCTTTTGAAACAGGTAAGATTTTCAATGATCGTCTTATCATTATCCAGCCAGCCGTTCTGAACCGCAGCTTTCACCATCGCATATTCACCACTTACATTATAAACAGCAATCGGAAGATCAATTGCTTCACGTACTTTAGAAACAATATCCAGATAAGGAAGTCCCGGTTTAATCATAATAACGTCTGCCCCTTCATCAATATCTTTAAATACTTCGTTTAAAGCTTCGCGGGAATTGTGGAAATCCATCTGGTAAGTCTTTTTATCTTTAGGAATTTCAACATCTGCTTTCGGGGCACTGTCTAAAGCGCTTCTGAAAGGCCCATAGAAAGAACTTGCGTATTTTGCAGCATAACTTACGATACCAACATCTGTAAACCCGCTTTCTTCCAATGCTTCACGGATTACCTGCACTCTGCCATCCATCATATCACTTGGAGCTACAAGATCTGCTCCTGCTTCCGCATGAGATACTGACATTTTTGCCAATGCCTCATTGGTAGCATCATTTAATATTTTCCCGTTTTCAATAATTCCGTCATGTCCGTAGATTGAATAAGGGTCTAAAGCAACATCAGGCATGACCACCATTCCAGGAACAGCGTCTTTAATAGCTTTGATGGTATTCTGCATTAATCCGTTCTTGTTCCAAGCTTCTTTTCCGGTATTGTCTTTCAGGTTTTCAGACACCTTCATGTATAAATTGACAGCTTTTACGCCTAAAGAAAATAATTCCTTACATTCTTTCACTGTTAAATCTATGCTTCGCCTGAAAATCCCTGGCATCGACGGGATCGGTTCCTGCATGTTTTCGCCCTCCATTACGAAGATCGGCATTACAAAATCATCAGTTGTAAGCACATTTTCTCTTACCAAACTTCTGATAGATTCATTAACTCTAAGTCTTCTATTTCTTGAATGTATCATTTTGGAATACTTTTTGAATAAGTTTTTACAAATTTACTACAACTTATACAAAAAACTATTGTATGAAATTGTAGGATTTGTTATATTTGTTATATATATTCGAGAAATTATAAATTTGATGAAAAAACTTTTACTTTTATTTCTATTTGTAGGCACTTTTGTTGGTTTTTCCAACAATTTACAAGCTCAGCTTAGAGAGCCGGGTTCCATCACTCAGAAAGCAGATGATGGTGTTTTGCTTGCCTATCCAAATCCTGCAAAGGATTTCCTTATTATTAAGGCAAAAGATTCTTCTTTAAGGATCAAAAGTGTGACTTTTTATTCTATTTTGGGTATGCAGGTTGCCAATTATACAGTCAATATGAATTCCGGAGAGATTAATATTGAAAAATTAAAACCCGGAAAATATCTGATCCGTTATATTTTGAGCGACAATACACAAAAAGTTACTCAAATCGTGAAACAATAAATTAATATCCTGATAATCATCAGGATTTTTTCTTTTATAACAATCTCTTTTAATATTTCCGTAACTTTAAGCACTTTTTTCTACTAATTGTAAAAAAATAACTTAATGCTAAAAGCTGAACATATTAAAAAGACCTATAATGCCGGAAAAAAGGTCGCACTGGATGATTTCAGCATCCATGTTCCCAAAGGAAGTATTTACGGACTTTTAGGACCCAACGGAGCCGGAAAAACCTCATTTATCCGTATCATCAATCAAATTACCCAGGCAGACTCCGGAGAAATCTTAATCAACGGACAAAAGCTGAACCCCAGCCACATTAAAGATATTGGTTATATGCCTGAAGAAAGAGGGCTGTATAAGAATATGAGCGTAGGTGATCAGATCCTGTATTTCGGAGAGCTGAAAGGGATGAGTAAAAATGACGCCCTGAATGAAGCGAAAAAATGGTTTGAAAAGCTGAATATCGACCAATGGTGGAAGAAAAAGCTTTCTGAACTTTCTAAGGGGATGGCACAAAAGATCCAGTTTGTGGTAACCGTACTGCACAGGCCCCATCTTTTAATCCTTGATGAACCTTTCTCAGGTTTCGATCCTGTGAATGCCAACCTAATTAAAGACCAGATTATTGATCTTAAGAATAATGGAACCACCATCATTCTTTCTACCCACAGGATGGAAAGCGTGGAAGAAATGTGTGATTATGTGGCGTTAATCAATAATTCAAAGAAGATTATTGACGGAAGAGTTTTTGATGTAAGAGAAAAATTCAAAAAAAATATTTTTGGAATTACGCTTTCTGAAGTAAACAATGAACAATTGGAAAACTTCAGAAATAAATATGAGATCTTCAACTTTTCCAATGAGAACAGCCTGGTTTCTTTTGACCTGAAAAATGAAGCAGATCAGAATAATATCCTTCTTGACCTTGTGCATGTAGGGAAAGTAAGGTCATTTGACGAAAGAATTCCTAGTATGAATGAAGTGTTTATTAATGCCGTAAGTAACCATTCTTAATTTTATGAAAAATATTTTTTTAATTACAAAGAGGGAGTTTCTTACACAGGTTAAGAAAAAATCCTTTATCATATTGACTTTACTGGCTCCAGTTATGATTATTGCTTTTGGGGCAGTGATCGGATTAATGTTTAAAGCCAATGAATCCCACAGTATTATTGAGGTTGTTGATAAAAGTGGTTTATTCACTAACCAACTTAAGTCAAATGACAAGCTGAATTATGTGTTTGTTTCTGCTGCAGATGAAAAGTCTAAAATTAATAATTTAAAAGGAAATGAATCTCTGGATGGAATTTTAATTTTACCGGAATTGAAAGGCCAGAATTACGAAGAACTTGAAACAGGAGCAAGATTGGTTATCAACAGTAAAATGGGCTTTGATACCAAACAAAAAATTATTTCCGACATTACCAATGTTGTTAAAAAGGAAAAAATCAAACAATTAGGAATTCAGGAAACTCAACTGAACGATCTTGATAAGAGTTTCAGCCTGAAAACCATTAACGTTGCTGACAACAACAAAGAGGATTCCGACCTTACTTTTGGGGTAAAATCCGGCCTTAGTATGGTTCTGATGTATGTTACCTTTATGTTCATTATCATCTATGGAGTAAGAGTAATGCGAAGTGTTCTGGAGGAAAAGAATAACCGTGTTGTGGAGATCATTATCTCTTCTGTAAAACCTTTTGAGCTGATGATGGGTAAAATCCTTGGAGTAACACTGGTTGCGCTTACCCAGTTTCTGATCTGGATCACCATGTCTGTGATTGGCGCTTTGGTTTTAAATACAGGATTCTCCTCTCTTCAACAGAATGTTCCCGGTGCAAATGAGCAAATTGCCAGTAAGCTGGACATGACACAGCTTGCTACTCAGATTTCCCACAGTTTACTGGAACTGAATTTCCCACTGATTATTTTTGTATTCATTGTCTTTTTCCTTTTAGGATATATTTTCTACAGTTCTATTTACGCCGCTATTGGTTCTGCTGTAGATAATGAAACAGAAACCCAGCAGTTCACTTTATTTGCGATCTTACCATTAACCCTGGGCATGTATGGAAGTTTCTCCTTAATGAACAATCCTGATGGCCCAATGGGCTTCTGGTTATCTATTATTCCATTTACTTCTCCGGTTGCCATGATTGCCAGAATACCTTTCGGGGTTCCTGCATGGCAGATTGCTTTATCTATTGTATTATTGCTGGCAACAACTGTCTTTATGATATTCCTTGCCGGAAAAATTTACCGTGTAGGAATCCTGATGTACGGAAATAAAGCTACTTTAAAGGAACTTTGGAAGTGGATTAAGGGCTAACCTTCTGCACAAAATACTTATAAAAAACAATTTAAAGGGCAAATTTACTTATCTGTGAATTTGCTTTTTTATTCTAAAATATAAATTCACGATATCTGATAAGAGTGAGTTTAGATTTGATTCAAAGTCTTTGATTGTATTCTTTGTTTCAAAAAAGAAATCCCGGAAAATAGTTCCGGGATTTCTTATTATTTTCTGAATAAAATCTTTTATTTGAATATATAGCTTAAGGTAAGAGCTATCACCTGTTCAGATTTTTTCTTATCTGTTCCTTTGGTTTCTTTTTTCAGACCAGGATAGGTATCTCCAAGACCTAAGTCATATTTTAAGGCTAATTCAAGTTGCCTCTTATAGCTATATCCTATTCCTAATCCTATTCCCCAGTTAAAGCTGTTTGCTTTTCCATTTACGCCTGCTGGTTGTGAAGGGTCAGTAACATCCGGATCATAGTAAGGTCTTTTTGCAGGAACATCTTTAACATTTTGGCTCAGCAAAAAGTTAAATCTAGGTCCTAACAGTCCAAAGAATTCAGATTCTGCCTCTGAAAAATACCCTTTGAAATAAAGCGGTACACTCAGATAGTTATTAGCATATACAGCATTATAACCATCTACATTCTTAGCATCACTATCTTTACCTGTTTCTCCAGCCCCATAGTATAGAACTTCAGGCTGAATATAAAACTGGTTTGCCTTTCCTATGGGAATTAAAGCCAAAGCTCCACCCTGAAAGGTGTATCTTGGACCTGAAGGATTATGGGCATTTGATACTCTGGAATAGTTTAATCCGGCAGTAACCCCGAATCTTGTATCTTTCCACTGCACTTGTGCAAAGGATAAAACAGAGAGAGTTAAAGCTGAGGTTAATAAAAGTTTTTTCATATTGTTTGTTTTATATTATCCTAGAATTTTTGCTACAGTAGCACCGATATCAGCAGGAGAATCAACAACGTTGATACCATTCTCTCTCATGATCTCCATTTTTGCCTGAGCTGTATCTTCTGCACCACCTACAATAGCACCAGCATGTCCCATTGTTCTTCCTTTTGGAGCTGTTTGCCCAGCAATAAATCCTACAACCGGCTTAGTAGATCCGCTAGCTTTATACCATCTAGCAGCTTCAGCTTCTAATCCACCACCAATTTCACCAATCATTACAACAGCTTCAGTTTCAGGATCGTTGATGAATAATTCAAGAGCTTCTCTTGTAGTAGTTCCGATAATTGGGTCACCACCGATACCGATAGCTGTAGAAATACCGTAACCTGCTCTTACTACCTGATCAGCAGCTTCGTAAGTAAGTGTACCTGATTTTGAAACGATACCTACTTTACCTTTTTTGAAAACGAAACCTGGCATAATACCAATTTTAGCTTCTTCAGAAGTAATGATTCCAGGGCAGTTTGGTCCGATTAATCTGCAGTCTCTGTCAGCGATATAAGATTTTACTTTTACCATATCAGCTACAGGAATACCTTCAGTAATACATACAATTACTTTGATCCCTGCTTCAGCAGCTTCCATGATAGCGTCTGCTGCAAATGCCGGTGGTACGAAAATAATACTTACGTTTGCTCCTGCTTTTTCAACAGCGTCAGCTACTGTGTTGAATACAGGCTTTCCTAAGTGCTCGCTTCCTCCTTTTCCTGGAGTAACACCACCTACTACGTTTGTTCCGTATTCAATCATCTGGCTAGCATGGAAAGTACCTTCGTTCCCTGTAAATCCTTGTACAATTACTTTAGAATCTTTGTTTACTAAAATTGACATTTTATTGTTGTTTTAATTTATTTATTATTTTATTAATGCTCACAAATTTACTCAAATTTCTTTGATTTTAGATAAAACCTTTTGAATTGTTTATTTGAGATTTCTCAGTTTTACTTCTTTTTTCAGATAAGTCTTGAAATCTTCAGCAAACATTCCGATATAGGTTCCTTTTTCAAGGTCTCTGTTCACTCCGGTTTTTCCTAAAAGTACAGAACCACTATCAATTTTATTACCTGAAGCAATCCCCACCTGTCCCCATAAGGTTACTTCATCCCCAATCACACAGCAACCGGCGATGCCGACCTGAGAAGCTATTAAGCATTTTTTCCCGATGATAGTATCATGCCCTATCTGAATCTGATTATCCAAAACAGAACCCTCACCAATCACTGTAGAATCTGTAACTCCCCTGTCAATAGTACATCCATTTCCTATTTCCACATTATTTTCAATCACTACGTTTCCTACAGAGATTAAACGGTCAAAATTTCCGTTCAGCTTCCTGTAATAGAAGGCATCGCCTCCCAATACGGTATTGGACTGAATGATTACATTATCTCCGATAACGGTTCTGTCACCAATCACTACATTCGGGAAAATTAAAGTATTTTTCCCAATCTTCACATTGTTTCCGATTACTGCAGTAGAATGAATTCTTGTTCCTTCTCCAATTTCAACATCGTGAAGCTCTTCTGTAAAGTTGTAAATTCTTGTAAAATGGGTATTGATCTTATTAAAGTCTCTGAAAGGATCATCAGAAACCAGAAGTGCTTTACCTTCCGGACAATCTACTTCTTTATCAATCAAAATAATAGTAGCGGCAGAGTTTAATGCCTTGTCATAATATTTGGGATGGTTCACAAAAACAATATCACCTGGCTTAACCATGTGAATTTCGTTGGTTCCCAATACTTCAAAATCTTCCGGGCCAACAAATTTTGAACCTATTAAATCTGCAATTGTTTTAAGCTTTTGCGGAGAATGGAATCTCATAACAATAGATTTTCTTATAAAACAAAATTCGGACTGCTAATGCAAACCGAATTTATGTAAATTTTATTTATTCTTTTACTCTTTCTAAGTAGCTACCGTCTTCAGTACTTACTTTAATTCTGTCTCCCGGTTCAATGAACAAAGGAACCATTACTCTTGCCCCTGTTTCAACGATTGCGTTTTTAAGGGCGTTAGTTGCCGTGTTTCCTTTTACTCCCGGATCAGCCTCAATAACATCTAAGTATACAGACTGTGGAAGTTCAGCAGAAAGTGGAGTTTCGTCAGCTTCTTTCAAAATGATTGTTACTTCTTCACCAGCTTTCATAAACTGAGCGTTTTCAATCATTTCTTTATTAATGTATAACTGAGAAAAATCTTCGTTATTCATGAAGTGGAATCCGTTCTCATCATCATAAAGATACTGGAACTTTCTGGTGATTACTTTTACTTCATCAATTTTGTGTCCTGCAGAGAAAGTATTGTCAATTACTTTCCCGTTAGTTACTGACTTTAATTTTGTTCTTACGAAAGCAGGTCCTTTTCCTGGTTTTACGTGAAGGAACTCAATTACTTTATAAATATCATTGCTATACTCGATGCAAAGCCCTTTTTTGATATCGTTACTTGTTGCCATTAAATATATATTATCTTTTTTCTTAATTTCTAGTTGCTTTCTTTACTCGTTCCGTATCCTTTCACAATACCTCTTGGAGAGTTTTGGATAAACTGAAGAATCTCATCTCTTTCGGCGGTAGGCAACATTTCTTTTTCGATGTAGGTTAATGCCTGGGAAACGTTCATTTTCATCTGGAAAATAGCTCTGTAGATTTTTTGAATTTCGAAAATCTTTTCATTGGAAAAACCTCTTCTTCTTAAACCAACGGAATTAATTCCTGCATAGGAAATTGGATCTCTTGCTACTTTAACGTAAGGCGGAATATCTTTTCTGATTAATGATCCCCCTGAGATCATGGTATGTTTTCCGATCTTACCAAATTGCTGTACTGCCGACAGACCTCCCATCACGGTAAAGTCTCCGATTTCCACGTGCCCTGCAATACCACATCCATTAGCGATAATTACATTATCTCCTATAATACAGTCATGAGCAACATGGGAAGTCGCCATGATAAGACAGTTGCTACCTACTTTTGTATATCCTAATGCCTTTGTTCCCCTGTTTACCGTTACACATTCTCTTAAGGTGGTATTGTCTCCAATAATAGTTTGTGTATCTTCACCATCGAACTTTAAGTCCTGAGGAATTGCAGAAATTACAGTCCCCGGGAAAATTTTACAATCTTTTCCTATTCTTGCCCCATCCATGATGGTAACATTTGGACCAATCCATGTTCCTTCTCCTATTTCTACGTCCCCTGCGATTGTAGTAAAAGGTTCTACAACTACATTTTTGCTGATTTTCGCACGTTTATCTACGGCTGCTAATTGATGAATCATTTAATCAACTTTATTTTTTGCAACTTGAGCCATAAGCTCTGCTTCTACTGCCACTGTATCTCCTACATATCCGTACCCCTGCATGTGTACGATACCTCTTCTGATAGGCTCTATTAATTCAATTTTGAAAATAATAGTATCTCCGGGAACTACTTTTCTTTTGAATTTTACCTTATCTATTTTAATAAAATAAGTAGAATAATTTTCAGGATCCGGAACACTTGCCAGTACAAGAATACCTCCTGTCTGAGCTAATGCTTCTACCTGAAGTACTCCAGGCATTACAGGCTCCTTAGGAAAATGCCCAACGAAGAAAGGTTCATTCATTGTTACATTTTTCAATCCTACTACATGAGAGTCTGAAAGTTCAAGAACTTTATCAATCAATAAGAACGGTGGTCTGTGAGGCATAAGCTTCATAATTCCGTTGATATCAAATACAGGTTCTTTAGTCAGGTCAAAATCAGGAACATTTTTCTTTTTCTGTAATTTCCACTGGCGATTCAGTTTCTTTGCAAACTGTGTATTTACATAGTGCCCTGGCTTGTTAGCAATAACTTTACCTTTAATTTTCACTCCTGCCAAAGCTAAATCACCAATTACATCAAGTAATTTATGTCTTGCGGCTTCATTAGGATAATTAAGGTTAAGATTATCAAGAATACCGTTTGGTCTGATGGATACATTATCTTTTCCAAAGGCTTTTTTCAGTTTTTCTGTAGTTTCCGGAGTAAGATCCTTGTCTACATAAACGATCGCGTTGGAGATATCTCCTCCTTTGATCAATCCGTGATCTAAAAGCATTTCCAATTCATGTAAGAAACTGAATGTTCTTGCTGAAGAGATTTCGTCTTTAAATTCGGAAATATTTTTTAGGGTAGCATTTTGAGTTCCTAATACTTTAGTACCAAAATCTACCATGGTAGTTACTTCATAAGTATCTGAAGGAATGATTGTGATTTCCGAACCTGTAGCCGGATCACTGTATGTAAGGACTTCTTTTACCACCAGATATTCTCTGGCAATATTCTGGTCTACTACTCCTACACTTTCGATAGCTTCTACAAAATATTTTGAAGATCCATCCAAAATAGGAGGTTCAGATGCGTCCATTTCCAACACTGCATTGTCTATATCACAGCCTACTAAAGCAGCCAGAAGGTGTTCGCAGGTAGTAATTTTTACGCCAAGCTTTTCTAATGTTGTACCTCTCTCTGTTGCTACTACATAATTAACATCAGCTTCAACCTGAGGGTGTCCCTCTAAATCGGTTCTTACAAATACAAATCCCGTATTTTCCTTTGCGGGTTTGATGGTAAGTTTTACTTCTTTACCAGTATGAAGGCCTATTCCAGAAAGTGTTACCTCTTTCTGAAGCGTTTTTTGCATATCACTCATTAGTATTATCTTTTGAGTTATTCTCAAGATTATTTATTCTG
Organism: Chryseobacterium bernardetii; assembly: GCF_003815975.1. Lineage (NCBI taxonomy): Bacteria > Pseudomonadati > Bacteroidota > Flavobacteriia > Flavobacteriales > Weeksellaceae > Chryseobacterium > Chryseobacterium bernardetii. The sequence goes on from NZ_CP033932.1 coordinate 5,284,326, forward strand.
TTGACTATTTCAGGGAAATTTCTGAAGTGAACGTAGCTTCTTAAGTAATCATTGTAGCTGATTGCCGGTGAACCATACAAGGTTTCTCTATCGTTAACACTGGAGTTCACACCACTCTGAGCCTGAATTTTAACCTGGTTCCCGATTTTGATATGTCCGACAACTCCTACCTGACCGCCAATCTGGTTCCAGTCTCCGATGGTGGTAGATCCTGCAATTCCGGCCTGTGCCGCGATTACATTATTCTGCCCTATTTTCACATTATGGGCAATCTGGATCAGATTATCAATTTTTGTTCCTTTTCCAATAATGGTAGAACCTATTGTTGCTCTGTCTATACTACAGTTTGAACCTATTTCCACATCATCTTCAATGATTACGTTTCCAAGCTGCGGAATTTTTTTGAATCCTTCTGCTGTAGGCTGAAACCCGAAACCATCACCTCCCACCACTGTATTGGAGTGGATAACACAATTATCCCCAATAATACAGTAATCATAAATTCTGGCTCCACTGTCTATTTTACAGTTTTTACCAATTTTTACTCCTTTACCAATATATACATGTGGATAAATTTGTGACCCTTCACCGATTTTAGCTTTTTCAGAAACATAGGTAAATGCTCCTATATAAACTTTATCACCTATCACAGCCGAATCATGGATGGATGATCCATCTTCTATACCTTCTTTTCTACCTCTCATCTCCTGATATAAATTCATCAGGACCTGAAAAGATAAATAGGCATCTTTTACTACAATTAAGGTTGGGTTATAACTATTTTTATTCAGAAGTTTTTCCGAAACGATGATTACGGAGCATTTTGAGGTATCTAAAAAATGAGAAAACCGATCTTGTGCTATAAAAGAAAGATGTCCTGATTCCCCATTTTCAATTGGAGAAACCCCTGTAATAAGTGCATTCTCATCACCTATTATTTTTCCGTCAATAAAACTTGCAATTTGCGAAGCTGTGAATTCCATATTCTGCAAAGATAAGAAATTCTATAATTTGCAAACATTTTTTGGTTTCAGATCGTAAATTTTAATATTATTTAAGAATCCAGCCTAGAGATATCTCTTGGAAACATAAGGATATAACGGGTAGTTTTATTTGCCATCAACCCTGATAAAAGCTGGTCTTCCGATTCATGAAGCTTCATTCTTTTACCATTTTTCTGCAATAAATAAATGGGTTGCTTTTCAGTATCGTAAGGCAAAAGCTTCCTTTTTATTTCATGAACCAATTCTTTTCCGTTATCAATTTCAAAAAATTCATTGGTAATTTTTATTTTTTCTTCAACAATCTTCTCGTCAAAAGGATGTGATGAAATAATCGTTTTCGGAAGATTTCTCTGAATAACACTTTTACACCAATAAGACAGCACAAAATCATCAGAATTCTGCCACTCTTTCATAGCCTGGATCACATCATTATCGTCCAATCTGGTAAATCTTTCTATATCTTCATCCGTTGCAGCACTCTTTCCACGGTATAAAAAATACTTCAGGTTTTCTGTTGCCGGAAGCTCTATTCCCTGGGAGATCAGATATTTTGCTCTTTCCAGGATCTTCACTAACAGAAATTCTGCCAAGGCGGATGTTTTATGATAATATACCTGCCAGTACATAAACATTCTGGCTGTTAAAAAGTTTTCAATAGAGTAAATTCCTTTTGCGTCAATCACCAGCTCACCTTCTTCACATACATTCATCATGGAAATAATTCTCTGGGTATTAATATTTCCTTCTGATACGCCTGTAAAAAAACTGTCTCTTTTTAAGTAATCCAACCTGTCAACATCCAACTGAGATGAGATCAACTGATTAAAGAATTTTCTGTGGTATTGCCCCTGGAACATTTCAATAGCCATGGATAACTGACCGTTAAATTCTTCGTTCAGCTTATTCATCAGCAATAAAGAAAGTTTTTCGTGGTGCCAGTCGTCCATCAGCATATTCTCCAAAGCGTGGGAAAAAGGCCCATGTCCGATATCATGCATTAAAATAGCCAGCATTGCTCCTTTTTCCTCTTCCTCTGATATTTTAACGCCTTTCTGTTTTAAGGTTTCCAAAGCTGTAAACATCAGGTGCATGGCTCCAAGGGCATGATGAAACCTGGTATGGGTTGCCCCGGGAAAAATCAGATTCAAAAGGCCGGTTTGCCCAATCCTTCTTAATCTTTGAAAATAAGGATGTTCAATAATATCAAATAAAATTTCGTGAGGAATTTTGATAAATCCATGAACCGGATCGTTGATAATTTTAAGCTTATTCTGCATTGGAACGTCTATATGAGTAAACAAAGTTAGGGATTTTAATTTTGAGGGATGATTAAATTACTATTAAAAGGATGGAAACCACCAAGCAATATAAACAATAATGGCCTATTGACTTTCTGAATCTTTATATTGACTTTTAGCTGCTGTAAACTCATCGTAACCTCCTTCTTCAAACTTCCGGCTCCATTTTCCGGATAATTCATGGAAAACCTTTGCAGTTCTTGTATTAATCACTTATCTTTGAGAAAAACCCAATCTTTTTGATGAGAAAATATTCTCTTTTCATTTTTTTATTTTTCAGTCTACAATTTTCTGCTCAGATTTTATCTGAAAATCAAAAACTGGAATCCCTCTGTAGAGTTTGGGGATTTTTAAAATATTATCATCCACAGGTAGCTAAAGGCAATCTGAACTGGGATCAGCAACTGTTCAAAAAGATCAATGAGCTTGAAAGAATCAATGATAAAGCCGCATTGAACGATTTATATTCCAATTGGATGGCAAGTCTTGGAAAAGTTAATGAGTGCTCAGAATGCTCACAGGAAACTGACAAAGCTTACTTTCTGAAAAACTTTGATCTGAGCTGGATAGATAATTCCAATATATTTATTCCTGATATTTCTCAGAAGCTTCATTATATTGAAAACAACCGGAATATTGGCAGTAATCACTATATAGGAAAAGGAGGAAGAAAAATATTTTTCAGAAATGAAAAATCTTATGGATCAGCATTCACTTCCAAACAGGTTAGCTTACTAGAATTATTCAGGTATTGGAATTATGTGGAGTATTTTTTTCCTTATAAATATGAAACGGACCAAAACTGGAATGATGTTCTTACTGAAATGCTTCCCAAATTCATCAATATCAATACTGACAAGGATTACCAACTGGCTTTAGCTGAACTGGCAGCAAAGACTGATGATTCACATGCTTTCCTCTTTTCTCCGTTAATAAGCCTTCATCTGTATGGAAACAGAAAACTTCCGGTGGAATACTCTTATGCAGAAGGAAAATTGGTTATTACAAAGATTCATGACAACCGGTTGCATCAGACAACACCATTCAATATTGGTGATGCTATTTATGATGTGAATGGAAAAACAATTCCGCAGATAGTTAACAGCCTTGGAAAGTATATTCCTGCCTCTAACTCCTGGGGAAAAGTGAATAAGCTTAAAAATAAACTTCTTTTCAGCAATAATGATTCCCTTTCCGTTAAATTGGAAAGAAACGGGCAGAATATGGAAATAACCGCTAAAACGTATCTTCCTAAGGATATTATTGTAAAGAAAGTTCCGGCTCCTCAAAAATGGAAATTTCTGGATGCAGAAAAGAAAATCGGTTATGTTAACATGGGCATCCTTGCTAAAGATGAGGTTAGTGAAATGTTCAGAGATCTAAAATCTTCAGAATCAATCATTTTCGATCTTAGAAATTATCCTAAGCTGACTATTATGCCTTTAAGTGAAATATTACTTCCACAAACTACTGTTTATTACCAGTTTAACTTCCCGGAAACCAGCTATCCCGGAAAATTTTACAGCAGAAAGAACAATATTGGAAGAAAGAATTCCGATTATTATAAAGGAAATGTAATCGTATTGGTAAATGAAAATACCCAAAGCCAGGCAGAAACTACAACAATGATGTTTAAGCAGCACCCGAAAGCTAAAATAATTGGGAGCAATACCTCAGGAGCCAACGGAGATATTATCAAATTTAAAATTGCAGATTTGGATACCTGCTTTACCGGCCTTGGTGCCTATTATCCTGACGGCAGAGAAACCCAAAGGATCGGAATTATACCGGACATCCTTGTAAAACCTACTGTAGAAGGAATAAAAAATGGAAAAGATGAAGTTTTGGAAAGAGCTTTGCTGTATATTAAAAATAAGAATTGAAACTTACAGAAACAGGAAATATCAAGGGGTATTTCCATTTAACTAATATTTAACTTTTAAACTTTCTATTTTGTGAGATTTTAAAAGGATTTGGTCAACATTTTGATACAATAACCATGTAAAAAATAAATTATGTCAGAAAAGATATTATGGATTGATGATGAAATAGATTTACTTAAACCTCATATCGTATTTTTAGAAAAAAAAGGTTATCAGGTAACACCTGTTAACAATGTGAATGAGGCTTTGGAGCTTATGGATTCAGAGAAATTTGCCCTAACACTCATTGATGAAAATATGCCAGGTATTTCCGGGCTGGAAGCTATTCCTATGATTAAGGAAAAAGATAATTCCCTGAAAATAGTAATGGTAACCAAAAGCGAAGAGGAACACATCATGGAAGAGGCCATTGGTTCCCAAATTGCAGATTACATTTTAAAACCTGTGAATCCTAATCAGATATTACTTTCATTAAAAAAGAACCTTCAACAAGATAATCTGGTAGAACAAAAAACTATTTTACAATATCAGCAGGAATTCAGAAACCTCTCTATGGAACTTTCTTATTTGAGAACATATCAGGATTGGGCTGAATATTATAAAAAGATCCTGAGCTGGGAAATTAAGTTTGATAAAGTCGCAGATAATGAATTTGCAGATCTTCTACAATCTCAGAAAGAGGAAGCTAATATCCAGTTCGCTAAATTTATTGAAAAAAATTATGTAGACTGGCTTACTGATTCCGACAAACCTCTGATGAGCCACACCCTTTTCAAGGAAAAAGTAAAACCTGAGGTAGAAAAAGAAAAGGTACTTTTATTAATGGTTGACAACCTTCGTTACGACCAATGGAAAGTGATTGAACCTTTATTTACGAAGTATTACAATAAAATCTCAGAAGATTATTATTACAGCATCCTTCCTACAGCTACACAATATGCGAGAAACTCTTTCTTCGCAGGTTTAATGCCTTCAGAAATTGAAAAACGCTTTCCTGACAAATGGTTTAATGATAACGAAGAAGGAAATAAAAATGAATTTGAACGTGACTTCCTGGAAGATCAGATGAAAAGAATTGGCCTTGGGTCTAAATCTATGAAATATCTGAAAGTACTGAATGCAGATTTTGAAAGAAAAATCTATGATGATTTCAACCAGCATAAAAATAATGACCTGCTGGTAATTGTTTATAATTTTATTGACATCCTTTCTCATGCTAAAACAGATAATCATATAGTAGATCAGCTGATTCGTGATGATAAAACTTTCCGCTCACTAACTCTGAACTGGTTTGAAAATTCTTCGCTGATGAAAATTATCAAAACAGCGGCAGAAAACGGATACAAATTAGTTATTACCACGGACCACGGTACTGTTTATGTGAAAAAGCCAAGCAAAGTGGTAGGAGACAGAGAAACGTCTACCAATATCCGGTATAAAACCGGGAAGAGCCTAACATATGATGACAGTGATGTTTGGGCTATTACCAATCCGGAAAAGCTCTTCCTACCAAAAGGAAACCTAAGCTCGAAGTATATTTTTGCAAAGAACAATATCTTCCTTGCTTATCCTAAGAACTACAATCATTTTGTAAATTACTATAAAGAAACCTACCAACATGGTGGAATTTCATTGGAAGAATGTATTATTCCTATCAGCATTTTAGAACCCAAGTAGTTTTTTTCATAGTTTATTTAATTTTGGGTTTAAGGCGGGAAAAATCAATTGATTTTTCCCGCTTCTTTTTTTATAGTCTTCAAGAGTTCCTATCTTCGTAAAAAATAAAAACATGTTCATTATTTCGCTTACGTATAAGGTGACCATTGAAAATGTAGAACGCCATATTCCGGAACACAATTCCTTCCTTCAAAAATATTATGATTCAGGATTGTTTATTGCTTCAGGAAGAAAAGAACCCAGAACCGGAGGAGTAATTATTTGTAAGGCCTCTTCTAAAAATGAAGTGGAACGAATTATTAAAGAAGATCCTTTTCACATTCAGCAGGTAGCAGATTATGATATCATTGAATTTATCCCAACAAAATACAACGAAGATTTTAAAATATTTATAGAAAACTAATGAGATTAATTACCTATAACGTTAACGGAATAAGAGCTGCATTTACCAAAGATTTTCTGGGGTGGCTGAAGAACGCAGACCCGGATATCATCTGTATTCAGGAGAGCAAAGCAGGGAATGACCAGATAGATATTGAAAGCCTTGAAAAATTAGGATACCACAGTTATTGGCATTCAGCAATAAGAAAAGGCTATAGTGGGGTTGGAATTGCTTCAAAAATAAAGCCTAATCATGTAGAACATGGTTGTGGTATTGAAAGCTATGATAATGAAGGAAGAATCATTCGTGCCGATTTTGATGGATTCTCTGCCATTTCAGTATATGTACCTTCCGCATCCAACATTGAAAGACTGGATTTCAAAATGCAGTTCTGCCATGATTTCCTTGCGTATATCAAAAATCTTAAAAAGGAAATTCCTAACCTGATTATATCCGGTGATTTCAATATCTGTCATGAGGCAATTGATATTCACAATCCCGTTGGCCTGAAAAATGTTTCAGGGTTTCTTCCTATGGAAAGGGAATGGATGACGGATTTCATCAATGAATGTGAACTCATTGACAGTTTCAGGTTTTTTAATAATGAACCCGATAACTATACATGGTGGAGCTACAGACAAAATTCAAGAGAAAGAAATAAAGGCTGGAGACTGGATTATAATTTTACTTCTTACAGCTTAAAAGATAAACTTACCAGAGCTGTTATTTTAAAGGAAGCGGTTCATTCTGACCATTGCCCTGCTCTATTGGAACTGGATATATAATTAAACGCTATCTAATAACACAAAAGCCAGCTGAATATCAGCTGGCTTTTTTTAATTTAAATCATAAAATTAATCGACAATTTCATATTCGACCGGAATGGTACCACGATTGGTATCTCCGATCTCATCGAACGCTGCTTTAGACATATCTAAAGATCTTGATGAATGGTAAGGGCCTCTGTCATTAATTCTCACTATTACTTCTTTACCATTTCTAAGGTTCGTTACCTTAACGTTTGTTCCGAATGGAAGCGTTCTGTTTGCTGCAGTAAACTTTGAGTTATCAAAGATTTCTCCGCTAGCAGTTTTTCTACCGTTAAATTTATCGTGGTAGTACGATGCATAACTTGTTTTTTTCGCATCTAAGGCATTACTTGTAAATGAGTAAATACCTAGGGTTGAAATCATCATTATGATTACGAGAATGAATCTTTTCATCATTTTGAACTTTTATTGGTTTTGACAGGGCAAATGTATCAGGATTCTTATTAACTCCCTATTTCAATTGTTAAAATATGTTAATGAAAATAAAATTATATGTTAACAATCCCTGCAATACCCTATGAATAGTGATTTTCCGCGCCTATGTTAAAAAATGTTAAAAAAACAGTCCATATGTTAATTTAATTAACTAATTTATGCATAATTTCAAAAATTTAAATTATTAAAATATTGATAATCAATGGATTATAAATTAACAAAATATTACCTATATCTATAAAACTAACTTTTGAAAAGCTTAAAATGTTAAGAGTTAATATAGGGTAAAATAGCTGATAGAATACCATAAGGGTTATATTATCAATTCTTTCAAGAATATTTTAACAGCAAAATGAATGGTCAAATTTATAGTTGTTGGAATATTATTTCAAATCGTAATGTATTTTCATGTATTATTCATCTGAAAGATCATCTTCTATGCCATAATTATTCTTCAAAAATAAAGGTTAAGAATCAGATTGAAAGGCTTTTCAATAAAAATTTAGATACGATACACTTATCAATGAATATCAGATCCAAGAAAAGAGGATATAAAGCCACTTCTCCTGATCAAATATTTTTACTTACAAAAGTGAGTTTTTATGCATACAGATTCACAAGGTGCTTCAAAAATGATCAATACTAAAAGGAAATTTAGTTAGCGGTAGTGTATTCTTAATAATAGGATAAAAACAAAAAAACCAACGAATTATCGTTGGTTTTATATAATTAAAAAAGTAAATCTTATTTGATATATTCTAATACATAATCATATGTATCAGCAGGGTACACTACAGACATGCTAGGAGAACCTGTAACAGCATTGTTTGTAGCTCCAATATTATAAGAATAAAGGTCTCTTGAGTAAACTACTTTATTTCCGGTTCCGCTAACTTTATAGATAGTAATACCATATAAAGAAGTCATTCCTGAAGGAGAAGGGATACTTACAGTAGTAGATGTACCAGTTGTAGTAAAGCTTCCTCTAATAGCATAAACTTGCTTATCAACTCCTGGGCTAACATTAATAAGAGTATTAGTTGTTGTTTCTGCTGTTCCAACAGTTACTTTTGGTGAAACAGAACCTCCTAATGGCAACCATCTACCTGCAGTAACATCAGTAGAAGCACCCGGATTTGAGAAATAATAATAACCAGGAGTGACAGCCTGATTACCAATACCAGAACCTGATGCAGGTGTATTACCTGAAGCAGCATTGTATACAATCATTCCATCAAATGCAGTTGGGAATTGAATACCATCTAAAAGATCTGTTTTAAATACAAAAGTTGTAAGATTTGTTCTAGGGAACACTAATCCTTTTCCTGATGTAGTAGGATCCACAGAAGTATCAAAACTAGTTGATGCATCAAAGAATGGGTTTTCACCAGTAATATTTGCAGTTACAGTACCATTTGAAACTACTTGAGCATTTGCTTTAATAGTGAAAGCTAATAATGCTACTGTCGCTATAATAAATTTTTTCATTTTTTTTGTCTTTATTAAATTATACTCCAGAAACTACTAACCATGATGTCCCCGTAGAAAGTAATGTTACCCCTCTACTTGCTAATATACTGGTATTATTAACAGGAACATTATTGATAAATGTATATGTCCCTGAACTACCCGCTGCAACTGAAGCATTTCTAATCATTAAGATTCTACCAGCACCAGCCGCGGCAGGAGTTGGCAATTCGATATTTTGGTTACCAGAAACCTGGATAGTTACCATATAATCTGTTGGCAACCAAGTAGCTGCTGTTGGAACTGCAGTTAAAGTTCTGAAGCTTCCATAAACACCACCCTGGGTTTCAAAGTTACCATTGACAATTGTTCTACCTGTTCCTGTAGTAAAAGTCAAGTTATTATTATTCTGCGTAACAACTCTATTTCCCGCTAAAGTACCATCGTTAAGGTAAATGCTGGTATCTGTACCGCCCCCACCACCTACAGGTTTCCAAACGTTGTTTCCGTTTGTTCCATCATAGTAGTAAAAACCAGTAGCAGTAACATTAGCAGTTTTGGTAGTAGCAGTTCCATCTACCAAATTCACGAATACAAGTGCACCATTCTGAGCACTGGCAGCAGTAGCATTTCCATCTGCATAAGCAGCGTCTTTAGCTAATAACTGAGCTCTTGACATACGAGGGACTAGTAAGGCATCAGGTCTAGAAGTATCTGTAGTACTGGCTACTACATCTAGAGTGGCGGCAGGAGTGGACGTGTTAATCCCCACTCTTCCCTGCTGAGCTTTAGAAAGAGCCGTAAAGGCTACAAGCATAGTTGCTGTTAATAAAAATTTTTTCATAAGTTTTTAAAGATTTTAATTACATTATTTTTCATCAATATTTCCAAAAGGAAAATGTATCTCAACTTGTGATTATTTATCCTAAGGCAAAAATAAACAAAAAATATCTTTTTTGAATTTTAACTCTATTCTAATAAATAACTTGTTGATAGCATATGATTTAAAAACATTGCTTATGTTGCAAATTTAAGACATAATTTTTTAATTTACATAATTTATGATAGAAAATTAAAAAATCTTAACACTTAAAACCCCATATTGTTATAAATCAACAAATTAAATAGAGGAAAACAAAATTATCTATGTTAAATATTCTTAATATTTAATTTTTTTTTAGCTAAAATAGCAAAACTTTTCTTCCTGATTAATAATGTTTTACAGTTTATACTAATTCACCATATAAATCGAATTCTTCTGCTGATGTAATTTTTACGTCTGCGAACTCTCCGATAGAAATATAAGTATCTTCAGCAGAAACCAAAACGGTATTATCTACGTCCGGAGAATCATATTCTGTTCTTCCGATAAAATAATTTCCTTCTTTACGATCGAAGATACATCTGAATACCTTTCCTATTTTTTCCTGGTTCTTTTCCCAAGAAATTTGGGATTGTAATTCCATAATTTCTTCAACCCTTGCTTCCTTTACTTCCTGTGGAATGTCATCTTCCAATACATAAGCACCTGTATTTTCTTCATGAGAATAGGTAAAGCATCCTAACCGGTCGAATTTCTGCTCTTTCACCCAGTCTTTAAGTTCCTGGAACCTTTCTTCAGTTTCTCCGGGATATCCCACAATAAGAGTTGTCCTGATTGCCATATCAGGAACTTTCTCTCTGAATTTCCCTAAAAGTGCATCTGTTTTCTCATGAGTAGTTCCTCTTTTCATTGATTTCAACAGATCAGAGTTGATGTGCTGAAGAGGAATGTCTATATAATTACAAACTTTAGGTTCTTCACGGATAATATCCAAAACATCCTCCGGAAAGCCGCTTGGGAATGCATAATGAAGACGAATCCATTCTACTCCTTCTACTTTTACCAATTCTTTCAGTAAATCTCCTAATGCTCTTTTTTTATAAATATCCAATCCATAGTAGGTAAGATCCTGAGCAATAAGAATTAATTCTTTGGTTCCTTTTTTTGCTAATTTCTGAGCTTCAGAAACCAACTTTTCAATAGGAGTTGAAACATGGCCGCCTCTCATCAAAGGAATAGCGCAGAAGGAACATGGTCTGTCACATCCTTCTGAAATTTTAAGGTATGCATAATGCTTTGGAGTAGTAGTTAATCTTTCCCCTACCAATTCATGCTTATAATCAGCACCAAGATGTTTTAACAGCACAGGAAGATCTCTTGTCCCAAAATATTGGTCCACATCCGGAATTTCTTTAACCAAATCTGGTTTATATCTCTCGGAAAGGCATCCTGTAACGAAGACCTTTTCTACTTCTCCCCTATTTTTAGCTTCTACATAATCTAAAATGGTATTGATTGATTCTTCTTTTGCATTATCGATAAATCCGCAGGTATTAATTACAACAATATCTCCACGGTCTTCATGAACTACTTCCTTCCCATTGGCTTTCAGCTGGCTCATTAATACTTCAGAGTCATATACATTTTTGGAACATCCAAGTGTAACTACATTGATTTTTTTCTTCCCTACAGATTTTGTACGCATCTTTTTGATTTTGAGTGTGCAAAGATACAAAATATTAAAGAGTAAAGATTACAAAAATAAAAACCACTTTAAAAAAGTGGTTTTCAATATGATGCTTTAAAAGTTTTTTTCTTTGAAGCCAGGGGCATTCTGGTCTTTTTCTGAAAGAACAGCGTCTTTTTCATCAATTTTCCAGTCTATACCCAAGTCGGGATCGTTAAATTTCACACTTCCTTCTGACTCTTTATTATAAAAGTTATCACATTTATAAGAGAACACAGCATGAGTGCTTAACACTGAAAAACCATGGCCAAAACCTCTTGGTACATAAAGCTGTAATTTATTCTCTGCAGTAAGTTCTATTCCGAACCATTGTCCGAATGTAGGAGAATCTTCTCTAAGATCAACCGCCACATCCCAAACGCTTCCTTCAAGGCATGATACCAATTTAGCCTGTGCATGTTCTCCTTTTTGAAGGTGAAGTCCTCTCAATACCCCATAAGAAGATTTGGAAATATTATCCTGAACAAAGTGTCCGTTCATTCCTGTAAGTTCTTCAAATTTTTTTTCATTGAATTTCTCAAAGAAGTAACCTCTATCGTCTTCAAATACAGTAGGCTCTATGATATAGCAGTCTTTAAGCGGGGTTTCTTTAATTTTCATAATTGGTTAAATCCTTATTAGGGTTCAAATTTAATTTAATATTTTGAAAAATGTTCTCCATAATATTCTCAGATCTTCTTTGAAAGAAATATTTTCAAGATAATTCAAATTCAATTTTACTTTATCCGGAAATATGATATTGTCATTATATGACAGAGGATCTTTCTGAGCTTTTAGCAGAACATCTTCATTACTATATTTAATACTTGCTTCGGAGGTTAATCCTGGTTTTAATAGTAGAACTTTACGATCATCTCCTTTCAGGGTATCATAATATCCTTCAATATCAGGACGAGGTCCTACAAAACTCATATCTCCTTTTAAAATATTAAAGAGCTGAGGGAGTTCATCAAGTTTATACTTTCTGAGTACTAATCCTACTGAAGAACTTTTCCCTTTTTTAGGGTTAATTGTTTTTAATTTATAAATAATAAAAAGCTTTCCATTCTGCCCAACCCTTTTTTGAAAAAAAATACCATTAGATTGAGTATCCAGACTTGATATTATAAATAAAAGAATTAATAAAGGAAATAAAGGAAACAATAAAAGAATTGATAAAACACAATCAAAAATAATTTTCCAAAACCTTCTGTAATTCATCAGAAAATAATTAACCTTTAAAAAACTTATGGATTACATTTGCAATCCTTTCTTTTTCTACTTCTGTAAGATTAGATCCTGATGGCAAACATAATCCGTTCTCGAATAATTTCTCGGAAATATTTGTGCCATAATACGGAGCATCTGCAAAAACAGGTTGTAAATGCATTGGCTTCCAAAGCGGCCTTGATTCAATATTATCTTCTAAAAAGGCAAGTCTTAAGTCTTCTCTGTCCTTCCCTGTAATATCTGGGTTAACAATGATTGCAGAAAGCCAATGATTGGAATAAAAATCTGAATTAGGTTCAGTGAGTACATCTACACCATCAATGTCTTTAAAAACAGCAACGTAGAAATCATGCATTCTTCGTCTCGCTTCTACACGATTTTTCAGTACTTCCATCTGTCCTCTTCCAATACCCGCAACAATATTACTCATTCTGTAGTTAAACCCAATATGAGAATGTTGATAGTGAGGTGCATTGTCTCTTGCCTGAGTAGACAGGAAAACCGTTTTATTTTTGTCTTCCTGAGTTTTACAAACTAAAGCTCCCCCACCTGAAGTGGTGATAATTTTGTTTCCATTAAAACTTAAAACACCAAAACGGCCAAAAGTACCACAAGATTGTCCTTTGTATGTTGAGCCTAAAGCTTCTGCAGCATCTTCAATAATTGGGATCTGATATTCCTGAGCAATAGCACTAATCTCATCTATTTTTGCAGGCATTCCGTATAAATGAACAATAATGATAGCTTTAGGCTTTTTACCTTTTTGAATTCTGTCTTCAATTGCTTCTTTCAATGCTTTGGGGCAGATATTCCATGTATCCGGCTCACTGTCTACAAAAACAGGTATTGCTCCGCAATATGCAATAGGGTTAGCTGATGCAGAGAATGTCATAGACTGGCAGATTACTTCATCTCCGTGCTGTACATCACTTTCAATAAGAGCTAGGTGGAGCGCAGCTGTACCTGCAGAAAGAGCAGCCACTTTTGAGTTTTTCCCTAAAAATTTTTCCAGATCTTCTTCAAACCCGTTAACATTTGGTCCTAGTGGTGCTACCCAGTTTTCTTCGAATGCTTCGTTGATATATTTTTGCTCGTTGCCTCCCATATGCGGTGAGGAGAGCCAGATTTTTGAATTCATAATAATTGATTAATATTCGTCGTATGAAATGGTTAATTTTTCAGAGGTTGGAACAGACTGACAACTTAAAATAAAGCCTTCATTAATTTCGTAATCCATTAAAATATCAGTCTGCTTCATATCAACGGTGCCTAAAATCACTTTTCCTACACAACTGCTACAGTTTCCTTTTTTACATGAATATGGAACATCAAGTCCTTCATTTAATAAAGACTCAAGGATATTACTTTTATGATCTACAATTACATAATGAGATTCCTCGTTAATAATTACTTCAACTGTTGTCTTACCAGATTTTATTTCTTCAGATATTGTTTCTTCAATCCCTATTTCGCTTTCTAAAGAATAAAAAAGTTCACTTTTAATAATTTCTTTAGGGATTTCAATAGAAAGAAGATAATCATGAACACATTTGATTAAATCTTCAGGTCCACAAGTATAATATTCTGAAAAGCTTTTTGTCTCTAATTCCTGCTGAATAATAGTATCCAGAAAAGCATGATCAATACGTCCAAAGTAGTAATTGTCATATTTTTTTTGACTAAAGATGTATATTACTTTTAAAGTCTCTTTAAACTGTGTTTCTAAAGATTTCAGTTGATTATAAAAAATAGCATCTTCAATTTGCTTGTTAGCAAAAAGTAATGTAACTCTGCTTAAAGGTTCATTATTGAGAATATTTTTAACAATTGAAATAATAGGAGTAATTCCGCTTCCTGCAGCTACTAAAAAAACATTTTTGGCAGATTTGTCTGATAAATTATAAACAAATCTTCCTTCTGGTATGCTTACCTCCAAATGATCTCCTATTTCAATTCTGTCTTTAATAAAGTTTGAGAATATTCCACCATCAATTGCTTTTACAACTACAGACAAGGAATGTTCTTCAGGACTTGTACAAATAGAGTAAGATCGTCTGATTTCCTTATTATTAATTTCACTTTTCAAAGTAATATATTGACCTGATTCAAACCTAAAATAATCCTTAAGGTCTTCGGTTACATCAAAAGTCAATAAAACAGCTTCATCTGTTAAAAATGACTTATCAATTACTTTGAGTTTATGAAATACATTTCTTATGTGTTCCATTAGAATATTTTTTTTGCAGGATTTCCTACATAAGTTCCGGACTCTTTAATATTCCGAAAAACTACACTTCCTGCTCCAATGATTGTATTATCAGCAATTTTCACTCCCGGATAAATAGTAGAGCCTGTTCCAATCAATACATTTTTTCCTATTTTACAATATCCACCTAAGTCTACATTTGCCATGATATTAGTAAATTCATCAATAAAAACATCATGACCAACCTGGCTTCCGCAATTGATAAACACCCCTTTTGAAACCTCTGCATCACAGGATACTAAAGTATTGGGGAAAAGCACTACTGACTGATCTATTTTGGCTCTGTCACCGATAATACAGGTGTGATGAACAAAACCTTGTATTTTTGAATGATCTGTATTAGAAAAAATATTTCTTTTTATAGAAGAATTATTGATTGCTAGCAGGATACTTCCGTACTTATTTAAATCGTTATTTGACAATGAGTCAATTACTCTTAGGTCAATATCAAATTGATCCAAAGCAGCTATATTATCATCTACAAAACCTACAATGTTCGGAACAATGGCACCAAATTTACGGGAATGATTGATAAAGCTCAAAAGTTCTCTTCCAAAACCTCCAGCTCCAATAATTACGATTTCATTACTGTACTGAATATCCTCCATCGATTATTATATTTTGACCTGTGATCCATTTTGAACCATCGGATATTAAAAATTTTATTGCCGGAACCACGTCTTCTGTTTTCCCTATTCCAAGAGGGTGCATTTCTACAATCTGCTTTACATTATCTTCATTCAACTGAGAAAATAGTTTTTGGGTCATTGGAGTATCCACCACTCCTGGCAATACTGCATTCACTCTTATTTTCCTTTTTGCAAATTCTAAAGCAGCTGATTTTACCAGACCTACTACAGCTGATTTTGTGGAACAATAACCAATTTTACCTGGTTGTCCCAATACTCCCATTACTGAAGACATAAAAACGATGCTAGCTCCCTCGTTACTAAACTTTTTCTTTGTAAAATGTCTTAATAATTCAATTCCTGAAAATACATTAAGTTTATATATCCTTTCAATTTTTTCCGGATTATATAAAGTAAGCGGTACAGTTTCTTCCATACCAGCACAATGTACTAATGCATCAAATTTCTCAGTAAAATCTAAATTTTTAAATAAATTTTCAATTTCCAAAACATCAGAAAGATCTAGAGAATAACAAATCACGTTATTCTTAGCTTCGTCCAAAAAATCTTGAATCTTTTCAAAATTCCTTGCTATGGCCACTATTTTATGTCCATCCTTTACAAGCTCTTTCATGGTTTCAAAGCCAATTCCTGAAGTAGCTCCAGTAAGAATAATATTCATTTAATCAATGTATTTTTTATAATTTTTCTGAAATTCGCATACTCTTGCTTCTTCATCGCTTAACTCTCCAATAAAAGGTGATTTTTTTACACCAATCTGTACTTTTTCACAAATTGCTTTATCTTCATCAAAAACCTTTCTGTTAAAGCCTACTAATGACTGTTTGTAAATATTTTCTAAAGTAGGATTGGCTTTTTCCCCGTCTTTTTTGGTGAGGAAAACATAACTTACAAATCTTGAAGAATTACTATCAATAGGTGTAATATAGGATAGGTTAAAAGAAATTCCATATGTACTTGAAATCAATATATTTGGAAAAACAATAAGGTGTTTATATCCTGAGATTTTATATTCTCTATTTTGATAGGGTGAATGAATTTTGGCATTTTTACCCTCATTCTCACCAGCCAGAAGGGTTGCATCCCAAACAGAATGTTCTTTAATAAAAGTAAACTCCATTCCTCCGGCTCCTAACTTTTTAAATGTTTCCTCGTGAATAAGATTTACGTGGTAGCTTTCTAAAGTATTTTCAACTAGAATTTTCCAATTGGCATGAATGTTCATTTCATTAACATCAACCAACTCTCCAAAGTTACTACTCATTTTTTCAACTTCATCAAAAAGATCTCCCATAAAATCTTTTAACTCTGAAGGGTCATTGGAAAGATTAACAAAAACAAGTTCTCCACAAAAATCTACTTTATAATCTTTAAGCTTTAAACACTCAAGCTCATCTTTTGTAAATTTAAATAAAGGCTTCTTTGGAATCCCTGTCGGTATTCCTTTATCATTGTATGCCCATCCATGGTAAGGACACATTAAAGGTCTGTTTCCTGACTTCTCAACCTGAATAATTGAGTGTCTGTGTGAACAAATATTTTTAAAAGCCCTTATTGTCCCCTTACAATTTTGTACTACAACAGGAATCCCTCCGATATCTTGTGTAATAAAATCATTTTCTTCTTTTAAAAAAGATTTAAAACCTATAAAGCACCAAGTTTGCTGAAACAGAAGTTCATATTCTTTTTCTAAAACATCATTTTTATAGTAATGTTCGGGAAGTATTAATGCTTTCATGTTTATATTTCTTTTAATGGTAAAATTTTTGTTTCTGATAAATTAATAATACAGTTCCCCCAAGATAACCCGGATCCATAACCACTACATAGAATTTTACTTTTATTTTCAAGCAAATCTAAATTAGTGGAGATCAATAAAGGAATAGTTACTCCGCTTGTATTTCCGAAGCGCTCAATATTTACCGGAACTTTATTATTATCTATTCCTAATATAGAACTTATCTGTTTGATGATAAACCTATTAGATTGATGGAAGAAAAAACCATCAATGTCTGCTAGATTCACTGATGATTCTTCTTCAATTTTTTTAATACTGGGAGCAACTTCCCTTAATGTAAAATCAAAGACCTTTGCTCCATTCATATTAAGATAAAGTTTTGATTCATTTTCAGAATCAAAACTATTCTTTGTGATATTTTTTCTATAACCTCCTTCAGGAATTATAATAGCTTCATGGTTAGCTCCATCTGAAAAGAAATTGAAATATGATTTATCTGCATTACTATTTTTTGAAACCAAAATAGCGGAAGCAGCATCACCAAACAACATATTGGTACTTTTATCGTTGGGTGATAAAATCTTTGATAAGGTTTCTCCAATGATTAATAATACTTTTTCTCCTTCTTTTAAAGTTGAAGCGATAGAAAAAGCAGTACTTAATCCTTGAATGAAACCTGCACAGCCTGCATTAACATCAAAACACAAAATTTCCTGTTGCAGTCCTAATCTACTCTGTAAAATATTGGAAGTAAAAGGAATTTTATAATCTGATGTCTGGGAAAGAAAAATAAGACTTTTAATTCTGTTTTTGTCAACCTGCTTCAATAATTCTTCTGCAGCTGCAAATCCCAAATCCGATGCAGTAACACCTTTATCTGCCCACCTTCTTTCTTTGATACCAACTGTCTTTTCAAAAACTTTTATTTCTTTTTCTGTTAACAATGTTGAAAAAAAAGAATTCCCAACTGAATGAATCGGAACACTGGAACTGATATACTCTATCGAAACATTATTAAACTCCTGAAACATAATTAATCAAATTTATCTTCTCCAATTCGTTCAACTAAAGAATTCACTGTTGTAATTTTAGCAATATCATCACCGTTTAACAATACTCCAAAGTTATCTGATACAAAACCGATAAGGATCATCGCAGCCATAGAGTCCCATTCTTCTAATTGAGAAAGATCCGTTTCCGGAGTTAAACTAATTTCTAATTCTAATTCTTCTTGTAATTGTGATGTAAAATCTGCAATATTCATTATTTTATATTCTTAAAGTTTGTTATTTATTTTAATTATTCCGCCTGACCAAGATAATCCTACTCCAAACCCTACAATTAACAGGCTGAGCTCTTTATTCTCTTTCAGACTTTCTGTATATCTTTTTAAAGCAATAGGAATTGTACATGAAACTGTATTCCCTCCATCAGACAGATCGTTATAAAAGTTTTCCTTATTTATTTTTATCCTTTTTCTAAGGAAATCTAGCATAAAAGAATTTGCCTGGTGGAATACAAATTGGTCAACTTGCCCTACTTCCATCTTATTCTCTTCCATAATCTCTTTCACAAAATTAGGAATAACTTTAGTTGTAAAATTGAAAATTTCAGGGCCATTCATATATAAATGATTATCTGTATATATGTTATCTGTACCATATCCTATTTCCTCGGCATTCGGATCTAAAGGAAATCGGCTGCATCCATTTTTAATAATCAATTTATCATAGCCAGAGCCGTCTGTTCCAAACTTAAATTTAAGAATATTGTCCTCGTCCGTTTTGCTGATAAGTGTTGCTGTTGCTGCATCTCCAAATATAGATCTGTTTGTCTTATCTTTTGGATGAATAAATTTCGAATAAGTCTCAGCAGTAACCAATAAAACATTTTCTACTTGACCAGATGAGATAAGCGCATTTGCTAAATTTACACCGTAAGTAAACCCAGAACATCCTAAATTGAAATCTAATGCTCCTATATCAGTCCTTAGTCCTAGTCTTTCCTGAAGAATACAGGCTGTTGTAGGTAGATAATATTCGGGGCTTTGTGTACAATATAGTATGTAGTCTATCTTTTGCTTATCAAAACTTTCAAACAACTTACTACAAGCTTTTTCAGCAAGGTCTAATCCTGTTTCACTTTCTTTTACAATATACCTCCTTTTAATCCCTACTTTTTCTTCAAATCTTTCGAAGTCGTAATCGGGAAAATCTTTTTTCAAATCTTCATTTGTTACTACAGTTTCAGGAAATATATATTCTATTTTTTTTATTTGTGCTCCCATATTAATTTTGATCCTTTAAATCTTCCGGCTTTAACTTATTGTTATATATCATTTTTTCTTATTAAACAATCTGGTGCATAAGCCAATGTTATCATTTATCATATAATTAATTAAAAATAAAAGTTTTTAACTCTTACACAAACTATGATTAGTCATGTTTTCCTTATCTGGAATACCTACACAAAGATAGTTTTTTCAAATAAGATACAGCAAGTCTCTTATCCCAAACTTATGGTTCTTATTATTACTGTTTATTCTAATTAAATCCATTAAAAGCTTCTGCTGTTGCCTGCCCTTCTTGAGAAATTCCTTCTTTTATAAATACTTTTTTTATAGTAAGGAAGAATATCTTTACATCCAAAAAAAAAGATAAATGATCTACATACCAAACGTCTAATTCGAATTTCCGTTTCCAAGATATTGCATTTCGTCCATTCACTTGAGCCCAACCCGTAATCCCGGGCCTAACTTCATGTCTTCGTTTTTGTTCCGAATTATATAATGGAAGATATTGAGGTAACAAGGGTCTTGGTCCTATTAATGACATATCACCTTTCAGAACATTTATTAATTGAGGAATCTCATCTAGGGAAGTTTTTCGTACAAAAGATCCAATTCCTGTCAAACGGTCAGCATCAGGTAATAAATTTCCATTTTTATCCTTTTTATCATTCATTGTCTTGAACTTAATAATACTAAAGACTTTTCCATTCTTACCAGGTCTTTTTTGGAAGAAAAAAGGTTTGCCCTGATTCGCAAAATACAAACCAATGGTAACCAGTAGGAAAATAGGACTTAAAATCAAGAAACCTAATAATGCTAAAAAAAAATCAATTATTCTTTTAAAAACAGATTTATACATAGTTCTATTTAAATTTAAACAAATTGAGCAGCATAAAGATAGTTAGTTTCTTTTTGTCTCTCATTAATTGCGTATTATATTTAAAAATCATTTTGTTCCGATTAAAATATCCACCTAAAAATGCCTTATATATTGTATATTCTTTAGTGTCTTTATCTACATATTCTATAAAATTACGTGCATGCACATCATGGTAACCATTAAGTACTTTTGAAAATTTACTTTTAATAGTACTAAGAGATATTTTGTTTAGATGTCCATGAACATTCGAGTCATGTATTCTGTAATGTATATAAGAATTTGAGTCTATACTCACCTTATAGCCATTATATCTGGCAAAGAAATATATCAGCCAATCATGTGAGAATTCATTCCAATCAGAATTATCTAAACGTTTATTTACAAATTCTTTTAATTGAAATACTAATTTTCTTGTCAATACATAGGTACATCCTGCACTTCCGCCTTCGAATAAAAAATCGTATTTTTTTTGAGGAAAATCTTTTTTCAATTCAGTTAAAGAACCGGTAGAGGTATCCCATTTTGTAAGATTGGAACAATATAAATCTGAATTTTCTTTCTGCAATATCTCAACCGCTTTCTTCATTTTTTCTGGCAGCCAAATATCATCTTGGTCTGAAAAAGCAATATAGTCAAAGTCATCATCAATAGTAAGCTCGCTCACCATTTTTAGGAAATTTTTTGCAGCAGAGCCTGTTCCTGGTATATTCTGAGAAATCAAAATTTCTGGATAGTTATGTTTTATAATTTCCAGAGTTTTGTCTTTACTTCCGTCATCACTAACAGCTACATTCACTTCTATCCCTTGTTGATTTAAGATAGAATCCATCTGTTCCCTGATATATTTCTCACCATTATAGGTTGCAAGAAGTATTTTAATTTTTATCATCTGTACTTAATAAGTTTATTAAATCCAAAACTTGATCTTTTACTTTTAACTCTGAGTTTTTAAGAGTTTCTTCAGTAGCCAAGACTATTGTATCCATTATTGATTTTTCATTCATAGGATCAAATACTAAAGAAGGATCACAAACCGCATAAGTATATGGTAAGTCAGCACCTATAATTTTACAACCCAATTCTATTCCCTCAATTAAGCCTAAACCAAAACTTTCCGCTAATGATGGATAGATCACATATTCTGTTTCTAAATACTTTTGGATTAAGTCTTCTCTTTTTACAAATCCTAAATTTTCAATAGGATATCCTTTCGAAATTGCATTATTTATTAATTGTAAAATTAATGGGAATTTTTCGCTAACTGTTACAATAAGTTTACCTTTTTGAATTTTATCATATGCTTTACAAAAGGCATTAATTAATTTGGGATGATTTTTATTAGCCTGAGCATTACTAGCATATAAGAATGTATTATTTTTTCTTATACTATCCTTATTTTCCATATCAGAAATAAGTGAAGGATAGAATGGCAGAATCTTAGCCTTATCTTTTTGTTTAAACTTTTCAACAAACTGGTTTTCCAGTGTTTTACTTTGGAAAAGCCAGGTATTGGTGTTTTTACTATATTTTTTTAATATAGCTACTTTTAAAGTATATTTTATTTTTTCAATAAAACTAAAATTTCTAGGAACATTCAATAAAATGAGATTATGAAAATAAGTATATACAATGCTCTTTTTAACAGAAATGGGAGGTGGTATATTACCTAAAACAAATATCTTATTAAATTTTTTTGAATTTAGTTTATAAAAGTTTTTTCTCTGACTTAATGATGAATTTATTATTAGCATTTCATTACTTTGCTTAACTGTAAAGTCAATAGGTAGCCTCTCATCTAATAAATAAAAGACTTTAATTTCCCTTTTTTCAAGCTCGGTTATTAAATAGTTAAGTAAAACCCTTCCTCCTCCATTGTTTATGAAAATAGCATCAATTAATAACATATTTATCCAATAGTTTTTATTACGATTTTAATCGAATATTTGACATAGAATTTAACACATACAATTTTGGGATAATATTAAGGTAAAAACTTTTTTTTCCTATAATATCATTATTATAATCCAACGAGGCAGTATACTTTGCATCTTGTGCATTTGATGGAAGACAATTTGGAATTAAAGCTATATTTTTATTTCTACCCAATTTGTAGCCATAGTTTCCTCTAACAGATTTTGTGATCACCTCTTTTTTTCCATTAAGTATATATTCTATCTCAAAGATTGTAGAAATTCCTAAAAACTGGGTACCATTCTCATTAAGAATCTCTACCTCTGCAACCAATAATTGATCATTAGCAGAAATTTTTTGATATTTTTTTTCTTTTACTCTTGCTATACCCGAATTTACAAGAGTAAACTGTTTATTCTGTTTAGCCCAATTCGCTATATCATTTTTTCTGTAACTACCAATATTGACAGCATTTTTTTTATTATTTAAATCAACCGGGATTTTAATAACTGTACCTACTTTTTTTGCAAAATCAGTAAGATAAATATTTTCTTCATTGCTCTCATTTAACCTCAAATCACATTCATCTAAGAACAATGAAACTTGGTCATAATTATATACCAGTAACCCTTTAAATGTAAAAGGTTTAAAGCTATTTGAGACACCATC
This sequence comes from Chryseobacterium bernardetii, assembly GCF_003815975.1. Classification (NCBI taxonomy): domain Bacteria; kingdom Pseudomonadati; phylum Bacteroidota; class Flavobacteriia; order Flavobacteriales; family Weeksellaceae; genus Chryseobacterium; species Chryseobacterium bernardetii. The sequence goes on from NZ_CP033932.1 coordinate 5,307,485, forward strand.
AAAATTATTTCCCTTTATAAAAATTTTATTCTTGGGATTTAGGGCTGTTGTTCTAATAACAGGAAGATAGTTATTATTCTCATCTTTAAAAACAGAAGAAACATACACGGCATCTGAAATAATGGATTCAAAGTGATTTCCCTCAAAATTTACAGTTGCATTACTCACCTCTATATCTACAAGATAATTGGGAACTCTGCCATCCGAATATTTTATATTTCCCTCCATATTGTTATCCCGGATATTTACAGCATCTTTTGCGAAAGCCCCTCTAATAATTCTAGAATTATCATGACACATATTATTTTCAAAAGTAAATCCCCATGCTAAATTTCTAATACCAGCTTGCTTGTCCTTAGGCTGAATATCCGAAAAAAAAACACATTCATCATTTTGGTTAAATGCATTCTGTTTAAGTTGGACAAAAGCAACTAAATACTGATTTTGTGCCTTAAATTTTATGGCAAAATTAAATCCCGTAAAATGACATCTTTCAATAATAAAGGGCCACACAGGACCATCCCATTCTGATTGAAATAATATAGCCGTAGTATTACCTGGTTGTCTTTTTTCTAAACTACTAAATTGAATATCTGCAATTCTGATAGGATCTTTTACATTTTTATCAAAAATAATCCCTGTATTATTTTTAGGAATGATAAGTTCACTACTATTTATATTAACTGCTTTATTATTGGTTTCATTTAACCAGCTTTCCTCTCTTAATAAAGCCCCTTCACCTATAAGCTGTAGACCTCCTGTTTTAAAACTTACACTTTTTTTTAGTAAAAATTTACCAAAAGGAATAAATAGTGTTTTCCTTTTATTCTTTTCGCAAAAATCGACTGCCTTTTGAAAAGAATCACTATCATCTGTTATACCATCTCCTTTTGCACCAAAATCTTTTAAAGAAACCACCCATTTTTGATCTCCTATAATTGATTTTTGATTTTGTCCTAAAGTTAAGACTGAAAATAAAAAAAGAAATCCTTGAATAAAACTATTATAGACTTTCATAAATTTCAATATATTGATTCGAAACATGTTCAACACTAAACCGCTTAAGGTTGTCTTTACCTTTCCTGATTATTTTTATTTTTTCCTCATTGGAAAGATGTAATGCAATATTTAGTCCTTTTTTAATACTCTCAACAGAATTAGGATCAACTAAAATAACACCTTCCCCTCCAACATCACTCATTGGCAAAATATTAGAGGTAACAATCAGCGTATTTTGTGCCTGGGCTTCCAGGATTGGAAGCCCAAAACCTTCATAAATGGAAGCGAATAATAAAATATCCGTTTTTTGATATAAAGTTTTCAGCTCTTCATCATTAATATTGAAATAGTTTTGATAAATAATTTTGTTTGAATGTAATAATTCTACATACTCTGTTTCTAATTTACCAACAATAAAAACTTCAACAGGTAAATCCTTTAAGGCTTTAATTGATCTTTCTATATTTTTATTTGCACGTGTACCTACTATAAGTATTTTCGCTGTTTTTGATTTATTAGTTACCAAATCTTCTGCTATTTCCATTGTAACACAATTAGGAATTATAACCACTTTCCTTGCTACAGATGGCATTATCTCTACGATCTCTTGTTTTGTTTTTTCAGATATTGCAACAATTACTTTAGCTTTTCGAAAGGGAAGATACACCCAAAAAATTTTAAATATTAAAAATCTAATAAACGATAAATTTCTATAAAGCCCTAGATCATGAACCGTTATTACTATTTTATTTGTCTTTAAAGCTATTGCTGCAAAATGTATTTGTCCGGTAATATGAACTATCGAATCAATATTAACCGACTTTCTATAAAATAAAATACTTTTAAATAAATTAACAATACCATTTCCAAAAGGGTTTTCTATATTTTGTATATCTATTCCTCTATTTAAAATACTTTTCTTTACAAAACCAAAAAGTTTTTCAAAACTAATTTCATTGGGATTAAACTTTCTATCTAAAAATATTATCTTCATACTATACTTTTAATGCATTTTTCTAAAGAAATCTGTATTATACCAAATACCTTTATATGGATCAAATAGATCTGGATATTCCCCAATTGACTGGTACATTAATACTATTCCAAGTACATATAAAATTATCAAAAAAAACATTTTATCTAATGGCTTTTTCAAAATGATAAAAATAGAGGACATCAGTAAACATTCCATGATATTAAAATATAAACTTCCTCTACTTACCATTACATTTAATGAACTTGAAAAAAACAAATAAATTAAAATACCTACCCAATATCCATTAAATAGTAAATTGTAATTTTTAAATCGGGAAATTGTTTTTTCTCGAACAACAAAAAAGAGAAGGAAAAAGAAAAGTCTTTTAAAAACTCCCATGATAGTTAATCCATATTCACTTGCTACAGCTTTGGCACCACTCAAATAAGCTTCGGTCTTAGACATAAAATGCTCATTTATTGCACCTAAAGATCCAAAAACCTTTAAAGGGATTGGTGATACTCCAATAATAAAAGCAAGTAAAAGTCCTGAAACTATAATTTTTTTTGAAAAATATCTATTTAAAAAGAAGTAAGACCCCCCTAAATATGCTGTAGCATGAAAACTAATACTCGCTATTAATAAAAAAATAAATTTTTTCTTATTTTCATTCAACAAAAAACTCACTCCAAAAAGTATGCAAACAACTCCTAACAATTGTCTATTAGACCCCACTATCCCTAGGGAAGATATGAAGTAAAAAAGGAAAGCAGTCTGAGGATAAGGTACTATCTTTTTAAATGAAATAATTAATAAGCCATAAAAAATAATTGCATGAACAAATAAAAAGGTTGAATAACTATCCGTAATAGCCCTTACAAGCCAACTTAAGATGCCATATCCAATTTCTGTTTTCCAAATATCCAGCGCATTCCCCAAGGTATCGGATTCATGAAACAAATATTCATAAAGAAGCCAATCTGTTCCAGTATACCAACGCCCTCCAATAATTAAAACCGCTCCCAAAAAGCTAACAAATAGAAATAAATTTTGTAACTTTCCTTTTGCTATTTTAAAAATTTCAAAAAAAGAAAATATAAAAAGAATTATTGAAAATATAATATAAACCTCCATTAAATTCCTAATAAATTAAACAATTGTTTCATTCTAACATCATAAGTATGATTCTGTAAAAAATGTTTTTTCTGTATATCCGCTATTGCATGTCTTTCTTCCTGATTATTCAGATAATATTTAATCAAACCAATAGACTCCTCAATTGTATTAAAAGTAAACTTTTCATAAGGGATAATTGAGTATTCTTCCAAGGTTGGTTTATAATCACAAATCTGGAAAGCCCCAATACCAGCAATCTCAAAAAACTTAGCATTTACTGACTGAACTTCTGCATAGTGAAAGTTATTAAATACAATTTTAGATCCTAATAATACTTCTGCTTTTCTACTTCCTGTAATAAATTCATTTTGAAAGTTGGCATTTATTTTATGCAAAGGAAATCTTTTATCGGGTGTTCCAAAAAGTTTCACATTTATTCCTGCGTCTATCAACTTTTCCACCATTTTAGCCCTATAAGGATACATTGTCCCAAAACAAACTACATCAATATTGATTTTTTTTTCTAAATCTTTTTTATTTTTAAGATCAAAATGATGTATTCGCTCATTAAATGCTTCCGGCAAATAAAACGTATTCAGTCCCATTTTACTTTTCATAAAATTAACCATAAATGGATCTTTTGTAAAATAAGCGTCATATTGGGATATAAAAATCTGCTGATGTTCTAAAGTCGTTAATTGATCTGGATTGACATGTATTACTAATGTATTTTTAAGTTGTTGCTTAATAAATTCTATACATTTTGGATGAATGAATCTATAGGTACATATAACTAAATCGGGAGTTTCATCCACAATACGCTTTGATATTTTTCGAAATATACTCTCATCATATTTAGCGAATAATTTTCTTCCCCAATAATTAAATCGATAGGGAATACTTACAACATCTTTAATATCAATATGAAAAATTTTATGCCCCAAATGTTTTAGAGAGTCATGAATATGAAATTCTAAACTATCGTAATCTTTACTCCCTAATATTGCAATTTTCATAAATTAATATTTTTTAATTATACCTGTGATATATTTTATATTTTCTGTTATTTTATACTTAAAATTAAAAATATTTAACAGTAACTTACTAATATCCAGAATTTTAAATTTATAATATTCTTTGGAAAAATTTTTCTTAGCATAATAAATTCTGCTTGTATGAACAATTATTCTTTTGACGTTTGAAACCTTCTTTTTCTTGGTAAAGGATCCTCCTTCCAAATGAATTATTCTAGTTCCTGTAAAAATATAATTTTTATATTGAGCTCTTGAAACTGTAAGCTGTAAATCACTTTCTTCATAATACATAAAGTAATTGGGGTCAAAACCAGCGACAGCATTAAATAATGATTTCCTCATAAACATATCAGCCCCTAAAACATATTCTATTTCAAAATATTCTTGGTTAAGATTATAATGAGTTTCTTTGATTTCTATAAATCTGCCTATAATGGGGAAACCTTTTATAATTTCTTGATTGAATGATTTTATAGTAGGAAAAGTTCCTCCAAAACCATTCACTTCATTACTTTCGTCAATCATTAGACATCCTAGAACGCCAATATTTAATTTTTTTTCGTTCTTGCTAAAAAAATCCAATATTTTTAAAAGCGAGTTCTCAACAAAAATAGTATCTGAATTAAGCAAAAAAAGATATTCCCCTTTTGCAGCAGAAACTCCTAAATTATTTGCTCTTCCAAAGCCTAAATTTTCGGTGGCTTGTATAACTTTCACATTAGGAAATCGTTCTAATATTTGAGATACAGAGTTATCTGAGGATGCATTATCAACAACAATGATCTCAAAATCTACATTTTTTGTATAGTTATAAATACTTTCAATACAATTTATGGTGAGTTGCATTGTATTGTAATTAACTATAATTATTGAAATCATTCTTCTTCTAGATTTGATATTTTTTGCAAGTTAAATTCCGTTAATGTTGAATAAAATAAGTCTATATTTTCTATAATATTTTTTTTAGATATTTTTTTCAAATTAACATTCATTCTTTTTTCAATTAAATCTCCTGCTAATCGAAATTTAATAACTTGGGCAGGATTTCCACCTACTATGCTAAATGGAGCTACATTCTTTGTAACAACACTTCCTGCAGCAATTATTGCTCCTTTTCCAATATTGATTCCCGAAAGTATTACAACATTACTACCTATCCAAACTTCATCCTCAACAATAATTGCTCCTTTTGACTGAGCATCATCTTCTGGTGAGTTTTTCAAAAACTTTGATTTTAAAGGATAAGACGTAAAAGTATTCACTTGATGATTCCCCCCTAAAATAAATGTAACATTACTTGCAATACTTACATAGTTTCCTATCTGCAAACTTTCATTAGAATTTCCATAAGATTCTGTTATAATTTCTCCATATGATTTATCTCCTACAGTTATTATGTCAGGATTCTTAACACGAATTGAGAGGCTTGTATAATTGTGCCTGTTATTGATTCTCCAAATAACAGCCTGCTTTTTTCTTGATAAAAATTGAATAAACTCAATTCTCAAGCTATTTAATATTTTAAACCATACTATCATTTTATAGTTTTTCATATATTGAGATAAGGTCATCCATATGTTCTGAAGATTTTTTTGTTCCTTTTATATTATTGATAACTCTATTATAAAAAATATAAAACTCATTTGAATCTATATATGATTTTATGCTTTCTAAGCCCACCTTGGTGTTATCAAATAAAACTCCGTTCTCTTCATTAATAAAGTCCGGTAAACCACCCATCCTAGTACCAATAATTGGAATTCCGGAATTTAAAAACTCAAAAACAACTTGAGGCGCATTATCTTCCCAAATAGGTAATACCAATCCAACATCAACATTTTTAAGAATATCCTTAAGTTCATCATGTTTGTATTTCCCATGATAAGTGATATTAGGCAAAGACTGAATGGTTTCTTCCAGACCTGCTGCAATTCCTCCATAAATATGAAACGTATGTTTGCTATTTTTAGCAATTTCAAAAAAAAGATCAGCTCCTTTGTGGTAATTTAAATTTCCAATAAAACCAAATCTTAGCTTTTCACTATCACTTTTTAATTCTCTTTTACCAAAACTATTTCTAAAATCATCTTCAGCAGTATAGTTTCCAATATGATTTACGAAGAAATTTTTATTATCATATTCATTTCGTTGATAGATTTCTCTAACTCTATTTGAAACAGCAATTATCGCATTGGCTTTTGAGAATAACTTTTTACCAACTTCGAATTTCTCTGTATGACCAGAAGAATCTTTAATTTTATCAATTTTCAAAGTTCTTCCAAGTTTTCTAACAAATCCTCCAAGATATCTATTATCGATTGTTTCTTCCCAAGATATACAAGTGTTGCATTTCAAATTACTGTTTGAAGACTCACATAATTTACCTTCTCGGTCAAGTAGTATTATCCTATTGCATACATATGAATAATCATGCAAGGAAATAACAACTTTAGCATATTTCATAAACATTTCTAAAATAGCAATTGGTAAATCAATCATCATATGAACATGTATGATATCAGGATTCAATTCAGATACTATTTTTTCTATTCTTTCTATATCCGAATTTCTAATAACACTACTTAGATGAAATGGCCTTAATATAGGCTTATAATTTATCAAGTTATATGTATATTCTTTTGTTTCACCATTATCCTGCGAATAAAGAACATATACCTCATTCCCAAATGAAGACAGAGTTGTAGAAATATTTCTTACATAGTTTGTAATTCCTCCATTAAAAGAAATATCATAACCTGTGCTTATCTGTAATATTTTCATTATTATTTATTTTTTCGAAATGACATTAATATCATTTCTTTTATACTTAGAAATCTAAAATTTACAATGTCAAATGGATTAACACCTTTTCTCCTTAAAGCAAAATACATTAATAAGGTGACAAAACATTCTATAATTAAACAATTCCATGCTGTCCCAATATATCCCCACATTTTACTCATAAAAATATTAAGAATAATTCCAAATATACTTGCTATAAAAGTTGTTTTAAAAAACAATTTATCCATTCCCATATTAAGCATTAATTGTATGCCAAAGATATTAGACATTCCAATTATAAAAGGTAAAAAAGAAATAATTTGCAAAGCAGGTATAGATTGATCAAACTTATGACCATAAAACAATTTTATAACAATAGGTGCAAAAATTAATACACAAACGGACGCTCCTAAAGTTAAATAAAAAACTATCGGCATAATCTTCTTTATGGTATTGATGCCATTCTCTTTAGATATTGCAAATGATTTTCCTACAAATGGAAAAAGTGCAGTAGATAATGGCATTGCAATAATTGAATTAACGATATTAAGAAAATTTTGACTGGTTGTATAATACCCTATTTCTTTATTATCTGCAAAAAAACCTAAAACAATGGTATTGGTAGAAGTATATAAGCTAATAACTACTGTGGAAAAAAAAATCATCCTTTCATTAAAAATAATTTCCAAAGATTGAAGGAATGAAATTAGCTTTACGGACAATTTAAATTTCCAAATGGCATAAAGGAATAAAAAAATATTAATTGAAATAATAAAAAATGTATTTAGTACCGCTAAAAAAATGTAATCATCACTTTTTTTTATTAAAGTAAAAACCAAGGCAACATTGATAACACCTCTTACAAAATTAAGTTTAGCAAAAATTGATAATTCCTGCAATCCTTGAAAAATATATTGAGGTGAAATTACTGTGCCCAAACATCCAATAAATAAGATAGATACTGTCAATACATCCTTTTGAATTGGCCTAAAAAAATATAAAGCAATTACAAATAAGATTATTGAAAATAGAAAAAGTAATATTCTTGCACTTAGTACTTCAGAAATTACAGTATTAATAACATTTTTATTGCCATCCGCTTTAGCTATTTTCCGAGTTCCTGTCAAATCAAATCCATAAGCAATTAAAAGAGTAAAATATCCAATAAAAGCTGTTGAATAATTAAATATACCATATCCCTCAGGACCTATTATACGAGAAATATATGGGATCGTTATCAGCGGAAAAACAAAATTAACCGCCTGAACAAGGCTAAGGAAAAGCGTATTTTTTATTAGTTTAGAAGAACTCACGTTTTATACACTAAATTTTATTCATTCTAGTATGGTAATATGTAAAAATTGGATTTAATATTTTGAGCTATATTCCAAAAACATCTCTACATTTCTTCAATGCAGAACCAATTACCTGGTGCATATCATAGTATTTATACTCAGCCAATCTCCCACCAAAAATAACATTTTCTTCTTCGTCTGCTAATTTCTTATATTTTCTATACAATTCATTATTTTCGTCATCATTGATAGGATAATAAGGTTCAGTATTGCTGCTTGCTTCTAAGGAATATTCTTTAGTAACAACAGTTTTACTTTGTGTCCCAAATTCAAAATGCTTATGCTCAATAATTCTTGTATAAGGTTCATTTTTGCTTGTATAGTTTACTACAGCATTCCCTTGATAGTTTTCATTATCTAATACTTCAGTCTCAAAACGTAGGCTTCTATAAGAAAGCTTTCCATATTGGAAGCCATAGTACTCATCAATTTTACCAGTAAAAACAATATTCTCAGCAAGAGAATTTAAATATTCCCTGTTTGCAAAATAATCTGTATCCAATTGAACTTCTATCCCTTCTAATAACCCATCAATTAACTTATTATAGCCTCCAATTGGGATACCTTGGTATTTATCATTAAAATAATTATTATCATAAGTAAATCTAACAGGAAGTCTTTTGATAATAAATGCAGGCAGGTCTTTACAGTCTCTTCCCCACTGCTTTTCAGTATATTCTTTAATCAGTTTGTTAAATATATCTGTCCCAACCAATGATAAAGCCTGTTCTTCCAAATTTGAGGGATTAGAAATATTGAGCTCTTTAATCTGATTCTTTATATATTCCTGAGCTTCTTTTGGTGTGATAACCCCCCAAAGCTTATTAAAAGTATTCATATTAAACGGTAGATTATAGATTTCTCCGTTATAATTTGCAACAGGTGAATTTGTATATCTGTTGAACTCAACAAAGCTATTTACAAAATCCCATATAGATTTATCATTAGTATGAAAAATATGAGCACCATATTTATGTACATTTATTCCCTCAATATTTTCACAGTAAATATTACCTCCTTTATGATCTCTTTTATCAATTATTAAACAGCTTTTGCCTGCTAATTTTGCTTTATAGGCAAATACAGCTCCAAATAATCCCGATCCTACTATTAAGTAATCATATTTTTTCATCTTTAAATAATCAGTATTTTTTATGTTAATTTTTTATTGGATAAATTTTCATAAATATCCTTCACATTTTGAGCTTTTTCTCTTTTCAGCACTAATATTGCATCATCAGTAACAACTAAAATACTTTTTTTAAGTCCCAAAAATTCTGTATGAACATTTGTTCCAATTACCATATTCCCATGCTCATCTGTTGAATAACCGTTCTTCTTTAAATAACTGTATAGAGACTCAAAAGATCCCATATCAGACCATTTAAAATTCGACTTCACTACTTTCAATAGGTCAGTCTTCTCCATTACTGCATAGTCTACAGATATAGAAGGAATATTCATACTCTCTTCAATAGGCAATCTATCTTTATTTCTTGCATTAAAGGCAATCTCAGATTTTATATAAACATCAGGTTGGTATTTTTTAAGCTCTTTTAAGAAAATATCTGCTTTAAAACAAAACATTCCCGAATTCCATAAAAAATCACCTTTAGATATAAATTCTTGTGCAGTCTCCTTATTGGGTTTTTCTCTAAATCCAACCACATTATTACCTTTTACCTGAATATAGCCAAACCCAGTTTCAGGTTTAGTAGGAACCAGCCCAAATGTAACAATAGAGTTTTGTTTCGCCAAATTAATGGCTTCGTTAACAGATCTTATATACTCATCTTCATCTTCTATTAGATGGTCAGAGGGTGTAATAAGTAAAATATCATCTTTATCTGCTGAAAACGCAGCAAAAGCTATAGCTGCTGCTGTATTTCTTGGGGAAGCTTCTACTATTTGTTGATATTGCCGGATATCAATCTCTCTTAACGCTTTTGAAGACAATTCGAAATTATCAGTATTACCTATCACAGTTAATGTATCACATAAACTAATATTTCGAATTGCTGTTAACTGAAAAAGTGATTTCTCTCCAAAAATATTCAGATATTGTTTTGGTTTATTTTTTCTGGATAATGGCCAAAGCCTACTACCCACTCCTCCGGAAAGTATTACATTAATAATCTTAGGCATTACAATCTTTCTTTAATTTTTTCCAGCCAGTTTTTTTCTTGAGCCGAGTAACCATAACCATATTTGTTGCCGTATCCATAATAATTTTTATCAACATCATTAAGTACAAAACCTACATTCTTAATTTTTTGGCTATCAATATTATTATTAGCAAACTCAATAAGAGATTTTTCAGTATATCTAGACCTTGTAACGTATAATGTAGCATCAGCTAAATCTGCAAATAAGAAAGTATCCGTCACTAATAATAAAGGTGCTGTATCTATAACAATATAATCATATTTAGCCCTCAGATTATCTAATAACTCTTCATATCTTCCATTGCTTAACAGCTCTGTTGGATTCGGTGGAATCATCCCTGAATAAATCACATCACAATGCGGATTAAATGAAGTAACATGTATTATATCTTCTAATTTAGTCTGATCCGAATATAAATACTCTGTCAAACCTGTTAAGCCTCTTCTTGATGTATTATAACGTTGAAGTTGGGGGTTTCTAATATCTGATCCTATAATAATCACTTTCTTTTTAGGAGTCGCTAATGTCAAAGCTAAATTAACAGACACAAAAGTTTTTCCTTCTCCTTTGACTGAGGAAGTAACAAAAACAACTTTTCCTTTATCCTTTTTGGGTAGTAAAAAATTCATGTTAGTAATCAAAATACGGAAGGCTTCAGCCATTGGTGAAAGGTCATTAACCTGTACAATATCCGAATCCCCTTTCAAAACGCTTGGTAATTCG